>NZ_QJUI01000021.1 GCF_004327285.1 Phytopseudomonas daroniae
GATTATTCGTACCACTACGGCCTGGATCGCTTGGCTTGCCCAGGCAATGTGGCTCCATCTTCGCCCATTGGGCGTCGGTGAGTACAAGTCTAGTCATACCCAAAATTTCACCACAGGAAGGCGGGGTGGGGAAAGCTGTATCTCAACAAGCCCTAGCCTTGCGGGCGATATGGACGCCCGGGCGGCTAGCTTTCTTTGTCCCGATTACCGACCAGGCTATCGACCGTGGGCACCCGGGTGTCCGGTTCCATTTGTGCGTCGTGTTCCAGTTGGTGGCTGAAGCGTTCCAGGGAGCCGTTTTCCGGCTGTGCGTCGCTTGCGAATACCGGTGGGCTGAGCAGGTAGGCGCTGAGCAGGCGGGAGAGGGCAGCGAGGCTGTCGATGTGGGTGCGCTCGTAGCCGTGGGTGGCATCGCAGCCAAAGGCGATCAGTGCGGTGCGGATGTCATGGCCTGCGGTGACCGCCGACTGGGCGTCGCTATGGTAGTAGCGGAACAGGTCGCGGCGTACGGGGATCTCGTTTTCGCTCGCCAGGCGCAGCAGCTGCCGCGACAGGTGATAGTCGTAGGGGCCGCCTGAGTCGTGCATGGCCACGCTGACGGTGTGCTCGGTAGAGCGCTGGCCGGGGGCTACCGGGGCAATGTCGATACCGACGAATTCGCTGACGTCCCACGGCAGGGCCGCGGCGGCGCCTGAGCCGACTTCTTCGGTGATGGTGAACAGTGGGTGGCAGTCGATGTATGGCTCCTGGCCGCTTTCAACCACTGCCTTGAGTGCGGCGAGCAGCGCGGCGACGCCGGCCTTGTCGTCCAGATGGCGGGCGCTGATATGGCCGCTTTCAGTGAACTCCGGTAGCGGGTCGAAGGCCACGAAATCGCCGACCGATACGCCCAGGCTCTCGCAGTCGGCTCGGCTGGCGACCAGGGCGTCCAGGCGCAGTTCGACGTGATCCCAGGAGATCGGCATTTGGTCGACTTCGGTGTTGAACGCGTGCCCGGAGGCCATCAAGGGCAACACGCTGCCGCGCAACACACCGTGATCGCTGAATACGCTGACGCGGCTGCCTTCGGCGAAGCGGCTCGACCAGCAGCCAATGGCGGTCAGGCACAAACGACCGTTGTCCTTGATCTCGCGCACCATGGCGCCAATGGTGTCGAGGTGAACGGAGACCGCACGATCCGGGCTATAGCGGCGGCCCTTGAGTGTGCCGCGGATGGTGCCGCGACGGGTCATTTCGAAGGGGATACCGATTTCTGTCAGTCGCTCGGCAACGTAGCGCACGATGGTGTCGGTAAAACCGGTGGGGCTGGGAATGGCGAGCATTTCCAGCAGCACTTTCTGCATGTATTCGAGATCGGGTTCGGGAAGCTGCGACATGGGATCTCCATCTATGACGGGGATGGGCCGCCGAGCGGCGTCAGTCCTGGGTGAATGCATGACGCCCTGTCGACGGACGGTAAATCAGGTCTGAGTTATATGCTGACCTGCGATAACGGCGAGGGTTTCCTGCCGGGCTAGCGTTGGGTCGATCGATGGGTATCGTCGCTTCGCTCCTCGACCCATCCTAGTGTGGCGTCACACATCAAATGTTGTATCCGAGCGATTGGGCTGAGTGGTCGCTCAACGGCGGGAGTGGACGCTCACTCCGTAGGGTGGATGACGCTCTTTTCATCCACCATTGCGATTGCAGAGCGGTGGACGGGTCGGGCCGCGTAGGTGAAACCTATCAATCCGTATAATGAGAAGACTCAATCGCCCACGCCATGGCTGAGCGGGAACAGCAGATCGATGAAGCGCTCTGCGGTCGGCTGTGGTTCGTGGTTGGCGAGGCCGGCGCGCTCGTTGGCTTCGATGAACACATACTCGGGCTGATCCGCCGCAGGCACCAGCAGGTCGAGGCCCACTACCGGAATGTCCAGCGCACGGGCGGCTTTCACCGCTGCTTCGGCGAGCGTTGGGTGAAGGATGGCGGTGACGTCCTCGAGGATGCCGCCAGTATGCAGGTTGGCGGTCTTGCGTACGGCCATGCGTTTGCCCTGGGGCAGTATGCTGTCGTAGTCGTAACCGGCGGCGTGCAGGGTGCGCAGGGTTTCGGCATCCTTTGGGATACGGCTTTCGCCATCCGTGGCAGCTTGGCGCCGCCGGCTTTGCGCATCGATCAGCTCGCCAATGGTGTGGCGACCGTCGCCGAGCACTTCTGCCGGACGGCGGATCGCGGCGGCAACCACTTCGAAACCGATCACCACGATGCGCAGGTCGAAACCTTCGTGGTAGCTCTCCAGCAATACGCGTTCATCGAAGGGGCGGGCGCGCTCGATGGCCGCCTGCACATCGGCCGGCGTGCGCAGGTCGACTGCCACGCCCTGGCCTTGTTCGCCGTCCACGGGTTTGACCACCAGGCTGCCGTGCTCGGCGAGAAATGCCGCGTTCTCTTCGGCACTGCCCGCCAGGCGCTGGGCCGGCAGGCTGAGGCCGGCGCGGCTGAGGGTGCGATGGGTCAGGCGCTTGTCCTGGCACAGGGTCATGGTCACGGCGCTGGTCAGGTCGGTCAGCGACTCGCGGCAGCGGATACGGCGGCCGCCTTGGCTGAGGGTGAACAGGCCGGCCTCTGCATCATCGATATGGGCTTCGATACCGCGACGACGGGCTTCGTCGACGATGATGCGCGCATAAGGGTTGAGGTTGTCGTCCGGGCCAGGGCCGAGAAACAGCGGCTGGTTGATGCCGTTCTTGCGCTTGATGCTGAAGGTCTGCAGCTCACGAAAGCCGAGTTTGGCGTAGAGCTTCTTGGCCTGGCCGTTGTCATGCAGTACCGACAGGTCGAGGTGGCTCAGGCCGCGGCTCATGAAGTGTTCGATCAGGTGGCGCACCAGGACTTCGCCAACGCCGGGGCGGCTACAGGCTGGGTCGACCGCCAGGCACCACAGGCTGCTGCCGTTTTCAGGATCGTGATAGGCCTTCTGGTGGTTAAGGCCCATCACGCTGCCGATCACCGCGCCGCTGTCTTCATCCTCGGCCAGCCAGTAGACCGGGCCGCCCTGATGACGAGGCGTCAGTTTTTCCGTGTCGATGGGCAGCATGCCGCGGGTCTGGTACAGGCAGTTGATCGCCTGCCAGTCTTCCGGCGTCTGCGCACGGCGTACGCGAAAACCACGGAAGCCTCGACGAGCCTGGCGATAGTCGCTGAACCACAGGCGCAGGGTGTCCGACGGATCGAGAAACAACTGTTGCGGCGCCTGGGCCAGTACCTGCTGTGGCGCGGCGACGTAGAGGGCGATGTCGCGCTCGCCGGGCTCTTCGCTGAGTAGCTCTTCAGCCAGCATGGCAGCATCAGGGAACGTATGTCCGATCAGCAGCCGTCCCCAGCCGCAATGCACGAGCTGTGGTTGGCTGATGCCGTCGCCGTGCTCTTCGGCGAAACGGGCCTGCAGGCGTTCATAGGAGGGGGATTGGCCCCGGAGGAGGCGTTGATTGTGGGCAGTGGCTCGCATTGGAGAATGTTCCTTTGCTTTCGCATATCCGGCTTTCGCCGGCTATCGGTTGACCTGTCTGCTAATCCGCGGCGAGGCGAATGCGGTCATTCCTGTTGAGTTACGGGGGAGCAGTGGCTCCCCCGGTTCGTCATTACAGCCCCTGTTCACTCAGCCACAGGTTCAGTGCCGCCAACTGCCACAGTTTGGAGCCACGCAGTGGCGTCAATTGGCCTTGTGGATCGGTCAGCAGGCGGTCGAGCATCTGCGGATTGAAGATGCCGCGATCATGGGCCGGATCGACCAGCAGATCGCGTACCCAACCGAGCGTCGCGCCTTCCAGATGCTTGAGACCCGGCACCGGGAAGTAACCCTTCTTGCGGTCGATGACCTCGGAAGGGATGACCTTGCGCGCCGCTTCCTTGAGCACGTACTTGCCGCCTTCCGGCAGTTTGAACTGCCCGGGGATGCGCGCGGACAATTCGGCCAGGCGGTAGTCCAGGAACGGCGTACGCGCTTCCAGGCCCCAGGCCATGGTCATGTTGTCCACGCGCTTGACCGGGTCGTCGACCAGCATCACCGTGCTGTCCAGGCGCAGGGCCTTGTCCACGGCGGCGTCGGCGCCAGGCTGGGCGAAGTGCTGGCGGACGAATTCGCCGGCCATGTCATCGGTCAGCCAGGCGGGCTGCACGCAGGCAGCGTACTCGTCGTGCTCGCGGTCGAAGAAGGCCTTGCGGTAAGCGCTGAAGGCGTCTTCGGCACCATCGACCAGCGGATACCAGTGGTAGCCGGCGAACAGCTCATCGGCACCCTGGCCGCTCTGCACCACTTTGCAGTGCTTGGCCACTTCCCGCGATAGCAGGTAGAAGGCGATGCAGTCGTGGCTGACCATCGGCTCGCTCATGGCGCGGAAGGCGGCTGGCAGTTGATCGAGAATCTCGTTCTCGCCGATGCGCAACTGGTGATGCTGGGTGCCGAAGCGTTTGGCGATCAGATCCGAGTACTGGAATTCGTCGCCACGCTCGCCGCCGGCATCCTGGAAACCGATGGAAAAGGTCAGCAGGTTGTCGACGCCCGCTTCACGCAGCAGGCCGACCAGCATGCTGGAGTCGACGCCGCCGGAGAGCAGCACGCCGACATCGACCGCCGCGCGCTGACGGATCGAAACCGCCTCGCGCATGCCGTCGAGCACCGCATCGCGCCACTCTTCGAAACCGTAGTTGGCTTCCTCGGCTTTCGGGCCGTAGTTCAGCGTCCACCAGACCTTCTGCTCGACCTTGCCGTTGATGTCGATGCGCATCCAGGTGGCCGGCGGCAGCTTCTCGACACCGGCAAGAATGGTGCGCGGTGCCGGTACCACGGCATGGAAGTTCAGGTAGTGGTTGAGCGCGATAGGGTCGAGGGTCTTGGCGATATCGCCGCCTTGCAGCAAGGCTGGCAGGCTGGAGGCGAAACGCAGGCGATCCCTGGTCTTGGAAAGATACAGCGGCTTTACGCCAAGACGGTCACGGGCGATGAACAACTGTTGGCTGTCGCGCTCCCAGATGGCGAAGGCGAACATGCCGTTGAGCTTGGGCAGCAGGTCTGTGCCCCAGGCGTGATAGCCCTTGAGCAGCACTTCGGTATCGCCGCCCGAGAAGAAGCGATAGCCAAGCTGTTCCAGCTCGCTGCGCAGTTCCGGGTAGTTGTAGATGGCGCCGTTGAAGACCATCGACAGGCCGAGATCGTTATCGATCATCGGCTGGCCCGAGGCTTCGGCGAGATCCATGATTTTCAGTCGACGGTGGCCGAAGGCGACAGGGCCGCGGCTGTGGAAGCCATGGGCGTCGGGGCCACGTGGGGCGAGGTGGTGGGTGATGCGTTCGACGGCAGCCAGGTCGGCCGGTCGGTTATCGAAGCGTAATTCGCCTGCTATTCCGCACATAGTCTATAAAGCCCGCATATGTCCTGGGCTCTGTTCCTCCTTAACTTCAGTCCGTACCAGTTGTGTACCGGTTCTGAGTTCCAGCACGCTCCAGAGCGCGCCGGAGACGATCAAACATTGTGTATGGAGCTGATGCGCGTCAGCTGCAGCACATCAGTTCCGAGCTTTTTGAGTCGCCTCGGTACGCGAATGTTCAATAAACTGACGGGCCGCCCGATCAGGCCCATCGAGCAATAGCGTCCCCTGTGCATGAATGGCGGTCAACCCCGCGATGGCTATCGTCGCTGTTCCTGACCCATCTACGGGCTCAGAACCTGTTCACGATCTTTCGAGCAATGACAGCAGAAAGGCGGGAGCGGACAGTCGTAGGATGGGTGAAACCCATCGGAAATTGATGGGTTTCACCCATCCTACGGGCTAATCCAAGCTACAGGTCGTGGCCGAACGTAGCCTGGATTAGCCGCAGGCGTAATCCGGGGCCGAAGGCCGTGATCCATGGTTCAACGCGGGTCACCGACCGTCCGCTTACGCCACATTGCCGCCGATCTATAGGGATACGGGTTCCTGTTTGCCAAGTGCACAAAGATCGTGAACAGGCTCTCAGGCAATTGGCAGTAAGTAGGGGAGATCGGGGCGCGTAGCTGACGCTTTTTTTGTTGTATCGGTGGATCGATGAAGCGTGATCCACCCTACGGCGCTTGCAGTGCTCCCGCAGTCATTTCGCGCCGGGGCGACGTTCCTAACGCGGTGGGCTGGCGATATGCTTACAGCCAGATTGCGTCCCAGTGCGGGTAGTCGCCTACTCGTGTGACCAATCCAGCGCGTACTGGATTTGCCACGATGTAGCGGGCTATGCCAAGCACATCGTCTTCACTACGCAAGGCATGATCGTGGAAGCCTTTCTGCCAGATTGACCCGCCAAAACGCTTGGCTGACAGCGATTTCACTCTCCCAACGAGTTGTGACAGTGTTCCTTGCTGCAGTTGTAGGAGCCAATGCAGAGATCGGCCACTCGATCTTTCAATCCCTGGGTATTTTCCTTTGGGCAAACTAAGCAGGGAGGCCCTCGAAGGCTTGCGGATATCGCTTTTATGCCAAGATGGCCGGCTTGGCTTTAACAGCAGCTCTGCAGGCGCTGGGCGCACACCTGCAGGACTTCGGCTTCGGGGCGCCGCCACCAGTTGTCTCGGGAGAAGATCTCTACCTCCATGAGCCCTGTATAGCCAGCCTGTTCGGTGGTATGGCGCAGGCTCGGTAAATCGATGACCCCGTCGCCCATCATTCCGCGATCCAGCAGCAGGTCGCGGGTCGGTACCAGCCAGTCGCACAGGTGCAGGCCGAGAATGCGCCGGTTCGCGCCGGCCCGCCGGATCTGCGTGTGCAGTTCGGGATCCCACCAGCAATGGTAGGCGTCTATGGCAACGCCCAGGTACTGGTATTCGGGCTCCAGCAGTTCGCACAGATCCAGTGCCTGCTGCAGCGTCGACAGGCATGAGCGGTCGGCCGCATACATGGGGTGCAGGGGCTCGAGGGCGAGGGGCACGGCGTACTGCCGGGCGTATTCGAGCAGCCGGGCGACGCTTTCGAGTACCTGTCGGCGGGCGCCGGGCAGATCCTTGGAACCTTCCGGCAGGCCGCCGACCACCATCACGAAGCATTCCGCTCCCAGCAGCGCCGCCTGTTCCAGGGCGCGGCGATTGTCTTCGATGTTGGCGGCCAGGCCCGCCGCGTCGCTGGCCGGCAGATAGGTGGAGCGGCAATAGCTGCTGACCTTGAGGCCGGCAGCGCGAATGTGCCGAGCGACCCTGGCGACGTCGCAGCCGTCGAGGTCGCGGCGCCAGGGGGCGATGGCGCCGAAACCGGCGCGGGCGACCCGCTCCACCACCTGCTCGATGGGCAGGCGGTGGCCGAGGGTGGCGGTGTTGATCGAGCACAGATCCAGGCGGTTCTGCAGGGGGCGTAGTGACATGGTTCTCTCCTGGGGGGATCAGCGCTGCCGCTGCAGCGCTGGGAGGCCCGCGGGTCAGCCGGCGACGCCGTAGAGCGCGAGGAACGCCTTCATGCGGGCGACCGCCCGCTCGGGGTCGGCGAGCAGGCCGGCCTGGTCGGCCAGGCGGAAGATCTCGCTGAAATAGGGCAGCGGGCGCAGGGCCTGGTGGCCGGCGAGCATGACGAAGTGATCCTGATGGCCATTGAGGTAGGCGAGGAACACCACCCCGGTCTTGTAGTACTGGGTCGGGCTGCTGAAGATCAGCCGCGCCAGCGGCAGCGTGGGGGCCAGCAACTGGTGGAAGCGGGCGTTGTCGCCGGCGGCCAGGGCGCCCAGGGCGTGGGAGGCGGCCGGGGCGATGGCGTCGAAGATCCCGAGCAGGGCGTGGGAGTAACCCTGCTCGTCGCCGGCGATCAGCTGCGGATAGTTGAAGTCGTCGCCGGTGTACATCTTCACTCCGGCGGGCAGCAGTCGGCGCAGGCGGATCTCCTTGTCCTTGTCGAGCAGGGAGATCTTGATGCCGTCGACCTTGTCGGCGTGCTGGTGAATGATCTCCAGGCAGGTCTGCAGGGAGGCCTCGAAGTCATCGCTGCCCCAGTAGCCCTTGAGGGCCGGGTCGAACATGTCTCCCAGCCAGTGCAGGATCACCGGCTCCTGGGCGTTGCCCAGCACCTCGCCGTATACCCGGCGGTAATCCTCGGTGCCACGGGCCACGCGCGCCAGGGCGCGGCTGGCCATCAGGATGATGCGGCCATCGAGGCGCTGGATGGCGCTCAGCTGTTCGTCGTAGGCGCGCAGCACGTCGTCGAGGCTACCGGCCTGAGCCGCTTCCAGCTGATCGGTGCCGCATCCGGAGAAAATCAGGGCCTCCGGGATATCGCGGGTTTCCGCCAGGGTGCGCTTGATCAGTTCCAGCGCCTGCGGCCAGTCCAGGCCCATGCCGCGCTGCGCGGTATCCATGGCTTCGGCGATACCCAGGCCCTGGCCGAGCAGGTAGCGGCGATAGGCGATGGTGGCCTGCCAGTCGATCGCCGCCGTCTGCCCCGGTTGGGCGGGGCTCATGGGGTCGGCGACCACGTGGGCGGCGGAAAGGGCCAGGCGGTTGAAGGGTTGCGGCTGCCCGGGGATGGCGAGCGGCTGGCCGCTCAGGTTGTAGGTCTGCAGGAGCCGTTCGGTCGTGGGAGTCGGGAGCTTGAGGGCAAGGGAGGTCATGGTGTGGTCTCGGACAGTCTTCAGAATTTGGGCATCAACAGGCCGCCATCCACGGGGATGGCCTGGCCGACGGTGTAGGGCAGGGCGCCGCTGGCCATGGTGGCGACCACGCGGGCGACGTCCTCGGGCTGGCCCCAGCGCTTGATGGCGGTCAGGCCGCGTTCGATCTCGCTGTCGTAGCGGGCCTTGGACGGCGCCGTCATTTCCGTGGCGATCAGCCCGGGCTGCACCTCGTAGACGCCGATGCCGTGCTCGGCCAGGCGTACCGCGAACAGGCGGGAAGCCATGGACAGCCCGGCCTTGGAGACGCAGTACTCGCCACGCTGGATCGACACCGCCTGGGCATTGGAGGAGGTGATGGTGACGATGCTGCGATGCCGGTCGCCCGGCTCCCTGGCCAGCAGGTAGCGGGCGAAGGCCTGGGTGAGGAAGAAGGTGCCGCGCAGGTTGATCTGCTGGCAGCGGTCGAAACTCTCCGTGCTGACGTCCAGCAGGTCGCCGCGCGACAGCACCGAGACGCCGGCATTGTTGACCAGGCAGGACAGCCGTCCCAGGGCCTGTTCGGCCCTGTGCAGCAAGCCTTCATGGGCTTCGATGGCGGCGATGTCGGCGGCCAGCGCGATGGCCTTGGCGCCATGGGCCTGGGCCAGCTCAACGCTGTGCCTCAGCTCGTCGCTGATTTCGAGGTCCACCAGGGCCAGGTCGTAGCCGGCCTGGGCCAGGCCGACCGCGATGGCGCGGCCGATGCCGCGGCGGGCACCGGTGACCAGGGCTACCGGGCGCGCGCTCATGGCCGCGCTCCATGGGCCAGCAGCTCGCGGGCGATGATGCTGCGCTGGATCTGGTTGGTGCCTTCGTAGATCTGGGTGATCTTGGCGTCGCGGTACAGGCGCTCGACCTCGAAGCCGCGAATGAAGCCGCTGCCGCCGAACATCTGCACCGCATTGGCGGTCTGCGCCACGGCCACGTCGGCGGCGAAGCACTTGGCCATGGAACAGGCGATGGTGGCGTTGTCCTGGCGGTCGAGGCGGCTGGCGGCATCCTGCACCAGCAGGCGCGCGGCGCGGATGTCCTTGGCCATGTCCGCGAGCATCCATTGCAGGCCCTGGTTGTCGGCGATCGGGCGGCCGAACTGCTTGCGCTGGGGCACGTATTCCAGCGCCGCCTCGAGCCCTGCCTGGGCGATGCCCACCGCCAGCGAGGCGATGCCGACGCGGCCCTTGTCCAGTGCGCTCATCATCATGTGGAAGCCGCGGCCTTCCTGGCCGAGCAGGGCGTCTTCGGCGAGTTCGACGTTATCGAAGTTGAGGCCGCCGACCTGGGAGGCGCGCTGCCCCATCTTGTGTTCCTTGGGCCCTTTGGACACGCCGGGCAGGTGGCAGTCGACGATGAAGATGCTCATGCCGCGCTTGCCCGCGGCCGGGTCGGTGCGTGCCAGGACGAACGCCAGGTCGGCCACTGGCGCGTTGTGGATCCACAGTTTCGAGCCGTTGAGGCGCCAGCCGTTGTCGGTGCGCACCGCGGTGGTACGGATGCCGGAAACGTCCGAGCCGGCCTCGGCCTCGGTGATGCAGTAGGCCGGGCGTTTTTCCGCGCGCAGCAGCGGCAGTATGTGGCGCTCGCGCTGGGCCTCGCTGCCGTGTACCGAGAGCAGGGTGCCGACCAGTTCGAGCAGGCCGCACTGGTCGGCGATCGAGCTGTAGCCGCGCGACAGCTCTTCCATGACCAGGGCATAGGCGAGGGTATCCAGGCCGGCTCCGCCGTAGGCCTCGGGCACGGTGATGCCGAACAGGCCCAGTTCGCCCAGCTGGCGGTAGATGTCGGCCGGGAAGCTCTCTTCATGGTCGAGCTTTTCGGTGACGGGGCGGATCACTTCGTCGGCGAAGCGCCGGGTCAGGTCGCGGATCTGCATGTGGGTTTCGGACAGCTGCATGGTCTTTTCCTTTTTGTTGGTCGGTGACGGTGCGGGTCGCGGGGGTGGTTGTGTTCTTTTCGGTGCTTCTCTAATCTATATTATGTAACCAACTAGTTATTTATTTAAAGCGAGCCGTGCGCCCCCGTCAAGCGGAATGGGTGAGGCCAGGCGACGATTGACTCGGCAGGGCCGATGAGGTGAAAACAATGAAAAGAAGCTGTATTTCGGCGTATGAAGTGGCCAGCCGGATTGCGGATGGCGCGACCGTTGCGGTGTGTGGCTCGGGCACCCTGCTGGAGCCCGATGCGCTACTGGCGGCGGTCGAGGCGAGATTTCTCGAGACGGGGCATCCGTGCGGCCTGACCCTGGTGCATGCCCTGGGTATCGGTAACGGCCAGGGCAGCGGGCTGGATCGCCTGGCGCACAAGGGGCTGGTCAAGCGCGTGATCGGTGGGCACTGGAGCTGGTCGTCGAAGATGCAGGCGCTGGCCCGCAACGAGGAGATCGAGGCCTACAGCCTGCCCGCCGGGGTGATCATGGCGCTGATGCGCGAGATCGGCGCCGCCCGCCCGGGGTTGATCACCCATATCGGCCTGGGTACTTTCGCCGATCCCCTGGTGGCGGGCGGCAAGTGCAACGGACGGGCGACCGAGGAGCTGGTCGAGAGCCTGGAGCTCGATGGCAGGCGCTACCTGCGCTACAAGCCATTGCGGATCGATGTCGCCCTGCTGCGCGGTAGCCTGGCCGACCCGAGCGGCAATATCAGCTTGTGCCACGAGGCCGCCGACCTGGATGCCTATGCCCTGGCGCTGGCGGCCCATAGTTGTGACGGGCAGGTGTTCGTGCAGGTGCGTGGGCTCAGCGCGCAGCCATTCGTGCCGGCGCGCCTGGTGCGCATCCCGGGGGTGCTGGTCGATGCGCTGGTGGCGGTGCCCGGGCAGCGCCAGTCCATCGCCAGCGAATACGATCCGGCGATCAGCGGCGAGTGCCTGCCGGGTGGCGAGGTGCAGGCAGCGGAGGCGCCCGAAGGCATACGCCGTCTCATCGCCCAGCGGGCCGCGCGCGAGATCACCCCGGGGCTGTCGCTGAATTTCGGTTTCGGTATTCCGGGGGGCATTCCGGCCCTGCTGGCCGAGCGGGAGCCGCCCGTGCCCTATTGGGGCAGCATCGAGCAGGGCATCCACAACGGCCGCATGATGGATGGCGCCATGTTCGGCTCGGCCCGCTACCCGCAGGCGATAGTCACCTCCCTCGACCAGTTCGATTTCTACAGTGGTGGCGGTGTGGACATGGCCTTCCTGGGCATGGGCGAAATGGACGGACTGGGCAATGTCAATGTGTCGCACCTGGGCGGGACGCTGGTGGGGCCTGGCGGTTTCATCGATATCACCCAGGGCGCCAGGAAGGTGGTGTTCTGCGGCGCCTTCGAGGCCAAGGGGCTGCAGGTCGTGGCCGATGGCGCCGCCTTGCGGCTGACCGGTCTCGGGCAGGTGCCCAAGCTGGTCGAGCGGGTGAGCCATATCACCTTCAGTGGCCCGCAGGCCCTGGCGGCCGGGCAGGAGGTTCTGTATGTGACCGAGCGCGCCGTGTTCCGTCTGGTTGGCGATGGCATCGAGCTGATCGAGGTGGTCGAGGGGGTCGATATCCAGCGCGACGTCATCGAGCGCATGGCGTTCACGCCGATCGTGCGCGAGGTGCGGGTAGTGCCGTTGGCGTAATCCGGCCGGTTTCCCAGGTGGTGTATCGGGGGCTGACGCTGCTGTTCTGCGCAGCCCGTCAGGGCGCCAGCGCCCTACGGCCAAGGCCCTTCCGCATCCGTATCCGTGCAGTCGCCGCGGCGAGCTTCTGGGGAACGTCTGCTGGCAGGCTGTGGATCAGTCCGGGCGCAGGGAGGCGAGGATGGTCTGGATATTGAATTCCAGGCGTTCCTTCAGCGCCTCGGGCGAGGTGAAGTCGAAGCCGTAGATGACTTCGCCGGTGAAGCGGTTGTTCAGGTAGTAGTAGCTGATGGCGGCGATGCTGATATTGAGCTGGATGGGGTCGATGCCGGGCCTGAACACGCCTTGTGCCACGCCGCGCTCGAGGATGTCGCCGACCAGTTGCACCAGCGGCCTGTGCATTTCGCCGATCTTTGCCGACGCTTTCAGGTGGGCGGCCCGGTACAGGTTCTCGCTGTTGACCAAGGTGAGGAACTGCGGATTCTTCAGGTAGTAGTTCCAGGTGAAGGTGATCAGTTTGCTGATCGCCTCCCGTGGCTCCAGTTCCTCGAGCCTGAGTTTGCGCTCGGCGCTGCGGATGTTGGTGTAGGCCTCCTCGAGGACAGCCTGGAACAGTCCGTCCTTGTTGCCGTAGTACTCATAGATCATGCGTTTGTTCGACTTGGCGCGTCGGGCTATGCCATCGATGCGGGCGCCAGCCAGGCCAAGCTTGGCGAATTCGACTTTTGCCGCCTTGAGAATGCGACCGCGTGTGGCCTCGGCATCACGCGTGGGTCTTTCCTTGTCCGTGCCAGTCGATTTGCTTGCCATTAGAGGCGGGTCTCCAGAGCTTGAGTATTGCCAAGAATTGATGGTCTGCGGGTCGGGTTCGCAGGCCAAGAGCTTATCCGGAAGGCCTTGGGTTGGACAAACAAAGCTTGTCATGGGACTTGTATGTAAACAACTGGTTAGTTATATATTGCTTGTGGAAAAGCCGCTGGATGGCCTCCTTGGGGCGTGTTCGGCATAGCTAGGGCGGAGGCCGTCAGAGGCTGAGTGCCCATACAGAGGATGAAGGTAATGAGTGACAAGCAATGCTTAGAGAAGCTGCCGGCGCAACCCAAGGTCTACGCCATGTTCATCGACGGGCAGTGGACCGGCGGCGTGGGCTCGGCCCAGGTCGTACGCAGCAGCCCCGCCCACGATGTCCCGGTCAGTATCTATCCGTCCGCCCAGCGCGAGGATGTCGAGCAGGCGGTCGCCGCGGCCCGCCAGGCCTTCGACGATGGGCGCTGGTCGCAGGTGGGCGGGGAGGTCAGGGCCGAAGTGCTGCTCAAGGTGGCGCGGCTCATCCGCGAGCGGTCCGACGCGCTGGCGCTGCGCGAAACCCTCGAGACCGGCAAGCCGATCAGCCAGGCGCGGGGCGAGATCCAGGCCGCCGCCGGGATCTGGGAATATGCCGCGGGCCAGGCCCGCGCGCTGCACGGCGACAGCTTCAACAACCTGGGCGGCGGCCTGCTCGGCCTGGTGACCCGTGAGCCGATTGGTGTGGTGGGCTTGATCACGCCCTGGAACTTTCCATTCTTCATCCTCGCCGAGCGCCTGCCGTTCATCCTGGCGTCGGGCTGTACCCTGGTGGTCAAGCCCAGCGAGCTGACTTCCGGCAGCACGCTCGAACTGGCGGCCATCCTCGAGGAGGCCGGCTTGCCGGCCGGCGTGGTGAACGTGGTGACCGGCAGCGGTTCCAGGGTGGGCCAGGCCATCTCCGAGCACATGGACGTGGACATGGTGTCGTTCACCGGCTCGACGGAGGTCGGCCGCCTCACGCTGGCGGCGGCCGCCGGCAACATGAAGAAGGTCGGCCTGGAGCTGGGCGGCAAGAATCCACAGGTGGTCTTCGCCGATGCCGACCTGGACGCGGCGGCCGATGCCATCGTCTTCGGCATATGTTTCAACGCCGGGCAGTGCTGTGTGAGCGGCAGCCGCCTGCTGGTGCAGCGCTCGGTCGCCGACGCGCTGGTCGACAGGCTGCTCGCGCTGATCGGCAAGGTGCGCATCGGCGATCCCCTGGATGAGTCCACCCAGGTCGGTTCGATCACCGAGGCCCGTCATCTCGAGCGTATCCTTGCCTATATCGAGCAGGGCAAGGGCGAGGGCGCGCGCCTGCTCCACGGCGGCAAGCGCATCGCTAGCCCGGCCGGCCTGTATGTCGAGCCGACGCTGTTCGCCGATGTCGTGCCGGAGATGGTCATCGCCCGCGAGGAAATCTTCGGGCCGGTGCTGACGATCACTGTCTTCGACGATTTCGAGCAGGCCATGCAACTGGCCAACGACACGCCTTTCGGCCTGGCCGCCAGCATCTGGACCCGCGACCTGGACACCTCGCTGCGGGCCGTGCGTGCGATCAAGGCCGGGCGGGTCTGGGTCAATACCACCATCACTGGCGGCCCCGAGCTGCCATCCGGTGGTTTCAAGCAGTCGGGCATCGGCCGGGAGACCGGGCGCTATGGTGTGGAGGAGTACACCGAGCTCAAGTCCGTGCATGTCCAGATCGGGGATCGTCCCCGCTGGGTCGAAGCCTGAGTCGTCCGGGCTGGGTTTTAGGAGAACAATAATATGTACGATTACGTCATCGTCGGCGGCGGCTCGTCCGGCTGCGTCCTGGCCTCGCGTCTCAGCGAGTCGCCGGACATCCGCGTGCTGCTGCTCGAGGCCGGTCCTGCCGATACCAACCCTTACATCCACATGCCGGTGGGTTTCTTCAAGATGACCGGCGGCCCGCTGACCTGGGGCTATGGCACGACCCCGCAGGGCAACGGCCACAACCGTTCGATGCTGTATCCCCAGGGCCGGGTGCTGGGCGGTGGCGGCTCGATCAACGCCATGGTCTACACCCGCGGCAACGCCCGTGACTACGATATGTGGGAGCAGGAGGAGGGCTGCCGGGGCTGGGCCTACCGCGATGTGCTGCCCTATTTCCGCCGCGCCGAGGATAACGAACGCTTCGCCAACGAATACCACGGCAGCGGCGGGCCGCTCGGGGTTTGCGACCTGATCAGCGTCAACGAGCTGACCAAGGCCTTCGTGCGCTCCGCCCAGGAGGCCGGTATACCCTTCAATCCGGACTTCAACGGCGCGCGCCAGGAAGGCTGCGGCACCTATCAGGTCACCCAGCGCGGCGGGCGTCGTTGCAGTGCGGCGCAGGGCTATCTCAAGGATGCCCGCGAGCGCGCCAACCTGACGGTGCTGACCGAATGCCTGGTGACCAGGGTGCGGATCGAGAACGGACGCGCCGTCGGTGTCGAATACGTCCAGGGGCGGACTTCCAGGGAGATCCGCTTCGCCCGGGCCGAGCGGGAGGTCGTGGTGGCGGCTGGCGCCATCGGTTCGCCGAAGATCCTGATGCTGTCCGGCATCGGCCCCGCCGACGCGCTGCGAGCCCAGGGCATCGAGCTGGTGCAGGATCTGCCGGGGGTCGGGCAGAACCTGCAGGATCATTTCGACATCGATATCGTCTACGAGCTCAACGGCGCCTACAGCCTGGACAAGTACGCCAGGCCGCACATGATGCTGCTGGCCGGGCTCGAGTACAAACTGTTCAACAAGGGCCCGGTAACCTCCAATATCGCCGAGGGCGGCGCCTTCTGGTACGGCGATTCGCAGTCGCCGACCCCGGATCTGCAGTTCCACTTCCTGCCGGGCGCGGGGGTCGAGGCGGGTATCCCGCCGGTGCCGTCCGGTTCGGGCTGTACCTTGAATTCGTATTTCCTGCGGCCGCTCAGCCGGGGCAGCGTGACCCTGCAGAGTGCCGACCCATTGGTCGCGCCCTGCATCGACCCGAACTACATCGACGATCCGTACGATTTGAAAATGTCGGTCGAGGGCATCAGGCTGAGCCGGGAAATCATGTCTCAGGAGGCGCTGCGCCGTTACATCAAGGCCGAGCATTTCCCCGGTTCGAGCATGCGCACCCAGGCGGACTACGAGGACTACGCCAGGCGCTGCGGCAGAACCGGCTATCATCCCGTGGGCACCTGCAAGATGGGCATCGACGCCCTAGCGGTGGTCGATCCGGCGCTGCGGGTGCGGGGTGTCCCGGGGCTGCGGGTCGTCGATTCGTCGATCATGCCGCGCCTGGTCAGCGCCAATACCAATGCGCCGAGCATCATGATCGGCGAAAAGGGCGCGGATCTCCTGCTGGGCCGCAGTCTCGGCCCTTCGGAGGTGGCCGAACGCTTCAGCCGTCAGGGCGAGAAGCAGTACATCTGAGCCTGTGCCTGCCGCTCGCGGGCAGGCCCACCCATCCTGTTTCCGGCGCGCGCTGCTCGGCCTCGAGGCGTGCTGCGCGCCGGTGCTTCGGCCGCAGGCGCGGCATCCGTCCGGATGCCGCGCCTTTCCCGAATCTTCCGATCTTGCATTTCGTCGTGCCGCGGGGCTCGGGCGCCGAGGCGTTCGTTGCCGTTTGGTGGTGTGCGCGCAATCGGGGCTTGCGCCCGGAATGCGAGTGGAATATAAATAACTAGTTGGTTACTTAAAACTCCAAGAAAACACCATGACCGGCACCGCAAGGTGCTCGGAGGCAACGATGAACAACAACAAGCAAGCATCCGGCGGGCTCCAGTCGAGCCGTTTCCCATCTGCCGATCCGGCACCTGCCGCCGCTGTGACGGTTCGCTCGCGGCTATTCAACGGTCTTCGCCGGGCCTGGTCGTGCCTGGTGCCCGCACCGTGCGAGCGCGCTGACCAGCCCCCGCTCCTCGACCACTGGTCTTTCCTCGCTCCCGCCGCGTGCATCCTGAGCATGCCGCCGAGCACTCCAGTACAGGCTGTCATGCCCTCCGGCGCAGCGGCGTCGGGCCGCTCTCCGTTGCGTGCCTGGCTCGGCCGGGGCTCCGCCCGGGCTCGTGCCTGACCGCCCTGCATCCCGTTGGAGTCCTGCTATGAAAACGACTGGAAAAATGCTGGTGGGTGAGCGCGCTTTCTGTCTGGCGCTGCTGCTTGCCAGCCTGTTCATCCTGGTTCAGGCCTATGCGATCGCCGGCTTGTCGTCGATCAGCTCGCCGGGCGCCTTTCCGCTGGGCATCAGCCTGATCCTGGTGGTGTCGGCGACCCGGGTGCTCTTCGCCCTGCGCCACAAGCAACCCGCAGCCTACGGGGGCTGGCTCGACACCCTCAGGCAGTTCTGCCACCTGCATTTTCCCCGGCGCGTGCTGGTCTTCATTCTGCTGGCCACGGTCTATCTGGCGGCGATTCAGTGGGCCAGTTTTTATGTCAGCACCTTCGTGTTCCTGCTGCTTTCCATCGCCTACCTGCGCAATGGCCGGCTCATGGGTGCGCTGCTCACCAGCGTGCTGTCCGTGCTGCTGATCTACCTGCTGTTCACCCTGGCGTTCAGCGTCTACCTCCCCTAAGGAGATCCTCATGAGCGAAACGCTCTCATACCTGTTCATGGCCTGGACCCATCCGAACCTGCTGATGCTGACCGCGCTGGGTACCTTCGCCGGTATCTACATCGGCGCCATCCCCGGCCTGTCGGTGACCATGGCGGTGTCCATCCTGGTGTCCTTCACCTTCGCCTGGGACGTCAACAACGCCCTGGCGCTGATCGTCGGCATCTTCATTGGTGGGGTCTACGGCGGTGCGCGCAGCGCCATCCTGCTGAACATTCCCGGCGGCCCGGCGCAGGTGGCCACCGCTTTCGACGGCTACCCCCTGGCCAAGCGCGGGGAGGCCGGGCAGGCCATTGGTCTGAGCACGGTGATGTCGGTGATCGGCGGCCTGGTCGGCACCCTGGTGCTGGCCGCTGCGGCCCCGGTGATCGGCGATCTGGCCCTGCAGTTCGCCCCGCGCGACTACTTCATGGTCGCCGCCATCGGCCTGCTGCTGGTCGGCAGTCTGGCCGACGGCTCGTTGGCCAAGGGTATCTTCGCTGCGGCGCTGGGTGCGGTGATCGGCTTGATCGGCATGGATCCGGTGACCGCCGAGGGCCGTTTCACCCTTGGCCAGGTCGAGCTGATGGGAGGCATCCACTACGTGGTGGTGATGATCGGTCTGTTTGGCGTCGCCGAGGCGCTCTATCAGTTGCACAACCTGGATGCCGCTGTGGTGCGGCAGAAGGTCGACAAGATCATCCCTTCCATCGCCATGGTGCTGAAGTTCCTGCCGCTGTCGCTGCGCACCTCGATCATCGGTGTGCTGGTCGGCGCGCTGCCAGGTGTTGGCGGCGATATAGCCGCGTTGCTGGCCTATGACCATGCCAAGCGTACGGTGAAGAATCCTACTGCGCCATTCGGCCAGGGTGCCTATGAAGGTCTGGTGGCGCCGGAAACCGCCAACAGCTCGGCGGTAGGCAGCGCCTATATCCCCATGCTGACCCTGGGCATCCCGGGCGATGCAGTGACCGCGGTGATCATTGGTGCTCTGGTGATTCACGGCCTCAACCCTGGCCCGATGCTGATGGTGGATAACCCGCACATCTTCTGGTTCACCGTCGGCAACCTGGCCCTGGCCAATGTCTTCCTGCTGATCTTCGGCCTGATGGGCATCAAGCTGTTCGCCAGGCTGGTGGAATTGCCCAAGGCCATACTGATCCCGCTGATCCTGGTGCTCTGCGTGGTCGGCACCTACTCGATCAACAGCAGTATGACCGAAGTGTACTGGATGCTCGGCTTCGGTCTGCTCGGCTACTTCCTCAAGGCCTTTGGCTTCCAGATGGGCCCGATCATCCTCGGCGTGATCCTCGGCCCGATGATGGACAACGCCTACCGCCAGGCCATGGCGTCGGTCGGCGACAGCCCGTTCGAGCTGATGGCGGAACTGGTCAGCAATCCCGTATCGCTGGTTTTGACCATCGGCATGCTGCTGATCCTGTTGGGCAACACGCCTCTGTTCGGTTGGCTGAAGCGCAAGGCCTCCCTGTCCCATTCCTGAATCGATTGCGTCAAGGCGTGCCCCGGCCGGCAGGGGTCAACAACAATAACCAGATGGAGAACCTCCACATGCTCAAAGCTCTATGCGCCAGTGCCGCCATTGCACTCGGCACCCTGACCCTATCCGTTCACGCCGATTATCCCGAGCGCAGCATCCAGGCCGTGATCCCCTGGGGTGCTGGTGGCGGCACCGACAGTGTGATGCGTAGCCTGGCGCCCCATGTGGAGAAAGAATTGGGTGGCAAGCTGATCCTCAACAACCGTCCGGGCGGTACGGGGGTTGTAGGCAGTACCTACGTACTGCAGCAAAGACCGAACGGCTACACTCTGCTGCTCGGTGCGGAAAACCCGCAGCTGTATCCGGTGCTGGGCCTGGCCAAGTTCGACTATAGCGACTTCTATCCGGTCAATATCATTGGCCAGAACGTAGCGGTGATCGTCACCCATGCCGATGCGCCGTGGAACTCCATGGCCGAGCTGCTGGCCGAGGCCAAGACCAATCCGGGCACCCTGCGCATGGGTGGTACCGGCGCCGGCGGGATCCCGAGCACGGTGCATGCGATGATCAACGCGGTGGGCGAGCTCAAGGTGCGCGAAGTGACCTTCGCCGGAGACGGCCCCAGCGTCACCGCGCTGCTGGGCAAACATATCGACTTCACCCCACTGAGCCTGGCGGCATCCAAGGAAATGATCCGCACCGGCAAGCTCAAGGGGCTGGCGGTGATTGCCACGCAAGAGGTGCCGGATCTGCCAGGCGTCGAGCCGATCACCGAGTCTCTGCCGGAGATCGCCGAGTACCTGCCGTGGGGCTCGTTCTGGGGCGCCTTCGTGCACAAGGATACACCGGACGAGATCAAGCAGAAGCTGACCGACGCCTACGCCAAGGCGGTGGCCAGCGAGGAGTTTCAGCAATTTCTGAAGAACTTCGGCGGGCATTCGCTGAACCTCAGCGGTGTCGAGGCCGAGTCCTACCTCAAGCGCTGGCAGTCGGTCACTGCCTGGTCCATGTACAAGGCCGAGGCCATCAGCATCGCCCCGGACTCGGTAGGCATTGCCCGGCCCTGAGCCTGGTGGCGATTCGAACCTGATGCCCTGAGCATCGGCGGCAATCAACTGCTCGCCGATGTCGCCTTGTGTCAGTCACCTTGGCCCGTCCTCGTGGCGGGTTCTTTTTCGCGTTTCTGTTTGCCGGTATATCCGCGGCTATCGATCCGTCGCGGTTCGGCTCCCGTGTGCGGCGATGGCTATCGTTGGCCGCAAATAAGGGTTGCTCCTGGCTGGCTGGTGAAATATAAATAACTAGTTGGTTACTTAGAATTCCAAGAAAACATCATGACCGGTGCCGCGCGTACCCGGAGGCAACGATGAACGACAAGCAAACATCCACCGGGCTCGATCTGAGCCGTCGCCAACTGATCAAGGGCGCTGCCGGCCTGGCGGGTGTCGGGGCAGTGGCAGGGCTCTTCCCCTCGCTGTTGTGGGCTCAGGACACGTTGAGCCTGTCCAACTCCTTCCGATCCCTCACCAATCCTTACCATGCCTTGTTCAATCGCGGTGGCGAAGCCTATGCGGCCAGCCTGAAGATGCCTTATCTGCCGCAGGTCACCGAAGGCAACAGCCAGAAAGGCATCGCCGATGTCCGTGCCCTGATCGCGAAGACCGGCGGCAACCTGATCCTCAACATCGAGCCAAACGATTCCGCCGATGCCCGGGTAATCATCGAGCAGTGCGTGAAAGCGGGCGTGTATGTAACCACCATCTGGAACAAGCCCGACGACATGCACCCCTGGGACTACGACCCCTACTGGGTCGCACATATCTCCGAGGACGGTGAGGCGGTCGGCGAGGCCATTGCCACCGAGCTGTTCGAGTCCATGGGTGGTAAAGGCGGTGTGGTTGCGCTGGGCGGCATCTATAGCAACGTCGCGGCTATTGGCCGACGGGCCGGCCTGGAGGCGGCGCTGAAGAAGTTTCCCGACATCGAGCTGCTGGATTTCCAGCCTGCCGACTGGAGCGCCAACCGCGCCTTTCCCATCGTGCAGTCCTGGCTGACCCGATTTGGCTCTAGCGTCAAGGGTATCTGGTGCGCCAATGACGACATGGGGATGGGGGCGCTCGAAGCGTTGCGCGGGGAGGGGTTGGCCGGAATGATCCCGGTAGTGGGTATCGATGGCATTCCGCAGGCGGTCGAGGCGGTGCAGAGTGGCGAATACGTAGCGACCGCCAGCCTCGATCCCTTCTGGCTGGGCACCATGGGCCTGGCCCTGGGACACGCGGCGAAAACCGGGCGTATCGACCCGCGGCAGGAGCCGAGGGAGCATCGCGAGTTCTACGTCACGCCGCAACTGATTACCCGTGACAACGCCGAGGCTTTCTACCAGGCCAATTTCAAGGCGACACCGCAAGTGGACGCCAATGACTTCTGGGGGCGCGTGGCCGGGCCGATCCGTTATTGAGCCCCGTGCACCAATGTTTCCGAAGCCCGTCCCGGGCTGTCTTGAAGTCTGTTCTGGAGTAGCTGTCATGGCCTACTTGCGGCGGTTCTCATCCCTGCTGGTGCTGGTTCTTATCGGCCTGTCGATCGGTCTGATAAACCCGAATTTCTTCGACCCTCTGAACCTGTCGCGCATCGCGACGACGTCCGCCATTCCGTTGTTGATGGCCCTGGGCGGCATGTTCGTGATCCAGATGGGCAGCATCGATCTGTCCATCGAGGGCGTCGTGGCGATTGCCGCGGTGTGCTTCGCCCTGCTCGTCGGCAACACCCTCAACGGCAACGACCTGGGGCTGTGGGTTCTGCCCCTGGTGGTGCTGATCGGCGCCTGCGCGGGGCTGGTCAACGGCCTGGTCCAGGTCAAGCTGCGCATCCCTTCCTTCATGGCGACCCTGGGCATCGGTTTCGTCGGCGTGGGCCTGGCCACGGCGCTGCTGGCGGGCAATACGGTCAGGGTGACGGACATGGAGATCCGCGCCATCGCCCTGCAGCGCTGGCTGGGCTTGCCCCTGTCGGTGTGGATCGCGCTGCTGGGGCTTGGCGTGGCGCATTTCATCTCCCGCCACACCGTTCTGGGGCGACATGCCCTGGCCATCGGCGGCGGGGAGGATCTGGCCAGGCTCAACGGGGTCGATATCAACCGGGTGCGCATCCTGGTGTTCGCGCTGGCCGGGGCATTCTATGGCGCGGCGTCGATCCTGGCGGTCGCCCAGTTCGGCCAGGGCCATGCCTTGATCGCCCAGGGACAGCTGTTCACCGCCATCACCGCCATCGTCGTGGGTGGCGCGTCGCTGGCGGGGGGCAATGGCAGCCCCTTCGGCACCCTGATCGGCATCCTCATCGTGGTCGTGGTGAGTAACGGCATGGTGCTCATGGGGATTCCTCCCTACGTGCAGCAAGGGGTGCAAGGGGCGCTGATCATCGCGGCGGTGGCCTTGGCCCATGACCGGGCCAAGACCCGCGTGGTGAAGTGAGGAGATCGTCATGCTCAAGCTGATTCAGGTATCCAAGAGTTTCCCCGGGGTCAGGGTGTTGAAGAACATCTCCCTGGAAGTGCGCAAGAACGAAGTGGTCGGCCTGATCGGCGAGAACGGCGCCGGCAAGTCGACCCTGATGAAGATCCTTACCGGCGTGTACCAGCCCGATGAAGGGCATCTGGAGCTCGATGGCCGCGCCATCGTGCTCGACGGCCCCCGTGGCGCAACCGCGCAGGGCATCGCCATGGTTCACCAGGAGCAGTCGATACTGCCGAACCTGTCGGTGGCGGAAAACCTGTTCATGGGCCGCGAGGACGAGTTTTCCCGTTTCGGCCGCCTGGACTGGAAGCGGCTGTGCGGCGCGGCCCGCCAGCAACTGGCCAAGGTGCACCTGGACATCGATCCGCTGACCAAGTGCAGTGAGTTGAGCTTCGGCCAGCGGCAGATGATCGAGCTGGCCAAGGCCCTGGCCCTCGAAGAACGCACGGACGGGCATCTGGTGATCATGCTGGACGAACCCACTTCCGTGCTCGAACAACGGGAAATCGACATTCTGTTCCGTCTGGTCAGGGAACTGAGGTCGCGCGCCTCGTTCATCTTCGTCTCGCATCGACTGGACGAGCTGCTGGAGCTGAGCGACCGGCTGTATGTCATGAAGGACGGCGAGGTGGTCGCCGAGATGGCCGCTGCCGAGGCCTCCAAGGAGCGCCTGCACAGCCTGATGGTGGGGCGCTCCCTGCATGCCGAGTATTACCGGGAGTCGCTGCAGGCGCCCTGTTCCTCGGAGGTCGCGCTGGCGGTGGACGGGCTGTCGCTGGATCGGCATTTCCGCGACGTGTCCTTCGCCCTGCATCGCGGCGAAGTGCTGGGGATCGCCGGGGTGATCGGCTCCGGGCGGGAAGAGTTGTGCCGGGTGATCGCCGGCTTGCTGGCGCCGACCTGCGGAACCATCGAGGTCGCAGGTCGGCGCCTCAAGGGCAGGGGGCCGGGCGAGGCCATCGCTGCCGGCATCGGCTATATCCCGCGTGAGCGCAAGGTCGAGGGGATAGTGCTGATGATGAGCGTCGCCGAGAACATGACCCTGGCGCGCATCGGCCAGGTGACCACCCTCGGCCTGCTGGACGAGGGCCGGGAGGCCCGGTTCGCCGAGGACTGGATCAAGCGCCTGAGCATCAAGACGCCGGGGCCCGGGGCGCTGTGCCAGAACCTCAGTGGCGGCAACCAGCAGAAGGTGGTGCTGGCCAAATGGCGCAACGCGGGCTCGACCATCCTGGTGCTGGATCACCCGACCCGGGGGCTGGATGTCGGCGCCAAGGAGGACGTCTACCAGCTGATCCGCGAGATCACCGCCGAGGGGGTGTCGGTGCTGCTGACCGCGGACACCCTGGAGGAAATGATCGGCCTGAGCCACCGCATCCTAGTGATGCGCGACGGGGAAGTCGCCCAATCCTTCGACTGCATGCCCGGCGCCAAGCCGGAGCAAGTCGACCTGATCCAGTACATGGTTTGAGAGAGCGCCAACATGCCCATCACCCTATCCGGCCTGCGCAACCAGGCCCCGTTGTTCGCCCTGGTCGTGCTGTTCGCCTTGATTGCCGGCTATGACCCCAGGTTCATCCAGCCGGCTTCCATCCTGGCCTTGCTGGCCGATACCGCGACCCTGTTCATCATGGCGGCCGGGATCACCTTCGTGCTGCTGATCGGCGGCATCGACCTGTCGTCCCAGGCCGTGGCCTCCATGGCCAGCGTCATAGTGGCGCTGTTGCTGCCGGAGCTGGGCTACCTGGCCTTGCCGCTGGGCCTGGCCATCGGCATTGCCGCAGGCGCCCTGTCCGGTGTGCTGCATACCTGGCTGCGCCTGCCGTCCTTCATCGTCACCCTGGCGGTCGGCGGGGTGGTCACCACCATCACCATGCTGGCGTCGCAGACCCGCACCATCAATATCAGCGGGACCGATCGCGATGCCTACTTCGCCTGGGTCACCGGCCAGACCTGGGGGATTCCCCATGAGGTGCTGGTCGCCCTGGTGGTGCTGCTGGCCTGCGTGTTCCTGCAACGCAAGACCGCGTTCGGGCGTTTCTGCAATGCCGTCGGCGCCGGCGAACCGGCGGCCTGGGCCTCGGGCATCGCGGTCAAGCGCATCAAGCTCTGGGTCTTCGTGATCTCCGCCGGGCTCGCCGCGCTTTCCGGCATCGTCATGGCCGGCCGGCTGTCCAGCGGTTCGCCGACCCTGGCCAATGAATTCCTGCTGCCCGCCATTGCCGCGGTGCTCGTCGGCGGTACCGCCCTGACCGGCGGCGTGGGCGGCATCTGGCGCACCCTGATCGGCGCGCTGCTGGTCTCGGTGGTGCGCGTGGGGATGACCTTCGTCGGGGTCAGCGTATTCGCCCAACAGATCGTCTTCGGCGTGATCCTGGTGCTGGCCGTGGCCCTGACCATCGACCGCTCGAAGATTCCCGTGGTCAAGTGATTCGTTATCGGATGGAAACCCTATGAAAACCCTCGTAGCTGTCAAACGTGTGGTCGATTACAACGTCAAGGTTCGCGTCAAGGCGGACAACAGCGGCGTCGACCTCGCCAACGTCAAGATGTCGATGAACCCCTTCTGCGAGATCGCCGTGGAAGAGGCCGTGCGCCTGAAAGAGCAGGGCGTGGCGAGCGAGATCGTCGTGGTCTCCGTCGGCCCGAGTGCTGCCCAGGAGCAACTGCGCACCGCCCTGGCCCTGGGCGCCGACCGCGCCGTGCTGGTCGAGTCCAACGATGAGCTGAACTCCCTGGCCGTGGCCAAGCTGCTCAAGGCGGTGGTCGACAAGGAGCAGCCGCAGTTGGTGATCCTCGGCAAGCAGGCCATCGACAGCGACAACAACCAGACCGGGCAGATGCTCGCCGCGCTGAGCGGTTACGCCCAGGGCACCTTCGCCTCCAAGGTCGAGCTGGCCGGCGACAAGGTCAAGGTCACTCGCGAGATCGATGGCGGCCTGCAGACCGTCTCGCTGAACCTGCCGGCGATCGTCACCACCGACCTGCGCCTGAACGAGCCGCGTTATGCCTCGCTGCCGAACATCATGAAGGCCAAGAAGAAGCCGCTGGAAACCCTCACCCCGGACGCCCTGGGCGTGTCCACCGCTTCCAGCGTCAAGACCCTCGAGGTCGAGGCGCCGGCTGCCCGCCAGGCCGGCATCAAGGTGGGGTCGGTAGCTGAACTGGTCGAGAAACTGAAGAACGAGGCGAAGGTAATCTAAATGGCTATCCTGGTTATCGCTGAACACTCCAATACCGCGCTGGCGCCCGCCACGCTGAACACCGTTGCCGCCGCGCAGCAGATCGGTGGCGACATTCACGTACTGGTCGCCGGTGCCAATGTCGGCGCCGCTGCCGAAGCCGCCGCCAAGATCGCCGGCGTGGCCAAGGTACTGGTTGCCGACAACGCCGCCTTCGCCCACCAGTTGCCGGAGAACGTCGCGCCGCTGGTCGTGCAGTTGGCGCCCGCCTACAGCCATGTGCTGGCCGCCGCCACCAGCAACGGCAAGAACAGCCTGCCGCGCGTCGCCGCGCTGCTGGACGTCGACCAGATCTCCGAGATCATCGCCGTCGAAAGCCCGGACACCTTCAAGCGTCCGATCTATGCCGGTAACGCCATTGCCACCGTGCAATCCGATGCCGCGGTGAAGGTGATCACCGTGCGTGCCACCGGTTTCGATGCGGCGGCCGCCAGCGGTGGTTCCGCCGCCGTGGAAGCGGTTGGCGCGGGTAGCGACGCCGGCATCTCCGCCTTCGTCGGCGAGGAACTGGCCAAGTCCGACCGGCCGGAACTGACTGCCGCCAGGATCGTGGTGTCCGGTGGCCGTGGCATGGGCAACGGCGACAACTTCAAGCACCTGTACGCCCTGGCCGACAAGCTCGGTGCCGCCGTCGGCGCCTCGCGCGCCGCCGTGGATGCCGGTTTCGTGCCCAACGACATGCAGGTCGGCCAGACCGGCAAGATCGTTGCGCCGCAGCTGTACATCGCCGTGGGTATCTCCGGCGCGATCCAGCACCTGGCCGGCATGAAGGACTCCAAGGTGATCGTGGCGATCAACAAGGACGAGGAGGCGCCGATCTTCCAGGTCGCCGACTACGGCCTGGTTGCCGACCTGTTCGAAGCCGTACCGGAGCTGGACGCCGCGTTATAGCGGCAGGCGATGGTGGCCGGTGAGCCTTCACCGGCTGCTTCGTTCCGTTTCCTGCCCAGAGCGTCTGGGCCGCCCAAATCACGGGTCATCACGAGTAGCCAACGGCCAGCTTGGAGGCCGGAGGCGTGCCCGGATTTTCATTAAATAAAAACAAGAGGTGTGGTTATGCAGGTGGTTAAGAAAGCTTCTTTGTTGGGGGGTGGGCTGTTCATGGCTTGCTCTTTGACTGTGCATGCAGTGGAGTTCAGTGGCTATTTGCGCGCTGGCATGGGGGGCAGCAGCCAGGGCACGACGCAAAGCTGTTTCCAATTGCCCGGCAGCCAGACCAAGTATCGCCTGGGCAACGAATGCGAACAGTACGGCGAGTTCGCCCTGGGCCACGACCTGGCGACCTTCGCCGATGGTTCGGCGGTCAAGGCCTTCGGCATGCTGGCGCTGTACAACCCCTACGATGAGTCGCTGACCTTCAGCGACGATAACGGTTATGCGCGCCTGGCCCAGGCTTATCTCGAGTGGCGCGATATCCCCGCTTTGAATGGGGGCTCGCTATGGGCGGGACGGCGTTTCTACAAACGCAATGACATCCACATATCCGACTTTTTCTACTGGAACCAGAGTGCCACCGGGGCCGGGATTGAAGATGTCCTGATCGGGGGGCTCAAATACAGTTACGCCTTTTCGAGAAAGGACAGTGTGTTTCAGGATGACTATATCAACCGCCATGATTTCAACGTGGCCGGCTTCGCCAGCAACCCGGGCGGAGAACTGGAGCTAGGCCTCAGTTATATCGATGAGCCGCAAGGGCGCGACGCTGTGCACAGCGGCTGGTCCGCCACCGTGCAGCATGTGCAGAGCGATTTTTTCGGCGGGCGCAACAAGCTCGCCCTGCAGTATGGCGAAGGCGCCGGTACGGGGCTGGGCTATACCGGGGACGTGAGGCTCGATGACCGGGCCAGAAGCTGGCGCCTGGTCGAATTCTTCGACTGGCAACTGACCCCGCGCTTCGGCGGTCAATTCCAGGTCGTCTATCAGCAGAACAAGCGTGCAGGCGGCTACGAGCAGGACTGGCTATCGCTCGGCGTGCGTCCCAGCTATGCGCTGACGGAGCAGTTCAAGCTGGTCGCCGAACTGGGGTACGACCAGGTGGATGCGTCCGAAGGCTTGCGCAAGCTGAGCAAGTTCACCCTTGCGCCCACCTGGTCGCCCAAGGGGCCCGGATTCTGGGCGCGTCCCGAAGTACGCCTGTACTACACCTATGCCCGCTGGAATGCCGAGGCGCAGGCTGCGGCCGATCGACTGGCTGCGGGCTCGGCCCTGTCGCGAAGCGGCGCCTTTGGCGACGCCCGGCACGGCTCCAACTTCGGTGCGCAGATCGAATACTGGTGGTAGTGACCAGCCAAGCGGATCAATCGGACGAGTCACGGGCATCTGCCGGCGGCTCACCCGCTCTGCCTGACGAAACCGGGCCGGAAAGTCGAATCTCGCGAACTACCGGCTACCTGTACCGGGAAAGGGCTTTCTGCACCTGGCTGTGCCTCTCGCGGTTCAGCAGGCTCGGGGCAACGCCAATCTTTTGGGCTATTTGACGGCAACTGGCTTCGGCGCGACGAACCGGCTCAGTATCTTCCCGCTTGAATTCGGAACTGTACTTCTTGCGCTTCGTGAACACTCCTTAAACTCGCTGTGAGCTTACTCGAAAGCATCCGCGTTAACGGGGTAGAATCCCGATGGACTGGCGATCGAATGGCTTACGGCTCAACCCTTGCGAATCAGCTGCCGCAGCATGAAGCGGTTGGGGTGGCAGGCTTCGGCTACGTCCTGCGGCACCGGCAGCGGTTCGCCCTCCAGCCAGGCGGCGATCAGTTCACCGGACAGTGGCGCGGTGATCAGCCCGCGGGAGCCGTGCCCACTGTTGATGTACAAACCTTCCTGCCACGGGCAGGGGATTTGCGGCACCTGACGGGCGTCGCGAGCCAGCACGGCGTACGCTTCGGCAAACGCGTCGGTATCGGCGAGTGGGCCGACGATCGGCAAGTAATCCGGGCTGGTGCAGCGAAAGGCCGCGCGACCTTGCAGCGTATCCGGGGCGAGCGTATCGACCTGCAGGCGCTCAGCCAGATCGGTGGAGATGTCTCTGAGCAGATCCAGATTGCTGGCGTGTTCGGCGCCACTTGGCGTCAGGTCGTCGCTGTCGAAGTTGAAGCTGGCCCCGAGGGTGTGTTCGCCGTCGCGCACCGGCGCCACATAACCTTCAGCACAAACCACCGTGCGCAACGCGGCGCTTTCCCTCGATGCGGGCAGTCGACTGATCTGCCCGCGGATACGCTTGAGCGGCAGTTGCGCGCTCTGTTCGAAGCGGGTGATATCCGCAGCGCCGCAGAGGACGACCACCGCAGCGCTGGCAATCAGTTGTTCGCCGCTCCAGGCCTGCCATTCACCGTTTACGCGCTTGAGCTGCAAGGCGTGCTGGCAGCCATGCAGATGCACGTTGGGATGAGCGATCAGATGCTGGCAGAGCGCGGGCGGATGCACCCAGCCTGCGTCGGGATAGAACAACCCGCCGCTCTCCAGGGCGATGCCTGCCTCGAACTCGGCCTGCTGGCGATCCACCCGGGTCAGCAGCGTCTCGGGAAAGGCGGCGGCGAGTTTGGTCTGGCGCTGCGCTTCGCGATCATCGAAAGCCAGTTGCAGCACGCCGCAGTTATCCCAGTCCTGGCCCTTCTGCAGACGCTCGAGCAGCCGGCGGGTGTAACCGAAACCATCGACGATCAGCCGCGACAGCGCCGTGCCGTGGGCGGAAAGCTTGAGATAGAGCACGCCCTGCGGATTGCCCGAGGCTTCCATGGCAATGGCCGCGTGCCGCTCAAGCAAATCCACCAGCCAGCCACGCGCGGCGAGGCTGGCTGCGGTGGCGCAGCCGGCCAGCCCCGCACCGATGACCAGCGCCCGGCGCTCGGCGGGGCGATACGCAGGGCGAGCGAACCAGGGCTTGCTCGAGGTGTTCGCCGCTGCGCCGAAGGTGCCGCGCATGACTTCCCATTTTTTGCCGAGGCCGGGCACGCGCTTCATCTGGAAGCCAGCCTCGTTGAGCGCACGGCGAACGTAGCCGGTAGCGGTGAAGGTGCCGAGGGTGGTTTGCGGCGTGCTCAGCCGGGCCAGTTGGGCGAACAGCTCGGGCGTCCACATCTCGGGGTTCTTCGAGGGCGCGAAGCCGTCGAGAAACCAGGCGTCGATACGAGCGTCGAGCTGCGGCAGCATGGCTTGGGCATCGCCGATCAGCAGCGTCAGCACCACGCGGCCGGCATCGAATACCTGGCGCTGAAAGCCTGGGTTGAGACCGACATAGCCATCGAGCAACTGCTCGCTGTAGCGCTGCAACGATGGCCAGAGGGCGAGGGCGCGCTGCAGATCGGCACGGGTGAGTGGGTGTTTTTCAACACTGACGAAATGCAACCGTGCTCCGGCTGGCGCCTGCTGCTCGAACAGCTCCCAGGCACACAGGAAATTCATGCCGGTGCCGAATCCCGTTTCGCCGATCACCAACTGCTCGCCAGGCCCCAGAGCGGCGAAGCGCTGCGGCAGATCATTGTTGCTCAGGAACACATAGCGGGTCTCTTCCAGGCCGTTGTCCCGGGAGAAATAGACGTCGGCGTATTGGCGCGAGGTGGGCTGGCCCTGTTCGTCCCAGTCGAGTTGTGCGTGTTGATCGGCCATGGTGGTGTTCCGGAGCAGGCAGGGCGGCGATTCTAGCAGGGCGGTGGCGGCGTTGTGGCCGTGGGCGCGGGTAGCGTGCCGTGTAGGGGCGTTGACCTCGGCGCGAATTATCGTGGTTACCGCGATTATGGCGTTGCCCTTGCGATTCGCCGCGAGGGCGCGGCTCCTACAGAGCGCGCAGCTTATCGTGTTATCTCGGCTTGCACTGGAACATCAACGGCACCTAGGCTGGGCACACATTTCAGGAAGAGGTGCTTATGTTCGAATCCGCCGAGATCGACCACGTCATCGACAAGGCCACCTTCGATGCCGAGGAGCAACTGCTGCGCGAGGCACTGCTGGAAGTGCAGTACGCACTGCGTGAGCAGGGGCGGTTCGCGGTGATCATCCTGATCAACGGCATCGAGGGAGCGGGCAAGGGCGAGACGGTGAAGCTGCTCAACGAGTGGATGGATCCGCGCCTCATCCAGGTCAGCACCTTCGATCAGCAGACCGACGAGGAGCTGGCCCGGCCCGTCGCCTGGCGTTACTGGCGGCAGCTGCCACCCAAGGGGCGCATCGGTATCTTCTTCGGCAACTGGTACAGCCAGATGCTGCAGGGCCGTGTGCACGGCGATCTGAAGAAGAATGAGCTGGGCAGGGCCATCGACGGCGCTCTCGGCCTGGAGCAGATGCTCTGTAACGAAGGCACGCTGATCTTCAAGTTCTGGTTTCACCTCTCCAAGAAGCAGATGCACGCGCGCCTGAAGACGCTGCAGGACGACCCCCTGCACAGCTGGCGCCTGAGCCCGCTGGACTGGCAGCAGTCGAAAACCTACGACAAATTCGTGCGCGTCGGCGAGGATGTGTTGCGTCGCACCAGTCGCGACTATTCGCCCTGGTACATCGTCGCCGGGGCGGATGCCAATTACCGTAGCCTGACCGTCGGGCGCATTCTTCTGGACGGTATGCAGGCCGCACTGCGCGGCAGCGGTGAGCGCGCGCCGTTGCCCCATGCCACGCCGCTGATGACTCGCACCGATCAGCACAGTCTGCTCGACAGCCTGGACATGAGCGTGCGCCTGAACAAGGCCGACTACCGTGAGCAGCTGACCCGCGAACAGGCGCGCCTGTCGCAGTTGATGCGCGACAAGCGCATGCGTCGCCATGCCTTGATCGCTGTATTCGAAGGTAACGATGCGGCGGGCAAGGGCGGGGCGATCCGTCGGGTCGCCGCCGCGCTGGATCCACGTCAGTACCGTATCGTGCCGGTGGCGGCGCCGACCGAGGAGGAGCGTGCTCAGCCTTATCTGTGGCGCTTCTGGCGGCATATTCCGGCGCGTGGCAAGTTCACCGTGTTCGACCGCTCCTGGTACGGCCGGGTATTGGTGGAACGGGTCGAAGGCTTTTGTGAGCCGGCGGACTGGCTGCGCGCCTACGGTGAAATCAACGATTTCGAGGAGCAGCTCAGCAATGCCGGCGTGGTGCTGGTGAAGTTCTGGCTGGCCATCGATGAGAACACCCAACTGATGCGTTTTCGCGAGCGCGAGGCCAACCCCGTGAAGCGCTTCAAGATCACCGAAGAAGACTGGCGCAACCGCGAGAAATGGTCGCAGTACCGCGAAGCCGTAGGCGATATGGTCGATCGCACCAGTACCCGCCTGGCACCCTGGACGCTGGTCGAGGCCAATGACAAACAGTTCGCCCGGGTAAAAGTGCTGCGCACCATCAACGACGCGCTGGAGGCGGCGTTCGAGAGGGATGAGCGATAGGAGCGTTTTCTGGAGCTGGAGCGCGTTGCTGACGCCCGGCCAGGGGCGCCTGGTGTCGCGATGTGACCGAGGCGGCGAACGGGGTATCGTAATGTGGGATGGCAGCCAGGTGGCGGTAGCGGCCTGTCGTAGGGTGGACGACGCTTTATCCGTCCACCGCTCTGCAATCGCAATGGTGGATGAAAAGAGCGTCATCCACCCTACGGGGTGAACGGCCGCTTCCGCCTTTGAGCGACCACTCAGCCCAATCGATCGAATACGACATCTGATGTGTGACACTCGCCTTGCGGGCGAAGCGCTAGTGGCCGTTCAGCGCCGATCCGGCAGCGTCTTCTGCCTGAGGATATACAGGCTCACCAGTACGGCGCTGGTCAGCATGAACGCTCGCGCCCATATCAACGGAACCAGCCAGCAGGAAATGCCGATGCTCAGCCACATCAGGCCGATGGCGTAGACCTTGGCTTTGCGCGGAATGTCTTCACCATTCAGGTAGTCACGAATCCACGGGCCGAGGCGTGGATGTTCGACCAACCATAGATAGAAGCGCCGCGAGCTGCGCATGAAACAGGCGGCGGCCAGCAGCAGGAAGGGTGTGGTGGGCAGCACCGGCAGGAAGATGCCCAGCACACCCAGCGCTACGCTCAGCCAGCCGAGAGTCAGCAGGCTGTAGCGCAGCAGGGGGTTGCGGGTTTCGTAGGGTTCGCGCGCCATATCGATGGCGTCGCCATCAATGATGGCGAGGTTTGAGCAGCGCCGGTTTTTCGTCCGGGGCATTGCACAGCAGGAACAGCGCGGTGAGCAGCTCGGGGATCTGCTCGATCATGCTGTCGACCAGGTCGCGGTCACGGGCAATCTCGGCGAACTCCGGTTGCTCGTCGAACAGGCCCGAGCCGACCATGATCGGCAGCAGCAGCTCGCTGACCTCGTCTTCGGCGTCGTCGAACCACACGGCTTCGCGCAGGAACACGCCTTCCATGAAACCGATGCACCAGCCGCGCAGGTCGGAATCGTCCGGCTCGTCGCCCAGATCCAGGTCGCACGGTACTTCCGGCTCGTCGTCGCTGGCCAGTTGGCGGGCGATATGCGCCTGCAACTGGATCAGGGTGGCTTCGATGTCATCGCGCTCGGCATCGCTGCGGTAATGCGGCGGCTCGGAGAACAGGGCGTCGATCCACTCGCGCGCCTCGACCTTGTCCGGGCAGATGGAAAGGGCGGTCAGGTAACCGTGTGCAGCGACATAGTCCAGCGCTTCTTCGTGCAGATCATCGGCATCGAGGAAGGCTTGCAGACGGGACAGTTGCTCGGCGAAGGACATCGGTGGCTACCTTGAAGAAGTAAACGAGGCTGGATTCTAGTGCAGACCCACCAGCCCGGCCAGAGTTGCAGGCAAAACGGCGTGCTAAACGCTAAAAAACACATCGGTTCCCCGTCGCCGGGAGACACTTGCGTATAATGCCCCGCTTGATTCGGAGACCCTACATGCTCGAGCAGGCGCAACGCATCCTCAAAGACGTATTCGGCTATGACAGCTTCCGTGGCCGCCAGGGTGCGATCATCGAGCGTGTGGCCAGCGGCGGCGATGCGCTGGTGCTGATGCCGACCGGCGGCGGCAAGTCGCTGTGCTTCCAGGTGCCAGCGTTGCTGCGTGACGGGCTGGCCGTGGTGGTGTCACCGCTGATCGCGCTGATGGACGACCAGGTGGCGACCCTGGAAGAACTGGGCGTGGCCGCCGTGGCGTTGAACTCCACCCTGGAGGCCGATCAGCAGCGCGATATCGCCGAGCGTATTCGTCGCGGCGAGATCAAGATGCTCTACCTCGCCCCGGAAAGGCTGGTGCAGCCGCGCATGCTGGCCTTCCTGCAGCAGCTGCAGATCGCTCTGTTCGCCATCGACGAGGCCCACTGCGTGTCCCAGTGGGGGCATGATTTCCGTCCCGAGTACCTGCAACTGGGGCAGTTGGCCGAGCTGTTTCCCGACGTGCCGCGCATCGCCCTGACCGCGACCGCCGACATGCGTACCCGCGAGGAAATCGTCAATCGCCTGCATCTGCAGGACGCAGAGCGCTTCCTGTCCAGTTTCGACCGACCCAACATCTTCTACCGCATCGTGCCCAAGGAGCAGCCGCGCAAGCAGTTGCTGGCGTTTCTGGCCGCCCGCAAGGGGGATGCCGGCATTGTCTATTGCCTGTCGCGCAAGAAGGTCGAAGAGGTGGCGGCTTTTCTGTCCGAACAAGGCTTTCCGGCGTTGCCCTACCACGCCGGCTTGCCGTCGGAGCTGCGTGCTTACAACCAGAAGCGCTTCCTCAACGAGGAAGGCCTGATCATGGTGGCGACCATTGCATTCGGCATGGGCATCGACAAGCCCAACGTGCGCTTCGTCGCCCACCTGGATCTACCCAAGTCACTGGAAGCCTATTACCAGGAAACCGGACGTGCCGGCCGCGACGGTCTGCCTGCCGATGCCTGGATGGCCTACGGGCTGCAGGACATGATCTTCCTCAAGCAGATGCTGGCGAACTCCGAGGGTGACGAGCGCCACAAGCGCGTGGAGCAGCACAAGCTCGACGCCATGCTGGCGCTCTGCGAGGAAACCCGTTGCCGCCGCCAGGTGTTGTTGGCTTATTTCGACGAAGACATGCCACAGCCATGCGGGCACTGCGACAACTGCACCGACGGCGTGCAGACCTGGGATGCCACAGAGTCGGCGCGTCAGGCGCTGTCGGCGATCTACCGTAGCGGCCAGCGTTATGGCGTCGGTCACCTGGTGGACATTCTGCTCGGTCGCGACAACGAGAAAATGCGTGGGCTTGGCCACCAGCATCTATCCGTGTTCGGCGTTGGCAGCGCGCTCAGCGAAGGTGAGTGGCGTTCGCTGTTCCGTCAATTGGTGGCGCGTGGTCTGGCGGATGTCGATCTGGAAGGCTATGGCGGGCTACGCCTGTCCGACAGCTGCCGGCCGCTGTTGCGAGGCGAGGTGACGCTGCAGCTGCGCCGCGACCTCAAGCCGCAGCAGAGTGCCAAGGCTTCGGGCAGCCCGGCACGTCAGTTGGTGCGCGGCGACGAGCGCGAGCAGTGGGAAGCGCTGCGTGCCTTGCGCAAGCGCTTGGCCGAAGAGCATGCGGTGCCGCCTTACGTCATCTTCCCTGATGCCACGCTGCTGGAAATGCTGCGCAGCAAACCCACCACGCTGGCGGAAATGGCCCGCGTCAGCGGCGTGGGAGCGCGCAAGCTGGAGCGTTATGGCGATGCCTTCCTCGAAGTGCTGGCCGGTAACGAGACGCCGCAGCCGGTAGTGGACTTGCGCCATGAACTGGTCAGCCTGGCGCGCGCCGGCATGACGCCCGCGCAGATCGCCAATCAGCTCGGCTGTAGCCCGAAGAGCGCTTACTCACTGCTCGCCGAAGCAATCGCTGAGCAGCAGATTTCCCTCGAACAGGCTCTCGATCTGCCCGAAGAGCTGCTCGGTGAGATTCAGGATGCGTTTCTCGATGGCGAAGGTGAATTGCCGCCTGTGGCGCAAATCAGTCCGCTGTTCGTTGGGCGTGTGGAAGAGGGCGTGCTGCATTGTGTGCGTGCTGCCCTGCAAGCCGAATTCGAAGCCTGATCGGCGATTAGGGTCGCGCAACGGTCATGTGTCGGCCAGGGTGGCAGATGTGCCCGAGACGGCGAACGGGGTCATTGAATTGCAAGCCGCAAGCTTCAAGCTGCAAGACAGAAGCAAGAGCGATAGAGCGCTCCGAGCCGCTTTAAACTTGTCGCTTGAAGGGGGCGGCCATCCGCCTTGCAGGCCGTAGGGTGGATGACGCTCTTTTCATCCACCATTGCGATCACTAGGTTGGTGGACGGATCGGGCCGCGCAGGTGAAGCGTCGTCCACCCGAATGGCCGTTTGCGCCTTTAAGACCGTAGAATGTAGCCTGGATTAGCCGCAGGCGTAATCCGGGGCCGAAGGCCGTGATCCATGGTTCAACGCGGGTCACCGACCGGCCGCTACCGCCTTTGAGCAACCACTCATTTGATCTATGAATGTGGCACTAGCGCCACGACAGACACTTATCTCGCAACGACTGCAATCTTGCTCTCTGCCAAAAGCTATGGTTAGCTCGCTAATAATTAGTTTTTGACAATTCCAAGAGTGCCTACATGTCTCATTCCGATCAACACCGTTTTGCCATGCAGTTGGCCCAGCTGTCCCGCTCCTGGCGCGCCGAGCTGGATCGGCGGCTCGCCGGCCTGGGGCTGTCCCAGGCGCGCTGGCTGGTGCTGCTGCACATCGGCCGTTTCGCCGAATTGCCGACCCAGCGTGAGCTGGCCCAGAGCGTTGGCGTCGAAGGGCCGACCTTGGCGCGTCTGCTCGATAGCCTGGAGGCACAGGGGTTGGTCAGCCGTCAGGCGGTGCCCGAGGATCGCCGAGCCAAGAAAATCGCCTTGTGTCCGCCGGCCCTGCCGTTGATCGAGCAGATCGAAGCCATCTCCACGCAGGTTCGCGAGGAGCTTTTCGCCGGCATCGACGAGGACGATCTGCGCCTCTGCCAGCAGGTGCACGCGCGTATTCTGGGTAATCTGGAACGGCGCTGATGCAGGATCTGTCTCTTCTGCAGAGACGCTTTGGGCCACGCTATCCTCAGTATCTGCTGGGTGTGCTGATGCTCGGTAGCATGGCGATGATTCTGGCGTCGACTAGTATCAACGTGGCCCTGCCGGCGATCATGGCCGATTTCCGCATTGGTCGACCTCTCGCCCAGTGGCTGTCCACCGGGTTTCTCGCCGCAATGACCGCTGGCCTGCTGCTGTCGGCCTGGGCTCAGGCACGACTTGGCGCCCGCGCGACGGCGCAAGCCGGCCTCAGTCTGTTTATCGTGACTTCATTGCTCGCGCTGGTGGCAGATGCCGCCTGGCAATTGATTGCCCTGCGCATCATCCAGGGGCTGTGTGCCGGTATCGTCCAGCCGCTGGCGATGGTGCTGATCTTCCAGGTGTTCGCGGGTGGTGGCCGTGGTACCGCGCTGGGTGCCTACGGCCTGGGCGTGATGATCGCGCCGACGCTGGGGCCGACGATTGGTGGCTATCTGGTCGATGGTTTTGGCTGGTACGCGGTGTTCTGGCTGCCTCTGCCGATGTGCGTGCTGGCCATGTTCGCCGGGCAGTTTCTGATGCCCAGCGAGCGGCAACGGGATACACCGTTTCTCGACCTCTGGGCCTTTTGCCTGCTGTGCGTCGGGTTGTTCGCCTGGCTCGGTGCCCTGGCTGAGGCACAGCGCTTCGCCTGGAGTGAGCCGAGGGTCTGGCTGACTGGCCTGATCGGCACCTTGGCGGTAGTCGGCTTTCTGTTGCGCAGTCACTACAGCGCTCGTTCGTTGCTGCCGCTGGGGCTCTGGCGGCATGTCGGCTTTCGCAAGGCCAGTTGGGTAGCGCTCGCCCTGGGCATGGGCTTGTACGGCACCACCTACTTGATTCCCCTGCATGTGCAAACCATCGAAGGCTACAGCGCCGGTTGGGCTGGTTTGCTGTTGCTGCCCACGGGCGTTCTGATGGGCGTGGCGTCCTTTCTTGGCGGGTGGTTGAGCGACCGCTTGTCCACCGCCGTGCTGCTGGTCAGTGGGCTGCTTCTGCTGGCGTTCTCGTCATTCGGGCTCGGCTGGCTGGAGCCAGGCGCATCGTTCCTGGTGCTTTGTTGCTGGGCCTGCGTCGGCCGTATCGGGCTGGGTATCCTGCTGCCCGCGCTGAGCACCGGCGCGCTGGACATCCTGGATCGGGAGCAACTGGCTCACGGAGCGGGCGCCATTACCTTCGTACGTCAATTGGGTGGGGCATTCGGGGTCAATCTGCTGACCTTTTTCCTGGAGTGGCGTCATCGCCAGGAGGGTGGTGATTTCGCTGCCGAGGTAGTGGCCTTCCAGCAGAGTTTTCTGCTTATGGGTGTGCTGTTCGCATTGACCGTGTTTGCCGCTTGGAACATTCGGCCGTCACGACGTTGACGTTCTTCGCATGGCTAGCCAAATTTCTGGCTTTTGCGTATGATGGCTAATTGATGGCCTTCAAGTAGATCAAGCGGGCTGAACGCTCGCAACCCCTTGAATTATTACCACACTCACTACTCGGTGGGGCAAAGCGCGCTTGCCAATCAGCGCTGTGCCACGCCGCATTTTGCAGGACACCCGGCTCGGCTCCGGTTGCTGCAGCTACTTTTCGAGCGGAGTTATCGGGAGCTTTTATGACTCGTGTTCGTCACTTGCTGATCGGTCTGGCATCGGGTTCGGCATTATATTCGGGGCTGGCAGCAGCGCTGGGGCTGGGTGAGATAACCCTGAATTCGGCGCTCAATCAGCCGCTGAACGCCGAGATCGAGCTGCTGGCGGTCGGCGACGACATGAGTGCCTCGGATATCAAGATCGCTCTGGCTCCGGCCGATGCCTTCAATCTCGCTGGCGTCGATCGGCTTCACTTTCTCAATGACCTGCGTTTCAGCCCGGTTCTGCGCGGCGCCAACAGTGTCGTGCGGGTGATCTCCAACCAGCCTGTGCGCTAGCCCTACCTGAATTTCATCGTCGAGCTGAAGCGGCCGGGTGGGCAGTTGTTGCGCGAATATACGGTGCTGCTCGACCCGCCGACGTCCTCTTCCTACAACCGCCAGGCCACAGCGGTCGGCAATGAGCAGTTCACTTCCTACGCGCCACCGCGCCGTACACCTATCGCCAGCCGTGAGGAGCGTTATCAGGTCGCCAGCGGTGAGAGCCTGTGGACGATCGCTTCCAAGCTGCGTGTCGAGGGTAATCGGATCTCCCTGCAGGATCTGATGCTGGATATCCACGCGCTCAATCCGCAGGCTTTCAGCAACGGCGACATCCACCGCCTGCGCGCCGGGAGTTCGCTGCTGTTGCCGGATCATGCACGGATGCCGGAGGCTGCACCGAGTCAGCCTGTGGAGGCTGGCGCTGCACCACGTCCTGAAGCGCCTGCGGAAATCATCCCGGATACCGCGCCTCAACAGCCTGCCGAGCCGCAGGTGGAAGTCATCGCGCAGATCCGCCGTGTGGAAGATGAAGTGGCCAACCGCGCTGCCGAGAACCTGCAACTGCAGCGGGATCTGCTGGTGATGCAGAGCCAACTGCACGATCTGATGACGCGTATGGAAGCGCGTGACCAGCAGATTGCCCAGTTGCTGGAGCAGCTCGCCCAGCGCCCGGCTCTTGCCGCGTCTCCCGCAGAAAGTGCTGCGCCGCCCGCAGCCGTTCAGGAGCCCGTTGCAGCAGCCGCACAGCAGGCTGTCGCTGAAGGTTTCTGGAGCCTGTGGACTGTGCTGCTGTCATCGGTGCTGGCGCTGTTGGCTCTTGTACTGCTGCTGTTCAAGCGTAAGCGCAAGCCTGAACCCGACGCTGTTGCCGAGCCTGTGGTTGTCGCGCCGTCGCCGGTACGTTCACCGATTGTCGCACGAACCGAGCCGAACACCACCGACCCGTTGGAAGGCGCCAATATCTACATCGCCTATGGTCGTCTGGGGGAGGCCGTAACCGCATTGCGTCAGGCTTCCCTGGCCGACCCGCAACGACTGGATATTCGCTTCCGCCTGCTCGAAGTGCTGGCTCAACAGGGCAGCAGCGGCGCCTTCGCCGAAGAAGAAACGAAGCTGCGTCAGGCCGGTTTCGATGGCGTGCGCATCGATCAGCTCAAGGGCCGTTACTCGGCGCTGTTCGCGCTGCCGCTGGAAACGCCGGAGTCCTTCGATTCGCTGGTACCTCTGGAAGGCCTGGATGAACTGACACTCGAGTTGGACGATGTTCCTGCGCCGGAGCAGAAGAGTCAGGGCGACGATTCCCAACTGAACCTGGACAACCTGTCTCTGGACGCCGACTGGGATCTGCTCAGTCCTTTCGTGCCTGGGCGCAAGAAACGTGATGTCGAAGTCGAAAGCGCTCCTGCGCCGAGTGCCGAGCAGTCGACCGATATTCTCGGTCACGACGCCCGCAGCCCGTTCGCCAGCTCGATGTTGGTCGAGGAAGAAGGCCCCGAGGATGAATGGCTGGAGTTGGATCCGTTACCTGCGGATGCAGCCGATGGGCTCGACCGTTTCGTCGCCAACCACGAGAACCTGACCAGGCTCAATCTGGCGATGGCCTACATCGAACAGGATGATCTGGAGGCCGCCTGCGACGTCCTCAACGAAGTGCTCAGCGAAGGCGACGAGGAGGAGAAGCAGGAAGCTCGCGAGTTGCTTGCACGCATCGCCTGATCCTTCTTGCCCTCGAATGGTCTGGCGCTAATATGGTCGCCTCAGCCGTGGAGCCGTTTCATGACCCAGACCAAAGCCGAAGTGACCATCACCTATTGCACCCAGTGTCAGTGGCTGCTGCGCGCCGCCTGGTTGGCTCAGGAGCTGCTGTCCACCTTTGCCGACGATCTCGCCAGGGTGAGCCTGGAGCCGGCTACCGGCGGTACGTTCCGCATCCTGTGCAACGGCGTGCAGATCTGGGAACGCAAGACCGATGGCGGCTTTCCCGAAGCCAAGGTGCTCAAGCAGCGGGTGCGCGATCAGATCGACCCGGCCCGGGATCTGGGCCACAGTGATCGGCCTGCGGCAGGTTAGGGTCTGTTCCCGTTTCACGCACGGCCGCGCCGGAGCCAGTTTTTGCGCGAGGCAAGGCACGAGATGCGAAGTTTGGCGGGCCAAATGAGCCATCGAGTAACGCCGCATCGCACAAAAACTGGCCCGGCCCTTCGGGTTGCGCGGGAAATGACCTCCGCTGTCGTTGCAGGACTTGGCAAGGAAATGACCATTCCCTGCGTCCTGCGCCTAACCGGAGGCCATTTCTCGCTGCAACGCGGCTCGCGCTGAAACGGGAACAGACCCTAGGCAACCTTCGGCGCGTGGCTCGAATCGGCCTGCACGGCGCTCATGCACACTGCCAGGATGATCAGGCCTCCCCCGGCGAGCATGCCAAGGCTCGGAGCCTGGCTGAACAACAGCCAGGCGAAGCTGATGCCGTAGACCGGCTCCAGGGCGAAGATCAGCGCTGCGCTACGGGCCTTGACGACCCGCAGGCTGGCAACCAGCAGGCTGTGCGCCACGCCCGTGCAGAACACGCCGAGCAAAGCCAGCCATAGCCACTGTGGCGCGGCGAGACTCTGCAGGGTCGCACCGGCGAATGGCAGGGAGCAGGCCAGGGCCACGAGGTTCTGGCCCAGTGCAGCCTGAATCGGATCGACGCGTGACGCGACTAGGCGGCCAAGCAGCGACAGCAAGGCGAACAGCAACCCCGACAGAATGGCCCACAGCAGGCCCTGGGTATTGTCATCGCTTGGATCCAGGGCGGGTGCGACCATCAGCAGGCCGATACTGACCAGGGCGACCATCAGGTATTCGCCAGGCCGTGGGCGTTCGCCCAGTAGCAGAATTTCCAGCAGTACCGTGAAGGCCGGGAAGCTGGCGAACCCCAGGGTCGCGATGGCGACGCCGGACACTTGCACCGACTCGAAAAAGGTCAGCCAGTGAGCGCCGAGCAGCAGCCCTCCGAGTACCAGCCAGGGCAACTGGCGGCCCGCGATGCGTAGCGGTTTGCCAAGCACGACGAGAAACAGGCCCAGTGCGAGCACGGCAAACAGGGCGCGGCCGCTGACGATGGCAATAGGTGAGGTGTTTGCCAGTTCGCCGAATATGCCGGACAGGCCAAAGGCCAGTGCGCCCAGGTGCAGGCCAAGCAGTGCCTTGCGCGTGGTCATGCCAGGCGAGCGCCATTGGCTAGCGGCTTGTCGAAGCTGGCCAGCACGACCTTGCCGTCGCTGTCATAAGCGCCGGTGACCAGTACTTCGGAGCGTACGCCGGCGATGCGTTTGGCGGCGAAGTTGCAAACGCATAGCACTTGGCGCCCCAGCAGATCGTCGATGCTGTAATGGGCCGTGAGCTGTGCGCTGGAGGTTCGTGTGCCCAGCTCGCCGAGATCCACCTGCAGCACATAGGCAGGCTTCAGCGCTTTCTCGTTGGGGGCCGCGCTGATGATGGTGCCGACGCGCAGCTCGACGCGTTCGAAGTCCTGCCACTCGATGATCTGCATGCTATGCCTCCTGTTTTGGCCGCACTTTAACGGGGCCAAACAGGATGGGCTGTCGCAGGACTGGCGTTATTTGTCGCGAGGCTGGCGCTCGCGCAAAACCTTGGGCGTTTCGCCGAAATGCCGGGAGAGGGCAGCGGTAAAGGCGCTCTGCGAGGTGTAGCCGACCCGCGCGGCGATCTCGCCGACACTGAGGCGGCTGTTGTGCAGCAGCTGGCGGCCAAGGCGCAGGCGCTTGTCGCGTACGTAGGCCATGGGCGTAAACCCCGTCTCTTCGAGAAAACGATTGTGAAAGCGCGCGGTAGAAAGCCCGGCCAGGCTCGCCAGATCTGCCACCTGGATAGGGTGCGCGGCGTGCCGTTCGATGTAGGCATCGAGCGCCGTCAGCGGCAGGCCGGCGCAAGGGCGTACATGCGTTTCTGCATTGAGGCTGGCGAGTAGCAGAATCGCGCCCTGGCGGGCGATTAGCGGATCGTTGATCGAGCTGGCGGCAAGCCAGTTGACCAGGCCGTTTTGCGTCACCGACAGCTCGATTTTTTGCGGAGCTTCCAGCAGGCGGCGGCTGGCATCGGCATGGTTGCCCAGGTGATGTTCCAGCCAATTGCCAGCGGGCACGTCGAGCACCAGGCATTCGCTGCCGTTGCGACTGTCGCAGGCGTGGCGTGCACCCGCAGGCACTACGGCGAGGATCTGCCGGCTGATGCGGCTACCCAGACCCGCAACCTCGAACTGCAGATGGCCGCTCAGGCCGAAAACCAACTGGGCATGGTCGTGCTCGTGGCAGACGATGTCCTGATGGTAATGGCGCACTGACAAGAGCGATGACATGGCGGAACTCCTCGACGGATAGCGCCAGTTTACTCCTCGAAGCGGGTTCCTGGATGCCGGTAGTTGGAGAGGGGGCTGCGAAAACAGCGGTGTCAGTACCGCCCTGGCATCGCCGCTGTCATCGAATCGCCATGCCACGTTCACATTCATTTCACCGCTTTCGCGCAAGCTCGGCCGAAAATCTGCCGGAGATCGCCCGATGAGCATCGCACAACTGGTAAGGCCGAGCCGCAAGCAACGTGTCCGTACGCTGTGGATTTCCGATGTGCACCTGGGCACACGCGATAGTCAGGCCGAGCACCTGGCGGCCTTTCTCAAGCGTTATCAGGCCGAGCGCATCTATCTGGTGGGCGACATCATCGACGGCTGGAAGCTGCGCGGCGGCGTCTATTGGCCCCAGGCGCACACCAACGTGATCAGGCGCCTGCTGACCATGAGCAAGCGTGGCACCGAGGTGATCTACGTCACCGGCAACCACGACGAATTCCTGCGCCGCTATTCGAAACTGCTGCTTGGCAATATTCAACTGGTCGACGAGGCCGAGCACGTCACCGCGGATGGCCGACGCCTGTTGGTGATCCATGGCGATCAGTTCGATGTGATCACCCGCTATCACCGCTGGCTGGCGTTTCTCGGCGACTCGGCCTACACCTTCACCCTGGTGCTGAACCGCTGGCTCAACCACTGGCGGCGCCGTTACGGCTATGGCTACTGGTCGCTGTCCGCCTACCTCAAGCACAAGGTCAAGAGTGCGGTGAACTTCATCAGCGATTTCGAGGAAGCCATTACCCACGAGTGCAGTCGCCGTGGTTTCAACGGCGTGGTGTGCGGGCATATTCACCATGCCGAGATTCGCAAGCTGGGCGATGTCGAGTACCTCAATTGCGGTGACTGGGTCGAATCCTGCACCGCGCTGATCGAGCACCCGGACGGTAACATCGAGTTGTATCGCCTGGTCGACGAGCAAGAGCGGCTGGCACGATTGCAGGCGGACAAGGTCGCGGTCATCGAGCCGGCAGCATGAGGCTGCTGATCGTCACCGACACCTGGGCGCCGCAGGTCAATGGCGTGGTCACCAGCCTGCAGGCACTGGTCGGCGAATTGCGGGACATGGGGCATCATGTCGAAGCCCTCTCGCCTGGCGCATTTCGCTGTGTGCCCTGTCCGAGCTACCCGGAGATTCCCCTGGCGTGGAACCTCTGGCGGGTCGGCGCGGCCATCGAGGCGTTTGTTCCGGATTGCGTGCACCTGGCGACCGAAGGGCCGCTGGGTTGGGCCGCCCGGCGTTGGTTGCTGCGCCGGGGACTGGCCTTCTCCAGCGCCGTGCACACCCGTTTTCCCGAGTACCTGAAGGCCCGTTGCCCGTGGCTTCCTCTGGGATTGGGCTATGCCTATCTGCGTCTGTTTCATCGCCCTAGCCAGGCGGTGCTGGTGACTACCGAGCGATTGCGTACGGGACTCGCCGATCGGGGGCTTGAGCGCCTGGTGCTATGGCGTAAGGGCGTGAACACACGCTTGTTCGCACCCGAGACTCAGGCTTCGACGCCAGTGACGGCAGTGTTTCTGTACGTGGGCCGTATTGCGCCGGAGAAGAACCTGCAGGCGTTTCTCGATCTGGATCTGCCGGGCGAGAAATGGGTGGTCGGCGACGGGCCGCAGCGTCAGGCGCTGCAGCAAACCCATGGGCAAGTGAAGTTCTTTGGCTACCGGCATGGAGAGGAACTGGCCGAATTCTATCGCCGCGCCAGTGTGCTGGTGTTTCCCTCGCAGACCGATACCTATGGTTTGGTGATGCTGGAAGCCCAGGCCTGCGGAACGCCAGTGGCGGCCTTTGCCGTACCGGGGCCGCTGGATGTGGTGGTGCCGGGGGTGACCGGCGTGCTTGGTGACGATCTGCGCCAAGCCTGCCTGCCTGGCGGCGCTGGAGCTGGATCGGGCGCAGTGTGCGGAGGAGGCGGGACGGCAGTCCTGGCGCGCATCGGCCATCGAATTTCTGGCCCGTCAGCCACTGCTTAGCGGCGAACCGATGACCGCTGATTTACCGGGACGAGTCGCCCGCAGTTACTGAATGCCGAGCGAGGAGCGTCACATGATGATCTTGTCGCGCAGCTTCTCGGCAGCCTGCTGCAGGGCCTGGATGACCCGCTCCTTGTCGAAGTTCTGAATGCCATTGGTATCCAGGTACATGGAAAAGCCGGGCAGTTCATGCTCGAGGAAGGTGGAGCTGGCGCCCAGGTCACGGCGGAAGTCCACCACCTGGTAGATCTGCACCGGCCGGGTGAAGCCCTTGACGTTGATCTGGCCCTTGTCGCGGCACATGATCACGTCCTTGATCAGCGAGTAGGTCTCGTGGGAGATCAGGATCTCGCCGGACTCGGCGGCGCTTTCCAGTCGACTGGCGAGGTTCACGTCGCGACCGATGATGGTGTAGTCCATCCGCGTATCGGCACCGAAGTTGCCGACGGTGCAGTAACCGGTGTTGAGACCCATGCGGATCTCCAGGGGCTTGGTGATGCCCTGGGCACGCCAGTGCTGGCGCAGTACCTTCATGTGCTTGCGCATGGCGATGGCCATCGAGACGGCGGCCATGGCGTCCTTCTTGGCACCCTGGCTGCTTGGGTCGCCGAAGAACACCATCACGCTGTCGCCGATGAACTTGTCGATGGTGCCGCCGAACTTCATGCAGATCTTCGACATCTCGTTGAGATAGGTATTGAGCAGATCGGTAAGGGCTTCGGCTTCCAGCTCTTCGGACAGCTCGGTGAAACCGCGGATGTCGGAGAAGAACACCGTGAGCTTCTTGCGCTGGGTTTCCAGACGCACGTGTTTCTTGCCGCTGAAGATCGACTCCCACACCTGGGGCGACAGGTATTTGGCCAGGTTACGGGCCAGGCGTGCGGCCTTTTCCTGCTCACGCTTGATCTCGATACGCACCTGAGTCAGGCGTATGCCCTGCTGATGGACGAAGTATGCGTTGATGCAGATATACAGCATGGTGAATACGCTGCTGACCAAGGCCACCAGAGCCGGAGTTTCCGGCACCACGCGCAGATCGGTGAGCGAGGAGGTGAGCAGGGAGCCGCTGAAGGCCACCAGCAGCGCCAGGCCCATGTCGCGCAGGCCGCCCACGATCAGGGCGCTGAAGGTCAGGGTGAGCAGGCACATCAGGCTGGGGACTACCGAGAACCCCAACAGCACCGCGACGGCACCACAGTGCAGGGCATCGATGAACATCAGGGACATGACGGTACGGTGTGGCTGTTCATCCCTGAAGCGTTTGCTCAGCCAGTACGCCAGGTGCGGGTAGAGCAGGGCGTACGGCACCATCCACAGAATATCCTGGCTGAACACCTGGATATAGGTGCCGGCGGCGACGCTGGCGGCCACGGCAATGTAGGCCAGCACGCGCGAGTAATACTCGCGTGTGGGCAACGTTGGCAGTCCGCTTGGTGCGGATGAAAGAGTTGCATTCATTCGTTGCTGATGATCCCTGCCGAGAGTCCGACTGCATTACCGGACGCCAGTCTGGAAGCGGCGTGCGGGCGGAGCCAGCGGAAAAGCGGGATCATATACGCTGGGGCCAAGACCGGCAAAGCCGGAGTGCCATAAGACACCGAACGGTCATATTGACCCGCCTGCCGGTCTTTTCCGTGAGGACGCTTAAAAGCGGATTCGGCCGGTGAGGGCATCCTTGAGCATCACCCAATCGCCCATCAGCGAATAGAGCGGATACTGGAACGTGGCCGGGCGGTTGCGCTCGAAGACGAAGTGGCCCACCCAGGCGAAACCATAGCCGATGACCGGCAACGCCAGCAGCCAGACCCATTGCTGGCTGATCAATGTATAGCCCAGCACCACGAGTATCAGGAGGCTGCCAAGGTAATGCAGGCGCCGGCAGATCGGGTTGCTGTGTTCCTGCAGGTAGTAGGGATAGAACTCGGCGAAGGAGTGGAATCGCTCGTGGGGCTGGCTGTTCATCGACGGCTTCCTGTTGTTGTTATGTGAGGAAAGTATAGGGCGCTCGTGACGCCCGGTTGTCCTGTCAATGCCGCCAGAAAGCAGGCATCAGCAAGACCAGTACGGTGAGGATTTCCAGGCGCCCCAGCAGCATGCCCAGAGTCAGCAGCCACTTGGCCATATCCGGCAGGCTGGCGTAGGTGCCGGCCGGGCCGATTATCGGGCCCATGCCTGGGCCGACGCCGGCGACCGTGCTGGCAGCGCCGCTCAGCGCGGTGATCCAGTCCAGGCCGCACAAGGTCAGTGCCAGGGCCAGCAAGGCGATAGTGATGGTGAAGAAGAAGGAGAAGGTGAGAATCGAGCGGACGATGTCTTCATCCAGGCGGTGGCGGTTGTACTGCTGCTTGATCACCGCGCGGGGGTGCACCAGTTGCATCAGGTTGGCCTTGAGCAGAATGTAGGCGACCTGGAAACGGAAGATCTTCAAGCCACCGGCGGTGGAGCCGGAGCAGCCACCGATAAAGCCCAGGTAAAAGAACAGCATCCCGGCGAAACCGCCCCACAGCGAGTAATCGCCGAGCGCGAAACCGGTGGTGGTCATGATCGAGGTGGTGTTCACCGCCACGTGGCGCAGGGCATCGAGCCAGTGCAGATCGGTGGTCAGGTAGTACCAGGTGCCGAGAATCAGCCAGGTGCCCATGAGAATGGCGAGAAAACCGCGTACCTGCTGGTCGCCAAGCACCGCGCCGAAGTTGCCGCGCAGGGTCGAGACGTAGAGCACGAACGGCAGGCTGCCGAGGATCATCAACACCACGGCCATCCAGTGCACGGCCGGTTGCGTCCACTTGGCCAGGGACAGATCCGAGGTGGAGAAGCCGCCCGTGGAGATGGCCGACATGCTGTGATTGATGGCATCGAAGAGGCTCATGCCGGCCAGCCAGAAGCCCAGGCAGCCGAGCAGGCTGATGCCCAGGTAAGCCACCACCATGTACTTGGCCACCATGTGCGAGCGCGGCATGACCTTGTCGGAACGATCCGAGGACTCGGTCTGGAACAGGCGCATACCGCCGATGCGCAGCATCGGCAGAATGGCCACGGCCATGGCGATGAAGCCGATACCGCCCAGCCAGTGCAGCATGGAGCGCCAGATCAGGATGCCCGGTGACATGTTGTCCAGGCCGATCAGTACGGTAGCCCCGGTGGCGGTGATGCCCGACATGCTCTCGAAGAAGGAGTCGGTGTAACTCATGTGCTGGGTGAACATGAATGGCAGGGCGGCGAAGATGCACACCATCAGCCAGCTCGAGACCGTCAGCAGGTACATGTCGCGGGGGCGCAGATGAGCGTCCTTGGGGCGCCCGCGGACGATCATCGACAGCCCGGCGACAAAGGTGATCAGGCTCGACCAGATGAAGGGGCTCAGTTCAGATGCCCGATCGAAGGCTATCAGGGTCAGCATGGGGCCGGTCATGCCGATGGCCAGGGTGATCAGGAAGATGCCGTTGATGAACGCGATGAGTCTTAGGGTTGGCCAGGCCATCGGGTTTGTTCCGCGAAAAAGTGGCGCCATTCTACCTTTGCCGCCGGTGCTGTAAACCTGCCAGCCAGCCTGCTTTCATCGCCTTTCAGTGGGGCCTTTCAACGCTATGGCGGCGAATGGATTACGCCCTCAGGTAGTGGCCCTTGCCGCAATCGCATCGCTCCGAGGCGAACTGGTCGCTGCACGCGATCCCGTAGGAACCGGCTTGCTGGCGATTGGCGGCCGTGACGCAAATTTGCAGAACGGCCAACGCCGCATCGCCCGCAAGGCTAGTGTCGCGACAACGGTCATATGTCGGCCAGGATGGTCGATGTGCCCGAGGCGGCGAACGGGGTATCGTAATGTCGGATGGCAGCCATGTGGCGCAAGCGGACGGTCGTAGGATGGGTCGGGCCGCGCAGGTGAAACCCATCGGAAATTGATGGGTTTCACCCATCCTACGGGCTGTAGAACGTAGCCTGGATTAGCCGCAGGCGTAATCCGGGGCCGAAGGCCGTGATCCATGGTTCAACGCGAGTCACCGACCGGCTGCTTCCGCCTTTGAGCGACCACTCAGCCCAATCGCTCGGATACGACATTTGATGTGTGAGCCCCCCGCAGCTCCCGGTGCGGCGGATTCAGGTAGTACCGTAGCGTCGCGCTTTCGCGGCGATCGGAAGCCTTGGCTCATGCTTCGGTAGCTTGGCTGTTAGAATTCCGTTCTTTTTCCTGGAGGTGAGCCGATGGATGCCCTCGATGCGCTGATCAACCGTGTCTCCGTTCCCCGCCTGGTCGAGCCAGCGCCGACCGCCGCTCAGCGTGAACAGCTGTTTCGCGCCGCGTTGCGGGCGCCGGATCACGGGCAACTGCGCCCTTGGCGTTTCCTGACCATCGAAGGGGAAGCCCGGCATGCGTTGGGCAAGCTGTATGCCGAAGCGCTGGCTGCCAAGTCGGCCGAGGTGAGTGAGGAGGCCCTGGCCAAGGCGCGCAATATGCCATTGCGGGCTCCCTTGCTGGTGGTGGTCATCGCCCGCGTGCAGGAGCACCCGAAGGTGCCGGCTCAGGAGCAGGTGTTGGCTGCTGGTTGTGCCGCTCACGGCATTCTGCTCGCCGCCCATGCGCAGGGCATCGGTGCGGTGTGGCGCACGGGTGAGCTGTCCCACGATCGCCATGTCGATGCCGGTTTGGGGCTCGCTGCGAACGAGCGGATCGTTGGCTACCTCTATCTGGGTACGCCGGAGCGGGAGCTGCGTACGCCACCGCAGTTGGCCGTCGAGGATTATGTCAGCGCTTGGCCGGGCAACGCATAAAGTCCTGATTGGTCAATAAAAAACAGCAGTGGAAGCGAGAACCGTATGCCGCTCCCAACTGCCTGCGTTAAACAGGTATCTCCAGTGGCAGCACCAGTTTGGCGCTGAAGCCGCCGTCCGGGTGATTCTCCAGTTGCAGGCGGCCGCCATGGCGTTCTGCGGCTCGGCGGGCGATGGCCAGGCCCAGGCCGTGGCCCGCTGCGCTCTGCCCGGGGGCGCGGAAGAATGGCTCGCCGAGTTGCGCCAGATGCTGCTCGGCCACGCCAGGGCCGTGGTCGCGAACTTCCAGATACACCTCATCGGCGCGGCGTACGAAGTTCAGCTCGATGGGCTGCCCCTCGGGGTTGAAACGCAGTGCATTGCGCAGCAGGTTATCCAGCGCACGTTCGAGCATGGCCGGCCAGCCGTGCAGATGCATGCCCGGCTGTAGACTGACGTCCAGTTGCTGCGCGGGGTAGCTGAGCTTCACGTCCTCGCGCAGCTTGCCGGCCAATTGCGCCAGGTCGATGGGTTGCGCCGAGCCAGGTTCTGCGTCGAGGCGGGCGAGGGCGAGGATTTCGCTGATCAGGTCTTCCAGGCGGTCGCATTCACGGATCAGGCGTGGCCAGAGCTTCTCGCGTTCTGCGGGTTCGGCGCGCTCTGCCAGCGCCAGAGCGATGCGCAGCCGCGCGAGGGGCGAACGCAGCTCGTGGGAAACGTCGCGCAATAGCTGGCGCTGGCTACCGATCAGATCCTGCAAGCGCGCGCCCATGCGGTTGAAGTCGTTGGCCAGCACTCCCAGTTCGTCACGGCGATTGGCCAGGCGCGCCAGGCTGTTCTGCTGGTAGGCGGTCTGGCCGAGGTCATGTACGGCGCCGCGCAAACGATCAAGCGGGCGAGTGATGGACAGGGTCAACAGCAGGCTGAACAGGGTCAGTACCACCAGGGCGATGCCCAGGGCGCTCAACGGCCAGAGCAGGCTGCCGCGGTGCCAGGCATCCAGTTCCGGATGCGGAATGCGGTAGATGAACAGGTAGGTTTCGCCGCTCGATGGGCTGGTGTAGTCGGTGCTCAGGCGCCGCCAGGGCAAGCGTCGATCGCCCTCGTTGCGCTCTTCGAAGGCGGCTGCTCGTGCGGGAAAGGTGCCGCGCACCAGGGGCTGGCCATTTTCGGAAAGTACTTGGGTATCGATGCGAAAGCGTCGCTTGCGCATATCCAGTACATCCTGGGCTGCACGCACGCCTTGGCTTTCATAGGCCTGAACCCACTGTTCCGGCAGGCTTTGCAGCGCCGGGTGCTGGTTGAGAATCCAGGCGTCCTGATTAAGGGCGCGGCCGAGCAGCATGGACAAACCGGCTACCACGGCTATCGCCAGCCAGAAGCTGGCAAGGATACGCCAGAACAATGAGCGCACGAGAGCTCCTTGAGAAAGGGGCGGCCTCGTGCAGTCGCACGCGGCAGCTGGTTTGGACGGGTGAAACGGCGACACCCACGCAAGGGTGGGTGTCGGTTTTGGCGCTGGGTTCAGCTGGCTTTCTTCTGCTGGGATTTCCAGGTTTCAAAGGCTTCGCGGTCGGCCTTGCGCTCTTTCATCTTGGCGGCTTTTTCGTCGAAAGTCTTCTGCTGCTCCGGTGTCAGCAGGGCGCGGATGGCAGCCTGTTGCTTGTCACGGGACGCCTTGCGTTCGGTTTCCAGTGCGGTCTTTTCTGCGGCTGGCAGTTTGTCCAGGTAGCGCAGGGTCAGCTCGCGATCGTTCTTCATCTGCTCGCCCAGCAGTTTGCGTACCTGGCGCTGTTGATCCTTGCTCAGATCCAGTTCATGGAAGAACCGTGGGCCGTGATCACTGCCCGGGCGATGGTCGCCACCAGGGGCAGCCATTGCCAGCGTCGGCAGGGTCATGGCGAGGAGCAGGGCGGTCATGGTCTTGCGCATGGTGTATCTCCTTGTCTCGAAACCGGCCAGTTGCCGGATGTGCCCAGATTAGGGGTTTCAAGGTAAGGCGCAGTCAGCCAAGGTAAAGGCAGGGTAAAGAGAAACCGGGCTGTGTAAATCGCTCAGAACCTGTTCACGATCTGCTGCGTGTCGCCTGCAGACGTAACAGGTGCGACTGCAACAAGGCGGGAGCGGACGTAGGATGGGTGAAACCCATCGGCATATTGATGGGTTTCACCCATCCTACGAGCTGTTCATGATCTGTTGCGTGTCGCCTTCGTAGGGTGGACGACGCTTCATCCGTCCACCACCACGCGATCGCAATGGTGGATGAAAAAAGCGTCGGCTACGCGCCCCGATCCACCCTACGTCTGCTTTCGCCTTGTAGCGTCCTGTCAGGCTTCTGGCTCGGGAGACGTTGAACAGGCTCTCAGATTGCGTAGTAATAGCCGCGGCTGCGCAGGGCGATGATGCGTTGGCGGCCGTCCGGGTGCGGGCCGATCTTCTTGCGCAGGTTGCTGACGTGCATGTCCAGGCTGCGGTCATAGAGGGTCAGCTTGCGGCCAAGAGCCAACTGCGCCAGCACCTGCTTGTCCACCGGCTCGCCGGGCTGCTTGAGCAGGGCTTCCAGCACACGGCTTTCGGACAGCGTGAGGACGATTTCCTGGCCATCCTCGCCAAGCGCAACCACGCCGCGTGCCGAACTGAAGCGCAGGTCGCCCAGTTCCAGCTGGCTCGAGGTTGCCGGTGGCAGGCTGCGGCGCAGCACGGCGCGCAGGCGGGCGGTCAGCTCGCGAGGGTCGCAGGGTTTGGCCAGGTAATCGTCGGCGCCCAGTTCCAGGCCGAGAATCCGATCCAGCGGCTCGCCGCGGGCGGACAGCATCAGCACCGGTAGCTCCGGGTGCTCGCTGCGCAGCTGTTTGAGCACCTCCAGGCCACTGCCGTCGGGCAGCATCACGTCCAGCACCACGGCATCGGGGGCATTTTGCGCGAGCGCCTGGCGGGCGCTCTGGCCATCGTGGCAGGCGGTGACCTGAAAACCTTCCTGGGTCAGCCAACTGGCCAACAGATCACAGAGTTCGACATCGTCGTCGATCAGCAGCAGATTGCTCATGGTAAGAGGTGAAGATTCCCGATCAGACTGCCTTTCAAGGCAGCACGTGTTTGAACGGCTTGACCACCACTTCGGCGTAAACGCCGGCATCGCGGTAAGGATCGGCATCGGCCCAGGTCTTCGCTGCATCCAGCGACTCGAACTCGGCGACGATCAGGCTGCCGCTGAAACCTGCCGGGCCTGGATCGTTGCTGTCGACGGCCGGGTTCGGGCCGGCGAGAATCAGCCGTCCTTCGGTTTTCAGTTTTTCCAGGCGTGCCAGATGGGCTGGGCGTACGGAGAGACGACGTTCCAGGGAGTTTTCCACGTCGGTGGCGATGATGGCGTAGAGCATGTCGATCCTTGTGTTCGGAAACATCGGGAGGGAAGGCTGTGCAGTGCCAGCAAGAATCCGCGAGCCGGGGCATAATAACAAACATGAATCCTCGGGAAAGTGCCCCTTATGCAGGTTGATCTCCATTGTCACAGCACCGCCTCGGATGGCGCCTTGCCGCCTGCCGAAGTGGTCGCCCGCGCGCACGGGCGTGGTGTTCAAATGCTGGCGCTGACCGATCACGACACCCTCGAAGGGCTCGACGAGGCCAGCGCTGCGGCTAAAACGTTGGGGATGCGGTTGGTCAATGGCATCGAGCTGTCCTGCACCTGGGGCGGTGCGACCATCCATGTGCTCGGCTATGCCTTCGACAGTGATGCGCCAGCATTGCGCCAGGTGATTGCCGACCTGCACCAGGGCCGCTGGCTGCGCGCCGAGGAGATATCCCGGCGCCTGGCGCTCAAGGGCATGGACGGTGCACTGGAAGGCGCGCGTGCCATTCAGCAGGCCCAGGGCGAGAGCGGTAACGCGCCGGCGCGACCGCATTTCGCCGAGTTCCTGGTGCGCGGCGGCTACGTCAAGGATCGCGCCGATGCGTTTCGCAAGTGGCTGGGTTCCGGCAAGCTGGGCGACGTCAAGCAGCACTGGCCAACGTTAGATGAAACGCTCGAGACCCTGCGCCAGTCCAACGCGTGGATCAGCCTGGCTCATCCGTGGCAGTACGATTTCACCCGCAGCAAGCGGCGCAAGCTGGTGACAGCCTTTGCGGCGGCTGGTGGCCATGCGTTGGAAGTGGTCAACGGTATGCAGCCTGCGGAGCAGGTCGGTGGCCTGGCGATCCTCGCGCGCGAGTTCGGTTTGCTGGCCAGCGTCGGCAGCGATTTTCACGCGCCGGGCGATTGGTCGGAGCTGGGACTGTACCGACCGTTGCCTGATGATCTGTCACCCATCTGGACGCGGTTCGCCTGTTCCCCGTCTGCCGATGCCGTTTGAGAGCCCCTAGCCATGAGCCAGTTTTTCCAGATCCATCCGGAGAGTCCTCAGGCCCGCCTGATCAAGCAGGCGGTCGAAATCATCCGCAATGGCGGAGTGGTGGTCTATCCCACCGACTCGTCCTACGCGGTGGGTTGCGTGATGGGCGCCAAGAGCGCTCTGGAGCGCATTCGCCGTCTGCGCCAGCTCGATGACAAGCACAACTTCACCCTGGTGTGCCGCGACCTGTCGCAGCTCAGCACCTTCGCCAAGGTCGACACCGCGGCCTTTCGCCTGTTGAAGAACCACACCCCGGGCCCCTACACCTTCATCCTCAACGCCACTCGGGAAGTGCCGCGCATGCTGCTGCATCCCAAGCGCCGCACCATCGGCCTGCGTGTGCCCAATCATCCGATTGCATCGGCGCTGCTGGAGGAGCTGGGCGAAACGATGATGAGCGTCAGCCTGATCCTGCCTGGCGAGGAACTGCCGATGAGCGATCCCTACGAGATGCGCCAGATGCTCGAGCATCAGGTGGATCTGATCATCGATGGCGGTTTCGGTGGGCTAGAGGCTTCCACGGTGATCAGCCTGGTGAACGACGAGCCCGAGGTGATCCGCGTCGGCTGTGGCGATCCGTCGCCGTTTACCGAACAGCGCTGAGCCGATGTCGAACCCGGCCGAACACGTCGACAGTCAGGCTGGCACCCAGCAGGAGCTGCCCTTCGCGCTGGTCTACGGCCAGGCGCTGACCGAACTGCCGGTGGATCTGTACATTCCGCCGGACGCCCTGGAGGTGTTTCTCGAAGCCTTCGAAGGGCCGCTGGATCTGCTGCTCTACCTGATCCGCAAGCAGAACATCGACGTACTCGACATCCCCGTGGCGGAGATCACCCGCCAGTACATGGGCTATGTCGAGCTGATGCACAGCGTGCGTCTGGAACTGGCCGCCGAGTATCTGGTGATGGCCGCCATGCTCGCCGAGATCAAGTCACGCATGCTCCTGCCGCGCTCGGCCGAAGCCGAGGCGGAGGAAGACGATCCGCGTGCCGAACTGATCCGCCGGCTGCTGGAGTACGAACGCTACAAGGCGGCCGCCGAAGGTATCGACACCCTGCCCAGGGTTGGCCGCGACCTCATCGTGCCGCGGGTCGAGGCGCCCGAAGCGCGAGCGCGCAAGTTGCTGCCCGAGGTCAGCCTGCAGGAGTTGCTGGTGTCCATGGCCGAAGTGCTGCGCCGCGCCGACATGTTCGAGAGCCATCAGATCAGCCGCGAGGCGCTGTCGACCCGCGAGCGCATGAGTGAAGTGCTGGAGCGCCTGAAGGGCGGCGCATTCGTGCCCTTCGTCGAACTGTTCAGCGCCGAGGAAGGGCGCCTCGGTGTGGTGGTGACCTTCATGGCGATTCTCGAACTGGTCAAGGAGTCGCTGGTCGAGCTGGTGCAGAACGAGGCTTTTGCCGCCGTGCATGTGCGCTTGCGTATCGACGCTGGCGAGCAAGAGCAGGAAGAGCCTGTCTAAATGCTAGACTCGCGTGCTTTCGTTTCCCTTGCCTACGGCTGGTAGCCCTCGACGATGAATCTGTCCGACCCTCGCCAACTTTCCACCTTGCTCGAAGGCCTGCTGCTGGCAGCCGGCAAGCCGCAGTCCCTGGAACGGCTGATGGAGCTGTTCGAAGAAGCCGAGCGACCCGAAGCGGATGTGTTCAGAAAGGCCCTGGCGATTCTGGGGGGCAGCTGCAAGGGGCGGGCATTCGAACTCAAGGAAGTGGCCTCCGGCTACCGCCTGCAGATTCGTGAGAGTTTCTCCCCCTGGGTTGGCCGTTTATGGGAAGAGCGCCCACAGCGCTACTCCCGCGCCATGCTCGAGACCCTGGCGCTGATTGCCTACCGTCAGCCGATCACCCGCGGCGAGATCGAAGAGATTCGCGGCGTGGCGGTCAACAGTCAGATCGTCAAAACCCTGCAGGAGCGCGAGTGGATTCGCGTGGTGGGCTATCGGGACGTTCCCGGTCGCCCGGCAATGTTCGCCACCACCAAGGGTTTTCTCGATCATTTCAACCTGAAGAATCTTGACGAGCTGCCGCCCCTGGCCGCGCTGCGCGAGCTGGAGCCCGAACCGATCCTGGCCCAGGACGATGATCCGGAGGTACCACAGAGTCTGCAGGCTCGCGCCGATCTTGCCCTGGGCGACGAGCCCGAAGCGGATGCCGGATCCGAAACCAGCTTCGGTTCGCTGCTGGCCGAGCTGGATGCCATGGAGCAGGGCCTGAAAACCGATTTCGACGACCTGGCGCGCAGTGAGGATGAGCCCGACGACGAGGAGCAGGGTGCGCGCTCTACGCTCGTGGATGACGAGCCCGCCAGCCGTGAAGAGAGTCCATGAAAGACCCCTGCATTGGTGTCTGTAAGTTCAGTGACAGCATCTGCCTCGGCTGTGGGCGCAGCAAGGCCGAGATAAAAGCCTGGAAGAAGCTCGACAAGGGCGAACAGCGCCTGGTCATGGCCGAGGCCGATATGCGTCTGCTGGCTTTGGGCTCCAAGGCGCGGCGCAAGCGCTGAGTCCGACGCTGGACGCCTTCGTCTGGTCAGCTATGCTCTTGCGCCAGGTGCGTCACGTGCCTTATCCGCGTATGATGCGCGCCCCTTCGACGACATGATCGTCCCATCACCAGAAAACACCGGGAGGTGCCCAGATGAGTGAAACCGAAGAATACAGCCCCGCTGGCGAGAAACTGCAGAAAGTCCTGGCTCGCATGGGCCTGGCCTCGCGCCGCGAAATCGAATCCTGGATCAGTGCCGGCCGCGTCAAGGTCAACGGCAAAGATGCCACCCTGGGCCAGCGCGTCGACCTGCATGACGCCATTGCCATCGACGGCCGTGTGCTGCGCCGCGAAGAGGCCGCGGAAAATCTGCGTCGCGTGCTGATCTACAACAAACCCGACGGCGAAATCTGTACCCGCGACGATCCGGAAGGTCGGCCGACGGTGTTCGACCGCCTGCCGCGCCCGAAGGAAGGCCGCTGGATCAATATCGGCCGCCTCGACATCAACACCACTGGCTTGCTGATGTTCACCACTGACGGTGAGCTGGCCAACCGGTTGATGCACCCGTCCTACCAGATGGATCGCGAGTACGCCGTGCGTGTGCGTGGCGAAGTCGACGAGGAAATGATCGAACGCCTCAAGGCTGGCGTGATGCTCGAAGACGGCCCGGCGAAGTTCACCGACATCAAGGAAGCACCTGGCGGTGTCGGCTTCAACCACTGGTACCACTGTGTGGTCATGGAAGGCCGTAACCGTGAGGTGCGTCGCCTGTGGGAATCCCAGGGGCTGGTGGTCAGCCGTCTGAAGCGTGTGCGCTTCGGCCCGGTGTTCATGACCTCCGATCTGCCCATGGGCCGCTGGCGCGAAATGGGCCAGCGCGAAGTCGACATCCTCAGCGAAGAAGTCGGCCTCAAGCCGGTGGCATTGCCGGAAATGAAGGAAAAAGCCCGCGAGAAGCTTGAGCGCCTGCAGCGCAAGGCGGCGAAGCCGATTGGCCGTGGTGAGCGTCCAGCGCGCACCTTGCGTCCGGCCAGTGGCGGCCCTGCTCAGGGTTCCAGCAACGGTCGTGGTTCCCGTGACGAGCAGGGCGAGCGTCCGACCCGTGCGCCTCGCGCTCCGCGTGGTGAGGGTCGTAGCGAGCCATCGCGCGGCACGCCAGTGGCCGAGCGCCCACGTGATGTCGGCAAGAAGCCTGGCAAGCCCCGCGGCGAGCGTCCTGAATCGAACGCGCCGCGCAAGCCTGCTGGCGCCGACAACCGTCGCAGCCGCCCGGCAGGCGAAGGCCAGCGCCCGGGTTTTGGGCGTGGTAGCCGCAAGCCGCAGTAACTGATCTCACGGCAGCTCGCAGGAGCTGCCCGTGATAATGAAAAAGGGCCCCATCCATGAGGAATGGGACCCTTTTCATTTGCCAGGCAGACGTGCCTCTGCCGTTTGTCGTGGATCAGCTCGCCATGGTCATACAGTTGCGGCCACTGCGTTTGGCGCTGTACAGCGCCTTGTCCGCGCGGGTGAGCAGGCTTTCGATCGGCTCACCGGCTTCGAGGGTGGCGCAACCGAGACTGATCGACATCTCGATGGGCTTGCCCTGCGTCACGTACTGCAGCTCCATCACCGACTGACGCAGGCGCTCGCCGACCAGTGCGGCACCTTCGGATGACGTGTCGGAGAGCAGCACCAGAAATTCTTCGCCGCCGTAGCGGAATACCATGTCGATATTGCGCAGCTGATCCTTCAGGGTCGTGGCGACGGCTTTCAGCATCTCGTCGCCAGCACTGTGACCATGCTCGTCGTTGATGCGTTTGAAATGGTCGATGTCCAGCATCAGCAGTGACAGCGGTTGAGCGTTGCGGCGTGCCAGTTCGATTTCCCGGCCCAGTACCTGATCCATGGCGATGCGGTTGCCGGTGTTGGTCAAAGGATCGCGCAGCGCACTCTGGATGGCGACGCGGTAGAGCAGGGAGTTGCGCAGGGGGAAGAGCAGGCTGGCCAGCAACGCCTCCAGTTGCGCCAGTTCCTGTTCGGAGAAGCGCTGACGACGACGAAAGGTCAGCTCGCCCAGGTACTCGCTCTCGTGGCTGAGGCAGTAGCTGGCCGAATGATTGGCCTGCTGGCCCATCTGCAGACGCAGGTCGCTGCTCGGGTGTTGGTAATCCAGCGCGTCGACTGGTACCAGATGTTGCAGCTCGCGAAAGAACATACCGAGAATGCGCTCTGTATCCAGGCTGGTCTGCAATTGCAAGCCGAGGCGCTGGCGCAACTGGGCGAGGCTGATCGGGCGGGCCTGATCCTTACGATTCGAGAAGCCGAGGCGCTGCAGCTTGGCAGCGTCGAAATCGATCGTGTTTTTCTGGCTGGGTGGAACCATTTTGCTGAACCTTTGGCGCTTCGTTACGGCTTGCGAGCAATAGAGCGAATTTCGTGCCAGTCGTTATGGGCCATATAAAATCCTTAAGGTTCAACAGGTTGGCTAAATTGGAGGGTGGCGTATGGCCGTTAGTGGCAATCCGCCGTCAGAAGAACGGCAATCATTTGCCGGTTCGAGCACTGCCGCGACAATTTAATGTCACGGCATATCGGTTCGCGATGGAGGGCGTCTAGGACGGGCAATCCGCTATATCGCCAGATCACCCACAGCGGCTATTGCGCGTCGAAAGCCTGGCCATTGATGCCCTGGCTGTCGGGGCCCATCAGGTACAGATAGACCGGCATGATGGCTTCGGGCTGCGGATTGTTGTCCGGGTTTTCGCCTGGGTAAGCCTGGGCGCGCATATCGGTACGGGTAGCGCCAGGATTGACGCTGTTGGCGCGAATCGCCGTGATGCCATCGACTTCGTCAGCCATCACCTGCATCAGCCCTTCGGTAGCGAACTTGGATACCGCGTAGGCGCCCCAGTAGGCCCGACCCTTGCGGCCAACGCTGCTGGAAGTGAAGATCACCGAGGCGTCTGCGGAGAGCTTGAGCAGTGGTAGCAGCGTACTGGTGAGCATGAAGGTGGCGTTGACGTTGATCTGCATGACGCGCATGAAATTGTCGCCGGACAACTGCTCGAGCGGTGTACGCGGGCCGATGATCGAGGCGTTGTGCAGCAGGCCATCGAGCTTGCCGAATTCCTTCTCGATCATGGCCGCCAGTTCGTCGTACTGGTGCGGCAGGGCGCTTTCCAGGTCGAAGGGAATCACTGCCGGCTGCGGGTGGCCGGCCTGTTCGATGGCGTCATAGGTACGCGTCAGGTTGTCTTCGCTCTTGCCGAGCAGCAGTACGGTAGCGCCGTGGGCCGCATAGGTGCGGGCGGCGGCCGCGCCTATCCCGCGTCCGGCTCCGGTGACGAGGATTACACGATCCTTGAGCAAGTCGGGGCGGGCGCTGTAATCGAACATGGGAAAGCTCCTTCGCAGAGCTACAAGCTTCAAGCCATAAGCTTCAAGCAAAAGCTCGCATTCTGAAAATTTCTAGCTGTGCGCCGTCGCGCGGCGTGCCGCTGTCGCCTTAGCAGCTGCACAGTGCCTGATCGAGCACGGCACGCAGCTCCAGTGGATGATCGACCACCACGTCCGCGCCCCAGTGACGGGGGTTGTCGTCGGGGTGGATATAGCCGTAGGTCACCGCGGCAGTCTTGGTGCCCGCGTCGCGACCGGATTCGATGTCGCGCAGGTCGTCGCCGACGAACAGCACGCTGGCCGGATCCAGCTTGAGGGTCGAGCAGGCAAGGATCATCGGCTCCGGATCCGGCTTGCTGCGGGTCACGTGGTCAGGGCAGATGAGTATGGAGGAGCGCTCGGACAGCCCCAGGCGCTGCATGATCGGCTCGGCGAAGCGCAGCGGCTTGTTGGTCACCACCCCCCAGGTCAGTTTGGCGCGCTCGATATCCTCGAGCAGGGCCTCGATGCCGTCGAAGGGGCGCGTCAGTACCGCGCAGTGATCCTGATAGCGCTCGAGGAACTCCAGGCGCAGCGCTTCGAAGCCATCGCTCATCGGATCGATGTCGAAGGAATTGAGGATCATGGCGCGTGCGCCACCCGAGACGTGGTCGCGGATCAGTTGCTCGTCCACCGGCGGCAGGCCGTGCTCGGCACGCATGGCCTGGCAGATGGCGATGAAATCCGGTGCACTGTCGAGCAGCGTACCGTCCATGTCGAAAAGAACTGCGCGCAGGCGCATCAGGCCTCCTTGGGTATCTGAACCATGTCGTTGACGTGTTGGCCCGCAGGCTGGCGTGTCGCAACGGGCTAGAGACTCATGTTGCCAGTTTCCAGGGCCTGATTGTGCTGCGGTGTGTGTCTCACTGTATGTCACTTTGTCGCAGTGTGCAGCCAGGGATGGGCGCCGCTCAGCTCATCAAACTGACCTGTGCGGCCACGATGCGCCAGTTGCCGGCCAGTTTCACCCAGCTCTGTTGCTGGCGCCCGATCCTGTCGCTGCCCTCACGGGTGAATTCGGTACTGCACACCGCGAAGCTGTCACCGTAGGTGGTGATGACGGTATTGCTCAGCTTGCGATCCAGCCCCGCAGCCGGCCGCGAGGCGCGGAATTCACGAATCTCGCTGATGCCGTAGAGGTTTTCTCCAGCACCCAGGCGTACCGTGCGTTCGTCGTGCCAGAACAGCTCGTCCAGCACCTCGATATCGTTGCCGACCAGTGCTTTTTCGTAGCGCTGGAAGGCGGTTGTGACTTCGGCCAGTACGTCAGGGCGATCTATCTGTTCAGGGCTCATCGATTCACTCCAGTTTGGCAGGCGCGGCGTGCGCGATGCCCATGCGCTCGAGCGCGCTGGCTGCACGCAGGCAAGCCTCTTCCTTGAACGGGGCGGCGATCAGTTGCACGCCAACCGGCAAGCCACTGGCGCTGCGCAACGGCACGCTGACGACTGGCAGGCCAAGGAAGGAGATCGGCTGAGCCAGCATGCCCATGCTGGCGCGAGTCGGCAGGTCGGTACCGTTGATACGCATCATTTCCTGGCCGATGGGTGTCGCACTGGTCGGTGTCGCCGGTGCGATCAACACGTCGACACCGGCGAACAGGGGCAATACCTGTCTCTGGAAGTGGCGCCGGAAGCGTTGTGCCTGCACATACCAGGCGGCGGGGATCATCGCGCCGGCCAGCAGGCGTTCACGTGACAGCGGCTCGAAGGATTCCGGCGAGCTGCGCAGTGCCGGCAGGTAGCTGTTGCCGCCTTCCGACGCGCTGATGATGAACGCCGAGGTACGCGCCAGCTCGGCATCCGCCAGGATGACTTCTTCGCTGGCGTTCAGGGCCTTGGCCACCTGGGCCACGGCCTCGCGGGCGGTGTCGTCGCACCACTGCTGAAAGTAACCGCCAAGTACGCCGAAGCGCAGGCCGTCCAGGTCGCGATCCAGCAGTGCTGCTACTGGTTGATGATCCTGCGTGGCCTGAAACCCGTCTTCAGGGTCATGCCCTTGCAGCGCGTCGTAGACCTCGGCGAGATCGCGGGTTCTGCGCGCCAGTGGGCCGATGTGGTCGAGGCTACCCACGAACGGGTGAGAGCCACTGCGCGACAACCGGCCAAAGGTGGGTTTGAGACCGAAGACGCCGCATAGCGAGGCAGGCACGCGGATGGAGCCGTTGGTGTCACTGCCCAGGGAGAAATTCACCAGCCCGGCCGCGACGGCGGCTGCCGAGCCTCCGGAGGAGCCGCCGGCGATACGGGAAAGATCGTGGGGGTTGCGGGTTGCACCGAAGTGGGTGTTTTCCGTGGTGAAGCCGTAGGCGTAGGCATCCATGTTCAGCATGCCCGACAGCAGCCCGCCGCTGGCCGCCAACTGGCGTACTGCCCAGGCGTCGATACCTGCCGCGGGGCGATCCTGAAAGAGACGGGCGCCGGCCAGGGTCGGGAAACCGGCGACATCGAACAGGTTCTTCACCGCATAAGGCACTGCCGCCAGGGCGGGCAGGGGCGAGCCCTGGCGACGCAGGCGATCCAGGCCATCGGCCTCATGCTTCATCCGCTGGTGGGTGATCTGCGTCCAGGCGTTGATCGCTGGATTGTGCTGCTCGATCGCTGCGAGGCTGTGCTCGGCAATTTCGCGTGCGCTGAGGTCGCCCGATGCCAGGGCATTCCTCAATTGGCTGATCGACAGGAGGGCTGGATTCATGCCTTGTACACCCCCGCGACTTCCAGTCTGTCGTCGAGCGGGTACTCCATCAGTGGCTTGGCCATCGCCGCGATGCGGCTGAACTGAGTGAGCAATTCGTGGCGGCGCGCGTCGTCCAGCTCCAGGGCCAGAACCTGTTCCATCTGTGCGACGTACGCTGCCCAGTCGGGCGTGATCTGTGTCATGGTGAACTCCTCTCGGAGGCAGCGGCAAGCCGCCTGGCGCGGGTTGACGAATTCCTGCATTGCGACTTCAAGCAGGCACGTGACTTCCTATATCATCGGCTGAATGAAACGAAAGTTACAAGGCGCCGCCATGAATCAACTCGATGAACGTCTGCGTAGCCACTATTCGCAACTCGCTCCCCAAGAGCAGCGAATCGCCGATTTCGTACTCGATCATTACGACGATCTGGTCAGCTACAACAGCGCCGAGCTGGCGCGTCTGACCGGGGTTTCCAAGGCTACCGTCAGCCGCCTGTTCAAGCGCCTGGGCTACGAAAAATACAAGGACATGCGCGAGGAACTGCGCACGCTGCGCCAGAGCGGCATGCCCGTCGCCGACAACCGCGACGTGGTGCAGGGCAACACCTTGCTGGCCCGCCATTACAAGCAGGAGATGGCCAATCTCAGCCAATGGGTGAATGGTATCGATGCCAGGCAGTTCACCGACGTGGTGCAGGCGCTGGGCAACAGCAAGCGCGTTTTCGTCATCGGCATGCGCAACGCCTTTCCCGCGGCCTTGCACCTGCGTCAGCAACTGCTGCAGATTCGTACCGGCGTTCAGGTGCTGCCCCAGCCTGGCCAGACGCTGGCGGAAGAGCTGGTGGATCTGACTGCCGAGGACATGGTGGTGGTACTGGCGTTCCGGCGTCGGCCACGAATCATTCGCCCCCTTCTGCAGGCCTTGCAGGTGCAGCAGATCCCGACGCTGGTCATCTGCGAGCCGCAGGCACAGGCGATCATCGAACTGGCCAGGTGGCGGCTCTGCACGCCGCTGGACAGCGTGTCGGCCTTCGACAGTTATGCCGGTGCCAACAGCCTGATCAATCTGCTGGTCAACGCCGTGCTGCATGAGCAATTGAGTGAGGGGCGCCAGAGGATTCATCAGATCGCCGCGCTCTATGGGCAACTCGACGAGCTGGAACCGCGATAGAGCACCTTGATGGTGCGTTAAGGATGAAGTTGGCGCCGTTTTGGCGCCTTTTTTTGTGTGTTTTTACCGAGCGATGAGCCTTCAGCTGCAGTTTTCCCGCTCAGGTCGAGCTCCGTGTAAAGCCATGGAGAGCCCGTCATTCGGCGCTTCAATTCTCTGCAGGCTGATGGCGACGGGAAAAAATGGCGGCATGAAACGCTATGGCACGTTGGTTGCAAAATTGACGTTAACGAATCTTTTGTTTCATGGCTAACGTTAACGGGGTGTCGAAAATGAAAAAGGGATTGATCGCGATACTGGCTGCCGGTCTTCTGCTGACCCAGGCCGCCGCTGTACTGGCGGATCAGTTGCAAGAGATCGAAACGCGCGGCGTGATTCGTATTGCCGTGCCTCAGGACTTTCCACCCTTCGGCTCGGTAGGCACCGATCTGCAGGTTCAGGGTTACGACATCGATATGGCCAGGTATCTGGCCAAGGAAATGGGGCTCAAGTTGCAACTTGTCCCGGTCACCAGCGCCAACCGTGTCCCGTACCTGCAGACCAACAAGGTCGACCTGGTTATCTCGAGTCTCGGCAAGAATGCCGAGCGTGAGCAGGTGATCGATTTCAGCGATGCCTACGCACCGTTCTTTCTCGGTGTATTCGGCAGCAAGGACAGCGCTCTACAGAACGCCGAGGAGCTGACGGGCAAATCGATCGGTGTTACCCGAGGGGCGGTCGAGGACATGGTGCTCACCGAGGTGGCGCCGAGCGGCGCGCAGGTGAAGCGCTACGAAGATAACAACACCACCTTGTCGGCGTACCTGTCCGGGCAGGTCGAGTATGTGGCCACCGGCAATCTGGTGGTAGCGGCCATCGAGCGCCAGAGCGCTGATCGGGCACCTGTCGCCAAGTTCATGCTCAAGGACTCGCCGTGCTTTATCGGCCTGCGCAAAGACGAGGCCGCGCTGAAGGCCAAAGTGAATGCGCTGATCCAGCAGGCCAAGGCCGATGGCACCCTCAACGGTCTGTCCGAAGAGTGGCTGAAGGCGCCGCTGCCGGCGAACCTGGGCGCATAAGGACTTTGCGATGATGGCGCAGCTGAATTTTTCCGCCCTGTGGCCCTACTGGCCGGAGCTGCTTTCCGGCCTCTGGGTGACCATCCAGCTCACGGTGATGGCTACCGTGGGCGGTGTGGCTCTGGGCATTCTGGGCGCTGCACTGCGCAGCGGCCGCCCGACCATCCCCAGTCGCCTGTGGGGCCTCTACGTCGAGCTGATCCGCAATACGCCGTTCGTGGTGCAGTTGTTCTTCATCGTCTTCGGTTTGCCCAGTCTGGGTCTGAAACTGACGGCGGGCGAGGCGGCACTGCTGGCCATGCTGATCAACCTGGGGGCCTACAGCACCGAGATCATCCGCGCCGGCATCCAGGTGACGCCCCGTGGGCAATGGGAGGCCGGACGCGTGCTGGGCCTGAGCCGTACGCAAACCTTCATTCAGGTGGTATTGCCGCCGTCCCTGAAGCGCATTTATCCGGCGCTGGTCAGCCAGTGCATCATCGTGATGCTCGGTTCGTCGGTGGTTTCGCAGGTATCCCATGAGGAGCTGACCTTTGCCGCCAACCTGATCCAGTCGCGCACCTTCCTGAGCTTCGAGGTCTACCTGGTGACCACACTGATGTACCTGGCCCTGTCCATCTGCATGCGTCAGCTATTGCTGGCCGCCGGCCGCAAATGGTTTGGAGAACAGCCATGATGACCACCTTCACCGACTGGGACATCCTGCGCAACCTGCTCCTGGCCGCTCGCTGGACGGTACTGCTGTCTCTGACCGCGTTCATCGGCGGTACGCTGGTGGCCATTCCGCTGGTCATGGCACGGCTTTCCAAGCGTGTCTGGCCGCATTGGCTGATTCGTGGCTACACCGAGTTGTTCCAGGGCACGCCGCTGCTGATGCAGCTGTTCCTGGCGTTTTTCGGCGTGGCGCTGCTGGGTATCGACGTGTCGCCCTGGACGGCTGCCTCGCTGGCGCTGACTTTCTATACCAGTGCGTTTCTGGTGGACATCTGGCACGGCAGCATCCGTGCGTTGCCCAAAGGCCAGTGGGAAGCCTGTCGCTGCCTGGGGCTGGGTTTCGGTCAGACCCTGTTTCGCGTCGTCCTGCCCCAGGCATTGCGCATCGGTATCGCGCCGACCGTGGGCTTTGCCGTGCAGGTCGTGAAGGGCACGGCCCTGGCGTCGATCATCGGTTTCGTCGAGCTGACCAAGGCCGGCACCATCCTCAACAACGTCACCTACGAGCCCTTCAAGGTGTTCGGCCTGGTGGCGCTTGGCTACTTCCTCATGTGTTATCCACTGTCGCGTTACAGCCAGTATCTGGAGAAGAAATTCAATGCCGCTCATCACCATTGATCAGGTACAGAAGTACTACGGCGACAACCATGTGCTCAAAGGCGTCGATCTCGATATCGAGGTGGGCGAGGTGGTTTCGATCATCGGCCGCAGCGGCTCGGGGAAAAGCACCTTGCTGCGCTGCATCAACGGCCTCGAAGGCTATCAGGACGGCAGCATCAAGCTGGGCGGCATGACCGTTACCGACCGCGATTCCCAGGCGCGGGAAATCAGCCGCTCGATCGGCATGGTGTTCCAGAACTTCAACCTGTTCCCGCACATGACCGCCCGTGAGAACGTCATGCTGGCGCCGCGCCGCGTGCTGAAGAAGAGCGACGCCGAGTGCCGTGAGCTGGCGGCGCAGATGCTGGAAAAGGTCGGCCTCGGCGATCGCATGGACTATTACCCGGCCAACCTCTCTGGCGGCCAGCAGCAGCGGGTCGCCATCGCCCGTGCCCTGGCCATGTCGCCCAAGGTATTGCTGTGCGACGAGATCACCTCGGCCCTCGACCCCGAGCTGGTCGGCGAAGTGCTCAAGGTGCTGGAGCAACTGGCGAAGGAGGGCATGACGCTGATTCTGGTCACCCACGAAATGAACTTCGCCCAGGAGGTTGGCGACCGCGTGGTGTTCATGCACCAGGGCCGTGTGTGGGAGCAGGGCGCCAGCCGTGAGCTGTTCGCCAACCCGCAGACCGCCGAACTCAAGCAATTCATCTCGTCCGTACGCGGACTGAACTGAGCCTCTCATGAGTGTCAACGAGATATCCCAGATGACCACAAGTTACTCGCCGGTGAACCCGCCCCAGCGTCTGCTGATGGGGCCGGGCCCGATCAATGCCGACCCCCGCGTGCTGCGCGCCATGTCCAGCCAGCTGATTGGCCAGTACGACCCGGCCATGACCCGCTACATGAACGAGGTGATGGCACTGTACCGCGGCGTCTTCCGCACCGAAAACGCCGCCACATTGCTGATCGACGGCACCTCGCGGGCGGGTATCGAGGCCATTCTGGTCTCGGCGATTCGCCCAGGCGACAAGGTGCTGGTGCCGGTGTTCGGCCGTTTCGGCCATCTGCTCTGTGAAATCGCCCGGCGTTGCCGCGCCGATGTTCACAGCATCGAAGTGCCCTGGGGCGAGGTGTTCACCCCACAGCAGATCGAGGATGCGATCAAGCAGGTGAAGCCGCGTCTGCTGCTGACCGTGCAGGGCGACACCTCGACCACCATGCTGCAGCCGCTGGCCGAGCTGGGCGACATCTGCCGCCGCCATGACGTGCTGTTCTATACCGATGCCACTGCCTCGCTGGGCGGCAACCTGCTGGAAACCGATGCCTGGGGCCTGGATGCGGTGTCGGCCGGCCTGCAGAAATGTCTCGGTGGCCCGTCCGGCACCGCGCCGATCACCCTCAGTGCGCGTATGGAAGAGGTGATTCGTCGCCGCGCCTGCGTGGAGGCTGGCATCCGTACCGCTGCCCATCAGGACGGCGTCGACGAGATGATCTACTCCAACTATTTCGACCTCGGCATGATCCTCGACTACTGGGGCCCCGAGCGCCTCAACCATCACACCGAAGCCACCTCGGCGCTGTTCGCGGCCCGTGAGTGCGCGCGGGTGATTGGCGAGGAGGGGCTGGATGCGGGTATCGCCCGCCACAAGCTGCACGGTGATGCCTTGCTCAAGGGCATCCAGGGCATGGGCCTGGAGACCTTCGGCAACCTCGAATACAAGATGAACAACGTCCTCGGCGTGGTCATTCCCGAGGCGGTCAATGGCGACCAGGTGCGCAAGCTGATGCTCGAGGACTTCGGCATCGAAATCGGCACCTCGTTCGGGCCGCTGGCCGGCAAGGTCTGGCGTATCGGCACCATGGGCTACAACGCCCGCAAGGATTGCGTCATGCAGACCCTCAGCGCCCTGGAAGCGGTATTGAACCACCTCGGTCTGCGCACCACTCAGGGCGCTGCGATGCAAGCGGCCTGGGATCACTACAGCGAGCGTTGCTGATGAGTGCCATGGAAAACCTCGCAGCAGGTAGCGCTGGCGCTCGGGTGATGGCGCGCTGCGACGAGCTGGCCGCGATCAGCGAATCCGCCGATGGCCTGACCCGCGTGTACCTGTCGACAGAACACCAGCGCGCCAACGCGCTGGTAGGCGAGTGGATGCAGGCGGCCGGTATGCGCGTCTGGCAGGACGCCGTCGGTAACATCTGCGGGCGTTACGAGGGCCAGAGCGCCGGAGCGCAGGCGCTGTTGCTGGGCTCGCACCTCGATACCGTGCGCAATGCCGGCCGCTATGACGGCATGCTCGGCGTGGTCGCCGCCATCGAAACCGTGCAGCATTTTCATGACTGCGGCATGCGTTTGCCGCTGGCCATCGAGATCGTCGGGTTCGCCGATGAGGAGGGCACGCGTTTTGGCATCACCCTGCTGGGTAGCCGCGGCCTGACCGGCAGTTGGCCGGAGGGCTGGGTCGATCAGGCTGATGCCAACGGCGTTACCGTCGCCCAGGCGATGGCTGCGGTCGGTCTGGACGCGGCTGACATTCCCGGCGCCGCACGGAAAAACAGTGATTTCGCCGCCTATCTGGAGCTGCATATCGAGCAGGGGCCGTGCCTGGAGCGTGAGCAACTGGCGCTGGGCGTGGTGACGGCCATCAATGGTGCGCGCCGCCTGAATTGCCGGTTCGTCGGCCTGGCGGGGCATGCCGGTACTGTGCCGATGAGCCATCGCAAGGATGCCCTGGCCGCTGCGGCGCAGTGGATGGTCTACATCGAAGCGCAGACTGCACAGCGCGATCCGCAGTTGGTGGCCACGGTGGGCAGCCTCCAGTGCCACCCCGGTGCGGTCAACGTCATCCCGGGTGAAGTCGCCCTGACCCTGGATGTACGAGGCCCGGAGGATCAGGCGTTGGCGGATCTGCTGGACGACCTGCTGAGCCAGGGCGAGGCGATTGCCCGGCAGCGTGGTCTGGCGTTCCACGCCAGCCAGTACTACGGTATTCCGGCGACCCGTTGCGATGATGCGATGCAGGCGTCGCTGGCACATGTGTTGACCCGGGTGCAGGGGCGCAGCCTGTCGCTACCCAGCGGCGCCGGGCATGACGCGATCGCCATGGCCGAGCGCTGGCCGGTCGGCATGCTGTTCGTACGCTGCGAAGGAGGGGTCAGCCACCATCCGGCCGAGGCCGTGGAGGTTGACGATGTGGCGCTGGCGATTCAGGCGTGCGTGGATTGGGTCGAGGTGTTGGCCCTGGAGCCGCCGCAGGCAAAGCCAGCGGCATGAGCGGCGAGTGCGCGAAGGTGCACTCGCCCGGCTGTCTCAGTCTGCCTTTTGGGTGTGCACCATGTAATTGACGTCGACATCGCTGGCCAGCTTGTAGTGCTTGGTCAGCGGATTGTAGGTCAGGCCGATGATGTCCTTGACCTGCAGGCCGGCGTCGCGGCTCCAGGCACCCAGTTCCGATGGGCGGATGAATTTCTTGAAATCGTGGGTGCCGCGCGGCAGCAGGCGCAGGATGTATTCGGCACCGATCACCGCGAACAGGTAGGCCTTGGGATTGCGGTTGATGGTGGAGAAGAACACCTGGCCGCCGGGCTTGACCAGCTTGTGGCAGGCACGAATCACCGAGGATGGGTCGGGCACGTGCTCGAGCATCTCCAGGCAGGTGACCACGTCGAACTGGCCGGGCATCTCCTCGGCCATGGCTTCGGCGGTGATCTGCCGGTAATCCACTTCCACGCCCGACTCCAGCTGGTGCAGGCGGGCCACGGCCAGTGGCGCTTCACCCATGTCGATACCGGTCACCGTGGCGCCACGTTGAGCCATGGCTTCGCTGAGGATGCCGCCACCACAGCCGACGTCGAGCACCTTCTTGCCAGCCAGGCCAGCGCGCTCGTCGATCCAGTTGACCCGCAACGGGTTGATCTCGTGCAAAGGCTTGAACTCGCTCTCCCGATCCCACCAGCGGTGGGCGAGGGCTTCGAATTTGGCGATTTCAGCGTGGTCGACGTTGCTCATGGTATTCCCTGAATAAAGCGGGTGCGTGGGGCATGGCGCTGGAAGCGCCCATGTTGCCAGCGTTGCCCGGCGTCATGCGCACCGTGCTGGCCATTGATATGCGACAGTTTGCCGTAATTTGTACTCAATGAGTCGGACGCCCGGCTATTTTCGCCGCCCACTGTCGCGTGGTGGCGATGGTGCGTTCCTCGTCCAGCCGGGCCAGCTTGCCGTCTTCGAGCAACGGCTTGCCGGCGACCCAGAGATGCTCGACGCAGTCTCGGGAGGTGGCATAGATCAGTTGCGAAACAGGGTCGTAGACCGGCTGCTGGGCCAGGCCGCGCAGGTCGAAGGCGACGATATCGGCGGATTTGCCGAGTTCCAGGGAGCCGATCTCGTTATCGAGACCCAGGGCGCGGGCACCATTGAGGGTCGCCATGCGCAGTGCGCGATGGGCGTCCAGGGCGCTGGCCGAGCCGGCTACCGCCTTGGCCAGCAGGGCGGCGGTGCGGGTTTCACCGAGCAGGTCGAGATCGTTGTTGCTGGCTGCGCCGTCGGTGCCGATGGCGACGTTGACGCCGGCCTGCCAGAGCTTCTCGACCGGGCAGAAACCACTGGCCAGCTTGAGGTTGGATTCCGGGCAGTGGATCACGCTGCTGTTGGTAGCGACCAGCAGGGCGATATCGTCGTCATCGACCTGGGTCATGTGCACGGCCTGGAAGCGCGGGCCGAGCAAGCCCAAGCGGTGCAGGCGTGCCAGAGGGCGCTCGCCGTAGTGTTCGAGGCTCTGCTGCACTTCGAAGGCGGTTTCCTGCACGTGCATATGAATGCCGGCATCCAGCTCTTCGGCGAGGATGAGCAGTTTCTCGAGGTTCGCGTCGCTGACGGTATAGGGCGCGTGAGGGCCGAAGGAGACGCTCAGGCGTGAATGGTGCCTGAGCTCGTCGAACAGCGTCATGCCCTTGCGCAGCGCCTCGTCGGCGTCACGGGCACCAGGGATGGCGAAGTCCAGCACCGGGATGCTGATTTGCGCGCGCATGCCGCTGGCATGCACCCGTTCGCAGGCCATCTCCGGGAAGAAGTACATGTCGGCGAAACAGCTGATGCCGCTTTTTATCTGCTCGGCGATGGCCAGTTCGGTGCCGTCCTGAACGAACTGCTCATCGACCCACTTGGCTTCCGCCGGCCAGATGTGCTTCTCCAGCCAGGTCATCAGTGGCAGATCATCGGCCAGGCCGCGAAACAGTGTCATGGCTGCATGGCCGTGAGCATTGACCAGGCCCGGTGTCAGCAGGCGCCCGGGCAGCTCGCGGATTTCCGTCGCGCCACGACGCAAGGCTTCACTGCGTGGTGCGATCAGGGCGATCTTTCCATCTCGGATGCCCAGGCCATGATCATGCAGCACCACGCCTGCCGGTTCGACCGGCACCAGCCAGGTGGGCAGCAGCAAAAGGTCGAGCGGGGCGTCGGCCATGGGCGGGTTCCGTCATCCAAAACGCTGAGTCTATAGAGGAATGCCGCGGTCTTGAAGGTGCATAGTGTTGCGTGGGGCAGTGCACGGGTGCGGCTGCCCGTTGGGGCGGCGTATACTGGCCGGCTTTTGAGGATGGAGTGGGTGATGCGCGAGCGTTTGCTGGCTGCCGAGCAGGTCGTGGGCTTTGTGTGGCGCGAGGGTGCCCTGCATGTGCTCGATCAGCGCCGCCTGCCGGGTGAGCAGGTCTGGCACGCCTGTCATTCGGTATCTGCCGTAGTGGCGCTGCTTGCAGGCGGCGCGGTGCTCGGTGCCGCTGCCAAGACCATCTGCAGTGCCTACGCCCTGGTGCTGGGCGCCCGCCAGCGTATGGATGAAGGCGGCGACTGGTATGCCGGGTTGCAGGTGGATGGCGAGGCGCTCGCAGCGGCTGGCCTTCTTGCCGGCGACCGCGAGTGGCTGCTGCAGCAGATGCACGAGCGTCTGGCACGGTTGCGGCCTGGCGCCCAGCCTCTGGCGGTGCTGGAAGATGAAGCCCATGGCATCCATCAACGTGATCGCGAAGCCAGCCTCGCCATGGCGCAGCTGGGCGTGGAGCTGATCCGCGGTTTTCAGGGCAACTCGCAAAATCTGCTCAGCATCGGCTGCGCCGGGGCGATGGCCAGCGGTGGTTTTGGCACGGCCCTGGCGGTGATCCGCGGTGCTCAGCTCGAAGGTTTGCTGGAGCGCTGTTACCTGGGCGAAAGCCGGCCATTGCTGCAGGGCGCCCGACTGGCGGCCTGGGAGCTGAGCGAAGAGGGGATCGCCGTGGCGCTGAGCGCGGACGCTGCTCTGGCCCATTTGATGAAAGTGCGTGGCATCACCTGGGCCATCGTCGGCGCCGAGCGAATCGCCGCCAACGGTGACGTGCTTGGCGTGATTGGCACCTACCAATTGGCGGTGGCCGCCATGCACCATGGTGTCAGGCTGATGGTGGTGGCGCCGAGCGCCGTCATCGAGCTGCAGGCCGAGAGTGGCGACGAATGTTTTCACGAACTCGGCCATGCCTCGTTGGCTTACCCCGAAAACGAACGGGTGGCGGGCGTGGACGAGGTCGAGCCGCAATTCGATGTGACACCCGCTGACCTGGTGGATTTTCTGGTCACCGAGAAGGGCGTGATCGAACGGCCGGATACCACCAAGATCGCCCAATTGATGTCACGCAAGCGCCTGCACTGAGCCCCTGACCTCATCAGGCTTCAGGGTTAGGTGCGGGGCATGCTTTGTGGTAAACTCCGGCGGTTTTCAGGGGCACCGTCAGCGGTTGCCGTCACTGCTCGAATAGATGCCATAACGTATTGATTTGTTGTGAGTCGTCGTTGGCCTGATGCCATCGCGACGCGCTTCGCCAGGTTCCCTATGAACGGGGCGGAGTTTCACCAGAAAAAAGGAATCAGGCTACTCATGGGCGAACTGGCCAAAGAAATCCTCCCGGTCAACATCGAAGACGAACTGAAACAGTCCTACCTCGACTACGCCATGAGCGTGATCGTCGGGCGTGCCTTGCCGGATGCGCGCGATGGTCTCAAGCCCGTGCATCGTCGGGTGCTGTTCGCCATGAGCGAACTGGGCAACGACTGGAACAAGGCGTACAAGAAATCCGCCCGTGTGGTCGGTGACGTGATCGGTAAATATCACCCTCACGGTGATACCGCCGTATACGACACCATCGTACGTATGGCTCAGCCGTTCTCGTTGCGTTACCTGCTGGTCGATGGCCAGGGCAACTTCGGTTCGGTGGACGGCGACAACGCCGCGGCCATGCGATACACCGAAGTGCGCATGACCAAGCTGGCCCACGAGTTGCTGGCCGACCTGCACAAGGAAACCGTCGACTGGGTACCCAACTACGACGGTACCGAGCAGATCCCGGCGGTCATGCCGACCAAGATCCCCAACCTGCTGGTCAACGGTTCCAGCGGTATCGCCGTGGGCATGGCGACCAACATTCCGCCGCACAACCTGAGCGAAGTCATCGACGGCTGTCTGGCCCTGATCGACAATCCGGAGCTGACGGTCGATGACCTGATGCAGTACATCCCGGGGCCGGATTTCCCCACTGCGGGCATCATCAACGGTCGTGCCGGCATCATCGAGGCCTACCGTACCGGTCGCGGGCGTATCTATATTCGCGCTCGTGCCGAAGTCGAGGACATCGACAAGGTTGGCGGCCGCCAGCAGATCGTGGTGACCGAGCTGCCTTACCAGCTGAACAAGGCGCGTCTGATCGAGAAGATCGCCGAGCTGGTCAAAGAGAAGAAGATCGAAGGCATCACCGAGCTGCGCGACGAGTCCGACAAGGATGGTATGCGCGTGGTCATCGAGCTGCGTCGCGGCGAAGTGCCCGAGGTGATCCTCAACAACCTCTACGCCCAGACCCAGATGCAGAGCGTGTTCGGCATCAACGTCGTGGCGCTGATCGACGGCCAGCCGAAGATCCTCAACCTCAAGGACATGCTCGACGCGTTCGTTCTGCACCGTCGTGAAGTGGTGACCCGGCGTACCGTGTTCGAGCTGCGCAAGGCGCGTGAACGTGGCCACATCCTCGAAGGCCAGGCGGTCGCGCTGTCCAACATCGACCCGGTCATCGCGCTGATCAAGGCCTCGCCGACGCCGTCCGAAGCCAAGGAAGCGCTGATCACCACGCCATGGGAATCGACCGCCGTAGAGGCCATGGTCGAACGTGCCGGCGCCGACTCCTGCCGTCCGGAAAACCTCGATCCGCAGTTCGGTCTGCGCGATGGCAAGTACTACCTGTCGCCGGAACAGGCCCAGGCGATCCTCGACCTGCGCCTGCACCGCCTTACCGGCCTGGAGCACGAGAAGCTGCTGGCCGAGTACCAGGAAATCCTCACCCAGATCGGCGAGCTGATCCGCATCCTCACCAGCGCCGTGCGCCTGATGGAAGTGATTCGTGAGGAGCTGGAAGCGGTCAAGGCCGAGTTCGGCGACAGGCGCCGTACCGAGATTCTCGATTCGCGTCTGGATCTGACTCTCGGCGATATGATTCCCGAAGAAGAGCGCGTGGTGACCATCTCTCGTGGTGGCTATGCCAAGACCCAGCCGCTGACCTCGTACCAGGCCCAGCGCCGCGGTGGCAAGGGCAAGTCGGCGACCGGCATCAAGGATGAGGATTACATCGCTCACCTGCTGGTCGCCAACAGTCATGCCACGCTGCTGCTGTTCTCCAGCAAGGGCAAGGTGTACTGGCTCAAGACTTACGAAATTCCCGAAGCATCCCGCGCCGCGCGCGGCCGTCCGCTGGTCAACCTGCTGCCGCTGGACGAAGGTGAATACATCACCACCATGCTGCAGATCGACCTCGAAGCCCTGCAGCAGCAGAACGGTGGCGCCGATGACGACCTGGACGATGCCGACGATACGGTGATCGAAGGCGAGGTGGTCGAAGCCGAAGAAGCCGGTGAAGTAGCCGAGGTCGAAGAAGTCGACGGCGAAACCGCCGAGCTGGTGGCCGAGCCGACCGGTGCCTACATCTTTATGGCCACCGCTTTCGGTACCGTGAAGAAGACCCCGCTGGTGCAGTTCAGCCGCCCACGCTCCAACGGCCTGATCGCCCTGAAGCTGAAGGAAGGCGACACCCTGATCGCTGCCGCCATCACCGATGGCGCCAAGGAAGTCATGCTGTTCTCCGATGCGGGCAAGGTGATCCGCTTCGCTGAAGGCGTGGTGAGGGTCATGGGGCGTGGTGCCCGTGGTATCCGCGGCATGCGTATCGGCAAGGAGCAGCGTCTGATCTCCATGCTGATCCCCGAGTCCGGCGCGCAGATTCTCACTGCCTCCGAGCGCGGCTTCGGCAAGCGCACCGCGCTGAGCAAGTTCCCGCGTCGCGGTCGTGGCGGCCAGGGCGTGATCGGCATGGTCACCAAGGAGCGTAACGGCAAGCTGATCGGCGCCATTCAGGTGCAGGACGGCGAGGAGATCATGCTGATTTCCGACCAGGGCACCCTGGTACGTACCCGCGTCGACGAGGTTTCCAGTTCCGGCCGTAACACCCAGGGCGTGACCCTGATCAAGCTGGCCAAGGACGAGAAGCTGGTCGGCCTGGAGCGCGTGCAGGAGCCGTCCGAGGAAGACATCGAAGAAGCATTGGACGAAGAGGGCAATCCGATCGTCGTCGCCGAAGTCGATGAAAACGCTGTTGGCGAAGAGCCGGCAGCAGAGGGCGGCGAGCAGGCCGAGGAAGAACGCGACGCATAATCGCGCCGCTTTGCCTGTAGCACCAGGGTGCTGCAGGCAGCATTTCGCCAGGTAGATGTAGCGCTGTAACCAGACAGTCAAGCGAGAGTGAATTGTGAGCAAGCGAGCCTTTAACTTCTGCGCCGGCCCAGCCGCGCTTCCCGAAGCTGTTCTGCAGCGTGCCCAGGCCGAGCTTCTCGACTGGCAGGGCAAAGGCCTGTCCGTCATGGAAATGAGCCATCGCAGTGATGAGTACACCGCCATCGCCGAAAAGGCCGAGCAGGATCTGCGCGATCTGCTGACCATTCCCTCCGACTACAAGGTGTTGTTCCTGCAAGGCGGGGCCAGTCAGCAATTCGCTGAAATTCCGCTCAACCTGCTGCCTGAAGACGGTACGGCCGATTACATCGATACCGGCATCTGGTCGAAGAAGAGCATCGAGGAGGCGCGTCGCTACGGCAACGTCAACGTCGCCGCCAGTGCAAAGGCCTACGACTACTTCGCCATTCCCGGGCAGAACGAGTGGCAACTGTCCAAGGGTGCCGCCTACCTGCATTACGCCAGCAACGAAACCATCGGCGGTTTGCAGTTCGACTGGACTCCGGAGGTCGGCGATGTACCGCTGGTGGTCGACATGTCGTCCGATATCCTTTCGCGTGAAATCGACATATCCAGGTTCGGCCTGATCTATGCCGGCGCCCAGAAGAATATCGGGCCGAGCGGCCTGGTGGTCGCGATCATCCGTGAAGACCTGCTCGGTCGTGCGCGTAGCGCCTGCCCGACCATGCTCAACTACAAGATCGCCGCCGATAATGGCTCGATGTACAACACCCCGGCGACCTTCTCGTGGTACCTGTCCGGCCTGGTCTTCGAATGGCTGAAAGAGCAGGGCGGTGTCGCGGTAATGGAGCAACGCAACAAGGCCAAGAAGGATCTGCTGTACGGCGTGATCGACGCCAGCGACTTCTACAGTAACCCGATTGCCGGCAATGCCCGTTCGTGGATGAACGTGCCGTTCCGCCTGGCTGACGAGCGCCTGGACAAGCCGTTCCTGGCCGGCGCCGATGCCCGTGGCCTGCTCAATCTCAAGGGCCATCGCTCGGTTGGCGGCATGCGCGCTTCCATTTACAACGCCGTGGGCCTGGATGCAGTGCAGGCCCTGGTCGCTTACATGGCGGAGTTCGAGAAGGAGCACGGCTGATGACGGATGTAGCCTCGGATCAGGCGCTGCAGGCCCTGCGGGTACGCATCGACAATCTCGATGAACGAATCCTCGAGCTGATCAGCGACCGCGCGCGCTGCGCCGAAGAAGTGGCGCGGGTGAAGATGGCCACCCTGGCAGAAGGCGAGGTGCCGGTGTTCTACCGTCCCGAGCGTGAAGCCCAGGTACTCAAGCGGGTGATGGAGCGTAATCGCGGCCCGCTCGGCAATGAGGAAATGGCGCGGCTGTTCCGCGAGATCATGTCCTCCTGCCTGGCCTTGGAGAATCCCCTGAAGGTCGCCTATCTGGGCCCGGAAGGCACCTTCTCCCAGGCTGCAGCGATGAAGCATTTCGGTCACGCGGTGATCAGCCAGCCCATGGCGGCGATCGACGAAGTGTTCCGCGAAGTGGTGGCCGGTGCCGTCAACTTTGGTGTGGTGCCGGTCGAGAACTCGACCGAAGGTGCGGTCAACCACACCCTCGACAGCTTCCTCGAGCACGATCTGGTGATCTGCGGTGAAGTGGAGTTGCGTATCCACCACCATCTGCTGGTCGGCGACGCCACCAAGACCGATCGGATTACCCGCATCTACTCCCACGCCCAGTCCCTGGCCCAGTGCCGCAAGTGGCTGGACGCGCATTACCCGAACGTCGAGCGCGTGGCGGTTTCCAGCAACGCCGATGCCGCCCGCCGGGTGAAGAGCGAATGGAATTCGGCTGCCATTGCCGGTGATATGGCGGCCAACCTGTACGACCTGACCCGTCTTGCCGAAAAGATCGAGGATCGCCCGGACAACTCCACGCGCTTCCTGATCATCGGCAACCAGGAAGTCCCGCCGACTGGCGATGACAAGACCTCGGTGATCGTCTCCATGCGCAACAAGCCGGGCGCGCTGCATGAGTTGCTGGTGCCGTTCCACCAGAACGGCATCGACCTGACTCGCATCGAAACCCGGCCGTCGCGCAGCGGCAAGTGGACGTACGCCTTTTTCATCGACTTCGTCGGCCACCACCGCGACCCGCTGATCAAGGACGTACTGGAAAAAATCAACCAGGAAGCCGTGGCGCTCAAGGTGCTGGGTTCCTATCCCAAAGCGGTACTTTAAACAGCAGCTGCAAGCTGCAAGCCACAAGCTGCAAGTGAGCGGCGTTCTGGCTGCTAGCTTGTGGCTTATAGCTTGAGGCTTGTCGCTATGTCTTGTGATTTCATCGCCCTGGCCCAGCCGGGCGTGCAAAAGCTGTCGCCCTATGTGCCAGGCAAGCCAGTGGATGAGTTGGCCCGCGAACTGAATATGGATCCGGCCCATATCGTCAAACTGGCCAGTAACGAGAACCCGCTTGGCCCCAGCCCGAAAGCACTGGAGGCCATCCGCGCCGAGCTGGATGAGCTGACCCGCTATCCGGATGGCAACGGCTTCACTCTGAAGACCCTGCTGGCCGAGCGTTGTGGCGTCTCCACCGCTCAGGTGACCCTGGGTAACGGCTCCAACGACATCCTCGAGCTGGTCGCTCGCGCGTACCTGGCCCCTGGTCTGAATGCCGTGTTCAGCGAGCATGCGTTCGCCGTATACCCGATCGCCACCCAGGCCGTTGGTGCCCAGAGCAAGGTGGTGCCGGCCAAGGCGTTCGGCCATGACCTGCCGGCCATGCTGGCGGCCATCGATGCCAATACCCGCGTGGTATTCATCGCCAACCCCAACAACCCGACCGGCACCTGGTTCGACACCCAGGCGCTGCGCGACTTCCTCGCCGGTGTGCCGGAAAACGTGCTGGTGGTGCTGGACGAGGCCTACATCGAATACGCCGATGGCGATGAACTGCCGAACGGCCTGGATTTCCTGGCCGGTCATGCCAATCTGCTGGTCTCGCGTACCTTCTCCAAGGCTTACGGCCTGGCGTCGCTACGCGTCGGCTACGGCCTCAGCTCGACTCAGGTCGCCGATGTACTGAATCGCGTACGTCAGCCGTTCAACGTCAACAGCTTCGCCCTGGCCGCGGCCTGCGCAGCGTTCGACGATGTCGACTACCTGGCGCGTAGCCGTGAAATCAACGCCGCCGGCATGCTGCAGTTGCAGGAAGGTTGCCGCGAACTGGGCCTGGGCTGGATTCCGTCCAAGGCCAACTTCCTGGCCATCGACTTCGGTCGTGATACCGCTGCGATCAATCAGGGACTGTTGCGTGAAGGCGTGATCGTGCGGCCGGTTGCCGGCTACGGTATGCCCAACCACCTGCGCGTTTCCATTGGCCTGCCGGCCGAGAACGCCCGCTTCCTGGAAGCGCTGCGCAAGGTGCTGAACGCGTGACGGAACGCAAGACACCGGCAATCAAGCCGCTGGTCGAACGTCTGGTCGTGGTTGGTCTGGGGCTGATCGGCGGCTCCTTCGCCAAGGGCCTGCGCGCCCGTGGGGTGTGCCGCGAGGTGGTTGGCGTCGACCTGGATCCGCAGTCGCGGCGTCTGGCCGTCGAACTGGGTGTGGTCGACCGTTGTGAGGAACAGTTGGCTGCCGCTTGTCAGGGTGCCGATGTGATCATGCTGGCCGTACCTATCCTGGCCATGGAGCGCTTGCTCGGCGAGCTCGCGAAGCTGGATCTGGGCGCCGCCGTGCTGACCGATGCCGGCAGCGCCAAGGGCAATGTGGTGCGCGCTGTCGAGGCTGCATTCGGTGTTGTGCCTGCGCGGTTCGTGCCGGGCCACCCGATTGCCGGCTCCGAGCAGAGCGGTGTCGAGGCGGCCAATGGCGAGCTGTTCAAGCGCCACAAGGTGATTCTTACACCGTTGGCGCATACCGATGCCGTGGCCCTGCAGCGAGTCGATCAGTTGTGGCGCGAACTGGGTGCGGACGTCGAGCACATGCAGGTCGAGCACCATGACCAGGTACTCGCTGCCACCAGCCATCTGCCGCATCTGCTGGCCTTTGGTTTGGTCGACTCGTTGGCCAAGCGCAACGAAAATCTGGAAATCTTCCGCTACGCCGCCGGCGGCTTCCGCGATTTCACGAGAATCGCCGGCAGCGACCCGGTCATGTGGCACGACATCTTTCTCGCCAACCGCGAGGCCGTGCTGCGCACTCTGGATGTATTTCGCGATGATCTCGACGCCTTGCGCGACGCGGTCGACGCAGGGGACGGGCATCATCTGCTGGGCGTATTCACACGCGCCCGCGTGGCCCGCGAACATTTCAGCAAAATACTGGCCCGTCGGGCCTATGTGGACGCTATGCACTCGAACGATCTGGTTTTCCTGGCTAATCCTGGTGGCAATGTCCGTGGGCGTATCCGCGTTCCAGGCGACAAGTCCATCTCCCACCGCTCGATCATGCTCGGCTCGCTGGCCGAAGGCACTACCGAGGTCGAAGGCTTCCTCGAGGGTGAAGATGCCCTGGCGACCCTGCAGGCCTTCCGCGATATGGGTGTGGTCATCGAAGGCCCGCACCATGGCCGCGTGACCATTCATGGCGTTGGCCTGCACGGTCTGAAGCCGCCACCCGGCCCGATCTACGTGGGCAACTCGGGTACATCGATGCGTCTGTTGTCCGGCCTGCTGGCTGGTCAGCCGTTCGACGTGACCATGACCGGCGACGCTTCGCTGTCCAAGCGCCCCATGAACCGTGTAGCCAATCCGCTGCGCGAAATGGGCGCCGTGGTCGAGACTGGCCCGGACGGGCGTCCGCCGCTGACCATCCGTGGTGGCCAGAAGCTCAAGGCGCTGACCTACACCTTGCCGATGGCCAGTGCCCAGGTGAAGTCCTGCCTGCTGCTGGCTGGCCTGTACGCCGAAGGCGTCACCACCGTTACCGAGCCAGCCCCGACCCGTGATCACACCGAGCGCATGCTTCGCGGCTTCGGCTACGCCGTGGAGTCCAAAGGGCCGGTGGCTTCCCTGCAGGCCGGTGGCAAGCTGACGGCAACCCGTATCGAAGTGCCTGCGGACATTTCCTCGGCCGCGTTCTTCCTGGTGGCAGCCTCCATTGCCCAGGATGCCGAACTGCTGCTCGAGCACGTTGGCATCAACCCGACCCGTACTGGCGTCATCGACATCCTGCGCCTGATGGGCGGTGACATCACCCTGGAAAACCAGCGTGAAGTCGGCGGCGAGCCAGTTGCAGATCTGCGTGTGCGTGGCGCCAGGCTCAAGGGCATCGAGATTCCTGAAAATCTGGTGCCATTGGCCATCGACGAGTTCCCGGTACTGTTCGTGGCTGCGGCCTGCGCCGAAGGCCGCACCATTCTGCGTGGCGCCGAAGAGCTGCGAGTCAAGGAGTCCGACCGCATTCAGGTCATGGCCGATGGCCTGATCAGCCTGGGTGTGAAGTGCGAGCCAACCCCGGATGGCATCATCATCGATGGTGGTCAGATCGGTGGTGGCGAAGTGTACAGCCATGGCGATCACCGTATCGCCATGGCCTTCAGTGTCGCCTCCTTGCGCGCTACGGCGCCGATCCGTATCCATGACTGCGCCAACGTCGCGACCTCGTTCCCCAACTTCCTCGCACTGGCCGAACAGGTTGGCATTCGCGTGGCTGTGGAGGGGCAGCAATGAGCCTCAACGCGCCGGTGATCACCATCGATGGGCCGAGCGGCTCGGGTAAAGGCACGGTTGCCGGCCTGCTGGCCAAGCAGCTCGGCTGGAGCCTGCTGGACTCCGGTGCGTTGTATCGCCTGCTGGCGTTCTCCGCACGCAACCACGGTGTGGATCTGACCAACGAAGAGTCGCTGAAACTGCTGGCCGCTCACCTCGATGTGCAGTTTCTCGCCGCTGGTGACGGCAAGCCGCAGCGCATCATCCTCGAAGGCGAGGAGGTGACCGATGCCATCCGCAACGAGCAGGTCGGCGCCGGTGCTTCGCAGGTCGCTGCACTGCCGGCGGTGCGCGACGCATTGCTGCAACGTCAGCGTGCTTTCCGTGAAGCGCCCGGCCTGGTGGCCGACGGTCGCGACATGGGTACCGTGGTATTCGTCGATGCGCCGTTGAAGGTTTTCCTGACCGCCAGCGCCGAGGAACGGGCCAATCGACGTTACCTGCAGTTGAAGGCCAAGGGCGATGATGTTAATCTCGCGAGTCTTCTCGATGAGATTCGGGCGCGCGACGAGCGCGATACCCAGCGGGCGGTGGCTCCGCTCAAGCCGGCAGCCGACGCAATCCAGCTGGATTCCACTGAATTATCCATCGAGCAGGTGCTTGAAAGAATCCTGAGCGAAGTCGCCAATCGCGACCTCGCCGGTTGAAAAGAGCCACTTTCGGCTCGCAAGGGAGGCATACGGGGAACCAGTCCCAGTCCCGTAGGCCTCTTTTTATATGAACGAACCCGCATTGTCTGGAATGCGGAGCAGGGCGAATCCCCGCCCGATCCAACAGGAATCAACATGAGCGAAAGCTTTGCAGAACTTTTTGAAGAAAGCCTGAAAACCCTGGACATGCAGCCGGGTGCCATCATCACTGGCATCGTGGTAGACATCGACGGCGACTGGGTTACCGTTCACGCTGGCCTGAAATCCGAGGGCGTCATCCCTCTGGAGCAGTTCTTCAACGAACAAGGCGAGCTGACCATCAAGGTCGGTGACGAAGTCCACGTTGCGCTGGACGCGGTTGAAGATGGCTTCGGTGAAACCAAGCTGTCCCGCGAAAAAGCCAAGCGCGCCGAGTGCTGGATCGTCCTGGAAGCAGCTTTCGCCGCTGAGGAAGTGGTCAAGGGCGTTATCAACGGTAAGGTTAAAGGCGGCTTCACTGTCGACGTTAACGGCATCCGTGCGTTCCTGCCAGGTTCCTTGGTCGATGTCCGTCCGGTGCGTGATACCACTCACCTGGAAGGCAAAGAGCTCGAGTTCAAGGTCATCAAACTCGACCAGAAACGCAACAACGTTGTCGTTTCCCGTCGTAGCGTCCTGGAAGCCGAAAACTCCGCAGAGCGCGAAGCACTGCTGGAATCGCTGCAGGAAGGCCAACAGGTCAAGGGTATCGTCAAGAACCTCACCGACTACGGCGCATTCGTGGATCTGGGTGGCGTCGACGGCCTGCTGCACATCACCGACATGGCCTGGAAGCGTATCAAGCACCCGTCCGAGATCGTCAACGTTGGCGACGAGATCGACGTCAAGGTTCTGAAGTACGATCGCGAGCGTAACCGTGTTTCTCTGGGCCTGAAGCAACTGGGCGAAGACCCATGGGTTGCCATCAAGGCTCGTTACCCGGAAAGCACCCGCGTCGTTGCGCGCGTGACCAACCTGACCGACTACGGCTGCTTCGCAGAGCTGGAAGAAGGCGTGGAAGGCCTGGTACACGTTTCCGAAATGGACTGGACCAACAAGAACATCCACCCGTCGAAAGTCGTTCAGGTTGGCGACGAAGTGGAAGTCATGGTTCTGGACATCGACGAAGAGCGTCGTCGTATTTCCCTGGGTATCAAGCAGTGCAAGACCAACCCATGGGAAGACTTCTCCGGCCAGTTCAACAAGGGTGACAAGATCTCCGGCACCATCAAGTCGATCACCGATTTCGGTATCTTCATTGGTCTGGACGGCGGCATCGACGGCCTGGTTCACCTGTCCGACATCTCCTGGAACGAAGTCGGCGAAGAAGCCGTACGTCGTTTCAAGAAGGGCGACGAGCTGGAAACCGTCATCCTGTCGGTCGACCCAGAGCGCGAGCGCATCTCCCTGGGCATCAAGCAACTGGAAGAAGATCCGTTCTCCGACTACGTTGCAGTCAACGACAAAGGCACTATCGTTCGCGGTACTGTGAAAGAAGTTGACGCCAAGGGCGCGATCATCACCCTGGCCGAGGGCATCGAAGCCACTCTGAAAGCCTCCGAAATCAGCCGTGACCGCGTTGAAGACGCGCGTAACGTTCTGAAAGAAGGCGAAGAAGTCGAGGCCAAGATCATCAGCGTGGATCGCAAGAGCCGCGTGATCAGCCTGTCCGTCAAGTCGAAAGACGTTGAAGACGAAAAAGAAGCAATCAAGGAAATGCGTAAGCAGGAAGTTGAAACTTCCGGTCCGACCACCATCGGTGATCTGATCCGCGCGCAAATGGAAAACCAGAACTAAGTTCGGGTAATCCAGCGAAAAAGGGCGACTTCGCAGACTGTGTGAAAACCTAGCAGTCTGAAGGCGAGTTGAAGACAATGCCTCTATCGGTTGATAGGGGCATTGTCGTTTATGGGCTATATCCAGGGCGAAGGTCGCGAGCAAAGCAGCCTGTTTCCG
>NZ_QJUI01000022.1 GCF_004327285.1 Phytopseudomonas daroniae
GGAAACAGGCTGCTTTGCTCGCGACCTTCGCCCTGGATATAGCCCATAAACGACAATGCCCCTATCAACCGATAGAGGCATTGTCTTCAACTCGCCTTCAGACTGCTAGGTTTTCACACAGTCTGCGCAGGTTCCGTTTTTTTTGCCTGCAGCCAGAGTTCAGAAACCCAGTGCGCAGCCATCCTTGCGTGGGTCGGACGCTCCGGTGAGGGTACCCTTTTCCCAATCGATCCAGATCAGCTGCCCACCACCCAGTGGCGTTTCGTGCCGCTCCAGTCGGTGGCCCATGCCCTGCAGCGCTTCGCGCACCTGAGGGCTGACGCCGTCCTCGACCAGCACCTTGCCGTCCTGGTAGATGACCCGCGGCGCGTCCAGCGCCTCCTGCGGATCCAGACCGAAATCCAGAATACCGGTGAGAACATGCACCTGACCGGTGGGCTGGTAGTCGCCCCCCATGACGCCCAGTGGCGCCTGCACGCGGCCATCACGCATCAACATGCCCGGCATGATGGTATGCATGGGGCGCTTTCCCGGTGCCAGGCAGTTGGGATGCTCGGGGTCGAGGCGGAAGCTCAGGCCACGGTTCTGCAACAGCACACCACTCTGCGGCGCCATCACGCCACTGCCGAACTCATGGTAGATGGAGTTGATCAGGCTGACGGCATTGCGTTGTCCGTCGACCACACAGAGGTAGACAGTATCGGAGTGTTCGAACAGTGGCTCGGGCAAATCGGTGCACGCGTGCTGCGGATCGATCTGCCGCTGCATACGCGCACTGTGCTCGGCCGACAACAGTCGCTCGACGGGAACTTTGGCGAATTCCGGGTCGGCGAACCGCTGGTCACGCTCATGGTAGGCCAGTCGCGCCGCCTCGATTTCCAGGTGCAGGCGCCGTGCGCCGTTGGCCTCCAGCCCCTGCTCGAAGCCGGCCAGGGTATTGAGCATCAGCAAGGCCGTCAGGCCCTGGTTGTTCGGTGGTACCTGATACAGCTGGTAACCCTTGTAGTCGGTGTGGATGGGCTCGACGTACTCCCCCCGACAGGTAGAGAAATCCTCCAGGCTGTGCACACCACCGAGGCTGCGCAGATGGTTGACCATATCCTCGGCGACCGGGCCTTCGTAGAAGCCGGCGCGGCCTAGCCGGGCGATGCGTCGCAGGGTACGACCCAACTCGACGTTGCGATGAATGTCACCCGCCCTGGGTATCCGCCCATGGGGCAACAGCACCTTGGCCGCCTCCGGAAACTCGGCCAGCCAGGACGCGTTGTGAGCCCAGTCCGCAGCCACGCGGTCGGCGACCACATAGCCGTTCTCGGCATAGCCGATGGCGTCCTGGAGGATTTCGCCGAGCGGCAGGCTGCCGTGATCCTCCAGCAGCCGGCACCAGGCGTCGATGGCACCGGGAATGGTCACCGCATGGGGCCCGTGGGCAGGCATCGACTCGTGGCCCTGCTCACGCATCCAGTCCAGGTTCACCGCCTGGGGGGCACGTCCTGAACCATTGAAGGCGAGCACTCGATCGCTGCCGGCCGGGGTGTAGAGCACGAAGCAGTCGCCGCCGATACCGGTGGCCTGGGGCTCGACCACGGCCAGCACGGCAGCGGCAGCGATGGCCGCATCCATGGCGTTGCCGCCACGCTTGAGAATGGCCAGGGCGGTCTGGGTCGCCAGAGGGTGCGAGGTGGCCGCCATGCCTTGGGTGGCGCGTACGGGAGAGCGGCCAGGAAGTTGCAGATTACGCATATCGGGATCTCGACAGTCAAAGCACCCGGGACAGGAACGCCCGGGTACGCGGGTGGCTGGGTTGAGTGAATACCTGTTGCGGCGGGCCCTGCTCGATCAGCTCACCCTGGTCGAGCACCACCACACGGTCGGCCACTTCACGGGCGAAGCCCATCTCGTGGGTGACCACGACCATGGTCATGCCATCGGCGGCCAGTTCCTTCATGACCTGCAGCACCTCGCCGACGGTTTCGGGGTCGAGCGCACTGGTTGGCTCATCGAAGAGCATGGCCTGGGGTTTCATGGCCAGCGCACGGGCGATGGCCACGCGCTGCTGCTGGCCACCGGATAGCTGTGACGGGTAATGGTCGGCGCGATCCTTCAGGCCGACCCGTTCGAGTAGCGCCCAGGCCTGCTCCAGCGCCTCGCTGCGGGGCATGCCAAGTACCTGGATCGGTGCCTCGATGATGTTTTCCAACGCGGTCATATGACCGAACAGGTTGAAGCGCTGGAACACCATGCCGATATCGCGGCGCTGCCGCGCGATGCTGCGCTCGGAATCGCGCACCAGGCTGCCATCGGCCCGCTCGCGATAGCCCAGCGTCTGGCCGTTGACCCGAATTCGTCCGCTCTGGATTTCCTCGAGCAGGTTCAGGCAGCGGATGAAGGTGGTCTTGCCGGAACCGGAGGCGCCGATCAGCACCACCACCTCGCCCTTGCGTACGGACAGGGAAATTCCCTTGAGAATCTGCTGATCGCCGAAGGACTTATGGATGCTGCTCGCTTCGATGATGATCTCGTCACTCGGCATGTCAGCGCCCCCTCATGAGCTTCATGGCCTGGCCACCGAACATTCGGCCAGCCGCGTCCGGGCGCCGCTCGGAACGGCCAAAGCGGTATTCCAGCCAGCGCTGGAAGAAGCCCCACAGGGTGGTCAGCAACAGGAAATAAATAGCCACTACCAGGTAGAGTTCGAAAACCCGGAAATTGGCCGATGTGATCATCTGCGTGCTGAGCAACAATTCCTGTACACCGATCACGCTGACCAGCGTGGTGTTCTTCAGCATCACGTTGAACTCGTTGCCCAGCGGCGGCACGATGACCCGGAACGCCTGGGGCATGATCACCCGGCGCATCAGCTTCGTCGGCGTCATGCCCAACGAACGGGCGGCTTCGTACTGGCCCTTGTCCACCGCGTTGAGACCGGAGCGAATGATCTCGGCCATGTAGGCGCCTTCGTTCAACCCCAGGGCGATGATCGCCGCCTGGATCGCCCCCGGCAGGACGAACCAGCCCAGGTCGATGTCCTCGAAGCGGAAGATGCCACCGGCCGCCAGCGCCGTGTACAGGAACACGATCTGCACCAGCAGCGGCGTGCCGCGCATCAGCCAGATGTAGAAGCGCACCGGGTACTGCAACAGTGGATTTCCCGAACGACGCATCAACGCGGCACACAACCCGATGGTGCAACCCAGCAGCATAGCGCAGACGCTGATCACACAGGTCAGCCAGAGCCCATACAGATAGGTGTCGCTGGGTGTCAGCAGGTACTGCCAGAAAATCTCCCAACTGAAAGTCATGATCCTGCCTCAGTAGTCCAGCTTGTCGGTTTCGACGTTCCAGGTCTTCAACATCGCCAGGTAACGCTCGCTCTGCAGCAGGTCGGCGACGGCGAATTTCACCGCTTCGGTGAGTTCGCCGTCGTCCTTGCGGATACCGATTCCGGTCAGGATCTGGCTGAATGCCGGTACCGCCTCTTCGAACAGGCCGGGCACGATGTTCTTGTAATAGCCCGCGGTTTCCACTGTGGTGCCGAAGGCGTCGACCTGCTGCAGGCGCAAGGCCTGGAAGGCATCGTTATCGGTGTTGTAGACGACGATGGTCATCGGCTTCTGGCCAGCGGCGACGAGCTTCTCGTTCTCGGCCTCAAGCAACACACGGATGGTCGAACCATTGAGCGCGGCGACTTTCAGGCCCGACAACGCAGTAAGGCTGTCGATTCCCTTGGGGTTGCCCTGGGGCACGACCACCGACTGGCTGGCGTACATGTAATTGACGATGTTGATGATCTCGCGGCGTTCCGGCTTGTCGAACAACTGGTCGATCACCAGGTCGCACTGTTGCGCCAGCAGTGCCGGCACCATGCCGGCGAAGGGCATCACCCGCCAGTCGATCTTCAGGCCGCCCAGGGTTCTGGCCACATCTTCGGCCACATCCACGGACATGCCCTTGGGCTTTTGCTGCTCGTCGAAGTAGGCCAGGGGTGGCGAGTCCATGCTCGAGCAGAAGGTCAGCTTGTTGCTCTTGACCAGTCGCTCGGGCAGATCGGGCGCGGCCAGCGTGGCCTGAGCCACCAGGGTGAGGGCCAGAACTCCGGCGAACTGGCTTGCGCGGCAATGCAATGAACGTGCAGATGCGGACATGTGAAGCTCCCGTTTCAGTCGATTGGCGGCAGAGTGCTAAAGCGAAAGGCTCGGCGGGTTGCGACCCACTCTCGATCTGTACGGGCCGATCAGGCCTACTTTTCGTGGCTTTGCAGGAAATTCAGCAGGGACGGCACGGTGTCTTCGATATGCTCGCGCAGCACCATCTCTGCACGGCTGGCATCACGACTGCGCAAGGCGTCGAGAATGGCCTCGTGGGCCTCCCGGGCACTGCGAGGCTTGTCCACATGCTGCAGCCACAGACGCATGTGCGGCTCGATCAGCGAATACAGCGCCGAAATCTGCTTCATCAGTCGTGGCCGCCCGCTGAGGCTGCACAGGTACTCATGAAAAACCCGGTGCCGGCGCACCCACTCGCAGCTGTCATCGCGGTATTCGTCCATGTCCTCCAGCAAACGCTCGAGCGTCGACAGATGACGCTCGGTCAGGTTGCCCACCGCCACCTTCACCGCGAGGCTCTCCAGAGCACTGCGCATCTCGAACACCTCGCGCATCTCCTCGATGTCCAGCCCGCTGACGATGGCACCACGATTGGGCCTCAGATTCACCAGGCCTTCGGCGGCCAGACGCCGGAAAGCTTCGCGTACCGGCATGCGGCTCATACCGATTTCCTGAGCGATGTCCTCCGGTTTGAGGCGTTGGCCAGCCTGGTAACGCCCCATGCAGATGCCATCGAGCAGATGCCGGTAAGCCTCTTCCTCGGCGGTCGCAGGTTGGCGATTGGCGAATCCCTGGATAGCTGACAACACGACTGACTCCTCATGACGGGGTTCTGGATTTTTGTATCCAGTTATCCATGGATGCGATCTAGCAGCATCCATGCCATCGGCTGCAGGCGCCTGGAATCGTGGGTTCGGGGAGGTGTGCGGGTCGCATCGTCGGATGACGGTGGTTCGATACGGGGCGAGGGTGGGCATTTTTGGAGCGCGCCGGGCCACTGCATATAGGCAATGGGCAAAAGCCCGAAACATTCTGTTGCTGGTCATGCCGGCTCGGCGCGGGCAAGATGCCCAGCAGCGTTTCAATAACCAAGAGAAAACCGATAATGCAGCGTTTCCTCAGTATTGCCCTGGTGCTTTGCCTGGGCCTGTCCTTCAGCTTCCATGCCGATGCCAAACGTTTTGGCGGCGGCAAGTCGTTCGGCGCCGCGCCAAGCCATCAGACCCGCCAGGCCGCGCCACCTTCGCAGCCTAATGCCAATGCCGCCGCTCCGGGTCGTACCCCGGCTGCCGCCAGCGGTGCTTCGCGCTGGCTCGGCCCACTGGCCGGCCTGGCCGCCGGTGGTCTGCTGGCCTCGATGTTCATGGGCGATGGCTTCGAAGGCCTGCAGATCATGGACATGCTGATCTTCGGCCTGATCGCCTTCCTGCTGTTCCGTTTCCTTGCCGCCCGCCGCCAAAAGCTACAGCCTAATGTCGCTGCTGCCGGTGGTGCACCGTTCCAGCGCGAAGCCCATGGCCAGCCTGCTCAGCCGTCGATCTTCGGTGGCAGCGGCAATGCCGCGATCAAGCCGGTGATCAACGCCCCGGCCTGGTTCAACGAGCAGAGCTTCGTCAATGCCGGTCGCGAGCACTTCCTCAGCCTGCAGCAGCACTGGGATGCCGACGAAATGGACAAGATCGCCGAGTTCGTCACCCCGCAACTGCTGGAATTCCTCAAGCGCGAGCGCGCCGATCTGGGTGATGGCTTCCAGTCCACCTATATCGACGACCTCGAGGTGCAGTTGGACGGTGTCGATGATCAGGCTGACAAAACCATCGCCACCCTGACCTTCAGCGGCCTGTCGAAGACCTCGCGCTTCGACCAGGGTGAAGTCTTCAGCGAAAGCTGGCGCCTCGAGCGCGCGACCGGTGACAACCAGCCTTGGCTGGTCGCCGGTATCCGCCAGAACGGCTGATCCCCACGCGTGACACAGAACCCGGGCTTGCCCGGGTTCTGTTTTTTTGGCGACCGGGTTTCAAACCCCATCGCTTGGTCGTTGCGCCACAGCGCAGGATGCGCACCCCAAAGGCGCCGTCTCGTCCGCAACGAGGCCGATAAGATATCCACACCCCAACCGACGTGGCGTTTTGCCTTTTTCCGACTTGTGACTATTTTCCATTCAGCGTAAAACGCTGCGCTATTACAAGAGTATTGAACCAGACGGCGGCTGACCGAGCGCTCGTCTGTTTGTGCTTGCCAAGCCTGATGAGAATCACCGACCTCTGCTGGAGCCGCTCGTGGAAGAAGTCATCGAACAACTGCGTGAACTGAACGAACCGGTGCCGGTACCGCTGGAGTTGCCGGAAGAAGAGTTGCTGGTGGAGATCGAGGAGCAGATCCTCATCAATCTGCCGTTCGAGCTACGCGAGTTTCTGCTCAAGGTCAGCGACGTGGTCTACGGCCGCCTGGAGCCGGTCACGGTCACCGACCCGCAGTCGCACACCTACCTGCCGGAAGTGGCCTCGGTAGCCTGGTCGCTGGGCGTACCCCGCGAGCTAGTGCCGATCTGCGAGGATCAGGGCAACTACTACTGCGTCGAGCAGGACGGCACCGTACTGCTGTGGGATGGCGAAGAAGAAGACCTTACCGACGAAAGCTGGGACTCGGTGTGGCACTGGGTGCGTGAAGTCTGGCTGGAGGAGTGACAGCAGCTGCAAGCTGCAAGCTGCAAGCTGCAAGCTGCAAGACAAGCATTCAGCGCTGACCCAGCTTGGGTAACCTGGCATCGAGCGCAGCGATACCGAAGAGACAGCCAGCACTTCGCCTCGCTCAGTGACCCGCTGTAGCAGCGCAAACGCAAAGCCCCGTGCTCGCTTTCACGAGCACGGGGCTTTTTCTTGCAGCTTGTGGCTTGAAACTTGTCGCTGCCTCAGTGATGCCCGGGTGTCTCGGGCTTGTCGAGCGTCTCGAACAAAGCGATCTGCAGGCGTGTGTGCACGCGGATGAACCAGCGCCACAGCAGCGCCGCCACTCCGGCGGCGACCACGCCGACCAGCAACAACATGTCGTTGGACGGCAGGATGCTCGACGACAGTGCCGTCAGCAGCACCATGATGCCGACCAGCGACAGCAACGGAATCACCTCGGAAATCACCTTGCGCACCCGCGCCGTATGGCGACCGGCTTTCTCCTGGCGCACGCCCATCTCGGCGAGCAGCATGGAGAGCGCCTTGATCTTGCGGTACGCCGCGATCAGGCACGGCAGCGACAGCAGCAGCGCCGCGCCCCAGATAACTGCCTTGCGCAGGTTTTCCTGATCCAGCCACTGGCCCAGCCAGGCACCGATCTGCGTGGCGAAGAAGGCGATGCCGAGGAAGATCGCCACCACGAATGCCAGGTTGACCAACACCTGCAGGACGATCTTGCGGATCATTCCCGCCAGTATCGCGCCCTGGCCTTGCGGCTGGATGCTGCGCAGCCACTCGCCGTACAGCGAGAATACCCGCGACACGCGCTGCGGCATCACCTTGCCCAGGCTTATCGCCAACGGATCGGCGGAGCGGATCAGGTACGGCGTGGTCAGGGTGGTGATCACCGACACGGCCACCGCCACCGGATAGAGAAAGTCGCTGGTCACCTGCAGGGTCATGCCCAAGGTGGCGATGATGAAGGAGAACTCGCCGATCTGCGACAGACCCATGCCCACGCGCAGCGAGGTGCGCCCGTCGTTGCCGGCGATGAACGAACCGATGCTGCAGGAAAATACCTTGCCGACGATCACGGCGACGGTGATTACCGCGATCGGCCAGGCGTATTCGACCAGCACAGTGGGGTCGAGCAGCAGGCCGATGGCAACGAAGAAGATGGCGCTGAACATGTCTCGTACCGGCTCGATCAGACGCTCGATCTGCACCAACTGGCGAGACTCGGCCATGATCGCGCCGATCAGGAAGGCGCCCAGCACCATGCTGTATTCCAGCTTGACCACCAACAGGCAGAAACCGAAGCATATGCCCAGCACTGCCACCAGCAGCATCTCGTTGCTTTCGAACTTGGCCACGTAGGCGAGGATGCGCGGCACCAGGATGATGCCGATGACCAGGGCGACGATCATGAACAGCGACAGTTTGCCGACGGTGGCGAACACCTCGCCGGTTTCCACGCTACCGCTCAGGGCGATACCGGAGAGCAGCGCGATGATGCCGATACCGAGGATGTCCTCGACGATCAGTACACCAAAGATCAGTTGGGCGAAGCGCTCGTTCTTCATCTTCAGGTCGCCGAGCGCCTTGATGATGATGGTGGTCGAGGAAATCGCCAGGATCGCACCGAGGAACAGCGAATCCATGGTGTTCCAGCCGAAGTAGCGGCCAATCTCGAAACCGATCCAGATCATCAGGATGATTTCCAGGAACGCCGCGATGAAAGCCGTTGCCCCGACGTTGAACAGCTTGCGCAGGCTGAATTCCAGCCCCAGGCAGAACATCAGGAAGATCACCCCCAGCTCGGCGAGGGTGCGGATGGTCTCTTCATCGTGGATCAGGCCGAACGGTGGCGTATGCGGGCCGATCAGAAAGCCGGCGAGGATGTAACCGAGCACCACTGGCTGCTTGAAGCGGTGGAACAGCACGGTGACCACGCCGGCCACCAGCATGATCACCGCTAGATCCTGGATGAAGCTGATGGCATGCATGAGGAAACTGCTCCTTTTTTTGGGCAGGCACAAGCGCGCTCGGGCGGCTGCTCGATGGCTCACGTGAGCCTGCTGAAGAATGGGGGTTATCGGCCCGTTGCTGGGCCACTTTGACCGCAGGTTAACATCCGAGCCGTACCCGTCGCGATGCGGCAATATTCGGAAACATTTGCCTCCAAGCGCCAGCCGCACGCGGTTGTGCAGGTACCGCAAAAAGACGCTCGACGCTGTTTCCAGGTCACCGGCAGCACGCATGACAGCCTGGTTTTCAGGCATCGAGCACGTACCACGACCTGCAGAGAAACTGCACATGGTCGCCAGCGACATTTCACGACAGCCTGCAGACCGCCCTGCACCTGTACCCGATCAACCGTGGCATTCTCATGACACTGTGCTGCCCAAGTACCAGCACCGATAACCGACCCAACCCCGGTGGATGAATAAAGCGCCAGCTACGCGCCCCGATCCCCCAACGCGAGACCCACCATGCAATTCGCCGATATCCAGGAAGCCGAAGCCTTTCTCGCCGCCAACCCGCAAGTACGCAGCATCGAGCTGTTCTTGATCGATGCCAATGGCGTGCCACGCGGCAAGCTGCTGCACCGTGACGAACTGCTGGCCATGTACCGCAACGGCCGGCCACTGCCGAGCACCATTCTTGGCCTGACCATCAATGGCGACGATGTCGAGGAAACCGGGCTGGTCTGGGAAGTGGGCGATGCCGATTGCTGGACTTACCCACTGCCGGGCAGCCTGACCCTGCAGCCATGGCGCAACCACCCTACCGGGCAGGTGCAGGTAAGCATGCACCCCGAGCAGGGCTTGCCGGCAGCCCCCGCCGACCCTCGGCACGTGCTGATCCGCTGCATCGATGCGCTCAAGGCCGATGGCCTGCATCCGGTGATGGCGGTGGAGCTGGAGTTCTACCTGCTCGACCGCGAACGAGGCGAACAGGGTCGACCGCTGCCAGCGCGGCAGATGAACGGCCAGCGCCCTCACGCCACCCAGGTGTATGGCGTGTACGAGCTGGAACAGTTGCAGCCGTTTCTCGACGATCTCTATGCCGCCTGCGAAGCCCAGGGGCTGCCGGCGCGCACGGCGATCTCCGAGTACGCACCGGGCCAGGTCGAGATCACTCTGGAGCACCGCTTCGACGCCTTGCAGGCCATCGATGAAGGCGTGCGCTACAAGCGCCTGGTCAAGGGTGTCGCCAATCGCCACGGGCTACAAGCCTGTTTCATGGCCAAGCCGTTCGGCGATCTGGCCGGCTGTGGCATGCATATGCACGTCAGCCTTGCCGACGAGCAGGGCAACAACCTGATGGCGTCGGAGCTTTCCGATCTTGAAGGCAGCCACGGCACGCCGCTGTTGCGTCACGCCATCGGCGGCATGATGGCCACCCTGCTCGATTCCCTGGCACTGTTCTGCCCCAACGCCAACTCGTTCCGCCGTTTCCAGGCCAACAGCTACGCACCGCTGGCCAAAAGCTGGGGCGTGAACAACCGCACCGTGTCGTTCCGCGTACCGGGCGGCCCGGCGGCCAGCCGGCATATCGAGCACCGCATCTGCGGCGCCGATGCCAACCCCTACCTGGCGGCGGCGGCGATCCTCGCTGGCATCCATCACGGCGTCAGCCAGAAAATCGACCCGGGCACCCCCATCGTCGGCAACGGCTACGCTCAGGCCACCGACGTGCTACCCACCGACTGGCTCGGCGCCCTGCGCGCCCTGGAACAATCGGAATGGGCGAAGGAAGCGCTGGGTGCGGATTTCCTCAAGGTGTTCCTGGCGATCAAGCAGACCGAGTATCGCCAGTTCATGGCCGAGGTGGGTGAGCAGGATTGGCGCTGGTATCTGAATCAGGCGTGAAATCACGAGGTTCATGTAGGGGCTGCGGGGGCGCCTAGCCTTGCTGGCGATAGCGGGTGATCGCCATCACTGGCGTGGCGAACACCGTATCGTGTTCATCACTGTTCATCTGTGTGGATCGAATCAGCGCTCTTGCTCCTGCGGTTCGGCGCTGACCTTCAGGTAATTGCCCACCACGCTGATACCGGCGCCACCATATTGCTGACATTTCGGATCGAAGACTTCCAGCACGCGAACATCCAGCCCCTCATGGAACAGCTCGACGGCACAGCCCTGAGGCAAGTCCGCTGCCGTCAGCTGGAAATAGGCTTTCTCGCCCTGCAGCACCCCCTGCAGATCGCCGATGGCAGCCGGGCCATAGTCCTCGACCTTGGCGCCCGCACGCAGCGGGGAAAAATGCGCGCGGTAGCTGCCGTCCGGCTGACGGCTGATGTCCAGGCTGCTCCATACCGCCGCGCCGGAGTAACGCAGATAGCGCCCTTCGAGGCTGGCGCCGAGGGCCTGATAATCCAGCGCCGCGGATACGGAGCGCAGATTGTGACGCGTGGCCGTGCCCTGCATGCCGCCGGTCAATGCCAGATTCAACCAGGCCCGGGCCTGGCCCGTCTGCTTGAGGCGCAGGTTGGCTACCACCAGATTGTTCAACGCCAGCTCACGGGCGGCGCTGTCCTCGCCTTGCTCGGCACGTCGCAACTGGCGCTCGAAGGCGTCTGCAGCCTCATCGTAACGTCCCGCCTGATAGGCTGCGGTACCGGCCGCGTTGCACAGGCTGACGCTATCGCAGGACTGCGGTGTGGCCTGGGCAATACCAGCCAATAGCGGCAGCAGGGCGTAGCAAAGAAGGGTGCGCTTCATGGTGTCTTCCTTGTTGATGAATGAATGGCTATGGCTCTGAGAGCGAAATGCCGGTACATACGTTGCAGCAATCGAGTACATAGACACAATCGACCAGCCAATGCCGCGCAGACGGTGGACAATCGCCCCTTTCAACCTGATGAGCCGAGCACTATGGAACCCGGAAACGCCCAACTGACGATGACCGTCCTGATGACCCCGGACATGGCCAATTTTTCCGGTAATGTGCACGGCGGCACCCTGCTCAAGTACCTCGACGAAGTGGCCTATGCCTGCGCCAGCCGCTACGCCGGTCGCTACGTGGTGACGCTGTCGGTGGATCAGGTGACGTTCCGCGAACCGGTACACGTCGGCGAGCTGGTGACCTTTCTCGCTTCGGTCAATTACACCGGCCGCACCTCCATGGAAGTCGGCATCAAGGTGATCACCGAAAACATCCGCGAGCGCTCGGTACGCCATACCAATAGCTGCTTCTTCACCATGGTGGCAGTCGACGAGCAGGGTAAATCCACCGAAGTGCCGCCCCGTCAACCGCAGACCTCGGAGGAACGTCGGCGTTTCGAACAGGGTCAACAGCGCCGTGAGATCCGCCAGGAGCTGGAAAGCCGCTATCGGGCCCTCAGAGGCTAGACGTGACGGGCCTCACAGCAATTTACGGTACGATAGAAACATCTTGTATAAAGACCCTTTAGTTATAAGTAACATTTTAATATAAAATATTGGTCTTTATGGTCGGGCAATCCGACCCTGGCCGCTACGCAGTTCTGCGCTGTATCCCCCTGCAGTGCAGGCATGCCAGGCCCTTCTGTTCATAGGGAGAATGCATGCCTCATCACACACCCTTGATTGCGACAATCGCCGCCGGCTTCGTGCTGGCCTACCTGTTCGGCAGCCTGGCCAACCGCCTGCGCCTGTCGCCACTGGTAGGCTATTTGCTCGCTGGCGTGATCGTCGGCCCCTTCACCCCCGGCTTCGTTGCCGACAAAGAACTATCCCACGAAATTTCCGAGATCGGCGTGATCCTGCTGATGTTCGGCGTGGGCCTGCATTTCTCCCTGAAAGACCTGATGTCGGTCAAACACATCGCCATTCCCGGCGCCGTGGTGCAGATCGCCGTTGCCACGGTCATGGGCATGGGCTTGTCCTGGGCCATGGGCTGGGGCTGGGGCGCCGGCCTGGTGTTCGGCCTGGCGCTGTCGGTGGCCAGTACCGTGGTACTGCTGCGCGCCCTGGAAGAACGCCAACTGATCGACACCCGCCGCGGCAAGATCGCCGTGGGCTGGCTGATCGTCGAAGACCTGGTGATGGTGCTGGCGCTGGTGCTGCTGCCGGCGCTGTCCGGCGTACTGGGTGGCATTCCCCAGGGCGACGGTTCCAGCAGCATCGGCATGCAGTTGCTGATCACCCTCGGCAAGGTCAGCGCCTTCGTCGTGTTGATGGTCGTGGTCGGTCGGCGGGTCATTCCCTGGCTGCTGGAGCGTAGCGCCGGCACCGGCTCCCGTGAGCTGTTCACCCTGGCCGTGCTGGCCATCGCCATGGGCATCGCCTACGGCTCGGCGCAGTTGTTCGGGGTGTCATTCGCCCTCGGCGCCTTCTTCGCCGGGATGATCCTCAACGAGTCGGAGTACAGCCACAAGGCAGCCGAGGACTCTCTGCCGCTACGCGACGCCTTCGCCGTGCTGTTCTTCGTCTCGGTGGGCATGCTGTTCAACCCGTCGATCCTGCTCGAACAGCCGCTGCTGGTGCTGGGCACCTTCCTGGTCATCGTGTTCGGCAAGTCGCTGGCGGCGATGCTGATCGTGCTGGCGTTCCGCAAACCGCTGAGCACGGCGCTGACCATCTCGGTGAGTCTGGCGCAGATCGGTGAGTTCTCCTTCATTCTCATCGGCCTGGGCATTGGCCTGAACCTGGTGCCGGAAGCAGGCCGCGACCTGGTGCTGGCCGGCGCGATCCTGTCGATTCTCTGCAATCCGCTGCTGTTCCTGCTGATCGACCGTTTGCAGCCGTGGCTGGATCGTCGCGAAAACACCACGCCAGCCGATCAGGCCAGTGTGGCGGACAGCGAAGACAACGACCTGCACCCGATCAGCGAAGTCGGCCACGCCATTCTCATCGGCCACGGCCGTGTCGGCAGCCGGATCAGCAAGCGCCTGCGTGGCGAAGGCGTGCCGCTGGTGATCATCGACGACAACCGTACCCGCGCCCAGGAACTGCGCGAGGAAGGTTTCAGCGTGGTACTCGGCAACGCCGCCAGCACTCACGTGCTGGAGCTGGCCAATGTCGCTCAGGCGCGCTGGCTGATGATCGCCATCCCCAACAGCCTGGAGGCCGGCCAGATCGCCCTGCATGGCCGTCAGGCCAATGCCGGCCTGGACATCATCGCCCGCGCTCACTTCGACGATGAAGTCGATTACCTGCGCGAGCACAACGCCGACCTGGTGGTGATGGGCGAGCGGGAAATCGCCCGGGTGATGTTCGAACGCCTGGGGCTGCAGGCACCGGCTCCGGTCGCGCAATAGGCCGACAGGGATATCCTGGCGCCCTGCAGCAAAAGCAGGGGCGCCAGGCAATCGCGGGAACTACTGTCCAGTAGGAGCGGCGGGGGCGCCTAGCCTTGCCGGCGATGCGACAGTGGCCTTGCCGCGTGATCGGCAGGGAAATCACTCATCGCCCGCAAGCGGGTTCCTACAAATGTGCAATTGGCACAGAGCGGCGAACGGGCCGATTCGCGGGCGGCAACTGTCACGGTAGATCGGGTAAGCTGAGCGCTCACTGTCCCGAGCCCGTGCACCATGTTGACCCTTGGCAATCTGTTCGTCCTGATGCTGCTGGCCGCCGCTGCCGCTTGGCTGTGGCACGGCCATGGCATTCGCGAACGCGCGCTGACGCTGATCAAGCAGCATTGCAGCAAGCTGGATATCGAGTTGCTCGACGGCAACGTCGCCTTCCAGCGTTTCGGTATCGTCCGGGATGGCCGCGGCAACCGCCGTTTCGCACGGGTCTACGGCTTCGAATTCACGGTCACCGGCGAGCAGCGCCATGGCGGGCGCATCGTCATGTTCGGCGCACACCTGGGCAATATCGAACTGGATCCCTATCCATTCCGCGAACCGGCGGCGGCACTGCCACCGACACCGACACCGACACCGACACCGACAACACGACAGTCTGGCCAGGTGATCGAGTTGCAGCAATGGCGGCGCGACCACCCCACACCGCGGGAGTGATTCGGCCGATCGACCCTGTGCTATCGTCAGCCGCTCACTCGTCTGGCTGATCCGCGTTCATGTCCTCCCGCTCCCTGCGCATCGTCCTGCTGACTGCCCTGTTGCTCGCTGGCCTGTGCCTGTCCGTCTACCTGGCCGAGCGTCAGGCCGAACGCCAGCGTCTGGCGGAAGCCGGCCAACAGGCGCAGGAACAGCTGGCCGCCTACGCCGGTACTTTGCAAACCCTGATCGACCGCTACCGCGCATTGCCTGCGGTGCTGGCGCTCGATCCCGAGCTGGGCGAAGCCCTGCAGCGCCCGCTCACGCCGGTGTTGCAGCATCGCCTGAATCTCAAACTGGAAGCCATCAACGCCGCCGCCCATTCCTCGACGCTGCAGGTGATGAATGCCGACGGGCTGGGCATCGCCGCCAGCAACTGGCGCCTGCCGACCAGTTACGTCGGCCACGACTACAGCTTCCGCCCGTATTTCAGCGAAGCGCGGAGCCATGACACCGGGCGTTTCTATGCGGTGGGCGTGACCAGCGGCATTCCTGGCTATTTCCTTTCCCATGCCGTGCGCGATGGCAGCGGGCGGTTTCTCGGCACCGTGGTGGTCAAACTGGAGTTCCCCAGTATCGAGCAGGCCTGGAGCCAGAGCCCTCACGTGCTGTTGGTCAGTGATCGACAGGGCATCACCTTTATCGCCAACCGAGCCGCCTGGCGTTACCGCGAGTTGCAGGCGATCCCCGAAGCGGTGCGCGAGATGCTCGCAGCCACCCGTCAGTACGACAAGAAGCCCCTGGCACCCTTGAGTTACCGGCAACGCCAATCCCTCGCCGATGAAGGCCGCCTGGTACGCATCGACAGCCCGGAGCTGGCTGGCGACTACCTGTGGGAAACCCGCGCCTTGGAGAGTGAGGATTGGACGCTGCACCTGCTGCGCGACACCCGCAGCATCGCCGACAACACCCACGCCGCGAGCCTGGCCGCTGGCGGCGCATGGCTGGCGCTGTTTCTGCTCGGCCTGGTGGTACATCAGCGCTGGCGTATCGCCCGTTTGCGCCAGCGTGCCAGTGACGAATTGCAGGCGCTGGTCGAACAACGCACTGCCGCGTTGCGCACTGCCCAGGAGGGTCTGGTACAGGCCGCCAAACTGGCCGCTCTGGGGCAGATGTCCGCCGCCCTCGCCCATGAAATCAACCAGCCGCTGACCGCCCTGCAGGTGCACCTCGGCACCCTGCGCATGATCCTCGCCGACGGCGAACTGGAAGAGGCGCGCCAGTCCCTGGTTCGCCATGAGGAACTGCTGCAGCGCATGGCCGCCCTGGCCGGCCACCTGAAAACCTACGCACGCAAGAGCCCCGGCGGCTTGCGCGAAACCCTGGAACTGGGCGCCGTGCTCGACAAGGCCCTGCAACTGCTGGAGCCACGCCTGCGGGATGTCGAGGTGCACATCCAGCGCACGCCAGAGCAACCCGCCTGGGTCGCCGGCGATGCGATACGCCTGGAACAGGTGCTGGTCAACCTGATCCGCAACGCCCTCGATGCGATGCAGGATCACCCGGCGCCACGCCTTACAATCGAACTGGAGCTCACAGACGATCACTGGGCGCTGCATATCGACGATATCGGCGCAGGTATCGATACCGAAGCCTTGCCGCAGCTGTTCGATCCCTTCTTCACCACCAAACCGGTGGGCGATGGCCTGGGCCTCGGCCTGGCGGTGTCCTATGCCATCGTTCGTGAACTGGACGGCGACCTGCAGGCCGCCAACCGTCCCGAGGGCGGTGCCCGCTTCACCCTGCGCCTGCCCGCTGCCCCACAGGAGACCGCATGACCCCCAGTGTGATTTTCGTCGACGACGAGGCGCCCATCCGCGAAGCCGTGCGCCAATGGCTGGAGCGATCGGGCTTTCAGGTGCACTTGTGTGCCAGTGCCCGGGAATGCCTGGAACTGCTGCCCGAAGACTTCCCCGGCGTGGTGATCAGCGACCTGCGCATGCCGGGGATGGACGGCATGGCACTGCTGGAACAGGTGCAGGCGCGCGATGCCGAGCTGCCGTTCCTGCTGGTGTCCGCCCATGGTGACGTGCCCCAGGCCGTGGAAGCCATGCGCCTGGGCGCCTATGACTTCATCGAGAAACCCTTCACCCCAGAGCGCCTGCTCGGCAGCCTGCGCCGCGCGCTGGAAAAGCGTCGGCTGACCCAGGAGAACCGGCAACTGCGCCAGCAGGTCGAGCACAAGGATGAGCTGGCCGGTCGTCTGCTCGGCTTCTCCACGGCCATGGTGCAGTTGCGTCGTCAGGTACTCGAACTGGCACACACGCCGGCCAACGTGCTGATGCGCGGCGAGACCGGTAGCGGCAAGGAACTGGTCGCCCGCTGCCTGCACGACTTCGGCCCGCGCGCCAACGGCCCCTTCGTCGCCCTCAACTGTGCGGCCATCCCGGAAAACCTCTTCGAGAGCGAGCTGTTCGGCCATGAAAGCGGTGCCTTCACCGGTGCCCAGGGCAAGCGTATCGGCAAGCTCGAACATGCCAACGGCGGCACCCTGTTCCTCGACGAAATCGAAAGCATGCCCCTGGGCCAGCAGGTCAAACTGTTGCGCGTATTGCAGGAACGTCAGCTCGAGCGACTCGGTTCCAACCAGGTGATCGCTCTCGACCTGCGTGTGGTGACCGCCACCAAGCCGGATCTGCACGAGCGGGTGCGCGAGGGGCAATTCCGCCAGGATCTGCTGTACCGCCTCAACGTCGCCGAGCTGCAACTGCCGGCGTTGCGCGAACGCCGCGAGGATGTGCCCATGCTGTTCGAGCACCACGCCCGGCAAATCGGCCAGCGCTTCGAACGCCCGGTACCGCCGGTCACCCCGGCGTTACTCGCCCATCTGCTGGCCCACGACTGGCCGGGTAATGTGCGCGAGCTGGTCAACGCCGCCGAGCGCCATGTGCTGGCGCTATCCGGCCCCGCCAACCAGGCAGCCGTTGTGGATAACTCGCTCGGTGCGCGCATGGAGACCTTCGAGGCGCAATGCCTGCGCGAGGCCCTGACCAGTTGCCACGGCGACATGAAAATGGTCACCGAACTGCTGCAACTGCCACGTCGCACCCTGAACGAGAAGATGCAGCGCCATGGTCTGCTGCGCACCGACTTTCTCGATAGCGAGACGCCCAGCACCGGCTGAACGCAGCCTGGCAAGATTCCGCTAGACCGGGCAACGACCTAGCAGGTTTCCGCCAGACTTTCCCCCTCCGATCTCGCCTCAAGCCCCGCAGGCCGGGCCTCCTGGCCCCTGGCACAGCTTCTGCAATGAGCCAGCCAGCGCCTATCTGTGCGTACAAGAATAATGACGAGATCGAGGAAACATGATGGAAAGCACCAGCACGCTGTCTGCCCCCGCGCAAACGCGCACCACGTCCCAACGCATCAAATCCATTTTCAGCGGCTCCGTCGGCAATCTCGTCGAATGGTACGACTGGTACGTCTACGCCGCCTTTTCGCTGTACTTCGCCAAGGCCTTCTTCCCCCAGGGCGACATGACCGCACAGTTGCTCAACACTGCCGCGATCTTCGCCGTGGGCTTCCTGATGCGCCCTATCGGCGGCTGGCTGATGGGCATCTACGCCGACCGCAAGGGTCGCAAGGCCGCGCTATTGGCCTCGGTACTGCTGATGTGCTTCGGCTCGCTGATCATCGCCCTGACCCCCAGCTATGAAACCATCGGCGTCGCCGCGCCGGTATTGCTGGTGATCGCACGCCTCTTGCAGGGCCTGTCGGTCGGTGGCGAATACGGCACCTCGGCCACTTATCTGTCGGAGATGGCGACCAAGGAACGTCGTGGTTTCTTCTCCAGCTTCCAGTACGTGACGCTGATCTCCGGCCAGCTCATCGCCCTGGCGGTGCTGATCATCCTGCAGCAGACCCTGACCGTAGAGCAGCTGGAAACCTGGGGCTGGCGCGTGCCTTTCGTGATCGGTGCGCTGTGCGCCGTGGTGGCCATGTACCTGCGTCGCGGCATGGAGGAGACCGACTCGTTCAAGAAGAGCGAGGCGCCGAAGGAAAACATCATGCGCACCCTGCTGCGCCATCCCAAGGAACTGCTCACCGTGGTCGGCCTGACCATGGGCGGTACCCTGGCCTTCTATACCTACACCACCTACATGCAGAAGTACCTGGTCAACACCGTGGGCATGAGCAAGAACGACTCGACCATGATCTCGGCCGCCACGCTGTTCCTGTTCATGCTCCTGCAACCGATGGTGGGCGCGCTGTCCGACAAGATCGGCCGGCGCCCGATCCTGATTGCCTTCGGTGTACTGGGCACGCTGTTCACCTACCCGATCCTCACCACGCTGCATACCGTACAGACCTGGTGGGGCGCGTTCTTCCTGATCATGGCGGCGCTGATCATCGTCAGCGGTTACACCTCGATCAACGCGGTGGTGAAGGCCGAGCTGTTCCCCACCGAGATCCGCGCCCTGGGCGTCGGCCTGCCGTACGCGCTGACCGTGTCGGTCTTCGGCGGTACCGCCGAGTACGTCGCGCTGTGGTTCAAGAGCGTGGGCCTGGAGAGCGGTTTCTACTGGTACGTGACTGGCTGTATCGCCTGCTCGCTGCTGGTCTACGTGACCATGAAGGACACCCGCACCCACTCGCGGATGAACGACTGATCGCCTGAACCGGACGCCCCCATCACGCGCGGCAGGCAGCCATTGCCGCGCGCAACGCGGCGGCGTCCTGAGGGCTGCTGAAGATCAGCTCCAACCGTGAATCCTTGCGCCACTCGCTGTTTTGCCAGTGCAAGGCCTGTCCCTCCAGGGCATTGACCGAGAGCCAGCCGGCATTGGTCTGCAGCACCAGCTTGGCACGTCGCCACACCAGCGTCGCCAGCCATTGCTGCACCCGCAGCAGGTCGAAACGCTGGCTGGGGTGCCAGCGCCAACCGATGCTCCAGCCTTCAGGTTGATCCTGGATCAGGCAGATCGGCTCCTCGACGCTGCGCCAGACCGCAGCGGGTGGTAACGGGCCATCCGGTAAAGATCCGCTAGCCGCGGCTGTCACGGGTGCCGTTGGCAGACGGCTGAACGGCAACATGCCCTGGCTCGTCCAGCACAGCGCTCGCTGCAGGCTGCCTTCGATGCGCGCACGGGCTGCGTCATCGACCCCCTCGCTCTTGTTCAGCACCAGCAGCCCGGCGTGGGGCAAGGCATCGCGCTGACTATCGGCGAGCGGCACGCCGGCCACCAGGGCAGCGGCGTCGAGCACCATCAGCAGCGGTTGCACGGCCAGTACCCCCTCCCAGGGCGCCTGGCTCAGTTGTTCCAGCAGATTCAGCGGATGACCAAGCCCGGATGGCTCGATGAACAGGCGATCCGGTTTGGCCTTGCGCAGCAGACGGCCCAGGCCGACCTGAAAGGGCACGCCATTGACGCAGCACAGGCAACCACCGGCCACCTCGCTGAAGCTCAGGCCATCCTCGTCACGGGCCAACAACGCGGCGTCCAGGCCGATCTGTCCGAACTCGTTGATCAGCACCGCCCAGCGCTCGCCCGCAGGCCGCTGCGCCAGCAACTGACGGATCAGGCTGGTCTTGCCAGCGCCCAGCGGGCCGGCAATCAGGTGGGTGGGTATCTGTTTCAACATGTCGCCATGGTGAAGGGTCGGCGGCGCAGGGGAAAGCTCGGCTTGCGATAATCTCGCCACAGCCTCTACAGTTGCGCATCATTCTCTGGAGTTGGATCGATGCGCCGTTTGCTGCCCCTGGTGTTGTGTAGTCTGTCCGGCCTGGCCTGGGGCGAAGCCTGCGTGGTGCACAGCCAGGCCGAGCGACTGGACATAAAGGTCTGCCAGCAGAACCGCAGCATTCCGCCGAACCTGTTCCGCAAGGGCTTCTGCCAACCGCAGCTCAAGGGCCAGAAGGTCGAAGTCAGCTTCGTCGAACAGTGCCCCACCGGCGCGTTCGGCGTTTGCCGCAACGCCAAGGTCGGCGGTACACCCTACCAGCAGGACATCCACTATTACGGCGTGGCCAACGACGCCGCCTACCTCAAGCCGTTCTGCGAACGGCAAAGCAAAGGCGTGTGGATAGGCTACTGAGCCGTCATCCAATCGTCATCCGTTTGCGTCTTAATACAGGTTCTCTTCGCAGCCGGTCAGGCACTGGCTGCTTTGTGGCTGCGCTCGGGCGCAGCTTTTTTTTGCCTGCCAATCCGCAATCGGTCAAGGCGTTCAGGCCAGCCAGTCGAGGGTCAACAGCAGGCGCCGTTCACCCGCTGGCAAAGCGGGCGAACGATGCACCAGGCCACGGCCTTCGTTGCCGATCCAGCGCTCGCCCTTGAGCAGCGCCACATGGCCGCAGCCGATCTGCTCGATCACGGCATTCTCCGCAGGCAGCGCCTGGGGCCCGCCGAGGTGCTGGCGTGACACGGCCCCTTCACGCAGCCACTGGCTACCGGGGCCGGCATAGCTGGTGATCAGCCGTAGCGGCACGCGGTCGACATGGAAGCGTGGGCACATGGCAGCATCCAGCGCGCGCAAGCGCAAGCCGATGCTGCGCGCGTCGAGCAGGCAGGCGTAGACCTGAACCAACCAGGCCACATCGGCGAGAAAGGCCGCCTGCCCGGGCATGTCGCTGTACCCGGCGAGCAGGCCGGGCAACGCAGGTTCGGCCTCTGCGTCAGGCAGATCGATGCTCAGCGCTTGCGCCAGCGGCTCGCCCTGGGCCAGCAGGCTGTCGGCGAAGCTGGCCAGATGATCCGGCAACTGACGCTGCCAGACCGCCAGATTGACATCGTCGTGCAGAGCCTCGGCGAGCACGTCGACGTCGTCACGGATGATCTGCCGCGGCGCGTGACGCGGCTTGAAGGCGAGGATCATGCCGCCGCCTCCCAGGGGCCGAACGGATCCGGCAGCTGGCGCCAGGCCTCGACGCCGGCGGCCATTTCCGCATCGCTGAGCAGGCAGTCATCCAGCTCCGCGTGCAGTCGTGCGAAGTCGATGTTCTGGCCGATGAATACCAGTTCCTGGCGGCAGTCACCGCTGGCTGCATCCCACTGGCGAATGATGCCCTTGAGGCCATCTTCATCCTGGGGCCACTGGCTCTTCGGCACGAAACGCCACCAGCGTCCGGCCAGGCCATGGCGCATCAGGCCACCGGCCTGCGACCAGCTGCCGGCTTCCTGGTACTTGCTGGCCAGCCAGAAGAAACCCTTGGAGCGCAGCAGCCGGCCGTTGACCCATTCACGGTTGAGAAAATCGAAGAAGCGCTGCGGATGAAAGGGCCGGCGCGCCCGGTAGGCACTCGATGCGATGCCGTATTCCTCGGTTTCCGGTACGTGCTCGCCACGCATTTCCTTGAGCCAGCCGGGCGACTCGGCGGCACGCTCGAAATCGAACAGACCGGTGTCGAGAATCGCCGGCAGCGGTACCGCGCCCATGCTCATCGGCAGAATCCGTGCGCGGGTGTTGAGGCCACGCAGGATGGCCGTCAGCTCTTCGCGCTCGGCCTGGCTGATCAGGTCGATCTTGCTGATCAACAGCACATCGGCGAACTCGACCTGTTCGATCAGCAGGTCGCTGATCGAGCGCTCGTCTTCCTCCCCGAGGGTTTCGCCGCGGCTGGCCAGGCTCTGGGCGGCCTGGAAATCCTGCATGAAATTCACCCCGTCGACCACCGTGACCAGGGTATCCAGGCGCGCCAGATCAGCCAGGCTCTGGCCCTGCTCGTCGCGGAAGGTGAAGGTTTCCGCCACTGGCAGCGGCTCGGAGATGCCAGTGGACTCGATCAGCAGGTAGTCGAAGCGGCCATCACGGGCCAGTCGGCTGACCTCGTCGAGCAAGTCCTCGCGCAGGGTGCAGCAGATGCAGCCGTTGCTCATCTCCACCAGCTTTTCTTCGGCGCGGTTGAGGCTGACATCGCGCTGCACCTCGCTGCCGTCGATGTTGATTTCACTCATGTCGTTGACGATCACCGCAACGCGCAAGCCGTCGCGGTTCTTCAGCACATGGTTGAGCAGGGTGCTCTTGCCGGCGCCGAGAAAGCCGGAAAGCACGGTAACGGGAAGACGATCGGGCATGGCGGGTTCCTCATCAGCATCAGGGTTCACAGGTCACGTTGGTGGCGTTCGCGCTGTTCTTCGCGCTCTTTCGCCTCGATACACAGGCTGGCAGTGGGCCGCAGCAGCAAGCGGCGCAGACCGATCGGCTCGCCGGTTTCGCGGCACCAGCCGTACTCACCGCGAGCCAGGCGCTCCAGGGCCTGGTCGATCTTGTCGAGCAGCTTCTTTTCACGCTCCAGCAGGCGCAGTTGCCACTGCCGCTGTTCCTCACGGCTGGCCTGATCGGCCTCGTCGGCGGAGCGATCCTGTTCACGCAGCGCATCGAACTCGTCGTCGATGCGTTGCTGCAGTGCCTGGCGCTGTTCGTTGAGCAGGTCACGGAAGAAGCCCTGCTGGGCTTCGTTCATGTAGGCCTGGGGCGGCAGGGCAAGCAGTTCATCGACGGTCATGGCAGGCTCACTGGATTAACTTTAAGTGTTATAACATAACATTTAAAGTCGAATTGTAATGACTACATCAATGAAGCACCGAAGTAACCTGCCCGATATCGCCGCCCAGCGCAGCGACGACTCCGCCGCCACACTCGACTGGGTCGGTATGCGCTGCATCGCCCTGCCCGTGCGGATAGAGGAGCAGGCCGTGAGCGCGCGGATCGATGCCGGGGTCAGCCTGGATGATGGCCAGACCCGCGGCATTCATATGTCGCGCCTGTACCTGGCACTGGCCGAGTTGCGGCGAGAGCCGTTGTCGCCAGTCTTGCTGCGCCAGGTGCTGGAACGCTTCCTGGACAGCCACCGCGACCTGTCGCTGTGCGCCTATCTGGATCTGCAAGGTGAATGGCTGATCGAGCGCCCGGCACTGGTCAGCCCGCTCTCCGGCTACAAGGCCTATCCGCTGACGATCAGATCGCGCCTCGATCCAGGCGGCTTCCATCTGGAGCTGGGGTTGCAGTTGGGCTACTCGTCGACCTGCCCCTGCTCCGCGGCCCTGGCACGTCAGTTGATCCAGCAGCGCTTCGCCGAAGACTTCGCCGAGCGCCAGCCCGATTTCGATGAGCTGCACGCCTGGCTTGGCAGCAGCGCCGGTATCGTCGCCACGCCCCACAGCCAGCGCAGCGAAGCTGCCATTCTGGTTCGCCTGAAGAACGAGGCGACCGCACTGCCCTTCATCGATCTGCTCGACCGGGCGGAGGCCGCCTTGGGCACCGCCGTGCAGACCGCCGTCAAGCGCGCCGACGAACAAGCCTTCGCCCTGGCCAATGGCCAGAACCTGATGTTCTGCGAAGACGCTGCGCGCCGCCTGCATGGCGCACTGTTGGCGATGCCGGGGATCAGCGCTTTCCATATCCAGGTAACCCACGCCGAAAGTCTGCACGCCCACGATGCGGTGGCCAGCGCCAGCCACGGCTGGCGTTGAGGCGAATCGCGGAAGAATGGGCTTTATCGCCGTAGAATGGGTGCAACCCATCTACGATTGATGGGTTGTACCTGCGCGGCCCGCCCTACGACGCTTTTACTGCCATTCCTTTCTGCATAAAAAAACCCTTTTTACCCGGCTGGCGCCATCTCTGATTGCTGCCCAGGCGGCGCTGTGCCTGACGTTCGGAGATGTTTGCATATCATGTATTCTGGTATACCATAATACTCACAACCACTCAGCCAGGGAGCTGTTATGAGTTTCGAGATTCGCAAGATCGTCAGCTATGCAGAAGAAACCCTGATCGAAGGCGGCAAGGCCACTGACAAGCCGGTCACCATGGTCGGCCTGGCCGTGGTGATCAAGAACCCGTGGGCTGGCAACGGCTTTGTCGAAGACCTCAAACCGGTGATCAAGGCCAACTGCTCCGAGCTGGGTGAGCTGATGGTCGCGCGCCTGACCACCGCTATCGGCGGTGCCGACAAGATCGAGGCCTATGGCAAGGCCGCCGTGGTCGGTGCCGATGGTGAAATCGAGCACGCCTCGGCAGTTATCCACACCCTGCGCTTCGGCAATCACTATCGCGAAGCGGTCAAGGCCAAGAGCTATCTGAGCTTCACCAACAAGCGCGGTGGCCCGGGCACTTCGATCCAGATTCCGATGATGCACAAGGACGACGAAGGCCTGCGTTCGCACTACATCACCCTGGAAATGCAGATCGAAGACGCGCCGCGTGCCGACGAAATCGTCGTGGTACTGGGCGCCGCCAACGGTGGTCGCCTGCATCCGCGCATCGGTAACCGTTATATCGATCTGGAAGAACTGGCCGCCGAGAAGGCGCAGTGATCGGGAGCAGGCCATGATTCGGCATCTCGCTGAACGCACCCCCGCCGGCACCAGTTACCGAGTGATCGGCCAGGGCCAACCCGTGGTGTTGATCCACGGTGTCGGCCTGACCAAGGACATGTGGGGCGGCCAGGTGGTTGGCCTGGCCCAGCATTTCCAGGTCATCGTCTATGACATGCTCGGCCACGGCGACAGCCCGCGACCGGCAGTGGACACCGACCTGGCCGGTTACGCCGAGCAGTTGCGCGAACTGCTCGATCACCTCGGCCAGCAGCAGGCCACGGTGATCGGCTTCTCCATGGGCGGCCTGGTGGCACGAGCCTTCGCATTGCACTACCCGCAACGCATCGCCGCCCTGGTGATACTCAACAGCGTATTCAACCGCAGCCCCGAGCAGCGTGCCGGCGTCATCGCGCGCACTGCCCAGGCCGCCGAACATGGCCCGGATGCCAATGCCGAAGCTGCACTGTCGCGCTGGTTCAGCCGTGAATACCAGGCTGCCAACCCGGCACAGATCGCCTCCATCCGCCAGACTCTGGCCGGCAACGACGCCCAAGGCTACCTGACCACCTATACGCTGTTCGCCACCCAGGACATGTACCGCGCCGACGCTCTGGCTGAAATCCGCGTGCCGACCCTGATCGCCACCGGCGAGCTCGATCCGGGCTCGACACCGCAGATGGCCGAACAACTGGCGCAGTGCATTCCAGGCGCCAGGGCCGTGGTGCTGGCCGAACAACGGCATATGATGCCGGTGGAATCGCCGCGCCTGGTCAACCAGATGCTGCTGGAATTCCTCGCAGAAGCCAGCCAGTTGCAGAACACCGTAAAGGGGATCGTCGCATGACATTCGCACGCTATCAGATGTGCATTGACGGCCAGTGGGTCGACGCGCTGTCCGGCAACACCTTCGAGAGCCTCGACCCGGCTCGCGCTCAGGCCTGGGCGGTGCTCCCGGATGCCGCCGGCGAAGACGTCGAGCGCGCCGTACAGGCCGCTCAGGCGGCGTTCGTCAACCCCGCCTGGCGCAGCCTGAGCGCCACCGCACGGGGCAAACTGCTGCGTCGTCTCGGCGACCTGATCGCCGAGAACAAGGAAGCCCTGGCCCAGCTGGAAAGCCGTGACAACGGCAAGCTGATCCGCGAAACCCGTGGCCAGGTCGGCTATCTGCCGGAGTTCTTCCACTACACCGCGGGCCTGGCCGACAAGCTCGAAGGCGGCACCCTGCCCCTCGACAAGCCGGACATGTTCGCCTACACCAGCCACGAGCCGATTGGCGTGGTGGCCGGGATCATTCCCTGGAACAGCCCGCTGTACCTGACCGCAATCAAGCTCGCGCCAGCACTGGCAGCGGGCAACACCATCGTGCTCAAGCCCTCGGAACATGCCTCGGCGACCATTCTCGAACTGGCCCGCCTGGCTCTGGAGGCGGGCTTTCCGGCCGGCGTGATCAACGTGGTCACCGGCTACGGGCCGACCACCGGCGCGGCACTGACCCGTCACCCGCTGGTACGCAAGATCGCCTTCACCGGCGGCGCCGCCACCGCCCGCCATGTGGTGCGCGCCAGTGCGGAGAATTTCGCCAAGCTGTCGCTGGAACTGGGCGGCAAGTCGCCGAACATCATCTTCGCCGACGCCGATCTCGACAGCGCCGTGAACGGCGTGGTCGCCGGCATCTACGCCGCCTCCGGGCAGAGTTGCGTGGCCGGTTCGCGGCTGCTGGTGCAGGACAGCATCTACGACGCATTCGTCGAACGCCTGGTCGAGCGTGCCAAACGCATCCGCATCGGCAACCCGCAGGACGACGCCAGCGAGATGGGCCCCATGGCCACCGCCCAGCAACTGGCCGTGGTCGAGCGCCTGGTCGCCACTGCCGTCGCCGAAGGCGCGACGTTGCGCCTGGGTGGCAAACGCCCCCAGGTCGACGGCGGAGGCTGGTATTACGAGCCGACCCTGTTCGAATGCGACGACCATTCGATGACCATCATGCAGGAAGAGGTCTTCGGCCCGGTGGCTTCGGTGATCCGTTTCCAGGACGAGGCCGAAGCGCTGGCCATGGCCAACGACTCGCAGTTCGGCCTTGCCGCCGGCATCTGGACGCGCGACCTGGGCCGTGCTCACCGCATGGCCAAAGGCGTGCGCTCGGGCATCATCTGGGTCAATACCTACCGGGCCGTTTCGGCCATGGCGCCGATTGGTGGTTTCGGCAACAGCGGCTATGGCCGCGAGAGCGGCATCGACTCGGTACTCGCCTACACCGAACTGAAAACGGTGTGGATCAACCTGTCGCAAGCGCCGATGCCCGACCCGTTCGTGATGCGCTGAGCGCATCGAGGAAAGCACACATGATCGAACCCGGACTGTACAAATCCGTCATGGCCGCCTTCCCCTCGGGGGTGACCATCGTCACCACCCTGGGCCCCGATGGCGGCATCGTCGGCATCACCGCCAGCGCCTTCAGCGCTCTATCGATCGACCCGGCACTGGTGCTGTTCTGCCCCAACTACGGCTCCGATTCCTACCCGGTGCTGCGCGACAGCAAGCGCTTCGCGATTCACCTGCTATCCGCCGAGCAACAGGCCGAAGCCTATGCCTTTGCCGGCAAGGGCAAGAACAAAGCCGCCGGTATCGAATGGACACTGAGCGAGCAGGGCAACCCGCTGCTGAAAAACGCCGCCGCGATCATCGAATGCGAACTGTGGCGCGAGTACGACGGTGGTGACCACGCCATCATGGTCGGCACGGTGAAGAACCTGATCCTGCCCGAGGAGGCGCCGGTGCCGATGATCTATCACCGCGGCAAACTCGGCGCCCTGCCGGCCATTGCCTGAAACCCTTTGTGCTCACGCGCATCCTCCTAGCGCGTGAGCGTTTTTAATGCGGAGTAGGTATGCGCAACGACAAGTACGAGAAGGGTCTGCAGATTCGCACCCAGGTGCTGGGCGAGGATTACGTGAAACGCTCGGTGGAGAATGCCGACGACTTCAACCGCCCGCTGCAGGAGCTGGTCACCGAATACTGCTGGGGGCATGTATGGGGTCGCGAAGGCTTATCGATGCAGGAACGCAGCATGATAAACTTGGCCATGATTTCTGCGCTCAATCGCCCGCACGAGCTGAAGTTGCACATTCGCGGTGCCCTGCGTAACGGCCTCAGCCGCGAGCAGATTCGCGAGATTCTGCTTCAGGTCGGCATCTATTGCGGCGTGCCTGCTGCGGTCGACAGCTTCCGTATTGCCCGTGAGGCCTTTGCCGAAGCGGATGCCGAGGCCCAGCAGGCCGAGGCATAGTTTGAGTGATCCCATACCTATAACTCGAGCCCTAACCATGAAACGCCAGCCGATCGACGATAGCTTCAAGGTCAACCGCAATCCCGTGACCCTGCGGGAGATCGTCCTGGACAAGCTGCGCAACGCCATCATGAATTTCCAGTTGCTACCCGGCGACCGCCTGGTGGAGCGCGACCTGTGTGATCGGCTGGGGGTCAGCCGCACCTCGGTGCGCGAGGCGTTGCGTCATCTGGAGTCCGAAGGACTGGTGGAATTCGCCGATGCCAAGGGCCCGCGTGTGGCAATCATCACCCTGGAAGACGCCTGCGACCTCTACGAGCTGCGCTGTGTACTGGAAGGCATGATCGTCCAGCTGTTCACCCTGCGCGCCCGCGCCAAGGACATCCGCGCTCTGGAACGTGCCCTGGAGAACAACCGCAAGACCCTCGAAGAAGGCGAACTGCCGGACGTGCTGGAGTCGGTACAGGAGTTCTACAACGTGCTGATGGAAGGCTCGGGCAACGACATTGCCGCCACCCAGCTGCGTCAGTTGCAGGCACGTATCAGCTACCTGCGCGCGACCTCGGTGTCGCAGAGCAACCGGCGCAGCACCAGCAACCAGGAAATGGAACGCATCGTCGAGGCGATCAAGAGCGGCGACCCGCTGGCCGCTCACCAAGCCTCGGTGGATCACGTGCGCACCGCGGCCAAAGTCGCCCTGGAATACCTGGAAGCCAAGCAGGAAGGTGCCAAGGCCCGCGATATCGTCGCGCCCATCAGCCTGCCAGACCCGCGTATCGGTCGCTGACCCGCATGCCCAGCCCGCGCTTCTGTCAGCAATGCGGCGGCGCGACGCTGGAACGGCGCCGCCCAACAGGCGACGACCATTCGCGGCTGGTGTGCGGCGGCTGCGGGCATATTCACTACGAAAACCCCAAGGTCATCACCGGCTGTATCATCGAGCAGGACGGCCGCTATCTCCTCTGCCAACGCGCCATCGCGCCGCGCATCGGCACCTGGACGCTGCCCGCGGGGTTCATGGAAAACGGCGAAACCACCGAACAGGCAGCGCTGCGCGAGGTACGCGAGGAAGCCGGCGTGGTCGCCGAAATCCTCTGCCCCTACTCGATCTTCAGCGTGCCCTCGATCAGCGAGGTGTACCTGATCTTCCGCGCCCGGCTGTTGCGCGACACCGGCTACTTCGGCAGCGAAACCCTGGCCCGCCGCTTCTTCGCACCCGAGGACATTCCCTGGGAGCAGATCTACTATCCGGCCATCCGGCAGATCCTCGAACGCTACATCGCCGAGCGCGAAGCGGGCATCTACGGGATCTACATGGGCAGCGACGACAACGGCAAGATTCATTTCATTCGCTAAATGGTCAACAGCCAGGCGATGGCCGATTAAAGGCGGGAGCGGACGGTCGTAGGATGGGTGCAACCCATCGGCAATTGATGGGTTTCACCCATCCTACGGGCTGGTGGACAAAAAGAGCGCTAGCTACGCGCCCCGATCCACCCTACGGCCGCTTGCGCCTTACAGCCGCCAACCCCCATCGTCAAAAACGCTCAGGGCTCCATGCCTTCGACGATGATCACTTCCGAGCGTGCTGCGCCGGCCCGGTAGCTGCTGGCTTGCTGGTAGGCCTCGGAGCGGTAGCAGGCCACAGCCTGATCGTAGGAGGGGAATTCGATCACCACGCTACGCTGCGGCGTGGCGCGGCCTTCCTGCGCCTCGGAGCGGCCGCCGCGGGCGAGAAACTTGCCACCAAAGGCAGCGAAGGCCGCCGGGGCACGCTTGGTGTATTCCACATAGCGCTCGGGATCGGTGACGTCCACATGCGCGATCCAGTAACCCTTCATTGATTGACCTCCTTTAAATTGAATTCGTATTACGGTATACCATAATTTAAAATAGCCCAGTCGACGAGATCCGCCATGCCCTTCCACTCCATCCGTGAACTCATCGATGACTTCCGCCAGGGCAAAATGGTGTTGCTGGTCGATGACGAAGACCGCGAGAATGAGGGCGACCTACTGCTCGCCGCACAGTTCTGCACGCCTCAGGCGATCAACTTCATGGCCCGTGAAGCGCGTGGGCTGATCTGCCTGACCCTGACCGACGATCACTGCCAGCGTCTGGGGCTGGAGCAGATGGTACCGAGTAACGGTAGCGTGTTTTCCACCGCCTTCACTGTCTCCATCGAAGCCGCCAGCGGCATCACCACCGGCATTTCCGCCGCCGACCGCGCCCATACGGTTCTCACCGCCGTGGCGCCTGGTGCGACGACAGCCGACCTGGTGCAGCCGGGCCATATCTTCCCGCTGCGCGCCAAGGAAGGCGGCGTGTTGACCCGTGCCGGGCACACCGAAGCTGGCTGCGATCTGGCCAGGCTGGCCGGCCTGACCCCAGCGGCGGTGATAGTCGAAATCATGAACGAAGACGGCAGCATGGCCCGCCGCCCGCAGTTGGAAGGCTTCGCCGATTCGCACGGTATCAGGATCGGCACCATCGCCGACCTGATCCAGTACCGCCTGAGCACCGAGCACACGGTCACCCGCATCGGCGAGCGCGCGCTGTCCACCGTGCACGGCGAGTTCCGCCTGATCACCTATGAAGACCGAATCGCCGGTGGCGTGCACATGGCCATGGTGATGGGCGATATTCGCCACAACGAGCCCACCCTGGCGCGCGTGCATGCCATCGACCCGCTGCGCGATCTGGTGGGCGCCGAATACACCGGCCCGCGCAGCTGGACGCTGTGGGCCGCCCTGGAACGCATCGCTACCGATGGCAAAGGTGTCGTAGTGGTGCTGGCCAACCACGAATCGTCCCAGGCGCTGCTCGAACGCGTACCGCAGCTGACGCAGCCGCAACGCCCGTTCAATCGCGGCCAGACACGCGTCTATTCCGAGGTCGGCACCGGGGCACAGATTCTGCAGGATCTGGGCGTCGGTAAGCTGCGTCACCTGGGCCCGCCGCTCAAATACGCAGGTCTTGCCGGCTATGAGCTGGAGGTCGTGGAGAGCGTACCCTTCGAGTGAGCAAAGGCTGCGGATGACCGGTCACGCCGCCGAGACATGAAGTGTGGCAAAGCGCTTGCGGAAAGTTTGGAATACCATAATATGATATCCCTAAGGCCAGCTAGTTTATCGTGTGCCCCGCAAGGGAAAACCACAAAGACAGCACCGATATCGGCCGCCATTCAGATCCCTTGGATCCACTGCTCCGGTTAAGCGGGCACAACGCTCGCTTGCGAAAAAACACAACAAAGAGGGCAAGCAAGATGGTGTTAATCAAAGGTGTGACCTCGATGCTCGCCGCGAGCATTCTGAGTGCAGCAGTCGCCACCACGGCCGCTGCAGAAACCGTCAACTTCGTCAGCTGGGGGGGCACCACCCAGGATGCGCAGAAGGCGGCCTGGGCCGACCCGTTCAGCAAGGCCAACGGGATCACCGTGGTGCAAGACGGGCCCACCGACTACGGCAAGCTCAAGGCCATGGTCGAAAGCGGCAACGTACAGTGGGACGTGGTCGACGTGGAGGCCGATTTCGCCCTGCGCGCCGCCGCCGAAGGCCTGCTCGAACCGCTGGACTTCGGCGTCATCGAGCGCGACAAGATCGACCCGCGCTTCGTCTCCGATCACGGTGTCGGTTCGTTCTTCTTCTCCTTCGTACTCGGCTACAACGAGGGCCGCCTCGGCAACCAGCAGCCGGAGGACTGGAGCGCGCTGTTCGACACGGCGACCTACCCCGGCAAACGCGCCCTGTACAAGTGGCCGAGCCCCGGGGTGATCGAGCTGGCCTTGCTTGCCGACGGCGTCGCCGCCGACAAGCTCTACCCGCTGGATCTGGATCGCGCCTTCAAGAAACTCGACACCATCAAGAAAGACATCGTCTGGTGGGGCGGCGGCGCTCAGTCGCAGCAACTACTGGCCTCCGGCGAGGCGAGCATCGGCCAGTTCTGGAACGGCCGCATCTATGCCCTTCAGGAAGACGGCGCGCCAGTGGCGGCAAGCTGGAAACAGAACCTGGTCATGGCCGACTTCCTGGTCATTCCCAAGGGTGCCAAGAACAAGGACGCGGCCATGAAGTTCCTGGCTCACGCCAGCGGCGCCAAGGGCCAGGCCGACTTCGCCAACCTCACTGCCTACGCGCCGGTCAACGTCGACAGCGTGCAGCGTCTGGACTCGGTGCTGGCACCGAACCTGCCCACCGCGCACGTGAGCGATCAGATCACCCTGGACTACGCCTACTGGGCGAAGAACGGGGCGGCTATCGCCACCCGCTGGAACGAATGGCTGGTGAAGTGAAATGACCGTGCTCCGTACCCCTGAGGTCGGTACAGCAGACCGTCGGCGCGACAGCGCCGACGGTAACGCGGAACGGGCGGCGCGCTGGCGCGGCGCCCCGTACCTGCTGCCGGCCCTGCTGTTCCTTGGGTTGTTCTTCCTGACGCCGCTGATCGGCCTGCTGCTGCGCGGCGTGCTGGAACCGGAGCCGGGCCTGGGCAACTACGCACAGCTATTCGCCAATTCGGCCTACTCCAGGGTGCTGTTCAACACCTTCGCGGTAGCCGGGCTGGTGACCGTGATCAGCCTGCTGCTGGGCTTCCCCCTGGCCTGGGCGATCACCCTGATGCCACGCGGCTGGGGCCGCTGGCTGCTGAATATCGTCCTGCTGTCGATGTGGACCAGCCTGCTGGCGCGCACCTACTCCTGGCTGGTGCTGCTGCAGTCCTCGGGGGTGGTGAACAAGACGCTGATGGCCATGGGCATCATCGATCAGCCGCTGGAGATGGTGCACAACCTGACCGGCGTGGTGATCGGCATGAGCTACATCATGATTCCGTTCATCGTGCTGCCACTGCAGGCAACCATGAGCGCCATCGATCCGATGGTGTTGCAGGCCGGCTCGATCTGCGGCGCCAGTCCGTGGCGCAACTTTTTCAAGGTGTTCCTGCCGCTGTGCCGGCCGGGTATTTTCTCCGGTGGGCTGATGGTCTTCGTGATGTCCCTGGGTTACTACGTGACCCCGGCGCTCCTCGGCGGCGCACAGAACATGATGCTGCCCGAATTCATCATCCAGCAGGTGCAATCGTTCCTCAACTGGGGCATTGCCAGCGCGGCGGCAGCCTTGCTGATCTTCATCACGCTGGTGCTGTTCTACGTCTACCTGAAGCTGCAACCGGAATCGCCGGTGGCTTCCAGCACTGCGAGGTAAACGCCATGCTGCTGTCACCCAATGCCATGGGCCGCGGCCTGCGCTACGGCCTCAATACCGTCACCGCGCTGATCGCCGTGTTCCTGCTGCTACCGATTCTGTTCATCGTGCTGCTGTCGTTCGGCTCCTCGCAGTGGCTGGTGTTCCCCCCGCCGGGCTGGACGTTCAAGTGGTACGGGCAGTTCTTCTCCAACGCCCAGTGGATGGACTCGGCGCTGGTCAGCCTCAAGGTGGCCATGCTGACGACCGTCTGCGCGGTCGCCATCGGCATGCCCAGCGCCTTCGCGCTGGTACGCGGCCGCTTCCCTGGCCGTGAGCTGTTGTACGCGCTGTTCACCCTGCCGATGATCGTGCCGCTGGTGATCATCGCCGTGGCGGTCTACGCACTGTTCCTCAAGCTCGGCTACACCGGCACGCTGTTCGCCTTCGTGGTCAGCCACGTGATCGTCGCGCTGCCGTTCACCATCATCTCGATCATCAACTCGCTGAAGCTGTTCGATCAGTCCATCGAGGATGCCGCAGTGATCTGCGGCGCCACGCGCCTGCAGGCCATCGTCAAGGTGACCTTCCCGGCGATCCGTCCGGGCCTGGTGGCCGGCGGCCTGTTCGCCTTCCTGGTTTCCTGGGACGAAGTGGTGCTCAGCGTGATGATGGCCAGCCCCGGCCTGCAGACGCTGCCGGTGAAGATGTGGACGACGCTGCGCCAGGATCTCACCCCGGTGATCGCCGTCGCCTCGACGCTGCTGATCGGTCTTTCCCTGCTGGTCATGGTCGTCGCAGCAATCGTGCGCCGGCGCACCGACGTCAAAGCCTGAGTGCCGAGGAGAATTTCATGAGTGCCGTCATCCAAGAAAACCGGGCACCACAAACGCTGGTCAGCCTGCGCAACCTGAACAAGCACTACGGCGACTTCACCGCTGTGGATAACATTTCCCTGGAGATCCAGGAGGGCGAATTCCTCACCTTCCTCGGCTCCAGCGGCTCGGGCAAGAGCACCACGCTGTCGATGCTGGCCGGCTTCGAAACCCCCAGCTCCGGGGAGATCCTGGTCGAGGGCAAATCCCTGGTCAACGTGCCGCCGCACAAGCGCGATATCGGCATGGTATTCCAGCGCTACTCGCTGTTTCCGCACCTCGACGTGCGCCAGAACATCGCCTTTCCCCTGGCGATCCGCAAACTGAGTGCCGCCGAGCAGCAGCGTCAGGTCGAGGCCATGCTCAAGCTGGTACAGCTCGGCGAGTTCGCGCACCGGCGTCCGGCGCAACTTTCCGGCGGCCAGCAACAGCGCGTGGCAATTGCCCGCGCGCTGGTCTACGAACCGCGCATCCTGCTGATGGACGAACCCCTCGGCGCGCTGGACAAGAAGCTGCGCGAAGACTTGCAGGACGAGTTGCGTCACCTGCATCGCCGCCTGGGCATCACCATCGTCTACGTGACCCACGATCAGGAGGAAGCCATGCGCCTGTCACAGCGCATCGCCATCTTCAGCCACGGCAAGATCGTCGGTCTGGGCAGCGGTTATGACCTTTACCAGAACCCGCCAAACGCCTTCGTCGCCTCCTTCCTCGGCAACTCCAACTTCCTCCGGGCCAAAGTCAGTGGCCAGGCCGCGGTGCAGTTCGAGCAGCAGAGCCTGTCGATCACCCCAACCGCCAACCTGAAGAACGATCAGGACGTGCTGCTGATGCTGCGCCCGGAAAAAGCCCAGGTGCTGCCACAGGAAATCGCTGCGCAGACGCCGCTGCCGGCCGGCTGGAACGAGATACCCGTGCAGGTCGCCGAAGTGGTGTTCCTCGGCGAGAGCCTGACCTGCCACGTGGTCACACCCGGCGGCGGCTACCTGACCCTCAAGGCCATGGGCAGCGGCCTGCAACCCCTGCAGCCCGGCGCCCAGGCGCGCGTACGCTGGGCCGCCAGCGATGCCTGCCTGTACGACAGCTGGAACGAGAGCGACCTGAACAAGGCCGCTGGTGCTCACTGAGACATATAGAAACGGGGTCAGCAGGCCCCGTAGAGGTAACCATCATGATCGACCCAATCCTGTACAAGAACGTCCTCGGCACCTATCCCTCGGGGGTCACGGTCATCACCACGCTGGATGAACACGGACAGATCGCCGGCCTCACCGCCAGTGCGTTCAGTTCGCTGTCTCTGGATCCCGCACTGGTGCTGTTCTGCCCCAACTACAGCTCCGACTCCTACCCGGTGCTGATCCGCAGCAAGCGCTTCGCCATCCACCTGCTCTCCGCCGAGCAGAGCGCCGAGGCCTACGCCTTCGCCCGCAAGGGCAAGGACAAGGCCGCAGGAATCGAGTGGACGCTGAGCGCACTGGGTAACCCGTTGCTGGAGGGTGCCACGGCAATCATCGAATGCGAGCTGTGGCGCGAATACGAGGGCGGCGACCACGCCATCCTGGTTGGCGCGGTGAAGAACCTGATCGTGCCTGAAGAAGCTGTCGTGCCGATGGTCTATTGCCGAGGCAAAATGGGCGCACTGCCCGCCTTAGCCTGACCCGTCATCAGGCACCCAACCGGTAGCGCCCGAGGGGCCGGTAACGCCCACTTCGGGCATCGGTGGTACTGCTGTTCCCAGTCCATCGCCCTCTCCCGTTTGCCTGAACCGTTGGAGCGTATCTTGCCAAACGCTATTACGGTATACCGCACCTGCTGAGTTCCGGGGGTGCATACCCATGTGTTTCTATCGTCGGGGAGGGATTTTCATGCGTACATTGCTGGCCATGCTGCTGGGGTTGCAGCTGTTGTCGACCGCTCACGCCGAGCAGAGCATCACCTTCGTCAGTTGGGGTGGCACCACCCAGGCGGCGCAGACCCGCGCCTGGAGCGAACCCTTCACCCGGCAGACCGGCATCCGTGTCGAGCAGGCCGGGCCCACCGACTATGCCGCCTTCAAGGCCATGGTGGAGAGTGGCCAGGTAACCTGGGACGTGGTCGATGTGGAGGCGGATTTCGCCCTGCGCGCCGGCCGTGAAGGGCTGCTCGAGCCGCTGGCCTTCAAGCAGATCGCCAAGCACACTATCGACCCGCGCTTCGTCACCATCTACGGTACCGGTTCGTTCTACTTTTCCTTCATCCTCGGCTACAACACCCAGGCGCTGCGCGAAGCCCCGCAGAACTGGGCGGCACTGTTCGACACCCGAACCTATCCCGGTAAGCGCGCGTTGTACAAATGGCCGAGCCCCGGCGTGCTGGAAATTGCCCTGCTCGCCGATGGGGTGAACCCCGCACAGTTGTATCCGCTGGATCTGGATCGCGCCTTCCGCAAACTCGACAGCATCAAGGGCGATATCGCCTGGTGGGGCAGTGGCGACGAATCGCAGCAGTTGCTCGCCTCCGGCACCGCCAGCCTGGGCATGTTCTGGAATGGTCGAGTCAACGCCCTGCATGATCAGGGGGCAGCGGTGGGCATGAGCTGGCAGCAGAACCTGGTTACTGGCGACTTCCTGGTGATTCCGCGCGGTTCACGCCATGTCGAGGCGGCGCAAGCATTCATCGCCTATGCCACCAGCCCGAAACCCCAGGCCGACTTTTCTTCGCTGACCGGTTACGCGCCGGTCAGCCTCGGCGCCTCCGCGCTGGTGGATCCCAAGCTGGCGGAGAACCAGCCCGGCGCCCACAAGACCGGGCAGATCACTCTGGACTTCAAGTACTGGAGCCTGAACGGCGAGCGTATCGCGCAACGCTGGAATGCCTGGCAGGCGGCCGGCCACTGACACTTTCGATAGCACTGGCCGGCCTATATTCGTCAAAGTATTTTATATTATGGTATACCATAGACCATGAGCCGCATGATCCTGCAAGGCGGCCAGTCCCGACAGCGCCTGGAGCCTTACAAAAATCGAGGAAAGCGACATGAAATTTTCTTTGTTCGTCCACATGGAACGCTACGACCTGGAAGTCGGCCATCGCGAGCTCTTCGAGCAACTGACCGAGCTGACCCTGCTGGCCGAGGCCGGTGGCTTCAGCACCGTATGGGTTGGCGAGCACCACGCCATGGAATACACCATTTCGCCGAGCCCGATGCCGATCCTGGCGTACCTGGCGGCCCGCACCAACAGCATCCGCCTGGGTGCCGGCACCATCATCGCGCCGTTCTGGAACCCGATCCGCGTGGCCGGCGAATGCGCCCTGCTCGACGTGATCAGCAACGGTCGCATGGAAGTGGGCCTGGCCCGTGGCGCCTACCAGTACGAGTTCGACCGCATGGCCGGCGGCATGCCCGCCAGCGACGGCGGCAAGTATCTGCGCGAGATGGTGCCGGTGGTCAAGGCGCTGTGGAAGGGCAACTACGCCCACGACGGCGAGATCTGGAAATTCCCGTCCACCACCTCGTCGCCCAAGCCGCTGCAGCAGCCGAACCCACCGGTGTGGATCGCCGCCCGCGACCCGGACTCGCACAACTTCGCGGTGGCCAACGGCTGCAACGTGATGGTCACGCCGCTGATGAAGGGCGACGAGGAAGTGGTCGACCTGAACAACAAGTTCAAGGCCGCCCTGGCCAACAACCCGGACGTGCCGCGCCCGCAGCTGATGGTGCTGCGCCACACCCACGTGCACCTGGCGGACGATCCCGAGGGCTGGAAGGTCGGCGCCGCCGCCATCTCGCGCTTCTACCGCACCTTCGATGCCTGGTTCGGCAACAAGATCACCCCGGTCGACGGCCTGCTGGCCCCGAGCCCCGAGGAGAAATTCAAGGAGCGCCCGGAGTTCGAGCTGGAGAACATCCGCAAGAACACCATGATCGGCACGCCCGAGGAAATCATCGCGCGCATTCGTCACTACCAGGAACTGGGCGTCGACGAATTCAGCTTCTGGGCCGACAACAGCCTGCCCTATGCGGAGAAGAAAAAGTCCCTGGAGCTGTTCATCCAGCACGTGGTGCCGGCCTTCCGCTGAGCCCCGTAACCGCTGCCCCGGCCACGCCGGGCAGCGGCTTCGCCCTTGCGGCGAGACGCAAAACCCTATCCGAATAAAGACAAGAAGTAGGTTTTCCCATGGTGTCCCGCACAGCCTTGCTGCTCTACTCCTGCCCGTTCTCCCCCGTCTGCGGGCTCTGCCGCGACAGGCGCAGCTGACCCGCTCAGCCGCAACCAACCACGCATTCACTCCGGCCCTGTCCCGTTCACGCGGAGCAGCGTGCCGTCGCCATTTTGCGCAGGAGAACCGTCCATGTCCCAGCAAGAGCTCATCGAAAGCAACAGCGTCGGCCAGGTCGCCGACTTCTACTTGGTACAGAAACAGCGCTACCACATCCCTTCGCTGTTCGACGCCAACGGCGGCATCTACGGGCGCTTCAATCCCAATGCGGTGAGCGCCTACGCAGTGGGCATCCTGGTGCAACTGCCGTTCGCGGTCACGCCGATCTACACCGGGCCGATGGCCAGCAAGCTGGATGGCGCCGATCTGTCCTGGCTGGTGGCGATCGTCGTCACCCTGCCGCTGTACCTGCTGCTGTCGCGCCGCGATACGCTGTACCGGCGTAGGCAGATCTCCACCCTCTCACGAGCCTGAGAACAGGTTCTGAAGCCTCTGCATGAAAAGCCCCCGCTCTCGCCAACGGGGGCTTTTTCGTTCATGGCGTCTCCTCTTTCGGACAACGGCGGTTCAGCTCGCCGCTTCGAAGATCGCCCCTTCCACGCCCAGCACCTCGCCACTGGCGGAATACACGCCGACGCCCGTCTCGCAGACCTCCTTGATCCGCCCATCGGCGCAGCAGATGCGGTAGCGCAGCTGAAACGGCTCGTGCTTGAGCAACGCGCACTGAACGCAGTACCAGACATAGTCGGCGTACTCGGTGAGGATCAGTGAACCGAAGCTGTGCGCGGGGTCGCGGGTCAGGTACTCGGCGGAGTAGCCGGTCAGTTGCAGGCAGCCTTCGCTGACGTAATCCATGTACCAGGTGCGGGCGTTATCGCCGCGGTAGATCAGCACCGGCAGGTCGTTGATCAGGCCCGCGACACCCGCTGGCCCGACCGCGCCTTGGGCACTGGCCGAGGCCATGCCGGTATGCCGGTGCACCCAGCTGGCCAACTCCAGGCGCGAGTGCAGGTGAAATTTACGCAGCAGGCTGCGCACATAGATTTTCACCGTGCCATCGCTGATGCCCAGTTCGCGGGCGATCTGCTTGTTGCTGTTGCCCGCAGCGATCAACTGCAGGGTCTGCTCCTCACGTTCGGTCAGCGCATTCGACACTGCCGCGGGAGCCGGGGCAAAACCGGCTGCACGCATGTTCTCCTCCCCGTCTTCTGCGGTGATTGGACGAATCACCACAGCAACTTCCATGCCTCGCCGGGGAGCACTACCTCTTTTGGCATATCTCCTCTGGTGGATTGAGCAAATAAGCGTGACAGGAAAGTATTTTGCCTACAGAGAAACATCAGTCATGCACCAACACATGACCTGATCGCTTCAATCCAGGGCAAGCATGCCCTCGTCCGTACAAGGATCGCCATGACCCGCACAGCCGAGCAGCATCCCTTCAGCGTGCCGCGATACCCCAGCGGCAATCCTGTCCAGCGGGTGGCCCGTCAGGTACTGGTCACTCAGGACGCCGGCCAGCAACGGCATGCCGAATTGCTGACCCGCGTCGACGCCGCCGAGCTCTGCCACCTGGCACTGCCGCAGTACGCCGACGAAGCTGAACTGTGCCGGGCGCTGGGCACACTGCTGAGTGAAGCCCAGGTCGGCCTGCACCTCGAACTGCATGGCGACGAGGCCTTCATCTGGTCGCTACGCGGTGTCGCACGAGAAGCCGGGCTGCTGGCCGACGAGATCACCCTGCAGTGCAGCGAAACCGGCCGGCGCATGCTGTTCTGCGTGCATTGCGCCAGTCTGCAAGCGGGCACCTGCGCCGATCTGCAGCCCTGCCGCCACTGCGGCGTGGTGCTGGAAGTGCGCCAACATTTCTCCGAGCGCCTGGGCGCCTACCTCGGCGTCTGTGCGGATGCCGACCAGCCCTATGCGCAGGCCCGGCCATGAATGCCTTCGACGTGCGGGTCAGCGAAACCCGGCTGATCACCCCGGTAATCCGCGAACTATTGCTTGAACCAGTGAACGGTACGCTGCCGGCTTTCTCCGCCGGCAGCCATGTGCAGCTGCACCTGCCCAACGGCAAGCGCAACGCCTACTCACTGCTCAGCGACCCGGGCGAGACCCGTCACTACCGTATCGCGGTGCGCCAGCAGCCACACTCACGGGGCGGCTCGCGCTACGTGCACGAACAGTTGCAGGCTGGCGATCGGTTGCGGATCTCGCCGCCGGCCAACCTCTTCCCGCTGCACAGCACGGCACGCCTGCACGTGCTGATCGCCGCCGGCATCGGCATCACCCCGTTCCTCGCCTATTGCGCCGAGCTGCTGCGCCGCGGAGACGCCTTCGAGCTGCATTACGCCTACCGCGCCGGGGTCAACGATGCCTACGTCGAGACCTTGCGCGAACGGCTGGGCGAGCGGCTGCATGTCTACGAGAGCAGCAGCCGACGTCTCGATCTGGGGCAGTTGCTGAGCCATCGCCCACTCGGCACTCACATCTACGCCTGCGGCCCGCAATCGCTGCTCGATGCCCTGCGCGAGCAGAGCCTGGCCCTCGGCTGGCCAGCGGCGCGGGTGCACTGGGAGGCCTTCGCCGCGCCGGAACCGGGTGTGCCCTTCCGTGTGGAGCTGGCGCGCAGTGGTCGCCAGGTGGAAGTCGGCGCCGAGCAGAGCCTGCTGGAAGCCCTGGAAGCCGCCGGCGTGGAGCTACCCAACCTGTGCCGCGGCGGAGTCTGCGGCCAGTGTCGGACGCCCTATCTGAAAGGCGACGTGGAGCACCGCGACCTGTTTCTCGCCAGCGCCGAACGCGCCAGCAGCCTGATGCCCTGCGTCTCGCGCGGCTGCGGCAGCCCGATCCTGCTCGATATCTGATACCGGAGACGTGCCATGACCCTGATCTTCAAACCGGCAGAAACCTACCGGGACGACTTCAGCTTCCGTAACAGCCCGGCCGCCATCGCCCGGTTTCCCTTTCCGTTCCCGGAAGACGGCTACATGTACTCGGTGAACATCGAGCCCGCGGTGTCCCGCGATCCGGGTTCGGTGTTCGAGCACTGCTTCGATGTCGACGAGCACTACCTGTCGGAAATGGCCGAACGCGCCCGCGTGCTGGAGCGCGATCCCGAGCGCTGCCTGGTGATGCCGCACATGGCCCAGGCCGCCTGGGATCTGCTGGAGATGCTGATGGAGCACCTGGCGGGCGACTACCCGCAGCACTTCCAGCTTGAACGCAACGGCACGGCCTGGCGCTGGCAGAACCTGGCCATGGGCATCGATCAGCACTTCACCTTCGGCGCTGCCGACAGCCTGCCGTGCGAGCCGCTGGAGTACATCACCCGGCAGATGCAGGGCGATTTTGCGGTGCTCGACCAGCGCGACGGCGACCTGTTCATGGATGCCGGCATGGTCACCTGCCCGGCGGACTGGTCGCTGCGCTTCGACGCCGGCATGAGCTTCAAGCAGTGGCATTCGCCAGTACCGATGGCCAACCAGATGGGCATCTTCGAACGCGCGCTGAAGTTTCTGCTGAACATCCAGGTCGGCCACCCGGTGCGTCGGCTGAACTGGACACTGACCATCAACCCGCGCCTGGACACCTCGCCGGAAACCTTCCACGAATGGGGCAGCGACCGCGGCTCGGTCACCCCGGACAACGTCGGCCGCCTGGTGCACCTGCGCGTGGAACTGCAATTCATGGCGCGCCTGCCGCGCTCCAACGCCGTGCTGTTCAGCATCCGCACCTACCTGATCAGCATGGACGAACTGGTCAGCAACCCGGCCTGGGCGCGGCGGCTGCACCGCGTCATCCGCGACCTGCCGGATGCCATCGCCGACTACAAGGGCATGACCCGCTACCGCCAGACCCTGGTGAACTGGCTGCGCCAGTTCGATTCCGAAGCCTGACCCGATCACCACACGAGGATTTTCCCATGGCCAACTCATGGCGCATCAGCGCCCTGCGCGAACGCCACCTGGCACTTGGTTCGAACCTGGAAGACTGGAACGGCATGGGCACCGCCTGGACCTATGCCAGCGACCTGGCCGACCATCACGAAGCGATCCGCACCCGCGCCGGGCTGATGGACGTCTCCGGCCTGAAGAAGGTGCACTACGTCGGCCCCCACGCCGAAAGCCTGCTCGACTACGCCACCACCCGCGACATGGCCAAGCTCTATCCCGGCAAGTCGGTGTACGCCTGCCTGCTCGACGAAGACGGCACCTTCATCGACGACTGCATCATCTACCGCACCGGCCCCAACGCCTTCATGGTGGTGCACGGCGCCGGCAGCGGCTACGAGATGCTGATCCGCTCGGCCCAGGGCCGCCAGGTGGCGGTACTGTTCGACGACGACCTGCATGACCTTTCCCTGCAAGGCCCGGCAGCCGTGGACTTTCTCGCCGAGCACGTGCCGGGCATCCGCGAGCTGCCCTACTTCCACCACCTGCAGACCCGGCTGTTCGACCGCCCGGTGATGATCTCGCGCACCGGCTACACCGGCGAGCGCGGCTACGAGATCTTCTGCAAGGCCGCCGATGCGCCACTGATCTGGGACGGCATTCTGGACAAGGGCCAGGGCCGCGGCATCATCCCCTGCGCCTTTACCGCACTCGACTGGCTGCGGGTGGAGAGCTACCTGCTGTTCTTCCCCTACGACAACTCGCAGATGTACCCCTTCGCCGACCAGAAAGCCGGCGACACCCTGTGGGAGCTGGGCCTCGACTTCACCGTATCGCCCGGCAAACGCGACTTCCGGGGTGCCGGCGAGCACTACCGGCGCCAGGGTAAGGAGCGCTTCAGGATCTTCGGCGTTCTGCTCGATGGCCATGTCGCCGCCGAGGGCGGCGACACCCTCTGGCATGAAGGCCGTCAGGTCGGCCTGATCACCTGCGCCATGTACTCGCGCCTGAGCGAACGCTCCATGGCCATCGCCCGCGTCGAGCCAGGAATTGCCGAGCAGGGCGTGCCGCTGCAGGTGCGCGGCAGCCTGCAGGTGAACGCCATCGCCCACACCCTGCCATTCGACGACCCCGAGAAGAAGAAACGCACGGCCAAGGGCTGAAGGCAGCCGCAAGCTTGGGAACACAGCTCGGAACGCTCCACGTCCATCCAACCATGAGGAGTCGTAGGGTGGACAACGCTCTTTTTGTCCACCATTGCGAGGGTGGGGCGGTGGACGGGTCGGGCCGCGTAGGTGAAGCGTCGTCCACCCTACGGATAGCCGCTATAACCACCACACCGCAGGCTAACCGTCACGCCAACAGGAGAACCCAGCATGAAACAACGAGTCGCCATCATCGGCGCCGGCCCATGCGGCCTGGCCCAGTTGCGTGCCTTCCAGTCGGCCCAGGCCGATGGCGCGGATATTCCCGAGCTGGTCTGCTTCGAGAAGCAGGCCGACTGGGGCGGCATGTGGAATTACACCTGGCGCACCGGCCTGGACGAGCATGGCGAGCCGGTGCACGGCAGCATGTACCGCTATCTCTGGTCGAACGGGCCGAAGGAATGCCTGGAGTTCGCCGACTACAGTTTCGACGAGCACTTCGGCCGGCCCATGGGCTCGTATCCACCGCGTGAAGTGCTCTGGGACTACATCAAGGGCCGCGTCGAGAAAGCCGGCGTACGCCCTTACATCCGCTTCGATACGGCCGTGCGCGGCGTCACCTTCGATGCCGCCAGCGAGCTGTTCACGGTGACCGCCCACGATCACCTGAACGACCGCACCTACAGCGAAACCTTCAGCTACGTGGTGGTCGCCAGCGGCCACTTTTCCACGCCCAACGTACCCGACTTCCCCGGTTTCGAGCGCTTCGCCGGGCGCGTACTGCACGCCCACGATTTTCGCGATGCCCTGGAATTCAAGGGCAAGGACGTGCTCATCGTCGGCGCCAGCTATTCAGCCGAAGACATCGGTTCGCAGTGCTACAAGTACGGCGCCCGCTCCATCACCAGTTGCTACCGCAGTGCGCCGATGGGCTACAAATGGCCGGCCAACTGGGAGGAACGACCATTGCTCAGCCACGTGCAGGGCAGCACGGCGTTCTTCGTCGACGGTAGCAACAAGCACATCGACGCCATCATCCTGTGCACCGGCTACAAGCATCACTTCCCCTTCCTGCCGGAAGCGCTGCGCCTGAAAACCGGCAACCGCCTATGGCCGCTGAACCTCTACAAGGGAATTTTCTGGGAGCAGAACCCACGGCTGATCTACCTCGGCATGCAGGATCAGTGGTACAGCTTCAACATGTTCGACGCCCAGGCCTGGTACGCCCGCGACGTGATTCTCGGGCGCATCGCCCTGCCCGACCCCGAGCGCATGCACGCCGAAGACCTGGCCTGGCGCCAGGAAGAGGAAACGCTGGAAACCGCCCAGCAGATGTTCGAGTTCCAGGGCGAATACATCCGCCAGCTGATCGCCGCAACCGACTACCCGAGCTTCGATATCGCCGAGGTCAACGCCACCTTCCTGCAATGGAAGAAGGACAAGTACGACAACATCATGGGCTACCGCGACAAGTGCTATCGCTCGCTGATCACCGGCACGCTGGCCACGCCGCACCACACGCCCTGGCTGGAAGCGCTGGATGACTCGCTGAGTGCCTACCTGGCCGACGCGCCCGCCGACCGTTTGAAGTCCGCCAGCTGAGGCGCCGCCATGAATCTGCCTGTGACAAGCCGCCCGCTGGAGCCGGCGCTGTTCTCCCGCGCAGCGGATCGGGAACGCCACCGCGTGGCCCCCGGCGGCCTGACGGTGCTCGCGCTGGAGGCGGGTGATCGTCTGGAGGTGATCGACCTCGAGGGCGACCAGCCTGCCGAGCTGCTGGCCTTCGCCGAGGACGGGCGCGAAGCGCTGGCCGCACTGGGGCTGGCAGCCGTCAGCGGTGCCGACGCCATCGCCCGCCTGCTGCACGACGGCAGCCGCGAATCGATCCACGTCACCATGGGGCTCGCCCGGCGTGGCGTGGATTGCCGCCACCTGCCGACCGCCGCCCGGCTCTGGCCCGCGGCTACACCGGCGGGCTTCAGCCGCGAGCTGGTCGCCAGCGCTGCGCTGTGCGTGATCGTCGCCGCCCCCGGCGGGCGTACGGCGGTGGACAGCCAGCAGCGCGCCAGCGAACTCCGGGTGCTGATCCATCGCGCCAATCCGCGCAGGCTCTGGCTGCCGCCGCTGCCCGCGCCGCTGGGCGAGGTGATCGACGAATTCACCATCCATCCCGGCAGCGCACGCGACTATCTGGTCGGCGCCGGGCAGTTCATCCAGGTGATCGACGTCGCCGGGCGCCAGTGTTCGGATTTCGTCGCCTTCGACCGGGCCGGCCTGGATGCCGGGCGCGAGACCGATCTCGACCCCACCGTGACCCGCACCCTGAATGGCAGCGCCTATCCGGGGCCGGGCCTGTTCAGCCGCTTCTACGACCGCGACATGCAGCCGATGCTGGAGGTGGTGCGCGACACCGTCGGCCGCCACGACACCTTTGCCCTGGCCTGCGCCGCGCGCTACTACGAGGCGCATGGCTATTTCGGCCACGCCAACTGCAGCGACAACATCAGCCGCGCCATGGCCACTCACGGCGTGCGTCCGCGCGCCGGCTGGCCAGCGATCAATTTCTTCTACAACACCGCTATCGACGCGCACCAGCACCTGACCCTGGACGAGCCCTGGTCGCGCCCCGGCGACTACGTGCTGCTCAAGGCGATGACCGATCTGGTCTGCGCCAGCAGTTCCTGCCCGGACGACATCGACCCGGCCAACGGCTGGCAGCCCACCGATATCCACATCCGCGTGTATTCCGAGAAGGAGCGTTTCAGTCTCGCCATGGCCACTCGAAAAACAGCAGATGCCGACCCGGTGCTGACCCGCGAGAGCGGCTTTCACGCCGGTACCTCGGCCCTCACCCGCCAGTTCGTCGACTACCGCGGCTTCTGGACGCCGACCCGCTTCGACGGCTACGGCGCCACCGAGGAATACCACGGCTGCCGCGAACGCGTGGCGGTGATGGATCTCTCCGCGCTGCGCAAATTCGAGGTGCTCGGCCCCGACGCCGAAGCGCTGCTCGACTACTGCCTGACCCGCGACGTGCGCAAGCTTGCCATCGGCCAGGTGGTCTATTCGGCGATGTGCTTCGAGCACGGCGGCATGCTCGACGATGGCACCCTGCTGCGCCTCGGCGCCGATGCGTTCCGCTGGATCGGCGGCGAGGATTACGCCGGTATCTGGCTGCGCGAGCAGGCCGAAAAGCTGGGCATGAAGGTGTGGATAAAGAGCGCCTCCGAGCAGATCCACAACGTCGCCGTGCAGGGTCCCCTGAGCCGCCAACTGCTCGCGCAGATAATCTGGACGCCGGGCACCCAGCCGAAACTGGAGGAACTGGGTTGGTTCCGTTTTCTGGTCGGCCGCCTGGATGATTACAACGGCCCGCCACTGATGGTTTCGCGCACCGGCTACACCGGCGAGCTGGGCTATGAAGTCTGGTGCCACCCGGACGATGCGCTGCAGGTCTGGCAGCGCCTTTGGCAGCTCGGCGAGCCGCTGGACCTGGTGCCACTGGGCCTCGATGCGCTGGACATGCTGCGTATCGAAGCCGGGCTGATATTCGCCGGCTACGAATTCGACGACCAGACGGATCCGTTCGAGGCCGGCATCGGCTTCTGTGTGCCACTCAAGAGCAAGGCCGCGGACTTCATCGGCCGCGATGCCCTGTCAAGGCGCAGCGCAGCACCCCGTCACAAGCTGGTCGGCCTGCAGTTGGAGGGCAACGAAACCGCTGCCCATGGCGACTGCGTACGCAGCGGCCGTGCCCAGATCGGGGTGATCACCAGTGCCACCCGCTCGCCGATACTGGGCCACAACATCGCCCTGTGTCGGCTGGACGTGGGCTACTGCGAGCCCGGCACCGAGGTCGAGATCGGCAAGCTCGACGGCCAGCAGAAGCGCATCCGTGCGCGGGTCGGCGCCGGCACCGTCGCCTACGACCCGGGCAAGAGCAGGGTGCGGGCGTAACCAGCCCGTGTTGTGGAAAGAGAATTGCTTGGTGATGGCCATTCGATCTCAAGGAGGATGAGCCAATGTGGTTCAGCAATGCGTCGCGAAACCTGGCCGATGAACTCAGCCAGTGGCTCAACCGCCTGTTCGACGGTCAGCCCAGCGCTGGCTCCGCACAACCTCATCTGCAACGTGACGCCCGGTTGTTCAGCAACCTGCAGCGGCTGCAGCGCGACTGGGACGAGTTGCAGCGCATCCGCCAGCAGGCCGAATGCCAGGCGCCGCCGCCATGCAGTGCCGAGGAGTACGCCGCGCTCAAGGGAGACCTCGCCGAGGCCCGGGCGCAGATCGGTGGGCTCATCCACGAACGCGACGACAGCCAACGACGCCTGCACGACCTGGAGGCCGAACGCGCCCAGTGGGACGAGGAGCGCCAGGTCTGGGAGCTGACCAGGCGCACCCTCACCGAAGGCAGCTGGGCAATGAACGTAGTGGGCGGCGACCCCGATCACCCGCAGAACCTGATCCGCTGGTCCGAGCAATTCCGCGAGCTGATCGGCTACAACGCCGAGGAATTTCCCGATGGCTGGGACAGCTACTTCAAGGTGGTCAACGCCGACGACCTGAAACAGGTCATGCAGACCTTCAATGCCTCGATGGTCGATACCGGCGGCGACGGTTTCTATGCCGTCGAATACCGCATGCGCCACAAGACCCGTGGCGAGGTGTGGTTCCGCGAACGCGGCCGCTGCCTGCGTGACGGCCAGGGCCGCCTGCTCTACGTCACCGGCGCCGTACGCGAGATCAGCGACGAAAAGACCGCCGCCACGCTGCACCAGCGCGAACAGGCCAACATCCAGGCCACCTACGCACAGATCGCCCAGGTCGCCGGGGGGATTCGCAGCATCGCCGAGCAGACCAACCTGCTGGCGCTCAACGCCGCCATCGAAGCCGCCCGTGCCGGCGATCAGGGCCGTGGCTTCGCCGTGGTCGCCGATGAGGTGCGCAATCTGGCGCGGCGCACCCAGGACTCGGTGCAGCAGATCCAGGGCATGTTGCAGAAGGAACGCTCGGGCGAACCAACTTCAGGCGCTGGCCACTGAACGTGAACAAAAAAAGGGCACTGCAAACCCGTCAACGCCATAGACAGCAAGGGCTAGAGCCCTTTAGCCCTGGCACATTCATTGCTTTCCCAATAAGAAACTTTGTTTATCAGAAATAAAAATGGCTGGAAGCCTTTTTAACGTCGCTTGCGACGGCCCTAAGGGGGCCGCCAGGGATGGCAGGCCATAAAACATGCTTCGACTCGACCTGCCTGCGCACCACTTAATTCCAATAAACCGCTTTCGAGGATTCAGTGATGGAAGAACAGAAAACGCCTACGCTCGAAGAGCTGCAGGCCCTGATCGAAATGACCAATACCCTGAACATGGAAATGTTCTATTGGTGGTGTACCGCACTGATGATCTGCATCCACGCAGGTTTTCTGTCTTATGAAATTGGCGCCTCGCGCCTGAAGAACGCCCTGGCCGCGGGCGTGAAGAACATCCTCGCGTTCGGCTTCATCGTACCCAGCGTGTTCCTGCTCGGCTGGGCGGTCTACAACGCCTTCCCCGATGGCCTGGTACCGCGCATGGACGCCCTGATGGATGGCATGCCGTGGAGCCAGGCCATGGGCCCGAACATCCAGGACAACGCCACCGGCATCTTCTGGGGCGCGTTCGCGCTGTTCGCCGCCACCACCGGATCGATTCTCTCGGGCGCGATCATCGAGCGTGCGCGGATGAGCGCATTCATCATCATGACCATCGTGCTCGGCGGCTTTCTCTGGCTGCTGGCCGCCGCCTGGGGCTGGCATCCGGAAGGCTGGCTGACCGTCAAATGGGGCTACCATGACGTCGGCGCAGCGGGTGTGGTGCACATGATCGCCGGCTTCTTCGCCCTTGGCGTACTGATCAATCTCGGTGCACGCATCGGCCGCTTCAACCCGGACGGCAGCGCCAACGCCATCGTCGGCCACAGCATGCCGATGAGCGTGGTCGGCCTGATGCTGATCATCGTCGGCTTCTTCGGCTTCCTCGGCGGCTGCATCATCTACAACTCCGGCGCCCAATGGATCAACATCTACGGTCAGCCGACCAACCTCTCCGCCTTCTCCTTCAACACCCTGATGGGCTTCGCCGGCGGCCTGATCGGCGCCTACCTGACCACCCGCGAACCCTACTGGATGATGTCCGGCGGCCTGGTCGGCATCATTTCGGTCGCGCCCGGCCTGGATCTCTACCACCCCGGGCTGGCCTACCTGATCGGCATGGGCGTATCGGCCATGGCGCCGCTGGTCAACAACATGCTGCTCAAATTCAGGCTGGACGACGCCGTCGGTGCCTTCGCGGTGCACGGCTTCGGTGGCTTCGCCGGTCTGGTGATCAGCGGCATCTTCCTCGCCGGTTATCCGAACGTGAACGGCATGCCGGAAATCAGCTTCTTCGGCCAACTGGGCGGCGCCCTGGTGATGGCGGCGCTGGGCTTCATCCCCGGCTACGGTATTTCCTACGCACTCAAGAAAGCCGGCATCCTGCGCGTCCCGGCCCATGCCGAAGAACGCGGTCTCGACCTGACCGAAGTACCGGCCCAGGCCTATCCGGAGTGGAACAGCATGTACGGGCCAAGCACCACCGTTGGCGGTGGCTCTGACGCCGCACAACCGCCACTGACCACCGCTACGGCCAAATGACCCCCAGCCGGCCGCGAGGGCGGCCGGCTCATCTCAAGGAGTATCGCCATGAGCATCACCACCTATGAAGGTGCCAGCGCCGTATTCACCTTCGCCGACAAGCCCGCCATCCTGGTTTTCATCAGCCTTCTGGTCGCTGCCGTCAGCCTCTATGCCCTGATCGCGACCATCATTCACGAGAAGCACAGCTACGCGCTGCCGGACGAAGAACTCGACAAACTGAAGTGACCCTTCGACCGGCGGCAACCGCCGGTCATCCCTCTCTCGCCCCCGCCCTTCGTGAACCACCAGCCCTTCGCCACGTTACCCACGCATCGTACGCACCGACACAGGCGCAGGCACACCTGCGAGCCATAACAGTAACGACCGGCGGCGCTCACGATCTGTTGCACCAGCGTGAACATGCAACTGGGGGCGATAGCGCCCAGTCGGGTGGACGACGCTTCATCCGTCCACCATCTCTGACGCTCTTTTTATCCCCCATTGCGATTTCGGAGGACGTAGGATGGGTTTTAGAACGTAGCCTGGATTAGCCGCAGGCGTAATCCGGGGCCGAAGGCCGTGATCCATGGTTCAACGCGAGTCACCGACCGGCTGCTTTTGCCTTCTTTTGCCCTTTAGAGGACGTAGGATGGGTCGGGCCGCGTAGGTGCAACCCATCGGCAATTGATGGGTTTCACCCATCCTACGGCTGTGGTGGGTTTCAGCCCACCGGGCTGAACAACTTCAGGCCAGCCACCCCGCAGATGATCAGCACCAGGCAAACGAGCCGCGCCAGGGTGGCCGGTTCATTGAGATAGACAATGCCGTAGATCGCCGTACCGACCGCACCGATACCGACCCACACGGCGTAGGCGGTTCCCATGGGCAGGTAGCGGGCCGCAAGCACCAGCAGGTACATGCTGAGCGCGATGAAGAAAATGCAGTAAAGGCTCGGCCAAAGCCGCGTGAAGCCTTGGGTACGGGGAATGGCGGAGGCGTACATCACTTCGCAGATGCCGGCGGCGAGCAGTGTCATCCAGGCCCAGGATGCAGTCATTCGAATTCCCTTCCAATGCGCCGAAAGCCGGCCTGTCCCGCAGGGAGAAGCCGGCTGACGGGTGGCTATCAGTACCCCTGCCCTGGCACCCAGTTGGTGCCGGCCAGCGGTACCCGGGCCATGGCCGCGGATTCGACGGTCAGGGCCACCAGATCCTCGGGATCGAGGTTGTGCAGGTGCGACTTGCCGCAGGCGCGGGCCATGGTCTGCGCTTCCAGTACCAGCACGCGCAGGTAGTTGGCCAGACGACGGCCAGCGGCGACCGGCTCGAGGCGCTTGGCCAGCTCCGGATCCTGGGTGGTGATACCCGCCGGGTCGCGGCCGTTCTGCCAGTCGTCGTAGAAGCCGGCAGCGGAACCGATCTGCTTCAGCTCCTCGTCCAGGCGTGGGTGATTGTCGCCCAGGGCGATCAGCGCGGCGGTACCGATGGCCACCGCGTCGGCGCCCAGCGCCATGGCCTTGGCCACGTCGGCACCGTTGCGGATGCCACCGGAGACGATCAGCTGAACCTTGCGGTGCATGCCCATTTCCTGCAGCGCCTGCACGGCCTGCGGAATGGCCGGCAGAATCGGGATACCGACGTGCTCGATGAACACTTCCTGGGTCGCTGCAGTGCCGCCCTGCATACCGTCGAGGACGATCACGTCGGCACCGGCCTTCACCGCCAGCTTGACGTCGTAGTAAGGGCGGCTGGCGCCGATCTTCACGTAGATGGGTTTTTCCCAGTCGGTGATTTCGCGCAGTTCGGCAATCTTGATCGCCAGATCGTCCGGCCCCGTCCAGTCCGGGTGGCGGCAGGCGCTGCGCTGATCCACGCCGATCGGCAGGGTACGCATGCCGGCGACGCGCTCGGTGACCTTCATGCCCAGCAGCATGCCACCGCCGCCCGGCTTGGCGCCCTGGCCAAGGACGATCTCGATGGCATCCGCCTTGCGCAGGTCGTCGGGGTTCATGCCGTAGCGCGACGGCAGGTACTGATAGACCAGATGCTGGGACTGGCCGCGCTCTTCCGGAGTCATGCCGCCATCGCCAGTGGTGGTGCTGGTGCCGGCGATGCTGGCGCCACGACCGAGGGCCTCCTTGGCATTGGCCGACAGCGCGCCGAAGCTCATGCCGGCGATGGTCACCGGGATCTTCAGGTGCAGCGGCTTCTTGGCGAAACGGTTGCCGAGGACGACATCGGTGCCGCATTTCTCGCGGTAGCCTTCCAGCGGGTAGCGCGACACGCTGGCACCGAGCAGCAGCAGGTCGTCGAAGTGCGGCAGCTTGCGCTTGGTACCGCCACCGCGGATGTCATAGATACCGGTCTCGGCGGCGCGCTGGATTTCCTGGATGGTCAGGCGATCGAAGGTGGCCGACTCGCGCAGTACTGGAGGTTGTTTGTCACTCATGATGATGCTCCTGATCAGTACGCGGAGGCGTTATCGACTTTGAAGTTGTACAGCTGGCGGGCCGAGCCGTAGCGTTTGAAATCGGCGGCGTTCTCTTTGAAGCCGGCGCGATTGAGCAGCGCCTGCAGCTCTTCGATATGTTCGGCGCGCATCTCTTTCTCGATGCAGTCGGAACCCAGCGACTCGACGCTGCCTTTGACGAAGATCCTGGTTTCATACAGCGAGTCGCCCAGCGCATCGCCAGCGTCCCCACAGACCACCAACCTGCCCGCCTGACCCATGAAGCAGCTCATGTGGCCGATGCTGCCGCCGACCACGATGTCGATGCCCTTCATGGAGATGCCGCAACGCGCGCCGGCGTCGCCTTCGATCACCAGCAGGCCGCCATGAGCCGTGGCGCCGGCCGCCTGGGAGGCGCTGCCTTTGACGCGCACATAGCCGCTCATCATGTTCTCGGCGCAGCCCACGCCGACGTTGCCGTGCACGGTGACCGAGGCTTTCTGGTTCATGCCTGCGCAGTAGTAACCGGCATGTCCCTGGATATCGATGGAAATGGCTTCGTTGACGCCGACCGCCAGGTTGTGGGCGCCGTTGGGATGGGTCACCAGCCATTCGCGATCGATGACGGCCTTGGCCTGGTCATGCAGAGCCTGGTTGAGGTCACGCACGCTGGCGCTGGAAAGATCGATGGTTTTCATGCTGCGTGCTCCTTCTTACGTTCCCAGATGTACAGGGTGGCGGGAACGGGCTCCCAGACCTTGGCCTTGTCGATACCCGGCAGGCTGGACAGCGCCTGGTATTCCGACGCCATGGCGACGTAGTCATCGGTCTCGGCGAGGATCGCCGGCTTGCAGGCGATCGGATCGCGGATCACCGCGAAGCCGTTGCGGGTGCCGATGGCGAAGGTGAAGAAGCCGTCGAGGGCCTCCAGTGAATGATCCAGGGCCTGTTTCAGGGAATCGCCCTGCTGCAGACGCCAGGCCAGGTAACCGGCGGCGACTTCGGTGTCGTTCTCGGTTTCGAAATGGATGCCTTCGCGGCGCAGTTCCTGACGCAGGCGAAAGTGGTTGGACAGCGAGCCGTTATGCACCAGGCACAGGTCGGCACCGGTGGAGAACGGGTGGCTGCCTTCCATGGTCACCGCACTTTCGGTGGCCATGCGGGTGTGGCCGATGATGTGGCTGCCCTTCATCGAGGCCAGGCCGAAACGCTCGGAAATTTCCCTGGGCAAGCCCATGCCCTTGAGGATCTCGATGCTCTGCCCGGCGCTCATGATGCGCACGCTGGGCGCCAGTTCGGTCAGCGCGGCACGCACCACGGGCTCTTCGGCCTTGATCTTCAACACCATGGCGCTGGCGTTCTGGAACCAGTCCAGTTCGGCGTCGAGCTTGTCCTGCAAGGCGGCAACCAGTGCCTTGAAGTCATAGCCTTCGCTGGTCGCCTGCAGGGTCAGCTTGACCCAGCCATCGGTCACTTCATCGCCATAGATGGCGAAGCCGGCGCTGTCCGGGCCACGGTCGGTCATGGCTTCGAGCATCGGTTCGAACAGCTTGCCGAGCTGCGATTCCAGCTGCGGATTTTTCAGGTAAAGCCCCACGATTCCACACATAAAGGCAGCCTCACTTCGTTCGGAAAGCCGCAAGCTGCAAGCTGACCGGGTTGATACAAATGAATGTGAAAGACCACGAAGCGTTCTTGCTTGCAGCTTGAAGCTTGTGGCTTGCAGCTCTAGAAGAATTCGGTGTAGCGCTTGATCTCCCAATCGGAGACGTGGCGGCTGTACTCCACCCACTCCATGCGCTTGAGCTTGATGAACTCACCGACGATTTGCGGGCCCAGCACCTCGGCGAACAGCGAGTCGGCTTCGAGGGCATCGCAGGCTTCCTTGAGCGACTGCGGCAGGGTCTTGATGCCACGTGCAGCGATCTCCTCCAGGCTCAGCGTGTAGAGGTTCTCGTTGCACACGTTGTCGACTTCCAGCTTGCGGTCGATGCCGTCCAGGCCGGCGGCGATGATCGCGGCGCTGACCAGATAGGGGTTGCAGCCGGCATCCGGCAGGCGGAACTCCAGGCGGCCATAGGGCACGCGCACCATGGCCGAGCGGTTGTTGGCACCGAAAGCGATGAAAGCTGGCGCCCAGGTGGCACCCGACAGGGAATTGCCTACCACCAGACGCTTGTAGGAGTTCACTGTCGGCGCGGCGAAGGCGCACAACGCCGGGCCATGGGCCAGCAGGCCGGCGGCGAAGTGGTAGGCAAGCTTGGACAGGCCCATACCGCTCGGGTCGCTGGCGTCATGGAACAGGTTCTTGTTCTCTGCGCTGGCGATGGACAGGTGGAAATGCATGCCGTTGCCGGCGCGCTTCGGATCCGGCTTGGGCATGAACGAGCAGACCATGCCCATGTCGCTGGCGATCTCGCCGGCGGCCATGCGGAAGAAGGTGAAGCGATCCGCCGACTCCATGGCGTCGCTGTAGGTGTAGTTGATCTCGAACTGGCCGTTGGCGTCCTCGTGATCGATCTGATAGATGTCGAACCCGACCGGCTGCAGCGCCTCGGTGAGGCGCTCGAGAAACTCGCGGGAGCGCGACAGGCCCTTGTAGTCGTAGCAAGGCTTGTCGAGGTTGTCGCTGACGTCGACCAGTTGCAGTGCACCGTTCTCGCCACGCTTGAACAGGCTGAATTCCGGCTCCAGCCCGGTGTTCAGCGTCCAGCCGCGATCAGCCAGGCGCTGCACCTGTTGTTGCAGTACATAGCGGCTGTCGTAGGGCCAGGGTTTGCCATCCACATGACCGATGCACACCACGCGGCCATAGCCCGGCTGCCAGGGTACCGGCGTCAGTGACGACAGGTCGCCACGGGCCATGAAATCCGGGCCGTGTGGCTCCATGCCCATGCCGCAGATGGCGAAGCCAGCGAACCCAGCCCCAGCTTCCGCCACTGCTTCGAGGCCCGACACAGGCACCGACTTGGTCTTGGCCGAACCATGGATATCCACGAACTGAGCGAGCACGTACTTGATCGCGTGTTTCTCGATGACCCGCTGGGTTTCACTTGGCAACATCATGCGCCTCCTGTCGACTCGATGATTATTCCAACTGGGAAATTAACTTTCCCAACAAGAATGCAATCAACTTGCCAATCTTGAGCACAACGGGCGCAAGCCTGCTGTCGTGCGGGTTTTCTTCTATCCGTAGAGGAAAAATGCTTTCATAGCAGGAAATTCACACCCCCGGCGTGCACCATTGCAAAGCAGCCTGATCATTCCCGGTGCGAATTTATTATTCACGAATAGAAAATGGCCGTGCATGAGCAAAACCACAGAGATCCCGCCCCGCCTGAAACTCGAGCAATACCTGGGTATGCAGATTCGCCGCCAGCGCCAGGCCCAAGAACTGAAGATCGCCGAAGTCGCGCGCATCGCTGGCATCAGCCAGGGCATGCTCAGCAAGATCGAAAACGCCCAGGTATCCACCAGCCTCGATACCCTGAGCCGACTGTGCGATGTACTGGGCATGCCGATGTCCAAGCTGTTCAGCCAATACGATCAGCAAGGCAGCGGCGCGCTGCTGGTGAAGTCCGATGAAGGCCTGGAAGTGGTGCGCCGTGGCACCGAGAAAGGCCATACCTATCACCTGCTGAACCATACTCGCGGGCCGAAGAAGAGCTTCGAGGCCTATATGGTCAGCATGGACGATGCCAGCGAAGAGTTTCCCACCTTCTCCCATCCGGGCACCGAATTCCTGCACCTGCTCGAAGGCGAACTGGTCTATCGCCATGGCAACCAGCTCTATGCCATGCAGGCCGGCGACAGCCTGACCTTCGATGCCGAAGTCCCTCACGGCCCGGAACAGCTGATCCAGGTACCGATCCGCCTGCTGTCGATCATGAACTACGGCAAAGAATGAGCGCCGATCCCGAATCGGCAACCACGAGGAACAAGCGGACAGGGAGTTGCGATCATGCTCCCCGCTCCGCCTGGGCACTAACAGGCCGCTGAAAAACGTCGGCGAGGCAACGCAGGTAGTTTTTCAACAGCCTGCTAATGGCCGCCTGCACCTGAGGGCTCATCCGAACGCTGCACCGCTCTGCGCTCGAGCGGTGCCAGGGCGCGATCGACCAGCACCTGCAGGCGCCCGCGGGAACAGCGCTCGACACGGGCCTCGACCCCATACACATCGGCCAGCAAACGTGGCGTGAGAACCTCCTCGGGCGCGCCGCTGGCGTAGAGCCTACCGCCGTGCAGCACCACCAGAAAGTCCGCGCAGGCAGCCGCCAGGTTGATATCGTGCAGCACCGCCAGCGCCATCAGGCGATGCTCGCGCACCCGTTCACGCACACAATCCATCACCCGCACCTGGTAATGCAGGTCGAGTGCGCTGGTGGGCTCATCCAGCAACAGCACCTGGGGCCGTCGGGCAATCAACTGGGCCAGCGAAACCAGCTGGCGCTGGCCGCCGGACAGGCTATCCAACGAATGTTCGGCCAAGTCCTCGATACCGATCCGTGCCAACGCCGTGAAAGCCGCGCGCAGCACGTCGCCCTCGCCACCGACGCGCAAGGCGGCCACCACGCTCTCCAGCACGCCCAGGGCGATACCTGGCGGCAGTTGCTGCGGCATGTAGGCCAGCAGACGGGCACGGTCGGCGGGTGCCAGAGTGGTCAGGTCGCGCTCCCCGAGGCTGAGCCGGCCGCGCATGCGCTCCAGCCCGGCCAGGGCGCGCAGCAGCGTGGACTTGCCGGCGCCATTGGGGCCGACCAGGGCCACCAGGCTGCCGGCCGGCAACTCGGGCAGCGACAAGCCGCGAATGACCGTGCGGCGGCCATAGGCGACCTCGATATCCTCCACTTTCAGGTTCACAGGCGCCTCCCGCGGCGGAACACCAGCACCACGAAAACCGGTACACCGACCAGAGCGGTGACGATGCCGACCGGCACGATGACGCCGGGCAGGATCAGTTTGCTGGCGATCGACGACAGCGACAGCAGCAAGGCACCGACCAGGGCGCTGGCCGGCAGCAGGAAGCGTTGATCCTCGCCGACCAGCAGGCGCGCCATGTGTGGCCCGACCAGGCCGACGAAACCGATGGTGCCGACGAAGGCCACCGCCGTCGCCGCCAGCAGGCTGATGCGCAGCAGCGAGGCATAGCGCAGCCGGCGCACGTCGACGCCGAAGCTGCGCGCCCGATCCTCGCCCATGCGCAGCAGGGTCATGGCCGGCGCGGCGCGCAGCGAGAACGGCAGCAGCAGCGCCAGCACCACGGCGAGAATGCCGAGCTTCTCCCAGTCGGCGCGGGCCAGACTGCCCAGCGTCCAGAACACCAGTTGCTGCAGCACGTCCTCGGTGGCCAGCAATTGCAGCAGCGAGACCAGCGCGTTGCAACTGAACACCAGGGCGATGCCGAACAGCACCAGACTCTCCGTACCGGCGCCGCGCAGCCGCGACATGGCCTGCAGGAGCAGCACCGACAGGCAGGCGCAGACGAACGCCGCCACCGTCACCTGCGCGCTCGGCGCCAGCCAGCCGATGCTCAAGGGATAGGCGATCGCCAGCGAGGCGCCGAGCGCTGCCGCCGAGGACACGCCCAGGGTAAAGGGGCTGGCCAGCGGATTGTCGAGGATCGCCTGCATCTCCGCCCCCGCCAGTGACAACGCCGCGCCAACCAGCACCGCCATCAGCGCATAGGGCAGGCGCACGTTCCAGATGATCACCCGTTCGGTAGCGCTCAGCGAGTCCGGCTCGAGTATGCCGGCCAGCAGTTGGCCAAGGGTCATGCCCGAGGAGCCGCTGGCCAGGTCGGCGAGCACGCTGGCCAGCAGCAACAGGCCGAGCAAGGCCACCAGCGCACAGCGGCGCAGCAGCAGGTATCGATAGTTCCGGGTGGCCTGCTGCAGGGTAGGTACAGCGAGGTCTTGCACGGAAGCGTTCACGGCTTGGCGTCGATCCAGTAATGCCCGTCGAGACCGACGGCGAGGAAGCCGTTGACCTCGGCCATGGTCGCCAGGGGGTCGAGATCGGCGAACCGCTCGGGATGGATCCAGCGCGCCATCGCCTCGATCGCCAGGATGTTGAACGGCGAGTTGTAGAAGTCATGCCACAGGCCGTGGGCCTGCCCCGCCTGGATCGGTCGCAGTGGCGCGAATTCCGGACGCGCCGTGATCTTCGCCAGGCTGTCACGCGCGGTCTGCTCGTCCACTCCCGCGCCGAGCAACACCCCGGGGTTGCGATTGCCGGTGGCGATGTAGATATCCGGGTCGGCGGTCAGCACGTATTCCACGCTGACATCGCCGAGCGCACCGGGCACCACGCCCGCGGCGATATTGCGCCCGCCGACGGCCTCCACCACGCTACCCAGCCCGCTCTTGCCGGTGGTGTGGCCCGGCGCCTGCCAGACGCCGGCCAGCAGTTCGAGGAACACCTTGGGCCGCTCGGCCTGTGGGATCTGCGCCACGCCGTCGGTGATCCGCGCCAGATGGCGGTCGTAGAAGCTCAGGTATTGCCGGGCCTCGGTCTCACGCCCCAGCACGCGACCGAGCGCTTCCAGGCTGACGCGGGTGTTCTTGATCGGGTGCACGCGAAAATCGATGAACAATACCGGAATCCCGGCCTTGATCAGCAGGTCGGCCACCGGGCTGTGCTGGGTCGGGCCTTCGCCGGCGATGCTGAACACCGCCAGATCCGGTTTCAGGGACAGGATCTGCTCGACGCTGACGCTCTGCTCCGAGGCCTGGCCGATCAGCGGGATATCGGCGATGGCCGGGTACTGCCTGGCATAGACTTCATAGGTGTGCGGATCGAGCAGGCGCATGTCGTTCTGCCAGCCGACCACCCGTTGGAACGGCGCCTCGCGGTCGAGCAGGGCCAGGGCGAAGAACAGTCGTCCTTCACCCAACACCACGCGCTTGGGCTCGCTGGGTACTTCGACCTTGCGCCCGAGCACGTCGGTGACTTCGACCGCATGGGCGGAGCCGAGCAGACCCAGCCAGGCGGCCAGCAAGACGATGGGCAACGCGATGGCGCGACGCAGGAAGCGGGTATTCACGAAGAAATTCTCCAATGACGTGATCAGGTATCGCTCCAACGACGGAGCAGGTTGTGGTAGACGCCGGTGAGTTCCAGCAGCGATTGCTCGTCGGCGCCCTGCACGGTGAGGCGCTGGATGGCCACGTCCATGTCCAGCAGCATCTGCCGCTGGCTGTCCTCGCGCACCAGGCTCTCGATCCAGAAGAACGAGGCCAGGCGCTCACCGCGGCTCACCGGTTCGACGCGATGCAGGCTGCTGCCGGGGTACAGCACCAGGTGCCCGGCCGGTAGCTTGACCCGGCGTTCGCCGAAGGTGTCGCGGATCACCAGCTCGCCACCGTCGTAGCTCTGCGGCTCGGCCAGGAACAGCGTCGCCGACAGGTCGGTGCGCACGCGCTCGCGCACGCCCTTGATGCCGCGCACGGCGTTGTCGACATGAAAGCCGAACGCCTCGCCATCGCCATAGCGGTTGAACAGCGGCGGGTAGATGCGCTTGGGCAGGGCGGCGGACATGAACAGGGCGTTGTCCGATAGCCGGCGCAGGATCAGCTCGCCGAGCTGGCGGCCGATGAGGTTGTCCTCCGGCAGCTGCCGGTTGGCCTTGACCCTGGCCGACTGCACACCGGCGGTGACCTGGCCATCGACCCAGTCCTGCGCCAGCAATTGCTGGCGCAATGCGGCCAGTTCCGCCGTCTCGAGCAGCGCTTCGATCTCGATCAGCATCAGAAGCTGTAATCGACGCTGGCCGTCAGGGTGCGTCCGGCACCTGGCACACCATAGAGCTGGAAGCCGTCCAGCGAGGCGCCGATGCGGCTGTAGTAGAAGGTGTTGAACAGGTTCTCGACATTGAGGTTGAGCGTGGTGCTCCGATCCACCCGGTAGCGTGCGGCCACGCTATGCAGCCAGTAGCCCGGCGCCTTCTCGCCGTCGCGGGTGTAGATGGCGGCCACGCCCGACGGGCCGTCGGCGTAACTGCTGTTGTTGTTCAGGCCGCCGACGTATTTATTGTCGCTGTAGCGGCGGCGACCGACGTAGTTGGCGCCGTAGCTGAGGCTGAGGTCGTCGCTGAGGTCGTAGGTCGTCCACAGGTTGGCGGTCAGGTCGGGAACGTTCTTGGCTTCCTCGCCCTTGTTCACGCCCTTGGTCTGGCGGCTCTTCATCGCCGCGAAGCCGGCATAGGCCGACCACTTCGACGTCAGCTCGCCCTGCAGGCCCAGTTCGATACCGTCGACCCGCTTGGCCGGCAGCGCACGCACCGCCGCGGCTTCGCCTTCGGCGTACTCCCAACTGTCGTCCAGCTCGGTACGGAACAGCGCGGCGGTCAGCCCCAGGCGCTCATCCAGCAGTTCCCACTTGCTGCCCAGTTCGTAGGTGCGCGATTTGGCCGGCTCATAGTCCGCCGTGCTGGCCGCGCCATACACCTGGTTATTGGTGCTGGCACCGATCGCCGATGGCTGCGCCGCTTCACTGTAGGACAGGTAGATGCTGCCATTGGGCAACGGCTTGTAGACCAGCCCGGCACGCCCGCCGAAGGTGTCGTCGCGCCGGCTCGTCTCGCTGCCACCGCTCTCCGTGCTGACCTTCCAGCGGTCGTAGCGCAGCGACAGCAGCAACTGCCACCGCTCGTCCAGGGTCAGGGTATCGGAGAGGTACAGGCCGGCATCCTTGACCTCGGTGGCCGCTTCGCCATAACCCTTGCGCGCATGGGTGGAGGCGAAGCTGTGGGCCGGATCGCTGATGTCGAAGAACAGGTCACCGTCCGGTACCTTCATGCCCTTGTGCAGGCCGGCGTAGGTTTCCTTGTACAGCTCCAGACCGGCCACTGCCTGGTGGCCGATGCCGCCGGTGTCGAAGGTGAAGCTCAGGTCGGTCTGGTTGTCGATGATGGTGTAGCGCTTGGACAGGCCGAAATCGCTGCCACGCAGGTAGGCATAGCGGGTGTCGCCGCTGTTGGCGTAGTCGGTGTAGGCATCGACCCCATTGATCGAGCTGAGCGGCCCGACGCCGACATAGCCGAGGCTGGCGCAACGGGTACCGCTGCAGGTGCGGCTGCCATCGGCGTTGGCGGCGACGAAACGCGCGGGCGAGAGCACTGCCCAGTTGTCGGTCTGCTGCCAGCGCAGCTGGTTGCTCAGGGTCGTGCTGTCGTTGAAGTCATGCTCGACCAATCCGGTCAGCGAACGGGTTTCGCTCTGCTGGGTATAAAGGCTGGAATCGCCATACCAGGCATCGCGGGAGACGCCCGGCATGCGCTTGCCGTTGCTGCCGCGCTGGATCGGCACACCGCCGTCCGGGGTGTTGTCGTCCTTCTGGTAGAAAACGTCGAGCCACAGGCGCGTGTCGGTATTCAAGCCGAAGCCGAAGGAAGTGGCCAGGCCCCAGCGGTCGTAATCCACCTCGTCGCGCTCGGCTACCGCGTTGTAGTGCTTCATCAGGTTGATGCGCACGGCGCTGGTGTCATTGATCTCGCGGTTGATGTCGGCGCTCAGGCGCTTGTAGTTGTCCGTGCCGATACCGGCGGACAACTTGCCGGCATCGCCCAGGTGGGCGCGCTTGCTCACCAGGTTGACGCTGCCGCCGATGGCGGAAACGCCGGACTCCACCGAACCGGTACCCTTGTAGACCTCGGCCTGTTCCAGGTTGAAGGTGTCGGTGCGGCTGCTCATGCCGGCGTCGCGCACGCCGTCGACGGTCAGGCTCTGCTCGGAAGAAAAACCGCGAATGGAGAACAGGTCGCCCCAGCCCAGGTTGCCCTCGCCGGACATGAAGGTAATCCCCGGTACGTTGCGCAGCACCTCCTGCAGGGTCTGCGCGTTCTGCTCCTCCAGCACCTCGCGCGGCACCACGTTGACGCTCTGTGGAGCGTCCAGCAGTGGCGTGGCGATCTTCGCCGACGAGGCCTCGTCGCGCTTGTAGGTCGCACGCTCGCCGGTCACCTGGGTACCCGGCAGATCGATCACCGCGCTGTCGGCCAGCGCCGGCAGCGCGCACACGCCGAGCATGGCGCCGAAGGCCGGGGCCAGGGTTCTGCCGAGACGCAGCGTCGACGGCGAAGGGGCTTGGGACATCGGAACTCCTTAAATACAATCAGTCGTATTTGTATTACTGGAATTCTATCGAGTGCCTTCCGCTGCCCTGCCCATGCAGATGTATCGCTCGTCCCGGCAAATGCCACTCCAACACAATCCATTACATTTGCCCGCCGACGGCGGTGTATGGTGCCCTTTCCTCCCTGCAGGTGTTCGCCGATGTCCAAAGCGGATCACATCCTGATCGTCGACGACGATCCCGAAATCCGTCAGCTGCTGTGTACTTACCTGGGCGAGGCCGGCTACCTGACCTCCACCGCCAGCCAGGGTCAGGAGATGCGCAAACGTCTGGAAGAACGCCTGATCGATCTGGTGGTGCTCGACCTGATGCTGCCCGGCGAGGATGGCCTGAGCCTGTGCCGCGAACTGCGCGTGCGCAGCAATACCCCGGTGATCATGCTCACCGCCCGCGGCACCCTGGTCGACCGCATCGTCGGCCTGGAAATGGGTGCCGACGACTACCTGGCCAAACCCTTCGACCCCCGCGAGCTGCTGGCGCGGATCAAGGTGGTACTGCGCCGCACCCAGAGCTTTCCGGATCGCGCCCGCCTCGACGCAGCCAGCGTGCTGCGCTTCGCCGGTTGGCGCCTGGACACCACCACTCGCCAGTTGCGCTCGCAGGACGGCCTGGTGATCAGCCTCGGCAACTCCGACTTCCGCGTGCTGCGCCTGCTGCTGCAACACCCCAACCGGCCACTTAGCCGCGACTTCCTGCTCTGCCATACGTTCGACAAGGAGCGCGCGCCCTTCGACCGCAGCATCGACGTCTGCATCAGCCGCCTGCGCCAGCACCTGGAAGACAACCCGCGCCAGCCGAGGCTGATCCGCACCGTGCGCAACGAGGGCTATGCCCTGACCGTCGATGCGGTGGAACAGACATGAAATGGTTCTGGCCCGACGCGCTCTATGGCCGTCTGGTGATCATTCTGGTGGCCGGCCTGATCGCGGCCCAGGTGCTGACCAGCAGCATCTGGTACGAGGTTCGCCACGGCCAGGTACTGGAAATCCCCACCCGCCTGCTGGCGGGACGCCTGGCCGACCTGCTGTTGCTCGACCAGCGCGCTCCCGGACAGGCCGAGCAGTTGCTGCAGAGTCTGCAGTCCGCGGACTTCCGCCTGCTCGATACCAAGCCCCCGGTCGGTAAGCCCCTGGCTGAAGCCGACCGCAATCGCGAGACGCTGCTGCGCGAGGTGATAGAGGAACGCACCGGCCAACCTGTCGACCTGAATCTGCTGCGCCTGGAAGTACTCGACCCGGATGAGCATCCCGCCAGTCTGCCCGTGCTGTTCGGAACGGCACCGGTACGTGGCCGCTTTCTCGTGGAACTGCAACTGCCCAGCGGTCGCGAGCTGTATATCGAGGCCACCGAGGAGCAGGGCTGGACCAACACCCCGCCGCTGTCCCTGCTACTCGACTACGCCCTGCGCATCTACCTGCTGCGCATCCTGGTGGTGCTGCTGATCGCGCTGCTCGCCGTACGCCTGGCCCTGCGTCCATTGAAGCAGATGGCGGGAGCCGCCGAAGCCCTCGGTCACGATATCCACCGGCCGCCGCTGCCTCTCGATGGCCCCCAGGAAGTACGCCAGGCAGCCCAGGCCTTCAACGCCATGCAACATCGGGTGATCGAGAGCATCGCCGAGCGCACGCGCTTCTTCGCCGCGGTCTCCCACGACCTGCGCACGCCGATCACCCGCCTGCGCCTGCGCACCGAACTGCTCGGCGACGAACTGACCCGGGAACGTTTTCGCACCGACCTGCAGCACATGGAAGAGATGATCTCGACCAGCCTGGAATTCCTGCGCAGCGGCGAACTCGAGCACGCCAGCGAGCCCGTCGATATCGATGCCCTGCTGCAGGCTCTGCAGGCCGACTTCGACGACCTCGGGGCCCGGGTCTCTCTGTCCGGCAGTTCCCGGCCCTTGAACGCCCATGCCAGCGGCTTGCGCCGCTGCCTGCAGAACCTCCTCGAAAATGCCGTACACCATGCCGGTGGCTCCATCGATATCGAAGTCAGGGACAATCCCGAACGCCTGCTGATCCGCATCGGCGACCGTGGCCCCGGTATTCCCGAGGCCCTGCTCGACCGGGTCATGGAACCCTTCTATCGCCAGGACGAAGCCCGTGCCGTCAGCAACACCGGCTACGGGCTGGGCCTGAGCATCGCGCGCAGCATCGCCAGCGCCCACGGCGGCAGCCTCGTGCTCTCGCCACGTCCGGGAGGTGGCCTGCTGGCCAGCCTCGAACTGCCACGGCGCGTCGACTGACCCTGTCGTCTCTCGCCTTGCACCCCTGGTTCAACGACCGGCCACACAATTGGCGTGCCTCGATTCGCCCATTTCGTTCGAGGGCTTCGCCGTGCAAGCAAAAGATTCTCCACAGGATAAAAAAATTCTTATCAGGCATAGACACGCACAACCTGTTCGCTTATAAAAATCACCATCAAGAAAATTAGATTCGCCACAAGAAAATATATTCATAGGCGAACCCTGCATTTATCCATGAAGAATTTCCTGCCGCCGACCTTTCAGAGGATCCGACATGCAGCACGCCCAGAACCAATACGTGATCAAGATCAGTTGCCCGGCCACGTCGGGCATCGTCGCCGCGGTGGCATCCTTTCTTGCCGAGCATCAGTGCTATATCAGCGAGATGTCGCAGTTCGACGACGAGGTCAGCAGCACTTTCTTCATGCGTGCGGTGTTCCGCTTCAACACCGGCGTGACGGATGACCTGGCGAAGATCGAGGAAGGCTTTGCCGCGGTGGCCAGCGCCTTCGACATGACCTGGGGCCTCTACAGCACCAGCAAACCCATGCGCGTACTGCTGATGGTCAGCAAGTTCGATCATTGCCTGGCCGACCTGCTCTATCGCCACCAGAAGGGCGAGTTGAACATGGAGATCACCGCCATCGTCTCCAACCACCTCGACCTGCGCCCCATGGCCGAGCGCGAGGGCATCCGCTTCATCTACCTGCCGGTGACCAAGGACACCAAGACCGGGCAGGAAGCCGAGCTGATGAAGATCGTCGATGAAACCGGCACCGACCTGGTGGTGCTGGCGCGCTACATGCAAATTCTTTCCAACAACCTGTGCAAGCAGCTGGCTGGCCGGGCGATCAACATCCATCACTCCTTCCTGCCCGGTTTCAAGGGTGCCAAGCCCTACCACCAGGCGTTCGAGCGCGGCGTGAAGCTGATCGGCGCCACCGCCCACTACGTCACCTCGGATCTCGACGAAGGCCCGATCATTGAGCAGGAAGTGCAGCGCGTGGATCACGCCCTGAGGCCTGACGATCTGGTCGCCATTGGCCGCGATACCGAAACGGTCGCGCTGTCGCGGGCGGTGAAGTACCACACCGAGCACCGCGTATTCCTCAACGGCGACCGCACGGTGATCTTCCGATGAGCACATTGATCGACGGCAAGGCCACGTCCGCGCGGGTGCTCGCCGAAGTCGCGGCGGATGTCGGCGCGCTCAAGGCCCGGGGCATCGAGCCGGCGCTGGCCGTGGTGCTGGTCGGCGACGACCCGGCCAGCCACGTCTACGTGCGCAACAAGGTGCTGCGCGCCGGCGAGGTCGGTATTCGCTCCCTGGAATACCGCCTGCCGGCCGAAGCCAGTGCCGAGGAGGTGCTGGAAGTGGTGGCCGGACTGAATGCCGATGCGGCGGTGCACGGCATCCTGGTGCAACTGCCACTGCCGAAACACATCGACGAAGTGCGCGTACTGCAGGCCATCGACCCGGTCAAGGACGTCGATGGCTTCCACAGCGAGAACGTCGGCGGCCTCAGCCAGGGCCGGCCAGTGCTGACGCCCTGCACCCCGGCGGGCTGCATGCGTCTGCTGCACGACACCCTGGGCGACCTGTCCGGCAAGCACGCCGTGGTGGTCGGCCGCTCGAACATCGTCGGCAAACCGATGGCGGCGCTGCTGCTGGCCGCCGACTGCAGCGTCAGCGTGCTGCATTCGCGTAGCGTCGAGCCGGAGAAACTCTGCGCCCAGGCCGACATCGTCGTCGCCGCCGTCGGCCGGCCGAGAATGATCGGTGCCAGCTGGATCAAGCCCGGCGCGGTGGTGATCGACGTCGGCATCAACCGCATCGAGGAAAATGGCAGGAGCCGTCTGGTCGGCGACGTCGATTTCGACGCCGCGCTGCCGCTGGTCTCGGCCATCACCCCGGTGCCCGGCGGGGTCGGCCCCATGACCATCGCCATGCTCATGCACAACACCGTCCTCGCCGCCCGTCAGCAGACCGGGCAGGCCAGCCAGGAGGCGCACTGATGCCTTTCTCCCTGCTCAAGTACGGCCTGTCGTCGGAATACCCCGTCGAGGTCGACCTGCCCGCGCCGAAGGAGCTGAAAGCCGCCTACGACGTGGTCATCATCGGCGCCGGCGGCCATGGCCTGGCCACCGCCTACTACCTGTCCCGGTACCACGGCATCAGCAATATCGCGGTGCTGGAGAAGGGCTACCTGGGCGGCGGCAACACGGCGCGCAACACCGCGGTGATCCGCTCCAACTACCTGACCAGCGAGGGTGTGAAGTTCTACATCGAGTCGGTGCGGATGTTCGAGAACCTGTCCAACGAGTTCGACTTCAACATCATGTACTCCGGCCGTGGCCAACTGACCCTGGCCCACACCGACGCCACCGTGCGCGCCTTCCGCCAGCGCGCCGAAGTGAACAAGCACTTCGGCGGGCGCACCGAGATGATCGACCGCCAGCAGATCCGCGAGCTGGTGCCGAGCCTCAACCTCGACCCCGGCCATATCCCGGTGCTCGCCGGCCTCTGGCACATCGACGGCGGCACCGCCCGCCACGACGCCGTGGCCTGGGGCTATGCCAAGGGCGCGGCCAAGCGCGGGGTGGAAATCCACCAGTTGACCGAGGTGCAGGACTTCGTCGTCGACAACGGGCGCATCCGCTCGGTGCAGACCAACCGCGGCACCATCGCCTGCGGCTGCGTGGTGCAAGCGGTGGCCGGCACCAGCTCGCTGCTGCTGAACAAGCTGGGCATCCGTGCGCCGATCCACACCTACCCGCTGCAGGCCATGGTCACCCAGCCGTTCAAGCCGTTCCTCGACCCGCTGGTGAGCTCCTCGGCCCTGCACTGCTACGTGCAGCAGACCAGCCGTGGCGAGATCGTCTTCGGCGGCGGTTCCGACCCCTACCCGCTGTACAACACGCGCTCGACCCTCGACCTCAAGGAAAGCCTGCTGGCCCACGCCATCGAGATGTTCCCGTTCATGGCCAACGCCAAGCTGATGCGCCAGTGGGCCGGGATCACCGACATGACCCCGGACTACAGCCCGATCATGGGCCTGTCGCCCATCGAGGGTTACTACCTCGACGCCGGCTGGGGCACCTGGGGCTTCAAGGCCACGCCGATCTGCGGCAAGACCATGGCCGAACTGGTGGCCAGCGGCGGCAAGGTGCCGGAGCTGATCGCACCGTTCGGCCTGGATCGTTTCAGCCGCTTCCAGCAGGTCAACGAAATGGGCGCCACGGCGGCCAGCCACTAAGACCGTAGGAGCCGGCTTGCCGGCGATCAATCCAATAGGCACTGCGCTCTTCAGACCTGATCGCCGGCAAGCCGGCTCCTACAGACAACGATCAGCTTCACCTTGCTCGCCAAGGAGTCCAGTTAAATGAAGATCATGACGTGCCCGCTCAACGGGCCGCGCAACATCAGCGAATTCACCTACGGCGGCGAACTCAAGCACATGCCCGACCCGGCCAGTTGCAGCGTCGCCGAATGGGCCGACTACGTGTTCAACAGCGAGAACCGCCTCGGTGTGGTCACCGAATGGTGGCTGCACACACCGTCGAGCTACTGGTTCCTGGCCGAGCGCCACACCGGCAGCGACGAGATACTGCGCACCTTCGACCCCCGTGAACTGTTCGACCAGCGGGTCGATTTCGCCACCCCGGAGGCCGACCGATGAAGCGCCTGCCCGCCCCCATGGGGCTGTTGATCGACCGCAACCAGCCGCTGACCTTCCGCTTCGACGGCAGCGCCTGCCAGGGTTTCGCCGGCGACACCGTCGCCAGCGCCCTGGCCGCCGACGGCCGCTGGCTGCTGTCGCGTTCGTTCAAGTACCACCGCCCGCGCGGCCCGCTGACCATGGCCGGCCAGGACGCCAACACCCTGGTGCAGTTGCCGGACGAGCCCAACGTGCTGGCCGACGAATGCCCGCTCGAAGCCGGTCTCGAGGTCACCCCGCAGAACGTCAACGGCAGCCTGGAGAAGGATCGCGACGCCCTGCTCGGCAGGTTCTCCAAATTCATGCCGGTGGGCTTCTACTACCGCGCCTTCTACAAGCCCAAGGGCATGTGGAAGCGCTGGGAACCGCTGATCCGCAGGAAGGCCGGCCTCGGCGTGCTCGACCTGACGTTCGAGCCGACCTACCACGACAAGGCCTACCTGTTCTGCGACCTGGCGGTGATCGGCTCCGGCCCCGCCGGCCTGTCCACCGCCCTGCATGCGGCCAATGGTGGCGCCAAGGTGCTGCTGATCGAGCAGAGCCCGCTGCTCGGCGGTTCGCTGACCTATGCGCGCTTCGGCGTGGACGGCAATGCCGCCCAGGGCCTGCGCGAAGAACTGGTCGCGGCGGTGAACGGCCACGGCAATATCCGCGTGCTCAATGAAGCGCTGTGCAACGCCTGGTTCGCCGACAACTACCTGCCGGTGATCCAGGGCAACCGCCTGTACAAGGTGCGCGCGAAACAGTGCATCGTCGCCAGCGGCTCCTTCGACCAGCCGGTGATCTTCCGCAACAACGACCTGCCGGGCGTGATGCTGACCAGCGCCGCCCAGCGCCTGATGCGCCTGTACGCGGTCAAGCCGGGCCAGCGCGCGGTGGTGCTGACCGGCAACGACGACGGCTACCTGGCCGCCCTCGACCTGCACGAGCAGGGCGTTGAAGTGGCCGCCGTAGTCGATATGCGCGAGCACGTCGACACGCCGGGCCTTGCCACCACCCTGCTGGCGCGCGGTATCGCTTGCCATGCCGGACACACCGTCTACGAAGCGCTGTCCGACAAGGGCGGGCGTCACCTCGCCCGCGTCGACGTGCGGCGCATCGCCAGTCGAGGCAAGGTCGCCGACGGCAGTATCCACATCGACTGCGACCTGCTGTGCATGTCCGCCGGCTACATGCCGGTCTACCAGTTGCTCTGCCAGGCCGGCGGCAGCCTGCGCTACGCCGACGAACACGCGGCGTTCTCGATCCAGAACCTGCCGAAGATCCTCCGCGTCGCCGGCTCGGTGAACGGTCGCCACGACCTGCAGCGGGTGCTCGCCGATGGCCGCCGCGCCGCCGCCGAAGCCCTGGCCGACCTCGGCCTGGACAGCGCCCCGGTGGAAGGCGCGGACAAGGACGACAGCCGGGTCAATTTCCCCTGGCCGATCTTCCCTCATCCGCAGGGCAAGGAATTCGTCGACTTCGACGAAGACCTGCAGATCAGGGACATCGTCAACGCCACCCGCCATGGCTACCGCGACGTACAGCTGGTCAAGCGCTTCTCCACCGTCGGCATGGGCCCGTCCCAGGGCCGCCACTCGGCGCTACCCACGGCGCGCCTGGTGGCCGACGCCACCGGGCGCAGCGTCAGCGAAACCGGGGTGACCACCGCGCGCCCGCCGTTCGCCGCGGAGAAGCTGGCCCATGTCGCCGGGCGCGCCTTCGACCCCTATCGGCAGACCGCCATGCATCGCCGTCACCTCGAACTCGGCGCCAGGCTGATGCCTGCCGGCGTCTGGCAGCGCCCGGCGTTCTATGGCAAGGCCGAGGAGCGCGAAGCCTGCATGCAGGCCGAAGCCCGCCAGGTGCGCGAGAAGGTCGGCCTGATCGACGTCTCCACCCTCGGCGGCCTCGACGTGCGCGGCCCGGATGCCGCCGAACTGCTGGAGCGCATGTACACCTTCGGCTTCGGCAAGCTCGCCGTCGGCCGTACCCGCTACGCGCTGATGACAGCCGAGGATGGCGTGGTGATCGACGATGGCGTGGCCTGCCGCCTGGGCGAGCAGCACTTCTACGTGTCGGCCACCACCAGCGGCGTGGATCGCGTCTACCGCAGCCTGCTCAAGTGGAACGCGCAGTGGCGCCTGAACGTCGATATCGCCAACGTCAGCGCCGCCTTCGCGGCGGTCAATCTGGCCGGGCCGCTGTCGCGCCAGGTACTGGAAAAGGTCTGCACGGACGTCGACCTGTCCGCCGCAGGTTTCCCCTACCTCGGCGTACGCGAAGGTAACGTTGCCGGTGTGCCGGCGCGGCTGCTGCGGGTCGGGTTCGTCGGCGAGCTGGGCTACGAAATCCACGTGCCGGCGCGCTTCGGCGAACACCTGTGGGATGCCCTGATGGCGGCCGGCGAGGCCGAGGGCATCCGCCCGTTCGGCGTGGAAACCCAGCGCCTGCTGCGTCTGGAAAAAGGCCACGTGATCATCGGCCAGGACACCGACGGCATGACCCATCCGGCGGAAATCGACATGGGCTGGGCCATCGGCCGCAAGAAACCGTTCTTCGTCGGCAAACGCAGCATCGAGATCCTCGAAGCGCAGCCGCTCAAACGCAAACTGGTCGGCTTCACCCTGCCCAAGGGCAGCCGCCAGCCGCTGGAAGGCCACCTGGTGCTCAAGGGGCCGGATATCAGCGGCAACGTGACCTCCTGCGAGTATTCGCAGACCGTCGGCGCGATCATCGGCCTGGCCTATGCCGGCGCCGACCAGGCCGAGCCGGGCATGCAGATTCCGATTCGCGTGGAAGGCGGCGAGGTGGTGCAGGCTACCGTGGTGAAACTGCCATTCTTCGATCCAGAAACCCGGCGCCAGGAGCTGTGACCATGAACCTGACCCTTCACGACCATGCCGAGCGCAGCCCGATCCACGACCTCTACGGCAACGCCGCGCTGACCCGGATTGGCGAGCGTGTGTTCGTCGCCCGTCATGCGGCCGGTGATGAAACCGGGCAACTGCAACGCTGCGCCCTGATCGACCTGAGCAACCTGCCCCGCGTGGGTTTTCGCGGGGCGGACAGTGCCGGCTACCTGCAAGGCAAGGGCTACCAGCTGCCGGACGCGCCCAACCAGGCCAGCGTCCAGCCCGGTGGCGAGCTCGTGCTGCGCCTGTCGCAGACCGAGTACTTCCTGCTCGGCAGCCTGGCCGATGGCGGCGCACGCATCGCCGTCGAGGAACCCGCCTGGCAAGCGAGCGATCAGGCCTGCTACCTGCTGCCGCGCCAGGACAGCCACGCCTGGCTGGCCCTGACCGGCGCGCACCTGCCGGAGCTGCTGGCCAAGGTCTGCGGCGTCGACCTGCGCGCCGAGGCCTTCCCGCCCGGCGCCGTGGCGCAGACCTCGGTGGCGCGCCTGAATGCCATCCTGGTCAACGCCGGCACGGACGCCCTGCCGATCTTCCACATCCTCTGCGACCGCGCCTCGGCCCACTACCTGTGGGGCGCGCTGCTGGATGCCATGGACGAGTTCGGCGGCAAGCCGGCAGGGGTCGAGGCGCTGGCCTGAATCATCGACAGCGATGGGTTATGGCGCGCCACATGCGCAGCCCTCCGCAAGGGCGGTGTCAGCGCCTTCACCCATCCTATGTATGGACTCGCCTTTACCTGTCAACCCGCTTTGAACAGAGAAACCCGGTTGCATCTATGTATCAGGCCTCAGCAAGGGAGCATCAGGTGCTCCGGGCCACCATTGTTTGAGC
>NZ_QJUI01000023.1 GCF_004327285.1 Phytopseudomonas daroniae
ATGCGCTGCTGGCGATTTCGTCGTACGCTTTTGCATGGCCTTGCCCTCGCTGCCGTTGGTCATCATTAGAATGCCACCGTGGCGCATCGACGCCTCGGCGGGGGCGAGTCCATCTAATTACGACTACAGTTTCTCAAGAGGCGATAGGATGTAGGGTGGATGACGCTCTTTTCATCCACCATTGCGATCGCAGAGCGGTGGACGGATCGGGCCGCGTAGGCAAGCGTCAGCTGCGCGCCCCGATCCACCCTACGAATGGCCGCTTCCGCCATAATCCTGTCATTTCATATCGACGCCTCTTCGTGCCTGCGCGCCTCGACCAGCCGGATATGCCGTCGGGCGCTGCTTTTCAGGCGCAGGGTCAGCATCAGGGCCGCGCAGGTCAGGCCGACGATCAAGCCTTCCCACAATCCAGCCGGGCCGCTGGCCTCGCCGAACAGGTCGGTCAGGCCCAGTACGTAGCCGACCGGCAAGCCGATCCCCCAGTAGGCGAACAGGGTCATGATCATGGTCGCGCGAGTGTCCTGGTAACCGCGCAGGGCGCCCGCAGCCGTGACCTGGAGGGCGTCCGAGAACTGGAATAGCGCGGCGTAGACGATCAGGCTCGCGGCCAGGGCGATGACTTCCGGCGCGGGCGTGTAGATCTGCGCGATCTGCTCGCGCATCAGCAGCATGCAACTGGCTGACACGCAGGCATAGGCCAGGGCGGTCACCATGCTGACGCCTGCGGCGAAGCGTGCCTCGCGCGGCTCGCCGCGCCCCAGGGCCTGGCCGACGCGTACGGTGGCCGCCATGCCGATGGAGTAGGGGATCATGAACACCAGTGAGGCGAAATTCAGGGCGATCTGATGCCCGGCCACCACAGTGGCGCCCAGGCCGCCGATCAGCAGGGCGATCACCGCGAAGATGCTCGACTCGGCGAATACCGAGATACCGATTGGCAGGCCGATGCCCAGCAGTCGTTTGATCAGCGGCCAGCGCGGCGGGTCGAAATGCTGCAGTGGCGTGGTGTTTTTATACGCCGGCGCGCGGCGAATCCACCAGAGCATGCCCAGCAACATGAACAGCATCACCAGCGCGGTGGCCCAGCCACAGCCGACACTGCCCAGCGGCGGCAGGCCGAGCTTGCCGTAGATCAGCACGTAGTTCAGGGGGATGTTCAGCATCAGGCCGAACAGGCCCACCACCATGGCCGGTCGTGTGCGGCCCAGGCCGTCGCTGTAGCAGCGCAGTACATGGAACAACGCCACGCAGGGGAAGCCGAATGCCACGCCGTGCAGGTAGCCCATGGCCGGCTCGATCAGGTCGGGGTCGACTTTCATCAGCCGTAGCACGACCTCGGCATTCCACAGCACGGCGCCCGCCAGGCAGCCCACCGCCAGAGCCAGCCACAACGCCTGGCGCACCAGCGGGCCGATTTCCGAGTGCTTCCCGGCGCCGAAACGCTGCGCCACCTTTGGTGTGGTGGCCAGCAGGATGCCGGTCATCAGCAGGAATACCGGTACCCAGATCGAGTTGCCCAATGCCACCGCGGCCAGGTCGCGCGCGCTGAAGCGCCCGGACATCACCGTATCGACGAAGCCGATGGAGGTGTACGCCAGTTGCGCGATGATGATGGGCGTGGCCAGGGCCAGCAGCGTGCGCAGTTCGGTGCGCACGCGCTGCAGGCGGGATCGGGCAGGCATGGAGGATTCGCAGTCATACGTGGAAAGCCGTGCAGTCTACGCGCTGACGGTTCGGTCAGGAAAGGCGCCGGGCGATGTATCTGGTTAGAATGTACGCCTGATTGCGGAGATCCCCCATGCGCATAGTCGCCGACGAAAACATCCCCCTGCTCGAAGAGTTCTTTGCCGGTTTTGGCGAGATTCGCCGGTTGCCTGGCCGGGCCATCGACCGTGCTGCTCTCGGCGATGCCGAGTTGCTGCTGGTGCGCTCGGTGACCAGGGTCGACCGGGCGTTGCTGGAGGGTAGCCAGGTACGTTTCGTCGGTACCTGCACTATCGGCACCGACCATCTGGATCTGGATTATTTCGCCGAGGCCGGCGTTGCCTGGAGCAGTGCGCCGGGTTGCAATGCGCGTGGTGTGGTGGATTACGTACTTGGCAGCCTCCTGGTGCTGGCCGAGCGACTCGGCGTTGACTTGCCGGAACGTACCTATGGCGTGGTCGGCGCCGGCCAGGTCGGCGGGCGGCTGGTACAGGTGTTACGCGCTCTGGGCTGGCGCGTGTTGGTCTGCGATCCGCCGCGCCAGTGTGCCGAGGGCGGTGATTTCGTTGAGTTGCAGCAGATTGTCGAGCAATGCGATGTGATCAGTTTGCATACGCCGCTGGAGCGCGGCGGCGAATGGCCTACTTATCATCTGTTCGATGCCGAGCGTCTGGGGCGGCTCAAGCCGGGTGCCTGGCTCATCAATGCCAGCCGTGGTGCGGTGGTGGATACCGTCGTCCTTCGTGAACGCCTGCAACAGGGCGCTGACTTGCACGCGGTGCTGGATGTCTGGGAGGGCGAGCCGCTGGTCGATCCGCTTCTGGCCGCGCTGTGCGCTATCGCTACGCCGCATATCGCCGGCTACAGCCTGGACGGCAAGCTGCGCGGTACGGCGCAGATCTACGAGGCTTTCTGTCGGCGCCAGGGCATTTCGCCGACACTGGCACTGGATACCTTTACACCTGAGCGCTGGTTGCCGCGCCTCACTATTTCCGCCGGAAGTGATCCCGCCTGGGCACTGGCAACCCTGTGTCGTGCGGTCTATGACCCACGTCGCGACGACGCTGACTTACGCCGCAGCCTGGTCGCCGACGCGCAGGCACGCAGGGCTGGTTTCGATCTGCTGCGCAAGCAGTATCCGATGCGTCGGGAAATCGAGGGGCTTGAGGTGGAGCTGAGAGGCGAAGATGAAAGCTTGCGAGCGCTGATCACGGCGTTGGGGGCGCGCGTAATCAGCGTGGCGTAACGGCGGCGTGTGGGCTGGCGGGTGCTTCAGGAAGCGCTTTCTTCCCGTGCTTTGTCCAGCCCCTTGTCCAGCTCGCTGCAAGCTTGCTGGATCATGCTTTCAGTGATCGGAACCTCGCGGCCGCTGGGGTCGATCACCGCGCCATTGGCGATTTCCGATTTGGCGCTGGATCGATTGGCGTGTTGCTCGTCAGGGCTGCTCATGGGTGTTTCCTCATCCGTTTTTCGCGTGTCTACCGAATAGGGCAGTGCCCGTGCGGTGCCGACAGATAAAGTCTGGGGGCGCTCAGGTATGGCTTCAAGCGCGCTCTGCTTCACTGTTGCAAAAAAATTCCTGTCCAGGCAATAGGCCGACGAGTGGAGTACTGCGCTTTGCGCGCTCAGGATCGCAAAAACGACAAAGCCCCGCGCCGATCAGGCTGCGGGGCTTTGTCTTGGACAGGTCTCAGGCGTGGTGGTAGCTGATTACGCTGTCCTGTTCCTTGAGCATCTTGCGCATTTCGGCCGGAATATTGCCAGCTCTGACGGCGAGTTCGAGGCGGATATCTTCGAGACTCTGAGCGAACGCATTCGAATCATTGAGCTGCAGCTTCTGCAGCACCCGGCTGTAGGCGGTGGCGTCGGCTTCATCGATCAGGGAAAGAACGATGCTGCCGTCCGGGCGAGGCCGACTGAAGGTGGCGCGTAGGGGGGCGAATAGCTGCTCGACAAGCTGTCGATTACTATTTTCCATTGACGAACTCCAGTTGAAGTATGAATACCTATGAGTAGCCAGGATTCATTTAGTTCGACGATGGCTGCTATTTGCTCCCGTAGGGTCTGTTGATGTTTCAGCACGACCGCGCCGGAGCCCGTTTTGCCGCGAGGCAAGGCACGAGCCGCGAAGTTTAGCTGGCTAAATGAGCCGGCGAGAAACGCAGCATCGCGACAAAACGGGCCCGGCCCTTTGGGTTGCGCGGGAAATCTCGCCATGCGTTGTTGGAGGACTTGGCAAGGGAACAACCATTACCGGCGTCCTCCGCCTAGCCTGGCGAGATTTCTCGCGGCAACGCGGCTTGCGCTGAAACGTCAACAGACCCTAATAGTGATGTTGTTTGCAACATTACTTGTTTCGATCAGCGACGCAGTGCCTGACGCGTACGTTCGATCACGCCTTTCAGGGAATCGTCGCTGTACTGGCCGGGGTACAGACGCTGGCTGTGCTGCGCGACACCAGTGTGGTCGACCACGGTAAAGCTGAAGCTGCCCTTGCGGGGCGCCAGGATATGACAGGCGAGCGGAGCGAAAGCGTTGGACAGGGTATGGATAGCAGTTTGGATTTGTTGATTGGTATTCATATTCGGGTGTTTCCTGATACTACGGGCACATGATCGCGCCATAAAAGAGGGCTCCGGGCACTGGCTTGGGCCAATGGGATTGATTATCGGAGCGGACTGCGCGCTTTTAAGTTCCACCTGTAAGTGAGGTGAAAACTAGAGCGGGTCTGTACTTCGGAAGGCTGGCGGAAGGTCGACGCGTGAGCGGGACGGCCAGATCAGTCAGCGGAGGGGGTCTTGGCATTTATGCGTGCATCGTTTGCGATGCCGATTGCCAGGAAACCATCGAGAAGGCCATAAGGCCGAATGACTTGCAGCGTGGTACGAACGATGCGGACTATACGTGGCTGTATAAAATTTAGCCAGCCCTGATCCCATTCTTTTTCATGTCCGCTGATCGGCATCGCACTGAGAGAGCGATTTGAGCTAGCATTAGTCCTCTTTTGCTTTCCTCTGGCGACGGTTTTCAATGAGTTATCAGGTTCTTGCACGCAAATGGCGCCCGCGTTCGTTTCGCGAAATGGTCGGGCAGACCCATGTGCTGAAAGCGCTGATCAACGCACTCGACAGCCAGCGCCTACACCACGCCTATCTGTTTACCGGCACCCGTGGCGTGGGCAAGACCACGATCGCGCGGATCATCGCCAAGTGCCTGAACTGCGAAACCGGTATCAGTTCCACGCCCTGCGGCACTTGCTCGGTGTGCCGGGAGATCGATGAAGGCCGCTTCGTCGACCTGATCGAAGTGGACGCCGCCAGCCGCACCAAGGTGGAAGACACCCGCGAACTGCTCGACAACGTGCAGTACTCGCCGAGCCGTGGGCGTTTCAAGGTCTACCTGATCGACGAAGTGCACATGCTCTCCACCAGTTCCTTCAACGCCTTGCTCAAGACGCTCGAGGAACCACCACCCCACGTCAAATTCCTGCTCGCCACCACCGACCCGCAGAAGTTGCCGGTCACCGTGCTGTCGCGCTGCCTGCAGTTCTCCCTGAAGAACATGCCGCCAGAACGTGTGGTCGAGCACCTGACCCACGTTCTGGGTGCCGAGAACATCCCCTTCGAAGACGATGCCCTGTGGCTGCTCGGTCGCGCGGCCGACGGTTCCATGCGCGACGCCATGAGCCTGACCGACCAGGCCATCGCCTTCGGTGAGGGCAAGGTACTCGCCGCCGACGTGCGCGCCATGCTCGGTACCCTCGACCATGGCCAGGTGTACGGCGTGCTCCACGCGCTGATCGAGGGCGACGCCCGCGGCTTGATCGAGGCGGTGCGCCAGCTCGCCGAGCAAGGCCCGGACTGGAGTGGCGTGCTGGCGGAAATGCTCAATGTGCTGCACCGCGTGGCCATCGCCCAGGCGCTGCCGGATGCGGTGGACAATGGTCAGGGCGACCGTGACCGGGTTCTGGGTCTCGCCCAGGCGCTGCCGGCTGAGGACGTACAGTTCTATTATCAGATGGGCCTGATCGGCCGGCGTGACCTGCCTCTGGCGCCGGATCCGCGCAGCGGTTTCGAGATGGTGCTGCTACGCATGCTGGCGTTCAGGCCAGCGGGCGAGGGCGATGTCCCGAAGGTGGCGCTAAAGCCACTGGGGATCAGCCAGGCCAAGGCTGATCCCCAGGCAACTCCGCTGGCCGACGCGGCTCCTGCCGTGTCGCCGTCTGTTGCCAGTGCCCCCCCCGGGGTTGCGGCGGCGTCAAGCGAACCCGCGCCAGTCGCCGTCGTGCAACCAGCACCAGCACTTGAGCCTGTTGTCGAACCTGCGCCTGTCGCGCCAGCGCCCGTTGCGCAAGCGGCGGTTGTTGCTGTACCTGCGGTAACCCCGCCTTGGGAAGAGGCTCCGGCCGAAATCAAAACCATCGCGCCTGCGGCGCCAGTGAGCGAAGCGCCGCAGGAGCCGGTTGCCGTGCAGGCGCAGCCTGAGCCGAAGCCTGAGGAACCAGCCAAGGCACCTGAACCCGAGCCGGCAGCAGCATTGCCCGTTCCGGAACTGGCCGAGGTGCCGGTGATCGATAGCAGTGATCTGAATCCACCCGACAACGATGACGAGCCGCCACCCGGTGACTACGACTACGTGGCGATGGATACCGAGAACCTGGATTACGATTTCGCCGATGCGCTATCCGACGAGCAGCCGGAAGCGGAGCCCGAGCCTGCTTCATTGCCGGCCAGCGGTCTGGCGGCGGACTGGCTCGAGTTGTTCCCGAAACTGGGCCTGAGCGGCATGACGGGCAGCATCGCCGCCAACTGCAGCCTGATCGCCGTGGAGGGTGACAAGTGGCTGCTGCACCTGGATCCCGCCCACAGTGCGCTGTTCAACGCGACCCAGCAGCGGCGCCTGAACGATGCGCTGAACGGCTACCATGGCCGTGAGCTGCAACTGAATATCGAGCTGATCAAGCCCGAGCAGGAAACGCCTGCCCAGGCGGCGGCGCGCAAACGCGCCAATCGCCAGCGCGAGGCCGAGGCTTCGATCCAGAACGATCCGCTGATCCAGCAGATGATTTCGCAGTTCGCGGCCTCCGTGCGTGCGGGCAGCATCGAACCCGTCGATACCGTCGTTAATCCCTGACTACCGAGGACAACATCATGATGAAAGGTGGCATGGCCGGCCTGATGAAGCAGGCACAGCAGATGCAGGAAAAAATGCAGAAGATGCAGGAAGAATTGGCCAACGCCGAGGTCACCGGGCAGTCCGGCGCCGGTCTGGTCAGCGTGGTGATGACGGGCCGTCATGACGTCAAGCGCGTCAGCCTCGACGACAGCCTGATGCAGGAAGACAAGGAAATCCTCGAAGACCTGATCGCCGCTGCCGTCAATGATGCCGTGCGCAAGATCGAACAGAACAGCCAGGACAAGATGTCCGGCATGACCTCCGGCATGCAGCTGCCGCCCGGCTTCAAGATGCCGTTCTAAGGCCGCTGCAAGGCGATAGCGGCCGTAGGGTGGATGACGCTCTTTTCATCCACCATTGCGATCGCAGAGCGGTGGACGGGTCGGGCCGCGTAGGTGAAGCGTCGTCCACCCTACGCATGTCCGCTTCCGCCTTAAAGCATCCGCAGGATCGAGTCGCATAGCGACGCTTTGCCGTACTATCTTCCCGTTTTTATCGTCGAGCCCCGCACCATGAGCTTCAGTCCCCTGATCCGCCATCTGATCGACTCCCTGCGCATCCTGCCCGGCGTCGGCCAGAAGACCGCCCAGCGCATGGCCCTGCAGTTGCTCGAGCGCGACCGCAGCGGCGCAGTGCGTCTGGCCCAGGCGCTGAATCAGGCAATGGACGGTGTCGGTTACTGCAAGTCGTGCCGCAGCCTGAGTGAAGACGAGCTCTGCCAGATCTGCCTCGATCCGCGCCGTGACGACAGCCTGCTGTGTGTGGTCGAAGGGCCGATGGACGTCTATGCCGTGGAGCACACCGGTTTCCGTGGACGTTATTTCGTGCTCAAGGGCCACCTGTCGCCGCTCGATGGGCTGGGCCCGGAAGCCATCGGCATTCCGGAATTGCTGTTGCGCATCGATGCCGGCCAGTTCAACGAAGTGATACTGGCGACCAACCCGACGGTGGAGGGCGAAGCGACTGCCCACTACATCGCCCAGTTGCTGGCCGGCAAAGGCCTGGTGGCTTCGCGCATTGCCCACGGCATGCCGCTCGGTGGAGAACTGGAACTGGTGGATGGCGGCACCCTGGCCCATGCATTGGCAGGTCGCCGACCGATAAATATCTGAGCGAAGGTCGCTCTTGTAGCCAGGGTTGAAAATAACGATACCCAGGGTGCGATCTACCGGGTATCGCTGCGCTCGACCCAGGCGACCGGTCAGCAAAACTACGAATCCCTATAATTCGCTTCTGAGAAGCATTACCATTCTTGCCTTGTCCAGGTACGGTGATGGTGTGCTCGATGTCGCTTGTTTCCTCTCAGCAATCCCTGCAACAGTTGTATCGCGAGCACAGCAGCTGGTTGAACGGCTGGCTGCGCAGGCGTCTGGGCTGTGCCGAGAATGCGGCGGATCTGGCTCAGGACACCTTCCTGCGCGTGCTCAGCAAGGAGCGCGAGCTGCCGGCACTGCGCGAGCCGCGTGCCTACCTGTCGACCATCGCCCACTCGCTGCTGGTCAATCACTGGCGGCGCCAGGCGATCGAGCGTGCCTACCTCGAAGCCCTGGTGTTGCAGCCCGAGCAGCGTGCACCCTCGCCGGAAGCGGCCGAACTGATCATCGAAACCCTGCTGGCCATCGACGCCATGCTGCTGCGCCTGCCGAGCAAGGTGCGCGAGGCGTTTCTGCTGTCGCAGCTGGACGGGCTTACCTATGCGGCCATCGCGCAGCGCCTGCAGGTTTCCGAGCGCATGGTGAAGAAGTACATGGCCCAGGCGATGTTGCAGTGCCTCGTTCTGGTCGAGTGCTGAGCGATGGCTCCCGATCACCGCACCCTGCAGGAAGCCGCCGAGTGGTTCGCGGTGCTGGCCGATCCACCGGTCAGCGACCATCAGCAACAGGCCTGGCGGCAGTGGCTGGCGGCGCGGCCCGAGCATGCGGCGGCCTGGCAGCGGGTCGAAGCGATCAGCGGCCAGTTCGCCCGGCTGCCCGGCGATACCCGCCGTCAGGCCGCCGGCCAGGCGCTGCGCAGTACAGGTCGCAGCCGGCGTCAGGTGCTTGGCCTGTTCGCATTGCTGGGCGCAGCCGGCATGCTGACGGTGGCGGCACAGGGGCGTCCCTGGCGCGCCTGGGTGGCCAGCGAGCGAACCGGCACCGGCGAGATTCGTGACAGACGCCTGGCCGATGGTACCCATCTGTGGCTGAGCAGCCGTACCGCCCTGGATGTCGATTACAGCGCGTCGGCACGTCTCCTGCGGCTGTTCCAGGGCGAGGTGCTGATCGACACGGCCCGCGATCCGCGCCCGTTGGTGGTGGATGCCGTGCACGGTCGTTTGCAAGCACTGGGCACCCGTTTCAGCGTGCGCGAAGGCGATGGCTTCACTCAGCTCAGCGTGTTCGAAGGAGCCGTGCGTATCGAGCCCTTTGGCAGCGCCGTACCACGGGTATTGCAGGCGGGAAATCAGGTGCGCTTTGGCCAGCATGGCATCGCGGCCAGCGAGCCGGTGGATCAGGCCCGTGAGGCCTGGAGCCGGGGTGTGCTGCTGGCCGATAACCGGCGGTTGGGGGATTTCATCGAGGAGCTGGCCGAACATGTACCGGGCTATCTCGCATGCGACCCGCGGGTTGCCGATCTGCGCCTGGTCGGTGCCTATCCCCTGAGCGATACCGGGCGCATTCTCGACGCCCTGGAGGGCAGCCTGCCGGTTCGCGTCAACCGCCGCTTGCCATGGTGGGTGACCCTGGAGCCGCTGCAAGGCTGAAAGCGTGGGCCGTCAGCCGTGTGCCGTGGCGGTCTCGCGGCTTTCGCCAAAAAAATTGCAATCAGTGGTTCCCCTTTTTCGGTTTCGCTTGGCTTCAGTGCATCCGGCCCTTGCGTGTCATGCGCGGCCCCTGCAATGAGGAATACCCATGTACCCGAGTCTCAGTTTCTCGCCGACCTGCCTGCGTCGCTCCATCCGCCTTGCCACGCTGACGCTGGCGGCATTGTCGCCGGTGATCGGCCATGCCCAGGCCGTCGAGGCTGACAGCTACCAGCAGAGCGCACGTAGCTACCAGATTCCGGCCGGCCCGCTGTCGGCAGCATTGAGTCGTTTCGCGGCGGAGACAGGTGTCTTGCTGTCGGTGGATGCACGCCTCACCGAAGGCAAGCAGAGCCCTGGTCTGCAGGGCGAGTTCGACATCGACGAGGGGTTTTCCCGATTGCTGCAAGGCAGCGGCCTGCAGGCAGCCGCTGACGGCAATGGCGGCTACTCGCTGCAGGCCGCTGGCCAGGACGACGCAGGCTCGCTGGAACTGGAGAGCACCGCTATCCGTGCCTTCGCCCTCGGCAATGCGCTGGGCAGCATGGACGGTTACAACGCCACCCACAGCAGCGTGGCGAGCAAAACCAGCAAGGAGCTGCTGAAAACCTCGCAGAGCGTGTCGGTGGTCACTCGCGAGCAGATCGAGAAGCAGGGCGCCGTCAGCGCTGCCGATGCGATGCGCTACACCCCGGGCGTGCTGACCAATCCCTATGGCAATACGCACCGCTACGATTACCTGGCGATTCGCGGCATCAACGATGGCGCGGTGGACAACATCATCATCGACGGCCTGAAGTCCATGGGCGATCCCGGCTCCTACAGCAGCCTGCAGATCGACCCGTACTTCATCGAGCGTATCGACGTGCTCAAGGGCCCATCCTCGGTACTTTACGGCCGCAGCAATCCGGGAGGTCTGGCCGCCATCAGCACCAAGCGCCCCGAGTTCAGCCAGGCTGGGCAGGTCGATATCTCCTACGGCAGCAACAACCGCAAGTCGCTGGGTTTCGACGTTACCGGGCCGTTGAACGAGAACATCGCCTACCGCGTCGTCGGGCTGGCCAAGGACGCCGACTCCCAGGCCGATCATGTCACGGAGACCCGCTATGCGCTGATGCCCAGCCTGGCGTTGAACCTCGGTGAAGACACTTTCATGACCCTCTACGCCTACCTGCAGGACGATCCCAACGGTGGCTACCACGGCAGCCTGCCGGCATCCGGTACCCTGCACAAACGCAATGGCCAGCGAATCTCGAGCAGTTTCTTCGAGGGCGACCCCGCCGTCGAAGAGTTCACCCGAACCCAGCAGATGCTCGGTTACGAGCTGGAGCATCGTTTCGACGATACCTGGAGCGCCCGGCAGAACTTCCGCTACCTGGATGCGCGCGTGTCGAACAGCCAGATCTGGGGCTCGGGTTATCTGAGTGACACCAGCAACGAGCTGTATCGCGGCTACAGCGGCGGCCAGGAGCGTTTGCACGCCTGGATCGTCGATAACATGCTGCAGGCCGAGTTCGCCACTGGTGCCGCTCAGCACACCGTGGTGGTCGGTCTGGATTATCAGTACTCGAAGAACAAGATCGCCGACCAGCGTGACAACTCGATACTGCAGCCGCCAGGTTCGGTCACGCCCATCGATGTGTTCGATCCTGTCTACGACAACAACGGCCTGACAGCCATCAACCCGGTGACCGATGCCCTGCGTCGGCAGAAGCAGACCGGCTTGTACGTACAGGATCTGATCGAGATCGACAGCTGGAACCTGTCCCTCGGCCTGCGCCAGGACTGGTACGATGTTTCCATCGACGATGAAATCAACGGCCAGAACGACAACCAGGGCGAGAAACTCAGCGGCCATGTCGGCGTGCTCTACGCGTTCGACAACGGTGTGTCGCCTTACGTCAGTTATTCGACCTCGTTCAACCCGACCTCCAATTACTCCAGTGGCGCACAGATTCTCGACCCGACCACGGGCGAGCAGTGGGAAGCCGGTATCAAGTTCCAGCCCCAGGGCACCGACGACCTCTACACGCTGTCGTTCTTCAACCTGGAAATGGAAAACCTGTTCGCCAAGGAAAACAGCCTGGTCACTGACAGCTTCTACAAGGGCGTTGGCGGCATCCAATCCAAGGGCATCGAGCTCGAAGCGCGCTTCAAACCCATCGACAACCTGCAACTGATGGCCAGCTACACCTACACGGACGTCTCCTACAGCAAGTCCTACTTCGTCAACGACGGTGCGGGTGTAGTGGATGCCAAAGGCAATACGCCACCGCAGACGCCGGAACAGATGGCCACCCTGTGGGCGGACTACAGCTTTACCGAAGGTGCGCTCGCCGGGCTGACGGTCGGTGCCGGTGCGCGTTATGTAGGGGAGAGCAAGGGCAGCGAACTGAATGACTTCAAGGTGCCGTCCTATACCCTGTTCGACGCCTCCGTCGGTTATGACCTGACCCAGGTCGGGCTGCGGGGAACCTCGGTGCGGGTCACCGCCAACAACCTCACCGATGAATACTACGTGGCGTCCTGCTATTCGGCGGTCGCATGCTATCTGGGTGATGAGCGTAGCGTTACAGCGACCCTTACCCAGCGTTTCTAAGAGCCTGTTCACGATCTTTGTGCACTTGGCAAACAGGAACCCGTATCCCTATAGATCGGCGGCAATGTGGCGATAGCGGCCTTTCGTAGGGTGGACGACGCTTCACCTACGCGGCCCGACCCGTCCACCGCTCTGCGATCGCAATGGTGGATGAAAAGAGCGTCATCCACCCTACGGAGTGAGCGTCCGCTTACGCCTTTCTGCAATCAGCCCGCGTTGCGCAATCTGTGCATGTCGCGCAGCGGTGGTGCACCGAACAGGCGGCTATATTCACGGCTGAACTGCGACGGGCTCTCGTAGCCGACGCGGAAACTGGCCGATGCCGCTTCCAGCCCTTCGCTGAACATCAGGCGGCGGGCCTCCTGCAAGCGCAATTGCTTCTGGTATTGCAGCGGGCTCAAGGCAGTGACCGACTTGAAGCGGTGGTGCAGGGTCGAGGCGCTGAGATTGACCTCGCGGGCCAGTTCTTCGATGCGCAGCGGTTTATCGTAATGCCGGTTGATCCACTCGATGGCGCGGGCGATACGGTGGCCCTGGCTGTCGGCCATGACTAGTTCGCGTAAACGCTGACCCTGCGGGCTGCGCAGCAGGCGATAGAAAATCTCGCGCAGCGCCAGGGGCGCCAGCATGGCGGCATCGCGCGGTGTGTCGAGCAGGCGCAGCAGGCGAATCACCGCGTCGAGCATCGATGGATCCAGGCGGTCGACGAACAGTGCCCGGTTAGGGCCGGGGTCTGGCAGGCCGATAGGGCCGGCTTCGGCGAGCAGGTCGCTGATCAGCGCAGGGTCGATGTCCAGCTTCAGGCTCAGGTACGGCAGCTCGGGTGTCGCCTCGATCACCTGACCGGTGACCGGCAAGGTAACCGATGCCACCAGGTAATTCAGCGGGTCGTAGAAGTACTGTTCCGTACCCAGGCGAACCTCCTTGCGACCCTGGGCGATGATGCACAGGCAGGGCCGGTAAAGCGCCGGCATCGGCAGGCTGGGCGCTGTCGTATAGGAGAGGCCCAACCCCTCGATGAGGGTGTCGTGCATGCCCTCCGAGGGCGTTTTACGTTTGATCAAGTTGGCGAGTTCGATTTGCCGGGCGGCCAGTTCATCAAGCTGATCGGGTTGCATCATGGGGGCACTCCTGAGTCTCGGCGCAGACTATCCGGGATTTGCCCAAACGTCCTGCGCGCCAGGCGTAGTCCGCAGGAATGGGCAAGCATCTGAGAGTAATAGGCAATTTTATATCTGTACGCCAGCATGCATGGGAGTGACGAGGTAGCACTCGCAAGCAGTTGCGCAGAATCAGGCAAGAATGCTCCAGTAATCGACTAACGGAAAATTGGCCTGCCCCCCTAATCTCTGGAGCTATCGCGGCGCAGTCAGCCGCACTTACCAGAGGATCGCGTCATGTCCAATATCCAAGAAAAAGTCGTACTGATCACTGGCGCCAGCAGCGGTATCGGCGAAGGCTGCGCCCGTTTGCTGGCAGAGAAGGGCGCTCGAGTCGTGCTCGGCGCCCGCCGTGTCGAGCGTCTGCAGCAGTTGGTCGAAGAAATCGGCGCGACTGGTGGCAAGGCCATCGCCCGCCAGCTGGATGTCACCGATGCCGCCGATGTTCAGGCTTTCGTGGACGCCGCGCTTGCCGAATATGGCCGCGTCGACGTGCTGATCAACAACGCCGGAGTGATGCCACTGTCGATGCTCGAAGCCCTCAAGCTCGACGAGTGGAACCGCATGATCGACGTCAATATCCGCGGTGTGCTGCATGGCATTGCCGCTGCCTTGCCGGTGATGCAGGGGCAGCGTAGCGGGCAGATCATCAATGTGGCTTCCATCGGCGCCTATCGCGTATCGCCGACGGCAGCGGTGTATTGCGCCACCAAGTATGCGGTGCGGGCGATCAGCGATGGCCTGCGTCAGGAAGTGGGCGGCGATATCCGCGTCACCCTGGTCTCGCCGGGTGTGGTCGAGTCCGAACTGGCCGAGAGCATTTCCGATGAAGCCACCCGTGAAGTCATGCGTGAGTTCCGCAAGGTCGCCATCGGCCCCGATGCCATCGCCCGAGCCGTGGCCTACGCCATCGAGCAACCGGCAGATGTCGACGTCAGCGAGCTGGTGGTTCGTCCCACCGCAAGCATTCACTGAGCCTGGGAGAAACCATCATGAATAATCCATGGTTCGGCATGCCGGTACTGTTATTGGCCATCGCCTCTGCCGAGGCAACCCAGGATGAACGTCGGGCACGGGGCGAGAAGGTCATCGAGACGCTTGTCGGTACTGGCGGTCAGCCGGTGCTACAGGCGATGCACGAGGACTTTCCGTTTCTCGCCGGTGCCATTACCGATTACGCGTTGGGTGATGTGTGGGCGCGCGAGGTGCTCGATCACCGTACCCGACAGCTCGCCACCGTCGCGGCCTTCGCGGCTCAGGGCAACCTGGCGCAACTGAAGATTCACGCCGGTTATGCCCTGCGGCTGGGCGTCACTCCCGATGAGCTCAAGGAAATGATCTACCTGACCACCGTGACGGCTGGGTTTCCGCGTGCCATCGATGCGGCGCAAGCTCTGCGCGAGGTGCTCGCCAGCGCCGACGCTTCGCCATCCTGATTCATCCCCCGAGGGGAAACATGCTCATGCAGACCCACATCACCGTTCTTGATGCTCCACCTGGCCGCTGCGAAGAATTGGGCGGCTACCTGCGCGATCTGCTGGAGCCGGTACGTGGCCTTGAAGGCTGCGTGGCATTCGAGTTGCACCGGGATCGGCAGCGCTGGCAACTGCTCGGCAGTTGGCGGTCGAACGCCGATCTGGATCGCTACTTCCATGCGCCATTACTGCAGGAGGTGCTGGACAGCGCCTGGCGTAGCGGGGCGATCCAGCATCTGGAGAGCCGCGCCGCCTGAACCCATAACGACAACGCCCCGGCATAATCCGGGGCGTTGTCGTTCGAGCATACGCTTAGCGCGAGGATCACTCGACCAGGGTCAGAGTCACGTCGATATTGCCTTGAGTGGCGTTCGAGTAAGGGCAAACGATATGCGCCTTGTCGATCAGCGCCTGGGCTTCTTCACGATCCAGACCTGGCAGGGTGATCTTCAATTCCACTTCGATGGCGAAACCGGTGGGCACTGCGCCGATGCCGACGATGCCTTCGATCCAGCTGTCCGGGGAGACCTTGTGCTTGTCACGGGCGCCAACGAACTTGATCGCCCCAAGGAAGCAGGCCGAATAACCGGCGGCGAACAGTTGCTCCGGGTTGGTGCCCAGGCCGCCAGCACCGCCGAGTTCTTTCGGAGTGGTGAGCGCGACATCGAGCACGCCGTCGGAGGAAATGGCACGGCCTTCACGACCGCCAGTGGCTTCAGCGTAAGCGCGGTAGGCAACGGTTTCGATAGACATGATAAGAGTCCTCAGTTTGGGTATGTGTATTGTGCATTAAAATTTAGCGCACAAGTTAGTTGCTGATTCGGACTCTAGTCCTGATTTAGTTTGCGCGCAAGGTATTTTTAGAATTTTATCGAGTGTGGTTCAGGAGCCCGAACAGGCAAGCCGGTAGGCGAGGCTGATCGTAGACCTGCTGCTGGGCGTACGCGGACGCGAGCCGCAGGTGTCAGAGGCTTTCATGGAGCTGCTTGCGCAGTGCGATGAGTTCGGCGGTCAGGCTGGCCAGGCGCTTGGCCGTTTGCGCGCTGGCATTGATGATGCAACCGGGAATCCGTCGGGCCTCGGCGTGCAGGGCACGGCCCTTGTCGGTGAGCTGCAGATGCACGACGCGCTCGTCGGTACTGCTACGGGTTCGACTGAGCAGGCCCTCGGCTTCCAGACGCTTGAGCAGTGGCGTGAGTGAACCCGGATCGGTCAGCAGCCGGGCACTGATCTCGCCTACGGTGATGCCGTCGCGTTCCCACAGCACCAGCATGGCCAGGTACTGCGGATAGGTCAGCCCGAGCTTCTTGAGCAGCGGCTTGTAGACCTTGGTCATCATCAGCGAGGTGGAATGCAGGGCAAAGCACACCTGATTGTCGAGGAGCAGATCGGCGCAGGTGTCGTCGGTGGTCATGAAGGCTCCGGAATCGGGGGCAGGTGGATAGCGCAATTTATCGTGGCATCCGTGCCGATACCAGCGGATGCCTGCAAATCCGGAGTGATTAGGGTCTGTTGCCGTTTCAACGCGAGCCGCGTTGCTGCGAGAAATCTCGCCAGGCTAGGCGGAGGACGCAGGGAATGGTTGTTCCCTTGCCAAGTCCTCCAACAACGCATGGCGAGATTTCCCGCGCAACCCAAAGGGCCGGGCCTGTTTTGCCGCGATGCTGCGTTTCTCGCCGGCTCATTTAGCCAGCTAAACTTCGCGGCTCGTGCCTTGCCTCGCGGCAAAACGGGCTCCGGCGCGGCCGTGCGTGAAACGGCAACAGACCCTAGCTCAACTATCGGTAGCTGATCGTGACCTGGCGCAGGTGAACCGACGGCTAGCAGGCATACAATGCAGCGCCGCTGATCGCCCTCCTGCAAAGCAGCAGGCGAGATGACGAGCAGTCCTGATCGGATTCCACGGGAGTGAAACGCATGAAAACCTTGATGGTCGCACTTGTCGCTGCGCTGATGCTGGCCGGTTGCAGCAGTCAAAGGACGCCGCCTGCGCCGCAGGTTCCCGTCGCTGGCAAGATCAACCCAGCGCGGTTTCTGGTGACGCCCGCCCAGGCCGATATCGAGGCGGCCAAGACCAGCCTGTTCACGGCGATCGATCCGCGCGGCATCAGCTTCGATTCATTGTTCGGTACTGCCGCCAGTGCGGCCGGCGATGATCTCGCCGTATGTGGTTTTGCCAGCCGCGACGAGCAGGAGGGAGCGCTGTATTTCGCTTACTACAATGGCGAACTGCTGCTCTGGGACGAAACCGCGCCGCATGGCACCAGCACCGAAAACCAGTTTCTGGCGATGATCTGTTCCTACCGCTAAAGCCGCTCCGATTGCACGAGACAGGCATGCCCGCCTAAGCAGGGATGCTCCTGGCCATCTTGCTCACCATTAGCCGAGCAAGCGTCGAGGCGCAGGCAGCCGTTTCAGCTGTGCTGTCGGCTCCCTGGAACCCATGCGTCGTTTCGCCGGACAGATACCCGTCACCCCGCGAAACACCCCCAGAGCACCTGCCGCGATATCCACCAGGCCGAACAGTCCGCGAACGGTCAGTCCTTTTCGTATCAGCAATACGCCGCCGGCGATGGAAATGACGCGCTCCATGGGCGCCAGGTTGATCGCGCTGTTCTGCTTGTTCTGCTCACTCATGCCGCTACTCCATTCAAGAGGCTTTCTTCAGCGCGCCGACCAGCTCGGCTTTGCGCATGGTCGAGCGCCCCGTGATCTGCCGGGCGCGAGCCAGGTGCAGCAGTTCCTGCTTGCTCTGGCTTTCCAGCGGTCGGTCAGGGCGTATCTCACCCTGGCGGGTAGATACCGCCTGGCGTGCGGAGCCCTTGCGGGCTTTGGCTTTTTGCGTGGCGCTGGTGGTGCGCCCGGAGCCGCCGACGCGCTCACCGCCACCGGACTGCTTGTTCACGGTCGCCCAGGCGCGAGCGCGGGCCTCGTCTTCCGAGACACCACGTTCTTCATAGGTGGCCTCGATCGCCGCCGCCTTGCGTTTCTGGGCCGCGGTGTATTTGTCCTTGCTTCCACGTGGCATGGGAGTCTCCTCAGGCTTCATGCGTCAAAGACCGGCTCGTGGCCGATAGGGATTGTGAAACGTGCCCGGCAGGGCGAGTTCATGACGATGGATGAGTGGTCGTCGGCAAATGCATCTATGGGTTGAACTCTAGTCGCGCGTGGGGGACTCATTGCTAAGTGTGCTTTTGGAACAGGGCGCCCCCGCTCTGAAATGCGCCTGTCAGCCACTGACAATTTCATGAGGAGATCGACGATGAAACGAGATTGGGAACTGATTCGTGAGCTACTGTTGCAGATCGAAGCACTGGAAGCCGGGCACCACTTCTACCCGCAGGCCGTAGGCGAGCACTGTGCTGAAGCCGTCAGCTACCATATTCACCTGATGTGCCAGGCCAACCTGATCGAGTGTTCCCAGCACCATCCGTGGAACGGTGCGCCAGTGGCCATCGTCAGTGGCTTGACCCTGACCGGGCATGATCTGCTCGACGGCATCCGCGAAGCGTCGCTGTGGGAAGCCAAGAAGACCTTTCTGCAGGCACGTGCCGGTGGTATCACCTATGAAGGTCTGAAGAACGCACCGACCGCCGACTCCATGCTGTTCGCCGCCAATCGCGGCGCCGGCGAGGGTCACAACGGACGCCTCTACAACTGATTCAGGGAGTGAACCTGTTATGGCCGAAGAAGCAGCGAAAGCAACAGACCCTGTCGAAACTTTCAAACAACTGATTCTGGCCAAGCTCAAGTACTCGGTCGGTAAGGATCCGGGCAATGCCTATGACCATGACTGGTTCGAAGCCGTCGCCCTGGCAGCCCGCGATCATCTGATCGATCACTGGGAAGACGCCTCGCTGCAGGTCGACCGCCAGGAGCAGAAGCGGGTCTATTACCTCTCCCTGGAGTTTCTGATCGGTCGTCTGCTGGTCGATAACCTGAGCAACCTCGGTCTGCTGGACACCGCTCGCGAGGCGCTCGCCCAACTGGATGTGGATTTCGAACAGATCCGCAACATGGAGCCGGATGCGGCTCTAGGGAACGGTGGCCTGGGGCGATTGGCAGCCTGCTTCATGGAAAGTATGGCGTCGCTGAATATCGCCGCTCATGGGTACGGCATCCGTTATGAGCACGGCTTGTTCCGCCAGGTGGTGGTCGATGGTTGGCAGCAGGAACACACCGAAACCTGGCTGGATTTCGGCAACCCCTGGGAGTTCGAGCGCCCCGAAGTCAGCTACCTCGTCGGTTTTGGTGGCAGCGTGGCCAATCTCGCCGAGTCCAGCGAAGTGCCGCGTCATGAGTGGCTGCCGAATGAGCATATCCGCGCCATCGCCTATGACACGCCCGTGGTCGGCTGGCGCCATTCCAGCGTCAACACCCTGCGTTTATGGCGTGCCCGCGCCGAAGAAGACCTGAAACTGGAGCGCTTCAACGCCGGCGACCATTTCGGCGCCGTAGCCGATGTCGTCAAGGCCGAGAGCATTTCCCGGGTGCTCTATCCGGCCGACAGCACCGAGGCTGGCCAGGAGCTGCGCCTGTGTCAGGAATTCTTCTTCGTTTCCGCCTCGCTGCAGGATCTGATCGCGCGGCACCTGGAGTTGAACCTCGATATTCACTCGCTGCCGGATCGCGTCGCCATCCAGCTCAATGACACTCACCCGGCAATTGCCGTCGCCGAGCTGATGCGTCTGCTGGTCGACGTGTATCGCCTGGAGTGGTTCGAAGCCTGGAAGCTCACTGTCGCCACGCTGTCCTACACCAACCACACCCTGCTGCCCGAAGCGCTGGAGTCCTGGCCGGTGTCGCTGATGGAGCGTCTGTTGCCGCGGCACATGCAGATCATCTACCTGATCAACGCCTATCACATCGATTCGCTGCGGGCGAAGGAGATCCATGATTTCGACCTGCTGCGCTCCATCTCGCTGATTGAGGAAGACCACGGTCGCCGTGTGCGCATGGGCAACCTGGCGTTTCTCGGCTCGCACAGCATCAACGGGGTATCGGCGCTGCACACCAACCTGATGCGCAAGAGCGTGTTCAGCGACTTCCATCGCCTGTATCCGGAACGCATCAACAACAAGACCAACGGCGTGACCTTCCGCCGCTGGCTGTATCAGTCCAACCCGCAACTGACCGAGCTGCTGGTCGGCGCGGTGGGTGAAGAGCTGCTCGATGCGCCAGAAACCACCTTGCGCAAGCTCGAGCCGTTCGCGGCCAAGGCGTCGTTTCGCAAGCAGTTCGCCGCTCAGCGCCAACACGCCAAGCGCGAGCTGGCAAAGCTGGTTCGCGAGCGTATGGGCATCAACCTGGACACTCAGGCGATCTTCGATGTGCAGGTCAAACGCATCCATGAATACAAGCGCCAGCTGCTCAATCTGCTACACACCGTGGCGCTGTACCAGGCGATGCGCAACGATCCGGCCACCGACTGGGCGCCGCGGGTGAAGATCTTCGCCGGCAAGGCCGCGGCCAGCTATCACCAGGCCAAGCTGATCATCAAGCTGGCCAACGATATCAGCCGCACCATCAACGTCGACCCGACCCTGCGCGGCTTGCTCAAGGTGGTGTTCATCCCCAACTACAACGTCAGCCTGGCCGAGGTGATCATCCCGGCGGCCGATCTTTCCGAGCAGATTTCCACGGCAGGGCTGGAGGCGTCGGGTACCAGCAACATGAAGTTCGCCCTCAACGGTGCACTGACCATCGGCACCCTCGACGGTGCCAACGTGGAGATGTCCGAGCAGATCGGTCGGGAGAACATGTTCATCTTCGGCATGACCGCCCAGCAGGTGGCGGCGCGCTCGCGCCGTGATCTGAACATGAGTGCCGAAGTCGCCGCCTCGGAGCGGTTGGCGGGGGCGCTGGAAGCGATTCGTTCCGGCGTGTTCTCGCCGGATGATCCCGGCCGCTATGTCGGTCTGATCGATGGCCTGCTGGCCCACGACCGCTTCCTGGTCTGCGCCGACTTCCAGGCCTATTGGGACGCGCAACGCAAGGTCGACATGCTGTGGCGAACCCCGGATCGCTGGTGGCAGGCAGCGGTGCTCAATACCGCCCGCACTGGCTGGTTCTCCTCGGATCGCACCATTCGTGAATACGCCAAGGATATCTGGAAGGTATCGGGTATCGGTGACTGATTCTCGCCAGCCCTGAAGGCCCGGCTCGGAATCTTTCCGTACCGGGCCTTTTTCAATTCCGGGCATGCCGAAAAGCCAGTATGCCGTCCGTCTTGCCAGGCCTCTGGGCGCTGACAAACAACCCGAACCTCCCGCCGTCCATGACCTCACATTTCCAAGGGATCACGCCTGCCTGAGCGTGGCCCGGCCGCCCGAATTCCGTTTCGATGTCGCTCTCGCGACTCGACGGGCCATGAAAGCCGAGGAGATGACCGATGAAATCTGATGACAAGGGCCGCGCCAGCGAGCTCGCCGGAACCGATACCCTGGATCGCGGCAACAGCAACAAGAAGATCGAGCAATTGGAACGCTATCGTGAGGACGCCACCGGCCAGGCGCTGACCAGCGACCACGGCACGCGTATCGCCGATAACCAGAACAGCTTGCGGGCAGGCGAAAGAGGGCCGTCGTTGCTGGAGGATTTCCTCCTGCGCGAGAAGCTCACCCACTTCGATCACGAACGCATTCCTGAGCGCGTGGTGCATGCGCGTGGAGCAGCGGCTCATGGTCACTTCCAGGTCTATGAGTCATTGGCCGACCTGACCAAGGCCGACTTCCTCACCGACCCGAGCAAGAAGACGCCGGTCTTCGTGCGCTTCTCCACCGTGCAGGGGCCCCGGGGCTCGGCTGATACGGTGCGCGATGTGCGCGGCTTCGCCACCAAGTTCTATACCGACGAGGGCAACTTCGACCTGATCGGCAACAACATGCCGGTGTTCTTCATTCAGGATGCCATCAAGTTTCCGGATTTCGTGCATGCCGTGAAACCCGAGCCACATAACGAGATTCCCACCGGCGGCTCTGCTCACGATACCTTCTGGGACTTCGTTTCGCTGACCCCCGAGTCTGCGCACATGGTGCTCTGGACAATGTCCGACCGGGCAATTCCCGTGGGCTTTCGTGGCATGCAGGGGTTTGGCGTGCACACCTTCCGCCTGGTCAACGCGGAAGGTCGCGCCAGTTTCGTGAAATTCCACTGGCGCCCGGTCGCCGGGGTGTTCTCGCTCGTCTGGGACGAGGCTCAGAAACTCGCCGGCAAGGATCCGGACTTTCATCGCCGTACCCTGTGGGACGATATCGAACAGGGCGACTACCTGGAGTGGGAGCTTGGCCTGCAGGTGATCGCCGAAGAGGACGAACACAATTTCGACTTCGACCTTCTCGACGCCACCAAACTGGTGCCGGAAGAGCAGGTTCCCGTGCGGGTGGTGGGCAAGCTCGTGCTTGACCGTAACCCGGACAATTTCTTCGCGGAAACCGAACAGGTGGCGTTTCAACTGGCCAATATCGTGCCGGGCATCGATTTCACCAACGACCCGCTACTGCAGGGCCGACTGTTTTCCTATACCGACACCCAATTGCTGCGCCTGGGCGGGCCGAACTTCAACGAGATCCCCATCAATCGCCCGGTCTGTCCGTTCCACAACAACAACCGCGATTCCTTCCACCGCCAGACCATCAACAAGGGGCGCGCGTCCTACGAGCCGAATTCCATCGACGGCGGCTGGCCCAAGGAAACGCCGGAAGCACCGCAAGACGGTGGTTTCGTCAGCTATCCGCAAGAGGTGTCGGGGCCGAAGATTCGCAAGCGTGCCGAGTCGTTCGGCGATCACTTTTCCCAGGCCAGGCTGTTCTTCAACAGCATGAGCGACGCGGAGAAAGGGCATATCGTCGCGGCTTACAGTTTCGAACTGGGTAAGGTCGAACGCATGCATATCCGTGAACGCCAGGTGCACGAAATTCTGGCCAATATCGATCTGGATCTGGCTACCCAGGTTGCTGCCAATGTCGGCGTCAAGGCCCCCGCCGGGCCATCCGTGCAGGTGCCGGAGATTTCCCTCAAGGCTTCACCGGCGCTCAGCCAGATGAACCTGCTCCCGGGCAATATCAAGTCGCGCAAGGTGGCGATCCTGATTGGCAATGGTGTGAAGCAGGCCGATATCGACACGCTCACTGCGCAACTGGACAAGGAAGGGGCGCACTTCAAGCTGCTGGCTCCGAGCGCCTCTGCGGTGAAAAGCGATGCCGGCAAAAACCTGGTACCGAACGGTTCCATGCAGGGCTTGCCGTCTGTAGCTTTCGATGCCGTTTGGGTGCCGGGCGGTGCGGATTTCTCCAAGGCGTTGGCCGCGGATGGTGTCGCGTTGCACTACCTGCTCGAAGCCTACAAGCACTTGAAGGCCATCGCCTTGTGTGGCGAGGCTGCCGATCTGCTGGGGTTGTTGCGGCTCAAGGAAGATGAAGGGCTGCTGACCGACAAGAATGGCAAGGCCCTGGTCAAGCCCTTTACCGAGGCCATTGCCAAGCACCGGGTCTGGGCGCGGGAGCCGCTGACCAAGGCCATTCCGGCCTGATATGAGAATGCCCCCGCGCCATGGCGCGGGGGCATTTCGATGGGATTGGAATGAGCCGTGGGCCGTTGCGGGTGTTTCAGTGCGCGTGCTGTAGCCGGGTACGTTGCGCACGCTCACGCAGTCGCGCACGGCGCGGCGCATGCTGGCGACGCCAGGACTGGTTACTTGGTGAGGTGGGCAGCGGAGGGAATTCCTCGGCCAGCTGGGCTTCGAGCTGGTAACGATTGACCAGGCGCAGCATGCCCCAGAGCATCGCGGCCGAAACCATCAGCCAGCCCGATATCATCAACAGAATGTAGCTTTCAGGACTCATGGTGCCTCCTTGGCCTGAGGGCGAGAGTCGACGTGTATGCGTTGATTGACACTCGTCCCCAGCAGGCATTGGTCTATCACGCTGCAGGCGTAATGTTGCAGGGTGATGATTGCAGTATGGTCGATATCCCGAGCGGTCGCCTTGCTGCCGTTCGAGCGATGACTTGGCGCATCCACCAGCGTCCAGGCCAGTGGCGACTTGTGCAGGCTGTGCTGCAGATGCTCGACCTTTTCGGCCGGCAGCTCACTGGCATCGTCCAGCCAGCCGTGATCGCCGATCAGCATCAGGCGTTCCACCCGCGCCGTGGGTAGCCCCTCCAGCAGGGCGATAATGGCGTCGTACGTCCTGGCGAAACCGCGGGCGTCACCGCCGGCGCGCAGCTGCCAACTGCTCAACACGGCAATCACCGCATCCGTGCCCGCTATGCTGTGGCCAACGCTGGTGGCGTCGAACAGATCGCCGTTCTTGGCGCTCAACCTGGGGCGTGCCGCAATATCGGTCGGATCGTCGACGATCACGATGGCCTGCAGGCCTTTGCCCAGCAGGGCCTCCAGCAGGGCATCGGTAATTCTGTCCGGGGCGCCGTACAGGGCGATCTTATCGATGGTGTGCGAGGTGCTCATGGTGATCGCTCAAGACTGTCGTACTTGACCAGGCTCCTGCTCGGTCACAGCCACATCGCCGAGCGGCTTCACCTCGATATCGGTGATTTCGCTGGGCAGGTCGCTGCTGTGCAGCGATTCGACGTGGTAACGCGCCTGCTCGGGTGTGAGCACCGATGCTCCGGCCTGAACTTCGGTGGATTTCTTCTGTTTGCCGAGCCTGTAGCTGACGAGAAAGTAGTGATTTCTGGACATCCGAACCTTCTTTTTCCGTCGGGCGCTCTCGAGCGCGTTCAAGTGATGCTGCTTGTATGAAAGACCGGGCAACGTATCGGCGCGTTCAGGTTTTTTGTTGCCTGCCATCCCTGGCGGCAACCCTGCGGGCCGTCGCGGAGCGACGTCAAAAATTGCTCCCGGCAATTTTTTGCCGGACGGTCAGGCCTCTGAAAAAAGGACAAACCTATAGGCCTGCGCAAGGTCGATACAGGAGCGCCAGCAGCGGTTCGGCGAGGCGCGCTCATTTGGATCAAAGACAGGCTGGGAGCGATCATCTTGAGTTTCTGGGACGAGGTACTGGCCACACTGGCCAACGAGTTTTCCGATCTGAGTACTCCCGAGCAATTCACCCAGGTCACCTTGCGCCTGCTATTGGCGGCGCTGCTGGGTGGCCTGCTGGGGCTTGAGCGCGAAACTCATGGCAAGGCCGCGGGCGTCCGCACGCACATGCTGGTGGCGATGGGCTCGGCGCTGTTCGTACTGGTGCCTGCACAGATGGGCGCCGAGAGCGACGCCATGAGCCGGGTCATCCAGGGGCTGGTGGCCGGTATCGGTTTTCTCTGCGCCGGTACCATCATCAAGGGCAGCTCCATGGCCGAGGTGAAGGGGCTGACCACTGCTGCCGGTATCTGGCTGACCGCTGCGATCGGCATCACCGTGGGTATGGGCCGCGAGGCCACGGCGGTCTTGAGCACACTGCTGGCACTGTTCATCTTCAACACCGTGCAGCACTTCGTCACCTGGTTGGAAAAGCGCGCTCGCTGAATCCACTGGAACGCCTGGGCTTGCTTGCGCTCCTATCAGATAGGCCCGTATTAAATGGCCTCGAGAGAAGTGGAGTTCGGTATGTTCAGAAACTTCAAGGGATGCATTGCCTGGACGGATGCCATGAAGGATGGCCAGCAATATGTTGGCCTGATCGAATACCAACCCAAGTGCGCTGGCGCTGCGGTGCAGATGCTGTGGGTCGTCGCCCCCGGCTGCATCTGCGAGAGCGAAGCGGAAACCGTTGCTGACAACATGCTGCGCGAGATCCGCGACATCACCATCGACGGCAGCGTGATCTATCGCGACGGCGTGGCCCTGTAGCGAGACCCACTTGCCAGCAGAACCCGAACTGCGCCATCGCGGCGCAGTTTTCGTCTATCCGTTCTTCTCATTCCCCCCTGACACTGCCGCCAATCACGACACCTCGGCGGATCACTGAAACTTTTGTTTTCGCCCCCCAGTCACCCGTAAACGTTCATACAGCGGGGAGCCCTCATGGCACGTGCAATCTGGAAAGGGGCGATCAGTTTCGGGCTGGTGCACATTCCCGTTTCGCTGGTATCGGCGACCGAGACGCAGGGTATCGATTTCGACTGGCTCGATTCGCGCAGCATGGAGCCGGTCGGCTACAAGCGCGTCAACAAGGCCACTGGCAAGGAAGTCGACAAGGCACACATCGCCAAGGGCGTGCAGGTGGAGAAGGGCCGCTACGTGATCCTCGGCGAAGACGAGATTCGTGCCGCTCACCCCGAATCCACGCAGACCATCGATATCTTCGGCTTTCTCGATGCAGAAGCCATTCCGCTGCAGCATATCGAACGCCCCTATTACCTGGCGCCAGACAAGCGCGGTGAAAAGGTCTACGCGCTGTTGCAGCAAACCTTGAAGGACACCGGCAAGGTGGCCCTGGCTCACGTGGTGCTGCACGTCAAACAGCACCTCGCTGCGCTGATGGTCGACGACTCCGCGCTGCTGCTGGTGTTGCTGCGCTGGCCCGACGAGGTGCGTGGCCTCGATACCCTGGAACTGGGCGAGGCGGTGACCGGCGCCAAGCTGAGCAAGGGCGAGCGCGACATGGCCAAGCGTCTGGTGCGCGACATGGCGGTCGATTGGCAACCGGATGAGTACCACGACACCTTCCGCGACAAGATCATGACGCTGGTCGAGAAGAAGGCCAAGGCCGGCAAGATCGAGGATGTCGAAAGCGGCGAACGCAAGCCGGCAAGCAAAAGTGCCGATGTCATCGACCTGACCGATCTGCTCAAACGCAGTCTGGAGGGCAATTCATCCAAGCCGGCGCGCAAGCGGTCGGCGAAGTGAGGTGAGCAGGCATGGCCAAGGCAACCAGCGTCTACAACCGAAAACGCAACTTCGAATCCACCAGCGAGCCCCGAGAATCCGCGCAGCGCCGTCGCTCCAAGGCCGGAGCGTTGCGTTTCGTGGTGCAGAAGCACGACGCCCGCAACCTGCACTACGATTTTCGCCTGGAGCTGCAGGGCACCCTGAAAAGCTGGGCGGTGCCCAAAGGGCCGAGCCTCGATCCCAAGCAGAAGCGCCTGGCGGTACATGTCGAGGATCACCCGTTGGACTACGCGACCTTCGAGGGCAGCATTGCCGAGGGCAATTATGGCGCGGGCGATGTGATCGTCTGGGATCACGGCATCTGGCAGCCCGAGGGCGATCCTGTCGCCGCCTACGAGGCCGGCAAGCTCAAGTTCACCCTGATCGGCGAGAAGCTCGGCGGCGCCTGGGCGCTGGTGCGCACGCGGCTGAAGGGCAGCGGCGACAAACAGCAGTGGTTGCTGATCAAGGAACAGGACGACGTGGCGCGGCCCGCGAGCGATTACGACATCGTGACAGCGCTGCCGGCCAGTGTGATCAGTGGCGGTCTGGTCGGCGGCATGCAGAAGCCGGCGGCCAATCAGTCGCGATCATCCACAACCAGGCGCAAGGCCACGTCGAATACCAAGGCTCGCGGCAAAGACCAAGCCATGCCCGAGCTCCTGTCACCGCAACTGGCGACGCTGGTCAGCGCTCCGCCAGGCGGCGACTGGATGTACGAGGTCAAATATGACGGTTACCGCATCATGGCGCGCATCGCCGATGGCGAGGTGAAACTGTTCAGCCGCAACGGCCACGACTGGACGCAGCGCATGGCACCCCAGGCCGCGGCGCTGACCAAGCTCAAACTGGGTGATAGTTGGCTGGATGGCGAAGCCGTGGTGCTCGATGACAAAGGCCTGCCGGATTTCCAGGCTCTGCAGAATGCCTTCGATGAGGAGCGCAGTGCGGACATCCTGTATTTTCTCTTCGACGCGCCTTGGCTCGATGGGCGGGATCAGCGCAGCCTGCCGGTGGAAGAACGGCGTGCGGCCTTGCAGAAAGAATTGCCGGCACGGCGCAGCCTGCTGCGTTTCTCCGAGGCCTTCGAGGTGGATCACCAGAGCGTGCTGGGCAGCGCCTGCTCCCTGGGCCTGGAGGGTGTGATCGGCAAACGCGTGGGCAGTCCTTATCGATCTGCCCGCGGCCCGGACTGGATCAAGCTCAAATGCCGGCAACGCCAGGAGTTCGTGGTGGCCGGCTACACCGTTCCCCAGGGCAGCCGCTCGGGCTTTGGCGCGTTACTGTTGGCCGTCAATGATGCCGACGGCCTGCGTTACGCCGGGCGTGTTGGCACTGGCTTCAACCAGGCGCTGCTGAGCAACCTGCACAAACGCATGAAGGCACTCGCGCGTGATGCCTCGCCGCTAAGCAAGCAGCCGAGCGCGGCCCAACGCCGCGGCGTGCACTGGATCGAGCCGCAGTTGGTGGTGGAAGTGGCATTCGCCGGCTGGACGCAGGAAGGCCTGGTTCGCCAGGGTGCCTTCGTCGGTGAGCGCAGCGACAAACCGGCCGAGCAGATCGTCCGCGAACATGCGGCTTCCGCCGAGGCGGTGAGCGAGGTGTCAGAGAACGCGGCCAAGGGCTCGCGTCGTAATGGCCGGGAAAGCGTCGCCGATGTGTCCATCAGCCATCCGGATCGCGTCATCGATCCGCAGAGCGGGACAACCAAGGTCGAGCTCGCGCATTTCTATGCCGAGATCGCCGACTGGTTGCTGCCGGATGTGCGTACTCGCCCGGTATCGCTGCTGCGTGCGCCAAGTGGCGTGGACGGTGAGCAGTTCTTCCAGAAGCACGCCGAGCGTCTGGCGATTCCCAATATTCGGCACCTCGACCCAGCGCTGGATCCCGGTCACGACCGCTTGATGGCGATCGAGAATGTGCCAGCGCTGGTCGGCGCAGTGCAGATGGGCGCCATTGAGCTGCATACCTGGAACGCCACCTACGCCAGCATCGAGCGGCCAGATCGGCTGATCCTCGACCTTGATCCGGATCCGGCGTTGCCCTGGCGCGCCGTTGTCGAAGCGACGCGCCTGAGCCTGGCGGTACTCGATGAGCTGGGGCTGGAGGCGTTCCTGAAAACCAGCGGCGGCAAGGGCATGCACCTGGTCGTGCCACTTGCCCGGCATGTCGATTGGGACACGCTCAAGGTGTTCGGCAAGGCCGTCTCGCAGTTCATGGCCGACGAATTGCCGGATCGCTTCAGCGCGCGCATGGGCCCGAAAAACCGTATCGGCAAGGTTTATCTGGATTACCTGCGCAACCAGCGCGGTGCCAGCACGGTGGCAGCTTATTCGGTGCGCGCGCGGCCGGGACTGCCGGTATCCGTGCCGATCCGCCGTGAGGAGCTGGCGGAACTGCGTGACTCGGCGCACTGGCATATCGGCAATCTGCAGCAGCGGCTGTCGCGGTTGAAAACCGACCCCTGGGAGGGCTACGCCAACCGCCAGCGAATCACCCGAGCGATGTGGAAAAAGCTCGCTGCCGAAGCGCCGTGATGGCCCGGTGCCGGCCTTGTTCTGACCTGCTCATGGCGCCTCGGAAACTCTGAACTTTGCCAGCGCCAGCAGGTTCGGAGATAGACAGGTCACGGTGCCTCGGAACTTTTCTGTCAGAGCCTTTTTTCGATGCCGCAGATCTTGATTTCCCTCCAGGTGCCGCGGCTAACCCGCATTCAGGTACGCACTGTCGCGTACGGCCCATGGCATGTGCCATGGGGCTAACAGCTTAATACGCCTGCCAGGTGTGAGGAGCCCGTTTCGATGCCACCTGCTTATCTGCAAATCCCTTATCTGCAAGAGCCTGTCCGTCTTAGTCATGGCGAGTTGTCATTGGAACAGGCGCTGGAGTTGCCGCGCCTGGCCATCGAGGAGGTAGAGCCGCAGGTCGAGCAGGGCCGCTTCGCCGTCAAGGCGATAGCCGGCGATCGGGTCACGGTCAGCGCGCTGATCTTTGCCGATGGCCACGACAAGCTCGCTGGTGAAGTGCTGTGGCGCTATGTCGGCGCCCAGGATTGGCATCGCGAGCCTCTGGAATCTATCGGCAATGACCGCTGGCAGGCCGAGATAACCCCGCAGCGGGTCGGTGAGGTCGAGTTCCTTATCGAGGCCTGGTGGGATGTTTACGCGAGCTATTGCTACGAGTTGTCGAAGAAATTCGGTGCTGGCGTGATCATCACCCTGGAGCTGCAGGAAGGCGAACTGTTGTTGCGTCAGGCTGCGGAGCGTGCCGAAGGCGACCTGGCCATGATCCTGCAAGCGCTGATCGATGAATTACTCGATTTGCAGAGCCTCGACGAGCGCGTGGCCCTGCTGCTGGCGCCGCAAACCCAGCATATGGTGCGCCGTGCCGAAGGGCATCCGCACCGAGCCCGCAGCGCCGTCTATCAGCTCGATGTGGAGCGCCCGCTGGCGCGCTTCGCCAGCTGGTACGAGTTGTTCCCGCGCTCCGAGACCGATGATCCGTCCCGCCACGGCACCCTGCGCGATGTGATTCGCCGGCTGCCAGACATCCAGGCCATGGGCTTCGATGTGCTGTATTTTCCGCCCATTCACCCCATCGGTACCACACACCGCAAGGGCCGCAACAATTCGCTCACGGCCGGGCCGGACGATCCTGGCAGCCCTTACGCCATCGGTAGCCACGAAGGCGGACACGAGGCGATTCACCCGCAGCTCGGTACCCGCGAGGACTTCATCGCCCTGGTCGAGGCCGCCCGCGAGCATGACCTGGAGATCGCCCTGGATTTCGCCATCCAGTGTTCGCCGGATCACCCGTGGCTCGAGCAGCATCCGGGCTGGTTCAGCTGGCGCCCGGACGGCAGCATCCGCCATGCGGAAAACCCGCCGAAGAAGTACGAAGATATCGTCAACGTCGACTTCTACGCCGAGGACGCGGTGCCCGGATTGTGGCTGGCGCTGCGTGACGTGGTGCGTGGCTGGGTCGAGCTGGGCGTGTACCAGTTCCGCGTCGACAACCCGCACACCAAGCCGCTGCCGTTCTGGGAATGGCTGATCGCCGATATTCGCAAGACCCATCCGCAGGTGATGTTCCTCGCCGAGGCCTTCACCCGCCCGGCGATGATGGCGCGCCTCGGCAAGCTGGGGTTCACCCAGAGCTACACCTACTTCACCTGGCGCAACACCAAGGCCGAACTGGAAACCTACCTCACCGAGCTCAACGAGGCGCCGTGGCGCGACTGCTACCGGCCCAACTTCTTCGTCAACACGCCAGATATCAACCCATACTTCCTGCACCACAACGGTCGTGCCGGTTTCCTGATTCGCGCCGCGCTGGCGACCATGGGCTCGGGGCTGTGGGGCATGTACTCCGGCTTCGAGATCTGCGAATCCCTGCCGGTGCCGGGCAAGGAGGAGTACCTGGATTCGGAGAAGTACGAGATCCGCCCGCGCGACTATCAGGCGCCCGGCAATATCGTCGCCGAGATCGCCCAGCTCAACCGCATCCGCCGCCTCAACCCGGCCCTGCAGACACACCTGGGTTTCCAGGCCTTCACCTGCTGGAACGACAACATCCTGTACTTCGGCAAGCGCACCGCCGACCGCGAGAACTTCATCCTCGTGGCCATCAGCCTCGATCCGCACAACGCCCAGGAAGCGCACTTCGAATTGCCGCTCTGGGAGCTGGGGCTGGACGACGACGCCACGACCCTGGGCGAGGATCTGATGAGCGGCCATACCTGGCAGTGGCACGGCAAGGTGCAGTGGATGCGCATCGAGCCCTGGCACCAGCCGTTCGGTATCTGGCGTATCCGCGTGGCAGGCTGAGAGGGCATAACCGATGGCACGAAAAGCCCGACGCGATACGTTCCTCAACGACCCGCAGTGGTACAAGGACGCGATCATCTATCAGGTGCACGTCAAGTCATTCTTCGACGCCAACAATGACGGCATCGGTGATTTCACGGGGTTGATCGACAAGCTCGACTACATCGCCGACCTGGGCGTCAACACCCTGTGGTTGCTGCCGTTCTACCCGTCACCGCGCCGCGATGACGGTTATGACATCGCCGAGTACCGCGGTGTGCACCCGGACTACGGCACCATGGCCGATGCCCGCCGCTTCATCGCCGAAGTCCACAAGCGCGGCTTGCGGGTGATCACCGAACTGGTCATCAACCACACCTCGGATCAGCATCCCTGGTTCAAGCGGGCCCGTGCCGCGAAGCGTGGCAGCAAGGCGCGGGACTTCTACGTGTGGTCCGATGATGACGGCAAGTACGACGGTACGCGGATCATCTTTCTCGATACCGAGAAATCCAACTGGAGCTGGGATGCCGAGGCCGGGCAGTACTACTGGCACCGCTTCTATTCGCACCAGCCGGATCTGAATTTCGATAACCCGCAAGTGCTCAAGGAAGTGCTGGCGGTGATGCGCTTCTGGCTGGACATGGGCGTCGATGGTTTGCGCCTGGACGCCATCCCGTACCTGATCGAGCGCGACGGCACCAACAACGAGAATCTGCCGGAAACCCACGAAGTGCTGAAGAAGATTCGCGCCGAGCTGGATGCCAATTACCCGGATCGCATGTTGCTGGCCGAAGCCAACCAGTGGCCCGAAGACACTCAGCTGTATTTCGGCGGCCAGAACGGCGGCCCTGGCGATGAATGCCATATGGCGTTCCATTTCCCGCTGATGCCGCGCATGTACATGGCCATCGCCCAGGAAGATCGCTTTCCGATCACCGATATCCTGCGCCAGACGCCGGAGATTCCGGACAACTGCCAGTGGGCGATCTTTCTGCGCAACCACGATGAGCTGACCCTGGAAATGGTCACCGACCACGAGCGCGACTACCTGTGGAACTACTACGCGGCCGATCGCCGCGCACGTATCAACCTGGGTATTCGTCGCCGCCTCGCGCCGCTGGTAGAACGTGATCGGCGTCGCATCGAACTGCTCAACTGTTTGCTGCTGTCCATGCCGGGTACGCCGACGCTGTACTACGGCGATGAGATCGGTATGGGCGACAACATCTTTCTGGGCGACCGCGACGGCGTGCGCACACCGATGCAATGGTCGCCGGATCGCAATGGTGGGTTTTCCCGCGCCGATCCCGCCAGCCTGGTGCTGCCACCGGTAATGGATCCGCTGTATGGTTTTCAGAGCGTCAACGTCGAGACCCAGTCCCGCGATCCGCACTCGCTGCTCAACTGGACGCGGCGCATGCTCAACATCCGCAAGCAGCACAGGGCATTCAGCCGCGGCACCCTGAAGATGCTCACGCCCAACAACCGTCGTGTGCTGGCTTACCTGCGCGAGTCGACCGATGCTGAAGGCAACCCGGAACTGATCCTCTGCGTGGCCAATCTGTCCCGCGCGGCCCAGGCGGTCGAGCTGGAGTTGTCGGCCCACGACGGCAAGGTGCCGGTGGAGATGGTTGGCGGCTCGTCGTTCCCACCCATCGGCCAGCTCAATTACCTGCTGACCCTGCCACCTTACGGCTTTTACTGGTTCCTGCTCGCCGAGGCGGCGCAAATGCCCAGCTGGCACGTGCCACCGGTCGATCGCCTGCCGGAACTGACCACCCTGGTCATCAAGAAGCAGCTCGGCGAGCTGCTGCAACTGCCAGCCCGCGCGACCCTGGAGCAGGAGTCGCTGCCGGCCTATCTGCCCAAGCGTCGCTGGTTCTCGGGGCAGGGCGAGGATCTGGGCCCGGTCAAGCTGCTCTACGCCATTCCCTTCGGTGGCGCGGACGAGCTGTACGTGCTCAGTGAGGTGGAAGTCAGCCGTGAGTCGGGCGCCTGCGAGCATTACCAGGTGCCACTGGGGTTCGTTGGCGAGCATGAAGCCGGCAGCAGCGTGCCTCAGCAACTGGCCATGGCGCGTCTGCGCCGTGGACGGCAGGTCGGGTTGCTGACCGATGGTTTCACCCTCCCTGGTTTCGTCCGTCACGTGATGCGTCATTTGCGTGAGCGCAGCGTGCTGGGTTGGCAGGGCAGCGAGATCCAGTTCGTGCCGACGCCGCGTCTGGAGGCGCTGGGTGATCTGGCCGACGCGGACGTGCAGCTGATCTCTGCCGAGCAATCCAACAGTTCGGCGATCATCGCCGAGCTGGCGGTGCTCAAGCTGGTTCGCCGCGTGCTGCCCGGCATTCACCCGGAAGCCGAGGTGGGCGGCTACCTGACCGCCGTCGGCTTCGAGCACATCGCGCCGCTGTTGGGCGAGGTGCGCCGGGTCGACGAGCAGGGCGTGCCCCATACGCTGATGATTCTGCAGGGCTATCTGAACAATCAGGGCGATGCCTGGCAGTGGACGCAGAACAACCTGGAGCGGGCCATTCGCGATGAGCTGGCCGGTGGCCTCTCGCAACAGGAAAACCAGTACACCGCCCTGGCAGAACTGGAATCCTTCGCCGGACTCCTCGGGCAGCGCCTGGGCGAAATGCATGTGGCCCTCGGCCAGCCCAGCGACAACCCGGATTTCGGTTATCGGGAAGCCAATGAGGCCGATGTGGCCGAGTGGTCGCAGAGCATCGCCGCCCAGGTGCGGGAAGCACTGAATGTAGTGGCCGAAGGCAGAGGGCATCCGCCGGGTGAGGCGGCCAATCAGGCCGATTGGCTGGCCGCGCGGCACGAGCAGATCATCACTCTGGTGAACGATCTGGCACGCCGTTCGGCGGGCGGTATCCGCATGCGCGTGCATGGCGACCTGCACCTTGGCCAGGTGCTGGTGGTGCAGGGCGATGCCTACCTGATCGACTTCGAAGGCGAGCCGACGCGCACCCTGGACGAGCGCCGTGCATTCTACAGCCCGCTCAAGGATGTCGCCGGCATGCTGCGCTCTTTCGACTATGCCGCCGCCATGGCCATGCGCAGTGCCCAGAGCGCGGACGTATCGAACGAGGCAGAGGAGGCGCGTCAGCGCATCGCCGGGCTCTATCGCAGCCAGGCCAGAACGGCTTTCAACGAAGCCTATCGCCTGGCCGCGGCGAATCTGCCCCATGCCTGGCACGACCGCGAAGGTGAAGTGGCGGCGTTGGCGCTGTTCTGTATCGAGAAAGCGGCCTACGAAATCCTGTATGAAGCGCGCTATCGACCCGATTGGCTGGAGGTTCCAGTACAAGGACTGATAGAGCTGACCAAATATCTTTTGGGGAGCGGTAAACGATGATCAATGGAGAAACCGATCGCCAGGTGGCGGGTGTCGAGCGCGCTGCCATCGAGGCCCTGGTGCGGGCCGAGCACGGCGATCCATTTTCGATTCTAGGGCCCCATGAACTGGCTCACGGCCTGACGATTCGCACCTATTTGCCCGGCGCCCTGGGTGTCGAGCTGATCCACGCGGTTACCGGCGAGGAGCTCGGCGCGCTGGAGCAGTCCAGTGTGCCAGGGCTGTTCAGCATTCGCGTGGAGCAGCGCATTCCCTATCGCTACCGCATCCACTGGAGTTCCGGTGTACAGGAAACCGAAGACCCCTACGCCTTCGGCCAACTGCTCGGTGAGATGGATCTGTACCTGTTCGCCGAAGGCAACCACCGCGAGCTTGGCAAGAGCCTCGGCGCCCAATTGACCACCCATGAAGGTGTGCAGGGCGTGCGCTTTTCCGTGTGGGCACCGAATGCCCGCCGGGTGTCGGTGGTCGGCGGTTTCAATGACTGGGATGGTCGTCGCCACCCGATGCGTCTGCGCCAGCCGAGCGGGGTCTGGGAATTGTTCATTCCGCGCCTCGCTGCGGGCGAAGTCTACAAGTACGAGATTCTCGGTCGTGACGGCCTGTTGCCGCTCAAGGCCGACCCCATGGCGCTGGCCAGCGAGCTGCCGCCGGCCACCGGTTCGGTGGTTTCCGCGCCGCTGGAGTTCGACTGGCGTGACGGCGACTGGATGCAGCGCCGTCAGGCCCATCAGGGCTACCAGGCGCCCATGTCGATCTACGAAGTGCATGCTGGCTCATGGCGCCACGATGGTGATGAAGAGGGCCGCGTGCTGAGCTGGAAAGAGCTGGGCGAGCAGTTGATTCCCTATGTGCAGCAGTTGGGCTTCACCCATATCGAGCTGATGCCGATCATGGAGCATCCCTTTGGTGGCTCCTGGGGTTACCAGTTGCTGTCGCAGTTCGCGCCCACAGCGCGCTATGGCAGCCCGGCGGATTTCGCCGCCTTCGTCGACGCTTGCCACCAGGCCGGCATCGGCGTGATTCTCGACTGGGTGCCGGCGCATTTCCCCACCGATGCTCACGGCCTGGGCCAGTTCGATGGCACCGCGTTGTACGAGTACGCGCACCCCTTCGAAGGCTTCCACCAGGATTGGGATACCTACATCTACAACCTCGGCCGCACCGAGGTGCATGGTTTCATGCTGGCCTCGGCGCTGCACTGGCTGCGTGCCTATCATATCGATGGCCTGCGCGTGGATGCGGTGGCTTCGATGCTTTACCGCGACTATTCGCGCAAGGAAGGCGAGTGGATTCCCAATCGTCATGGCGGGCGCGAGAATCTGGAGAGCATCGACTTCCTCCGTCATCTCAACGATGTGGTGACCCAGGAAGTGCCCGGTGCCCTGGTGATTGCCGAAGAGTCGACCGCCTGGCCCGGCGTCAGTCGGCCGGCTCAGGAGGGCGGCCTGGGGTTTGCCTACAAGTGGAACATGGGCTGGATGCACGACAGCCTCCAGTACGTCGCCGAAGACCCGCTGCACCGTCAGCACCATCACCACCAGTTGACCTTCGGCCTGCTGTACGCCTTTTCCGAGCACTTCGTGCTGCCGATTTCCCATGACGAAGTGGTGCACGGCAAGCGCTCGCTGCTCGACAAGATGCCCGGTGATCGTTGGCAGAAGTTTGCCAACCTGCGCCTGTACCTGAGCTTCATGTGGAGCCATCCGGGCAAGAAGCTGCTGTTCATGGGCTGCGAGTTCGGCCAGTGGCGCGAGTGGAACCACGACCATGAACTGGATTGGTACCTGCTGCGTTACGGCGAGCACAAGGGCGTGCAGCAACTGGTCAGCGACCTCAACGGTCTGTACCGCCACGAGCCTGCGCTGCACAGATTGGACGGCCAGGCCGAGGGCTTCGCCTGGCTGATCGGCGACGATGCCATCAACAGTGTGTTCGCCTGGCTGCGTCAGGATGAAAGCGGTGCACCACTCCTTGTGGTGCACAACTTCACGCCCGAGCCGCGCAATGGCTATCGCGTCGGCGTACCGAAGGAGGGGGCCTGGCACGTGCTGCTCAACAGCGATGCCGAGCGCTACGCCGGCTCGAATGCTGGCAGTCAAGGCGGGCTGCTGACCGAGGCACTCGCCAGCCATGGCCAGCCGCAGTCGTTGTTACTGGATCTGCCACCACTCGCCACGCTGGTGATCAAGCCGCAGTGAGGGCAGGAAGGATGGATCTAGAGGGCGATCCATCTTTCTTCGTGAAGCGCCATTCGCCTGGAAGGCCGTTTTCAACGGCTTTCCATGGGCTACCTGTTCTTGAAGGCTCAGGTGGCCCATGGCAACGCCAGGACGCTATGCCGTCAGACGTAGGGCTGACCGGAGAAACCGCGTGGCAGACGATGGGTACCCGGCAGCTCGGTGAGGTGCTGTTGCCAGGCGGAGCGCCAGTCAGTGCGAGGCTGATTACTCTTGGCCTGGCGAGCGGCACGACGGGCCGCATTGCGGGTGTCGCGACGGGCCTGTTGGTAGACTTCGGTGTTGCGGCAGTTGCGGCACTTGACCCGATTCAGCTCTTTGCTGGAGGTGACGTTTTCGCCGTGGGTGCCACAGGCCAGGTGACCATTGGTCTTGTAATGGGTAACCATGGGTGGATCTCCTTACACATGTCGATCCTGGAGCGAAACTTGCTCCGTGTCCGCAGGCCTGATGATTCAGGCCGTAGGTGTTTGGTAGACCGTTACGCCTGTGCCTCGGTTCGAACTGCTTTTCCGCCGCACATGGGTCAATGCCCGTCACCGCGGTAAGGCGGATCAATATCTGTAGGGTGGATCGGGGCGCGCAGCCTGGCGAAGCGTAATCCGTCGTTTTACCGTGAACGGTTTTGTCGCTTCATTCGGCGGATTACGCCTTCGGCTAATACGCCCTACGGCCTGAATGGTCATGGTTCATGCGCCTATCTGAAGGATGTTCTCACGCGCCTGCCGACGCAGAGGGCGAGTGAGATCGAGCAGTTGTTACCACATAGGTGGCGGCTGGCTTGATCACACAAGGCGTGACGCCCGGACGCATACCTCCGAGCCTGGCGAAATTATCGCGGATAGGCTGCGTGCTGGCGTTGTCTCACCAAGGTTGTATCTATCTGAGGATGTTCCTGGTGAAGCCATTGTTCCTGCGTACGCCTTGTGCGCTGTTGATCCTGCTGCTGGCTGGCTGTTCCAGCCGTGGGCCGCAGGTACCGGCGCCGAAACCGGCCGAGGTGCGCGCGCAGATCGTCCGGCTGTTGCCAGCACAGACAGCGGATCGTCAGGGGTGGGCGGCCGATATCTATGCCGCGTTCGCCGCCCAGGACATTCCGCCGACCACCGAGAACATCTGCGCCGTGCTGGCGGTGACGGAGCAGGAGTCGGCTTTCCAGGCCGACCCGCAGGTGCCGGGCCTGGCGAAGATCGCCCGGGCGGAAATCGACCGCCGTGCAGCCAGCCTGCATATTCCGCGCATGCTGGTGAATGCCGCGCTGAACATCGAATCGCCCACTGGCAAGACCTATCAGCAACGCCTGGACAGCGTGCGCACGGAAAAACAACTGAGCGCCATCTTCGATGACTTCACCGGCATGGTGCCTCTCGGTCGGCAATTGTTCGGCACCCTCAATCCGGTGCGTACCGGTGGGCCGATGCAGGTCAGCATCGCCTTCGCCCAGGCGAATGCCGAGGGTTATCCCTATCCGCCCGACGGCTCGATTCGCCGCGAGGTATTCAGCCGCCGCGGTGGCATGTATTTCGGCATCGCACACCTGCTGGGTTATCCAGCCAATTACCCGAAACCTCTGTACCGTTTCGCCGACTTCAACGCCGGCTGGTACGCCAGCCGCAATGCCGCCTTCCAGCATGCGGTCACCACCGCCTCGGGCATCCCGCTGGCGCTGGATGGCGACCTGATCATCCACGGCAGCAGCAAGGCCGGTTCCACCGAACTGGCCGTGCGCTCCCTGGGCAACCGCCTGAACATGAGCGATAGGGCGATCCGTCGGGCGCTGGAGCAGGGCAACAGCCTGGACTTCGAGTCGAGCCGTCTGTACGAACGGGTTTTCGCCCTGGCAGAAGACGCCGAAGGCAAGCCATTGCCGCGGGCCGTGCTACCAGGGATCGTGCTGAAAAGCCCGAAGATCACCCGGCGCCTGACCACCGCCTGGTTCGCCGAGCGTGTCGACAGCCGCCATCAGCGGTGTATGGCGCGGGCCAGGTAAAGGACTGCACAAAACTTCCAGAATAAGCGCGGCGGCTCGGTTAGCATGGAAGTTCCACAGAACGTGGCGCTGGAGCAGGCATGAGCGCACAGAGCTGGGTCGATCTGGCCCAGGACGAAGACACCGGTATCGAGACCATCCGCGCGCATTTTCGCGGACACGCCTACGATCCTCACTGGCACGACGCCTATCTGGTCGGTTTTACCGAGCAGGGCGTGCAGCAGTTCCATTGCCGCAAGCAACTGAACAGCAGCCTGGCCGGTCAGGTGTTTCTGCTCGAGCCCGGTGAGCTGCATGATGGCCATGCGCCGGAACCGGAAGGCTTCACCTATTCCATGCTGTACCTGGATGCCCAGTGGCTGGAGCGCGAGTTGCGCAGCCTGTTCGAACAGGCGCCCGCCGACTGCCTGCCGGGGTTCAGTGCGACCCTGGCCAGTGAGCCGCGCCTGCTGGCGGCTGTCGGCGAGGCCTTTGGCGCCCTGCATCGCCAGGAGATGCGCATGGTCAGGCAGGGTGCACTCGACGGCCTGCTGACTCGCCTGACCGAACAACTGCACTGGCGTCGACGACTCGATCCGGATCCGCGTCTGCCACTGGTGGCGCAACGGGCGCGGGATTTCCTGCATGATCAGCACACCCGCGATATTGGCCTCGATGACCTGGCCGCTGCCTGCGGTGTCGATCGCTTTCGCCTGAGCCGCGCCTTCAAGGCAGCGTTCGGCCTGGCGCCGCACGCTTACCTGGTGCAATTGCGCCTGGCGCGAGCCCGACATCTGCTGGCCCGTGGCGAGCCACCGGTGCAGGTCGCGGCGATCCTCGGTTTCGCTGACCAGAGCCACCTTGGCCGCTGGTTCCGGCGCGCTTACGGCATGACCCCCGCCCATTACCAGCGCCGCTGCTCAAACCTTCCAGACGCCTGACTCTGCTCGACTCATCATCAGCTTTCGGTTTGTTCTGGAGCGGGTCGATGAGTCAGTTGTTGCCTTTCATGCTGTTCGCTTTCGTCGCGTCCATCACGCCGGGGCCGACCAATGTGCTGGTGCTCGGTAGCAGTGCCCGCTACGGCGTGGCGGCGACCTTGCCGCTGGTGCTGGGTGCCTGTTTCGGTGCGGCGGCTATCGTGGTAGCGGTGGGGCTTGGCCTGGGCGAGCTGCTGCAACAACATCCGCGCCTGCAGTGGGCGATGGCCTGGTTCGGCGTGCTGTGGCTGAGCTACCTGGCGTGGCGGATCTTCACCAGCCCGCCTGCTGCACTGGATGGCTCGGATGTACAGCGTGGCGAGCACCGGCTCGGGCTGTTCGCCGGTGCGGCGCTGCAACTGGTCAACCCCAAGACCTGGATGATGGCCCTGGCGGTGGTCAGCATTTTCGCCACGCCCGGCCCCGGGCAGGCCATGCGGGTGAGCCTGCTGGCGGCGATCTTCCTGGCGATTTCGCTACCCTGTCTGGGTTGCTGGGCATTGCTGGGGCGCGGTGCTGCCAGGGTGTTCACGTCAGCGCGGGCCATGACCCGTTTCAATCAGGCCATGGCGTTGCTGTTGCTGCTTTCGGCCTGGCTCGGCGCGCCGCTGTAATCCCATCGCCCGCAAGGCTAGGCGCCCCCGCAGCTCCTACATGACGGTGGGTAACGCAATCCTGTAGGAGCGGCGACCTCGCCGCGAATGCTGGCGGTGATGCGGAGAGTGCGGGATGGCTGCAATCGCATCGCCCCGAGGTCGGGGCTCCTACCGGGTGCGCAGTTCTTCCAGGCGCTGACGCTGATTGCCCTGCTCGTCGAAATTGTCGGGTGACAGCCAGCGTTGCAGAGCGTTGCGGCACCGCGGCCATTCGCTGTCGATGATCGAGAACCAGGCGGTATCGCGGTTCTGTCCCTTGATCACGGCGTGCTGGCGGAACAGGCCCTCCTGAACGAAACCCAGGCGTTCGGCGGCGCGTCGCGAACGCTGGTTGCGAGCGTTGCACTTCCACTCCAGGCGCCGATTGCCGAGGTTGTCCATTGCCAGGCTCATCAACAGCCAGATCGCCTCGGTGGAGGCGGGCGAGCGCTGCATGGCACGGCCAAAGGCGATATGGCCAATCTCGATACAACCGTCATTCACGGCGATGCGCAGGAAACTGAGCAGGCCCACGACGCGTTGCGTGGCGTTGTCCCGTACGGCGAAGAACAGTGGATCGCTGCTGGCCTGATTGGCCGCCAGCCAGGCATCGAACGGTGCACGTTCGGCGAACGGGCCGTAGGGCAGGTAATCCCACAAGGATGGGTCGCTGTCCGCACCCTGCAGTGCATGCCAGAGATCATCGCCATGGCGCGCGGCATCCAGTGGTTCCAGGCGCACGTAGCGGCCATCGATGGCCGCGCGGGGCGGTGTCGAGACGGGTTTCCAGTCGAGCAGGGTGGTCATGGTGCACCTCGGGATGTACGCGGTTTGTATTGTGCTGCTCAGGGATTCATGCGTTGCGCCAGGGCGCGGTCGCGATAGTCGCTGCTGGCGCTGAGGCCGTCATGTACGCCCTGGCGATCCGCCTCGCTGCGGTTCTGGCCAAGCTTCCATTTGCCTTCCAGGCGCTCGATGGGCAGGGCGAAGCCGACGATGGCGCGTAACATGCCGGCGATGTAATCCTGTGGCGCATCGCCTGGCGCCCAGGGTTGCGGGCGCGGGTCTTCGTGGCGTGCGGTCAGTTCGTCGAGCAGGCTCAGCAGGCGCTCGGCATCGTCGAATACTTCAGCGCGACCATAGGCGTGCACGGCAATGTAATTCCAGGTCGGCACCACCTTGCCGTGCTCGGCCTTGGCCGGGTACCAGGACGGACTGACATAGGCATCGGCGCTATTGAAGATCACCAGCGCCTCGCCGCCTTCGGCCAGCACCCGCCAGTGTGGATTGGCCCGCGCCAGGTGGCCGTACAACGTGCCATAGGGGCCTTCTTCGGGGCGCAGCAGCAAGGGCAGGTGGCTGGCTTGCAGGCCGTTTTCGCCATGGCTGATCAGGGTGGCCAGGCGGCAATCGGCGATCTCCCGGTGCAGGGCAGCGAGGTCGTTCTGGCGGAAAGCGGAGGGCACGTACATGGCTCGTTCCAATGAGAGGACGAGCTCATGCTAGAACTGCTATTGGTCTGTTGTAAGATCCATTTTCTGTGACTTTAATGGGGCCAATTCATGGCGTCTTCAGCACTCTTGCCGGTCGATCTGTCGGGCCTGCGTCTGCAGCCTGGCAGGGGATTGGCTCGTCAGCTCTACCAGGCTCTGCGCGAACGCATGCTCGATGGTCGCTTGCCCGGTGGCACACGTTTGCCAGCCAGCCGGCAGTTGGCCGAGCGTCTGGGCGTGTCACGCAATACCGTGAACCGTGCGCTGGATCAGCTCTACGCCGAGGGCTACGTGCAGGGGCGCGTCGGTGATGGCACCTATGTGGCCGATATCGCCGCGGTGGCAGAGGCGCCAGTTGCCGAAACGCCTGGCACCGCTACGAGTGCCGCGCTGCAGTTGCTTGACGAGCACCACCTGCCGTCGCCGTTGCCGGGGGCGCCACGGGCTTTTCGCGTCGGCGTGCCGGCCTTCGATCTGTTTCCGTTCGAGACCTGGGCGCGGCTCTCGGCGCGTTTCTGGCGCAGGCCATCGCCGGCGCGGCTGGGCTACGGCGATCCGGCTGGCGACCCGCAATTGCGCGAATTGATCGCTGCCTACCTGCGCAGTAGCCGTGGGCTGCAGTGCGATCCGGCGCAGATCATCGTTACCTGCGGTGCGCAGCAGGCAATCAGTCTGTGCGCGCAACTGCTGATCGGGCCGGGCGACCCGGTGGCCGTCGAAGACCCGGGTTACCGTGCCGCCGCCCATGCCTTCACCGTTGCCGGTGCACGGTTGCGGGGTATTGCCATCGATGCCGACGGCTTGGATGTCGCGGCGCTGGAGCGGGCAGGGGCCTGCCGACTGGTCTATGTCACGCCTTCGCACCAGTATCCGACCGGAGTAACGCTGTCGCTGTCCAGGCGCCTGGCGCTGCTCGACTGGGCTGAGCGCAACGAGGCCTGGATCATCGAAGACGATTACGACGGCGAGTACCGCTACAGCGGCACGCCCCTGGCGCCGCTGGCCGCCTTGGATCGCGCGCAGCGCGTTCTCTACGTCGGCACCTTCTGCAAGATCGCTTTTCCGGCCCTGCGCCTCGGCTATCTGGTACTGCCGCCCAGGCTGGCCCGTGCCTTCGCCCGCCGTCGCGCCGTGGATATGCGCCATTGCGAAATCGGCACCCAAGCGGTGATGGCCGAGTTCATCGCCGCCGGGCATTTCCAGCGGCATATCCGCCGCATGCGCAATGCCGCCCGCGCGCGCCGCGATGCCTTGCTTGCAGGCTGGCCATGGGCCGTGCCGGGCTGCGCGTCGCTGCCCGAAGTACAGGCAGGTCTGCATGTGAGCGTGCGTTGCGAAAGCCTGGCGCGCGAGCGCGAGCTGGTTGCCGGGGCCGCCGCCGTTGGCGTCGAGATCAATCCACTCAGCGCCTACTGGCTGCCCGACAGTAATACGCCGCAGAATGAGCGTGCCGGCCTGGTACTCGGCTTTGCGGCGGTGCCGGAAAAGGATATCGATGATGCGCTGCAAGCCTTGCGCGGCGCTTGGAATCTCCCTAGCCACCAAGCCATTCACGCCGAGGCTGGCTGGCAAACAACCGCTACGCCGTCGAAGCGCACTTCGGGCGGACACCGCGATGATCGATGAAAAGAGCGGCGCAGACACAACCGGCGAAACTGCTCCAGTGGATCGGGCGCGTAGCTGACGCTCTTTTCATCCACCATCGCGATTGCAGAGCGGTGGACGGGGCGGGCCGCGCAGGTGAAGTGTCGTCCACCCAACGAACTGCTGCCGATCATACGGATACGGGTTCCTGTTTGCCGACTAAGCAAAGATCGTGAGCAGCTTTTAAGATAGGCACCCACCCGAGCATGAGGAAACACCGATGCGGATGTTGCAGTCTGCCGAATTCCAGCCCCGCCTGCGTGATGGCCTGATCGAGTTTCCTGTACATCACGTGCGCGGCGGAACCTCCACCGGCCTGGTGCTCTGGGAGCCGTTCGCGCCTGCTGACCCGGCGTTGCGTGAAGAGCTGTTGCGCCATCTGATGGGCGTGCCGCTGAGTGGTTCGCAACCCGGCAATCGGCAGATCACCGGTCTTGGCCGCGGCGCTCCAACCAGCAACAAGGTGTTTTTCGTCGATTGGGAATCTGCCAGCGACGGCGAGCGACTGGTCAGCACCCTGGCGCAGTTGGCCGGTGATCACGCGGCAGTCGACTGGAGCGTCAATTGCGGGAATCTTTCCAGCGCCTTGCCGCTGTGGGCGCTGGATGTCGGCCTGGTCACGGCCGCGCCGGGCGAGGCCCGCGATATCGGCATTCGCAATAGCAACACCGGCGTACTCAGTACCGGGCGTATCGGTCGTGCTGCCGATGGTGCCCTGGTCACGGCAGCGATTCCTGGCGTCGACGGTGAGTTTCCCTCCGTCGACCTGTTCCTGCACGACCCCGTGGGTGCCAAGACAGGGCAACTGCTGCCGACCGGCCAGGTCGTCGAGCGGATCGACGGGCGTGCGGTGTCCTGCGTCGATGTGGCGGTGCCGATGGTCATCGCTCTGGCCAGCGATTTCGGCAAGACCGCCCACGAGCCGCTCGCCGAACTGCAAAGCGATCAGGCGTTCATGGCCGACTTGCGCCGTGTGTGGGTGGAGGCGGGCCTGCGCATGAGGCTGCGTCGCCGCGACGGTGAGTTGATGACGGCCGACGAGTTGGCACGCAGCGAAACCCAGCCAAAGGTCTGTATCGTTGGGCCACCCAAAGCGGACGGTAACCTTTCGGTGCGCTATTTCACGCCGCAGGTTCTGCATGCATCGATGGCGGTTTCCGGCGGTTGCTGTCTGGCGGCTGCGGCATTGATTCCGGGCTCGGTGGCCTGGCAGGTCGCCAAAGGGCTCGAAGCGCCGTCAGGCGAGTTCGCCGATATCGAAGTGGCCATCGAAAACCCCGCCGGCATTCTCGCCACTACCGTGGTGGCGCGTGAGCACGAGGGCAAGTTGCAGATCAGCAGTGCGGCTTATCGGCGAACGGCGCAGGTGCTGCTGCGCGGGTATGTGCCGCTGTATCGGGCATCGCCGGCCCTGGTCGCGGCACTGCGGCCGCTGACGCAAGGCTAGGCTCCGGCGCGGTCGTGCGGAAACGTCAACAGACCCTAACATGCCCACGGCCTCAGGCCGGATCGGTACTCTCTGCGGAGGTTTCCTGGTTGCTGTTCCGGCGCAGCTTCTTCGCGCGTTTCTCCAGCACCAGGTACACCACGCAGGCGACGGCCAGGGGCAGCAGGAAGTAGATTGCCCGGTAGCCGATCAACGCGGCGACGATGCTGCCCTTGGGCATCTGGTGCTGCAGCAGGGCGATGAACACCGCCTCGATCACACCCAGCCCGGCAGGGATATGGGTGATCACCCCAGCGATGCTGCTGATCATCAGAATGCCGAGAATCATCGGGTAGAAGGCTTCTTCCGGCAGCAGCAGGTAGATGATCAGCGCCATCAGCGACCAGTTCAGCGCGCCCAGTGCCGCTTGCAACAAAGCCATGGGCAGTGCCGGCAGGGTCAGTTCATGGCCGCGTACGCTCCAGGTACGGCGCTTGGAAAACTGGCAGGCCAGCAGATAGCCGATCCCCACCGCCAGCAAAGCCAGGCCGATGATGCGCAGCCCGGTGGCGCCGATGCTCCAGCTTTCCGGCAGCTCCAGCAGGCCGAAGGTGAACAGCACTCCCGCCAGCAGGATGTAGCCCAGCCAGTTGGTGATCAGGCTCATGCTCAATACGCGGGTGATGGTCGAGACCTTGAGCCCCAGGCGCGAATACAGGCGATAGCGCAGGGCGACGCCGCCGACCCAGGAACTGAGGTTGAGGGTGAAGGCATAACAGACGAAGGTCAGCGGCAGGATCTGCCGCGCCGGCAGTTTGTGGCCGGTGTAGGCGCGGCCGATCAGGTCGAAGCTCGAGTACACGGCGTAGCTCAGCGCCGAGACGCCGACTGCTGCGAGCAGAATACCGCCGCTGTAACCGCGCAGCGCCTTGCTGACCTCCTGCCAGTCGAGATTCTTGACCAGCACGAACAGCAACACCGGCACCAGGATGAAGAAACACAGGGTCAGCAGGCGTTTGGCCCAACGCCACACGGGCTTGCCTTGCTTGTCGTCGGGCGCGCTCACGAGACTTTCTCCTGGTCGACCTGCAAAGTACTGCACGGCGGATTTTCGACTTCCGGCTGCAGCAGCTTGAGCCGTGGAGAGTGCGCCGGGAACCAGCCGGCGATGGCCGGGAAATGGCGCAGGAAGTGGAAGCACAGGAAGATCAGCGGCGCGCGCCACCAGTAGCCGCGCATCACCCGTTTCAGCGGCACCGACTTGCAGCTGGAGGTAGCCAGCTCCATCAGGTGTTCGTACAGGCGGCGGTTGAGCGCCGGGTCGCGGACGATCACGTTGGCTTCCAGGTTCAGCGACAGGCTCAGCGGATCCAGGTTGCTGGAGCCCACGGTCGACCATTCATGATCGGCCAGTGCCACCTTGCCGTGCAGCGGACGCTGGCAGTATTCGTAGATGGTCACGCCGTCGCGCAGCAGGTAGTTGTAGGTCAGCCGTGAGCACAGGCGTACCAGCGGCATGTCCGGCTGGCCCTGCAGGATCAGCGTGACCTTGACCCCACGCCGCGCTGCGTTGCGCAGTTCGCGCAGCAGGCGATAGCCCGGGAAGAAATAGGCGTTGGCCACCACCAGCCGGTGCTGGGCATTGCGGATAGCGTCCAGGTAGTGCTGTTCGATGGTGTTGGTATCGGTGTCATTGTCACGCACGGCCATCAACAGGCGGCTGTTACCGGCGTGGCGCTGCAGGGTCGGCTGATTGCTGCGGCGCAACGCCACCTGGCGGTCGTCGCGGCTTTCCAGCAGGCGCTCGCTGGCGGCATGCAGGTCGGCGACGATCGGGCCGCGTACGCGTACCGCGTAGTCCTGCTTGGCCATCGGCCCGTAGTCATCGAGGTGGTCGGCGCCGAAGTTGATGCCGCCGACATAGGCGATTTCGCTGTCGATCACCACGATCTTGCGGTGCAGGCGACGGAACAGGTTGGTGCGCATGCCCAGCAGGCGCTTGCCTGGGTCGAACATATGCACGCGCACACCGGCCTCGACCAGTGCGGCGACATACTGCGGCGTCAGGTCGGCGGTGCCGTAACCGTCCACGGTGATCTCCACGCGGGCGCCATTTTTCGCCGCGGCGATCAGCGCTTCCTGCAGCTCCATGCCGACCTTGTCTTCGAAGATGATGAAGGTTTCCAGCAGCACTTCGCGTTGCGCATTGCGAATGCTCTCGAACACGGCCGGAAAGAAATCCTCGCCATTGATCAGCAAATCGACCTGGTTGCCATCACGCCAGTCGTACTTCATAGCCGTATCTCCACAGCCAACGGTGCATGATCCGACAGGTGCGACCAGGGGCGAGTCGACAGCACCTGCGGGTGGTGAGTCGTTGCGTTACGCACGTAGATGCGATCCAGACACAACAGCGGCCAGCGCGCGGGGAAGCTCTTGGCCGGTGTGCCGTGCTCGCTGACGAAAGCCTCTTTCAAGCCGCTGGCGGCCAGCAGCCCGTCGGCGCGCTTGCGCCAATCGTTGAAGTCCCCGGCGACGATCACCGGGGCATCGGCGGGCAGTCGGTCGAGCACCTTGCACAGCAGGTCGAGCTGCTGCTTGCGATGGATTTCGCGCAGCCCAAGGTGCACGCAGATGGCGTGCACTTCGGCGTGGCCCGGCACGTCGAGTACCGAGTGCAGCAGGCCGCGTTGCTCCTGGGTACCGATGGAGATATCCAGGTTCTCGTGGCGCAGGATGGGGAATTTCGACAGCAGCGCGTTGCCGTGATCGCCGTGCGGGTAAACGGCGTTGCGCCCGTAGGCGAACTGCGGCCACATGCTGTCGGCGAGAAACTCGTACTGTGGCGTCGGCGGCCAGTCTTCGTAGCGCTTGGCATGGTGTTCGTGGGTGCCGTGCACCTCCTGCAGGAACACCATATCCGCCGACAGCGTGCGCACCGCGTCGCGCAGCTCCGGCAGGATGAAACGCCGATTCAGCGCGGTGAAACCCTTGTGGGTGTTGACCGTGAGAATCTTCAGCGAATGTACCGCGCTGGCCAATTCGGTCGGGGCGGGTTGGAGGGTGGTCATGAGGGAGCTCCTGGCGACCGGCCGGGGGCGTTGGGTAGAGCCTCGGCCAGATCGAACTTCTGTAAAAGCGAGTAGGCGTCGTAGGGCGCGCGTACCTTGAGGTCGTTGTCGAAATAGCAGTAAACGTCACGCGAGGCCCGTGCCCGCGGCTTGTGTTTGTCGATCAGTTGCGCGTCGCCGGGGTGGTGACCGCGGCTCCAGGTGGCGATGCGCTGGTGCCAGTGATCCAGCGCCTGTTCGTCATAGCCACTCTCGTAGAGCTTGCCGTTGCCGTGCAGGCGCAGGTAGACGAAGTCGCTGGTCAGGTCTTCGGCGTAGGGCCACTTGCCGCCGCTGTCGGCGAACACCAGGGCGACCTTGTGCTTGCGCAGCAGGGCGATGAAGGCTGGGTCACGGAAGCTGTCATGGCGGATTTCCACGGCATGCTGCAGGCGCTGGTGATGGGTCACCTCGAGGCTGCCCTCGCTGTGGCGATCCGCTGCGCGCGCACAGCGCTGCGCCTGTTCGGTATCTTTCGGCAGCAGGGCGAGAAATTCGGCGAAGCGCTGCTCGTCGAAAGCCATGCTCGGCGGGAATTGCCAGAGAATCGGGCCCAGCCTGTCGCCCAGTTGCAGCGGGCCGGAGGCGAAGAAATTGGCGATTGGCGTGGCCACATCGTTCAAGCGGCGTATGTGGGTGATATAGCGCGGCGCCTTGACCGCGAAGCGAAAACCGCTCGGTGTTTCGCTGGCCCAGCCGGCATAACGCTCGGGTGTCTGCAGGGCATAGAACGAACCATTGATCTCGATGCTGCTGACTGCGCGGGAGGCGAATTCCAGCTCCTCGCGCTGGCGCAACCCGGGCGGATAGAAATCGCCACGCCAGGGCGCGTAGCGCCAGCCGGAGATGCCGATATGGATACGGTTCAAGGGTGTGCACCGACATGATGGGCACCGGCCGGCAGGCTACCTGTGCGAACGTTCGCACACGCAACCGGCTGCCTTCGCCCCATGGCTCAGTGAGCCCCGGTGACGCTGCGCAGCAGGGCTACGCTGGCATCGTTGTCGCCGCCCTGAGCGATATTGCCCAGGGAAATCACGCCAACCAGCCGCTTCTCGCGGCTGAGCACCGGTAGGCGGCGCACCCTGTTCTCGCCCATGTTGCGGGCGACATGCTGCAGGTCTTCATCCTCGAAGCAGTAGCGGATGTCGCCACTCATCACTTCGGAGATCGGCGTTTCGCCCGGCATACCGGTGGCCACAGCGCGAATGGCGATGTCGCGGTCGGTGATCATGCCGATCAGGCGATCGTCCTGATTGACCAGCAGGGCACCACAATCGATGCGCGCCATTATCGCGGCCGCTTCGTGGATGGTCTGGCTTGGCGTGATGGTTTGCACGCCGCGGGTCATGATATCGCTGACTTTCATTCTGTCCTCCTGGTCGGTGGTCGAGCTGGTTCAGCGAGGCGCCTGGGTAGCCGTATGCGTTCCAGGCGTCGTTAAATTCCGACTGGAAGGACAGAGTGGGGTTCAAGGTTTCTGCCGGCTGGACGGCGGGCGCTCGGGCTTGTTCGGTGCTAAAGCAGGGACTTGAGATAGTCGCCGAAGCCACCTCGGGCTCGGCAGTCCAGCCGCGCGCTGGTGTACACCTGCGGCAGGCAGCTCCAGGCGATGCGCGCGCCAATACGCTCGAAGGCCGCCACCAGTTGCACGTCTTCGTCGACCGGGATTGCCTTGAACCCGCCCGCGCGGCGGTAGCAGGCGGCGCTGAAGGAGAGATTGGCACCATGGATGTGGCGGTGTCCGTCGCGGGCCTGGTAAGCGCTTTCGTAGCGCGTCTGTACTGCCTGGCCGAGGTCGCCCCATTCGGCGATCTGCACGGTGCCACACACCATGTCGGCATTCAGATCCAGCTGGCGCACCAGCCAGTCCTGCGCGACGTGGCTGTCGGCGTCGGAGCACGCGATCCAGGTGGCGCCGTGAGACAGCAGCCACTCGATGCCTGCAGCCCGCGCCAGGCCGACATTGTGTGCTTGCAGCGTCAGGGTATCGACCGGATAGCTGGCCGCGATACTGGCAGAGCCGTCGCTACAGCTATCCAGCACCACCAGTATGCGAACCGGCACGGCCAGGTCGGGATGAGCTGCAGCAGCCAGTACCGCACCAAGGCATTGGTCGAGAGACAGCTCTTCGTTGTGCGCGGGAATGACGATACCGATCATGCTGGCAACTCATGTCCATCGCCGGGGGCGAGCCCCTCGCGTTGTGCCACGGAAGTCGACTGGGTACCCCACACCTCAAGCAGCATGTCGGTATCCTCGTGACGGAGCAGGTGCGGCAGCCCCAGACCCTGGTGAAGACGCTCGTGTACTTCATCACCGGTCAGTGGGCATTCGTCGATGGGCCTGCGCCAGTGGCAGGCGAGCAGGTTGCCGCCCTGGTTGAGCGCAGCGCGGGCACGGGTGATCAGTTGGTCGAGATCCTGCTCGTCCAGGTAGTAGCACAGTTCGCTGAGCACGATCAGGTCGAAGCTGCCTGGCGGCCATTGTTCGGGCAGGCGAGTCTGCAGCAGACGCACGTTGCTGCGGTGTTCGAGGCGGTTGCGGGCCAGCTCCAGGGCGATGGCCGAGGTGTCGCTGCACAGCAACTGAGTGCAGCGTTCCGCCAGACGGACGCTGAGCTCGCCATTGGCGCAACCCGGTTCGAAGATACTGCCGTAATGGCTGCGTGGCAGAGCGGCGAGCGTCAGGTTGCGCTTGCGCTGCTCGTACCAGCGCTCGCGGAACGACCAGGGATCCTGGCTGCCCTTGTAGAGCTTTTCGAAGTAGTTGTCTGCGACGCTCATAAGAACACCACCTCGAATGGTTGCTGCAGGCGTTCCACGGTAATGGCCGAAAGCACCGGCTCGTGGTCGGTATCCGGATCGCTGTACAACTGGCTGGCAAAGGCCTGTATGGCGTGACGCTTGCGCGCCTGGGCCCATTTATCCAGCTGTAGCTTGCGGGCACGAGCCCACGGAATGCGCGGGTCTTCCGGGTTGGCCCAGTGCCAGGCCCATACGGGTATCTCGTGCACGCGCGCGCCACATTCCCGAGCCACCGCCAGGGCAGCACGGCCTACGGCCTCGTGGTCGCTGTGGCCATCCTCGCTCCAGGTGGTGAACACCACGTCGCTGGATTGCAGGTAGGTTTTGAGAAAATCGCGCAGTTGGTTTTCCTGAGTGGCTACCCCGGTATCGGGAAAGCCACCGTGTATCCATTGCATCTGGTTGAGTGGCAGACCCAGGCGCTTCAGCGCGTCGGCGGTCTCCAGCGGGCGTACGATGCTCAGCCGTTGCGGTGTCCAGTAACGCGAGCCCTGGTGGCTGGCACCGCCATCGGTAACCGAGATCAGCAGGACTTGGCGTTGTTCGCGAGCCAGCAGTTGCAGCAAGCCTCCGCAACCGAGGATTTCATCGTCCGGATGGGGCGAAACGATCACCGCCCGTGACCCGGCCGGCACCAGCTCCGCGCAGTCGATATCGGCCACCCGTGCCAGGTGCCGTGACGCTTTCCAGGCTTGTGGCGAGGTGCCTTGTCCTTGAATCGGGTTGGCATTCATAGCATCCAGCTCCCTTGTTGTTGTCGCGCTGTGAGGCTGCCGAGGGCGGCCAGATCGCGCTCGGCATGGCTCTGTCGCAGGAACACCGGCAGGTCGGCGAGATGCCGGGCGAGCGCGGCATCTCGGCAGTACGGGGCGGCGCCCAGCGCACGGCCGACATGGCGAATCACGGTCTCGGCGCTGCTTTCGCACAAGGCACGTACGCGACGCACCGGTAACTCGGCGTTGGCCTGTGGGTTTTCGTCGATCCAGCGGGCGCAGTCGTGCAGTGCGCTGGCAGCCGCCAGCAGCGTACTGTCCACCTCGCCGAGGTGGGCGAGGGCATGGGGTTCATCGTGCCGGGCACAGTGCCTGCGCAACGCCTCGCCGATGGTCTGTGCCGAGCCATACCAGCAGGCCGCGATACCCGCGCCGCCTTGCCAGAAACCTGGTCGCTGCAGATAGCCGTCGGCTGGGCCTACGAGCCACCCGCGGGCTTCCTCGAACAACACTTCGACGCTCTGCGTGGCCTGCATGCCGATCGCCTGCCAGCCCTGGTCTGTGATGTGCACACCAGGCTGCTGCAATGCGACGGCGACCAGTTGCTGCTCGCCGCGGGTATTCCAGGCGGTGAGCAGCCCATGGCTGAGCACCTTCGCGCCGGAGCACCAGGCCTTGCGTCCATGCAGGCGCACACTGCCGTCGCTTTGCTCGGCGTCCAGCTTGACGCGCGCCTGCGGCGGTTCGGCTGCCCACATGCCCCAGGTACTGTCCGCGGGCGGTGGGTTGGCAGCGAAGTGCTGCATGATCGCCAGCGCGTCAGTGTGCCCTTCGTAGAGTTTGCACAGGCTCAGGTCATGTGCAGCGACCGCGGCCAGCGCCTGCCAGCGGTGCATCGTCTGGCCGCTGCCAGGCTGCGGTAACTGGTCGAGATCGGCGCGGCAAAGCGTTTGCAATGCCTGCGCGAGGGCCTCGGGCTGGATCGGTGCGGGTAGCGGCAGCTCGCTTAGTAGAGCGCCGAGGCGATCCGCTGAAAAGCCGCCGCTGTGTGTCATACCGGCTTTTCCTTGTGCAGCTCGAAGAGCACCAGCGAGCGATGAGTCATGGTGAACTCGCTGCCGAACTGGAAGACTTCGTCTTCCGGCTCGTCGGTGCGGTTGGTGTCGAGCATGCACGTCCAGTGGCTGCCCTGGGCGACTTCCGGCAGGTGGAAATTGACCACGTCGTGGTGGGCGTTGACCACCAGCAGCAGGGTCGCGTCGGCGCCGCTGCGGCGAATACCGGTCGGCTGAGCGCGGCCATCGAGCAGCATGCCCAGGCAGCGGGCGTGCGGGTCGTGCCAGTTTTCCTCGCTCATCTCCTCGCCGTGGGGCGCCAGCCAGGTCACGTCCTTGACGCCCAGCTCTTCGTTGTAGGCGCCGACGAAGAAGCGCCCGCGACGCAGGATCGGATAGTTCATGCGCAGCTTGATCAGCCGGCTGACGAAGGCCTGCAGTTGCTTGCCCTGCTCACCGAGGTTCCAGTCGATCCAGCCGATTTCGCTGTCCTGGCAGTAGGCGTTGTTGTTGCCGTGCTGGGTGCGGGCGAACTCATCGCCGGCCACCAGCATCGGCGTGCCCTGCGACAGCAGCAGGGTGGACATGAAGTTGCGCATCTGACGGAAGCGCAGGTCGTTGATTTCCTCGTCGTCGGTTGGCCCCTCGACGCCGTGGTTCCAGGACAGGTTGTTGTTGCTGCCGTCCTGATTGTTCTCGTCGTTGTCCTCGTTGTGCTTGTCGTTGTACGACACCAGATCATTGAGGGTGAAACCATCGTGGGCGGTGATGAAGTTCACCGAGGTGAACGGCCGCCGACCGCGCTGGTTGTACAGGTCGCCGGATGCGGTAAGGCGGCTGGCAAGCTCGGCCAGCTGACCTTCGTCGCCTTTCCAGAAACCGCGCACGTTGTCGCGGAATTTGTCATTCCACTCTGCCCAGCCCGGCGGGAAGCCACCGACCTGATAGCCACCGGGGCCGCAATCCCACGGCTCGGCGATCAGTTTCACCTTGCTCAGCAGCGGATCCTGGCGGCAGGCGACCAGGAAGCTGTGGCGCTCGTCGTAGCCGTCATGGGCACGGGCAAGAATGGTCGCCAGGTCGAAGCGGAAACCGTCCACACCCATTTCCCTGGCCCAGTAGCGCAGCGAGTCGGTGACCATCTGCAGCACGCAGGGGTGGCTCAGATCCAGGGTGTTGCCGGTGCCGGAATCGTTGATGTAGTAACGCTTGTCATCGGGCATCAGCCGGTAATAACTGGCGTTGTCGATACCGCGCATGGACAGGGTCGGGCCCAGCTCGTTGCCTTCGGCGGTATGGTTGTAGACCACGTCGAGAATCAGCTCCAGGCCGGCATCGTGCAGGTGCGCGGCCATCTCCTTGAACTCGTTGATGTGCCCGCTGGCCAGGTAGCGCGGATGCGGCGCGAAGAAGCCGATGCTGTTATAGCCCCAGTAGTTGTTCATGCCTTTTTCCAGCAGGTGCTGGTCGTTGACGAAGGCATGGATGGGCAGCAGCTCTACCGAGGTAACGCCGAGCTTGCGGATGTGCTTGATCACATCGGCGTTCATCAGCCCGGCGAAGGTGCCGCGCTTGTCGTCGGCCACCGCCGGATGACGCATGGTCAGGCCGCGCAGGTGCGCTTCGTACAGCACGGTCTTGTCCCAATCCACGCGATGGCTACGATGCTTGCCCCAGGTGTACGCCGGATCGACGACCTTGCACTTGGGCACGAAGGACGCACTGTCACGCTCGTCGAAACTGAGGTCGCCATCGGGATGACCGATCTCGTAGCCGAACAGTGCTTCCGACCATTTCAATTCGCCCACCAGTTGCTTGGCATAGGGGTCGATCAGCAGTTTGTTGGGGTTGAAGCGGTGCCCGGCTTCCGGCTCGTAAGGGCCATACACGCGGTAGCCGTAGATCAGCCCCGGATGCGCATCGGGCAGGTAGCCGTGCCAGATTTCGTCGCTGTACTCCGGCAGTTCGATGCGCTCGATCTCCTCCAGGCCGTCGGGATCGAAAATGCACAGCTCGACCTTGGTGGCGTGGGCCGAGAAGAGCGCGAAGTTGACGCCCAAACCATCCCAGGTCGACCCCAGAGGAAAGGGGTGACCTTCGGTAATACGCGAGCGTGGATGACTCATTCTGGGGGGCTCCTGGTGTCAGGCCTTGGGCTTCTTGGTGGTGGGCTTGGGGGCGGTCGGTTTGGCTTTGGTCGGCGCCTTGGCCGGTTTGAGCAAGGCTGGCTTCTCTGCCTCGGGCGGAGCCGTCTTGCGGGCACGCGACTTGGTCGGTGCGGCGGGCGCTGGCTCGGTGGCGGCAGCTTTAGGCTTGCTCACGCGCTTGGCCGTGGCCTTGGCGGGCGTCTGCTCGGCTTCAACGAGCTTGGTGGCCATTTCCCAATGACGTTTGGCTTGGCCATGGGGTTTCCCTTCGGATTCCCAGATCTGGTAGGCGAATTCACGGATGCGTTCTTCATTGGCGCTCATGGGGGTGACTCCTGAGATTGGGTAGAGACGATCAGCAGGTTGACAGGGACATCGCGCAGTACGTCGCGTAGCGCGATATGGCAGTCACTCGGTAATGGGGCGGCAGGGCAGAAAACGCTGTACAAAGCCTTGCCGGACAGCGCCGATGGCAGGGCGATGCGGGTGTCGCCCCATTGGTCATGGGTAATCAGTGGCGTCTGGCTGTCGCCCAGTAGCGAGGCGGCCAGGCGTGGCACGACCACCAGCAGGTGGGTCTCGCCATGGTTGCGCAGGAAGGCGAGTACCTTGTCGGCATGGCGTCCTGTCACGCAGAGTGGCTGATAGTCGCCTTCTGCGAACAACCGTCGGTGCTGCTTGCGGGCCGTGAGGGTTGCAGCGATCAGTGCCTGCTTGACCTGGCCGTCGTGCCAGTGCGGCAGCGTCTCGGCAATCGACGCGTTGCTGTCCAGCGCCTGCTGGCGAGCGGCGAAATCCACCGGGCGGCGGTTATCCGGATCGACCAGGGAGAAGTCCCAGAACTCACAGCCCTGATACAGATCGGGCACGCCCGGTACGCTCATGCGCAGCAGGCTCTGCGCCAGGCTGTTGAGCGCGCCGGCCGGGGCGATCCGGGCAGCGGCGAGGCGGATCTCATTACGCAGCTCGGCACCTTCTTCGCTACCGAGCAGCTTCTCCAGATACGTCTTGCAGGCACTTTCGTAGCTATCGTTGGGGTTGCTCCAGGTGCTGCGCAGCTTGGCCTCACGCACGGCTTTTTCCTGCCAGGCGATCAGTCGCTCGGTGAATGCCTGCAGACCCGCGGCGTCATCCGCTGGCAGATCCAGCGGCCAGCAGGCCAGCAGGATCTGCAGCAGCATCAGTTCATCACCTGGCGACGGCGCGGTGCCGTCATCGAGTTCTTCGCGCAACGGTGCCGCCAGTTCGCGCCAGTGTCGGCAGCGTTCGGCGAACCATTCGGCGCGCTCGCTGAGTACCGCCAGTCGCGCACGGGTGTCTTCGCCGCGCTTGTGGTCATGGGTCGCGGTGGTCAGCAGGTTGGCCGGGAAGTGCCGGGCCCGCTGCAGGCAGCCCTGGTGAAAGGCGTCGACCGGCGCGCTGAACTGTTGCGGGTCGAAACCCACGTCATTGCGCGACAGCAGCACGGCGCTGCGATAGCAGGCAGTGTCTTCCACGGCCTTGGCGGCAGCCGGAGAGGTGAGCTGCTGGAAGCGCTCGATCATCTTCGTCCAGAGTTTGCGCTGTGGGCTCGGTGGCCGCTCGGACAGCACCTGACCGCCGAGCCAGTTGTCGAGGTGCTCGAGCAGCGGCCAGTCGGCTTCTGCCAACGTGTTGCGCGCGCCTTCCAGCGCCTGATCGAAAACCGCCTGATCGCTGGCGCTGCGGCCTGCCGCAGAGACATAGGTGCGATACACCGGGAAGTGCACGATCAGTTCCAGCAAGGCACGGCGAATGGCGCCCAGGGTCAGATCGCGGGTGGCGATATCGTCCCGGGCGATCAGCAGCAGACCCTGGGCCAGCGCCTCGAGATCGCCGGCCAGGGAGGTGGTTAGCACCAGTTGCCGGGCCTGGCGCACTTCCTCCATGAAGTCGGCGCCACGGCCGCTGGTCTCGCTCCACAACTGGGCCAGCACGGCCTCGCCTTCGGGAGCGTGCTGCAGCAGGGAAACCTGGTTCATGAATTCGTAGCCGGTGGTGCCGTCGACGCCCCAGTCGTGAGGCAGTTGTTCACCTTCACCGAGAATCTTTTCGACGTAGATCGGGAAACGGCTGCCACGCAATTCGGCGGGCCTCTGTGGCAGCAGGCGCTCGACGCGGCGACGCAGCTTGCGACAGTACGCACGCGGGTTGGCCAGACCATCGACGTGGTCGATACGCAGCCCGTCGACCAGGCCGTTTTCGATCATCTCGAAGATCTTCGCGTGGGTCGCTTCGAACACCTCATGGCGCTCGACCTTGAGGCCGCCCAGTTCGTTGATGTCGAAGAAGCGCCGCCAGTTGATGTCGTCCGCCGCCGTGCGCCAGCTGGCCAGGCGATAGTGCTGGCGTTCGAGCAATTGGTGCAGGGCCATGAAGCCGTGCTCCTCGCTGGGCCGCAGGCTGGCAATGGCACGCTCGACGGCGCCACCGGTCTTGCCGGCCAGGGCGAGCAGTTCACGGAACAGGGTGTGCGCCTGGCGTTGGCTGTCCTGGCTGTCATCCAGCGCCGCGAAACGGTTGCCCAGGGCCTGCAGCTCGGCGTGCTCACTGCGTTGCAGCACGTCGCCATAGGTCGGTGGGTTGAGCGGGAACCGATGGTCGTAGTGCTTGGCGTAGAGCAGGCCACGTTCGGCATCGAAGTGCAGTTCGATTTCGCCCGCCGCCAGCACTTCGCCGTAGTCGCTGCGCAGGAAGGGCACCAGCAACTGGCCGCGCAGCAGCGGGTCGGGGGATTGCCAGTGGATATCGAAGAACTTCGCGTGGCGGCTGTTGGCGCCCCATTCCAGCACATCCAGCCACCAGGGGTTGGCGTCGCCGCCTACCGCCATATGGTTGGAAACGATATCGAGGATCAGTCCCATGCCCCGGGAGCGCAGCGCTGCGACCAGGCGTTGCAGAGCAGCTTCGCCACCGAGCTCCGGGTTGACGCGGGTCGGGTCGACCACGTCATAGCCATGCATCGAACCCGGTCGTGCGGTGAGCAGCGGCGAGGCGTAGATGTGGCTGATGCCCAGGCGCGCGAAGTAATCCACCAGGGGCACGGCATCGTCGAGGGTGAAGCTCTTGTGAAACTGCAGGCGCACGCTGGCGCGTAATTCAGTCATGGCGTGTGCCCTCGACCCGATTACGTGCCCACTGCAAACGTTGTAGACGGCGACTGACCGCAGGTTGCTCGAGCATGTCTTCGGCGTGCGCCGGCCAGCGCCGGCGCCAGTTCGGGTGATCGTCTCCCGGGCCCGGCAGATTGGGTTGCTCGGTGGTGGCCATGGCATCTTCCAGGGGCAACAGCACCAGCGGTGCTGGCGTGCTGCCGATAAAGGCGATGCTGGCGTCCAACTGCTGTTGCTCGTCGTCCGTTTCGTCTGAAGCGACGTGACCGTGCTGCTGCAAGGCCTGACGCAGCGCCCGGGTTTCGTGCGCGCGCAAGTCGTGATCCTGTCTGGTGTAGTCGTCGCTGCGGTGGCCCGCGGTTTGGCGCCAATCAATGTCGCGTGAGGCGAACCAGCCGCGGATGCTCGGTAAATCGTGCGTGGTGGTGGTCGCCAGGGCGTCCCGTGGCCAATGCGTCGGCGCGTGGAAGTGGCCGTTGCTTTGCTCGAACAGCAGCACGCGCATGCCCAGAATGTTGCGCCGGGCCAGCTCTTCGCGCAGGCCATCGGGCACGGTGCCGAGGTCTTCGCCGATGATCAGTGCGCCATGGCGCTCGGCTTCCAGGCACAACAGGCGCAGCAGATCCTGGGACGGATAATTGAGGTAGGCACCGGCCCCGGGCGCTTCTCCGTCAGGGATCACCCACAAGCGGCGCATGCTCATCACATGGTCGATACGCATACCACCGGCATGGGCCAGGTTGGCACGCAGCATTTCGATGTAGGCGCGAAAGCCATTGCTTTGCAGGCCTTGGGGCGAAAATGCGGAAACGCCCCAGTTCTGCCCGGAGCGATTGAGGATGTCCGGCGGTGCGCCGACGCTTACCGCTTGCAGCAGCTCCGACTGCCGCGCCCAGGCCTGGCTGCCCGACGCATCGGCGCCCACGGCCAGGTCTGCGATCAGGCCTACGGCCATGCCGGCATCCCGGGCGCTGCTTTGGGCACGGTCGAGGCAGCGAGCGATCAGCCATTGGGCGAAGGTGTGGAATTCGATCTCCTGTTCGTGGCCATCACAGAACTGTGTAACAGCTTCGCTGGCCGGATCACGATACTGTTCGGGCCATACGCGCCAATCCACCGGCAGCCCGTTGAGATCCATGAAACCGCGCAGCGCCTCGAAACGGCAGTGCTGATGCAGCGCATCGCCGCCCTCGCGACGAAAGGCCTCGAAGTCGGCGCGCAGCGGATGGGCGTCCTGGCTGAAGTCGGCGTGCAACTGACGCAGGATGCGCATTCGGCTACTTGCCACGCCAGGCCAGTCGATCAGGTCGAGACTTTCCAGGCGCGCCAGTTCTTCACCGAGACCACAACTGCTGATCGCCCGTTGCAGGGCTTCCTCGCCTAGAACGCTGCCCGGCGCCGCATGCAGTACGTTGAAGAACAGACGGCTGGAAGGCGAGTAGGGGCTGTAGGTATGCAGGTTGGCGCTGAACATGGCATGCACCGGGCTGATCGCCACGGCATCGGCACCATGCCTGGCCGCGCTGCGCACCAGGGATTCCAGTGCCTGGGTGTTGCCCAGGCCGCCATCCCGAGGGCGGCGCAGCGAATAGAGCTGCGCGCTGAGGCCCCAGATTTTCGCGTCCGCACGCCCGGCCAACTGGGCCACGCTCGGGCACGCCGCTGGGGCAACGGCAAGCGTCACTTCGCCACCGGCAATCCGTAAGCGGTGATAACCGGTGATGCCGATAACGGGCAGGCGCCCGCTGCCATCGAGGCGGCCTTCGAGGCGTTCGCCCTGTTCCAACTCGAGTTCGAAGGAGGTGCCTGGCGGGAAATAGCGGGTCAGATCCAGCGCTTCCTGCTGGTCGAGAGTCACCAGTGGCCCGAGAGCCTGGGTGTCCTGGCGGTGTTGCAGCTGGCCGAGGCTGTCTTCGATCTGCTCGCTGCTTTGCGCCGGATAACCCAAGGCTTCCAGCAGGCGACGCTGGTGTTCCGAGGTGACTGATTGGGCGCGGCCATCGGCGTCGATCCAGTCGACGCTCAAGCCTGCGGCTTTGCTCAGATCGGCAAGGCGTGCATCGCTCATGCTGCGCCCTCCAGCAGAACCCGGATGCTGCGCGGTAGCAGGCGATCGGCACCTGCATCCGTACGGTAGGTAAACAATGTACGGGCCTGTTCGTGAGCTTGAGTCGCAACTTCGGCGTCGCTCAGGTTCAGGTCGATACGCAGAATCTGCCCATCCCCCAACTGCCAGCTGGCAGCCACTGCCGCTTCGCCCAGTACCCGGCTTTCCAGCGCCTGGCTACCTTGCAGGCGCGGCACGATGTGTTCATGGCGCAGCGTCAGCAACTCACGGTAGAAGGCCACCCAGGCTTGCCCTGCGGGCGTGTTGCGTGCGGCGTAATCGGGTACGGACGCCTCGAATGTGCCAGCTTCGTTGGGGGCGGGAATGGCCAGGCCGGAAAACCTCGAGAACTCGCGAAACTCGTTTTGCCGACCCTTGCGCACCGCCTCGCCCAGTTCGTCGTTGTGCGAGGTGAAGAACTGGAACGGCTGCTCGCAGCCCCATTCCTCGCCCATGAACAGCAGCGGAATCATCGGGCTGAGCAGCAACAGGGCTGTGGCGCTCTTCAAGGCATCGGTATCGGCCAGCGCCAGCAGACGTTCACCGAGGGCGCGGTTGCCGACCTGGTCGTGGTTCTGCAGGAACAGCACGAAAGCGCTTGGGGGAAGGTGTCCGCTGCTGCTGCCGCGGGCAGTGCCGTGACGGGTGGTTTCACCCTGGTAGATGAAGCCTTCACGCAGGCAGCGAGCAAGCTTGTGGGTGGCATCCTCGGCGAAGTCGGCGTAGTAGCCTTCGTGTTCGCCGGTCAGCAAATGGTGCAGCACGTTATGGCCGTCGTCGTTCCATTGGGCGACGAAGCCTCGTTGCAGCAGTTCGGCGTCGTTGTTCTCGTTTTCCAGCACCAGATGCAGGTGGCGCGTCGAAGGGATCGAAGCGTGCAACCGATCCGCCAGTTCGAGCAGGAAGTCGCGCTCGTCGATGGCATGTACCGCGTCCAGGCGCAGGCCGTCGACGCGATAGTCCTGTATCCACATCAGGGCGTTGTCGAGAAAGTAGTCACGCACTTCGCGGCGGCGGAAATCGATGACCGGGCCCCAGGGGGTGTGCACGTCCTTGCGGAAGAAATCGCTGGCGTACTGCCCCAGGTAATTGCCGTCGGGGCCGAAGTGGTTGTAGACCACATCGATGAAGACCATCAGGCCCAGTTCGTGAGCACGGTCGATCAGTGCGCGCAGTTCATCGGGCGTGCCGTAAGAGGAATCCGGAGCGAAAGGCAGAACGCCGTCGTAACCCCAGTTGCGGCCACCGGGAAACTCACCCAGGGGCATCAGTTCGATGGCGGTGATACCGAGTTCGCTCAGCGCCTGCAGCCTGGCTTCGACACCTTTATAACCGCCCAGCGTGCCGACGTGGAGTTCATAGAGCACCGTCTCCTGCCAGGGGCGGCCCTGCCAGTCGCTGGTACGCCAGGCGTATCGTTTGGGGTCGGCTACACGGCTTGGGCCGTGTACGTCGCTGGCTTGCCAGCGCGAAGCCGGGTCGGGCACCAGCAGGTTGTCATCGATCAGGTAGCGGTAATCGCTACCGGCGCCTATCGATAGCGTTGCCGTGAACCAGCCATCTTCAGTGGCCGCCATCGCATGCTGCTCAGCGTCCTGCAGTTGTACCGCCACACTTTTGGCGTCTGGCGCCCAAAGGGAAAAATGGGTTTGACCGTCCTCGTCCAGCCAGGCGCCGTATCGTCGCTTTTTTTCTACCATCACACCAATTTCCCACCCGACTTCTTCGCGGCCAGCAGCTTGCGATACAGCGCCGCGTAGGGTTCCACCGACTGCCTCCAGTACAGCGGTGATGCCATCGCACGGGCGCGCATGGCGTTGAGCAGTTGCGGATTGCGGTAAACCGCCATCGCCCGACGCACGGCTTCCAGGTAGCTCTCGGTGGTAGTTTCGTTGAACAGGAAACCGCTGACACCGTCCTCGATGGTATCGGCCAGGCCGCCGGTAGCTCTGGCAATAGGCAGCGAGCCAAAGCGCTGGGCGTACATCTGGCTGAGGCCGCACGGCTCGAAGCGCGAAGGCATGAGCAGGAAGTCGCTACCCGCGAACATGCAGCGGGCATCGGCTTCATTGAAGCCGACATTGGCGCCGATACGTCCAGGGTGACGGCGGGCCAGCTCGCGCACTGCTTCTTCCAGGTGTTCTTCACCACGGCCGATGATGGCGATACGGCCACCCTCGGCGACGATGGCGTCGGCGATCTGCAGGGTCAGATCAATGCCTTTTTGCTGCACCAGACGCGACACCACGGCGAACAGCGGGCCGTCGCTGGGCTCCAGGCCGAACATCTGCTCGACGTGGCGGGTGTTTACGCGCTTGCCTTCCCAATCATGGGCGTCGAAACCTTGCACCAGATGGGGATCGTTCAGCGAATCCCAGCTGTCGTCGATGCCATTGGGAATGCCGCTCAACTGATTGAGCCGTACCTTGAACTGCAACATGCCTTCCAGGCCGCAGCCGAAGGCTTCGGTGGTGATTTCGCGGGCGTAGTTGGCGCTCACGGTGGTCACGTGATCCGAATACACCAGCCCTGCCTTGAGGAACGACAGCCGGCCGTAGAACTCCATGCCCTGATGGCCGCACGCCGAGGAGGGCAGGCCCAGTTCCGGACTGCATTCCAGGCTGCACAGGCCCTGGTAGGCGAGGTTGTGGATGGTGAACACGGTAGGCGTGCTCTGGCCGCGCCAGCTCATGTAGGCCGGGGTCAGTGCGGCAGGCCAGTCGTTGGCGTGAACCACTTCGGGGCACCAACTGAGGCACGCGGTACCTGCGGCGATTTCAGCGGCAGCCAGACCCAGGCGGGCGAAACGGATGTGGTTGTCCTGCCAGTCACGACCGTGGCTGTCGGCGTAGGGCGTACCGTCACGGTCATAGAGTTCGGGGCATATCAATACGTAGACGATCAGCCCATCGGGCAAGGTCATGCAGCCGACACGTGCCGGGGGCAGGGCGGCATGGCCGGGAACGCTGCCGACGTCACGAATGGGGTGGCCGCTTTCAAGCACCTGACGGTAGCCGGGAATCAATACCCGGACGTCATGATCCGCGCTCATGGCACGCGGCAGCGAAGCGGACACATCACCCAGGCCACCAACCTTGATCAGGTCGGCGAGCTCAGGGCTTACAAAGAGGATTTTCTTTTTCACCGCGTGCAGATTGGTAATTTTGGTTTGAGGCTTGAGCGTTGTTTCTATCGATGCCGATTGATCAAACCGTGTTGCTGCGACAGCGTTTCCCATACCATCCTCCGATCTATTCTGTCCTTGATCCGTGATTGTTTTGCTTGCTTGCACGCTATCGGGAATATGCCGCATGTCTTTCCAGTTGAATCCCGTGTTGGGGCAGGAGGAAAAGCTGCTTTCTGGTTGTTAATTCCCACCTAATTGATGACCCAGGAGGGAAAGAAGAAGTTTCGGCTATTTTTGCTGCCGCTTCGGACAGGAAGGAACTAATGGAAAGCAGCAGGTTTTCGCTGCGCGTATCCTGGAAATCATGGTTTTTCGACTGCGTTAGTCGCTTTTGGCTGGAGCTTTCAACTGTTTGCAGGAGGGCTTGGAGGTGTCTTTCAGGCATTCGCACCCGCATAGGGCGACAGGCGGTCATTTCTAAGCGGGCATGCTTAGTTGACCCATCCTGTACCTGCCTTGGACAGGGGCTGGACAGAAACTTGGACAAGTAAGAAGTATGGGTACTTGGCAAGGTAGTGGCACTTTAATTTGATCGCTCAAACAAGTACCGGCAGTAAAGGTATATAACGTTTAACCTGTTCAATATTTCCTGCCGAAAGTGGTAGGGAGAGGCTGTTAATAAACGCTTCGATCACAATTGCTTATCTGCCCTTTGGCGCTCGAGATGTGCTGGTAACGCTGCTGCTTGCAACGTTTCGGCCGGTGCACTCGTGATTACCTGCTTTCGTACAGCCTTGAAGCTGTTGAAGATCGCGAACACCTGCCGGTTCGTGCCAGCGCGTGAACGCGGCGTTCTGGTACTGTTGCGCAGACCTCACCAGCGTCCCGCGACCATGAACCTCGATACCCGCATCAAATTTCGTCACCTGACGTGCTTTCTCGAAATCGCCCGGCAGCGCAGTTTCGCCAAAGCCGCCGATGCGTTGGCGGTCAGCCAGCCGGCAGTCTCCAAGACACTCAAGGAGCTGGAAGAGATTCTCGCCGCCTCTCTGTTCGAGCGTGGCAAGACGGGCGTCAGCCTGACCTCGGCAGGGCTTGCCTTCATGCGCTATGCCGGCCCCTGCGTGCAGGCGTTGCGTGACGGGGTGGCCAGCTTGCGCAGTGGTGAGCATGACGCTGGTCAGGTACGTGTCGGTGTGCTGTCGACCGTGGAAAGTCTGCTGATACCGGAGGTGGTGCGCCGCCTTCACGAACGGCACGCGGCGCTGGTGGTCAGCGTCGCCACCGGGCCCAGTGCCTATCTGCTGGGGCAATTGCGGGTCGGCGAACTGGATCTGGTGGTCGGGCGCATGACTGACAGCCCGGAAATCCAGGGCCTGACCTTCGAACACCTGTACAGCGAATCCATGACCCTGGTGGTGCGCCCGGAGCATCCCTTGCTGGCGCTGGGCGAGTCCGCTCTCGCCCAGCTCGGCAACTACCCGCTGGTGTTGCCATTGGCCGGTACCACCATCCGCCGCTATGCCGACAGTCTGTTCGTGCAGTGTGGCGTACCGCAACCCGGCCAGCGTCTGGAGACGCTGTCGCCAGCTCTGAGCCGGCGCTACGTGCAATGCAGCGATGCCCTCTGGGTGGCGCCCCTGGATGCCGTGCGCCTCGACCTGCAGAGCGGTGAACTGGCCGAGCTGTCCCTGGGGATTCGCGAGCCGGGTGGCTCGGTGGGGATCTGCAGCAACGCCGCCTTGCCGTTGTCGCTGGCATCACACTGGTGCTGCGACACATTGCGCGAGTTGGCTGAGGAGTACCGTGGCCGTCTGGCCTAGGGTCTAGCCTTTCGGATCTGTCGCGAGCTGCTGTCTCACTGGTGACGTTGGGCGGCGGTCATCCAGTGCAATGCGGCGTATTGCGGGTGTGTCGGTTAGCATCAAATTACGCTTTATCCATAACCTATTGGTTATGAATGGGTGCGCTCTTTTCAATAGGCTCCACGGGCCGTCTGCGCGATCATGGCCTGCAGAGCCCGCACCGTACGCCTGACTGGCGTGACAGTTGGCGGGTCGACTCCATAATTTCAATAACCGGAGCCTGTCATGCCTGTTGAGGACACCAGCCGTTTCATCATTCGTGATCGTAACTGGCACCCCAAAGCCTTCACTCCCGATTACAAGACCTCCATCCCACGTTCGCCGCGCCAGGCGCTGGTGAGTATTGCGCAGTCCATTTCGGAAACCACCGGGCCGGATTTCACCCATTTGAAAATGGGCAAGTACGACAACGATCTGCTGCTCAACTTCAACAACGGCGGCCTGCCGGTCGGTGAGCGCATTCTGGTTTGCGGGCGGGTGATGGATCAGTACGGCAAGCCGATTCCGCATACCTTCGTGGAAATGTGGCAAGCCAACGCCGGCGGCCGTTATCGCCACAAGAACGACCGCTACCTGGTGCCGCTGGATCCCAACTTTGGCGGCGTAGGCCGTGCGCTGACCGACAGTGAAGGCAATTACAGCTTCCGCACCGTCAAGCCGGGTCCGTACCCGTGGCGCAACGGCCCCAATGACTGGCGCCCTGCGCACATCCACTTCTCCATCAGTGGTCCGTCGATCTCGACCAAACTGATCACCCAGCTGTATTTCGAAGGGGATCCGCTGATCCCGCTGTGCCCGATCGTCAAGTCGATCGCCAACCCGGATGCGGTACAGACGCTGATCGCCAAGCTCGACATGAGCATGGCCAACCCGATGGATTGCCTGGCCTACCGTTTCGACATCGTGCTGCGTGGCCAGCGCAAGACCCATTTCGAGAACTGCTGAGGAGCCTGTCATGCCTGTCGAACTCTTGCGCGAAACCGCTTCGCAAACCGCCGGCCCTTACGTTCATATCGGTCTGGCTCTGGCCGCCGCCGGCAACCCGACCCGTGAGCAGGAAATCTGGAACCAGATGGCCAAGCCTGGCGCCCCCGGCGAGCACATCACCCTGATCGGCCATGTTTACGATGGCAACGGCCACCTGGTGCGGGATGCCTTCCTGGAACTCTGGCAGGCCGACCATCAGGGCCGCTATGACGCCGAGTACGATCTGGACAAGGCCTTCAACGGTTTCGGCCGTACCGCCACCACTTTCGATGCAGGCAGTGAGTGGACGGTACAGACCGTCAAGCCAGGTGTAGTGGATAACGCTGCCGGCGTGCCGATGGCGCCGCACATCAACGTCTCGCTGTTCGCCCGTGGCATCAACATCCACCTGCACACGCGTATCTATTTCGAGGATGAGGCCGAGGCCAACGGCAAGGATCCGGTGCTCAACCTGATCGAGCAGCCGTCACGCCGCGAAACCCTCGTCGCCAAGCGTTGTGAGGTTGACGGCAAGCCGGCCTATCGTTTTGATATCCGCATTCAGGGGGACGGCGAAACGGTGTTTTTTGACTTTTGACAGAGGGCCGGATACGCCCGTCGAGCAGATCGGCGAGCGTATCCACCAAGGTTTCACGGCGGCGCTCGAAGCCCGTGGCTTTCGCGCCGATAGCGAGCAGCAGCGGGCAATCGATACCCTGGCGCAGTGGCTGCAAGGCTGGTGCGCCGGGCGTCGTGGCTGGCTGCGTAAACCCGCCGCTGGCGTTTACCTGTGGGGTGGCGTGGGGCGCGGCAAGAGCTTCGTCATGGATGCCTTCTTTGCCGCTGCGCCATTCGCAGCCAAGCGCCGTGTGCATTTCCACGCCTTCCTGCAGGAACTGCAGCAGCGCATGAAGGCCTTCGCCGGTCACCCGGATCCCCTGGTGCTGGCGATCCGCGCGCTGGCACAGGACATCCGCCTGCTGTGCTTCGACGAGTTCCATGTTCACGACATCGGCGACGCCATGCTCCTGCGACGCCTGCTCGACGTGCTGGTCGAGGAGGGCGTCGGTCTGGTGATGACCTCCAATTACGCGCCGGTCGGGCTGTGCCCCAATCCGCTGTACCGCGAGCGTTTCACGCCGGCGATCGACATGCTCGAAAAGCGTTTTACCGTATTGGCGCTGGATGCCGGTATCGATTATCGCGAGTTGTCCGGCAGTGGACAGCGTTGGGGGGAATACCTCTGGCCGCAATCGGCGGGCGGGCTGGCTTATCTGGAGGAGTGGTTGGCACTGGGTGGCGAGGCGCGCCGCGACCAGGTGCTGGCGGTCAATCACCATCCGCTGCTGGTGCGTGCATTGGCACCCGGCCGCGCCTGGCTGGAGTTTGCCGAGCTCTGCGGCAACGCCCATTCCACCGCCGACTTCCTCTGGCTGCTGCAGCGCTATCCGCGTATGGCCCTGACGGGGGTGCCGACCCTGGATTCGCAGCCGACCGATGCCTGTCAGCGGTTCATCAACCTGGTCGATATCGCGTACGATGCCGGCGCGAGCCTGCTGCTGTGCAGCGAGTCCAGCCTCGAACGGCTGTGCCGCGGCTCACCGCACCAGGACTTCGGGCGTACCCGAAGCCGTCTGAGCCAACTGTACGTACGTGAGCTCTCCGTGACTGAAGGCGCTGGCCACTATGCCGGTGGCGTTTGCGATAAGGAATTCTGAAGCCGTGCTGCAAATCTTCCAGATCACTGCGCCGATCTTTCTGCTGATAGGGCTTGGATATGCCGCGGCCATGAGTGGCGTACTCAGCCGCGAACAGGTGCGTGGCATCGGTGCGTTCGTGATCACCTTCGCCATGCCGGCGCTGCTGATCAAGACCCTGGGTACCTCGCCGATCCAGCAGACCATGATTCCCGGTTATCTGGTGGCCTACACCTTAGGCTCCTGCGTGACCTTCGCGGCGGCGTTCTGCGTTTCGCGCTGGTTGCGCCGTGACAATTTGTCCGGCTCAGCGATCAACGCCATGGGCATGTCGATATCCAACAGCGGCTTCGTCGGCTACCCGCTGGTGGCGGCGGCCATCGGCTCGCCTGCGGTATTGGGCATGGCCATGGGCATGCTGGTCGAGAACCTGCTGCTGATTCCCCTGGCGCTGGTATTGGCCGAAGCGGGCAAGCAGCAGGGCGGCGGCTGGCCGACCGTGCTGCGCATGACCTTCGGGCGATTGCTGAGAAACCCGGTGATCATCGGTATCGTCATCGGCCTTTGCGTGTCGCTGCTGGCCATCGAGATTCCGCCGCTGCTGCTCAAACCCATCGACATGCTGGCCGGGGTGTCGGCGCCGCTGGCGCTGTTCGTGATCGGGGCGGGGTTGTTCGGCATGAAAGCGCGCGGGGTATGGATCGATGCCGCGTGGATTTCCACCGGCAAGCTGATCTTCCATCCATTGGCGGTGCTCTGCGCGTTCATGCTGGTGCCCGGCGTGGATCCGCTCATGAAGACGGTCGGTGTGCTGTTCGCCTGCTCGCCGATGATGAGCATTTTCCCGATCCTCGGTCAGCGCTTCGGCCTGGAGGATCGCTGCAGTGCGACCTTGCTGGTGGCCACCGTACTGTCGTTCCTCACCATCAGCGTGGCATTGATGTTCATCGATGCCACGCCGGCCTGAGCACCTGTTCACGATCTTCGTGTACCTGGCAAAGAGAAACCTATGGCGGCAATAAGGCGGAAGCAGACGCTTACCCCGTAGGGTGGATGACGCTCTTTTCATCCACCATTGCGATTGCAGAGCGGTGGACGGATCGGGCCGCGTAGGCAAGCGTCGTCCACCCTTGTATCTCGACTACAGCCTTTCAGTGAGGTTATGGTTCCCGACTGATCATCGGGGGAGGAGCTGCAAGCCGTGTCCACCCTTAAGCCTTGAGCTTGCAACGTAGATTGCGC
>NZ_QJUI01000024.1 GCF_004327285.1 Phytopseudomonas daroniae
CGCTGCAGGGGCCTGCTGCTCGTACTTCTCAACAATGACTTGCCAGATGATCCTTCTCCACCTGCTTGACGATGCCGCCAAGCATACAGGCTGGGCTGCTCAAAGATGTTGAAAGGCATGGCTCTAACAGCTACCTGCGTTGCCATCGCGGCGTTAAAAACAGGCTGGATCGCCAGCCCGGTCAAAATGCTCATTTACAGCTTGTAAACTCCGCTTTCTCGCCTGTTTTTGCCTTGTGCTGACTGCCTCGCCGACGTTTTCAACAGCCTGTTAAGCTTTACGCCATGAACTACCTCGCACATTTGCACCTGGGCGGTAACGCGCCCGCCGAATTGCTCGGCAGCCTGTATGGCGATTTCGTCAAAGGGCCACTGAGCGGGCAATGGCCGGCGTCCATCGAGGCGGGTATCGCCCTGCATCGGCGTATCGATGCCTTTACCGACAGCCATCCGTTGCAGGCGCGGGCGCGGGCACGTTTTCCCGCCGATCGGCGGCGGGTTGCCGGGATTCTCCTCGATCTGTTTTTCGATCACTGCCTGGCGCGGGACTGGCAGCGCTACAGCGAGCAACCTCTGCAGCAGTTCACGGCGCGCGTCTACGGGGTTCTGGCTGCCGAGCTGCGTTTACCTGGCAATCTGCAACGCATGGCACCGCGCATGGCGGCCCAGGACTGGTTGGGCAGCTACCGGGAATTCGAGGTGCTGGAGCAGGTGATCGCCGGTATGTCCCGGCGCCTTTCCCGGCCTGGCTTGTTGGACGGTGGCCTGGAGGATCTGCGTCGTCTGTATGAGCCGCTGAGCGAAGACTTCAGCGCCTTCTACCCGGCGCTGATGGCCTTTGCGCGTGAGCAGCGCGGGCAACTGTAGATTCTTTCCTGCTCAGTCTTCGCTCAGCAGGCCGAGACGTGCGAGCAATGCGGGATTGAGCTTGTTGCGTCTGGCGCCTTCGAGGTGCGCGCGCAGGCGATCGGCTGCACCGAGGCGGTCGCCGAGCTCGATCAGGTCGAGAATTTCCAGATGCTCCAGCACCTGCTTCTGCCGCAGTGGGCGAGGCAGATCCACGCTGTATTCGACCAGACGCCGCAAGCCATTGAGGCGTTTCAGCGATTGCAGCAGAAAGCGATTGCCCGAGAAGCCGGCGAGGATCTCGTGGAATTTGGAGTTGGCCTCGAACAGCTCCTGAGTGGTCATGCTCAGATAGCCGCTGCTGGCGATGTATTCCTGTTGCTGGCGACACAGCGCCAGCACTTTCTGATCGACCTGAAAGGTCGGTGAGAGCAGGCCGGCCGGCTCGATGGTCACCCTGAAGGTGAAGCTTTCCTCGTAGGCCTCTACCGAGTCGATCACCGGCAGCATTCGCCAGCCCTGGCCCGTGCGCTGCTCGGCCCAGCCTTCCTGCTGCATGCGCAGCAACGCCGAGCGCAGTTCGGTGCGCGAGACGCCGAACTGGCGCATCAGGTCGATTTCGGTGAGGTGCTCCGGGAGCTGCCGCGACAGGCGCAGCTCGACGAATTTCATATACACCGAATCCTCTTCGGCTTCGGCGATCTCCAGTACCAGGTCATTGAGATCATCGGCCGCCCGAGCAAGGAAAAAACCACGGTTACGGTCGTGCTTGAGCATGCCGCGCTCGGTGAGATGGCTCAGTACGAATTTCACCGGCGTGCGCGAGGTGTTCAATGTCTGCGCCAGCTGTGACTCCGCCAGGTGATGGCCAACGGGCAGGCGCTCGCGGCGAACGTAGGCGATGACCTCGCGGGCGACGCGTTTCTGTAGGGCAGTGAGAGCCATCGAGTGAGTGTTTTCCTGAGCCATGGCGGTGGCGTTGATTCTCCGTGGGGGCACTGCCGGTCTGGCTGAACGTGCCAGTCAGGCACTGCATTCTGCTACGTAATCTGCCTCGCGCAAAGGTGTTGTAGCGAGCCGTTACTTTAAACATATATTGTTTTTTGTTTCGATTAAGATCAATATTATCTTCCCTGATGTACCGATAAAGTCCGTTACAGAGCGCTATTTGTTGGTCTTTTATCGGCTGTATGAGCTCCGTTGCGATAAAAAGCATGACCGCTTGCCGTGCTTCCACTTCTCTCCAATGCCCGGCGGGGTTCGATCGTCACTCGCATCGGCGCACCCGATCGAGACTCAGGCCAGCAGGCTCTTTTCTTGCGGGGCGCTCCTCCACCGGGGTTACCGCCGCACTGCAGTTGCATGTACCTAAGGGGAAACAATGTTCAAAGGCCACTGGCTGAATTACCTGGGAACGCCGCTGGTCGGCGCTATCGGTGCCCTGATCGCCAGCGCCATCGGTTGGCCGCTGCCGTGGATGATTGGTTCGCTGGTCGCGGTAATCCTGGTGCGCTGCACCACCGCCTGGCAGTTGCAGGCACTCCCTGGAGGTCGCAAGTTCGGGCAATGGATCATCGGTATCGGCATCGGCCTGCACTTCACGCCGGCGCTGGTCGAGCAGATTGCCGGGCACCTGGTGCCGATCATCATCGGTGCGTTCATCACCGTACTGAGCAGCATCATCGGCGTATGGTTCATGCGCCGCACCGGGGAAACCGCAGCGACGGCCTACTTCTCCAGCATGCCTGGCGGTTCGACGGAGATGGTCAACCTCGGGGCTCGCAACGGCGCGGAGCTTACCCGGGTCGCCGCGGCGCAGAGCCTGCGGGTAGTCGCGGTCGTGCTGCTGGTACCCGCGCTGTTCAAGTTTCTGGTCGGTGACGGCGAGGCCTTCCCGCACCCCATCCATGCCGACTGGCCCTGGCTGGCGCTGATCCTGCCACTGGCGGGGACGGCGGGCTGGTTGATGCAGCGTTTCAGGCAGCCGAATGCCTGGTTGTTCGGGCCGCTGCTGGTCAGTGCGATCATCAGCATCGGCTTCGATCTGCACAGCACCCTGCCCGCAGGCGCCAGCCAGGCCGGGCAGTTGATGATCGGCAGTGCACTGGGTTGTTTCTTCAATCGCGCCTTCTTCCGCTACGCGCCTTCGTTTCTGGCCCGCACCCTGCTCACCACGCTGGCGATGATGCTGGTGGCGTTCCTGGCAGCGGTGCTGATCGGCTGGGGGAGCGGGTTGGGTTTCCAATCCCTGACCCTGGGCATGATGCCGGGCGGGATCGCCGAAATGAGTCTGACCGCGGAAACCCTGCAACTGGCGGTGCCGCTGGTTACCGCGATGCAGGTGGTTCGGCTGTTCGTGGTGTTGTTTCTCGCCGAGCCGATCTTCAGGCGTTGGCAGCGACAGAGCGAGCGCAGGTGCCCTTGATGGCGTTTCATCCTTCCGTTCTCGGCCGTCTGTAGCGCCGGATCAGTGCTTTCTCCAGTTCGGCAACGCAGAACAGCAGGGCGCCGGCCGCCAGTACCCGTAGCCATTCGCTGGCGCTCAGGCCGGTGGCGCCGAACACCTGCTGCAGCGGCGGGGCGTAGGTGAACAGCAACTGCAGCACCACGCAGGCGGCAATGGCGATCAGTACGGCGGGGTTGCCCAGCAGCCCTTCGCGGTTGAGCACCGAGTCGAAGATGTGGCGGCTGTTGAACAGGTAGAAGATCTCGCACATCACCACGGTGTTGACGGCGATGGTGCGCGCGCTTTCCAGGCTGGTGCCGCGTTCCAGCTCCCAGAGGAACAGGCCCAGAGCGCCGGCCATCATCAGCACCGAGACCATCAGCACGCGCCAGACGAAGAACCCCGATAGCAGCGGTTCGGCGGGGTCGCGCGGGGCGCGCTTCATCAGGCCGCTCTCCGAGGGTTCGAAGGCCAGGGCCAGGCCCAGGGTGCTGGAGGTGACCATGTTGATCCACAGCACCTGCACCGGGGTCAGCGGCAGGGTGAGCTGGAACAGGATCGCGCTGATGATGATCAGCGCTTCGCCGCCGTTGGTGGGCAGCATGAACAGGATGAATTTCTTCAGGTTGTCGTAGATCGCCCGGCCTTCGCGCACCGCCCCGGCGATGCTGGCGAAGTTGTCGTCGGCCAGCACCACCTCGGCGGCTTCCTTGGCCGCTTCGGTGCCCTTGCGGCCCATGGCCACGCCGACGTCGGCGCGTTTCAGGGCGGGCGCGTCGTTGACCCCGTCACCGGTCATCGCCACCACCTGGCCGCTGGCCTGCATGGCCTGCACCAGGCGCAGCTTGTGTTCCGGGCTGGCGCGGGCGAACACCTCGACGGTGGGCAGCACCTGTGCCAGGCGCTGGTCGTCGAGCAGCTCGATCTCGGCACCGGTCATGGCCGGGCGATCGATGCCGATGCCCAGTTGCGCACCGATGGCGCGGGCGGTGTCGACGTGGTCGCCGGTGATCATCCGTACCGAGATGCCGGCACGGCGGCACTCGGCGACCGCGGCAATGGCCTCTTCGCGTGGCGGATCGATGATGCCGACCAGGGCCAGCAGGCTGAAACCCTGCTCGACGTCGGCGATGTTCAGGCTGCGTTGTTCGGCCGGCGCCGCGCGCGCGGCGATGGCCAGCAGGCGCAGGCCGCGGGCGGCCAGGTCGGTGGCCTGGCGGCGCCAGTAATCGGCGTCGAGGGGCTGTTCACTGCCGTCGCCGCCGCGCTGGCTGGCGCACATCTCGAGGATGCGTTCCGGCGCGCCCTTGAGGTAGATGACGCCGTGGCCCTCATGGTCATGGTGCAGCGTGGCCATGAAGCGGTGTTCGGACTCGAAGGGAATGACATCGCTGCGCGGCAGCCGGCCGTGCAGCTCGGCAACGTCCAGGCCGGTCTTGAGCGCCAGGGTCAGCAGGGCGCCCTCGGTCGGGTCGCCGTGCAGCAGCCAGTGGCCGTCGTTGTCCTGCTGCAGCCGGGCATCGTTGCACAGCAGGGCGGCGCGGCCGATTTCCTGCAGTTCGGCATCACCGTCGCCGACCGCCTGGCCGTGGCGCTGGAAGCCGCCCTCGGGCGCGTAGCCGACGCCGCTGACATCGACGATGGAGCTGGCGCTGACCACGCGCTGCACGGTCATTTCGTTGCGCGTCAGGGTGCCGGTCTTGTCCGAGCAGATCACCGTCACCGAACCGAGGGTCTCCACCGCCGGCAGGCGCCGCACGATGGCGTTGCGCTTGGCCATGCGCTGCACGCCGAGGGCGAGGATCACCGTCATGATCGCCGGCAGGCCTTCGGGGATCGCCGAGGCGGTCAGCGCCACCACCATCATGAACATGTCCGCCGCCGGCTGGCCGCGCCACAGGGTGCCGAGGACGAAGGTCGCCGCGCCGAACAGGACGATGGCCAGCGCCAGCCAGCGGCTGAACCGGTCGATCTGCCGCAGTAGCGGCGTGGACAGGCTCTGCACCTGGCGTAGCAGGGTGCCGATACGGCCCAGTTCGGTGTCGACCCCGGTGGCGACCACCAGGCCGACGGCCTGGCCACTGCTGACCAGGGTGCCGGAATAGGCCATGCCGCGGCGGTCGCCGAGGGCGGCGTCGGGTGCCACGGCGTCGACGGATTTCTCCACCGGCACCGACTCCCCGGTGAGGGCAGCTTCCTCGACGTTGAAATTCTTCACGCTGAGCAGGCGCAGATCGGCAGGCACCTTGTCGCCGGAGGCCAGCAGCACCACGTCGCCGGGCACCAGTTGCTCGGCGGGGATCTCCCGGCGTTCGCCGCCACGCAGCACCATGGCATGGGCCGACAGTAGGTCGCGGATGGCATCCAGGGCGTTCTCGGCCTTGCCTTCCTGGATGAAGCCGATGACTGCGTTGACCAGCACCGCGACGAGGATCACCGTGGTATCCAGCCAGTGGCCCAGCAGTGCGGTGACCAGCGACGCGGCGAGCATCATGTACAGCAGCACATTGTGGAATTGCGCCAGCAGGCGGCGCAGGGGGCCACGGCGTTTCGGCGGTGGCAGCCGGTTGGCGCCGTGCTGGTGCAGGCGCCGGGTGGCTTCGTCCTGACTCAGGCCATCGTTGCCGCTGGCCAGTTCGTCCAGCGCATGTTGTTTATCCAGGGCATGCCAGCGGTGCTCTGCAGCGGCGGGGTTTCGCTGGGGCATGTCGGTGTTCTCCATTGGTTTGCATGGGGGCAACGGTAGCCCGGCTGCCTGCCCGCGGTCTGACCTGGATCAAGATTCGACGCCGCGTTACGGCGTTCAATGGGCATGAACCCAGGGTCAGCGAGGTGACCAACAATGAAAAAACTACTGGTGGCAACCGACCTCTCGGAACGCTCCGCGCCAGCTGTGCAGCGTGCTGCACAGCTGATGCACAAGCAGGGCGGCGGCGAATGGACGTGGTTGCATGTGGTGGATGACGATGCGCCCGAAGACTTTGTAACGGCACATGTGCAGCGTGCCGAGGCGCTGTTGCAGGAACAGGCGCAGCAGGTCGCCGAGCAGGCAGGCAGCCGTCCGCGGGTTCTCGTCTTGCGGGGGCAGGTGGAGCAGGTCATCACCGAGATCGCCGAACAGTTGCAGCCCGATCTGATCCTGGTCGGCCAGCATCGGCCTGGTCGTCTGCTCGACCTGTTCAGAGGTACCACGGTGGCGCGCCTCATCCGTGCATGCCATGTGCCGGTGTTGCGTGTGGCCAACGAGGTGCGGGGGGACTATGCGCATACCCTGCTGGCGCTGGATCTGTCGCCGGCTTCGCTGCAGGCCTTGCAGCGTGCCCGCGAGCTGGATCTGCTCGACCTCGAGCACTGCGACGCGGTCTATGCCATCACGCCGATCCCGGTGAGCGTGGTGGCCGAAGTGGGCAACGACCGACGCTTGCTGCAGGCCCAGGCCCGCGAGGCGCGCGAGCAACTGCTGCGCGGCCTGGAAGGGGTTGGCGTGAGCTTTCCCGAAGCACGTCTGCACTTACCTCTGGGCGAGCCGGGGCATGCGCTGGAGCTGGTGCGCAAGGAGACCGCGGCGGATCTGCTGGTGATGGGCACCCATGCCCGCCAGGGGATTCAGCGATTTCTGCTCGGCAGCATTGCCAGTCGTATGCTGGCGGACAGCCACGGCGACGTGTTGGTGGTGCCACCGCACGCCTGATTCAGGCCGCCTGCTGCACAATGGTTTCGCCATACAGCGCCTGAGCGACGGCCGCCTGGGCGCGACGGGCCAGTTCGTTGCGATTGCCTGACTGGCTGTCGATGGGCTCCAGCAACTGGATCTGCACCTCGGCGACATCGCTGCTCATCAGGCGCAGCAGGTGCGAGAGCATGTCGTCATCACCGATGAAGGGCGCCACAGGACATACCTGCCCATCACGCAGGTAACGAATGGCCACCGGCTGCAGATCGATGCCGCTTTCGATGGCGCTGCTCAGCAGGCGGCCGTGAAAGGTACGCAGCGCCGTTCCATCACAGGTAGTGCCCTCGGGAAAGATCAGCAGATGCCGACCGCTGTTCAGGTGCCGCCCCAGTTGCTGGTTCAGCAAGCCGCCATCGCCCGCGCCGCGCCGAATGAACAGCGTGCCGGCCCTGTGCGCCAGCCAGCCGGCTACCGGCCAGGTGCGCACCTCGGCCTTGGACAGGAACGACAGCGGCGCCAGCATGCCGATCAGCGGAATGTCCGTCCAGGAGATGTGATTGCTCAGCCACAGCATGGGCTTTTGTGGAAGTTGCCCGTGGACGCTGACGCGAAACGGCAGGGCGTTGCCGAGGCGGGCGAGGAGCCAGCGAGTCAGGCGCTGGCGCAACCCCATCAGGTCACGGCGGCTCAGGCGTTCGATGGGAGCCAGCAGGGCGGCGAGCAGGGTGGCTACAGCGATTACCGCCAGCAGGCGGGTCAGGCGCATATACAAACGCAGTTTGCTCATCGGTGTTTCTGACCTGCTAAGGCTAGTAGTCGGAGGGGCCCTGATCGAGAACTGACAGCGACCGGCGCGGCATTATCTACCGCGCCTGGCCGCCATCGACAAGCGTCTTCTCAGAGCCTGTCCATGATCTTTGTGTACTTGGGAACCCATATGCCTATGAATGACGGCAATAAGGCGTAAGCAGATGTAGGGTGGATGACGCTCTTTTCATCCACCAGCCCGTAGGATGGGTGAAACCCATCAATTTCCGATGGGTTTCACCCATCCTACGACCGGCCGCTTGCGCTTCTTTGCTGTCATTGCACATGAAATTTCGTCGAAAGATCGTGAACAGGTTCTTAGACCGCTGCCTTGAAATGCCGCGCATAACGCGGGCACAGTTCGTCGCGCTTGAGCAGGATGAACACGTCGGCGACCTGGAAATCCTTGTCCCAGCACGGCTCGCCGCAGACTTTCGCACCCAGGCGCATGTAGGCCTTGAGCAGCGGTGGCATCTCGGCGATGACGTTACCTGACAGCTCCAGAGCAGGCAGTGGCGTTTTCGGTTCTGCGCGCAGATTTTCGGTGCACAGGTAGCGTTCGCGCAGACGCTGCATGATCGCCTGCGCCTGGATGCCGCCGTCCTGCATGGGAATGCTGGCGCAGCCCATCAGGTAGCGATAACCGCCCTCGTTGAGTACCTCGGCCAGCTCGGCCCAGAGCACGGCGATGGTACCGCCATTGCGGTAGGCGCTGTCCACGCAGGTGCGGCCGATCTCCAGCACCGGCCCTTGCAGGTGACGCAGGCCATGCAGGGCGAATTCCTCTTCGCTGTAGAAGCGCCCGAGGCCGGCGGCTGCCTGGTGGTCGAGCAGGCGCGTAGTCGCCACCAGCTCGCCGCTGTTCAGGTCACGTACGCCGATGTGCCGGCAGTGCAGATCATAGTCATCCATGTCCAGACCCAGTTCGGCGCCTTTCAGCTTGGCGTCGAACTCGGCGCTGAATACACGGAAGCGCAGGGCCTGTGCCTCGCGCAAGGCGCACGGAGTGGTCAGGCGCTCGGCCTGCAGACGACGGGAAGTGGTGCTGCGCGCGGGTGCCATGGCGTTCTGGGTCATGCCTTACCTCCGTTGCGGGTCGGGGCAGCGCTGCTGCGCACTCGAACCGGATTGGCCTGCTGACCTGAGTAAACTCAGGAAACAAACGCAGGCTAGGCAGGGCTGGTGTCACCACTGTGAAGCTTTGGTGATGCTTGTGTGACAGCTCCCGCGGAGGGTGCACATCGGTGCTGGCGAACGATCGGGTTCAGTCTTGCCGCAACCTTGCTTACCATGTGCGACCGATAGCCTTTGAGCGCACGCACCGAATGTTCTTCATCAGAAACCTGGGTTTGCCCTTCATCCTCATAGCCGGTGGCCTGGTCGCGCTGATGGGCCTGGTGTTGCTGTCCCAGCAGAGCGGCTCGTTCGCGTCTTGGGCGCAGACCGCGCGGGCGATTTTTCCCTGGATGATCCTGCTGCCGGCGTGCGGTGCGTTGTGGGCCACGCAGCGGTTGCTGCAGATCTGGCGCTGGCGCCGCGGCACCCTGGATGGCGGCTGTGAGCGCTGCACGGGCGTGATGGCAGGCGACCGCTGCCGGATGTGCGGCCAGCGGCGTTGATTTGCCATGCGCACCGTGCTTTGCAAGGCGTACCCGGACGGCTATCGTGGCGCATCCCCCACCTCTCTGCCGAGATGCCATGTGCCCGTCGTCCCATTTTCCTTCTGTGCGTGATTGATGGCCGGTCAGGTATTTCCCTGGCGGGAAGGTAATCGCTTCACCCTGCTCAACGATGGGCCGGTCTTTTTCCCGCGGATGATCGCGTGCATCGACGCCGCCCTTGAGACGGTCGAGATCGAGCAGTATCTGGTGGTCAGTAGTGCCTGCACCGACGCCCTGTTGCGTGCCCTGTGCGAGGCCGCGCGACGCGGCGTGACGGTGCGTTGCCTGTTCGATGCCTTCGGCTGCCAGGGCCTCAGTCTGCGCGACCGCCAATCGATGCTCGATGCCGGCGTACAACTGCGCTGGTACAACCCGCTGCGCTGGCGCCGTGGCATGCGCAACCTGTACCGCGATCACCGCAAATTACTGGTGATCGACGAGCGAACCGCCTTTGTAGGTGGAACCGGCTCCACCGATGAGTTCTGGACGCCCGGCGAGCCGGTGAGCGCCTGGCATGAGGTGATGGTGGAAATCGACGGGCCGCTGGTGGCCGACTGGCTGCAACTGTTCGACCGCCAGTGGCAGGCCAACAATGCCCGGTTCGCCTGGCGCCCGTACCTCACACCGCATCGCAAGCCGCTGCCCCATCTGCCGCCAGCCGGGCCGGGCTGGGGCAGGGTCGCCTATGCCGATGCCCGTCAGCATCGCGACATCCTGCAATCGCTGATCCGTGCACTGAACGGTGCGCAACGGCGCGTGTGGCTGGCCACCCCGTACTTTTTGCCCACCTGGAAAGTCCGCCGTGCGCTGCGCAAGGCAGCGGCGCGGGGCGTCGACGTTCGCCTGCTGCTCAGTGGCCGGCACACCGATAACCCGCCCGTGCGCTTTGCCGGGCAGCGTTACTACCCGCGGCTGCTCAAGGCGGGCGTGCGGATCTTCGAGTTTCGTCCGCGTTTCCTGCATCTGAAGATGGTGCTGGTGGACGACTGGAGCAGCGTCGGTTCCTGCAACTTCGACCACTGGAACCTGCGCTTCAACCTCGACGCCAACGTCGAGACCCTGGATGCGGACTTCACCCAGGCGGTGCTGCAGAGTTTCGAAACCGATTTCCCGCAGAGTCGCGAGGTCGATTTGCAGATGTGGCAGGCGCGGCCGTTCTGGAAACGTCTGCGTCAGCGCCTGTGGGGCTGGCTGGATCGCCTGGTGGTCAATCTGCTCGATCGGCGTCGTTGATACGAGCCAGCATGCGCAGGTAAAGGCGTATGGCCTGCGGGTTAATCTTCCGGTATCTGATCCGTATTCAACTCCCATAAGACATCGAGAACGTGCTGCGTCGAGCGTTCCAGATCTTTGCTTCGATGGGCGATCCCGAGTTGTCGCCACAGCGTAGGATGTATGGAGCGCATGAGGATTCTTGCGTCGGGTTGCGGTGTCGACGCTTCGTGGGGAAGCAGCGTTGCGCCATATCCCGCAGCGACGAGACTTTTGATCGCATCGTTGTAGTTCAACTGAATACGAGGTACCGGCTGCTTTTCAGCATGGACAAACCAGTCGGCAACCAGCCTCGATAGCTGAGTACTTTTGTCATTCAGAATCAGCGGTTGATCCACCATCCATTCTGGCGTCACCCTATCGGGGCAATCCCAGCGAGCGGGTACGAAAGCCATCACGGGATCACGTCTCCACGGCTCGATATGCAGGTTTTTAACGGCTGACTGCGGCAGTGCGACCAAGCCAATTTCCAATTGGCCCTCGGCAAGGTTCTTCAGTGTTTCCTGTGATGTCAGTACGGATACCTGAACATCTATTGCCGGGTGGCGCTCGCTCAATATCTCCAACGCCTGCGGCAACAGTTGGGCGAGTGCGCCTGTAGAGGCGCCTAGTCGTACACGTCCGGTCAGTCCTTGCACCTGTCGCTTTACTTCGTCCAGCGCTTGCTCGGCATCCGCCAGTAAGCGGCGTGCACGTTCAATCAATGTGTAGCCAATCGCAGAGGGCTGAATGTTTCCTCGAGTACGGGTGAGGAGCTTGCCGCCAACACGCGATTCCAGCTCCGATATATGCAGGCTGACGGTTGGCGGCGCGAGATTCAGCAGTGTGGCCGCTTCGGCAAACGAACCCAAGTCAGCGACGGCAACCAGTGTGCGCAGGCGATCCAGGCTGATTTCACGCATCAGTAGCTCGATTCAGAAAATATGAATTATAGGTTTTATAAATTCAACTTTTACAACTTTATTGGTTCTTGGAGGATGAGATTTCTTCTCCAAGAGTTGAAGACTCATGAAATATCCGACTGTATTTATCGACGGCGACCAAGGCACCACCGGCTTGCAGATTCACCAGCGTCTGCGTAATCGAAGCGATCTCAAGTTGATAACGCTGGCTCCCAAGCATCGTAAGGACTCCAGGCGTCGTGCCGAGGCCATCAATACCTGTGATTTTGCGATTCTTTGCTTGCCCGATCCGGCGTCCCGTGACGCTGTGGCAGCTATTGAAAACCCTGATGTCAGGGTCATTGATGCAAGTTCCGCGCATCGTACTCATCCAGATTGGATCTATGGCTTTGCCGAGATGGATTCCGGACAGCCTCGGCGAATCGCGATGGCGAACCGGGTCAGTAACCCAGGTTGCTACCCCACTGGCGCGATTGGATTGCTAAGACCATTGTTGAGAGCTGGCTTAGTGCGACGAGATTATCCCGCGGTCATCCATGCCGTATCCGGGTATTCCGGGAAAGGCCGAACCGGCATTGATGAGTACGAAGGAGAGCAGTCCATACTGGCTCCGGCATTTCAGGTCTATGGTCTTGGCCTCGCTCATAAGCATGTTCCGGAAATTCAGCAGCAAAGTGGGCTGACAGAGCGGCCTGTCTTCGTGCCTGCCTATGGGGCCTTTCGGCAGGGCATCGTGCTAACCGTTGCACTGCACAGCCGCTTTCTAGCCGAGGGCGTCAACGCCCGGCAGCTACATGAGTGCCTAGAAATGCACTACCGCGCTACGAAGCACGTTCAAGTAATGCCGAGGCATGAGGCGAATGAGCTGACTCATCTGGATCCTCAATCACTCAATGGAAGCGATGGAATGCGACTAGCCATCCTGGATAACGAGGGATCGGGACAGGTTTTACTGGCGGCAGTTTTCGACAATCTTGGGAAGGGAGCAGCCGGGGCTGCGGTGCAGAATTTAGATCTGATGATGAGTGGTGTGTGAGCGGAGTGATCTGCAGGTGTATCTGGGTATCGCTTTCTACAGACAGTGGGCATCTCCCAGTAGGGAGTTCGTGGGGATCAGATGTCCTCGATTGCTGCGTTCGCCCAGCTACTCCAGTAGCCGGGCGAACGGCGCTATCGCCGCTTAGCGGTAGCGTTCCAGCCAATGGGCGTAGGGGGCTGGCAGTGTCCAGGAGGCTTTGTCGACGCCCAGTTCCTTGGCGGCGAAGTATGGCCAGTGCGGGTCGGCCAGGTGGGCGCGGCCGATCGAGACCAGGTCGAGGTGGCCGGCTTTCAGCGCGTCTTCCGCCAACTGCGGCGCACCGAAGCCCCAGGCGGAGGTTACGGGCAGGTCGGCTTCGCGGCGCACGCGCTCGGCGATGGGGCCCATGAATGCCGGGCCCCATGGGATGTTGGTATCGGGGATGGTAAAGCCGACGCTGACGCTCAACAGATCCAGGCCGCCAGCCTTGAAGCGGCGAGCCAGTTCGATGGATTCGTCGAGGGTCTGCTCGTCACGGCCGTCGTACTCGAGCACTCCGAAGCGGGCGGTCAGCGGCAGGTGCTCCGGCCAGACTTCGCGGACGGCGGCGAGGGTTTCCAGCATGAAGCGGCTGCGGTTTTCGAAGCTGCCACCGTAGGCATCGGTGCGCTGGTTGGAGTGCTCGGAGAAGAAGCTCTGGCCCAGGTAGCCGTGGGCGAAGTGCAGCTCGATCCATTCGAAGCCGGCGTCACGGGCGCGGCGGGCGGCGTCGACGAAGTTCTGGCGCACACGGGCGATGTCTTCCAGGGTCATGGCGCGCGGCACTTTCGGCAGGTTGGCACCAAAGGCGATGGCGGACGGCGCGATGGTTTCCCATCCGCGCGAATCGTTGTCCGCGATGTGGTCATCACCTTCCCACGGGCGGTTGGCGCTGGCTTTGCGGCCGGCGTGGGCGATCTGGATGCCTGGCACGGAGCCGGCAGCCTTGATGGCTTTGACCACCGGGATGAATGCCTGGGCGTGCTCATCGCTCCAGATGCCGGCGCAACCCGGGGTAATGCGGCCTTCCGGCGCCACGGCGGTGGCCTCGACGACCAGCAGACCAGCGCCGCCACGGGCCAGGCTGGCCAGGTGAACGTGGTGCCAATCGTTGATGACGCCGTCTTCAGCCATGTACTGGCACATCGGCGGGATGGCGATGCGGTTGCGAAGGGTAACGTCTTTCAGCTTGAAGGGTTCGAACAGCGCAGACATGGACAGACTCCGGATGGTTCGTTCATTTACGTTTGTTCGATCATAATCGAACTATGGCAATTGTCGATAGCCTCGTTATCATGTGCAGCATGCGAGCCTTCAAACATCCCGATCCCAGCGACCTGACTCTCGAGCGTCTGCTTTACGCCCTGAGCGATCCTGTCCGCCTGGAAATCGTTCGCTGCCTGTCAGGTGTGCCGGAAGCCACCTGCGGTGAACTCGATGGCGGCCGCCCGAAGTCCAGCATGTCCCACCATTTCCGGGTGCTACGCGATGCCGGCCTGGTGCATACCCGCAATATCGGTACCACGCACATGAACTCGCTGCGCGCCGATGAGCTGAATACACGCTTCCCTGGACTGCTGGCCGCCATCCTGCTGCAGCAGTGATCGCGGGCTTTTGCGATACCTTTCATTCGAACTGATGATTTCTCCCTGCGGCCTCAGCTGAAAAGGTTGCCGCTGCACACGCTCATACCCGCTGCGTACGCACATCGATGGAGACCTCGATCTGGTTTTCCAGATGGGCCTCGACAGGCCACGGAGCCCTATGCACGTTTTCGCAGCGTCACGAGTGGATCGAGCGCCCTCATCGAGAGTGTGATTGGCCCAAGGGGGTCAGGAAGCGAGTGGCGTGACGAGCGGTATCCATACAGTGCGAACCGATTTACATGTCTTTGCCTCACAAGCTTATGGACAAATATATAAATAGATTCACTGCTGAAACAGGTTGTCAGCTCGACCTCGAAAGAGGCCCGACGGGCATATGTTTCAAAGCCATGTCTGCGAGCGGTCAATGCGTAGGGCGCAGGTATCTGAGCACCGCACAACTCGCCAACTGTGCACTGGTGCAAGCGGTGTTTCTCGACTTCATCGCCCAAACAAAAAGGGCGTTGGAGTCGGGGGACAAGGGAATCGCTGGCAATATCCATCCCTGTGACGATGAGGCCGATTCGACGTCGGGGTTATGACTGCGCCGTAATTGAAACGCCTGCAGTAGAGGGTTAGTGGATGGTTTGTTCGTTAGCAGGGTTTCGATGGGTAGCTTGACGGGTATGGCAGTGGCTTTTTGCGTAAACCCCATGGAGTAAGGCAGTTCTGCAGCTACCTTGCCTGACGCGCCCTGCTTACAGTGCAGCGTCGTTCGCTTACGCAGGCCTTTACCTCATGAATCTCTGGTTTCGTCTTTTTCTGATGCTCCTGCGCCGACCATGGCGCCGGCCGGTACCTGCTTTTGAAACCACTGTCGTACGCATGCGCGTCTGGCCGCTGGATCTGGATCTGAACCGCCATGTCACCAACGGTCGCTACTTCACTCTCTCCGATGTCGGGCGTATGGATTACGTGCTGCGCAGTGGCGCGTTTCAGGTTGCCCTGCGCCATCGTGCTCTGCCCATCGTCGGCGACGTGTGGGGCAAGTTCCGCCGCGAGCTGAAGCTGTTCGAAGCTTTCGAGATTCACACCCGTATGCTGGGTTGGGATGACAAGTGGAGTTTCGTCGAGCACCGTTTCGTCAAGGCTGGTCGGGTGGTGGGCGTGGTCATCATGCGTGGGTTGTTTCGGGGGCCGAAAGGCAACGTGCCGCCGGCAGAATATGCCCGCGAACTGGGTTTGCCGGAGCAATCCCCGGAACTGCCGTCCTGGCTGACGAACTGGTCTGAGAGTTGCGAGCAACTGAGCAACCAGTTGCGTAGCGAGCAGGAGTAAACAGGCTGAACATCGCGTAGCCATGGAGCCTTCAGGCTGCTCGGAGGGTTCAGATTACCCTCTAGACGTAAACCGGCTCTATCGATTGTGAGACCCCGTCTCCTGGGGCAAAGGGCAACATTCCCCGGAGCGTTGCCTGAGGCCCAACCGAGTGATCGGCAGGTTATCCCAGTGAAGCGAAACACCTTTCCACGCAGTATGATGGCGCATCGCTATTTCATGCGGTGCGCTTGTCACGCTCCGGCATGAGGCTTTGCATCGGAGAGGGCATGGGCACGGAACCGCTGAGCAAACCGCAACTCAAGGAGCTGGTGCGACGCGTCATCGTTGCCCAGGGAAATGCCTTCATCAAGGAGCTGCTGCGTGGCACCAGCGCCAGGATCGGGGCGACCAAGGAAGACTTTGCCGCCAACCTGGACGCCGCCATCGATGCCGATGAGCTTACCCAGGAAAACCTAGAAGCCTGGCTGGCGGAAGTCGAGGGTTGGGGCGATCAGCACCTTTACCTAATCGAGCCCCCGCAGATCGAGCCCGGCGCGCTCGCCGCCGGTATCGCGGCAAGCCCACATGCCGGTGCACTGAGTGCGAGCGCCAGTCTGGAGTTTCCCGAGACGCTGGAGCTGAAGCATATCGGTCTGGGCAACGGCGGTCTGTCGATGGTCTGGCATCAGTGCAAGGCCGGTTGGAATCGCTGGAAGCCAAAGGACTTCGTTGTTGAAGAAGGGCTGGAGCGTTATCGCTTCGATGCTTATCGGCAACGCCTCGACCGCAGTGTCGTCCGCTACGAATGGCGTTTCGGCGATCCCTATTGCGCGATTCTGATCCACCGCAACCCCGACATCGACCACAAGGCCGTCTTCCAGGATATCCGCGCGACGCTGGCGGCCATCGGCTGCTCGGATACTGCCCCGGTGCCGATTCCGCTCAACCAGGCGGTGAAGGTGGCAGCGGCGAAAGGAAAGGGCGTGCATTCGACCCGCTTCGAGCTCGATGGCGGCTATGTGGAAATGGCGTCGACCCTGGCAGAAGGCGGAATCGAAGCCGTGGAGCCGGTGCGCGTGGTGCTACAGGCCGTGGATACGGGCCAGTTCGACCGGGCGCAGGGCATGCTGCATTTTGCCGCCGAGGAGCATGGCACGAGTCGGCGAATCGCCGTTCAGGTCTATGGCCGCGAGGCCAGGTTGCGGATCTGGGCGCAGTGCAAGCGCGAGGACATCGTGCGCATCGTCGAGCTGCTCTGGGAGTACAACAACGCGCCATGAGTCCATCATCACTAAGCCGCTGGCAGGCGGAAATCAACCGGCGCCTGGAGCAGGGCGTTGACCTGGAATTCACCCTGGAGCAGTTCGCACAGGCGGTCGATGCTCTGGAAAGCGACAAAGCCCTGCAGGCCTTCTTCGACAGCCTCGTCGCATCCGCGGCGGCGCGCAGAATCGAGGCCTATCGTTGCCCCGTTCGCGAATGCGCCAGGGTTCTGCCGCCTGGTGTATGCCCGGTCTCCTGCCCGTATTGCCACACGGATTATCAGCAGGAGGGTTGCGAGGCCATCGTCGAGTATTTCTATCGGCTGGCGGGACAGAGCAGCCGCGATATCAGGTGGGTGATCGTCATCCATGGCATGAACAGCCGTGCCAAATGGCAGGAAGAATTCAGCTGGGAAATCGCCAACCGCCTCAGCTATTCAGCGCCTGTGCTCATCTACAAATACGGCTGGGCGACCATCGACGTATTCGCACGCTGGCTGCACCGCCGGCTGGCCAAGCGCCTGGGCGAGCGGATGAGGATCGCCATCGGGCAGGCAGAGAAAAGCCGGCATCCGTCGAGGCCGGACATCATTGCCCACAGTTTTGGCACGCTGCTTTTATCGCGCGTACTGGAAGACCCGGATTTCGCCGACCTGAAGTTCGGCCGCATCATCACCGCAGCGAGCATCGTACGCCCGGATTTCGATTGGGATCGCCTTGTCGCCGAGGGCCGCATCGAGGCCATTCTGAATCACGTCGGCGCCCAGGACGGCGCAGTGCCCTATGCGCAATACGCCATTCCCGGAGCGGGCCCTGGCGGAGTGGCGGGCTATGACGCAAAAGCGGTTCTCAATGTGCGTACCGAGGATTACCGTCATTCGGGGTTCTTCATCCCCGAGAATCTGCGCGTGCTGATTTCACGTGAAGGGTTGTGGCACGGTTTTCTGACCCGCCCGCTGACGCACTTTCGTCCGGTTGGTGCCTTCGTGCCCGGACGTGAGTGGCGACCGGCTCCCGTGCTGGCACGCATCCTCACACGGTCGATGGCGTATACGGTTTTTTGCCTGCTGGCGCCGTTCTCATGGCTGCGTCGGCGGCTGGATCCTTGAGACCGTTTGCACGGACGAATGGCGCGCGGCAGTGATGACGGCCGAACGCCAAGGGGCATCACGGCTCCTTGACGTTCGATAAGGAGTAGGGCGCCGCCTGCGCGCCCTGGTATCAGTTGCTCGGTCGCTGCTTGGTCGAATCCAGCTCGGCTTTACTGGCGGTGGTGATCTCGGTGATTTGCGCCGATTTGGCGATGGCGAAGTCGAAAGTGTCCTGCATCTTGGCAATGGCCTCGGTCGGTGTGCCCTTCAGCCCGCCACTGGCTGCCCAATCGAGGTTCCAGACGCCAGATAGATCATCGGCACCCGCCACGTCGTGGGTTTCGATGGCGGTGAATACATCCGGATGGCGCTGCATGTATTTGGCCGCCTCGACAACATCGGCAGGAACCTTGCCCGACGTATCGTTGGCCAACTGCGAGATTTCTCGCCCGGTAATGGCAGACTTTCCGTTCTGGCGCATGTAGTCGGCGATGGTCTTGCTGGACTTGGCGATATCCAGCTTGGCATCGAATACCGAAGTCGAGGAATTTTGCGTATTCGGGTTGCCGCCAGTGGGTGACACGGTAGTAGACATCGGCCCTGCTCCCTCAATGGATGTATGGCGCGTGGCAGTTGATGCTGCCGTCGTCCCGGACGTTAGCAGCAAGCAAATGGCTCGCGCGCATTGCATTCACAGCAATTCGCAAATCGCTGAATATTTCACAGCGTTTCACAGCTTTGGGAGCCGACCCTAGAGACGCGGAGCGCTTTTCACGGTCGAAAGCGCTCTTTCAATCGCCTCGTGTGGCGTCGAGGCATGGGGCTGCTCGACGTAGGTATATTTGCTGTTATCCAGAACCAGCACCTGAGCTTTTTGGGTCAACCTGTCGACGTCATAACCCAGATCGATACAGGCACCCAGAACGGCCAGCATGGCCTGTTCCAGTACCATCTCACTATGCGTCGCCATATCTGCACCTCGGTCATGGCCTGTAGCCGGCCGGAAGAAAGGTCAAAAGAATCTGCTACCACTGGTGAGGTATGACTGTGTGGGAGCCAGAAGGATTCAGCTGATATGAGCGTGCGCCGCAGTTCACCGATGAAACGTCATCCCGGCAGCCTGTAGAGCTCGATACGGTCTTCTTCGGCCAGAACGTTTACGCCTCGCAAATCCTCGCCAACGTGTACGACTTGCATCAGCTTGCCCAGCAGGCCGGTTGATGAAGCGTCATCGTATTTTCATGCGCAGCGGTTTTCATGGAGCGCGTCCCGCTACCGATGCGTATTTACGTTCAGGGCGTGATCCGGGCGGAGCGCAAGCGCTCCGTATCCACTTTTGCCAGTTCATCCAGTAGCGAGGCTTGCGAGCAGCCATGCAAGCACCGGCAGTCACTGCACTTTTCTGGTGTCCCGCAGAAGGATTAGACAATGACCGTCAAGGCTACGAGCAATGCAGGCGTCAACGCGGATGGAGATTCGAACTCCGTCAAAAACTGGGAGCAGGCTGCCGAGCAGGCCAAGCAAGCAGGCATACGTTGGGAGAAGCCCGAGGACGACAAGCGCTCCGCGAAGGAGATCATCGACGATAGCCCGCTGCTCAAGAATCTGGGTAACCAGAGCGGCGTGAAGGACATGCTCAAGGAGCGCGTCGGCGATTTCGAGAATGATCCTGACGCCGCCTTTCGGGCCGTTCAGGTGCTCGAACATATCGAGAAGATAGACGGCGGTGGCAATCGCATCGTCAGCGATAACATCGATAACGGCCGAGTGGATGGCTTCACCAAAGGCGGCGATGCCAAGCACGGCACCGAAGCCGGCCGGCTGCAGGACTTCGGTAAATATGGCTTCGGCCATCTCGAAGGCAAGCTCAACGACGTGAGCACCGCTGCCGATGACAAGGAAGCCCGTGAGCAGGCCGAGGCGCTTGGCATTCAGTGGGAGCGCCCGGAAGGCGACAAACGTTCGGCGCAGGAGATCATCGACGATAACCCGCTGCTCAAGAACCTGGGTAACCAGAGCGGCGTGAAGGACATGCTCAAGGAGCGTGTCGGTGATTTCGAGAACGATCCCGATGCCGCGTTCCGTGCGGCGCAGGTGCTCGAACACATCGAAACGCTCGACGCTTCGGGTGACAAGATTGCCGGCAAGGATGTCGGCAATGGCAGCGTCGATGGCTTTACCAAGGGCGGTGACGCCAAGAACGGCACCGAGGCGGGCCGCCTGCAGGACTTCGGCAAGTACGGTTTCTCGCACTTGCAGGGCGAGCTGCGTAATCCCAGTTCGGCTGCGGACAACAAGGAGGCCAGGGCGCAGGCCGAACAACTGGGCATCGTCTGGGAGCGGCCGAAGAACGACGAGCGCAGCGCACAGGAAATCATCGACGGCGATCCCCTGCTCAAGAACCTGGGCAACCAGAGCGGCATCAAGGACATGCTCAAGGAGCAGGTCGGTGATTTCGAAACCGACGCCGATGCCGCCTACCGCGCCTCCCAGGTGCTGGAGCACATCGAGACACACGATGCCGATGGCAAGGTGCTCACTGGCGGCGACATTGGTAACGGCAGTATCGACGGCGTCACCAAGAGCGGCGAGGCCAGGCATGGCACCGAGGCCGGGCGCCTGCAGGACTTCGGCAAGCATGGATTTTCCGCCCTCAAGGGGCCTGAGCCGACTGAGGACAGCAAGATGGATTTCGCCCGTAAAGCTGCCGGGCTGCCACCGGCAAGCGAACTCGATATCGCCAATCTCGAGACCACCACTGTCGATCCCAACGACAAGAACCGCAAGCTCACGGTCAGCGAGATGACCTGGCAGAACCTGATGAAGGACTGGAAGGCCGGGATCGACAACGGCAGTATCGCCAGGGATGACGACCGCGCCAAACTGTACAACGCCTTACGCGCCCAGGCCGCCACTGAAAATGGTCTGGACATGGTGACGCTGGACATCTCCATGGGCAAAAACACCGCCAAGGCCAATGGCGATGATTTGTCCTCGATCATCGATCGGGACAAGGTCGACGAGCAGGTTGCCCAGCTGTTCGGCTCCGAAAGTGTCCAGAAGGATTTCCAGGCTCAGCAAGACAAGGCCGTGGACGCGCTGCCAGACAAAGACGGCGTGCGCGAGAAACTCGAAGACACGGCATTTTCCGAAGAGTATTCGCGTTATATCGCTGACCTGAAGGAAAAGGGGCTGGGTGATCTGGCCGAAGCGGATATCGCCAAGACCTACGCCTCCATCGCGGCGTTCGATCCGGACAAGGCTGCACAGTTTTCGCAGCACATGATGATCGATGCCACCACCATGGATCTCGACAAGCTGATGGCGGATCCTTCGCTCATCAGCGATGACAACACCGCCCTGGCTACGCAGGACGCTATCAAGACGCTCCTCACCACGCTGAAGAAAGGCGGCGTCGACATGACCCGTCGTACCGTGGAAACGGAGCGTTTCGTTCAGGAGTTCCTGGGTAACAAGCAGACCGCCAAGGCCTTTGGCGAGGCGTTGAAGGAACTGGGCGCGACCTTCGCCAAGAATGGCACGGTGACCACTGCGGATATCGACAAGGTCATGGGCAAGGATATCTACAAAACCCTGGGCGAGGGCGCCCATGGCAGTATGCTCAAGACCATCACCGAACTGAACGCCAATGGTGCGCTGGGCTCCACGGGCGGTCTGATTTCCCTGGCGTCGGGCATCTACCAGCTTGCCGGCAAGGGCGGTACCTTGGCTGATACGCCGGAAGAGCGTCTGGCCATTGCCAAGGACTTCGTCAGCGTACTCGGCGCTGGCCAACATTTCGTCAACCTGGGCAGCAATATCTACGACAGCATCCGCGGCACCCAGGTCAATCAGATGCTCGGGCTGGACAAGTCGTTGCCACAGATCTTTGGCAAGGATGTACCGGAAGGAGCCGGGCGCAATATCAGCCTGGTCGAGGGGGAGGTGAAGAAGCTTTTCGAAGACTTCAACGCCGCCATCGATGCCGCCCCCATCGACAACAAGGAGAAGCTCGCGGAAAAGCTGAACATGTCCGACGAGCAGCTCAAGACGCTCAACGATGGTTTCCGCGATGGCTTCGCCAAGAATCCCGGACTCAATGGCAGCACACCGACCACCCGGGGTATTTCTGCATTCCTGCGGATCATGGATGCCGGCGCCAACACCTTCACCGGCATTGCCGATCTGGTGCTGGGCGGCTTGAAGATCAAGTCGGGAGTGAGCAGCAACGATCAGGTCGCTGTAGCGCAAGGTGCGATCACCGTCGCCGCCGGAGCATTCAATTTCGCGGGCGGTGGTGCACAGATGGCCGCCCTGATGGGTTCGAATGCCGCCAGGGCCATCGCCGGTCCGTTGTTATGGGTAGGTGCTGCATTGACCGTGGCGCTGACGCCGTTCCTGATCGTCGAGGACATCAAGCACAACAACCGTATGGACGCTCATCGTGCCGATCTCGACCAGTTGTTCAAGGATCTGGACGAGCAGGGCCTGCTGACCGAAAACGGCCTGCTTCGCTACGAGTTCCTGGATGACTACATGTACAACTACGCCCAGCGGGACGCGCCGGATGACCAGAGCATCTTCGAGTACCGCGAAGAGGAGTACGAGTTCTACCGTGAGGAAGGCCGCCTACCTGAAAACGGTTGGGATCACCTGGTGCACGACGACTACAAGGGGGATGGTGCCAACCTCGATACACAGATGGCGTAGGTCATGTAACCGCCTCTGATCACCACGTGCTCGGCCGCCTGGGAGCAATTCCACCGGTCGAGCTTCCTGCGAGAGAACCTGGATCGACGATGCGATTGCCCACCTTATGGTCGCTTGAAAAGGGATGAATCCACTTCTGGCTGAAAACAGACGCTAGTCATCATCAGGATCCGGCGTAAGCCTCTCCAGTTGCGGGCACGCCCATTCCACGAATGCTCTGACGCGCGGCGAGAGCTGCAAGGAGTGCGGATAGACCAGTTGAATTGGTAAATCCGCCGGTTCGAAATCCCTGAGGACTCTGACCAGGCGGCCGTCAGCCAGCTCGTCCGCCACCTGGTAATGCATCAGCCGGGTAATGCCTACGCCTTGTACGCTGGCCTGGCTGGCGGCACGAATCTGATTGCATACCAGCCTCGGCGTAATGTTTTCGACCAGCTCTTTGCCTTTGTGGCGGTAGTACCAGTGCCTGCCTTGCGAGGCCAATGTGATGCAGGCGTGCTCGCGCAGCGATTCCGGCGTATCGATGGCAGGGGCGGTGTGCAGGTAGTCCGGGCTTGCGCAGGTGACCAGTCGCGTGGTGCCGATCCTGCGCGCAATCATGGCCGAGTCGGGCAGGTGGCCGATGCGCAGCGCCAGGTCGAGGCGGTCATCGAGCAGGGGAACGATATGGTCGTTCAGGCTCAGCTCGACCGCTATTTCTCCGTGATCCTTGAGAAAGGCGTTTACCAGCGGTGCCACGTAGCGCTGCCCGAATTCCATGGGTGCGGTCACCCGAAGCAGGCCGCGAGCGACGCCATCACGCGCTTCCAGCCGCTGTTCCATGTCATCGAATTCGGCGAGCGTGCGGCGGCTCCAGGCCAGGTATTGCTCGCCTTCGTCGGTGAGGGCCATGCGCCGCGTGCTGCGGTTCAGCAAACGAACTCCCAGGTAGCGCTCCAGCGCAGCCAGCGAGCGTACCAGCGACGCGACGGACTGGCCCGTCGAATCGGCCGCTCCACTCAGGCTGCCGCTGTCGACGATCCGCACGAAATTGGCCATTGCCTTGAGCCTGTCCATTGTCACCCTTCGATTTGTGCGATTACCGCATAGGTCTTGTCAGGTTCACACCATAGGTGGAACACGGGCTTGGGCGGAAACTGCAGGGACTGATCTCACCCGGAGTTTCAATCATGAACCAGCGATCTAGCCCCGCCCGAATCATGGCATACGACCATATCGGAATTCGCGTCAGCGACAAGAACCGTGCGCTGTCTTTCTACCAGATGCTCGGCTTCGTGGAGAGTGCGAGCTTTCCGCAATTCGAGGCCAACGAGATGCTCACCGCGGATGGTGTGCGTATCAACCTGATCTTCAACGGCGTGCGCGTGCCCAAGGCCCACAACGCGTTGCTGGATGCGCCGATAAAGCTGCCCGGAATGACTCACCCGGCCTTCATTGTCGATGATCTCCAGGCCCTCCAGCTCTGGCTGGAGGCGCAGGGGATCGTCATCACCGAGGGACCGCATCACATCGGCCCTCGGCGTATCGCGCTGTTCATCCGTGACCCGGATGGCAACGTCCTTGAATTCAATCAGCTGGTCGATGGAGATGCACAATGAAACTGTACGATCTGGACGGCTCTGGCAACTGTTACAAGGTCAGGCTTTTCGCCGCTCTGGCCAATATCGAGCTGGAAATAGAGGCAGTGGATTTTCTCAGCGGTGCGCACAAGAAGCCGCCGCTCGCCGACCTGAATCCGTTGGGTCAAGTGCCGATTCTGCAGGATGGGTCGCGGGTCTTCCGCGATTCGCAGGCCATTCTGGTTTACCTCGCGGGCACATACGGTGGCCTGGCGTGGTGGCCGGCTCATCCCCAAGGCCAGGCGGATATCGTTCAGTGGCTGTCTTTCGCCGCCAACGAGGTTCAGCACAGCCTGTGCACCGCACGGCTGGTGCAGAAGTTCGGCTATGACCTGGATCAGCCCGCTGCTCTGGCGAAGTCGCCAGGGGTTCTCTCGCTGCTCGACAAGCATCTGGAGCACCATGACTGGCTGGCGATCGGGCGGCCTTCGATTGCCGATTGCGCGGTCTATCCTTACGTGGCGCTGGCCCCGGAAGGCGGTGTGGATCTCGCCCCGTACCGCCACGTCGCACGCTGGATCGCACGACTGGAGGCCTTGCCGGGGTACTTGCCCAAGCCGCGATAGTGGGAGGGACAAGGGTGGCGCGCAGGTTACGCCTTGCCCTGCATCATCGGCGGCGGAAGATCATGCCGCCATGGTGGAGTGTGTTCTGGTCGACGAATTCGCCATCGGCGGTGAAGCCCGTGTCGTCCCAATAATCGATGTGGGTGCCTTCCACTTCATAACGGCCTTGATAGGCGCTTTCCTGATTCCCCCTGGCTTCGTCATAGCGGCCATTGGGCAGCAGTTCATGGCGGATATGTCCATCATCTGTTACCCACATTCCGACATATGAGTGTTTGGGCATTGTTTTCTCCACGCTCCGCTGTCTGTGTTCGTCGCCCGTGGCGGTCGGGGTTGAGCCGAGCACCGGTGCTGGTGGGAACAGGTAAAGCGAGCCGAGCAACAGGCCGCTCATGATCGCTGGTCGATAAGTCATATCGCTCTCCGGTTACTGGCTGCGCCAGCGTCTGTAACGGCCGCCACGGGCAGTTCGCTCACTCGGCCGCAGGTGCAGGAATGCGTTGCAGCACGTCATCGTAGGGCACCAGATCGAGGAACGCGGTGACCTCCACCGCCTTGCCGTTCTGCATGTGGAAGATCCACGCATAGCTGTTCTCGTAGGCTTGGCCGTCGCGCGCAACCCCGGCGCCATCCCAGTTGATGATCACATGGTCTCCATCTGCCCAGACCTGTTTGCTGACCGGTTTGATTGAGGTGGATAGACGCGACACGAAGGGGCGAACGGCCTGCTCGACGAAATGCTCACGGCCTTGAAAGACGCCAGCACTGGGGCCGGATCCTTTTATCGTCCACGTCACGTCGGGCGTCAGCACGTCGCTGAAGAACGTCGTTCCGCCGGCAGCCCAGCGATCGAACGCCTCGGTGACGATTTGCTTGTTGCGTGTTTCGACATCACGTTCTACGGCCGCACTGGCGACGCTCGAACATAGAACCAGGCTGATCAGCAGCGTGGATGCCAGAGTGGCTGAGCGGATACTACGCGGGGGCGGTGGGTGCATGGTGGGGCTCCTTGGTCTCGTCGTCGTTTCTAGGGGCGTGGCCGGGATGAGCCAATCGGTTTCATTCCGGGTGAAATGAGTCTGCCTCCATGGCGGTGCCTGCCCGTAGCCGCATCGTCCTGCTTCCTTGTACGATCGTCCGAGCGGATAGGGGAGCGCTACACACTGATCTTGCAAGGAGGAGGCATGAGCCCTGTTGAAACGCTGATCGATATCATCAGCCGCCATATGCCGTCCGACGGCATGCATCGGACACCGATTCCGGGTGTGAGCCTGGCTCGTTCGAGCATGCCGACGGTGCCAATGCCCGTGGTCTATGAACCGACTCTGTGCCTCATCGTGCAGGGGCGCAAACGCGTGATGCTGGGTACCACGGCCTATGTGTACGACGCGGCCAACTACCTGGTCGCATCCGTGCACCTACCGGTGTTCGGCGCGGTCATCGAGGCCAGTGAGGTGGCTCCCTATCTGTGCCTGGTGCTCAATCTGGATATGGCCACGTTGAGCGATCTGGCGCTGCGCTATCCCTCTGCGGACGCCAGCGATGCTGCGCCCGCCGCGGGCATTGTGCTCAACGATACGAGCCCCGAACTGCTGGATGCGGCGGCTCGGCTTGCCAGTTTGCTGGACAAACCCGGTGATATCGAAGCGTTGGCTCCGCTGGTGACGCGCGAGATGCTGTACCGACTTCTGACCGGGAGCGGCAACGGCGTCATACGGCAAATGGCGCAGGCCGACAGTCGTCTGAATCAGATCGCCAAGGCCATCGTCTGGTTACGCAGCCATTACAGCGAACCCTGCCGAATCGAGGAAATTGCCGATATCGCTGGCATGAGCCGCTCCACCTTCCATGCACATTTCAAGGCCGTTACCTCGCTGAGCCCGCTGGAATTCCGTAGCCAGCTGCGGCTGCAGGAAGCACGCCGGCTGATGGTCGCCGAAGCGGTCGATGCTGCTGGTGCCGGATACCGGGTAGGCTATGAAAGCCCCTCGCAGTTCAGCCGGCATTACGCCCGCATGTTCGGCCTGCCACCGGCCAAGGACGCCGGACGGCTGCGCAGGGCTGCGGAAATGTCTGCGGGATGATTGGGCTCGGAGTCGAGCCGCTTACGCTTTATTCCTGGCCTCCAAGAATAGGTGCAGTTCTAAGGACGGATCATCCACTCACCGAGATCGCACAGCACTTTGACGAGGTGTCGCGTTAACGCTGCATTGGCGGTGGCTATTACCCTACGACAAGAGCGTCGGGGGCATTTTTCAAGATGTTTCGCGCTGAAATGGAGGTGAACTAACGCTCCGGCAGCATGATCCTTTTCTATGCGCAGTCAGCGCGAGCCTGATGGGCCGATGCCCCCGCACAGAGCCTCCAGGATCGCTGAACGATAAGGAGCCGCCCGTGAACGTCACTGCCCACCCCGTCTACCGAAGCACACCAAGCCCGCTGCACGCGATCTTGCTTGCCGGAACCGTCCCCCTGTTTCTCGGCGCTTTGCTGAGTGACATCGCCTACTACAAGACCTTCCAGATTCAGTGGAGCAACTTCGCCGCCTGGCTTATTGCCGGTGGGCTGTTGTTCTGCGGGCTGGCACTGTTGTTCGCGCTGGCCAATCTGATCCGCGCTGACCGCAAGGCCGGGCGACCGGTCATGTATTTCCTGTTGCTGCTGATCACCTGGGTGCTCGGGCTGGTCAATGCCTTTGAACATGCGAAAGACGCATGGGCCGTCATGCCGGCGAGTCTGGTGCTGTCGGTCATCGTGACCCTGCTGATCAGCGTTACCGCGTGGATCGGTCTCAGCGGCCTGCGTTCGGGAGGTGTCGAATGAGAAATGTAAGCGCACTGACTGCCCTGAGCATGGCGCTGTTCCTGAGCGCATGTGGCGGCGAAGCGGAGACCACCATGGATCGCGGCCCGGATCCCAAGTTGCCGGAGCCACAACGCGGTCTGTTGCCGAGCATGAAGATTGCCGAACCGGAGGAGTGGGGCGATCAGAAGCCCACGGTGCCTGAGGGATTCAGCGTCACGGCGATCGCGACCGATCTGAAGATTCCTCGTCAGACCCTCGTCCTGCCCAATGGCGATATCCTCGTCGCGGAAGGCCGCGGGGGTAACGCCGCGAAGCTCAAACCGAAGGACGTGATCGCCGGCTACATCAAGGCCCAGGGCAATACCAAGGTCAAGGGTGGCAATCGCCTGACGCTGCTGCGTGACGCCGATGGCGATGGCACCTACGAGGTGCAGACGGTGTTCGCTGAAAACCTCAACGCGCCGTATGGTCTGGCCTTCGCCGATGGCAAGTTGTACGTGGCCAACCAGGATGCGCTGGTCAGCTTCGATTATGAAGAAGGCCAGACCGAAGCGGGTGGCCCGCCGACCAAGGTCACCGATCTGCCGTCCGAGATCAACCACCACTGGACCAAGGCGCTGACCGTCAGCCCGGACGGGCGCTATCTCTACGTGGGTATTGGCTCCAACAGCAATATCGGCGAGCGCGGCATGGAGGTCGAAGCTGATCGAGCGCTGGTCTGGCAGGTCGATGCCGAGACCGGAGCCCACAGGCCTTACGCGACCGGTTTGCGTAACCCGACGGCGCTGACGATTCAGCCCGAGTCCGGGCAATTGTGGGCCGTGGTCAACGAGCGCGATGAACTGGGGCCTGACCTGGTTCCGGATTACCTGACCTCGGTGCGTGAAGGCGAGTTCTACGGCTGGCCCTACAGCTACTGGGGCCAGAACGCCGATACGCGGGTGAAGCCGGACAACCCGGACAAGGTAGCCGCAGCGATCAAGCCGGATTACAGCCTGGGCTCCCACGTCGCCGCACTGGGTGTCGACTTTTCCATACCCGAGATGGGCGAGCAGTTCGCCAACGGCGTTTTCGTCGGCGAGCATGGCAGCTGGAACCGCGACAATCCGGTGGGCTACAAGGTGATCTTCGTGCCGTTCGATGACGGACGTCCTGCCGGTGAGCCGATCGACTTCGCCACGGGCTTCCGGGATGACGACGGGAAAACCCGTGGCCGGCCGGTTGGCGTCACCGTCGATCCAAGCGGCGCCCTGATCATCGCGGACGATCTTGCCAATACGGTGTGGAGGGTGACGCGTAATCAGTAAGTCGTGAGCCCCAGGGCGGGCAAGCCGCCCTGGGGGCTGGATTGGAGAGGCGGCTGCCGTCCACCGCGAAATCGCTTCGTGGTGGACGGTCGCTTGTGCGTTGCCAGCCCGTGCTGAAGCATGGGGCGGTCGGTAATGACATGGCTGCGTTCAGACCGCTGCAGGTATGCAAAGACTTCCAGCCCAAAGCGATTTACTGTTGTTGCGTCAGATAGCGCAGCGGCGGGGAGGTCGAGTCATGGGCACGCATACGAACGGGCGGGACTGGGTGCTACGCAGTCACGCGCCAGGTCGGGTGGAGCGCATAGAGGCCTATTTCAGCGGCCACGGCTACGACCCGCATCGCCACGACTCCTACGCCATTGGCCGCACGCTTTCCGGCGTGCAGAGTTTTCGTTACCGCCGCGCGATGCGCCACAGCCTTCCCGGCGGCACGCTGGTGCTGCATCCGGATGAGCTGCATGACGGCATGGCGGGTACCGAGGACGGCTTCCGCTATCGCATGCTCTATATCGATCCATTGCTGATCCAGCAGGTGCTGGGCGGCAAACCGCTGCCCTTTGTCGCGGGTGGGCTCAGCGACGACCTGCGCCTGCGCTGGGCAACCGAGTCGTTCATGCAGGCGATGGATCATCCTCTCGAGCCCCTGGAAGAAGACGATGCGATCTACGACCTCGCTCGTGCGCTGGAAGCGGTCGCCGGGAAAAACCGGGGGCGTCGCGCCTTCGACTATCCCGCTGCGCAGCGGGCGAGGGAGTACATCCATGGCCGCAACGGCGCCAGCATTACCCTGGATGAACTGGAGCATGTCAGCGGGCGGGATCGCTGGAGCCTGTCCCGGGATTTCCGTGCGTTGTTCGGCACCAGCCCCTATCGCTATGTGACGATGCGCCGGCTGGATCGCTGTCGAGAGTTGCTGTTGGCGGGTATCGGCCTGGCCGATGCGGCGCTGATCGCCGGTTTTTTCGACCAGAGCCACATGACGCGTCATTTCGTCAAAAGCTTCGGCCTGTCCCCGGCCCGTTGGCTGAGCATGGTGAAGCCGCGTTAACAGACCCCGGCTTGCAGGATCGTACAAGAAGGCTCCCCGGTGCCTCGATAGATTGGTGAAAAACCAAACGAGGAGCCTCCCATGTTCAAGCAAACCCAAGCATCGCAACAGCCAGTCAACCTTGAGCAGAAGTTGGGCCTGATCACCGAGCAGTGGTCACCCCGGGTAGTCGCTGAAATGAATGACTACCAGTTCAAGGTGGTACGCCTGCAGGGCGATTTCATCTGGCACTCGCATGTCGAGACGGATGAAGCCTTTCTCGTCCTCGACGGCCAATTGCGCCTCGATTTCCGTGACGGGCAGGTAACGCTCGGCAGTGGCGAGCTGTACGTGGTGCCCAAGGGCGTCGAGCACAAGCCTTACGCCGAGAAGGAGGTGAAGCTGCTGCTCATCGAACCGCGAGGCGTCTTGAATACGGGCCATGAGGGGGGTGAGCGTACGGCGCAGAATGATCGCTGGATTTAGGGTCTGTTGACCCTGGGGTGCACACCTGAAGCGGCTGGCGCTCATGGCGAACGCCAGCCCATCGCTGCTGCAGATTGCTGCCTCAGGTTCCGCTTTTCACCTTGGTCCAGATCCGTGTGCGGATTCGGTCGATGTTCAGTGGCATGGCTTCCAGCGCATAGAGTTTCTCCATGACGTCATCAGGCGGGTAAACAGTGGCGTCGGCCTTGAGTGCCGGGTCGACCAGGGCGTCGGCTTTGCTGTTGCCGTTGGCGTAGTGCACGTAGTCGCTGATGCCGGCGATCACCTCGGGTTCGAGCAGGTGGTTCATGAAGGCGTAGGCGGCTTTTTCGTTGGGCGCATCCTTGGGGATGGCGATCATGTCGAACCACATCGGCGCGCCTTCCTTGGGAATCACGTAGGCGACGTTGACGCCGTTGCCGGCCTCCTTGGCGCGGGCGCTGGCCTGCATGATGTCGCCGGAGAAACCGACTGCCATGCAGATGTCGCCATTGGCCAGCTCACTCACGTATTTGGAGGAGTGGAAGTAGGCGACGTTGCGGCGCATCTCCATCAGCAACGCTTCGGCTTTCTTGTAATCCTCGGGCTCCTGGCTATGGTGCGGCAGGCTCAGGTAGTGCAGGGCGATGGGCAGCATTTCCGGGCCATTGTCGAGAATCGCCACGCCGCACTTGCCCAGCTTGGCCATCAGTTCGGGCTTGAAGATCAGATCCCAGGAGTCCAGTGGCACGTCGTCGCCGAGTACGGCTTTGACTTTCTCCACGTTGTAGCCGATGCCGGTGCTGCCCCACAGGTAGGGGAAGCCGTGCTGGTTGCCGGGGTCATTGCCTTCCAGCGCCTTGAGCAGCGTCGGGTTGAGGTTCTGCCAGTTGGGCAGTTGGCTCTTGTCCAGTTGCTTGAGCGCGCCGCCCTGGATCTGCCGGGCCATGAAATGGTTGGAGGGGAAGACCACGTCGTAGCCGGAGCGGCCAGCCATAAGTTTGGCGTCGAGGGTTTCGTTGCTGTCGTAGACGTCGTAATGGGGTGCGACGCCGCTGGCTTGCTGGAAGTTCTTCAGGGTGTCGGGGGCGATGTAGTCCGTCCAGTTGTAGATGCGCACGTCCTGCGCCGCCTGGCTGACCGAGGCGACGAGCATCAGCGGGATAAGCGATTTCAGCATGGGAGACCTCAACTGTTGTTGTCGATGTTTGTGGAGGCAGCAGTCAGAAAATCAGTACATAGGTTTTGTGCAGCGTTTCTTGTATGTCCCACGCCTAGGGGTTGTTCCCGTTTCAGCGCGCCCGCGGTCGTTCGTGCATGCATTCACAGATGCGGGTTTTCACGCCGCTTCCGTATTCTGCGTAAGTGACCGAGGCGATGTTCATGGCTCGAGCCAGCCTGGTGAAAGGGAAGAGTCATTTCATGAAACCTTCCATCAGTCCGGCCACGCGCTGCGCCATGTAGCGCTGCCACGGGCGACTGGACGGGTCGGCCAGCAGTCTGTCTTCGCGCACGAAGCTGCGGATGATGGCGTTGTAACCCAGCCAGCGGCAGGGCTCCGGCTCCCAGCGCGGCAGATCCTGCACACGGGTGTCGTGACGCACCCAGGGCTGGCGGGTGAGCAGGCTGTCGTTGTCGAGAATCAGGTCGGCCAGGGTGCGCCCGCCAAGATTGCTGGCGCCTACGCCTTCGCCCCCGTAACCGCCGGAAAGGGCGATGCCGTTGCTGCGGTCGCAGAGCATGTGCGGATGAAAGCGCCGCGCCATGCCCAGGTTGCCGCCCCAGGCGTGGGTGATGCGCACGGTACGCAGTTGCGGAAACAGTTCGCTGAACAGGTAGCGGCGCAGGCCGCGCTCTTCGTCGTTGAGGTTGAAGTCGCTGCGCAGGCGGCTGCCGAAGCGATAGCCGCCGCGGGCGCCGAAGATCAGGCGGTCGTCGAGGCTGCGCTGGCCGTAGGTGACCTGGCGGCTGGTCTCGCTGAAGGCCTGGCCGCGCTCCAGGCCGATCTCTGCCCAGGTCGAGGCCGGTAGCGGTTCGGTGGCGACGATCAGGCTTTGTACCGGTATCTGGTGGCGGCCGAGTGGTGGCAGGTTGGTTGCATAGCCTTCCACGGCAGGCACGATCCAGTCTGCGCGCACTTCGCCCGCTTCGCAGCGCACGCTGCCGGCCTGCCAGCTCAGGGCTGGGGTGCCTTCGTAGATGCTCACGCCCAGCGCTTCTACACAACGGGCTAGGCCGCGCACCAGCCGGGCCGGCTGAATGGTCGCGCAGTGTGGTGTATGGAGCGCGCCATAGGCGCCGGGGATACGCAGTTGCTGGGCGAGTTCCTCAGCGGGCAGCCAACGGTAGTCGTCGTCGCCCAGGCCTTCTTCACGATAGCCACGCAGGTATTCGCGCAGGCGCAGCTCCTGCTCCGGGTAGCGGGCCGCGCAGTACAGCACACCGCCTTTGCGGTAGTCGCAGTCGATTCCTTCGCGTTGCAGCACCTGGCCGACTTCATCGGGAATGCCGTGCAACAGGTCGTAGGATTCACGTCGGCTTTGCGGGGAGAGGCCGGCGAGCAGCCGATCTTCGCCGAGCAGGTTGCCCATCAGCCAGCCGCCGTTGCGACCGGAAGCACCGAAGCCGGCGATCTTCGCCTCGAGAATGACGATGCGCAGGTTGGGTGCCTGGCGCTTGAGGTAATAGGCCGTCCACAGGCCGGTGTAACCCGCACCGATGATGGCCACATCGGCCTGGATATCGCCGGGCAGCGACGGGCGCGGCGTCAGCGGTTCATCCAGTTGATCCATCCACAGGCTGATGTTGCGCCAGTCGTTCATGCACCGCTTCCACGCAGAATGTCTGCAACAAGACTAGAAGCCTGTTCAGGCGTTGTCTTGCGCGCGTGTCCGCGCGTACATCTCCTTTAAATAGCTTTTGGGTGTCATCCCGGTGTGGCGGCGAAAGGTGCTGTAGAAGGCGGTCAGGGAATTGAAGCCGGCCTCGAAGGCCAGCTCGTCCATGCGCCGCAGGTCATTGCCTGCCTGCAGGCGTTGCAGCAGATGCTGCAGGCGCGCCTGGTTGACGTAGCGGTAGAAGCTCTGGCCGAGCACCTGGTTGAGCAGGTAGGAAATCTGGTTGCGGCTGTAGCCGGTGGCCGTGGCAACCTGCTGCAGGCTCAGAGCCGGGTCGAGAAAGGGCTGCCGACGCAGGAAGTAATCCTGGATATCCTGCGCCATGAAGCCCAGTTGTCGGGTCGACAGTCCCAGTTTGCTGATCGCCGCGCTGGTCTGGATCGGTGGCCGTGCGTCCTGGCCTTCATGCACCAGGGAGGCATATTCGTTGACCCGCCAGATCAGCCCGTCGCGCACGGTGATGGCTTCGGCGGTGCGAAACGACACCAGACCCTCACCACCATGCAGCGTGGTGCGGTACTGAATGAACGCCGTGTGGCCGTCGATGCGGATGCGATCGGTGTGTTCGAGCGCTTCGTCGGGATGGCGAGGCATGGTGCTGAGGACGTAGTCGCGCAGCTCGCCCAGCCCCATGCGGCGATTGAGGAAGAAGTCGTTGTACTCGATCTCGGGATGATAGAGCGCCATCACCGCATCCAGGTCGCGGTACTTCCAGCTGAAGTGGTAGCGCAGCACGATTTCGCGGGTGCGTTCGGTCTGGGCGGGGTCGTCGGGGAGATCGTCGAGCATGCCGGGTTCGTCCAGGAGGCAGGGCTCAGCTTGCCCGACTCCTGAAGCGGCCTCAAGTGGGCGGGTGAGGGCGATCAGGATAAGCTGCGTGCAATCAACGTGAGTGAAATTTGTTTTTAACGTTAATAGATTGAGTTTGTTTCACTTGGTATGGGCCTCGACAATGCACGCCATCATTTATGCATTGGAGATATCGCCATGGCCCTGGCACATAGCCTCGGATTCCCCCGAATCGGACGTGACCGCGAACTGAAGAAAGCCCAGGAGGCCTTCTGGAAGGGCGAGTTGGACGAAGCCGGCCTGCGGGCCGTGGGTCGTGAGCTGCGCGCGCGGCATTGGCAGGTACAGAAGGACGCCGGCATCGAGCTGCTGCCGGTCGGCGACTTCGCCTGGTACGACCAGGTGCTGGCCCATTCCCTGACTTTCGGCGTGATTCCCGAGCGTTTCCGCCCAGCCAGTGGCAAGCCGACCCTGGATACCTTGTTCGCCATGGCTCGTGGCGTGAGCGGGGATGCCTGCTGTGGCGGTGCCCATGCGCAAGAGATGACCAAATGGTTCGATACCAACTACCACTACCTGGTACCCGAGTTCACCGCTGACCAACAGTTCGCCCTCAGCTGGGAGCAACTGTTCGAGGAAGTGGATGAAGCCCGTGCCCTCGGCCATGACGTCAAGCCGGTGGTGATCGGCCCGCTGACCTACCTGTGGTTGGGCAAACTCAAGGGAGACGCCCAGGGTTTCGACAAACTGGAACTGCTCGAACGCCTGTTGCCGCTCTATGGGCAAATCTTCCAGCGTCTGGCCGAGCAGGGCGTGGAGTGGGTGCAGATCGACGAGCCGATCCTGGTACTCGACCTGCCTCAGGACTGGAAGAACGCCTTCGAACGCGCCTACAACATCCTGCAGCGCGAGCCGCTGAAAAAACTGATCGCCACCTACTTCGGCGGCCTGGAAGAGAATCTCGGCCTGGCGGCCAATCTGCCGGTGGATGGTCTGCACATCGACCTGGTACGCGCGCCGCAGCAGTACCCGACCATCCTCGACCGCCTGCCGGCTTACAAGGTGCTGTCCCTGGGCGTGGTCAACGGCCGCAACGTGTGGCGCTGCGATCTGGAAAGCGCCCTGGTGGTGATCGGCCATGCGCACAGCCGGCTCGGTGAGCGTCTGTGGATCGCGCCGTCCTGCTCGTTGCTGCACAGCCCGGTCGATCTGCAGCGTGAAGATCAACTGGATGCCGAACTGAAAAGCTGGCTGGCCTTCGCCACGCAGAAATGCGCCGAAGTGGCAGTGTTGGCGCGTGCCGTCAATCAGCCGGATGCCCCCGAAGTGCGCGCCGCGCTGGCCGAGAGCCGCGCCGTGCAGGCCAGCCGCGCGGCTTCACCGCGCATCCACAAGCCTCAGGTGCAGGCACGCCTGGCTGCGGTGACCGCCAACGATAGCCAGCGCGCGTCGCCGTTCGCCCAACGTATCGCCAAACAGCGTGCCGGCCTCGACCTGCCGCCGTTCCCGACTACCACCATCGGCTCGTTCCCGCAGACCTCGGCGATCCGCCTGGCACGCCAGGCCTTCAAGCAGGGCAAGCTATCGCTGGGGGATTACACCGATGCCATGCACAGCGAGATTCGCCATGCGGTAGAGATTCAGGAGCGCCTGGGGCTGGACGTGCTGGTGCACGGCGAGGCCGAGCGCAACGACATGGTCGAGTACTTCGCCGAGCAGTTGGATGGCTACCTGTTCACTCGTTTCGGCTGGGTACAGAGCTATGGTTCGCGCTGCGTGAAACCGGCGGTGATCTTTGGCGACCTGAGCCGGCCCCAGGCCATGACCGTGGAGTGGATTCGCTATGCGCAGAGCCTCACGGGCAAGGTGATGAAGGGCATGCTGACCGGCCCGGTGACCATGCTGATGTGGTCGTTCCCACGCGAAGACGTCAGCCGCGAAGTGCAGGCTCGGCAACTGGCCCTGGCGATTCGCGACGAGGTCGTCGACCTCGAGCAGGCTGGCATCCGTATCGTGCAGATCGACGAAGCCGCGTTCCGCGAGGGACTGCCGCTGCGCAAGGCCGACTGGCAGAATTATCTGGATTGGGCCACGGAATCCTTCCGGCTGTGTGCCAGTGGCGTGCGCGACGAGACGCAGATCCACACCCACATGTGCTACAGCGAGTTCAACGACGTGATCGAATCCATCGCCGCCATGGATGCGGACGTGATCACCATCGAGACCTCGCGTTCGGACATGGAGCTGTTGGAAGCCTTCGAGGCCTTCGAGTACCCCAACGAAATCGGCCCGGGCGTCTATGACATCCACTCGCCGCGGGTGCCGGACACCAGCGAGATGGTCAAGCTGATGCGCAAGGCGGTGCGCCGCATTCCTGCCGAACGTCTGTGGGTCAACCCGGATTGCGGCCTGAAAACTCGCGGCTGGCCGGAGACAGAAGCGGCGCTGGTCAATATGGTCGCCGCGGCCCGGCAACTGCGCACGGAACTGGCCTGAGCCAGGGTGGGAGGGGCTTCTGCGTCTTCGACGCAGCGCCGTCGCGCAGCAAACAGGCATGTAGGATGGGTGGTAACCCATCAATTTGCCGATGGGTTAGCACCCATCCTACAGACTAAAGCGCCTCCCACGAGCGAGTGTTCAGTCGGCCAGATACTGGTCGGCCGAGGTGACGGTCGCATAGGCGAACGCCAGTGCGGCCATATAGGCAGCCTGCACCTGGGCTGCAGGGACGTGGCTGCCTTCGAATTCCTGGTCGCGTGTCGCGCAGGCGTCGTGGATCACTGTGGTGGCATAGCCGAAATCCGCGCTGGCGCGGGCGGCGGCGTCGATGCACATATGGCTCATGGCGCCGACCAGGGTGACCTGTTCGATACCGGCCTTGTCGAGCAGCGCCTTCAGGTTCGTGTCGCGAAACGCATTGACCTTGTGCTTGAGCACCACGTGTTCATCCGCCAGCGGCTGCACGCTGCCATGGATGTGCGCACCCTCGGAGCCGGCGGTGAAGAAGGGCGCGCCATCGCTCTGGAATTCATGACGCACATGCACCACCGTGTCGCCTGCCGCACGGGCGGCCGCCAATACGCGTGCGGCGTTCTGCGCTGCCGCGTCGATGCCGTGCAGCGGCCATTTGCCGTCGGCGAAGTAGTCGTTCTGGATATCGATCAGAATCAGTGCGCGCTTGCTCATGGTGTTCTCCGTGGATGGATGCCATACACCTTAGCCGGTGCTCCAGCGATATGGGAGGCGGGTGACCGGCGAGCCTGAGGTGTTTTCCTATACCCAGGTGCCGGTTTTCAGACCGAGTCTTCGGCCGCCTTGCCGGCGGGGTTTTCGCGGGTCGGCATGGCGAGAATTTCCGGCAGTACCTCGCGAGCGAATACACCGTGCAGGCGCCACAGCTCGGCGACCGGATCAAGGTGGTGATCGACGCGGATGTCCCACAACGGATACTCCTCGCGGTCGACGATATAGATCACCGCCGAAGATTCGCCATGGCGATCGCCTCCGCGTTCATCCCCTGCGGCGAGAGCGTCGATCAGGCGCTCGACCAGTGGGCGATGTTCACCGTGGCGAAAGGCATCGGCCACAGCGTCCAGCACCTGCGGCCCGACCAGGCGGTTGCCCTGTACGGAAAACTGTTCGCCAGATAGCGAACCGGCCCACGGGATGCATTGATCGCCCGTCCAGCACACGCTGTCGCCATGCCGGTCGATCAATGCCAACTGGCGCAGTTCCATGCACGGATCGGTGTCCATCAGACGTTTCAGGGCTGCGGGCGCCGAATGGCCCTGGCGTAACAGCGCTAGCCCGTCCAGGCCCAGGTACGGATTGACCTGGGCCTGGGTCGCTACCGCGCCAGCTCTGGCGGCGGCATGGCTGAGCAGTTTGCCCACGGCGGGCATGGCGGTAGCGGCGGCAACCCCGAACTGGCCGGTGCGCGGGCAGCGGGCAACGATGGAAAAGGTCATGGGCGACTCCTTTGTGCACGTGTGGCTTAGGCCACAGGCTGCCCGCTATCGTTCCGCTTGCCTCTCGTCGTAGAGCTATCGGTATTTGTTGATAAGCATTATCATTCGCCGGATTGCCGCCACGCTTCTGGCGGTATCGTCACGAGCAGCCCCACCCCATGGTCGATCACCCATCTTCGTCCGAGCCTCGCCAGCCCGACCCGTCCACGACGGAGCCGGTGCAGCGCGATGCCTTTCTGCGCATCTTTCTCGCCCGTCGCGAACAGATGGAAGCGCTATTGCGTCGACGTGTCGGTTGTCGGGCGACTGCGGCGGATCTCGTGCAGGAGTTGTTTCTGCGCTTCTGGCGACGGCCCAGTGCACCGCTCGAGGACATGGGCAGTTACCTGATCCGCAGCGCCCACAACCTGGCCATCGACCATTTGCGCAGCGAGGGCGCGCGCAGCCGTAATGAAGCGGGCCTGCTGCCCGAGCAGCGCGGCGACACCGGCATTTCGCCAGACGCAGCCCTGGAGGCGGGCAATGATCTGCGCCGCGTGGACGCGGCGTTGCGGGCATTGCCCGAGCGAACTCGGCATATCTTTCTGCTCAACCGTATTCACGGTCAGACCTATGGGCAGATAGCCCGCAGCATGGCGCTTTCCCAGAGTGCGGTGGAAAAACATATGATGCGCGCCCTGGAAGCCTGCAAGGCCAGCGTCATCGATACGCCGGCCAGCCATACATCTGGAAGCACCGCGCCATGAGCCACGAGTCACACCTGCAGGAGGAATCACTGTCGGCCATCGAACAGGACGCCTGGCTGTGGCTCGGCCGTCTGCAGGGGCAGCCTGGCGACAAGGTGCAGATGGCTTTCGAGCAGTGGCTGGCCGCCTCGCCGGAGCATGTCGATGCCTTCGTGCAGATGCAGTCGCTCTGGCAGCTCAGTCGCCCGGTTGCGCAGAATCTGGCCAATGAAGAGGCGCAGGCATTGCAGCAGTACCTGCGTCCGGCGCCACGGCGGCGACGCTATTGGGCAGCGGCGGCATTGAGTTTGGCAGCCAGCCTGGCGCTGATGGTCTGGGGTAGTGGCTGGCAGCCGCTGCATTGGGTCGATGACCTGGGCGCGGACTACGTATCGGCACCAGGGGAGGTGCGCAACCTGACCCTGGCGGATGGGTCGACCGTGGTGCTCGATGCGGACAGTGCCATCGCGGTGCGTTACGACGCCGTCGGGCGTCATGTCGAGTTGCGCCGTGGCACTGCCTACTTCCGCGTTACCCCAGCCGCCGTACCCTTCGCGGTCGCTGTGGCAGGCGGGGAAGCGCGGGTGCTGGGTACTCGTTTCGAAGTGCGCAAGTTGCAGGATGGTGGCCGTGTCACCGTCCTGCAGGGTCGTGTAGCGGTGCGCGGCAGTCCAGCCGAGGCGCCGCAGATTCTCACCGCCAACCAGCAACTGAGTTTCGCAGCCGGTTTCAGCGAGCACTTGCGCAGCGTGGATGCCGAGGCGACGACATCCTGGCGCGATGGACGTCTGAGTTTCTATCGGGTGCCGCTCGGCGAGGTGCTGAGCGAACTCGAGCGCTACTACCCCGGACGCATTCTGCTACTCGATAGCGAACTGGCCCAGCGCCGCGTCAGCGGCAGTTTCTCCAGTAACGATCCGCTGGAGGTGCTCGCCGCTCTGCAGAATGTGCTGGGTTTCGAGCAACATCAGTTGTTCGGGCGTCTGCTGATCCTGCGCTGAATTGGCCGGCAGGCAAAAAAATCGCGAACGCAACTGAGGTAAACCCATCCGGCATCCGTGTAGTGGTTTGAATGCGACTAGTTCGCAGACGAGAAGCCAATACAGCAAGGGTGAGCCAACCGATGAAATACCGTATGACGCGCCTGCAGGGTGCTACCTGGAAACGCCTGGGCATGACCGCTCTGCTACTGGGCGGCGGCGCCTTTGCGATGCCGCAACTGGCATTCGCGCAAACCCCGGCGGAGGTCGATGGGCAGGCGCAGCGCTATGAGTTCGCCATTGCCTCCCAGCCACTACCACGTGCGCTGGATGCCTTCAGCAAGGTCACCGGCCTCAACCTGGTCTACACCGATGAAGCGCCCTACGCCGTTCAGTCACCCGCCGTGCAAGGGCGCATGAGCGCAGATCAGGCGCTGGTGCAGTTGCTTGCCGGCTCCGGTTTCACCTATCGGCATGCCGGCGTGGGGACTCTCATGCTGCAGCCCGTGAGTGAGCCAAATGCGCTGAACCTCGATGCCGTGCAGATCCAGTCGCAACGTAATGCTGCACAGAGCTACCAGCCGCCAGCGACCACCCGCTTGATGCGTAGCGACACACCCTTGCTGGAGATCCCTCAGGCGGTCGCGGTAGTGACTTCCCAGGCGCTGCAGGATCAGCAGCCGCAGAATCTCGACGATGCCCTGGCCAATGTCAGCGGCATCACCCAGTCCAACACCCTGGGCAGCACGTTGGATGCGGTGATGAAGCGCGGCTTCGGTGACAACCGTGACGGCTCCATCCTGCGTGACGGCATGCGCACCATCCAGGGTCGCAACTTCACCGCCACCGCCGAGCGCGTCGAAGTCCTCAAGGGCCCGTCGTCGATGCTCTATGGCATTCTCGATCCGGGTGGCGTGATCAACGTGGTCAGCAAGAAGCCGCAGCTCGAAAGTTACCGCGCCATCACCGGCCGTGCCTCGACCTTCGGCCATGGCAAGAACGGCAGTGGTGGCACCCTGGATCTCACTGGCCCGCTGGGTGAATCCGGCCTGGCCTACCGGCTGGTCGCCGATTATGACGATGCCGACTACTGGCGCGACTTCGGCCATAACCGCGACAAGACCTTCGCGCCGTCCCTGGCCTGGTACGGCGAAGACACCACCATCACCCTCAGCCATGAATACCGTGAGTATTCGGTGCCCTTCGATCGCGGCACGCTGTTCGTCAATGGCAAGCCGCTGAACATTCCTGCCGAACGCCGTCTGGACGAGCCTTACAACGTGACCGAAGGCCGATCCAACCTGAGCATCTTCGACCTGTCCCATCAGCTCAGTGATGACTGGAAGGCCCATTTCGCCTACAGCTACAACCGCGATACCTATGACGACTATCAGGCGCGAGTCACCAGTGTGGATACCACCACTGGCACCGTTGGACGCCGCCTGGACGGTACGCGCGGCGCGGTCAGCACCTCGCACTTCGCCACCTTCGACCTGGATGGCAAGATGCTGCTGGGCGGCATGCAGCACGATCTGCTGATGGGCGTGGATCACGAGTACCGCAAGTTCTATCGCGAAGATCTGATCCGCCAGAACACCACGCGCCGACTCGATTACAACGAGCCGGTTTATGGACTCGACCCGGTTCCTACCACCGTGGTTGCCAACGACAGCGACCAGACCGATCGTGTGGTCACCCAATCAGCCTTTATCCAGGATTCGATTCACCTCAACGAACAATGGATCTTCGTCGCTGGCGCCCGCTACCAGCTCTACGACCAGCTCGCCGGGCGTGGCCGTCCGTTCACCAAGAACACCGATATCGACGGCCAGGTCTGGGTGCCGCGCGTCGGGCTGGTGTACAAGCTCAACGACGAACTATCGCTGTACGGCGGTTACACCGAGTCGTTCAAACCCAACTCGACCATTGCACCGCTGAGCAACGGTGCGACGATCAATGGCGTGCAGCCGGAGGAAGGCAAATCCTGGGAAATCGGCGCCAAGCTGGATATGCCGGGGCGCATCACCGGTACCCTGGCGCTGTTCGATATCGTCAAGGAAAACGTACTGGTTACCCAGACCATTGGCGCTGAAACCTTCGCGACCGGTGCCGGTGAGGTGCGTTCCCGCGGCGTGGAGCTGGACGTTACCGGGCAGGTGACCGACAGCCTCAGCCTGATCGGTACCTTTGCGCTGACCGATGCCGAGGTGACCAAGGATCCGGATCTCAAGGGAAACGGCTTGCAGAACGTCGCCCGGCAGACCGGCTCGCTTTCCGCTGTCTACGATTTCGGTGCGCTGTTCGGTGGTGATCGTCTGCGGGCTGGCGCCGGTGCTCGCTACGTCGGAGAGCGGGAGGGGGATGCGGGCAATACCTTCACGCTGCCGTCCTACACGGTGGCCGATGCCTTCGCCAGCTACGATACTCGCCTGGGCGACAACAAGCTCAAGCTGCAGCTCAACGTCAAGAACCTGTTCGACAAGACCTACTACAGCTCTTCAGTGAACACCCTCAACGTCTCGGTTGGCGACCCGCGTCAGGTGCAGGTGTCCAGCACCCTGGAGTTCTGAACGCGTCCACAATCGCTTCGCTCCGGGGGAGTGGCTCCGGCAGAGTTGATGGCTTACGCGACCGTGTAGGAGCCGCGACCCCGCGGCGAATGGTAGCCATGACGCGTTATTGCGATATGGCCGCCATCGCATCGCCCGCAAGCGGGCTCCTACACGGTTTCTGATAATCACTCGATCGTGTAGGAGCCGGCTTGCCGGCGATTGCTTGAGCACGCACCCTAGAAACGCAGGGCGTAGGGTGGATCGGGGCGCGTAGCTGACGCTCTTTTCATCCACCATTGCGATCGCGTAGTGGTGGACGGATCGGGCCGCGTAGGCAAGCGTCGTCCACCCTACGGTCTAGGGAAGCCACAAGTTGCAAGGGAGAGCAGTGAACTGCTCTTACTTGCCGCTTGAGGCTTGCAGCTTGCGGCTGCTTTATTGCACTTCCACCGCCAGGCTTTCGGCGATCTTCTTGCTCCAGATCGCAGGACCTGTGATGTGTACCGACTCGCCCTGGCTGTCGACCGCGACGGTCACCGGCATGTCTTTCACGTCGAACTCGTAGATCGCTTCCATGCCCAGTTCGGCGAAGGCCAGCACCCTGGACTTCTTGATCGCCTGAGCCACCAGGTAGGCGGCGCCGCCAACGGCCATCAGGTACACGGCCTTGTTGTCCTTGATCGCTTCGATGGCGGTCGGGCCGCGCTCGGACTTGCCGATCATGCCCAGCAAGCCAGTCTGTTCGAGGATCTGACGGGTGAACTTGTCCATCCGTGTGGCAGTGGTCGGGCCGGCAGGGCCAACCACTTCGTCGCCGATCGGGTCGACCGGGCCGACGTAATAGATGAAGCGGCCTTTCAGGTCGACCGGCAGTTCTTCGCCCTTGTTGAGCATCTCGACCATGCGCTTGTGCGCGGCGTCGCGACCGGTGAGCATCTTGCCGTTGAGCAGGATGGTTTCGCCCGGCTTCCAGCTCTGCACGTCTTCCGGGGTCAGGGTGTCGAGGTCGACGCGGCGGGCCGAAGGGCCGGCTTCCCAGACGATTTCCGGGTAGGCGTCCAAGGACGGCGCTTCCAGCTCGGCCGGGCCGCTGCCATCGAGCACGAAGTGGGCGTGGCGGGTGGCGGCGCAGTTGGGGATCATGCACACCGGCAGCGAGGCGGCGTGGGTCGGGTAATCCATGATCTTGACGTCGAGCACGGTGGTCAGGCCGCCCAGACCCTGGGCGCCGATGCCCAACTGGTTGACCTTCTCGAACAGCTCCAGACGCATTTCTTCGATCTTGTTCTGCGGACCGCGGGCTTTCAGCTCATGGATGTCGATGGACTCCATCAGCACTTCCTTGGCCATTACCGCGGCCTTCTCGGCAGTACCGCCGATACCGATGCCAAGCATGCCCGGCGGGCACCAGCCAGCGCCCATGGTCGGTACGGTCTTCAGTACCCAGTCGACGATCGAGTCGGACGGGTTGAGCATGGCCATCTTCGACTTGTTCTCGGAGCCGCCACCCTTGGCGGCCACGTCCACTTCCACGGTGTTACCCGGGACGATGGAGTAGTGGATCACTGCCGGGGTGTTGTCCTTGGTGTTCTTACGGGCGCCGGCCGGATCGGCGAGGATCGAGGCGCGCAGGACGTTCTCCGGCAGGTTGTAGGCGCGGCGTACGCCTTCGTTGATCATGTCGTCGACGCCCATGGTGGCGCCGTCCCAGCGCACGTCCATGCCCACGCGGATGAACACGGTGACGATGCCGGTGTCCTGGCAGATCGGGCGGTGGCCGGTGGCACACATGCGCGAGTTGATCAGGATTTGCGCCATGGAGTCGCGGGCGGCAGGCGACTCTTCCTTCAGGTAGGCCTCGTGCATGGCCTGAATGAAGTCGACGGGATGGTAATAGGAAATGAATTGCAGGGCGTCGGCGACGCTCTGGATCAGATCGTCTTGCTTGATCACGGTCATGCGGGGCGCTCCCTTATAGGGCAGGAACTTGAGCGCCGGAACATGGCCGGCGCGTTCTAAAAGGCGCGGCAGTATACCGCGGGGTCGACGCCTGGGACACCCGTCAGGGCCCGGCGGTGATAACGCGAAGCGTTGCTAGGCTTTTTCACGGCGCGCGAGTAGAGTGGCGGCTAGTTGCCACTATGGGATGGAGCCCATGATCCCAAGCAACCGCCGATTGACTCAACGTACGTTACAGAATCTGCTGATAAAGCGTTTCGGCATGGCTGTGGCTACTTATCTGATGATCGCTGCGCTGGCGGGGATCGCCTGTTACCACGACCTTTTCGGCGTCCGTGGCAGCACGGTTGCGGGCTTGCTGGGCATCGCGGCCGCCAGTCAGTTGCTGTTTCTGGCCCTGTTCCTGTCCGGCCGCAACTTGACCTTTCGCGACCCCAGCCTGACCGAGGCGCAGGTGCTCGTCGCCCTGGGGTTGATCACGGCGATGGTCGCGATGCTCGACGAAGGGCGCGGCAGTCTGCTGCTTATCTATCCCATGGCGCTGCTTTTCGGTCTGTTCCAGCTGCCGCCGCGGGTATTCTTTCGCTGCGCCGGCCTGGCGTTCTTCGGTTTCGTCGTCATCAATCTGTACGAGGCCTACCAGATGCGCATGCGCGATCCCGGCCTGGCCACGCTGCAGGTCTGTGCGCTGGGGTTGGTGCTGTTCTGGCTGAGTCTGTTCGCCTCCTATATGCAGAGCATGCGCCAGCGTATGCGGCAGCGTCGTTTCGCGCTGCAGGCGCACCAGGAAACCCTGCGCGGCATGATGCGCCAGCTGGAAGACCTGGTGGCTACCGATGAGCTCACCGGGCTGTGCAACCGCCGGCATTTCCTGCGCATGGCGGCTCGCGAGCTCGAAGGGCTGGCACCCAAGCGGCGGCACGGCCTGGCGCTGATCGATCTCGATCACTTCAAGGGCATCAATGATCGGCATGGCCATGCCGCGGGCGATCGTGTGCTGCAGGCTTTTGCAGGCGTGGCCACGGCCTGCCTGCGTGAGGGCGACATCATCGCCCGTTACGGTGGAGAGGAGTTCGTGCTGCTGGTGCCCAATACCGACACCGATGCTTTCCTGTCCTGCTGCGAGCGTTTGCGGGTGGCGTTCAGCGAGGCCGAGCCGATCGGTGTTAAGGTTCAGAATCTCAGCTTGTCCGTGGGAATGACCCTGGTGTCCATGCACGATAACCTCGACGAAGCCCTTCATCGCGCCGACCAGGCGCTGTACCAGGCCAAGCGCACCGGGCGCAATCGCTGTGCCTCGACCTGGGAACAGGCGGATGCCTGATCTGCTGGTCGGTGACCGACATGTGACCGTCGATACCGGAAGTAACCTGCTCGACTCGCTGTTGGGCGCCGGCATCGCCGTGCCTTACAGCTGTCGCGCTGGTAGTTGCCAGGCCTGCATGGTGCGTTGCCTGGCGGGCGAACCGCTGGATGTGAAGCCCGAGGCCCTCGATCAGGCGCGTCGGGATCAGGGTTGGCGCCTGGCGTGCCAGTGCAGCGTGGTCGATGATCTGCAGATTCAGGTATTCGACCCCAGAAGCGATGGGATCCCTGCGCAGATCCAGGCGTGCGACTGGTTGAGCGATCATGTATTGCGCTTGCGCCTGCTACCGCAACAGACCGTGCGCTACCGCGCAGGGCAGCATCTGCTGCTGTGGACGGCTGACGGAATCGCCCGGCCGTACTCGCTGGCCAGCCTGCCGCAGGAAGACACCTTTCTTGAGTTTCACGTGGAATGCCGCCAGCCTGGCGCGTTCAGTGATGCGGCTCGGCAGTTCAAGGCGGGAGAGCTTTTGCGCCTCGGCGCGTTGAGTGGCGGTGCACTGCACTACGATCCGGACTGGCAGACCCGGCCGCTCTGGTTGCTGGGTGCCGGAACCGGCCTCGCGCCGCTATACGCCATCCTGCGCGAGGCATTGCGCCAATCGCATCAGGGGCCGATCCGGGTCATGCATGTGGCGCGGTCGACTACTGAACACTACCTGGCCGGCTCGTTGCTCGAACTGGCCGAGCTTCATCCACACATACAGCTCGACCTGATCGAGGCGGCAGCGTTGCCCAGTGCCCTGGCGGCGCTACGTCCTGGCTCACGGCAGACCATCGCTCTGGCCTGCGGCGGGCCCGACACAGTGGACGCCATCGCTAGACGCCTCTATCTCGCCGGCCTGCCGCGCAGCCAGTTATTTACCGACCTGTTTCTGCCTCACGCATAGGAGGCTGCTCCCGTTTCAGCGCGACCGCGCCGATACGCCAATAGACTCTTGCGCAAACGAAAAGGCCCGCATTGAGTGCGGGCCTTTCTGCTGGTGCTGATGATCGTCAGACCAGTGCGTCACCGACATGCAGGATCTTCATGCCGTTGGTGCCACCGATGGTGTGGTAGCTGTCGCCCTTGGTCAGAATGACCCAGTCACCTTTTTCGACCAGGCCACGCTTGAGCAGCTCGTCCACCGCTGCCTGGCTGACTTCGCCTGGTGGCAGTGCTGCCGGATCGAAGGGGATAGTGTACACGCCGCGGAACATCGCGGAGCGCGCCTGGGTGTCACGGTGCGGGGAGAACGAGTAGATCGGTACCGAGGAGCGGATACGCGACATGATCAGCGGTGTGTAACCACTTTCGGTGAGGGCGATGATGGCCTTCACGCCCGGGAAGTGGTTGGCCGTGTACATGGCAGCCAGGGCGATGCTCTCGTCGCAACGCTCGAAGGTCTTGCCGATACGGTGGCTGGAGCTCTTGCCGGTAGGGTGACGCTCTGCGCCGAGGCAGATGCGCGCCATGGCCTGCACGGCTTCCAGCGGATAGGCGCCAGCGGCGCTTTCTGCCGAAAGCATGACCGCGTCGGTGTAGTCGAGTACGGCGTTGGCCACGTCGGACACTTCGGCACGGGTCGGCATCGGGTTCTGGATCATCGACTCCATCATCTGGGTCGCAACGATCACTGCCTTGTTGTGGCGGCGTGCGTGCAGAATGATCTTCTTCTGAATACCTACCAGCTCGGCGTCGCCGATTTCCACACCCAGGTCGCCACGGGCAACCATCACCACATCGCTGGCCTTGATCAGGCCGTCCAGGGTTTCGTCATTCGCGACCGCTTCGGCGCGTTCGATCTTGGCGACCAGCCACGCCTTGCCGCCGGATTCGTCACGCAGCTGGCGAGCGTATTCCATGTCCGCAGCGTCGCGTGGGAAGGATACGGCCAGGTAGTCCAGATCCATTTCTGCGGCGAGTTTGATGTCAGCCTTGTCTTTTTCAGTCAGGGCTGGCGCGGTCAGGCCACCGCCACGGCGGTTGATGCCTTTATGATCGGACAGCGGGCCGCCGATCAGCACCACGCAGTTGAGGGTGTCCGCGGTGGTGGTTTCGACACGCATGACCACCCGGCCATCGTCGAGCAGCAGTTCGTCACCGACGCCGCAATCCTTGACCAGATCCGGGTAGTCGATACCCACGACTTCCTGGTTGCCGTCAGTCAGCGGATGGCTGGTGGAGAAGGTGAAGCGATCACCGACCTTCAGCTCGATGCGCTTGTTGGCGAACTTGGCGATCCGGATCTTCGGACCTTGCAGGTCGCCCAGCAGGGCAACATGGCGACCGTGCTTGGCTGCGATGTCACGTACCAGCTTGGCCCGCGCCTTGTGATCTTCCGGCGAACCGTGGGAAAAGTTCAGGCGGGCAACATCCAGCCCAGCGAGAATCAGTTGTTCGAGTACTTCCGGTGAGTTGCTGGCTGGGCCGAGGGTGGCAACGATTTTGGTGCGGCGAGCGGTCATGCGCGGACTCCTGAGTTGAAGCAGACCGCGAGGCTACTACGCCGCAACGCTGTAGTCATTGTTCCTCTGCACTACTTTTCGGCAGGCAGCTTGATCACCAGCAGGTCGCAGTCCACCGATTCGAGCAGTCGCTCAGCGGTGTGGCCGATGAGAATGGTGTCCAGACGACCGCGGGCGATGGCACCCATCACCAGCAGGTCGATTTCGTGCTTGTGTACGAATCGCGGCAGCATGTTTTCCGGTGCACCTTCGAGCAGGTGGGCCGAGTCGGGCTCGATGTTGTGCTGGCGGATCAACTCATCGAAGGCCTTGTGATGCTGTTGCGCTTCGTCGGCAACGAACTGCTGGTAGGAGGCCAGCAGCTCGGCGTTGTTGAGCAGCGTCCGTGGCAGAGGTGCGTGGCAATGCACGAAGTTGGCACGCAGGCCGAGGGCGGAGGAGAGCGCCTGGCTGATGTTGATCAAGTAGTGATCCAAGGTCGCGGGTTTGTCGTCCTTGTGCAGGGGATCGACTGCCGTACACAGATTGCGTCCGCGCCATTCGGCGTGATGCACCAGCCACAGAGGGAACGGAGAATGGCGCATCAACTGCCAGCAGCTATCAGTGAGCAACAGACGGCGCAGCAGGTTGTTGTGGGCGGCGGATTTCAGTACCAGATCCGGTTGCAACTCGGCAGCCACTTCGAGCACCGTTTCGTGCAGGCGCTTGCCCCAGCGTACTTCCTGTTGTAGTGGCAGGCCTTCATCGCACAGCGGGGCCAGCAGCTCTTCCAGCCATTTGCCGCGCTGCTCCAGCAACGCCTCGCGAGCTTTGTTCTGCAGGCTGTTTTCGAGCAGGCTGCCATCCAGCGCGGCGCTATACTCCACCACCAGAATGTGCAACCGGGCCTGAGTTCCGCGTGCCAGCCAGGTGGCGCGCTCCAGGGCAGGATGGCTAGGTTGGTTGGCGTCGATCACGACCAGTAGCTTCTCGAGTTTCATGGGGTCGACCTCGCTGGGTAAGTTAAGCCGCATTGCATCCCATCGTTCGATGACATGCGTTGACCTGTGTCAGCGTAGAAGATCGAGCCCGCTCGTTCCGGCCCAGTCGTCATGTAACGCGATGCAGCATGTTGCCACTGTTCAGTTTTTCCGGGCTTCGCCGATACGTTGCTCATTGGAGGAGAAACTCATGCGTATTCTGTTGCTGCTGAGCTGTGTGCTGGTCATCTGCGGATGTACCCGCATGTCGCTCGATCATCATCTGAACAAGGCCTATCGCGCCTACGAACTGGGCGAGTGCGACGATGCGATACGCGAGTTGTCCCAGGCCGAGCGTGCGAGTCGTTCGCGCAGTTACATCCAGCCGGAAATTTCCCTGCTGCGTGGCCATTGCCTGGAACGGCAGAATCTGTACGTCGACGCGGCGCAGACCTATCAGTTCATCATCGGCCGCTACCCCACCAGTGAGTACGCGTTCCGTGCTCGGGCGCGGCTGGAAACCCTGCGTCAGCTCGGTCATCATGGTCTGCCGGAGCCCGCCAAGGTATCGCCTGCTGGAGCGCTTTGACGGCCTACACACGATCGAGCGGGGATTGCCGCGATGCGCGTCTGGATTGGTCTTCTTTTACTGCCTACGCTGGCCTTCGGGCAGGTTTATCGCTGGGTGGATGAGCAGGGCCAGGTGCATTACGGCCAACGGCCGCAAGCGACTGATGCCAAGGTCGTGGACATCCGCCCGCAGGTGATGGAGCGCGATGCCGCCACCCGGGAGCGAGAGCAGCGCAGCGAGCGCTTCTTTCAGGCCCGTCGTGAGGAGCAGGCCCAGGCCGCTCAGGTACGAAGACAGCAGCAAGCTGATAGAGCGAAGGAGTGCACGACACTGCGTAATCGTCTGGCCTCCATGCCCGAGGGGCGACGCTACTATCAGCCTGGCGACAATGGCGAGCGCCGCTATTACAGCGACCAGGAGCTGGATGCGGGGCGTGATTACCTGCGTAGCCAGTTATCCGAGCGGTGTAATTGAGGGCTGGTCAGCTCGATGCACTGCCGCCATACTTATCCGACACTCATAGCGCTTCGCCATTATGAATGCCAATCGCCATATAGAACGGCACCAGTTGCCGTACTACCTCAACGTTTTCAACGCCTTTACCGATAAACCAATCGGCCACTTGGGCAATGTCTCGTTGGATGGGTTGATGTTGATCAGCCAGTTGCCGGTGCTGGTAGGCGGCTGTTTCGACATGCGCCTGAAGATTCCTGGACAGAATGCCGTTCGGCATATCGACTTCAGTGCCACCTGCCTCTGGTGCCGAGAAGATGTCACGCCAGGCAGCTTCGACTCCGGTTTCGCCCTGACTGCACCGCCGACCGAATACGTCGAGATGGTCGAGGCCTTGCGCTACTACTTCAGCTTCCATCCGCTCGCCGCCTCGGTCTGATCATCGGCTGAACGTTCGCTGCAATCCTGTGTCTGTTTATACACGCGGCCCTAGTCTGCTCTGAGCCCCCAATCTCGGCTTTTCTCCATTCGCGTGTCAGCATTTGCTTACATGTGCTGTAAGCATTAGTGGCAGTTTGTCGCTGGGAAGCTGACGGGTTTTCTTCGTATTTTTTCAAGTTGCTGATATTAAAGGATTTTATATTTTTAGCCGGCGCAAATTTTAGGCCTGACGGAATATTCGTGCCGTTGTGATTAATCCCAGGGTCGCTAATATCTGAACCGTGCTTAGGGACAAGCGCAGGTTGTTAAGGAAAACGACCAGGACATCGCGGGATGCGATTCATCAGGATGATGAGCTGGGAATATCAGGGAATAGGGACAAAAGAGTGGGCGGGTAAAACCGCCCCTTTTTTCGTCTGCAGAAAAGTGCCTGGCTGCTGGCGCCCAGGTAGCGCCCATAAAAAATGGTCGGGAGCCATTTTTAACGTCGCTTGCGACGGCCCGAAGGGGGCCGCCAGGGATGGCAGGCCATAAAAAATGCCGCGACCCTTTCAGATAGCGGCATCCTTAGCGACGGTCTACGCCGTCGAGCCCTAAGCTTAGCGCTCCAGGTGCTGCAGCTTGTCTTTTACGCCATCCCACTCTTCGGCATCGGCCAGTGCGTCTTTGCGCTCGGTGATGTTCGGCCAGACTTCCGCCAGTTCGGCGTTCAGCTCGATATATTCCTGCATGCCATCCGGTATCTCGTCTTCGGAGAAAATGGCCTGCGCCGGGCACTCTGGCTCGCAGAGCGCGCAGTCGATGCATTCATCCGGGTGGATCACCAGGAAGTTCGGGCCTTCGTAGAAGCAGTCCACCGGACAGACTTCCACGCAGTCGGTGTACTTGCACTTGATGCAGTTGTCGGTGACGACGAAGGTCATTTCTAGTTTTCTCCTCGGGCTACGGCAGCGAGCCGCTCCTTGATTCAGCAGCTCTCAGGCTCGGAATAGGGCTGTCAGGCCAGGCTAAAGGCTGCAGCGCTTCCGGAGCGCGCGGGATTCTAACAGCTTGTTGGCTTTGGCGTTAGACTCGCGCTTTCCATGCATATAACAGTTCGAGCGCCTTGCGCGGGCTGAGATCGTCCGGATCGACCTTTTGCAGCTCTTCCAGCACGGGGTGCGGCAGGCTGGCGAACAGATCGCTCTGCAGGGGCGCGGCCGGTTGTCCCAGGCCTTCTGTCGGCAGGTTGTGGGGCAGGCTGGTGGTTTCCAGGCGCGCGAGGTGTTCGCGGGCGCGCAGTATTACCGTATCCGGGACACCCGCCAGTTGCGCTACAGCAAGGCCATAACTCTGGCTGGCCGGACCGGGCAGCACGTGGTGCAGGAAGACGATGCGCTCGTTGTGTTCGGTGGCATTGAGGTGCACGTTGGCGACCACGGGCTGGCTTTCCGGCAATACGGTCAGCTCGAAGTAGTGGGTGGCGAACAGCGTATAGGCACGCAGGTTGGCCAACTGCTCGGCAGCCGCCCAGGCCAGCGACAGGCCATCGAAGGTGCTGGTACCGCGACCCACTTCATCCATCAGCACCAGGCTGCGTTCGCTGGCGTTGTGCAGGATGTTGGCGGTTTCGCTCATTTCCACCATGAAGGTCGAGCGCCCGCCGGCCAGGTCATCGCTGGAACCGATCCGGGTAAAAATGCGGTCGACCATCGACAGCTCACAGCGCGCTGCAGGCACGAAGCTGCCGATATGGGCGAGCAACACGATCAGCGCGGTCTGGCGCATATACGTCGACTTACCGCCCATGTTCGGGCCGGTGATGATCAGCATGCGCGTGGCGTCATCGAGCTTCAGATCGTTGGCGACGAACGGCGTGGTCAACACCTGCTCCACCACCGGATGGCGGCCTTGCTCGATCAACATGCATGGCTCGTCGACGAAGCGCGGACGGTTGAAATCCAGGTTCAGCGCGCGTTCGGCCAGGTTGCTCAGCACATCCAGTTCGGCCAGCGCAGCGGCGCTGTCCTGCAATGGGCCGAGGTGGCCGATCAGCCTTTCCAGCAGTTCGTCGTACAGTTGTTTCTCGCGGGCGAGGGCGCGGCTCTTGGCCGACAGTGCCTTGTCTTCGAACGCTTTGAGCTCGGGTGTAATGAAGCGCTCGGCGCCTTTCAGCGTCTGGCGGCGGATGTAGTCGGCAGGGGCCGATTCGGCCTGCTTGCTCGGCAGCTCGATGAAATAGCCGTGTACGCGGTTGTAGCCAACCTTGAGATTGGCCAGGCCGGTGCGGGCTTTCTCCCGGGTCTCCAGATCCATCAGGTACTGGCCGGCATTCTCGCTCAGCGACTGCAGTTCGTCCAGCTCGGCGTCATAACCGGTCTTGAGCACGCCGCCATCGCGGATCACCGCCGGTGGATTGTCGATGATGGCCTTGGCCAGCAGCTCGGCCAGTTCCGGATAGGTGCTGACGGTGGTGGCCAGGGTGCCCAGATGCGGCGACTCCAGCTCGGCCATCGCACGTTGCAGTTCCGGCAGTGCGGCGAGGGCATCGCGCAGGCGGGCCAGATCCCGTGGGCGCGCGTTGCGCAGGCCGATCCGCGCGAGGATGCGCTCCAGGTCGCCGATTTCCTTGAGCTGTGGCTGCAGGTTTTCGAAGCGGTAGCGATCCAGCAGGCAGGCGATCGACTCCTGGCGCGCTTCCAGCACGGCGCGGTCACGCAGCGGGCGGTTCAGCCAGCGGCCGAGCAGGCGGCTGCCCATGGCGGTCTGGCTGCGATCCACAACGGACTGCAGGGTATTGTCGCGGCCGCCGGCCAGGTTGATATCCAGTTCCAGATTGCGGCGGCTGGCACCGTCGAGGATCACCGTGTCGTCGATGCGCTCGTGGCGCAGGCTGCGCAGGTGCGGCAGGGCTGTACGCTGGGTCTCCTTTGCGTAAGCCAGCAGGCAACCGGCAGCGCCAATGGCCAGGGTCAACGTCTCGCAACCGAATCCCTTGAGATCCTGGGTACCGAATTGCTGGCAAAGGCTCTTCTGGGCGGTATCGCGCTCGAAATCCCAGGGCGCGCGGCGACGCGAGCCGCGGCGTTTTTCGGCAGGCAAGCCTTGGGGCCAGTCATCGGGGATCAGCAGCTCGGCAGGGTTGAGGCGCTCGAGTTCGGCCAGCAGGTTTTCCCAGCCGCGGATTTCCATCACGCTGAAGCGTCCGCTGGTGATGTCCAGCACGGCCAGGCCGAACAGGCGCTCGTCCCCCAGCACGGCAGCCAGCAGGTTGTCGCGGTGTTCGTCGAGCAATGCCTCGTCGCTGACGGTGCCTGGAGTGATGATGCGCACCACCTGGCGTTCCACCGGGCCCTTGCTGGTGGCCGGGTCGCCGATCTGCTCGCAGATGACCACCGACTCACCGAGCTTGACCAGTTTGGCCAGATAGCCCTCGGCGGCGTGGTAAGGAATGCCGCACATCGGAATCGCCTGGCCGGCGGATTGGCCGCGGGCGGTCAGGGTGATGTCCAGAAGCTTGGCGGCTTTCTTCGCATCTTCGTAGAAGATTTCGTAGAAATCGCCCATGCGGTAGAACATCAGCTGATCGGGGTGCTGGTTCTTCAGTCTCCAGTATTGCTGCATCATGGGGGTGTGGGAACTGAGGTCGCTTTGGCTCATCGTGTCGAGTGTCCGGCTGAATAGCAAAACGTCTAGTGTACGGTATCGACCCCATTATCTTTAACCCCGGGGCGCAGATGAATCTCGATGATCAGCCCGTGATCAGGCTCGCCTGGCGCAGGCCATGGGTGAGGGCGTGGATTCTCGCTCGTTCTGAGGGTGCCTGTGTTCGGATTGAGCGGTTTCGAGGGCATTCGCGACGTTTGCAATACACGACAAGCATGGCGAAACTATTGCGCTCAAGGAGAACCATCTCTGATTCATAAAAGGAAACTTCGACATGCGCTTGCTGATTGCCCTGATCCTGCCGTGGCTGACATTTTTCACCATCGGTCGACCGATTGCAGGAATCATCTGCCTGATTCTTCAGATAACGCTGATTGGCTGGCTACCGGCGACGATATGGGCGGTGTATGCCTTGAGCCAATACAATACTGACAAGAAGATCGAAAAGGCCTTTGGCCAAAGAAATTGATCGCTGATGCGAGTGCTCAGCCTCTATTGAAGAGGCTGTTACACGAGCAGGAAATAGAGTAGCCAAAGCCGTGGAACTGAACGTTTCGCGGCTTTTTTGTTGCCTGCCATCCCTGGCAGCAACCCTGCGGGCCGTCGCGGAGCGACGTCAAAAATTGCTCCCGGCCATTTTTTGTTGGCGCAGGCAGGACACGTAGTTGTCTGTCGAAATGATCAGGATGCGCCTGTGGTGGTGGATGTGCTGATGTAGGGTAGTGAACCCTCTGGTTTATTTTGGAGAAACTCGTGAGCGCAGATGATTCATCCCCAACTCGCTTGGCCGCCCGCCTTGGTGAAACGCTGCTGGCGCAAGGTGCCCAGGTAACCACTGCCGAGTCCTGCACGGGCGGTGGGATTGCCGAAGCGATTACCCGCATTCCCGGCAGCTCGGCCTGGTTCGAAGCGGGTTTCGTTACCTACTCCAATGCCCAGAAAACTCGCCAGTTGGGCGTGCCCGAGGCGCTTTTCAGCACGGTGGGCGCGGTCAGTCGTGAGGTGGTCGAGGCCATGGTGCGTGGCGCCCAGATGCAGAGTGGTGCGCGCTATGCCACGGCGGTCAGCGGTGTGGCCGGCCCCGATGGCGGCAGCGCGGAAAAACCGGTCGGTACGGTGTGGATTGCCTGGGGGGATGGTGACCGCGTGTTCAGCAGGCGTTTCCAGTTTGCCGGCTCGCGTGACGCCGTGCGTCTGCAGACCGTGGAGGCGGCGCTGCATGGATTGTTGCGACTGCTGGCACAAGAAAATCCATCGGCGGGGTAGGCGAGTGACGAACCCTGTGGAATAATACTGTCTACTTATACAGTTATTGGCCGTCAGGCCCTTCTGATCACGTGAGGAATGTAATGGACGAGAATAAGAAGCGCGCGTTGGCGGCTGCACTGGGCCAGATCGAGAAACAGTTCGGCAAGGGCGCGGTCATGCGCATGGGCGATCATGATCGTCAGGCGATTCCCGCTATTTCCACCGGCTCTCTGGGCCTGGATATCGCGCTGGGCATTGGTGGCCTGCCGAAAGGTCGGATCGTCGAAATCTACGGTCCGGAATCCTCGGGCAAGACCACGCTGACCCTTTCGGTGATCGCCGAAGCGCAGCGCATGGGCGCCACCTGCGCCTTCGTCGATGCCGAGCACGCGCTGGATCCGGATTACGCTGGCAAGCTGGGCGTCAACGTCGACGACCTGCTGGTTTCGCAGCCTGATACCGGTGAGCAGGCTCTGGAAATCACCGACATGCTGGTGCGCTCCAACGCCATCGACGTGATCATCGTCGACTCCGTGGCAGCTCTGGTGCCCAAAGCGGAAATCGAAGGTGAAATGGGCGACATGCACGTCGGCCTGCAGGCTCGTCTGATGTCCCAGGCGCTGCGCAAGATCACCGGCAACATCAAGAACGCCAACTGCCTGGTGATCTTCATCAACCAGATCCGTATGAAGATCGGCGTGATGTTCGGCAGCCCGGAAACCACTACCGGCGGTAACGCCCTGAAGTTCTACGCTTCGGTTCGTCTCGACATCCGTCGTACCGGCGCTGTGAAGGAAGGCGATGAGGTAGTCGGCAGCGAAACCCGCGTCAAAGTAGTGAAGAACAAGGTGGCACCGCCTTTCCGTCAGGCCGAGTTCCAGATTCTCTACGGCAAGGGCATCTACCGTAACGGCGAGATCATCGATCTGGGCGTACAGCAGGGCTTGGTCGAGAAGTCGGGTGCCTGGTACAGCTATCAGGGCAACAAGATCGGTCAGGGCAAGGCCAACGCGGCCAAGTACCTGGAAGACAACCCGGAAGTGGGGCGTGCCATCGAAGGTCTGATCCGCGAGAAGTTGCTCGTCGTCAGCCCTACGGTCAAAGCCAATTCGGGTGCTGAGGTCGACGCTGAAGTCGACCTCTGATTCCAGTTAGTGGCCGTGATACTGGATAACCAGCAAGCGGTGCGCCATACCGCCATGGATTTGTTGGCGCGCCGCGAGCATGGCCGTGTCGAGCTGTCGCGCAAGCTGCGTCAGCGCGGGGCCAGTGATGAGCACATCGAGGCCGCCCTCGATCGCTTGAGCGAAGAAGGGCTGCTGTCCGAAGCACGTTATCTGGAAAGCTTCATCAGTTATCGGGCGCGCTCGGGTTTCGGCCCGCAGCGTATCCGTGACGATCTGTCCCAGCGTGGCCTGGCCCGTGCCGATATCGAACAGGCGCTGCGCGACAGCGGCATCGATTGGCGCGAAGGCCTGCAGGAAACCTGGCAACGCAAGTTTGCCGGGCAGCTACCGTCGGATGCTCGTGAGCGGGCCAGGCAGATGCGTTTTCTGGTTTATCGCGGATACCCAATGGATCTGGTCGGGCAGTTGATGCGCGGCGCCCTGGCGGACGACTGACCAGCCCCTTCTGCACCCTTCTTCGAAGTCACGCTCGCGCAGCGAATGATTCGGGGCGCGCTACAACCACCGTTTCGCACTCAAGCTCGCCAGTACCGTGGCTGATTGATCACGTCGAGCAATTCACGCAAACGCCCGGCACTACGTCCGCTGAACGCGAAGACTAGCCTTGGCAGGTCGCGCAATTTCGGCCCATCCGTTTCCATACTGCCGCTAGGTTGCTGCTGGATGTCGCCGCTTTTGCACAGATCACTGAAGTGCAGATTCAGGTACTCGAGCGCTTCGGCCGTCAGGGCATGCTGCATACGAATCACGAACTGATCCTTCAGCCAGCGGCTGGAGTGGAAGTTGGCGTAGAAACGGGCGATTTCCTCGGCTGCCTCCTCGACGTCATAAACCAGGCGCATCAGATTCATGTCACTGGCGAGGATGTAGCCATTGCTGTCGAGGTTCTGCTGGATGTAGTCGAGCAGTCCCTGCCAGAACGTGCCGCCGGGCTCGTCGAGCAGAATCACCGGTACCAGCGGGCTCTTGCCGGTCTGGATCAGCGTGATGACTTCCAGGGCTTCGTCCAGGGTACCGAAGCCACCGGGGCAGAGCACCAGGGCGTCGGCTTCCTTGACGAAGAACAGCTTGCGCAGAAAGAAGAAGTGGAACGACAGCAGGTTGTCGCTACCCTTCATGGTCGCGTTGGCCGATTGCTCGAAGGGCAGGGTGATGTTGAAGCCCAGGCTATTGTCATGGCCCGCTCCCTCATGAGCCGCCGCCATGATGCCGCCACCAGCCCCCGTGATCACCATCAGATCATGGCGCGCCAGCGTGGCGCCCAGATCGCGTGCCAACGCGTAAACCGGGTGACCGGGTTGCGTACGGGCCGAGCCGAACACGGTGACCTTGCGGCGGTGCCTGAAGCGTTCCAGCACACTGAAGGCACGCTCCAGCTCGCGCAGAGTCTGCAACATGATCTTGGCGTCCCAGCGATTGCGATCGGCCTGGGCCATGCGCGCCACGGTCGCGAGCATTTCCCGGTAAAGCGCGAGGTTGGGGCTGTTCGCTGGCGTTATCTGGGCGGCCAGCTCATCGAGGCTGTCCGCCAGTTCCGTGCCGGTGGTTTGCAGATGACGGGGACGGTGGGCGTTCGCATGATCATCCATTGCGCTTCTCCTTTTGCGTCAACGCGCCCTTGGTTACCTGTGCCGGGGGCTTCAAACCGTCTCGCTGTGTGCTTGGCTTACAGCCGGCAATCAGCCTTGCCGAACCGTTCAGTGGTGACTGGACGATTGCTCTGGATCTCACTGAATTCATAGCGAAGTACCGCGCCACTGACCAGCAGCTTTCGAAACCCCGGGTTGCTGCACACGCTATTGGTCAACTGCGCGCGCACGGTGTCCGGGTTGCCACGCATCTGCGAGGCGTGCCCTGGGCGGACGCTCAGGTGATTGATCAACTCGTTGCCTTCGACGGTGTAGCCCTGATCAAGGATATCTTCGTTGATGGCGCGTGGTGTGCCGACACTGCTTTCGCGCGCTACTTTTTCCAGCGTTTGCGTCAGCTCATGGCCTTTTAGCGAGGCAGCGTGCGCCGTCGGCAAAAACAGGCTGATGAGGAGGACGGAAAGGGCGAAACGCTGCATGGGCTGACTCCTGAAGACGGTGAGCGGTTATAGACCCGGTTCGTCTCTTTATGTTCGTTTTGGCGAAAGGCATCGACGGGCAGTGGGGATGTTACCAACCCCGGGCGTTGCATGGAGATTACCAGCGGCAAACCGCTCTTTTAGTTCGAGATGCAGCTAGCGCAATTGATAGACTACGCGCCCTTCGTTGCACGACCCCCTGGCGGCTATGTCCTTTTCTTTCGTCTGTCTAACGTCTCCGGCCTGGCAAGGCGCACGTTCATGAGCCACGCCGTTGCCGCACTGCGCGCCGCGCGCCTGGCCCGCAGCGTCAAGCCATTCCTGGCTAGAGGTTCGCGGGCCGAGCGCTGCCCGGCTTGTCGCCTGGCCCGCAGTCATTGCCTATGCGCCTGGCGCCCACTGGTGTCGGCGAACGCTGGGGTGTGCCTGCTGATGCACGACGTCGAGGCGTTGAAGCCAAGCAACACCGGCTGGCTGATTGCCGATGTGGTGGAGGATACCTCGGCCTTCGGCTGGTCGCGTACCGAGGTCGATCCGTTACTGCCCGCGTTGCTGGGCGAGCCCCAGTGGCAACCGTACCTGGTATTTCCCGGCGAATACGCCGAGGCGCAGCGCGTGGTGACTTCCGTGGAGGTAGGCGCGGGCAAGCGGCCGCTGTTCGTGATGCTCGATGCGACCTGGACACAGGCACGCAAGATGTTTCGCAAGAGCCCGTACCTGGATCAGTTACCGGTGCTCAGCCTGCAGCCGGAGGCGCTGTCACGCTACCGATTGCGACGCTCCAAGCGCGATGATCACCTGTGCACTGCCGAAGTCGCGGCGCTATGTCTGGAACTGGCTGGTGATGAGCGCGCCGCCGATGCGTTGAATGCCTATCTCGATGTATTCAGTGAGCATTACCTGGCTTCCAAGGCGCCGCGCGCCGTGAACCTGGAAAATGAGCTGCACCAGCGTCTCAAGGCCTTTCTGTAATTAATGGCGGTTTTGGCCAGAGCTGGGCCAGCAGCATACCGCCGAACATCAGTGCACAACCGAAATAGCCCCGCGCTGACAGGGATTCGCCCAGCAGCAGGGCACCGGCGATGGCGGCGAACACCGCCTCCAGGGAGAGGATGATCGCGGCGTGGGAGGCGATGGCGTGTTTCTGCGCCACCACCTGCAAGGTGAAGCCCACCGCGACGCCAAATATGCCGCCATAGAGAATCGCTGGCAGGGCCTGGATGATGTCGGCATCCGGCAGGTCTTCGAAGACCAGGGCCAGCGCCAGGCTGATGAGTGCGCAGGTGACGAATTGCACCAGCGCCAGCAGTAGCGCATCGTGACGTGCGGCGAAGACACCCACCAGCAGTACATGCACGCCCCAGACGAACGCGCCGGCCAGTTGTAGCCAGTCACCGGAGGCGACCTGAAAGCCCTCACCGACGCTCAGCAGGAACATGCCGACCACGGCCAGCGAGGCCCCCAGCCAGATGCCCATTCCGGTATTGTGGCCCAGTAGCAGCCCGAGCAGTGGCACCACGATCACGTACAGGCCAGTGATGAAGCCCGAGTTGGTGACACTGGTGAACAGCAGGCCGACCTGCTGCAGATTGATGCCCAGCGCCAGAACCGCGCCCATCAGGCAACCGCCGAGCAGCAATGGGCGGCTCAAAGGCGAGGCAGGGTGCGTGCTGCGTCGGCGTAGCAGCATCAGCAGCGGTAACAGCACGATGATGGCCAGAGCGAAGCGCAGGCCGCTGTAGAGAAACGGGCCGATGGCATCCATCCCCAGGCGCTGGGCGACGAACGAAGACCCCCAGATCATGGCGGTCAGCAACATCAGCAGATCGGCGCGCAGCGCTTGGTTGGGCATCATCGGGCTCCTGGCGAGAAGGGCGCAGACTTTGCCGCAAAGCTTCGTGCTTGACCACCCCGCCCGCGCTGGGCATTCTGGTGGGTGCCGTACGCCACGCTGTAATCTGCGATACGGCCTGCCTATAAAAAGAACAGGATCTGCCATGGTCGCTTACGAAATCCTGATAGCTGATGATCACCCCCTGTTTCGCAGCGCGCTGCAACAGGCCCTGACAATGGGCCTCGGGGCTGGCGTGCGACTGGTCGAAGTGGCCAGCATCGCCGAACTTGAAGCCCGGCTGGCCGAAAAGACCGATTGGGATCTGGTGCTGCTCGACCTCAATATGCCCGGAGCCTATGGATTTTCCGGGCTGGTGCTGCTGCGTGGGCAATACCCGCAGATTCCCGTGATGATGATCTCTGCCCAGGAAGAGGCCGCCGTCGTGGTGCGCTCCCGTGAGTTCGGTGCCAGTGGTTTCATTCCCAAGTCCAGCTCGCTGGAAGTGATCCAGCAGGCCGTGCGCCAGGTGCTCGACGGCGAGGTCTGGTGGCCGCCGCAGAGCGAGGAAGCCATCAGCCTGTCTGCCGAGGCGAAGGCCGCCAGTGCCGGCCTGGCCAGCCTGACGCCGCAGCAGTTCCGTGTACTGACCATGGTCTGTGAAGGGTTGCTGAACAAGCAGATCGCATACGAACTGAGCGTTTCCGAGGCCACGGTAAAAGCCCATGTAACGGCGATCTTCCGCAAGCTTGGCGTGCGCACTCGTACCCAGGCGGCGTTGCTGCTGCAGCAGTTGGAGTCCGTGCCGGCCGCCTGATGGTGGTCTTTGGCAACCGATTGTGCGGGATTTTTTTCGGCCTCTGGCGTACCCTGCCGGCCTTTTCCGTCTCGCGGTTCGCTGTCTATGTCGCCATTCAAAGGACAAACCGGGTTCAAGCGCATTCTCAACGCCGCCGGCTATTCGCTGGATGGTCTGCGTGCCGCCTTCGTTGGCGAAGCGGCGTTCCGCCAGTTGGTGTTGCTCAACGTTGTGCTGATCCCCCTGGCGCTGCTGCTCGACGTCAGCCGGGGCGAGCGTGCCGTGATGGTTGCCGTTTGCCTGCTGGCGCTGATCGTCGAGTTGCTCAACTCAGCCGTCGAGGCAGCCATCGACCGCATCTCCCTCGACCTGCACCCATTGTCCAAGAGCGCCAAGGACATGGGCAGCGCTGCCCAGCTGGTATCGTTGACGCTGATCGCCAGCGTTTGGGGCCTTGTTCTGTTGGGCTAGGGTCTGTTGCCGTTTCACGCACGGCCGCGCCGGAGCCCGTTTTGCCGCGAGGCAAGGCACGAGCCGCGAAGTTTAGTGGGCTAAATGAGCCGGCGAGAAACGCAGCATCGCGGCAAAACGGGCCCGGCCCTGCGGGTTGCGCGGGAAATCTCGCCATGCGTCGTTGGAGGACTTGAAAAGGGAATGCCATTCCCTGCGTCCTCCGCCTAGCCTGGCGAGATTTCTCGCGGCAACGCGGCTCGCGTTGAAACGGCAACAGACCCTAGCGTACTTCTGGTAGTACGATCTCGTCGCTACGGTGGATACCTGCCGTCAGCGCGCGGCACATGTCGAGGAACTCGCGCATGGCAGCGGTTTGGTACTTCTGCCGATGCCAGATGAAATAGAATTGTCGGCGCAGATCGAGATCCGGAGTTTCCACTGGCACCAGGCTGCCGCGACGGAAGGCGTCGCGCAGTGCCAGGCGCGAGATGCAGCTGATGCCCAGGCCGGACTCCACGGCGCGCTTGATCGCCTCGGTATGCTCAAGCTCCAGGCGAATGTTCAAGGCGTCTGAGTGGTGACGCATGGCCTGATCGAATGTCAGGCGAGTGCCGGAACCCTGTTCGCGAAGAATCCAGGCCTCGCCGCTGAGCTCCCTGATGCCGGCGTGGCCTCGCTGGGCAAGGGGGTGCTGGGGGGCGCAGAAGACCACCAGCTCGTCTTCCACCCAGCTCTGCACCTCGATATCCGGGTGATTGCAGTCGCCTTCGATTAGACCCAGGTCAATTTCGTAATGCGCGACCTGCTGCACGATATGCGCGGTGTTCTGCACGTGCAGTTTTACCTGGCTTTCGGGGTGCACCTTCATGAAACCGCCGATCAGCAGGGTCGCCAGGTAATTGCCGATGGTCAGGGTCGCGCCCACTGCCAGCGAGCCGAAACCTGATTTGCCGTTGAGCAGGTCTTCGATTTCCTTAGCTTGATCCAGCAGCGCGACCGCCTGGGGCAGCAGCTGGCGACCCAGGGCGTTGAGGCTCAGGCGCTTGCCGGCACGGTCGAACAACTGGCAGCTCGATTGCCGTTCCAGCTCGGTAATCGAGGTGCTGGCTGCCGATTGAGACAGGGCGAGGAGGGTAGCGGCTCTGGATACGCTCTCCTGCTGGGCGACGGCGACGAATACTTGGAGCTGACGGAGAGTAAATCGCATATCTATATAACCGATAACCTATATCTTGATAATTCATTTAACAGATATTGTGGCCGCGATTAGAATGCCGCGCAATTGCGCTTAAGAATCAGCGCGTCTGAAGTTTTTAGGAGCCCGTACATGAGCAACATGAACCACGAACGCGTTCTCAGTGTTCACCACTGGAATGACACGCTGTTCAGCTTCAAGTGTACCCGCGATCCGGGCCTGCGCTTCGAGAATGGCCAGTTCGTGATGATCGGCCTGCAGCAGGAAAGCGGTCGTCCGCTCATGCGCGCCTATTCCATTGCCAGCCCCAACTGGGAAGAGCATCTGGAGTTCTTCAGCATCAAGGTACCGGACGGCCCACTGACCTCGCAATTGCAGCACCTCAAGGAAGGTGACGAAGTCATCATCAGCAAGAAGCCCACCGGCACGCTGGTACTGGATGACCTGAACCCAGGCAAGCACCTGTACCTGCTCAGCACCGGTACCGGCTTGGCGCCGTTCATGAGTGTGATTCAGGATCCGGAAACCTATGAGCGTTTCGAGAAGGTGATCCTGGTTCACGGTGTACGCTACGTCAACGAAGTGGCTTACCGTGAGTTCATCACCGAGCACCTGCCGCAGAACGAATTCTTCGGCGACGCGCTGAAGGAAAAGCTGATCTATTACCCCACCGTGACTCGTGAACCGTTCGAGAATCAGGGCCGCCTGACCGACCTGATGCGTAGCGGCAAGCTGTTCGCGGACATCGGCCTACCACCGATCAACCCGCAGGACGACCGCGCGATGATCTGCGGTAGCCCGAGCATGCTCGATGAAACCAGCGAAGTGCTCGACAGCTTCGGCCTGAAAATCTCCGCCCGTATGCGTGAGCCGGGTGACTATCTGATCGAGCGCGCTTTCGTCGAGAAGTGAGTTAGGAGCAGCTACGCGTCGGCCCTGCGGCGTTGAAAGCAAACTCAACAAGCCGCTTGCGGCTAACGCGCTTCAGCGCGGCCCGTAGGGCGAGTGAAGCGAGTAATGCTCATGTACAAAAGTACAGTCGCCCGCGACCCCGGCCGCTTTTTCGTTTGCTTTTGTGGGGGCGCCTAGCCCTTGCATGGCTCTAGCTCGCAAGCTCCTCGATTCAGTGTCCAAAAATCTGGAGCGCCTAAAGGCGTTCCGGATTTTTTATGCCTCTAATATTTAATTTGAGCACAAAAAACGGGAGCCTTGCAGACTGTGTGAAAACCTAGCAGTCTGAAGGCGAGTTGAAGACAATGCCTCTATCGGTTGATAGGGGCATTGTCGTTTATGGGCTATATCCAGGGCGAAGGTCGCGAGCAAAGCAGCCTGTTTCC
>NZ_QJUI01000025.1 GCF_004327285.1 Phytopseudomonas daroniae
TCCCGAACTCAGTAGTGAAACAATGCATCGCCGATGGTAGTGTGGGGTCTCCCCATGTGAGAGTAGGTCATCGTCAAGCTTCTACTAGAAACCCCAGATCTCGACAGAGGTCTGGGGTTTCGTCTTTTTGGGCTGGGAAAAGTCTTTGGGGCCCCAGTTCAGGGGAGCGCCTGCCCTTGCCGACGAGCAGCGGTTCAAGAGCTTCGCCGGCAAGGCTAGGCGCCCCCGCAGCTCCTACAAAGGCGCGCCCGACCTGACACGCAACAAACGTAGCTTGGTGTTGAGCTAAGTGATGCCCGGGAAATGTTTGCAAGCGGAAATAATCGGCATAACTGTGCGTAGCTACCGGGGTCTCGTTTAGAATGGTTCGATCCTTTCGAGAATTCCATCCATGCCCGAGTCGGCCGAGCAGCAGTCGTTCGCTGAAGTACCTCTGACGGAGCTGGTCGCATGCCATGAGTGTGACCTGCTGATGCGCAAGCCACACATCAGTGATGGTGAACGTGTGGAATGCTCGCGATGCGGCTACGAGCTATATAACCATCGGCACCAGGTGGTACGCCGGAGCCTGGCGTTGGTGCTGGCGGCGCTTCTGTTGTACGTCCCTGCGAATTTCCTGCCGATCATGCATTTGAATCTGCTGGGGCAAACCACTCAGGATACGGTCTGGAGCGGTGTGCTCGGGCTGTATGACAGCGGTATGCAGAGCATCGCTGTTGTGGTGTTTCTGTGCAGCATGGCAGTACCGCTGCTCAAGCTTCTCTGTCAGTTACTGGTGCTATTGAGCATCAGCCTGAAGCTCGGCCGTGGCTATGGATTGCTGCTGTATCGCATCTATCACCACATGCGTGAATGGGGCATGCTCGAGGTCTATCTGATGGGCATTCTGGTTTCCATCGTCAAATTGGCCGATATTGCCGCGCTTTCTCTGGGTTTCGGGTTGCTCTGTTTCATTGCGCTGCTACTGGTGCAGGTCTGGCTGGAGGTGACTATGTCGCCCAATCAGATCTGGGAAGCCCTGGCGGGGGAGGATGTCAGTGCGCGCCATTGATGCCGGGCTGCTGATCTGCCACGAATGCCATCAACTCAACCGCCACCAGCCTGAGCTGAAGCGACAGTTCTGTTCGCGCTGCGGAGGGCGGATACACCCGCGCCAGCCCAACAGTCTGATGCGTACCTGGGCGCTGCTGCTCACCGCGGCCATTCTCTATATTCCCGCGAACATACTGCCGATCATGACGGTCAATTCCCTCGGCAAGGGCCAGCCGGACACCATCATGTCTGGCGTCATCACTCTGGTCGGTCATGGCATGTTGCCGATTGCGGCGGTGGTGTTTATCGCCAGTATCGTGGTGCCGACCTTCAAGCTGGTCGGCATTGGTCTGCTGCTTTATTCGGTGCAGCGCCATCAGCCGATGTCGGCTCGCCAACGAATTTTGATGTACCGCTTCATCGAATGGATCGGCCGCTGGTCCATGCTGGATATCTTCGTCATCGCCATTCTCGTGGCAGTGGTCAGATTCGGCAGCCTGGCGAGCGTCGAGCCAGGGATGGGAGCGGTGGCTTTCGCCAGTGTGGTGATCCTGACCATGCTGGCAGCGCTGACCTTCGACCCTCGCTTGATTTGGGATAACACGGAATCGGATGACGACCATGAATGATCTGCCCACGGCCAGGACGCGTCCGGCCTCCAACTGGTCTGCGATATGGGTGTTGCCGCTGATCGCGCTGCTGATCGGTGGCTGGCTGGGTTGGCGTGCCTACAGTGAGGCGGGCATCGAGATCCAGGTGGTATTCGCTAGCGGCGAAGGGATCGAGGCGGGCAAGACCGAGGTGGTCTACAAGGGCATGTCGATCGGCAAGGTCACTGGCCTGGCTTTGGATCAGAGCGAGAAGCAGCGTGGTGTGGTCGCCACGCTGGAGATGAGCAAGGACGTCGAGTACCAGCTGCGTTCCGGCACGCGCTTCTGGCTGGTCAAGCCGAGTGTGAGCCTGGCCGGTATCACCGGGCTGGAGACGCTGGTCTCCGGGAACTACATCGCCGTCAGTCCAGGGAACGGCGAGCCGACCTATGATTTCCAGGCGCTGCCTCAGGCGCCGCCCTTATCGGATGAGCAGCCCGGCCTGCACCTGACACTCAAGGCCGAGCGACTTGGCTCGCTGAACCGTGACAGCCCGGTGTTCTACAAGCAGATCCAGGTCGGTCGGGTGAAAAGCTATGAGCTTGCCGATGATCAGACTTCGGTCGATGTGAAGGTATTCATCGAGCCCGCCTATGCCGATCTCGTGCGCAAACATACGCGTTTCTGGAATGCCAGCGGCATCAGCGTCGACGCCAATTTCTCCGGCGTTAAATTCCGCAGCGAATCCCTGGCCAGCATCGTTGCCGGTGGTATCGCCTTCGCCACGCCCGAGCATCGCAAGGACAGTCCGCCTACCGACCCGGGCAAGCCGTTCCGGCTCTACGAGGACTTCGATGCCGCGCAGGCGGGCATCAAGGCGGTGGTCAAGCTGACCGACTTCGAGGGCCTGCAGGCCGGGCGCACGCCTGTCATGTACAAAGGTATCCAGGCGGGAACGTTGAAAGTCCTGAAGGTCGATCCGGATCTGAAAAGTGCCACGGCCGAATTGGCCATGGATCCACTGGCCGAGGATTACCTGGTCGAAGACAGCCAGTTCTGGGTGGTCAAACCGTCGATCTCCCTGGCAGGTATCACCGGTCTGGAAGCGCTGGTCAAAGGCAACTACATCGCCATTCGCCCCGGTGAACTGGGGGGGACGCCGCGTCGTGAATTCGTTGCCCGGGCCAAGGCGCCACCATTGGATCTCGGTGCCGAGGGCCTGCACCTGGTGCTGTTCAGCGACACCCTCGGTTCAGTGGATGTGGGCAGTCCCATCCTCTATCGGCAGATGAAGGTGGGCACGGTGCAGAGCTTTCAGCTGGCAAGGGACAACAAGCAGGTGGTGCTCGGTGTGCACATCGAGCCGGAATACGCCGGGCTGGTGAATCGCACCACGCGCTTCTGGAATGTCAGCGGCATAACCCTCAAGGGCGGCTTGTCCGGTATCGAGGTCAAGAGCGAATCCCTGCAGACCCTGATGGCCGGTGGCATCGCTTTTGAAACCGACGACCTGAAAGCGCCGGCCGAAGCCAAGCGGGTGCAGCGTTTCAACCTGTATGCCGACCGCGATGCGGCGATGCAGCACGGTGATGTACTGAGCATCCGCGTGGCGCGTGGTGACGGTCTGTCTCCCGGCACCGAGATTCGCTTCAAGGGGCTGCCGATCGGCAAGATCGAACGTGTAGAGCTGACCGATGATCTGCAGGCGGTAATGCTGCATGGCCGAATCACCACGGCGGCGCAGCAGGTGTTGCGACCCGGTTCGCGCTTCTGGGTGGTCAAGCCTGAGCTGAGTCTTGCCGGTGCTGCCAACCTCGATACGTTGATCGGTGGTCAGTACATCGAAGTACTGCCGTCGGGGCAAGGCAACGGCCGGCAGAGCGAATTCGTCGCGCTGGAGCAGCCGCCTGAGCAGGTCGCCGAAGAACCTGGCCTGCGCTTGGTGCTGAGTGCCGCGCGACGTGGTTCTTTGAAGGCCGGTGCGCCGGTTACCTACCGGGAAATTCAGGTCGGCAAGGTAACGGGTTACGAGCTGGGCGCCACGGCGGATCGGGTGCTGATTCAGGTGCTTATCGAGCCGCGTTATGCCGGGTTGGTGAAAACCGGCAGCCGTTTCTGGAACAGCTCGGGTTTCGGTATTGATGTTGGCTTGTTCAAGGGCATGACGGTACGTACCGAGTCTCTGGAAACCCTGATCGCTGGCGGCGTTGCCTTTGCCACCCCGGAGGGTGACAGCAACACGGCCAGAGCCGGGCAGACCTTCGCGCTGTTCGATGAGTCGCAACCGCAATGGCTGGAGTGGGCACCCAAGATAAGCCTACCCAGATGATGTGACCGAAAACGAGAAGGGCCGCTAATGCGGCCCTTTTGCGTTGTACAGCGATATCAGGCCGGCTCGGCCGCATCCTGCTCGCTGCTTGCCGGTGCTTCGGCTTGCTCGCGGCGCTTGATGTACTTCCAGTCCGCTTCGTCGATATAGATGCCGTTCGGCCCGCTGCCACCTTCCAGGTCGATGGCCACGGTGGCCGATACCTGGGGTTTTACCGAGGCGAGGATCGGCACGAAGCCCAGTTGCAGGCTGGTTTCGATCAGCGCCTGCTGGTTGCGCTCATCGATGTCCGCCGCCTCGTCGAGGTAGTAGGGCAGGCGTACACGACCGGCCTGATCGCGATCCATCAGGTGCAGCAACAGGTACATGTTGGTCAGCGCCTTGATGGTCATCGTGGTGCCATTGGAAGCGGCGCCATCGATGTCTGTATGGATCACTGGCTGACCGTGCACCTTGGTGATCTCGAAGGCCAGTTCGAACAGATCCTTGAGGCCCAACTGGTTGCCGTTGGCGGCGACCAGGCGCGCCAGGTATTCCTTGGCCTCCTCGTTCTTGGCATCCTGTTCGCTGGACTGACTGAGGTCGAACACCGACAGGGTTTCGCCTTCTTCGTACTGGCCAGCGCTGTGAATGATCTGATCGATATGTCGCAGAGCGTCCTTGTTCGGTGCGAGGACGATGCGGAAGCTCGAGAGGTTGGAAACCTGACGCTTGTTGATCTCGCGATTGAACAGCGCCAACTGGTGTTCGAGGTTGTCGTAGTCGCTGCGGATATTGCGCAATGTCCGTGCAATGTCCGTCACTGCCGCACGGCGTGCCTTGGCCAGGGTCAGTGCTTCGTCCTGGCGGTGGGCGTAGGCGTTGACCAGCAGTTTCAGGCGGCGCTCCATGTCGTCTTCGCTGTCGAACTTGGCGACACCCTTGAGGCGTACCTGGGCGTACAGCGCTTCGATCTGCCCGTCGATGCGCTGCAGACCCTGCCAGGTGTCCTGGTAGTCATTGAGCAACGGCAGCAGGTTGTCCGGCGAGTCGTCGACCGGTTCCATGTACGGCGTGCCGAAGGGCAGGTCGGCGGGCAGCAACTGGCGACGGCGTAGGGCATCTTCCAGCGTGCGTTCCTTTGCCTCCAGGTCGGCGATCTGACGGCCGACCAGTTGCAGCTTGGCGGATAGCTGCTGGACGCGCTCGGTGAAGGCATCACTGGCGCGCTTGAGTTCGTCCTGGGCGGCTTCCAGTTGCGCGAGCTTCTCCAGCTTGCCGTCTTCCTCGGCTGTCAGCGTCTGGCTACGGCGGAAGTCTTCCAGAGCCTTCTGGGCATCGAGCACGGCCTGATACAGCTGCTCGGCCAGGGCCTTGCTGGCGGCGCGGTCGGCAGCGACCGACTGCTGGGTCTTGAGTTGCTTGTATTCGCGGTCGAGGCGATCCTTCTGGTCGCGCAGGGCGGCGCGGTCGGCCAGGGCCTGCAGGGCCGGCGGCTCGATGTGCGACAGGTCGATGTCCAGGCCGGGCACCTGAAAGCGCTCGCCCTTGAAGCCGTCGAGAATGGCTTCCAGGGATTTGACCCACAGGTCGCTATCGTCGAGCTGAATGCCTTTCTCGCCCAGCGGCAGGCTGAACAGCTGGCCGTTGAACAGGCGCATCAGGCGATCGACGTCAGCCTGGGAGAATTCTTCACGCAGGCGCGAATAGCTGTTGTTGTCGGCGTGGTCGAGCTGCTGCTTGACCGACTTGAGGCGTTTTTCCAGATCGCGCAGACGCTCGTCCAGGTCTTCGCTGGAGAATTGTCGGGACTGAGCCAGGGCGCCGGCCAATTCATCGTGGGCGTCCTTGGCGGCAAGCAGCTGGGCTTCCAGCACTTTGACGTCATCGACCAGGGCGAAGCGGTTCTTCAGTACCGCCAGTTCGCCGAGCCAGCGCTGGATCTCGCTGATCTCGCGCTCCATGCGCATCAGTTCCTGGGTGCCGCCACGCTGATCGTTCTGCAGGCCGTCCTGCTCGTTGCGGTAGTGCTCGGCCTGAATCACCAGCTCTTCCTTGCGGGCATCGGCGTAGTCGTGCCAGGTGCCGAGCAGCGAGTCGAGCAGCGGCGACAGGCGATGCAGCTTGCCGCGCAGGTGTTCGCGCTGGGTGACGCCCGAAGCCAGGGCCTCGATCAGCGGGCCGGCGGTGACCAGGGCCTGATAGTCCTGCTCCATGCGGCGCACATCGCGGAAGGCTTCTTCGGTGGCGGCGATGTAGTCGACGCTGCCGGAACGCAGGCTGTGCTCGAAGGCATCGAGGAACAGCTGCTTCAGTTTCGCCGCGGTGATCTCCCTCATATGGAGAAGGTTGATAAACAGCGCGCGGAAGGTCTTCAGGCTCTGCTCGCTGGTCGAACGCAGCGGAATCAGGGTCAGATCCAGCGGAATGCTGGTGTGTCCGCCGACCAGCAGTCGGCGCAGTTCGTCCGGCTTCAGCTCATAGGCGGTGATACCGGCCTGGCCGAGGTTCTTGAACAGCTCGCGCTGACGCAGGCAGGTACCGCCCTGCTGGTAGTGATCCAGATCCAGTTCGCCTGCGTAGGCGAAGAACTGGTGGCCGAAGCCGCCACCCGGCCCGCGCCCGGCCACGCCGATCACGTGTGGGCCGTGGGGCAGGGCGACTTCGACGAGGATGTAGCTGGTGTCGGTGGCGAAGTAGAATTTGCGCGACTGCTCCAGGCTGTACTTGCCGAAGCTCATGTCCGACATGCGTGCCAGGATCGGAAACTGCAAGGCGTTGATCGATGCGGATTTGCCGAGGTTGTTGGCGCCATACACCGACAGCGGGTTCTCCAGCGGGAACAGGCCGAGGCTGTAGCCGGCGGTATTGAGCAGCGCGAAGCGGCGGATGCCGTAGCGTTCCTGGGTCATGCGTCTTGCTCCTGTGCGGCGCGCTCTTCGGCCAGGGCACGTGCCATGGCCTCTTCCTCGGATTCTTCGACGGTATCGTCGAGGGTGATGATCGGGTCACCACTGTCATCGTCGATCAGCACCGGCGCCGGCAACGACAGTTCCGTGCTGTGCAGGCTGGCCGCCAGGTCGCGGTCGTGCTGCACCGACAGGCAGACGTCGAGAAAGCGATGCATCGGTGGCAGAAAACGGTACACGCCGTTGCTGTCCTCGGCGAAACCGAGTTGGGTCAGACGGCGGATGATCTTGTCTTCGAGCTCTTCGTGGGTGGTGACTTCGGCCTGCTGGAACAGGTCGCGGTACTTGTCGAGCAGGGCCGGCAATTCATCGCGGCCGATGCTGCCACCGTCGAGTACCGACAGCGGGTCGCGCCCCTGATCGGCCAGGTGTTCGACCATGATGAAAGTGAACAGCGCCAGACGCTGGGCGGTCTTGTTGACCTGGGCGGCAGCCTGCTCCGGCACGAAGTAGTAGAAGCCGCGCGGGTCGCACACCAGCTCGAAGCCCATCGCCCTGAACAGGGCGCGATACTGATCCTGCATGGTGGAGAGCTGGGCGTAGCATTCGGGCTCGCTGCGCGACAGGTGATAGCCCTTGAACAGTTCGCGGAAGATCGCCGCGAGCTGGGTCATTTCTTTAAGGTCGATGTTCATATGCGATGCTCGTTGGCAGCTGGAGCCCAGGCTGCAGCGGATGATTCGTGGTGGCCGATGGTGGATAAATAGCGCGTTGTCCATGTGCCGCTCTGGGGGTAGGGTGGACGTCGCTTCATCCGTCCACCGCCCGGCGGTCGCCAAGGTGGACAAAAAAGCGTTGGCTGCGCGCCCCGATCCACCCTACGCAGCACTCAGGCATTGGGGCGGCCCACCAGTGCGAAGGAGCTCAGGCTCACCTCGTGTTCGCGGGTCAGGTACTGGCGGCGCTCCAGGCGATCGCGCTGGAAGCGGCTTTCCCGGGACAGGCGCGAGAACCAGTAGAGCAGTTCGTCGGTGGCGCCTTCGGGCTCCTGCTCCAGCAGCCAGACCATCAGATCCGGCAGCGGCAGGGCCTGCTCGCAGCGTTCGATCATTTCCCGCGCGGTCTTCGGCGCACGCGGGCTGTCGCCCTTGCGCTTGCCGCTGGCCTTGGGAAAGTGGTTGGGCTTGGCCTCGAAGCGGGCCAGGGCGTAGACATAGGCCTCGACCTGGGACGCGCTGCCGAGGAAATTGCTCTGCGGCCGAGAGAACAGTGGCATGGCAGCCTGGGGGACGGCATCGATGCCTTTCTTGCGGATCACCGACAGGGCCAGGGCTGCGCCACGCGTCACGGCGTTGTGTCGGCGTGCCTCTTCACGCAGCGGTAGCAGGAGCTCGCGGGCCTTGCGCAGTGTCAGCTGGGCGGTGGTCTGCATTTCCAGGATGCGCGCGTGAGTGCGCAGCAGCAGGTCGTCGTCGACCAGTTGGCCGAGACGTTGCTGTTCGCCGAGCAGTTTGAGCAACACCTGCTCGACGCGGCGCACGCCCTGCTCGAAGGCGCCGTCGGCGGCGACCAGCTGGATCATCGGCTCGACGTATTCATCCCAGGTGGCCAGCACTTCGGCATAACGCTGACGCAGGGGAATCTGCCGGTCGCTGGTCTTGGCCCGTTCGGCCACGCCCATCAGCGCCTGCTCATCGTTGCCGAGTTTCTTCAGAACATCGCGCACACGCATGTCGAGCAGGCGCAACTGGCGGGCCAGATCGTTGCCGTCGCGAATCTCGAAGGCGTCCTGGATATAGCCGGCCAGGCGCTCGAGATGGCGCAGATAGGCTTCGATTTCCAGGCACAGGCCGAGGCGGTGCTCGCGGCGCAGGTAGGCGAGAAAGTCGTGGATCTGCGCGTTCAGCTCGAAGCGGTTGGGGCTCTTGGCCACGGGCACCAGGATGTCCAGGCGGATCCACTGATCGAGCAGGGCGGTCACATCCACGGGGGTGCTTTGCGGCGGCAACTGGGCGGTGAGCTGGTTGCGCAACTCCACCAGGCTCAGGGTGCCGGCATCGAAGCGTTCGCAGAGCGGTTCGAGCAGAGCCCAGTGCTCGGCAAGGGCGCGCAATACGCGTTTGGGGTCGATCATCGCGGGGCTGTCGCTCGATTTCGAAAAAACGCCAATTGTACGGGAAAGCGGCGCCAAGCTCTAAGTGACACGCTGCGCATCACGAGAGCTTGTCACGCGGTCGTCATGGCGGGTGGGCATGCTCTGCGGCGGATCGACCGATCATCGTGTGTCCGGTTCGCGGCCCGAAATATCCGCAAATGGACAAAATATGCTCAATGGACTTTCGATATGCGTCGGTTGTCGGCACAATTCGCGTCCGCTTTTTTCAGGAGGCTGGCGGGCTCCTGTTGGCCGACCTTTATTACGGACTGCGCAATGATCAAAACGCCGTACTACCTCATCGACAAACAGAAGCTGCTGGTCAACATGGAGAAGATCGCCTACGTGCGTGAACACTCCGGTGCCAAGGCGCTGCTGGCGCTCAAGTGCTTCGCCACCTGGTCGGTGTTCGACCTGATGCAGCAGTACATGGACGGCACCACGTCATCCTCGCTCTACGAGCTCAAGCTCGGTCGCCAGAAGTTCGCCGGCGAGACCCACGCCTACAGCGTGGCTTGGGCCGACGACGAGATCGAGGAGATGCTGGAAAACTGCGACAAGATCATCTTCAACTCCATCGGCCAGTTGGAGCGCTTCGCCGAGGCGGCCGCTGGCAAGGTGCGTGGCCTTCGGGTGAACCCGCAGGTGAGCAGTTCGGACTATCTGCTGGCCGACCCGGCGCGCCCGTTCAGTCGCCTGGGCGAGTGGGATCCGGTGAAGATCGAAGCCGTCATCGGGCAGATCTCCGGCTTTATGTTCCACAACAACTGCGAGAACGGCGATTTCAGCCTGTTCGATCAGATGCTCGGTCATATCGAAGAGCGCTTCGGTCACCTGCTGCACAAGGTCGAATGGGTCAGTCTCGGCGGCGGCATTCATTTCACCGGCGAAGGCTATGCGCTGGACGCGTTCTGCGCGCGGCTCAAGGCCTTCTCCGAGAAATACGGCGTGCAGGTCTACCTGGAGCCTGGCGAGGCGGCCATCACCCAGAGCGCATCGCTGGAAGTCACCGTGCTCGACACCCTGTACAACGGCAAGCACCTGGCCGTGGTCGACAGCTCCATCGAAGCGCACATGCTCGATCTGCTGATCTACCGTCTCAATGCCAAGCTGGCGCCCAGCGAAGGCGAACACACCTATATGGTGTGCGGCAAGTCGTGCCTGGCCGGAGACATCTTCGGTGAGTACCAATTCGATCGTCCACTGGCCATTGGCGATCGGTTGTCGTTCGTCGATGCGGCGGGCTACACCATGGTCAAGAAAAACTGGTTCAACGGCCTGAAAATGCCGTCCATCGTAGTGAAACAACTCGACGGTAGCGTCGAGGTGGTTCGTGAGTTTGGTTTTGAAGACTACCTGTCGAGCTTGTCGTAGAGGCGGCAGCTATAAGGCGGAAGCGGACGTAGGGTGGATGACGCTCTTTTCATCCACCATTGCGATCGCAGAGTGGTGGACGGGTGAAGCGTCGTCCACCCTACGTCATGAAGCCCACCAAATCGAATGTCCGCTTGCGCCTTACTCCGGCCATCGATGTCGGGATGGAACAGGCCTGATTCTCGTGAGCCGGTTCTTGATAACGCAGCAACTGTCATAGAAATGCAGTACTCAGGAGGTGAAACAATTGAAGAAGAACGTTCTTATCATTGGTGCAGGAGGTGTCGCCAAGGTGGTGGCCCACAAGTGTGCGCAGCACAACGACGAACTCGGTCGTATTGCCATTGCGTCACGGAACATCTCCAAATGCCAGGCCATCATCGACAGCGTGCATGCCAAGGGCAGCCTGAAACAGGCGGCCGAGATCAAGGCATTCGCGCTTGACGCACTGGATATCGAAGCGACCAGGACGCTGATCCGCGAGACAGAATCGCAGATCGTCATCAACGTCGGTTCCGCCTTCCTCAACATGTCGGTGCTGCGTGCCTGCATCGATACCGGCGCTGCCTACCTGGACACCGCCATTCACGAAGAACCGGGCAAGATCTGCGAAACGCCGCCCTGGTATGGCAACTACGAGTGGAAACACCTCGAGGAATGCCAGCAGAAGAACGTCACCGCCATTCTCGGCGTGGGCTTCGATCCGGGCGTGGTCAATGCCTATGCGGCGCTGGCCCAGCAACAGCATTTCGACCGCATTGATTCGATCGACATTCTCGACGTCAATGCCGGCTCCCACGGCAAGTATTTCGCCACCAATTTCGACCCGGAGATCAATTTCCGCGAGTTCACCGGGCAGGTCTACAGCTGGCAGAACAGCCAGTGGACGACCAACAGCATGTTCGAGGTCAAGCGTACCGATGATCTGCCCGTCGTCGGCGAGCAGAACCTGTACCTGACCGGCCACGATGAAGTGCACTCTATTTCCAAGAACCTGAACGTGCCGAATGTGCGTTTCTGGATGAGTTTCGGCGAGCACTACATCAACGTGTTCACCGTACTGAAGAACCTTGGCCTGCTCTCCGAGCAACCGGTCAGGACTGCCGAAGGCCTCGAGGTCGTGCCGCTGAAAGTGGTCAAGGCCGTGCTGCCCGATCCCGCCTCGCTGGCGCCGGGTTATACCGGCAAGACCTGCATCGGCGATCTGGTCAAAGGCAGCAAGGATGGCCAGCCGCGCGAAGTCTTCATCTACAACGTCGCCGACCACGAAGAAGCCTACGCCGAGACCGACAGTCAGGGCATCTCCTACACCGCGGGCGTACCGCCCGTGGCAGCTGCCCTGCTGGTCGCCCGTGGCGAGTGGGACGTGCAGCGCATGGTCAACGTCGAGGAGCTGCCAGCCGAGCCGTTCCTCAAGGCGCTGGACGTGATGGGCCTGCCGACGCGCATCAAGGATGAGCACGGCGATCGCCCCTGGGATCAGGCGCTTTGAGCCTAGCCCGATGAACGAAAAAAGGATCACCTCGGCGATCCTTTTTCTTTGGGCGCTGGTTTGGACATTGGGGCTACCCGCAGCAGACGATTCACGCGACAATCAGCGCCCTTGAAAATCGAAGTACCGGGTACCTGACGTTTGAACACCGAGCTGCGACGCCGCGCCTATCTGGATGCCATGCAAGTGGCCAGTTGGCTGCCCCGTGTCGAATTGCCTTTCGCGGCGCCTTCGCGGCCCGAGTTGCTGGTTTCCTTCGAGCCAGAGCCGGAGCCTGAAGTCGTCGCGCCACCCCAGGCACTGGCGAGGCCGCCGGAGCCTGTGGTCGTTCCGGCAAGCAACGAGGTGGTTCGCGAGCGGCCACGCATCGAGGTGCTCAAGCCCGGCTCCGCAACCAGGGCCAATGAGCCTGCGACGACTGCCGAAGTCAGTGCGCCGCCGCCTCGTGAACGACCGGCCCCCCCGCCGCGTTTCGCCCTGCAGTTGTTGCGCGCCGGAAGTTGTGCGCTGCTGGTCGAGCTGCCGACTGGCGAGCCTTTTCAGAGTCGCGATCCGGCCTACCTGCTGCTCAAGGATCTGTTGCGCGCCGCCGGCCTGCCGGACAGCCCGCAGATCATCGGCGAGCCAGTGCGCTGGCCGCTGCTGGTGCGCGGCAATATGGATCAGGGGCCGCAAGCGGCGTTGGACTTCGTGCAGAGTTTCATCGGTGCGCGCCTGGAAGAGCAGGAGCCCTGCGCCTGCCTGTGGCTGATCGGCTTGCCGGCTATTCGCTTCGCGGGCGACGCAGATGGCGATGCCTACAACCGCGAGCTGCAGGTCGAAGAGCTGGGTGCCGCCTGGGCGCTGCCCGGCCTGGAGCTGTTGATGGATGAGCCACAGCGCAAACGAGAGCTGTGGCAGGCCATGCAACGGGTTAGGCGGCGCTGGTTGGAGGCGTCGGCATGAGTGATGCGATTTCCTTCCGCCGGGCGACCGAGGCGGATATCGATACGGTGCTGAAGATCGAGTACGCGGCCTTCAGCCATCCGTGGACGCGCGGCATCTTTCTCGACAGCCTGAAGTCCTACGAAGTGTGGTTGATGTTCGAAGGCAGCCAGCAGGTCGGCCATGGGGTGATCAACGTGATCATCGACGAAGCGCATCTGCTCAATATCACCGTCAAACCGGAAAGCCAGGGCCGCGGGTTGGGCCTGCGTCTGCTGGAACAACTGATGGAGCGCGCCGCTCAGCTCAAGGCCGGCGAGTGCTTTCTCGAAGTGCGCTCCAGCAATCAGGCCGCTTACCGTCTGTACGAGCGCTACGGCTTCAATGAAATCGGCCGGCGACGTGATTACTATCCGGCGCCGGGGGGACGTGAAGACGCCCTGGTGATGGCTTGCACTCTGGTCGAATGAGTCAGCGGCGTGCCTGACGGCGCTCTCCGTCGACCAGGTTCAAAGCGTATTCATTCGACAATAGTGGTGCCTGCTCGTCGCCATCACGGCTATCGACTGTGCGATCGACGGGCGTACCGTCGCGGGTGAGGCCGGCTTCGGGCTGGCCCTTGGGCGAAAACGCCTTCACCACATCATGAAGAAGAACGGACGGCTCTCTCAGGTTATCGATGACCTGCTGCCCGGTGGTTTTCGGCGTTTTGTCAGCCATGACGAACTCCAGAACCGTCGGCCTTGGCGACTGAACGATTCAGCGTTTCGTACGTCATGCTCCAGCCCGTGAAGCGTGAGGTTGAGTGGAAATCGTCTTGTCAAAAAGGGCGATGCATCCGTATGGTGCACATCGATCCTTTCGCGAGCCACAGGCATGAGCGACCTGAAGCACCTGTTCGATAACAATGAGCGCTGGGCTGAAACCATCACCCAGAACGACCCGGACTTCTTTCCCCGCCTGGCTCGCCAGCAGACGCCGGAGTATTTGTGGATCGGCTGTTCGGATGCCCGGGTGCCGGCCAACGACATCGTCGGGCTGCTGCCCGGTGAGTTGTTCGTGCACCGTAATGTGGCCAACGTCGTGCTGCATACGGATCTCAACTGCCTGTCGGTGATCCAGTTCGCCGTCGATGTGCTCAAGGTCAGGCATATCCTGGTCACCGGTCATTACGGCTGCGGTGGTGTGCGGGCGGCCATGCACGATGTGCAATTCGGTCTGATCGATGGCTGGCTGCGCACTATTCGGGACATCTACTACGAGCAGCACGAGCACCTGGCCGCTCTTGCGGACGAAGAGGCGCGTGTCGACCGCCTTTGCGAACTGAACGTGATGAAGCAGGTGGGCAACGTCAGCCACACCAGCATCGTGCAGAACGCCTGGCACCGTGGTCAGCAACTGTCGGTGCATGGCTGCATCTATGGTTTGAAAGATGGTCGCTGGAAGGATCTCGGCGTTACCGTCAGTGGTGCCGAGCAACTGCCCGAGCAGTACCGCCTGCGCCCACCGCAGTCATGAAAATGAGTGGATCCTCACGCCAGCTGGCGATTGCCGGTGTTCTTGTGGCCGTACTGTGCTGGGCCGGCAATGCATTGGTGGCGCGCGCCTTCGCGGGTGAGATTCCGCCGTTTGCCCTGGCATTCTGGCGCTGGAGCCTGGCTTTGATAATCGTGCTGCCGTTCGTGGCGCTGCCGCTGTGGCGTCATCGCGCCGCATTGCGGCATGCCGGCTGGCGCCTGCTGGTCATCGCCGCGCTCGGCATCGCCGGTTACAACACCTTCCTGTACAGCGCGGCGCAAACCACTGCGGCGATCAACATTACTCTGGTCAATACCTGCATCCCGTTGATGACTTTCATCTGTGCCGGGCTGTTGCTGGGCGAGTGGCCGGCACGCCGAGCCTGGTGGGGAATGGGCTTGGCGGTATTGGGTCTGCTGGTGCTGATCAGCCGTGGCGACTGGCAGATACTGGCCGGGTTGGCATTCAATCGCGGTGACCTGATCATGCTGCTGGCGGTGATCGACTGGGCGCTCTACACCGTATTGCTGCGGCGCTGGTCGTCGTACCTGGCGCCGATCCCGCCGCTGGCGCTGCTTGGCATCTTCATGCTGCTGGGCGTGCCGCTGATCCTGCCGCTATACCTCTACGAACTCTCCAGCGGTGCTCAGGTATTGGCGACTCCTGCCAACCTGGCCGCCATCGCGTACACCGCGGTATTCGCTTCGCTGCTGGCCTATCTCGGCTGGAACCACGGAGTGAAAGTGCTCGGTGCATCGACGGCAGCCATGGGCAATTACCTGATGCCGGTGTTCACCGCGATTCTTGGCTGGATCCTGCTGGGCGAGGCGCTGCAGATATTCCACTGGGCAGGTGGCGCGATGATCTTTGCCGGCCTGCTGCTGGCGACGTTGCCGAGGCGGTCGCAGCAAGCGGTGGGCTGAAGCAGCCCACCAAGTAGGAAGCGTAGGGTGGATCGGGGCGCGTAGCTGACGCTCTTGTCATCCACCTTTACACGCCACCAACCTGCTCAACGATAAGCAGCCAGCACCTGGTCGATCTGCAGATCCAGGCTTTGCAGGCCGCCGCCGGACAGGTACCACAGTGGTGGATCCAGATAGACGATGCGCTTGGCCTGGGCGGCCGGTGTGCTGGCCAGCTGCGAGTTCGCCAGCGTGGCGACATCCAGAGGTGTGGCACCGATGGCGGCGCTGCGGTCGATGATAAAGATCACGTCCGGGCTGGCGGCTGCGATGTCCTCTGCCGTCAGCGGCTGTGGGCGCTGGCGGGGGGCGTCGGGCGCTTGCGGCTCGGGGGCGGGCAGGGTGCGCGGCGCCTGCAGCAGCGAATAGATCACTGGTTGTTCGGTAGGCGAGAAGCGGCCATCGTTATGGGTCAGCACCAAGGTGCGCTTGCCCGACGAGGCGACGATCTGGCGGGTCTTTTCGGCTTTGTCGTGCAGCGTGGCAAGCGCCTGCTTCGCTTCGGCGGACTTGCCGAAGATCTGCCCGAGCAGGTTGACGTTATGGGCCACACCCGTGAAGTAGTCGTCAGCGGCGATACCCATATCCAGGGTCGGGGCGATCTGCTGCAATGCGGCGCGGCTTTCGCCCTGGCGTCCGGTGACCAGGATCAACTCCGGTTGCAGGCTGCGCACGGTGTCCACATCCGGTGTCTTCATGCCCCCGGCGTCGCGAAGATCACCGCTCTTGTCCGCCAGATATGGCGGCACACTGGCGGGAGTCGCTATTACGCGGTCGCCAACGCCCAGGGCAATCAGGCTGTCGTAACTGCCGTAATCGAAGGTGACGACCCGCTTCGGATCGTGAACGACTTCGACCTGCCCGTCGGCCTGGGCGATGCTGACGGTGCCCGGCTGTTGCTGGGTATTGTGGCTGCAACCGGCGATTGCCAGTGCCAGCAGGGTAAGCAGAGTGGCCTTCTTCACCTGAATGATGCTCCTTGTTGTGATGGGTCGCGGCTGACGTGCCGAAATCCTCAGGGCGGGGAACATAGCACTCGATGCTGATCGAGAAACTTTCTCAACGGGTAAAGATTGCAAACGTTGCCAGACCAGGACGGCAAAGCCCGTAACCACGGCCTTTGTAGGGCTAATTTCAGGCTGTGGAAAACTTTGTTCGGTGATACAGGGTCTATGTCCGTGGTTGGCGCCCGCGCAAACGTGACGTTGTCATGGGCGCAAAGGCAATTCGGATGCTAGTGTTATGCCATCTGTAGACGGATGAATCGTGAGTTAATGGATTACTCGGCTACCTCTCGAACTCTCAGATCATGCGCCGTCACCCTGCTGACGGCGTTTTTCGTGCCTCGTCGCAGTGTCCGCTGGCACGGACTGATGTTGCTGACGCTGGCGCTCTGCCTGAGTGGTTGCGCCCGCGACCAGGACAACCGGGCTTTTCTCAGCAACAGCTCTCCCGCCAACCCCGGCGAACTGTTCCAGACCCATTCCGACCGCCTCGCCACCATCGGCATGCGCAATAACCTCAACAGCCTCTATCGCCTGATGGAAAAGCTCTACCAGCGTAACCCACGGGAATGGCGCAAGAGTGGCCTGGGCGACCGCGAGGCTACCCAGCGTGCGGTGCAACAGGCCATCGAGGCGAGGCAGCCGCCGCCATCATTGGCCGGCCGGCAGGATATCGTCGCGCTCAGCTATGCGCTGAGCGCCGAATTTGAAGGTGACCGGGTTGGCGCCTTCATCTATGCCATCGGCAGCATGCTGGTGACCGCCCATGGAGGGCGTACCCAGTTCTATCTCACCGATTCGATCGACGCCCAGTTCGTGCACAACGCCGCACGCAATATCGAGAAGGCCACCTGGATGCTGGCGACCCGACGTGATGCCCAGGGCAATCCGTTGCTGCTGTCCAACGAGATATCCGAGCAAGGCCGCAACCTGAGCTTCGCCGTGGAGTTCGGCAAGATCGTCGCGCGCCTGGATTACCTGAGTGATGTGCTCGACGAGCGCTACCGGCGTATCGGCGTGAATTACGCCCACAGCCTGCTGTTTCTCAATTTCCTGCCGGTGCAGTAACAGCTCGCCATCTGAAACCGGCGAGCTGTTGCAGCGATCAGACCTTTCTGACGAACTCGGACTTGAGCTTCATCGCACCGATGCCGTCGATCTTGCAGTCGATGTCGTGATCACCGTCGACCAGGCGAATGCCCTTGACCTTGGTGCCGACCTTGACCACCAGCGACGAACCCTTGACCTTGAGATCCTTGATCACGGTGATGGTGTCGCCGTCCTGCAGTACGTTACCGACTGAATCCTTGATCACCTTGGCGTCGTCGCCGACCGCTTCGTTGGCGTTGGGCGACCATTCGTGGGCACATTCCGGGCAAATCAGCAGGGAGCCGTCTTCGTAGGTGTATTCGGAGTTGCAGGCGGGGCAGGGTGGCAGCGCGCTCACGGGGGGATCCTTCTGAGACCATTAATAAAAGGCCGTAGATTATATAGGGTTTAACGGTTGTCAGGGGATCGCTGCATCAGGGCGGTGTTGGTCATGGAATAACCTGACAACTATTGCCCGTTGTACGGTGTGGGTGTGGATAACCCGAACTCATGTCGGGTTCGGTACCTCCAACCGATAGCAGCCGCCTGATCTGGGATCGGGCACTGCATCTACCGATGATTCACCGGGGCGCGAACGGGCGGCCCGTCATAGCCAGTGGAGGCGCTATGTTTTTACCCAAGTTGCAGGGTGTCAGCCTGTTCCAGGTGATGAAGACCACGGTGAACGATTTCATCGAGGACGAATTACCTACCTACGCGTCGGCTCTGGCCTTCCAGATGTTCTTCTCGCTGTTTCCCTTTCTGTTGTTCCTGGTCGCGCTGATCAGCCTGCTGGATATGCAGCCGTTCTTCGACTGGTTGCGACAGCAGGCCGAACTGGTGCTGCCACAATCCACGGTCGAGCTGGTCAATCCGGTCATCGATCAGTTGCAGACCCAGAAGGCCGGTCTGTTCTCGATCGGTATCGTGGTGGCGCTGTGGACGGCCTCATCGGCAGTGCGCTCGGCCATGGATGCGATGAACAAGGCCTACGGCGTTAAAGAGGGCCGCAAACCCTGGAAGCGCATCCCCTTGTCGCTTCTCTACACCGTCGGCATTGCTGCAGCACTCCTCACGGCGGCGGCGCTGATGGTGCTCGGTCCGCAGGTAATGAGCTGGCTGGCGCAACAGATCGGCATCGAGCAGATCGTGGTGACTCTGTGGAACTGGCTACGCTGGCCGATAGCGGTGTTCCTGCTGATGGTCGTGGTGGCGGTGGTGTACTTCGTGGCGCCGGACGTTGAACAGCGCTTCCGCTTCATCACGCCGGGTTCGGTGCTGGCCGTGGTGGTGTGGATCGGTGCATCGCTCGGCTTTGCCTATTACGCGCAGAACTTCGCCAACTACAACGCCACCTATGGCAGCATCGGGGCGATCATCGTGTTCCTGTTGTACCTGTACATCTCTTGCGCGGTGCTGTTGTTTGGCGCCGAGCTCAATGCCGTCATCGAGCATTATTCGCAAGAGGGCAAGGAGCCGGGCGAAAAAGAGGTCGAGCCAGACGCTGATCCTGCCCGGTGACCCGCACTCTCAGGGCTGCGCTGGTGGCCAGGTCAGTTGCCCGCTGTCGCTGAAGCGGCGAGTGCCGAACAGGCCATCGGCGAGTTTGCCGCGTAGCTGATACGGCAAACTCTGGCCGGGCTGATAGCCGCTGGCGCCCCAGGCCTGGCGAAATACCGAGTAGGCGGAAATGGTCACTGGCACGCTGATCACGGTTTCGCCGAAGCGCGGTACCTGGCCGCTCTGGTCGCTGACGCCGCGTGCCAGAGGCTGATCGTTTATATCCAGCTGCAGCGACACGCCATTGAAGTCGATGGCGCTCTCGTTGGGGTTCTGTACCCGCAGCTTCACTGCAAAACGCATTTCCAGCCCCTCGCCGGGTAGCGGTTCCAGACCGACCAGGTCGATCTGCAGCGGGTCGCGCGGTGCCAGCGTGGCGCAGGCGGTGAGGGCCGATATCAGCAGCACAATGGTCAGGTGACGCAGTGATCCTGCGAGGCGCATGGCATTTCTCCGACGGTCGATCATGCAATTGTGACCGCGGGCGGCGGCTTTCGGCTCAGGCTGTGCGCAAGGCCTGGCTATACAGCAGCATATCGATCATCGCTTCCACCATGGCATGGGCATGGGCGCCGAGATCGTAGGCTTCGGGGTTGAGCAGCCAGTGGGCCTGGATGCCATCCATGTAGGCATGCAGGCAGATAGCCGCGCGTTGGCAATCCAGATCGGCGGGCAGTTGGCCGCGATTCACGGCATTGCGTAACGTCCTTGCAATGCGCTGATCGCAATCTTGGTTGAATGCCTGCATCTGCTGGCGCAGGTCGCCGAGTTCCGCGGTGTATTCGCATTTGTATTGCAGGATTTCTCCAACGCGGCGACATTGGGCATCGCTGTGCATGCGCAGAAGTAGCTGCACCAACAACTGGCGCATGTTGCCCAGTGGGTCGGGCTCGTCCTCGCTTTCGCAGGCACGGGCCAGTTCTTCCTGGGGCAACATGAGGCGGTCGAGCATGGCCTGGAATACGTCGACCTTGTTCTGAAAGTGCCAGTAGATAGCGCCCCGAGTCACGCCGGCCGTAGCCGCGATGTCCGCGAGGGAGGTGCCGGACACGCCCTTGGCATAGAACACCCGCTCGGCCGCATCAAGAATGTGCGTTCGGGTTTCTTCGGCTTCCTCTTTGGTGCGTCTCGCCATCTGAGCAGGTTCCGCGTGTTGAAAAGATCGATAAGTGGATGAAAACCCTGGATCAGGGTTACGGACAGGCCACAGTGTTACACAAAAGATGCGTTTACAAACATTCTCGGATGTAAGTATATTTGCGCTCTATTCCCAGTATCCACCTCGGCTATCTGCCAGGTACCGCCCGCGCGGCTCGAATCAATATGACAATGAGGTTCTTTCAGATGCAGAAGAAGCCAGCCTTCGCCGCTTTGGTTTCCGCTATCGCTCTGGCCACGCTGACGCTCGCTGGTTGCAGCGAAGATGCAGCGCCACCACCCCAGCAAGCGCCTACCGTAGGTATCGTTACGCTGCAGGCCGAGTCCTACACCCTGACCACCGAGTTGCCGGGTCGTACCGCTGCGTATCGCATTGCCGAGGTGCGTCCGCAGGTCGATGGCATCATCCAGAAGCGCCTGTTCCAGGAAGGCTCGGAAGTCAAAGCCGGCCAGCAGCTGTATCAGATCGATGCGTCGGTCTACGAGGCGGCCTCGAAGAGCGCCCAGGCGACACTGGCATCGGCCAAGTCTCTGGCCGAGCGTTACAAGGATCTGGTCGCCGATCAGGCCGTGAGCCGCCAGGCCTACGACGAAGCCCAGGCGGCGCGCCTGCAGGCAGAGGCTGCGCTGGAGCAGGCTCGTATCAACGTGCGTTACACCAAGGTGCTGGCGCCAATCGCTGGTCGTGTCGGCCGTTCTGCGGTAACCGAGGGGGCTCTGGTCAGCAACGGCCAGACCAACGCCATGGCGACCATCCAGCAGCTCGACCCGATCTACGTCGACGTGACCCAGCCGACCAAGGATCTGCTGCGCCTGCGCCGCGAACTGGAAAGCGGTCAGTTGGAGAAGGCCGGCGAGAACGCTGCCAAGGTTCAACTGCGTCTGGAAGACGGCAGCAACTACGAGCACGAAGGAAAACTGGAATTCACCGAAGTGTCGGTCGATGAAGGCACCGGTTCGGTAACCCTGCGTGCCGTGTTCCCCAACCCGGATCACAACCTGCTGCCGGGCATGTTCGTTCACGCGCGGCTTGCCGCTGGCGTCAATCAGAAAGCCATCCTCGCACCGCAGCAAGGTGTGACGCGCAATTCCAAGGGTGATCCGACCGCGCTGGTGGTCAATGCCGAGAACAAGGTCGAGTTGCGTCAGCTCAAGGCCGAGCGTACCGCCGGCAACCGCTGGCTGGTTCTCGAGGGTCTGAACCCTGGCGACAAGCTGATCACCGAAGGTCTGCAGTTCGTGCAACCAGGCGCCGAAGTGAAGACCACCGAAGCGAAGAATGTAGCTGAACCGCAGGCGTCGGCTTCCGACCAGGCTGCCAACCGCTAAGGAGCGATTACACGATGTCGAATTTCTTCATCGACAGGCCGATCTTTGCCTGGGTGATCGCGCTGGTGATCATGCTGGCGGGCGGTCTGTCCATCCTCAAGTTGCCGGTCAACCAGTACCCGAGCATCGCGGCCCCGGCCGTTAGTATTCAGGTCAACTATCCGGGTGCTTCCGCACAGACCGTGCAGGACACCGTGGTTCAGGTGATCGAGCAGCAGCTCAACGGTATCGACGGGCTGCGCTACATCAGCTCGGCGAGTAACTCCGATGGCAGCATGGAGATCATCGTTACCTTCAACCAGGGCACCAACCCGGATATCGCCCAGGTTCAGGTACAGAACAAGTTGCAGCTGGCGACTCCGATGCTGCCTCAAGAGGTTCAGCAACAGGGGCTGCGGGTTACCAAGTCGGTGAGGAACTTCCTGCTGGTTATCGGCGTGGTTTCTACCGACGGCAGCATGACCAACCAGGATCTCTCCAACTACATCGTCGCCAATATGCAGGATCCGATTTCGCGGACTCCAGGTGTCGGTGACTTCCAGGTATTCGGCGCCCAATACGCCATGCGTATCTGGCTGGATCCAGCCAAGCTCACCAACTTCCAACTGACCCCGGTCGATGTACGTACTGCTGTGGAAGCGCAGAACGTACAGATATCTTCCGGTCAGTTCGGTGGTCTGCCGGCCGCGCCTGGTCAGCAGCTCAACGCCACCATCATCGGCAAGACCCGACTGCAGACGCCGCAGGAGTTCCGCGACATTCTGCTCAAGGTCAATCGTGATGGTTCCCAGGTACGCCTCGGCGATGTCGCTCGAGTCGAACTGGGCGGTGAGAACTACAACGTTCGCGCGCAATTCAATGGTAATGCCGCTTCCGGTCTGGCAATCCGCCTGGCCACGGGTGCCAACGCCCTGGATACCGCCAAGGCGATTCGCGCCACCATCGACGAGTTGAAGCCCTTCTTCCCGGCAGGGATGGAAGTGGTCATGCCTTACGACTCCACGCCAGTGGTGCAAGAGTCGATCAACGGCGTGATCACGACCCTGATCGAAGCCTTCGTGCTGGTCTTCCTGGTGATGTACCTGTTCCTGCAGAACTTCCGGGCCACCCTGATCCCGACCCTTGCTGTACCCGTGGTACTACTGGGTACGTTCGGTGTGCTCGCGGTGTTCGGTTACAGCATCAACACCCTGACCATGTTCGCCATGATTCTGGCCATCGGCCTGTTGGTGGACGATGCCATCGTGGTGGTCGAAAACGTCGAACGGGTGATGCGCGAAGAGGGGCTGTCGCCGCTCGAAGCGACGCGTAAATCCATGGGCCAGATCCAGGGCGCGTTGGTGGGCATTGGCGTGGTGCTATCGGCAGTGCTCTTGCCGATGGCCTTCTTCGGCGGCTCGGTGGGGGTGATCTACCGGCAATTCTCCATCACCATCGTTTCGGCCATGGTGCTTTCGGTAATCCTCGCGCTGATCTTCACACCGGCACTGTGCGCCACCCTGCTCAAGCCGATTGCCAAGGGCGACCACCACGAGAAGCGTGGATTCTTCGGCTGGTTCAACCGCACGTTTGAGCGCAGCGTCAATGGCTATGAGCGTGGCGTGCGCAGTGTCATCAAGCGCAAGGCTCCGTTCCTGATCATCTATGCGGTAATCGTCGCGGCGATGGCCTGGCTGTTCACCCTGATTCCGTCGGCGTTCCTGCCCGAAGAAGATCAGGGCGTTCTGTTCGCCCAGGTGCAGACACCGTCGGGCTCCAGCGCCGAACGTACCCAGGCTGTCGTTGATGACATGCGCAAGTACCTGCTGGAAGACGAGAAGGATGTGGTCAACTCGGTATTCACCGTGACCGGCTTCAACTTCGCCGGCCGTGGCCAGAGTTCGGGTATGGCATTCATCATGCTCAAACCGTGGTCCGAGCGTACGGCCGCCGGCACCAGCGTGTTCGATCTGGCGCAGCGTGCTCAGGGCCGATTCTTCGGCGGTGAGTTCCGCGATGCCATGGTCTTCGCCTTCGCCCCGCCAGCGGTAATGGAAATGGGTAACGCCACCGGCTTCAACCTGTTCCTGCAGGATCGTGCCGGCGTTGGTCAGGCCACACTGAACGAAGCCCGTGACAAGTTCCTGCAACTGGCCCGAGAAAACTCAGCTCTGGCTAGCGTTCGCGCCAACGGCCTGCTGGACGAGCCGCAATACAAGCTGCTTATCGATGACGAGAAGGTACGCACCCTCGGTGTCTCCCTGTCGGACGTCAACAGCACCCTGCAGGTCGGCTGGGGTGGTAGCTACGTCAATGACTTCATCGACAAAGGCCGGGTCAAACGCGTCTATCTGCAAGGTGAAACCACCTCGCGGATGAGTCCGGAAGATCTCGACAAGTGGCATGTTCGTAACGACCAGGGCCAGATGGTGCCGTTCAGCGCGTTCGCCTCGGGTGAGTGGACGTACGGTTCGCCCAAGCTGTCGCGCTACAACGGCGTGAGCGCTATCGAGATCCTCGGTGAGCCGGCTCCTGGCCGCAGTTCGGGTGAGGCCATGGCTGCGGTCGAGGAGATTGCCAGTCAACTGCCGCAAGGTATCGGTTTCGATTGGACGGGGCAGTCCTACGAGGAAATCCTTTCCGGTTCTCAGGCGCCAGCGCTCTATGCGCTGTCCCTGCTGGTGGTGTTCCTCGCCCTGGCGGCTCTGTACGAGAGTTGGTCGATTCCGTTCTCGGTCATGCTCGTGGTTCCGCTGGGTATCATCGGCGCGCTGCTGTTCACCCTGGGTCGTGGGCTGTCGAACGACGTGTTCTTCCAGGTGGGGCTGATCACGACCATCGGTTTGTCGGCGCGTAACGCGATTCTTATCGTCGAATTCGCCAAGGCGTTGCACGAGCAGGGCAAGAGCCATGTCGAAGCCGCAGTGGAAGCTTGCCGCATGCGTCTGCGTCCGATCATCATGACCTCGCTGGCGTTCATCCTCGGCGTGGTTCCGCTGGCGGTCTCCAGCGGCGCGGGGGCAGGCAGCAAGCACGCCATCGGTACCGGTGTGATCGGTGGTATGTTCACGGCCGCGGTTCTGGCGATCTTCTGGATCCCGCTGTTCTACGTACTGGTCAGCTCCATGTTCAAGGACAAGAGCGACAAAGAAACCAACGAGAAGGAGGCCGGCCTGTGAGGCAGTCCCTGTTGTCTCTGGCAGTCGCGAGCATCGTGCTCAGCGGCTGCACCATGATCCCCGACTACCAGCGCCCGCAGGCGCCGGTAGAAGGTGCCTGGCCCCAGGGCCAGGCGTACGAGGGCAGCACGGTTCAGGGCTCGGTCGCAGCGGCCGATCTTGGCTGGCGCGAATTCCTGCGTGACCCGGCGTTGCAGCGGCTGGTGGAAACCGCGCTGAACAACAACCGCGACCTGCGCGTCGCAGCGCTGAACGTCGAGGCCTACCGCGCCCAGTACCGCATCCAGCGTTCCGAGCTGTTCCCCAGCATCTCGGCCGATGGCAGCGGTTCGCGTCAGCGCCTGCCGGCTGACCTGTCGCAGACCGGTAGCTCGACCGTCAGCGGGCAGTACAGCGCCACCGTCGGCGTAAATGCCTGGGAAGTGGATTTCTTCGGACGTCTGCGCAGCCTCAACGAGCAGACCCTGCAACAGTACTTCGCTACCGAGGAAGCGCAGCGCAGTACGCAAATCAGCCTGATCGCCAGTGTGGCCAACGCCTACCTGACCCTGCAGGCCGACGAAGCACTGCTACGTCTGACTCGCGACACCCTGGGCACCTTCCAGCGCAGCCTGGAGCTGACTCAGCGCAGCTTCGATGTCGGCGTGACCGACGCCCTGGCCCTGAGCCAGGCCCGTACTTCGGTGCAGACCGCTCAGGCCAACCTGGCTCAGTACACCCGTCTGGTCGCCCAGGATCGCAACGCCCTGGGCGTGCTGCTGGGCGGCGCCGTGCCAGCCGATCTTCCGCAAGGTGAAGGCCTGGACAAACAACTGCTGGCCGACATCCCGGCTGGCCTGCCGTCCGATTTGCTGCAGCGTCGTCCGGACGTGCTGCAGGCCGAGCGTGAACTGCTTGCCGCCAATGCCAGCATCGGTGCCGCGCGTGCCGCGTTCTTCCCGAGCATCAGCCTGACCGCCAATGCCGGGACAGCCAGCAGCCAGCTGTCGGGGCTGTTCGATGGTGGTTCGGGTACCTGGCTGTTCCAGCCGCAGATCAACCTGCCGATCTTCACGGCCGGGCGTCTGCGCGCCAACCTCGACTATGCCGAGATCCAGACGAACATCCAGGTGGCGAGCTACGAGAAAGCGGTGCAGACTGCCTTCCGGGAGGTCGCCGATGGCCTGGCTGCTCGTGGCACCTACGGAGAGCAACTGCAGGCTCAGCGCAGCCTGGTGGAAACCTCGGAGAGCTACTACAACCTCGCCGACCGCCGCTTCCGTACCGGCGTGGACAGCTATCTGACCCTGCTCGATGCTCAGCGTCAGCTGTTCAGCGCACAGCAGGAGCTGATCGGTGTGCGTCTGTCGCAGCTCACCAGCGAGATCAACCTGTACAAGGCACTCGGTGGTGGCTGGAACGAACGTACCCAGACCGCGGCCCGCGCACCGCAATCCTGAGCCACTTCGTTCAGGCCAAAAAAAGCCCCGGATTTCCGGGGCTTTTTCATATCTGCGTGCCGCCCGTTACGGTATCTGCGCGCGAGCCGAGCCGTTCACCTTGTGGCGAACCAACTGGATCATACCCGGCAGGATCGACACGATGATGATGCCGATGATCAGGTAGTGCAGGTTGCTTTGCACCGCAGGCAGGTTGCCGAAGAAGTAGCCGCCGTAGGTGAACAGAGTGACCCAGAGAATCGCGCCGACCACGTTGTAGGCAGCGAAGTGGACATACCTCATCCGGCCCATACCGGCTACGAATGGCGCGAAGGTGCGTACGATGGGCACGAAGCGCGCGAGGATGATGGTCTTGCCGCCATGACGTGCGTAGAAGCCTTGAGTGATGTCCAGATAACGGCGGCGAAAGATCTTCGAGTCCGGGTTGCTGAACAGCTTCTCGCCCATGAAGCGGCCTATGGTGTAGTTCAGCGCATCGCCGAGAATCGCCGCGGTGATCAGTAACAGCACCAGCAGGTGCACGTTCATGCTGCCGTGCACGGCGATCGCGCCCGCCACGAACAACAGTGAATCACCTGGCAGGAAGGGCGTCACCACCAGGCCGGTTTCGCAAAACACGATCAGGAACAGGATCGCGTAGATCCACGTGCCGTATTGGGCGATCAGGGTCGCCAGGTGCTGGTCGATATGCAGAATGAAATCGATAACCAGGTGAATGAATTCCATCAAGGGCTCCAACGGTATGCGCAGGCCCGCTGCGATTCAGGGCGGGCGCTGGGGCGGCATTATGCTTGCGTCAACGTGCAAAGGTGCGTGTTGCACGGGGTCAGGCAGGCTTTTGAGCAGTGCTGAGGGCAAGCGTTCCGTCAGACGGGCACGGGGCGACGAAAGCGCCAGTAATTGGGGGAGGGGCGCTGCCGTTAGCGACGCGCGGTCTCGGTGATATGCAGCTCGGTGGTTTGCGCTTCCTTGGCCGGTACGGCGAGCGGTTCGCTGCCCGTGGCGCCCAACAGGGCGCGCTGCTTGGCATTGGCCGCCATCCGCTCGAACCAGGCCAATTGCAGATCGCGGTACTGCGGAGCCACTACCGCGCTGTTCAGGCGTGCCTGCTCTTGCCAGAACTCGGCGTCGCCGCGCCACCAGGGATCTTCGCCTGGCGCAGGCGCGTTGGTGACGACAAGGGGCGTGCGCACCGCAAGGGGCGGTACCGCGGTGACGACCTCTGGCGCAGCCGGTTGCGACGCGGGTCGCAGCAGGGCGAACAGGTAGGTGCCTCCATAAGCCAGCGCGGCGCCGACGGCCATAGCCGCGGCACCGCGTATCAGCTCGCTACGCGGGCTATAGGGTTTACGAACTGAAGCTTTCATCATCCATCCCTAGAAGAGAAAGGGCCGACACGCACGCATGGCGGACACGTTTGTGAATGATAGCTACTTGCGCGGCGCTAATGAGCTTTTTTCCGTGTCGGCATGCTGCGCCAGAGCGCTTACTTGGCCTTGATGATGCGCTGGATGGTGCCGGTATTGTTGTTCAGCAATACGTAGTCGGTACCGATCTTCACCCAGTGCTCGTGTTCCTTGTCTTCAGGCTCGGGCAGGTTGTGCTTTTTCAGATCCTTGATAGCGTAATCGTCGCGCCAGTATTTGTGCGGCGCGGGCGTGCCTTCCTTGAGTTGGCCGATGTGCATCGGATCCTTGGATTCCGGGTCTTCCTGATCGGGCTGCTGTTGCAACACCTGATTCTGGTAAGCCTCGCGGGCAGGTTCCTGCTCTGCAGGGTCGGCCGCATGGGCGAGGCCGGTGACCAGCAGAGTGCCGAGCAATACGCTGAGGGTAGGCGTGATTTTCATGGGTGACTCTCCTTATTCCATATCCATGATTATGGACAGGAACAGGTTGCAGAAAACTCAACCTAAATTTACGGAGGAGCTGGCAGGGTGTTCGTTCGACGAGCGCCGGACATGACGTGGAGGTCTTGCACGACCCACATGCTGCCGAACGGTGTCTTTTTTCCATGAACTTCGGCGCACTTGATACGCCTATTGTTCAAGTTCCACTATTCGAGTCAGTCATGCCCGTTTCCGTATTTCTTGCCCTGGTATTCGGCTGCGTCGGTGCTGTGCTGATGGGCATTGGTCTGTCCCGTCGTCGTGCCAGCCGGGATTGGCAGCAGGCGCAAGGACGGATCATCGCCAGCGCCTGGGGGCTCAACGCGCCGAGCCGCTACCCGCGTTTCGAATGGCGTGACGAACACGGCCACCTGCACACGCATGAAAGCAGCATGAGCAACTGGCGCCACTACCGCAAAGGCGATGTGGTGCCGGTTCGTTATGACCCCGCCTTCCCCAAACACGCGGTGATCGACACCCCGGTACAGCGCGGCGCTTCGTTCTTCTGGCTCGGGGTGCTGCTGTGCGGCATCTCCAGCATCTTTCTGGTGGTCGAGCTGCTGCTTGAATAGTCGAACACTGTCGGCTTGCGACGATTCAGCACATCCGTCCAATTCGATAAAGCTGCCCTGACGGCATAGTGGCTGCTCGTTATGTGCCTGATCGCACTCCGACCACATGCTGAGGCTTTCTCCTCTCAGCCAGTCGGGCCATGTTGTAACCTAGTCTGCATGCGTTTGTGTGCAGCCCTTGGGGCAAATGGAGTGCGAGAGTGAAGAAGTGGATTGTGGTGCTGATCCTGGGGTTTGCTTTCTGGCACTTCTATATGAAGAAGCCTGAAAGCCCGGTCATCGCCAATATTGGCCAGGATGGATCGGTGTTGAGCAATCCCGTTATTAAGCAGCCGGCTCAGTCGTTCTCTTTAGAGCGCTTTCTTCCTTCGTTCCCATCGACCGATCCGCAGCCAAAGCCACAGGCTGCGTCTAGATATCAATGTGATGGCCGCCTTCACTGTTCTCAGATGACGTCTTGCGAGGAGGCTACGTTCTTTCTACGCAATTGTTCTGGCGTGAAGATGGATGGGAACAATGATGGTGTGCCCTGTGAACGACAGTGGTGTCGCTGATAGTCGGGATGTAGCCTGTTTTTGGTTCGCCTCAGAAACAAAAAAGGGCTTACCTTTCGGTAATCCCTTGATTTTACACAGTCGGGCATACACGCAGGCATACAGGTTAAGGAATTGTTACTGCTTGGGAGGAGTGTTTTGTACTCCACCGGACTCCGACCGTCTACCCCGCATCAATATCCACCGATCTGGTATCGCCATCCGGCTGCCTGGAAGGGATAACGTATTTAAATGTCTCCCGCATGATCATGAAATATCGCTGGTTAACTGACCTGCAGTTTGTCAGCTGTTGCAGATACAGTTGTGTGTTCGATAAAACGTTCCGCAGCGCGGCTGAATTTACGCTGCCAGATACCTTCGGCCTTCGATAGGTCACGTGCCTCAATCGCCTCATACAATCCTAGTATGTAATTGATCGCGTCCGCCTCTCGATCAATATAGGCAATACGCGAAAGGTTGTTGAAACGGTGGACTTCAGCGGTCAGTTCATCGAAATAACGCGCACAGCGCTCTAGACCGCTGGCCTGAACGATGCTGCTTTGGAATTGCATATCGTTGGCGATCGAATTGGCCTGGTTCTCTTGCCGAGCCAGCTTTATCGCTTTTTTAGCAAGCGCTTCAAGTTTTTTGAGTACGGCTGGCGTCAGCGCTTTGGGAGTGGTGATCAAGGCTTTGAGTGCCAGTTTGCCCAGTACTGAGCGAATCGAATAGACCTCCAGAATCGCATTAGTGTCGAGTTCGGCGACCACCGCACCACGATTTACGCGCATTTCCACCAGGCCTTCACGGCTTAGGCTGCGCAATGCTTCGCGTACAGGATGACGTGACAGATTCAATTGTTCGGTTAGCTGTTTCTCGATCAGGCGGTCGCCAGGGCGGAACTGACCTTGGATGATCGCTGCGCGAATTTGATCGGCTGCGTGTTGGGCACTTTCCATGTTCGACATTGGCGCCAGTGTGACACCCACCGTTTTGTTTTTGGCAACCATTTTTTTCAATCCATCCTGCATATGTCTGTGAAGCGAATCATGGGCCTTGTGCTGAAGTGCCGAGAGTTATCGCCGTTTGAGTAATCGCAGCATCATACGTGGATTATTGTTGATAATCAGCATTGTTCTACGAATTTGCTCAACGGCGCGTTGGCGGTGACCTGATCCTCAGCGGCACCAGAGCCGCCAAGCCCGAACCTATCGTGCCGACGATACACCTGAGGCTTCAGAACCTCCGGCTCGCCGGGCTACGTGCCTGCCAGCAGACGTGGCGTTGGTGGTTACAAGCTGATGGTCAGGCGTTCCTGTGATCCTGCCCCGGCGCCCTTGTAGGCCGTGACTTCAATTTCGAACAAGTACTCCGAACCACCCAGCGGTGAGCAGGTCACGCAGTGAGCGTGGTCGATGCCACGAAAGCGCTCACCAATTAATGCCATTACCGCGCTGACATCCGCTTGATGGGGAATAAAAATTCGCGAGCGCACAACATCGCTCAACTGTGAGCCGACGGCCTGCAACGCGCCTTCGACGTTACGCAGTGCGTTCTCTGCCTGACCCACCGCAGTGTTGGGCATGACCCTGCTCTTGTAGTCACGGCCTGAAGTCAACGACATGAATATCCAATTGTCGACCACGACAGCACGGGAAAAGCTCTCTTTCTCTTCAAGAATGCTGCCGGACTTGAGTTTTGTGATTTGGGTCATGGGTGGCCTGGCTTCTGTTGTTGGGAGATATTTATTGATGATTGTCAACAATGTGTCGGACTGTCAAGCGTGTTGTCAAATTGCCAGGATCGATAAAAAAACTAAAAGACAGTGCTTGACCAATTGTTGACAATCATCAATTCTTTGGTCGTCGAATAGCCTTGATGAGATGAATTCCATGAGCGTCGGTGACCTCCAGCAGAACCTCCAGGATCGTTTCAAATCATCGATGCGCCGCCTGGCGGCCAGCGTCAGTGTGATCACCTGTACCCATGAAGATCAGTGGTTCGGGCTCACCGCCACTGCTGTTACATCGCTATGTGCGGAGCCTGCATCAATCATCACCTGCATCAATTCCAGTGCCTCAATGGTGCCGGCGCTCACTGCTTCGCAACACTTCTGTGTGAATGTCCTGCGCAGCGAACATGTAGCGGTCTCCAGCAGCTTCGGTGGACGCCTCAAAGGCGCCGAGCGCTTCTGCGAGGGCACTTGGCACGCGGGGGAGAACGGTGTGCCTTACTTGGCTGACGCTCAGGTGAATCTTTTTTGTGAAGTTGAGACCACCCTTGCCTATGGCACCCACATTGTGGTGATCGGTCGAGTCAAGGCGTTGAGCTTTGCTGAGGAAATCAGCCCGCTGATCTACCAAAACGGTCTTTATGTCGGCACCGCCCCCTTGGCGGCCGCTGTTTAAACGAACCCACTCAGGAGTAACCCAATGAAGTTCGGGATTTTCAGTCTGATGACCCTTCGCGATCATGCTGCTGGCGTCGCTGGCGTCATGTCCGATACCAGGCAGATGGTGCAAGCTGCCGAGCAAGCCGGCTTTGATATCGCTTGGTTTGCCGAGCATCACTTCTGCAATTACTCGTCGTGCCCCTCGCCGCTGATGATGATGAGCTACGCCGCTGGCTGGACCTCGAAGATCAAGCTGGGAGCCGGTGTGCTGGTGCTGCCGCTGTACAACCCGCTGCGTCTGGCGCAAGAAATCGCCTTCCTGGATATCCAGTCCGAAGGGCGCGCGGTGATCGGCCTGGGAACCGGCTATCAATTGTTTGAATTCGAGCGCTACGGTATTCCCATCGATGACAAGGTCGGCCTGTTCCTGGAGTCCTGGGACGTGATCGAGCAGGCGCTCACCCGTGGGGAGGTGGAGTATCAGGGCAAGCACATTCAGGTGCCTCATACCACTTTCGCGGTTAGCGGGGTGCAGAAACCGATGCCGCCTGTGTACTACACCTCAACGCAACCGGCATTGCTTGAGCGCTTCAAGAATACCGACGCCATACCGTTTCTGGCGGCAAGCACCCTGGGGTCGCCGGTTCTGTACAAGATGGTCGACGGGCTGGGCGACAACTGGCGGCAGGTCGGCTGCGACCCAGCGGCCAAACCGCTGTCGATCATGCAATACGTACATGTCACCGACAGCCGCAGCGAGGCGCTGGAGGCCGGAGAACGCGCGCGTTACGTCGGCCGCATGGCTAACCATTTGCGCCACAACACACTGCCGATGGACGGGCATTTCATCCGGGATCAGGCAGTGCCAGGAGAGCAGACCATCGAGCAGTACACTGCGAACACGGTGATTGGCTCGGCTGAAGAGGTGGCGGTACGGATGATTCAGGATATCCAGCGGCTGAACCCGATACATTACGCCTGTAACTTCCAGTTTGGTTGCATGCCTTTGGCGCGTGCCAAGCGATCGCTGGAGCGCTTCGCGACCGAAGTAGTGCCATTGATCGAACGCGAACTGGGGCCCATCGAAAACATTGGCCTGCGCGGCTGATCACATCACGCATTTCCAATGCCCGAGGCCCACGCACTAGACGCCCCGGGCCATGCATCAAGAAGTCGCTACACCAATAATAAAAAATAAGCGCGGCACAGCGCTCATGAGCAAGTTTTTTGCAAGTCTGCCCCAGTCTGAGTTCGACTCCGGACTCGTTGTCTGGCGGGCTAGTGCCCGTGCCGTTCATAGAGGTGCTGACGCATGTTTGGGTATGTTTTTTATTGGTCGATGGTGTGGGATGCGCTACCCCAGCTGCTGGCGGGTGCGTGGCTGACGCTACAGATCGCCATCTTGTCGATGTTGTTCGGTACGGTGGCAGGGTTGGCACTGGCGCTCTGGCGCCAGCAAGGGGAGGGCTCCGCATACAGGTTCGCCAGTGCCTGGGTGGAGTTGGCGCGCAACACACCGGTGCTGTTTCAGATATACATGATGTACTTCGGCCTTGGCTCCCTGGGGATCCAGATCAGCAGTTACGCGGCGGTGCTGATTGCGCTGTCATTCAACAACGCGGGTTACCTGGCCGAGATCTTTCGCGGCGGGCTGGCGGCCGTCCACAAACAGCAACTGTCTGCGGCGCGTTCCCTCGGGCTCACGCGATTGCAAAGCTATTTGCACGTGATCTTCCCGCAACTGCTGCGCATTGTCTTTTATGGCTACGTCACCCAGGCAGTGTGGGCTCTGCTCAACACCTCGCTGGGCATGTTGGTTGGCCTACATGAGTTGTCCGGCTCCGCGCAATCGGCGCAGTCGGTGAGCTTCCGCAGCTTTGAGTTTTTCTTAATTACCGCCTTGATCTACTACGTGATGGCCAAGTTCATTGAGCTGGGTGCACGCGTGGTGTTCCGGCGCTGGCTGAGGGTCTAACCATGCAATTCGTCTTGTCTGATCCGGGCTTGCATTGGCGCGACGCACTGTTCTTGCTGCAAGGAGCAGGGCGTACCTTGTGGGTGACTCTGGTGGCCGGGTCGTTCGGCACGTTGCTGGGCATCGCGCTGGGATGGATGCGCTTCAGCTCGGTGTTTCTGCGGGTAGTCACAGCCCCCTACATCGACGTAGTGCGCAGCGTGCCATTGATTATCCAGTTGGTGCTCGCCAACAGCTTCCTATCGCTGGCAGGTGCGAACTTCGACACCTTCTGGCTATGCGTAATTGTCCTCAGCTCTTCAATGGCGGTGGTCACTGCGGAGGTGGTGCGCGCGGGCCTCGCCTCAGTACCGCAAACCTACCGTCGCTCGGCACGTTCACTGGGCATGAGTGGTTTGCAGGAGTTCTTCTTTATCAGTGCTCCGCTGGCTGTACGTACCAGTTTCGCTGCCTGGGTCGGCCTGCTGCTGGGTCTGGCAAAGGACTCTGCGTTGGTCAGCGTCGTGGGCTATGTCGAGTTCATGAAGTCATCGCAGATTCTCATCACACGCACCAATGAAGCCTTGCTGTTACTGCTGGGCGTGGGACTTTTCTACTTTGTGATTTGCTACCCGGTGTCGCGCTACAGCGCACGCCTTGAGCGGAGGATGGCACTGTGATCGAGATCCGTGGGGTTCGTAAGCAGTTTGGCAATATCGAGATTCTCAAGGGTATTGACCTGGATGTGCATAAAAGCGAACTGCTTTGTCTGTTGGGTGCCAGCGGCTCCGGAAAATCGACGCTGCTGCAGTGCATCAACGCGCTGGAGCCGATCCAGGGGGGCCATATCAAGGTCGACGGCATCGATGTGCATGACCGCAAGACGGATCTGAATAAGCTGCGCCAGAAGCTGGGCATCGTATTCCAGCAGTTCAATGCGTTTCCGCACCTCACGGCGCTGGAAAACGTGGCTCTGGCACCGCGACTGGTAGCAGGCAAAAGCCGCCGTGAGGCTAGCGAACTGGCCGCCAGTCATCTGGAACACGTTGGCCTGGGCGGCAAGGCTGATCTGCTGCCCTCGCGTTTGTCAGGGGGCCAGCAACAGCGCCTTGCGATCGCCCGAGCGTTGGCCATGAAGCCCAGTTACATGTTGTTCGACGAAGTGACCTCAGCGTTGGATCCGGAGCTGGTGGGCGAGGTGCTGGACACCATGCGCATGCTGCGCAAGGAGGGAATGACTATGGTGGTGGTCACCCACGACATTGCCTTTGCGCGCAATTCCAGTGACCGGGTCGCATTCCTTCATTCGGGCACCGTTGCAGAAATCGGCACGGTGGCCCAGGTCTTGGGGCAACCGACCAGCGAGCACACGCAGAAATTCCTGCGTCGCGAGCATCACTGATTCATCACCTGTTTCACCATCGGTATCAGCGCTCGTCGACCCAATGTCGCCGGGCGGGATTTGCAGCACCCATCGATCATTCTGAGGGTAAATCATGAACGTTCAAAAACTCATGCTGTGCACCGTTCTGGCCGCCGTAGCTGGCATATCAGTCGTTCCTGCAAGCCAGGCCGCTTCGGCGCTGGACAAGGTCGTGCAGGCGAAGAAACTGCGTTGCGGGGTCATGCTCGACTCCCCACCGTCAGGTTTTCGTACCCCTGATAACCAACCCGAAGGCTTCGATGTCGCTTATTGCAAAGACATGGCCAAGGCTTTGGGGGCCACGGCGGAAATCGTCGAAACGCCGTCGTCCGATCGTATTCCAGCGTTGGTCTCCAATCGCATCGACGTGTTGATCGCATCCACTAGTAACACCGTCGCTCGCGGCTTGACCGTCGGCTTCAGCCAGCCGTACATGAATTACACCACTGCCGTCATCACCCGCAAGGATACCGGTATCAAGCAGTACAGCGATCTCAAAGGGCACACCCTGGGCGGCGTGACCGGCACTTCCACCGAACAGATGCTCAAGAAAGACGTCGCCAACTGGAATGATGCCAAGACTTCCTACATCGGCTATGGCAACGACACTGAAGCGTTCCTGGCCTTGCAGCAGGGCAAGGTCGATGCTGTGCTGCAGGCCACGGCTGTTGCCAGCACTCTGCTCAAGAGCGGGCAGTTTCCTACCTTCGCCATGGCTGGAGAGGCGCCGTTCCCGCCTGATCTGGTGTCCATTGCCGTACGCCGCGATGATCCCGAGATGCTTGGTTGGGTCAAATTGTTCATCTGGAACCAGGTTGCATCTGGTCGCTTCGCCGAGCTGTACCACACCTACATTGCCGACACCGAGCCGCCAGCACTTAACGTCAAAGGCGTTGACTACTAAGTATTTTCAATTCCGGGGAATCATCATGCTTTCATTCGATTTGAAGGGTAAAACCGCGCTCATTACGGGCGCTGCGTCGGGTATCGGTCTCGAAACTGCGCGAATGCTCGCAGGCTATGGTGCTGTCGTGGCAATCAACTACCTGCCGGACGACAGCCGTGGTTCGGAGGCCGTCGCCTCGATCATCTCCGCAGGCGGCCAGGCGATTGCCGCGCCGGGCGACCTGGGGGATCCGCAGGCGGCGCAGGCCATGGTGCTCAAGGCCGTTGCCGACCTTGGCCGTCTCGATCTGTTGGTCAACAACGCTGGCACACCCGGCGTGAGCAAGCCGATCCCGATCGGGCAACTGGACGATGTGACCGAAGAGCTGTGGGCATTGATCCTCAATACCAACCTCATGAGCGTATTCCGCTGCTCGCGAGTGGCGGCGGCGGCGCTCAAAGAAAGCGGTGGGGCGATCGTCAATACGGCGTCCATTGCAGGCTTCAGTTCAGTCAGCAGCAGTATCAGCTACAGCGCCTCTAAGGCGGCCGTGATCAACCTCACCAAGAACCTCGCAAAGGCGCTGGCTCCTGAGGTTCGTGTCAACGCGGTAGCCCCTGGCGCTGTCATCAGCAGCTGGGCGATCGAATGGACCGAAGATCACAAGAAGACCTCCGAAAGCGCCACTCCGCTCAAGCGTTGGGCCACCACTGCCGACATCGCCGAGATGATCATTTACCTGGGCTTCGCGGCGCGTATGACCACGGGCCAAACGGTGATCACTGACGGCGGCATCTCGCTCTGACTCAATAACAATAAAAGAGGATATTTTATGACCGCCTTGACTCATACCGACTGGGAAGCCTGCGCCAAAGCGCTGAAGATCGAAGGTCGTGCGTTCATCGATGGTGCTTACACCACTGCCGTATCGGGCGAGACTTTCGATTGTCTCAGTCCAATCGACGGCCGGCTGTTGGTCAAGGTTGCATGCTGCGACAGTGCCGATGCCGATCGTGCGGTAAGCAACGCGCGTAACGCGTTCGAATCCGGTGCTTGGTCCCGCGCTGCACCTGCTCATCGCAAAGCGGTGATGATTCGCTTCGCCGAGCTGATTAAGCAGCACACCGAGGAACTCGCGCTGCTGGAAACCTTGGACATGGGCAAGCCGATCAAAGACTCGATCGGTATCGATCTGCCCAACTCGGTCATCGCACTGGCCTGGAGCGGGGAGGCCATCGACAAGGTTTACGATGAGGTGGCACCCACGCCCCACAACCAGTTGGGGTTGGTGACGCGCGAAGCGGTCGGCGTGGTGGCTGCGATTGTGCCCTGGAATTTCCCGCTGCTCATGGCTTGCTGGAAGCTCGGCCCGGCGCTGGCTACCGGCAATTCGGTGATACTGAAACCATCAGAAAAATCACCGCTGACCGCGATCCGTATCGCGCAGCTGGCGGTCGAGGCCGGTTTGCCCAAGGGTGTGCTTAATGTGCTGCCCGGGCACGGGCATACGGTGGGTAAGGCGCTGGGGCTGCACCACGATGTTGACACGGTCGTGTTCACCGGCTCGTCACGCATTGCCAAGCAGCTACTGGTATATGCCGGCGAGTCGAATATGAAGCGTGTCTGGCTGGAGGCGGGCGGCAAGAGCCCTAACATCGTCTTCGCCGATGCCCCCGACCTGCATGCGGCAGCCAAGGCGGCGGCTAGTGCCATTGCCTATAACCAGGGCGAAGTCTGTACGGCCGGCTCACGCTTGCTGGTCGAACGTTCGATCAAGCAAGAGTTCCTCGGTTTGGTCGTCGACGCGTTGCAGGTCTGGAAGCCCGGCAATCCGCTGGATCCGGCCACCATGGTGGGCGCGTTGGTCGACACTCAGCAGATGAACACGGTGCTGTCGTACATTGCTGCGGGTCAGGCCGATGGTGCAGAACTGGTGGTGGGTGGAAAACGCATATTTGAGGAGACGGGCGGTACCTATGTCGAGCCTACGATTTTCGATGGCGTGAACAATGCCATGAAAATCGCCCAAGAAGAGATCTTCGGCCCGGTGATGTCAGTCATCGCTTTTGACACGGCAGAAGAGGCGGTCAGGATCGCCAACGACACGATCTACGGCTTGGCGGCAGCCGTCTGGAGCGCTGACCTTTCCAAGGCGCACCTGACGGCCAAGTCTTTGAGAGCTGGCAGCGTCTGGGTCAATCAATATGATGGAGGCGATATGACTGCTCCATTTGGCGGCTTCAAACAGTCGGGCAATGGTCGCGACAAGTCGCTGCATGCGTTCGACAAATACACTGAGCTTAAGTCGACCTGGATCAAATTGTAGGCTTGTGACTATTTAGTCAGTTGAGCCGCGCAGCCGAACCAGCCCCCGATTAATGATCGGGGGGGAGGCACACCTTCGCCAGTCATTACATGATAGGGGGAGGGGATATTCTCAGCCTGCAGCGCATCCTGGGGTATTCATCCATTGCGATGACCATGCGTTACGCGCATCTATCGCCTGATCATCTGGAATCAGCGCTGAGGCTCTCGCCGCTGCAGCAGAGTGGCCACGCGTTCACTTGAATATCCAGAGCAATGATGTAGTATATCTATAACGCTTAACGTTAAGGATTAAAGCGTGATTTTGAGCTTTAAGTGTCCAGAGACTCGGGCTCTGTTCGAAACCGGTGATTCGCGGCGGTGGAAGAATATCCTCAATGTCGCCACGCGGAAGTTAACCATGCTGCACGCGGCCACTGAGCTTCGAGACTTACGGTCTCTACCTGAGGCATTGCAGGGAAATCGGGTAGGTCAGTACAGCATTAGAATCAATGATCAATTCCGCATTTGTTTCGAGTGGTCGGACGCCGGCCCGACGAATGTTGAAATAGTCGACTATCACTAGGGAGGTCGCACCATGGCAATTAACGGTATGCGCCCCATCCATCCGGGCGAAATCCTTCGCGAAGAGTTTCTAGAGCCGCTGGATATTTCCCCGGCTGCACTGGCTCGTGCGCTCCATGTATCTGCTCCCACGGTGAATGAAATCGTTCGTGAGCGACGTGGGGTGACTGCAGATATGGCTATTCGCCTTGGGCGCTATTTTGATACGTCTGCTCAGTTCTGGATGAACCTGCAAACCGACTATTCGTTAGCAACGACTTTTGCCGCCAATGGCGAAGAGATTGAGCACGAGATTGAGCCACTACGTGCCCAAGCGTGAGGTACGGTGGTCTGTTTGTAGTCTGCCCCAGAAACAAAAAAGGGCTTACCTTTCGGTAAACCCTTGTTTTGTTTGGTGGCTACGCAGGGACTTGAACCCCGGACCCCAGCATTATGAATGCTATGCTCTAACCAGCTGAGCTACGTAGCCGAGTGGCGCGCATTTTCCGCATCCGTCAGTGTCGTGTCAACCCCAGTGGGCATAATAATTTACGCACTTTCAACCGTTTAGCCGTTTTTTGGCAAGGCGCGCCATGCTGATAGCCGCTGTGTCGAGGCGGGGCCTTGCAGGCTCGGGCTGTCTAGCCGAAGACGGGATCACGATGCGGGTAGGGCGTCCGTTCGATGGCGCGCTGCTGTTCCGGCGTCGGTGCCGCACGGCAGAGATCCGGCTGCTGGCCCTGCGGATATCCGCCCACGACGAGGAAGTCGTCGCTGCTGGCCAGGTTGCAATGACCGGTGCCAGCCGGCAGTACCAATACATCACCGCTGTGCAGGCTGAGTTCCCGGCCGCCCGGGCCGCCCAGCATGACCCGGGCTTCGCCCTGGATGACGCCGAGCACTTCGTGGGCATTGCTGTGGTAGTGGTGATAGTCATAGATGCCATCAACCCATTGCGCGGGCCAGGCATTTTTACCGAACAGACGCTGCGTGCCGGATGGCGCCGGCAGCCCCTCGTCCTTCAATGCCTGGCGATAGACGAGCACCGGATGCTTGCCGTTGTTCGGCACCCAGTCGTTGCGCAGAAGCAGCAGTTTTTCCACTTTCGCCGTGACGGGAACTGGGGCGGATGTTGCTCCGGTAGCGCTCGATGCCTCACCGAGGCTGGCGAGGTAGTGGAGGATCAGGCGGCGGGAAAACGTGTCCATGACGAGCCCTCTCGAGGCAATGGCTTCATCTTATAGAGGGCAATGTTGCGCAGGTGTTGCGGTTATCGCTGGGAAGTGGGTGCCCGCGAAATACGAAGCCCCTCGGGCGGGCGCTCGAGGGGCTTCGTGGGCGGGCCTGGGGGGAGGTCAGACGTTGAAGCGGAAGTGCATCACGTCGCCGTCCTTGACGATGTATTCCTTGCCTTCCAGGCGCCATTTACCCGCTTCCTTGGCACCGGCTTCGCCCTTGAACTGGATGAAGTCGTCATAGGCGACGACTTCGGCACGGATGAAGCCTTTCTCGAAGTCGGTGTGGATCGCGGCGGCGGACTGTGGCGCGGTGGCGCCGACCTTGACGGTCCAGGCGCGGACTTCCTTTACGCCCGCGGTGAAGTAGGTCTGCAGGTTGAGCAGCGAGTAACCGGCGCGGATCACGCGGTTCAGGCCTGGCTCGGTCATGCCCATGGTCTCGAGGAACATCTGCATTTCTTCCAGATCGTCCAGCTCGGCGATCTCGGCCTCGATCTTGTTGCACACCGGTACCACGATGGCACCTTCTTCGTCAGCGATGGCCTGTACCACATCGAGCAGCGGGTTGTTCTCGAAACCGTCTTCGGCCACGTTGGCGATGTACATCACCGGTTTGGTGGTCAGCAGGTGGAAGGTCTTGGCCAGGCGCTTCTCGTCGTCACCCAGGCTTTTCAGCAGGCTGCGCGCCGGCTTGCCTTCGGTGAAGTGGGGGATGAGCTTTTCCAGCAGCGCTTTCTGCGCCACGGCTTCCTTGTCGCCGCCCTTGGCGGTACGGGTGACGCGCTGCAGTTGTTTCTCGCAGCTGTCGAGGTCGGCCATGATCAGTTCGAGGTCGATGATCTCGATGTCACGCTTGGGGTCGACGCTGTTGGCGACGTGGATGACGTTCTCGTCTTCGAAGCAGCGCACCACGTGGGCGATGGCGTCGGTCTCGCGGATGTTGGCGAGGAACTTGTTGCCCAGGCCTTCACCCTTGGACGCGCCCGCTACCAGGCCGGCGATGTCGACGAATTCCATGGTGGTGGGGATCACGCGCTCGGGCTTGACGATTTCCGCCAGGGCGTCGAGGCGCGGATCGGGCATCGGTACGATGCCGCTGTTCGGCTCGATGGTGCAGAACGGGAAGTTCTCGGCCGCGATACCGGATTTGGTGAGGGCATTGAACAGGGTGGACTTGCCGACGTTGGGTAGGCCGACGATGCCGCAATTGAATCCCATGGTGTGTCCCTCGCGCCAAAGGCGGTAGATAAAGTTAGAGAGTGGCTTTCTGGCTGTGCAGCTTGCGCATCGCTACCGGCCAGTCACCGGCGAGTATTTCCGGGAGGACGTCGAGGGCGAAGCCGATGCTGGTATCCAGCAGTTCCTGCTCGCCACGCGGAGCGCGGCCGAGCACGAAGTTGGAGACCATGCTGGCGTGCCCGGGGTGACCGATGCCAAGCCGCAGGCGGTGGAAATTATTCTGGTTGCCGAGTTGCGCGATGATGTCACGCAACCCGTTATGCCCACCGTGCCCGCCACCCTGTTTGAGTTTGGCGACGCCGGGAGGCATGTCGAGTTCGTCGTGTGCCACCAGGATTTCTTCGGGTTTGATCTTGAAGAAATTCGCCAACGCCGCCACGGACTGGCCGCTGCGGTTCATGAAGGTGGTGGGGATGAGCAGACGAACTTCGCGACCCTGATGGACAAACTTGCCCACCAGGCCGAAATACTTGCGATCGACGCTGAGATTGACGCGCTGGCTGTCTGCCAGGCGCTCAACGAAAAGGGCCCCTGCATTGTGCCGGGTCTGGTCGTATTCGGGGCCCGGGTTACCCAGGCCAACGATCAGTTGTACGGCAGTCATACAGGAGCCCTTTCCTAAAGCAGTTCCACACCGAGGTGTGGAGCTCGCCAATTACTCGGCGGTGCTTTCGCCTTCGCCTTCAGCTGCGTCTTCTACACGAACGCGCGGCAGGTGGATACTGGCAACCGGCAGATCGCTACCGTGGGCCAGAGCAACCAGCTCAACGCCTTTCGGCAGTTTGATGTCGGACAGGTGAACGGTCTGGTCGATTTCGACGTTGGCGATGTCGACTTCGATGAATTCCGGCAGGTCTTTCGGCAGGCAGGAAACTTCGACTTCGTTCAGGCTGTGCAGGACTTCGCCGCCGCCTTTCTTGACGCCAACCGAGGTGGCTTCGTTGATGAAGTGCAACGGTACGTGGGCGGTCAGTTTCTGGCCGGCAACGACGCGGATGAAGTCAGCGTGCAGAACGAAGCCTTTGGCCGGGTGGCGCTGCAGGGCTTTGATCAGGACGTTTTCTTTCTTGCCGTCAACGGTCAGGTTCAGCACGTGGCTGAAGGCCGCTTCGTTTTCCAGCAGCTTGGCGAAATCTTTGGCAACCAGGCTGATGGACAGGGGGGCTTTCTCGCCACCGTAAATCACGGCTGGAACCAGGCTGGCGTTACGACGCAGGCGGCGGCTCGCACCTTTCCCTAGGTCGGAACGCGCTTCGGCATTCAGGGTAAATTCAACAGTCATTTCACTTCTCCAGAATAACCAAACCGCCCGTTACGCTTGCGACCAGCGACGGGGCGGTTCAGTGGTATGCCTGGCCAAATGGCCAGGCGTTTTCATCAGCGGCACGATTTGCTGCGCGTCGGCCCTGCTGCGTTAGAAAGCGGCTCGGAATGCTCATTTACAGACTCGTAAACTCCGCTTCCTCGCCGCTTTCTGCCTTGCATGGCTCTAGCTCGCTAAATCGTGAGCATGCTCCTAGCGGAACATCGCGCTGATCGATTCCTCATTGCTGATGCGGCGTACCGCTTCAGCGACAACCGGCGCGATGTCCAGTTGACGAATACGCGAACAGGATTGCGCGGCAGCGGACAGCGGGATGGTGTTGGTCACCACCAGTTCGTCCAGTACCGAGTTCTCGATGTTCTCGATGGCGCGGCCCGACAGTACCGGGTGAGTCGCGTAAGCGAACACCTTGGCGGCGCCGTGTTCCTTCAGAGCCTTGGCCGCGTGGCACAGGGTGCCGGCGGTGTCGACCATGTCGTCGACCAGGATGCAGGTACGGCCTTCCACGTCACCGATGATGTGCATCACTTCGGAGTGGTTGGCTTTCTCACGACGCTTGTCGATGATCGCCAGATCCACGCCCAGGGACTTGGCCACGGCGCGAGCACGCACCACGCCGCCAATGTCCGGGGAGACGATCATCAGGTTGTCGAAACGCTGATCTTCGATGTCGTCCACCAGTACTGGCGAACCGTAGATGTTATCTACCGGGATATCGAAGAAGCCTTGAATCTGATCCGCGTGCAGGTCGACGGTGAGAACACGGTCGATGCCTACGTTGGCGAGCATGTCGGCCACGACCTTGGCGCTGATTGCCACGCGGGCGGAGCGCGGGCGGCGATCCTGGCGGGCATAGCCGAAGTAGGGGATGACTGCAGTGATTCGGGTGGCTGAGGAGCGGCGGAAGGCGTCGGCCATCACTACCAGTTCCATCAGGTTGTCATTGGTTGGCGCGCACGTCGGCTGAATCAGGAAGACGTCTTTACCGCGGACGTTTTCGTTGATTTCGATCATGATTTCGCCGTCGGAGAATTTTCCGACAGAGGCATCGCCGAGGGGGATGTGCAGCTGACGAACGATACGTCGCGCCAGATCGGGGTTAGCGTTCCCCGTAAAGACCATCATCTTGGACACGCGCAGTACCTGCCGGCTGAGGGTAACCTGGATGAGTATAAAAATGGCAGGGGCGGCTGGATTCGAACCAACGCATGCCAGGATCAAAACCTGGTGCCTTACCGCTTGGCGACGCCCCTGTATCGTGTGTGACGCAATGCTGCTCAATTCGGTATTACGAGCCACCCTTGGGTGGTTATGGCAGGGGCGGCTGGATTCGAACCAACGCATGCCAGGATCAAAACCTGGTGCCTTACCGCTTGGCGACGCCCCTGTAACGTATAACCGATGCTACGCATTTACTTCCTGACCAGTTCCTGAAGCCTGCGATGCAACATCGAAACGTTGGCACCTTGCGCAACAAAACTTGGCAGTGTGGCTGGAAGTTGGCGGGCGACTTTATCAGCATCGTCCCTGTTTGGGAAGCTCCCAAACACACAAGCTCCAGTGCCGGTCAATCTTGTTGGAACAAATTTGTTCAGCAAGATCAGGGCGTTACGAACTTCACTGTAACGCTTCTCGACGACCGACTGGCAGTCGTTACGACCACCCCCCTCAAGAAGGCTGCGAACTTTAATGGGCGGCGTATCGCGTGTCAACTCAGGGTCGGAGAAAACTTCTGCTGTGCTGACAAGCACTTGCGGTACGGCGACGAGAAACCATGGCTCTGTCAGCTCGACCGGTGTGAGTTTCTCGCCAACGCCCTCGGCGAATGCTGCGCGGCCGCGTACGAATACCGGCACGTCGGCGCCCAGGCTCAGACCCAGCCCTGCCAGGCGATCCTCGCTCCAATCCAGTTGCCAGAGGTGAGCGAGGCCGAGCAGGGTGGTGGCGGCATCCGAACTGCCGCCGCCGATGCCGCCGCCCATGGGCAGGCGTTTATCCAGCCAGATGTCCGCGCCGAGACGCGTGTCGCTTTGTTCCTGCAGTTGCCGAGCGGCACGCACAATCAGGTTGCTATCGTGGGGTACGCCATCGACCGCGGTGTGCAGGTGAATGACGCCATCGTCGCGCAGGGCAAAACCCAGCTCGTCACCGTGGTCGAGAAATTGAAACAGGGTCTGCAGCTCGTGATAACCGTCTTCGCGATGGCCGAGGATGTGCAGCATCAGGTTGAGCTTGGCCGGAGCCGGCAGGATCAGTTCGGCGTGATCGGGGATGGCATGGGTCGTCATGGGGCTGTACTGATAACGGTGAAATTACGCTGATTATGCGTTGCCGCGGCAGATGATGCTGCAGGTTCTGGTGTTTTGTTGGGGGGGGGCAACTTCAGGTGGATGGCGATGGTTCGTAGGGTGAATGACGCTCCACCCATCCACCCATCCACCATGAAGCCTACCAACCACCCGGCAACCTGACACCGTGCCCGATCAGAGGGCGCGGGGGTGGGTTACTGGCCGAGCTGGCGCGGCTGCCAGTCCTTGATCACCAGAGTCACCTGGATGTCGTGACCCTCCAGGCGCAGGCGCTCGGGTAGCCAGTAGCCGTTCTGCTCGGCGTAGCGCGTGTAGCTGACTTCCCAGCCATCCTGGCTCAGTTGCGCCAGGCGACTGTCGCTGTCCAGCGTCAGGCGGCTTTTACTGTCCGGTGCGGGCAGGCCGCGAATCCACCAGAGCAGGTGGGACACCGGCAGGTTGAGGCCCAGTTGTTGTTGCAGGAGTTCTTCCGGCGATTCGGCCTGGTAGCGGCCCTGGTTGGCCACTTCCAGCTGCACGTCACCCGGGCGCCCGGTCAGGCGTGCGGCGCCGCGGCCCAGTGGGCCGGACAGGCGAATGTCCGCGTAGTCCTGGCGTTGCAGCCAGAACAGCGTGCCGCTGCCGGAGTCGCGGGGGGCTCGGATGCCGACCTTGCCGTTGATCTGCCAGCCATCGAGGGTGCTGATCTGCTGCTTGTGCGCCTGCCAGCGAGCCGGATCGCCCTGGCCCTGTTCCACCGCTTCACGGGTGGACAGGCCGGAGCAGCCGGCGAGCAGGGTTACCAGGGCGAGTGCGAGTAAGGGGCGAAACTGCATCAGGGCCTCTCTGATCCGGTCAGGCGCAGCACGGTGCTGCGCAGAATTTCACTGTCGGGCTGTTCCTTCAGCGCGTCGCGCCAGATATTTCTGGCCTCGCGCTGCTTGTTCTGAGCCCACAGGGTTTCGCCCAGGTGGGCGGCGACTTCATGATCCGGGAAGCGCTCGAATGCCTGGCGCAGCAGTTTTTCCGCTTCGGCCAGATTGCCCAGGCGGAAGTTCGCCCAGCCCAGGCTGTCGAGAATCGCCGGATCGTTGGGGTTGAGGGTGTGAGCCTGTTCGATCAGCTCCAGACCTTCCTGATGGCGATCGGTACGGTCGACCAGGGTGTAGCCGAGGGCGTTGAGCGCCATGGCATTGTCCGGCTCACGGTCGAGAATGGTGCGTAGATCCTGCTCCAGCTGCTTCAGGTCGTTACGCGGTTCAGCCAGCATGGCGCGGGTGTAGAGCAGGTTCAGGTCGCCCGGATATTGCTTGAGCGCCTGCTGGATCAGCGTCCAGGCCTGGTCGGGCTGGTTCTGCTTGGACAGCGACTCGGCCTCGATCAGGTACAGCTGCAGCGCGTAGTCCGGCTCGCTGTCGCGCGCTTCGGCCAGGTGCCTGGAGGCTTCGGCGCCACGGCCGTTGGCGACGAGCAGATCGGTCATGCGTGCCTGGGCTGGCAAGTAATCGTTGCCGCCCCCGACCATGGAGTAGGCGAGCAGGGCTTCGTCCACTTCGCCCAGTGCTTCGTGGGCACGGCCCAGATTGTATTGGGCCGGGTCAACGTGAGCGTCGCGCGCGACCAGTTCTTCCAGGTAGACGATGGCTTCGCGCCAGGCTTCGGCTTCCAGGCAGACCAGCGCCAGGGAGAAACGCAGGTCGTCGTCTTCGGGAAACTGTTGCAGCAGCGAGGAGAACTCGCTGCGGGCGTCGTCCATGCGCCCCAGCTCGACCAACTGGCGGGCGTAGGTCAGGCGCAGGCGCTTGTCGTTGGGGCTCTGCTCGATGCCTTTCTTGAGCAGCGGCAGCGCTTCTTCGCCACGCCCCAGGCTTTGCAGCAGGCGCGCGTGCAGCAGCAGAGGAGCCGCCTGGTCATGCTTGGCGTCACTGTTCTCGAGCAGCTTCAGGGCTTCTTCGGGGCGGTCATCCTGCTGCAGGAGCAGGGCCTTGCCGAACAGCAACTGACCGTCGTTCGGGTATTTGCCGAGCAGGCGGTCGAAACTCTGCAGCAGGCCGGCGCGGGTGTCCGGATCGGTTTCCGCCGCCGACAGGGCGAGGAAATCGAAGTGCGTATTGCCCTGACGCTGAAGTACGCGCTCCATATACGTCATGGATTCGTCGTAGCGACCGGCGCGCGCCAGTTGCACGGCGGCGGCGCGTTGCGCATCGACGTTGGCTGGCGCGTTCTTGGCCCAGACCAGTGAGGTGTCCAGCGCTTCCTGATCGGCGCCCAGGTATTCGGCGATACGGAAGCCGCGCTCGGCGACGCCCGCATCCTGAGTCGAATTGGCCTGCTGGACGTAATTGCTCAGGGCGATATCGAAGCGATTGCGCTGGCCGGCCAGCTCGGCGGTCAGCAGTGCCAGCAGGGTTTCCTGGCTGAACGAACCGTACGCCTCAGGCGCCTCGGCCTGTGCTTCGTTGCCCGGCTCTTCCACGGGTACGTTACCGTCCGGTTCGGACGGCGCAAAAGTCTGGCAACCACCCAAAAAGGCAAGGGCGGTCAGCAACGCGATGGGTCTATTCATAAGGGGAAATGCGACTAACCTGCGGTTTTGGCCATCATGACACAAGCCGTTGGGCAAGCCCATGGGGCAGGCCGTGTGTCCTGGCGATGTGAGGTTGGACTCTCTCAGTCGGCTACTGGTTGCATTCCCGGATGCTGTGCCTGGCTCAAGTCGTGGCGGATGTACTGGATAAGACCGCGTACGGCGGGTGTGATTCCGCGGTGGGCGGGAGTCAAGGCGTACAGAGTGCCTGAGGCCGGACGCTCCTGCGGGCAGGACGCCTGCAGGCTGCCACGCTGCAGGTCGTCGTGACAGGCGTGCAAGGGCAGGCAGGCCAGGCCGATGCCGGCACGGGCGGCGTTGAGCAGCGTTTGCAGGCTCGGTGAGCTGAACGCCGAGTTGTGCAGCGGTCGTTGGCCGTCGGCCAGCAGCCAGGGACGTGGCGACTGGGGCGTACCGAAGGCTAGCAGGTGCTGGTCGTCGACACTGTCCAGGCGCAAGGGGTGGCCGAGGCGTTCCAGCAACGCGGCATTGCCGACGATCACGTTTTGCAGGCGGGCGAGAGGGCGGGCGACGATATCGCTGCTGTTGCTCGGTGCTTCGTCCAGGCTCAGTGACAGATCCAGGCGCTGGGCGCTCAACTCGGTCTGCCCGTCCCTGTTGATCAGGGCGAAGCTGACTTTCGGGTGTCTGGCCTGAAAGCGGCCGAGCCGCTCGAGCAGCCAGTCACTGAAGATGGCGGGGGCGCACAGCTGGAGCAGCCCGCTCGGTGTGCCGTTGGCTTCCTGGGCCGTAGCTTCGGCCGCTTCGGCGGCGCTGAGCATATCCAGGGCGTGACGATAGATACGCTCGCCCAAGGCGGTCATGCTGAACGAACGGGTGCTGCGGTTAAGCAACTGCACCTGCAGGCGTTTCTCCAGCAGGATGATGCGCCGGCTGAGGCTGGATTTGGCGATGCCGGTGCGCTCGGCTGCAGCCGAGAAGCTACCTGCTTCGACCACGCAGATCAGCCAGTAGAGCTCGCCGAGGATGCTGGCTTGGGTTGCGGCCTTGAGTTGGGGTTTGTGGGACGCAGTGTTGTCGTGGGTGGAACGTTGCATCGTATTTACCTACATGACTTTGCGCTATCGTATTGCCCGCTTGACAGAGCGGCCTTTGCTGCAGCGGATGCGGCTTTTTCCAGCGGGGCGGATGGGCGGATTAATGATCGAGCGTATGCCGATCAATGTCGGGGGTAGGCGTAGTCATGCAGAACGGCTTTATTACTGCACCGCATATTCTGGTCATCGACGACTCTCCAGAAGAGCTTCGAGGCCTGATCGGATTACTGCGTCAACAGTCCTGGCGCCTATCCCTGGCCAGTGATGCCCACCAGGGCTATCAGCGTGCCCTGGCCCTGAAACCAGACCTGATCCTGCTCGATGTGCGCATGCCCGGCATGGATGGCTTCACCTTGTGCCGCCTGTTGCGTGAGGCGCCGGCTACACGTCGGGTGCCGGTGATCTTCCTGACGTCCGCCGGCGCGGTCGACGAACGGCTCGAAGGCCTGACGCTGGGCGGTGTCGATTACGTACTCAAGAGTTGCGAGCCCCAGGAAGTGCTGGCGCGTATCCGCATTCACCTGCAACTGGCCTGGCGCGAAACGTCGCTCGGCGCCATTACCTCTGCCGACGTGGAACCCGCTACTGACGCTGAGGTGCTGCTGCGCGCCGCCATGCGCCTGATCGCCCAGCACCTCGACGATATGCCCTCGCTGGCCGAGATCGCCCGTAAGGTCGGCACTCACGACAAGCGCCTGTCGAGCATCTTTCGTGAGCACCTGGGAACGACGGTGTTCGCCTATATCCGCGAAGTACGCCTGAAGCGGGGCCTGGATTTGCTGGCCGATAGCGGCATGAGCGTGCAGGACATCGCCGATCTGGTCGGCTTTCGCAGCGCTTGCAATTTCACCACGGCTTTTCGCGAGCGCATGGGCATGACGCCCAGCCAGTTCCGCCAGCAAGAACGGGCGCAGACGTGATGTCGTTTGCGCCTGGGTATCGATGAATGGGCGTCGCGGGCGCGGTGCCGAGGTCATGAGTCGCTCGGTGCTGCTCGCCGTGCTGTTGCTGGGGCTGTCGCTCGTCAATCTCGCCTCGGCCGCGACCTGCGATGCCGAGCTGGATCCTCCCATGCGCCTCTTCGAGGATCCTGCGGCGGGCTTGACTGCCGACCAGGTGCTGGCGTTGCCGGCGTCGGCCTTCGACGCCGCGAGCGCACAGCGCCTGACCCTCGAATACAGCCGCTCCGCCTACTGGTTGCGCTTCGAACTGGACAATCCCGGCGAGCACGAATGCCTGCGCTGGTTCACGGTGGGCGAGCCGCGCCTGCAGGACATCCAGGTGCATATCCGCCGTGGCGACGCCTGGCAGACGCTGCGCGGCGGCAGTGCCTACCCGCTGGAGCAATGGACGGTGGTGGATCGCCAGCCACGTTTTCCCATGACGCTGGCCGAGGGCGAGCGGGTCGATGTGCTGGTACGGGTGGCCAGCGACTCGCTGATCATCCTCGAACCGCGGCTGTGGTCGGACGAGCTGCTGCTGGAACGGCGCCAGTCCCTCTACCTGGCCGACGGCATCACCCTTGGCATCGTGCTGCTGGTGGTGCCCTTCAGCCTGATCCTCGGCCGGATCATGGCGACGCCATTGCTCATCGCCCATGCCGCAGCGGTACTGACCTATATCCTGTTCACCTGCGTGGTCAACGGTTACCTGATCCTCTGGCCCGCGGCGGTGCCCTGGACGCAGACGATCAGCACATGGCTCAGCATCCTCGCGTTCGCCTGTTTTCTCGGTTATGTCAGGCTGCTGCTCGGCGTTCGTCATCTTCCCAGGGGCTGGGGGCTTCTGTTCGGCCTGATCCTGCTCAGTTACATCGGCGGGCGAGTCTGGGACTGGCTGGGTCACGCCCCCGATGGACGCATCCATGTCGAGTGGATCTTGCGCCTGACCCTCTACCTGGTGCTGCCGGCCACGCTGCTGGCGGCCTGGTTGCATGGCGTGAAGTTGCGCTGGATGGCCTGGGTGGTACCGGCGCTGTTCCTGGTGCAGTTCGCCGTGCGCCATCTGCTGTCGCTGGATCGGCTCGTGCCCTGGCAGTCTCGGGACAGTTTCCTCAGCCTGGCGTCGACCCTGCCCGGCGTGTTGCTGCTGGTCTGCACCCTGGTCACCGAGGTCGTTCTCGTCCGGCGCCGGGAGCAGCGCGCCCTGAGCGAGCTCGACGAGCAGCGTCAGGCCGAGCACGAGCGCCTGGAAAGCACGGTGGCGACGCGCACCGCGCAGCTGCGCGAATCGCTGCGAGCGCACAGTTCGCTGATGGCGCGGATCAGTCACGATCTGCGTTCGCCACTGGTCAGCATCATCGACTACGCGCGCCTGCTGCGCAGCCAGCCGCAACCCGACTACCCGCACAAGATCGAGCGCAGCGCACGCCAGCAACTGGAATTGATCGACGAGCTGCTGGAGTTTTCCCGGGGTGAGTTGCAGCAACTGGAGCTCACCCTGGCGCCGGGCTACCTCTATGGCTTCCTGCGCGAGGTGGAGGAGGAGGGGCGTTTTCTCGCCACGCGCCAGGACAACCATTTCGAATGCCTGTTCGCCGCGGATCTACCGGCTATCGTGCAGGCGGATTTCCGCCGCTTGCGCCAGGTATTGCTCAATCTGCTGGGCAATGCCGCCAAGTTCACCCGCCATGGGCGCATCACCCTGGAGGTCAGCAGTGTGCCCGGGGCGGTCGGCGAATGCGTGGAGCTGTGTTTCCGGGTCAGCGACAACGGTATCGGCTTCGCCCCGAGCGAGCGGGACAACCTGTTGCAACCCTTCCGCCGCGGCAGCAACGTCGGCCAGATCCAGGGTAGCGGCCTGGGCCTGTCGATCGTGGCGCAGCTGCTGGGCCATATGGGCAGCGAACTGGAGATCGACAGCCTGGAGCAGGGCGGCAGCCGTATCGGTTTCCGCCTGCGCCTCACGCCGGCCAGCGAGCACGAGCTGGACATTGGGCTGCGCGACAGTCATGCCGGGGTCGCACCGCAGGAGAGCCACTGCATCCTGCTGGTCGACGACGTCGCCTTGAACCGTGAGTGGCTGTACGACCTGTTGAGTGGCTATGGTTTCGATGTGCTGCTGGCCGCGGACGGTCAACAGGCGCTCGAGTTGCTCGAACAGCAGGCGGTCGATCTGGTGATGACCGATCAGATGATGCCGGTCATGGATGGCTGGATCCTGTTGCAGCGCTTGCGCAGCGAGCGGCCGGGGTTACCCGTGCTGCTCTATTCGGCAACGCCGGCACAGCATCCGGCGCACCTGCCGGCCGATCTGGCATTCGATGGCGAGATACTCAAACCGGCCAATACCGGCCAACTGCTGGATCGTATCGGCGCCTTGCTGCCCGCGAATGCGCCGGGCGGCGGCGATGAAGCGGCGGGCGCCAAACCGGCTGCCAGGATCTGTTGAGGTTTCCGCACGACCGCGCCGGAGCCCTGCGGCGTGCGCTGAAACGTCAACAGACCCGAGCTCATGGTGCCCATGTTGCGACAGGGTGATTGCGTTATCTTACGGAGCCTGTGCGTCCTCGGCCTTTGCTGGGGCAGACGGTGTTTTGGCCGGCACGGATGAAAGGCGGGAAAAGTCGACGACAGCGAGCCTCCGATCTACCCGGGAGCGTTCGATGCGTATAAGAACAACGAGGTCAGCCGTGCTGTTCATCATCGTACGCCGGAGCATCTGCCGCGCAGGTTCGCTCTGGCTGTTGTCCCTGGCCGGGCCGACATTGGCGACGCCATTGCCCGACGATTCCGTCTGGCTGCTCGACGCGATCAACGTCAGCGCCCGCCATCGTGAAGAGCCGGCGCAGCAGGTGCCGATCGCCATCGATGTGCTGGATGACGAGCAACTCGGCGGCGCCGGCCTGTACCGGGCCGAGACGCTGGCGCAGCGCATCCCCGGCCTGATGTTGACGGCGCCCAATCCGCGCTATGCCGCTTACGGTATCCGGGGCCTGGGATCGAGTTCGGCGAACGACGGGCTCGACGGTAGCGTGGCGGTGTTCGCCGATGGCGTGTACCTGGGACGCCAGGGCATGTCGCTGCTCGATTTCGGCGATATCGAGCGGGTCGAGGTGCTGCGCGGGCCGCAGGGGACGCTGTATGGCAAGAACTCCACCGCCGGCGCCATCAATCTGCTGAGCCGGGTTCCGAGCTTCGTCAGCGAAGGGCGCGCTGAGGTGAGCCTGGGCCAGGACGGTCTGCGCCAGTATCGCGCCAGCGTCTCCGGGCCGCTGGTCGAGGGCGTGCTGGCGGCACGCCTGAGTGCTTATGACCTGGTGCGTGACGGCGCCATCGACAATCGCTACAACGGCGAAACCCTCGGCGAGGAGGATCGCCAGGGGTTGCGTGGCCAGTTGCTGTGGACGCCCGGCGAGCGTTTCAGCGCCCGGCTGATCGCCGAGTACGCCGGCCAGGACGAAAGCGCCGTGCTCACCGCCAGCCAGTTCAGTACGGCGACCCGCCAGCGCGCGGCTTACCTCGGTTACCCGCTGTTGCCGGTCGCCCCCTATGCCCGGCGTGTGCAGCACAACGAGGCCAACGACCTGGAAACGCTGCAGCGCGCGCTGACCCTGCAGCTCGATGGCGAACTGGACAACGGCATGACTCTGACCAGCATCAGCGGTTATCGCGACTGGGTCTACGATGGCGAGCAGGACGCCGACGGCACGGCATTGTCCGTGGCCCGTTCCGCGGCCCGGCTCGATCATCACCAGTTCAGCCAGGAGCTGCGCCTGGCGCAGGCGTTCGGCGAGCGGTTCGATTACGTGCTGGGCCTGTACTACCTGCGTCAGCGCCTGCAGCGCCAGGTCAATGTGGCTTTTGGCGGTGATGCGGCGGCGTACTTTCTCGGCGATCGCCCGGAGACCGCCCAGCGCGGCATCACGCCGGCGATGATTCCGCCATCGCTGTTGCAGGGCGCGCGCCAGCGCTTCGAGGGCGAGCAGCATAGCGACAGTCAGGCGTTGTTCGGCCAGTTCACCTGGCGCCCCGGCGAGCGCCTGGCCATCACCCCGGGCCTGCGTTACACCCGCGAGCGCAAGCGCGCCAGCATTACCCGTGCGGTGTCAGGCCTGGCGCCGCTGGGGCCGGATCCGGTGTCGCAGCTGGCGGGCGAGCTGCTGCGCGATATCACCCTTGGCAGGGACTATGCCCGCCGCAATCGGCTCGAAGAGCACAATCTGTCCGGCCAGCTGGCGTTCAGCTATGCATTGAGCGAGGGCGTGGTCGGCTATGCCAGCTGGTCGCGGGGCTACAAGGCCGGCGGCATCAACCTCGACGTGACCAGCGCGCATGTCGCCCCGGTGTTCGGCAGCGAGCGGGCGACTTCGCTCGAGGTCGGCCTCAAGAGTCTCTGGTGGCAGGAGCGGCTGGCGCTCGACGTGGCGCTCTATCAGACCGACGTCGATGACTACCAGGTGCTGAGCAACAGCGCGCCGGCCAACGATCTCTCCCCACCCCTGCGCGATAACCTGATCAACGTCGGTCGGGTGCGCTTGCGTGGCGTGGAACTCGACGGGCGCCTGCGGGCCAGTGAGCGGGTGCAGTTGCGCCTGGGCATCGCCTGGAGCGATGCCCGCTATCGCTCGTTCGACAACGCCCCCTGTGCCCCGGAAAGCGGGCAGTGGTCGTGCGACCTGGCGGGCAAGCGCTTGTTCAACGCGCCACGCTGGAGCACCACGGCGGGGCTGGATTACCGGCGTCCGCTGGAACACGGCCTGGAGCTGTTCGCGGCGCTGGATCACAGCTGGCGCAGCGGCTACTACGGCGTGCTGGAAAGGGGCGCCGGCAGTTACCAGTCGGCTTACGGGGTGAGCGATCTGCGCCTCGGCATGGGCCGTGCGGATCAGCGCTGGGCCGTCGAGCTGTGGGCCCGCAACCTGTTCGATCAGCGTTATGCCAGTGCCGTCTACGCCACCCTGGGCTCTGGCGACTACGCCGTGCTGCCGGGCGACGCGCGCACCCTCGGCGTGACCTGGCGCGGGCGTTACTGATCGGGCCACGCCGCTTCCGCCCCGGCCGCGGTGCAGGCTCGAACCGCCCGTTGGGGCAAACCCCGGACGGCGCCGCGTTCGCGGCCGTAGCCACGCTGAGGTGATCCCGGGACTGTTCGCCCCGGCGGCATCGAACGCTTGGGGAAAGTTCCCTTCCTCCACTCGATCGCGCGGCGTCCAGCACGTGCGTGCCAGGCTTTTGCCATCCGCTGCGGCAAAGGTGCTCGTTGCGCCGGGGCCTGCTTCCTTCTGCGTTTCAGCCCGGCCCGGCGATGGCCGACCTTTGCCGGGGCGCCATTTCGTTGCCTGAGCGAGACGCAGATTCCCGGCCGAAGCTCTTCTTCTGCCGCGCGGCGCTCCCTACATTGCCTGCCGTTCAGGAGGGTTCCTGCGGTGGCTGGCATTGTGAGGGAGAGGGCCCATGGGCCAGGGAAAGGCTGCCGCGCTCCGCTCGGTCACTTGCCGCTGCCAATTGTCCTGGCCTGCCGCCACTCACCCTTCTTGCCGTTTTTCGCGGGCGCCTGATGCCCACCTCCGGTGGCCGTACGGCGCCCCGGGCCGGCCTGCACTCGTCATGGTACGGCGACATCGCCCATACCCAACGCCCCAGCCCAGTGCCGGGAACACATCATCGAGCACTCAGACCGCTTAGAGGACGTCATGCACATAGAATCCCCGTTCGCCAAACTTGCCCTCGCCATCTGCATCGGGCTTGCGCCCGTGGCGGTAACCGCTGCCGAACGGCAGGACAACCTGCTCGCCGTGGTGCAGGAGACCCTCGAGTTAAATCCCGAGCTGCAATCGCGCCTGGAGGCCTTCTATGCGTCGACCGAAGACCGTCGTGAGGTGTTCGGTGGTTATCTGCCCTCGGTCGATCTGAGCGCCTCGGCTGGCCAGGCCAATCGGCAGTTCGACCGCCGTAGCGATTATTCGCGCAACTATGCGGAAATCTCCCTGACCCAGATGCTGTTCGACGGTTTTCGTGTGCGCAATCGCCTGAACCGTTTTGAGCACACCAGTCGGGTGCGCTACTACGAACTGCTGGACGAGGCCGAGAACAAGACCCTGGAAGCCAGCGAGGCCTATCTCGGCGTGCTGCGCCACCGCGAACTGGTGGTTCTGGCGCAAAAAAACGTGGCCAACCACCTGCGCACCAGCGAGCACGTCGAGCAGCGCGCCGGTTCTGGCGTCGGCAACCGCGCTGACCTGCAGCAGATCGAAGGGCGCCTGTCGCTGGCGCGAACCAACCTGATGACCGAGATCGCCAATCTGCAGGGCGTCACCGCGCGCTTCCAGCGCTTGGTCGGGCAGGCCCCGGGCGAGAATCTCGAATCGGTGTCGCTGCCCGAGGGGCGGATTCCGGCCGCTCTGGAGAACGTGCTGCGCACTGGTTACTCCAACAACCCGGCGTTGTATGCGGCGTTTGAGAATACCCAGGCCGCCGAGTCGGCCCTAGAGGAAACCAAGTCCAGCCGCTACCCGACCTTCGAGCTGGGCATGCGCCAGGGCATCTACAAGAACAACAACAGTTTCGATAATCGTACCGACCCCGATTCGTACGGCAGCGAGAACATCATCGAAGTGCGCGCGCGCTACAACCTGTTCCGGGGCGGCAGCGATCGCGCCGCCGAGCGCGCTGCCTACCGCCGTATCAATCAGGCCGAGAGCCTGCGTGACAAAGCCTGTGTCGACCTGCGCCAGACCGCGACCATTGCCTATACCGATGTGCTCAACCTGAACCAGCAGCGAACCTCCCTGGAGGCCCATCGTAAAGCCTCGGCAAGTGTGGTGCAGGCCTATCGCGAGCAGTTCGATATCGGCCGCCGTTCGCTGCTCGACGTGCTCGACTCCGAGAACGAGGCCTTCCAGGCCGAGCGCGCTGGCGTGAATGGCGACTTTGATCTGCAGATCGCCAAGATTCGTACCCTGCACAGCATGGGACAACTGCTGCAGAGCTTGTCGGTGTCCAGTGCCAGTATCCCGACCCTGGAGGACAGCCTCTCCGGCGATGTCGCGGTCGCTTCCAGCCGCTACTGCGCGACGGTTGCCGATGCGCAGTTGAACATCGGCCGCTACACCCAGGAGAGCATGGCCGAGGAAACCATCGAGCTGTCCGGCGACGCCCTGTTTGATGTCGGCAGTCCGATGATAAAGGTTGACTCGCGGGCGCGTTTGCAGCGCTTCGTCGACACCCTGGGTGGCACCGAGCTGCGTGCGATCAGCGTCGTTGGGCACACCGACGATACCGGCAGCGATGTGCTGAACCGCGAGTTGTCGCTGGCCCGCGCTACGGCGGTACGCGATTTTCTGGTGGAAAACGGGGTACGTGCACAGATCATCTCCACCTCGGGTGTCGCCGCCGACCAGCCGATCGCCAGTAACGCCACCGCTGAGGGGCGTTCGGCCAACCGCCGGGTGGCGCTGCACGTCAAGCGTGCCGAGTAACCCATAGATTAAGTGGGGAGGCGACCGGCCTTTCCGCGCCATTTCCTTCGACTGCCAGGATGTCATGGACGTACTTTCCGATGATCCCTTGAGTGCCTGCCTGCTGTGGTTGGCCGACGCTCATGGCATGGCCACTTCCCGCGATGCCTTGGTGGACGGCCTGCCACTGGTGGCCGGGTGTCTCTCACCGGCCCATGTCGCGAGAGCGGCCGAGCGCGTCGGCATGAGTGCCAGCCTGGCGCGGGTGGTACTGGGACGAATCACCCCGACTCTTTTGCCGTGCATCCTGCTGCTGGACGGCAACCGTGCTTGCCTGTTGCAGTCGCTGGATCTGCAGGCGGGTACGGCTCATGTCCTGCTTCCGGAACTGGGCATGCAGGGCGAGGAGCTGGCACTGGAGGAGCTGGCGGCGCGCTACAGCGGGCTGGCCATATACTGCCGCCGGGCGTTCAGCCTGAACCAGGCCGAGCGCGGTGACAAGGGAGACGATCCGCTGCGCGAACACTGGTTCTGGAGTGCGATCAAGGCCAACCGGCGGGTTTACCGTGATGTGCTGGCTGCGGCGTTCTGCATCAACCTGTTTGCCCTGGTCATGCCATTGTTCGTGATGAACGTGTACGACCGGGTGGTGCCCAACCAGGCCACCGATACCTTGTGGGTACTGGCCATCGGTGCACTGCTGGTGATCTGTGCCGACCTGGTGCTGCGCCTGTTGCGCAGCTGGTTCGTCGAGCTGGCGGCGCAGCGTGCCGACATCCTGTTGTCAGCGCGGATCATGGAACGCATCCTCGGCATGCGCCTGGAGCACAGCCCGCAGTCGGTGGGCTCGTTCGCCTCCAGTGTCAACGCCTTCGAGTCAGTGCGCTCTTTCATCGGCTCGATGGTGATCGCCGCGTTGATCGACCTGCCGTTCTTCCTGCTGTTCATCCTGATCATCGCCATCATCTCGCTGCCGATGGCGGTGCCGGTGCTGGTCGGCGCGTTACTGGTGATCGGCTATGCACTGTCGGTACAGGGCCGGCTGCGCAAACTCTCGGAAATTTCCAGCCAGGCCAGCGCGCAGCGCAGTTCGGGGCTGATCGAAAGTCTCGGTGCGGCGCAGACACTGAAGAGCTTCAACGCCACCAGCCGCATGCAGACCCGCTGGGAGCAGGCCACTCAGTTCCTTTCCGGTTGCACCGGCAAGCAACGCCTGCTCGGTGGCTCGGTTGGTGCCGGAGCCTCCTGGGTTCAGCAGGTGGTGGCCGTCAGCATGCTGATCGTCGGCGTCTACCTGGTGATCGACGGGCAGATGAGCCAGGGGGCGCTGATCGCTGCCTACATGCTGTCGTCACGGGCCATGGCGCCGGTATCGCAGACCGCCTCGCTGTTGACCCAGTACCACCAGGCAGCCACCGCCCTCGGTTCACTGGAGCAGATCATGGACAACGAGCAGGAGCGCCAGCCTGGCAAGCAGTTGGTGAGCCGGCCAAAGCTGCGCGGCGAGATCGAACTGCGTAACCTCACTTTCGCCTACCCGGGCGAGCAGCGCCCGGCGCTGGACGGGGTTTCCCTGCATATCCGTGCTGGCGAGCGAGTTGGCATCCTCGGCTGCGTCGGCTCCGGCAAGAGCACCCTGGAGAAGCTCATTCTCGGTCTCTACCGACCCACTGCCGGCAGCGTGCTGATCGACGGTCTGCACCTGGAGCAACTGGATATCGCCGAACTGCGCCGCAACATCGGCTACATCCCCCAGGACATCCAACTGCTCAGCGGCAGTGTGTATGACAACGTCACTCTGGGCATCGACCACCCCGAGCGGGAGCGACTGCACCAGGCGATCCATATCTCCGGGCTGAAGAACTTGGTCGGCGAACATGCCGATGGCCTGGCGATGCCGGTGGGCGAGGGGGGCCGGCGGTTGTCCGGCGGCCAGCGCCAGGCCGTCGCGGTGGCCCGGGCGGTGATGCCTGATAGCTCGATCCTGCTCTTCGACGAGCCGACCAGCGCCATGGACAGCCAGTTGGAGGCGCATGTCAGCCAGGCCCTCAGCCATTTTAGCCAGGGGCGTACGCTCTTGCTGGTCACTCATCGCACCAGCCTGCTGCACATGGTTGAGCGGTTAGTGATAGTCGATGCCGGGCGGATCATTGCCGACGGGCCCAAGCAGAGCGTACTGCAGGCCCTAGAGCGTGGCAGCATCAAAAGGAGCGCCGTATGAGCAGCGCGCCGCGGACTCCACCGAGCGAAGAGACCATGCTCGAACGTAAGGCCTTCGAGCGCCTGAGCATGTTGTCGGCGGACGGGTCGTTCATCGACCGCCTGTTTCGGCGTTTCTTCGCCGCTTTCTCCGGCTCCAGCAGGGATTGGCGGATGGAGGCCGCGCAGACTGTCGAGGGCCAGCGTGAGCTGCGTGCCCGCGCTCTGCTGTACGCCATCGTCTTGATCTTCTTGCTGCTGTTGGTCTGGGCGGCTTTTGCCAGTATCGACGAAGTGACTCGGGGTGAGGGCAAGGTGATTCCCTCGCAGCAGTTGCAGGTGATCCAGTCGGTGGACGGTGGAGTGGTCGAGGAAGTGTTCGTCCGCGAGGGCGACAAGGTGGAGAAGGATGCCCTGCTGGTGCGCATCGACCCGACCCGCTTCGTCGCCAGCTTCCAGGAAGGCAGTGTCAAGGCCTTCGCCCTGCGTGCCAAGGTCGAACGGCTCAATGCACTGATTGACGAGACGGTCTATGCACCGAAGTACGAGCAGTCGCTGAACAGCGAAGAACTGGCCGTGGTTGCCCAGGAGCGTGGCTTCTACCAGGAAAGTGTCAAGGAACTGGAGCAACGTCTGTCCATTGCCCGCGAGCAGCACAGCCAGCGCCAGCGCGAACTGGACGAGACGCGAGCGCGCCTGCACGCGGCGGATCAGGCTTATATCCTGTCCTCCCGCGAGCTGGAAGTCACCCGGCCGTTGCTGCGCTCGGGTGCGGTGTCCGAGGTGGACATCCTGCGCCTGGAGCGTGACCAGTCCGCCGCCGATGGCGAGCGCCGCCAGGCGTCGGCCCGGGTTCGGCAGATCCAGGCCGGTGTGCAGGAAGCCGAAGCCCGTATCGCCGAGGTGGCGCACAGTATGCGCAACCAGTGGCGTTCGGAGCTCGGCGAGGCGAGCGCCCAGCTCAACAGCCTGGATCGCAACGTGCTCGGCCTGGCCGACCGGGTCAAGTATTCGGAGATTCGCTCGCCGGTAAAGGGCACCGTGCAGCGCATGCTCTACAACACCATCGGCGGTGTGGTGCAGCCCGGCCATGCGGTGTTGGAGATCGTCCCGGCCGACGACCGTCTGCTGGTCGAGGCGAAGATTTCGCCGAAGGATATTGCCTTCCTGCATCCAGGACTGCCGGCCACCATCAAGCTGCATGCCTACGATTTTTCCATCTACGGCGGCATGTCGGCGACATTGCAGCACATCAGCGCCGACACCATCACTGATGAGCGCGACAACACCTATTACCTGGTTCGTGCCATGACCACCGATACCGAGTTCGCCCGCAAGCTGGCGGTGATCCCCGGCATGACCGCGCAACTGGACATCCTGACCGGCAAGAAGACCGTGCTGGCCTACCTGCTCAAACCCATCCTGCGCGCCAAGGGCAATGCCCTGAGCGAGCGCTGATACTTTTGGAGTCGCCCAGGGTTCCGGCCCGGCGGCATGCAATCCCATAGCGAGGTCGACATGAACACTTCGGCAACCGTTGTAGCCCTGACAGGCCAGGCCTGGGCGCAGAGCGCCAATGGCGAGCGTCGCGAACTGCATGCGGGCGACCGCCTGCAGGGCGATGAAATCCTGATCACCGCACCTGGCGTCCAGGTTGACCTGGACTTCGGTGACAACCGCGTATTGAGCCTGGTCGGCGAACAGGATGTAACGCTCGACGAGTCGGTCGCCGAGGTTCGTGCGGCGCAGCCAGTCCAGCCGCTGGAGCAATCACGCGTGCAAACGCAGGCGACCGCAGGTCAGGGCGAGATTGGCGCTGAGCCTGTTGCGGAAGGTCACGGCTTCGTGCAACTGGTGCGCATCGGCGAGATCATCGAGGCAGATGGCGTCACCCCGCTGACCCTGGCGCGTATCCGCGAAGTGTTGCGGCCGCTGGGCATGAGCCTGCCGGATCACGAGTTCGGGAATGACGAATGGCGTGAACATCGTGGCGGAGACCACGATGAAAGTGGCCCAGCCTCGCGTGCTCCGGGGTTGACCATCGAACTGCAAGGGGCCGGTTCGGACGGTGTCTACAACGAGGCCGAGATCGGCCCTGATGGTACGGTAACGGCCGTCGTCAGCCTCGACGACAAGGTTCGCGAAGGCGATCGACTGGTGATCAAGGATGGCGACGGAAATGTGCTGCTCGACCGGCCGGTAACCGCCGTGGATCTGCGCGATGGCGTACCGGTCGAGGTGCCGGTCGTGCCGGGGCAGAGCGAAGTGAGGGTCGAGGCCATCATCACCACGCCGCAAGGCTTCAGCGGTTCGAGCCGCGATGACAAACCGGTGGACAACGATGTCCCTGGCGTCACCGTCGAATTGCAGGGCGCCGGCCCGGACGGGGTGTACAACGAAGTTGAGATCGGCCCGGACGGCAGTGTTCCGGCGTTGGTTACCCTGGATGACAAGGTCAAGGTCGGCGACACCCTGTTGGTGACCGATAAGGATGGCAACACCCTTCTCGAACGTCCGGTAACCCAGGGCGACCTGGACAATGG
>NZ_QJUI01000026.1 GCF_004327285.1 Phytopseudomonas daroniae
CTGGATCGCTTGGCTTGCCCAGGCAATGTGGCTCCATCTTCGCCCATTGGGCGTCGGTGAGTACAAGTCTAGTCATACCCAAAATTTCACCACAGGAAGGCGGGGTAGGGAAAGCTGTATCTCAACAGACCCTAGGCTACGCGCCCCGATCCATCCTACGGAGTTGATCCGCCATCTATTGACGATCTGCTTTGCCGTCTGCTGCGAACAAGCGGTCAGCGATGGCGGTGCCTTTTTCCAGGCCTTCTGCGGTTAGCCATACTGATTTGTTTTTTCCTCGTGGGTCGTCGATCAAACCTTGTTGGTGCAGGGCGTTCATCACGTCGAAATCGAAGCCTTTCCAAGATCGTCCACCGTCGAAACTGAAGGTGGCAAGAAGTGCCAGTACGGTTTCTTCGATACGTTTTGGGTCGTATTCCACGGTTCTGTCTCCTTTGCAGGTTTCACGATGAGCAACTGATCTCCAGGTGCTTGCCCCAGTCCGGCGGGCGCTGGGCGTAGCGTTCCTTGCCGGCCTGCTGTTCGAACGGTCGGTTCAGCACTTCGTGCAGTTCGCGCACGGGCGCATAGTCGCCCTGTTCGGCGGCGGCGATGGCTTCCTGGGCGAGGTAGTTGCGTAGCACGTAGAGCGGGTTGACGGCGTGCATGCGTGCCTGGCGAGCAGTCTGATCGTTGTCTTCGCGTGCGCAGCGGGCCAGGTAGTCGGCGCCCCAGGCATCGAAGCCCTTGAGGTCGACGAAGTCATCACGTACCACGTTGAGAGCATCGGTTGGTGCCTGTTCGCCGAGGTGGCGGAAGAACAGGTGGTAGTCCGTGGATTTGCCTGCCTGCATCAATGTCAGCAGGCGCTGGAGCAGTTCTTCGTCTCCGTCCTCGGCCGTAGTGAAGCCCAGGCGCTTGCGCATCAGGTCGTTGTAGTGAGCCTGGTACAGGGGCAGGAACAGGTCGAGGTTTTCGCGCAGGGTGTCGACTTCGACCAGCGGCGTCAGTGCCTGGGCCAGAGCCGAGAGGTTCCAGTGGGCGATGGGTACCTGGTTGCTGAAGCTGTAGCGGCCGGTGTCGTCGGAGTGATTGCAGATGTGGTTGGCATCGAAGTCGTCGAGGAAGGCGTAGGGGCCGAAGTCGAAGGTGATGCCGAGGATCGACATGTTGTCGGTGTTCATCACCCCGTGGCAGAAACCGTAGGCCTGCCAGCGGGCGATCAACTCGGCGGTGCGCTCCAGCACGGCGCGGAACAAGGCTTCGTAGGGCTGTGGCTGTTCCAGGCATTGCGGGTAATGACAGGCGAGCACGTGGTCGGCGAGCTGTTTGAGCTGGTCGTGCTGGCGCGTGTAATAGAAATATTCGAAATGGCCGAAGCGAATATGGCTCTGCGCCAGGCGTACCAGCATGGCCGCGGTTTCCTGCTTCTCGCGCCAGACTGGCGTGCTGGAGCCGGTAACGCACAGAGCGCGTGAGCTGGGAACGCCGAGGGCATGCAGGGCTTCACTGGCGAGGAACTCGCGGATCGAGCTGCGCAGCACGGCGCGGCCGTCGCCCATGCGCGAGTACGGCGTCATGCCGGCGCCCTTGAGGTGCAGATCCCAGTGCTCGCCCGCGTGGTTGAGCACTTCACCCAGCAGCAGGCCACGGCCATCGCCGAGGCGCGGGCTGTAGCCGCCGAACTGGTGGCCGGAATAGACCATGGCCCGCGGCTCGGCATCGCTCCACAGCTGGTTGCCGGAGAACAGCTCGGCGAACACCTCGCGCTGCGCTTCCTGCGGGTCGAGGTCGAGGAGCGCCAGGGCGTCGTGGCTGACCACTACCAGGCGCGGCTCGGCGATGGGCTCGGGCAGCACATGGGTTGAAAAGCTGTCGCCGAGCCCGGCGAAACGGTTGTCGAAGGTCAGGGTGTCGAGGGTTTTCACTGTTTGGCCTCGTTGTCTTTTGCGACCGGCTGTGCCTCCTCGATCTTCAGGGTGTCATGAGGTACCTGGGCGCGGCTCAGAACCACGTCCATCTTCGGCGTGCTGGACAGGTTGATCTCGTTATCGGCGAACAGCTGGTCGATGCGCCGGTTGAGTTCGTCGGTGGCGGCGCCGCGGTCACCGAGTTCCTTGACGTAGAACTTCAGCTCGTGGGTCAGGCCGCCGGGGGCGTACAGGCTCAGTTGCGCGGTAGGCGCCGGGTCACGCATGACCCGAGAGTTCTCCTGGGCGGCCTGCAGCAGCAGGGTGCGTACCTTTTCCAGGTCGGCACCGCGGTTGACCACGAAGGTCAGTACGATGCGGGTTACCGTATCGGTCAGCGTCCAGTTGATCAACTGGCTGGTGACGAAGGTCTTGTTCGGCACGATCACTTCCTTGCGATCGCTGTCGATGATATGCGTGGCGCGGATGTGGATACGTTTCACCGTGCCGGTGACGCCGCCGATGGTCACCAGGTCGCCGATGCGCACCGGGCGTTCGAAGAGGATGATCAGGCCGGAGATGAAGTTGGCGAAGATTTCCTGCATGCCGAAACCAATCCCCACCGACAACGCCGCGACCAGCCACTGCAGCTTGTTCCAGCTCACTCCCAGGGTCGACAGGGTGACGACGATGCCGGTGCCGAAGATCACGTAGGACAGCAGCGTGGTGGTGGCGTAGGCGCTGCCCTGGGCCAGGCGCAGGCGAGACAGTACCAGCACCTCCAGCAGGCCCGGCAGGTTGCGCCCAAGCGCCATGGTGATGGCCGCGATGATCAGTGCATACAGGGCGTCGAGCAGGCTGATCGGGATCAGCGAGGCGGCGCTGCCGACGATGGTGCTGCCGTTGTATTCGTAGAGGGTGATGTTGTCGAGATAGGCGAACACCGAGATCAGGTCGGCCCATACCCAGTACATGACGGCGATGAAGGTGCCAAGCAGAGCCAGGCGGATCAGACGCAGGGACTGCTGGTTGACCTGTTCGATATCCAGGGTCGGCACCTCGAGCTGAATCTCCGTGCCTTCGCTGTCTTCTGCGGTCTGCGCCTCGCGTTTGGCGGTGGCGCGCTGGTAGGCCAGGCGCCGCGCGGCGACGGCCAGGCCGCGCACGAACACCGCCTCCACCACCAGCCAGATGAGCAGCAGGTACAGCGTGTCGATCAGGCGGTCGCTGAGTTTCAGTGCGGTGTAGTAGTAGCCGAAGCACACGGCGAGAAACAGCGCCAGGGGCAGCATGCTGAACAGCACGCCGATGAACATGCGGAAGGTCGAGGCGTTTTCCCGCGCCGGGCCGCGTAGCAGCAGTTTCTGCAGCAGCCAGATCATCAGGCCGTAGCAGGTCAGTACCACGGCGATGCCGATGACGTCGTCGGACAGGCTCGAGGGCTGGTGCTCGGCCACGGTGACCACCGCCACCAGTGCCATGACCACCAAGCCGAGCCAGCGGATTTGCCGGTGCAGGTAGGCGACGTGAGAGCGTGCCCAGTGGAAGTGCAGTTCGGCCACGCCGCCAGGCGTGAAGATGCGGTAAACGGTGTAGAACACCAGCCACGCCTGGGCCATGCCGAGGAACGCCGAACCGAGGTTGACGTTGAGCCCGCGGGCGTCCATCTGCAGGGCGAAACCGCACAGCGCCAGAAACAGCGCGCCGGGCAATGCCAGCAATACGTTGAGGAAGATCGCCACCGGTGTGTGCAACTGGCTGTCGCGCTTGAAGTGGCCGATGTCCTTGTGCAGGTCGGTGAGCTTCTGGCTCAGGTAACGGCGCTTGTACAGCAGCAGGCCTATCACCAGCAGCAGCGGCAGGAACAGCAGTGGCCGCTCGATCAGCCCGGCGCCGAGCTGGCTCAGGTTGTCGAGCCAGGGCAGGTCGGCGATCTGCCGCTGCAACTGGGTGGGTACGTTCTTGAACCAGTCGAGGTTGAGCGGGTTGTTGCTGGGGATCCAGAACATCTGCTCGTCGAGGGTCGCGCGCAGTGCCGAGGCGGTGTCCTGCAGCTGTTTCTGGTTCAGTTGCAGGGTGATCGATTCGTTGAGTAGGGCGTTGAGCTCATTGTTGAGGCGGTCGTGCAGGGCGCGGCGCGTCTCGATCAGATCCAGCAGGGATTTGCGCAGCTCCGGTGTCACGCTTTCCGGCGGTTGGGTAGCCAACACCTTGTCGACATAGGCGCCGGGGTTGGCGATCTGCTCGCGTTGCTGGTTGAGCTCGAACTGATAGAGGCGGATATCGGCGATTTCATCGGCCAACCCGGAATCGAGCTTGAGCTTGGGTAGCGCCTGCTTCTGTTTATAAAGAATTTTCGACAGCAGCAAACTGCCCTGCAGCACGCTGATCTGCTCATCGAGGGCCTGATCCGTCTGGTTCAGGGTGTCGAGCTGCTGCTGGGTGCGCAGGTTGAGCTGGGTCAGCTCGTTGAGGCGGTCGGTGCCGCGCAGCAGGTAGTCGGACAGTTTGACGTTGAGCGTACTTTCCCGCGACAGCAGGGTGTCCGAGCCACCCACCTTCTGGGCTTCGATGGACTGCTCGGCAACGGTGCGCTCGGACTGGTCGCGGCGCTTCTCGTTGATCAGCGTCTGCAGATCCTGCAGCTCGACGTCCAGGCGCTTGATCTGTTCGTCGAGCAAGTCGCGTTGTGCCGTGCCCAGATCCTGCAGCACGCTGTTGCCGGCCATTTCCTGGCGACGCAACTGGGTCTGGGCGCCGAGCTGGGCCAGCTCGGCCTTGAGTTGGTTGCTGCGCTCGGCGGTCAGCGGCTTGCCATCCTCGCGGCCGTTCTTGAGCAGGTTGTTGATCTGCTGGGTGCGCGTCTGGTTGCTGCTGATCTCCGCCTGGGCCCGTTCCGGGCGCGTCTGGGCGGTGATGATCAGGGTGTTGGCGTCGTTGATCTGCTTTTGCCAGTCGCTCAACTGCGCGCTGCGTTCACTGAGAATCTGCTCCAGCTGAGCAACGCTGCTGTTGGCGTAGCGCTGGGCCACAGGTACCACTTCGCTGGCCTTGAGCTTGTCCAGCTCGCGGTGCGCGTCCTGGGTCTGGCGCGGCGCCTGGGCCAATTGCTTGTCCAGGGCCACCAGTTTCTGCCGGCTTTCCGCTTCGGCGTTGAGTGATGCCAGGGTTTTCTCCAGCGCCTGGCGCACCAGCGACTGTTCCGGTTCCACCAGCTTGCGATCGGCGAGAGTATCCAGGCTGTGCTGTATGTCTGCGCTGGTTGGGTTGGCATCGGCCCACACGAGCGACTGGGCCAGACAGAGGCCCAGCAAGGAAACGGCAAGAAAACGACGGAATGAGAGCATGGTCATGATCGCGGGGGAGGAGTCCTGCTGAGTCTACAGACTGGTAGAGAGTCCCGCGCGGCGATCTGTCAGAACGATAGACCTGGCCCCGGGCGGGCGCCTTCGGGGAATCTGACGCCGACCTTGCGGATCTTGTTCCCCTCCATCTCGGCCACTGTCCAGGTCAGCCCTTGCCACTCGACCTGGTCGCCTACCACCGGCCCGCCGCCGATCTGCTGGGCGATAAAGCGGCCCAGCTGCAGTGAGCGATCCAGCGCCTCTGTGGACAGACCATAAAGCGCTGCAATCGCTTCCAGCTGCGCATCGCCTTCGAGCACGAAATCGCCGAAGAAGCGCAGATCCATGCCGCGCTGTGGCGCCTGGCTGAACAATTTGCCGAGGACTGGCAGGTCATGTTCATGGCCGATCACACAGAGCATGTCGCCGGCTTCCAGCACGGTGCTGCCGGACGGGTGCAGCAATTGATGGTTGCGGAACAGGGCGGCGACACGAGTGGCTTCGGGCATTTTCAAGTCACGCAGATGCGCGCCGATGCACCACTTCTCCGCGCCCAGGCGATAGACGAACAACTCCCACTGGCTGGTCGGATGTACCTCCAGGCCAGCGCGGGAAATCGGCACCGGATCCGGCGGCACGGTAACTTTCAGAATCTTGGCCACCCACGGCAGGCTGGCGCCCTGCAGCAGCAGCGACACCAGCACGATGAAGAACGCCAGGTTGAAGTACAGCTGGGCATTCGGCAGGCCAGCCATCATCGGGAACACGGCGAGGATGATCGGCACCGCGCCGCGCAGGCCGACCCAGGCGATGAACACCTTCTCGCGGCTGTGGAAGGCGCGGAACGGGATCAGACCGACCATCACCGACAGCGGGCGAGCGAAGAGAATCATCCACAGCGCCAGGCCCAGAGCGGGGAGGGCGATGGGCAACAGATCGTGAGGCGTGACCAGCAGGCCAAGCACCAGGAACATGCCGATCTGCGCCAGCCAGGCCATGCCGTCGAGCATGTGCAGAATGCCGTGGCGTGAACGAATCGGTCGGTTACCGAGCACCAGGCCGCACAGGTACACGGCCAGGAAGCCACTGCCATGCAGGGTGTTGGTCAGCGCGAAGACCAGCAGGCCGCCACTGACCACCAACAGCGGATAAAGGCCATGGGCAAGATGCAGGCGATTGATGATTTTCAGCAGCAGCCAGCCGCCGCCCAGGCCGAGCACTGAACCGATGCCGAACTCCTGCAGCAGGTGGCCGAGGAAACTCAGGTGGAATTCGCCCTGACCCTTGGCGAGCATGTCGATCAGGGTCACGGTGAGGAACACCGCCATCGGGTCGTTACTGCCGGATTCGATTTCCAGGGTCGCGCTGACCCGCTCGTTGAGGCCCTTGCCGCCAAGCAGCGAGAACACTGCCGCAGCGTCGGTGGAGCCAACGATGGCACCGATCAGCAGGCCCTGCATCAGGTTCAGGTCGAACAGCCAGGCCGCGGCCATGCCGGTCAGCCCGGTGGTGATCAGCACGCCGACCGTGGCCAGCGACAACGCCGGCCACAAGGCCACCCGGAAGCTGCCGACACGGGTGCGTACGCCGCCGTCGAGCAGGATGATGGCCAGGGCCAGATTGCCTACCAGGTAGGCGGTCGGATAGTTGTTGAAGATGATGCCGCCGCCATCGACGCCCGCCACCATGCCAACGGCGAGAATGATGACCAGGATCGGGATGCCGAGGCGCGAGGACAGCGAGCTGACCATGATGCTCGCGCCGACCATCAGGGCGCCGACCAGAAGCAGGCTGTTGATCGTACTGGCATCCAAGGCGGTATGACTCCCGGGTCATGAGGCGAACCCGATTCTAGCCTGCACGCTGGCGCCGCTGTCAAAAATAGTTACAACTCCAATGTGCATCGACATCGTCTACGCAAAACGGGTGCTTCGTGCGCAGTGATCGCAGCCATTTCAGGGCGTAACGCCTGCGAAGGGGCGCGATCAGAGCCGCGAGCGAACCTGCTTTGGGGTGAGGCCGAACTGGCGCTTGAAGGCGGTGGCGAAGTTCGCTGCGCTGCCATAGCCCGCCAGCCAGGCCGCCTGGGCGACGCTGATACCTTCGCGCTCCAGCGCTTCACGGGCCTGGGTCAGTTTGCGCACGCGCTGGTATTCGAACAGCGTCATGCCCTGGCTCGTCTGGAACTGGCGCTGCAGGGTGTTGATATTGACGCCGACATCCCGGGCGATGGCTTCCAGCGTCCAGTCATCGGCCTGGCCACTGTCGAGCAGTTCGATCACCCGGCGGATGCGCTGATGTTCCAGGGGGCGCAGGCCCGATGCCAGCGTCACCGGATGCTGGCTGAGCATGGCCAGGGCTTCGCTGGCGATCTCCAGGCTGCGGCTTTCCAGATAGAGGTTGTCGAGCAGCGCGCCATAACCGGGCGGGTTGAGAATCTGCTCGGCCAGGGTCTGCAGGCGCGCCGACGGTTGCCAGCGGCGCATGGCCATGTGCTGGTTACTGAAACGAGTGATGGCGGCATGCTCGGGCTGGCCGTCCAGCCCGCCGCTATCCAGCCATTCCGGCGAAAGGCTGACCACCAGTTTGCGGATATGGGCGCCGCGTCGCGCCTTGCGGGAAAACAGCACGGGCTCGGCCAGGGAAACGGCGACGCCCTCGCAGCCGCTCGATCTGTCCGAGCCGAAGCTGACGTCGCGGTCGCCGTAACGTACGTCGCTGCGGCCTTCGAGAAACAGGACGAAATTCAGGCGCGGCTCGATCTGCAACTGCGTGCTGAAGTTATGCAGCTCGTGGCAGTCGGAACTGTGCAGCGATAGCCCGGAGCGCAAGCGTAGCCAGCGCAGCTTGCCGCGAAACAGATCGCCCCTGCAGGGCTCGCTCTCGATCAGACGTAGATCAGGGCTGACCTGGCGGATCAATTCCTGGGGATGTACGACGGTATCCGGGCTGGTCATGTGCATACCTGCGCGAGCGTGTCTGCGGCATCAGAAGAATGGCGCGAATCCGGCAGCTCGCTTTTGGCGAGCCAGGCACTGGCGGATGCTCTGGGGCAATCCGGCGAACACGGGATGGATTCACGGGCGCCCATGCCGGAAACGCCGGGCAAGCCTACTGCTGTACAGCCCTTAAATGCAAATGATTCTTAAGTGATCGTTTGTCGCAGCAGCGTTTGCGCAAACATCATTCTCGCTTGCGCAAACCTTTTCCCTGTAACTACATGTAAAAATTCTCTTCTGTAAATGAGAATCGATAGTCTTTGTCTGCCATCGTCAGTTTCGGGGAGAAATACGTGGGAAATCGTCGTTATGGAGCTTGGCCGTGCAATCAGCTAGCCGCTGCGGTGCTGCTGGCCAGTGGGTTGACCGGCGTCGTGCAGGCCGATGAGGCCGTGGAACTGGAAGAAACCAAGGTCATCGCCACCGCCCAGGAGGAGCTCAAGCAGGCGCCCGGCGTCTCGGTGATCAGTGCCGAGGACATCCGCAAGCGCCCGCCAACCAATGATATTTCGGAGATCATCCGCACCATGCCGGGCGTCAATCTGACCGGCAACTCGACCAGTGGACAGCGCGGCAATAACCGACAGATCGATATTCGTGGCATGGGCCCGGAGAACACGCTGATCCTGATCGATGGCAAACCCGTTGCATCGCGCAACTCCGTGCGTATGGGTTGGCGCGGCGAGCGTGACAGTCGCGGTGACACCAATTGGGTGCCTGCGGATCAGATCGAGCGCATAGAAGTCTTGCGTGGCCCGGCAGCGGCACGCTACGGCAGTGGTGCAGCGGGTGGGGTCGTCAATATCATTACCAAGCAGCCGACCGACAAACACTCCGGTACGGCGACGATCTACGCCAACATGCCGCAACATTCGGAGGAAGGCGCGACACGCCGCATGACGTTCGGGCTCAGTGGCCCGCTGGCGGAAAATCTCTCCTACCGCCTGTACGGCAACGTCAACAAGACCGATTCGGATGACCAGGACATCAATGAAGGCCATGAGTCGCTACGCACCGGGGTGCATGTCGGCAGCCTGCCAGCCGGACGCGAAGGTACCCGGAATCGGGATGTCAACGGCCTGCTCGAGTGGCGCATGACCCCCGAGCAGACGGTCAAGCTGGAAGCCGGCTTCAGTCGCCAGGGCAACATTTATACCGGCGACACTCAGAACACCAATACCAACGGCACGGTGAGCAGCATGTTGGGGCGCGAAACCAACACGCTGTATCGGCAGAGCTATTCCATTACCCATGAAGGTGACTGGGCGTTTGGCTCTACGCTGAATTATCTGCAGTACGAGAACACTCGCAATGATCGCCTCAATGAAGGGTTGGCTGGGGGGACGGAAGGGATTTTTGCGAATGTCGGCAGTAACACCATCGAACTGAAAAACCTAACGGCTCACAGCGAAGTGAATCTGCCACTCTCGGGGATGTTCGAGCATGTGCTCACGCTTGGCGCCGAATGGACAGAGCAGCGCATGGAAGACCCCAGTTCCAACACTCAGACGGTCACGGAAGGCGGTAGTGTTCCAGGGCTAGCTGGAACCGATCGCAGTGTCGACTCTTCCGCGCGGATCGCCTCGCTGTTCTGGGAGGACAACATCGAAGTGCGCCCAGGAACGACGTTGACCCCGGGGTTGCGCTTCGATCATCACAGTCAGTCGGGCAGCAACTGGAGCCCTGCGCTGAATCTGTCGCACAAGCTGACAGATACGCTGGCCTTCAAGGCAGGTATCGCGCGAGCCTACAAGGCGCCGAACCTGTACCAGAGCAACCCTGATTATCTGCTCTATAGTCGTGGGCAAGGCTGCTGGGGCGCGGGCGGTAGCTGCTACCTGATGGGCAACGAAAATCTCAAGGCGGAAACCAGCGTGAACAAAGAGCTGGGACTGGAGTTTTCGCAAGACGGTCTGATCGCCGGGCTTACCTGGTTCCGTAACGACTACCGCAACAAGATCGAAGCGGGTACCACCGCCATCGGCTCCGCCAGTGGTGGTACTGGTAGTTACGCCGGCTCCGATATCTTTCAGTGGCACAACGTCGACCGTGCCGTGGTCGAAGGGCTTGAAGGCACGTTGACGTTACCCTTGTCGAGCGACCTGAGCTGGAGCAACAACTTCACCTACATGCTCAAGTCGCAGAACAAGGACACTGGCGACCGACTGTCGATCATTCCCCGCTATACCATCAATTCCACGTTGGACTGGCAGGCTACCGAGAAGCTGTCGTTGCAGGCCAGCACGGTGTACTACGGCAAGCAGCAGCCTAAGAAGCTGACCTATCAGGGGCTGCCAGCCACAGGGTCGGAAACCCGTGAAATTTCTCCCTATGCGATTGCCGGCGTCAGCGGTACCTATGCGTTCAGTGATCATCTCAGCCTTACGGCCGGGGTGAGCAACCTGTTCGACAAGCGCCTCTACCGCGAAGGCAATTCGCAATCCACAGGCGACTCGCCAAACGTCATCTACGGTGCTGGAGCCCATACCTATAACGAGCCAGGACGTACGTTTTACACCAGTGTAAGTACGTCGTTCTAAGGGCGACTCGCCTTTGCGGGCACGGTCATGGGCCGTGTCCGCAATTCCCAATAAGCGCCGCCCAGCGGCCTACCACCATTGCGTGAGAGTTCTGCATGACCCGATTACACGGCACCGTGGCTACGACCTCGGCCTCCCTGTACATGACCAAGCTGTGCAAGCATTTCCGCCACAAGATCACTGTCGAGTTCGATGCCCGGGAGGCACGGGCAGAATTTCCCTACGGTTTGTGCCTGATGTATGCCGATGAACAGGCGCTCAGCTTCGAGTGCCAGGCTCAGGACGATGAGGCTGTCGCGAAGATGCGCGCGGTGGTGGATGACCACCTGGTGCGCTTTGCGAGCAAGGAAGCATTGCAGATCGACTGGCGGGCGGGGCCGCAGGAAAACGCCTGAGCGGGCACCGCGGATGCGCTGCCCGTCTACGGAATCAGCGAACGGTCAGCGCTATATCGATACGCTTGAGCCATTCGGCTTCGCTCTCGAAATCTGCCTGGGTCAGCGGGTTGGCGGCCAGCCAGCCATCGGGAAACTGGATCGCCAGGCTGGTGGGGCCGGCTTTCAAGCGCACGGTGGGCATGTTCTGGCTGCCGCGAATGTGGTGGAACAGGATGGCGAAACGCAGCAGCACGCACAGGCGAACCAGCTTTATACCTTCCTCGCCGAATTCGGCGAGCTTGTCCTTGGGGATATTGCGGCGGTGGCCGCGCACCAGCAGCGCGAGCATCTGCTGATCCTGGCGCGAGAAGCCGGACAAGTCCGAGTGCTCGATCAGGTAGGCACCATGCTTGTGGTACTGATAGTGGGCGATGTCCAGGCCAACCTCATGCACCTTGGCAGCCCAGCTGAGCAGTTCGCGGTGCCAGTCGTCGGTCAGCTCCCAATCCTTGGCCACTCTATCCAGTGCGGACAGCGCTTTGGCTTCGACGCGGGCAGCCTGTTCCTGGTCGACGTGATAGCGCTCCATAAAGGCTGACAGGGTGCGTTCGCGCACGTCTTCATGCTGGTGGCGGCCGAGCAGGTCGTAGAGTACGCCTTCGCGCAGGGCGCCTTCGGAATGGCTCATGCGGTTCAGCTCACAGGCGTCGAAGATGGCTTCGAGAATCGCCAGGCCTGCCGGGAAGATCGGTCGACGATCAGGTTTGAGGCCGTCCAGATCGAGCTTTTCGATATCGCCGCATTTGAATACCTTGCGTTTGAGCCAGGCCAGGCCTTCGCTATTGACCTCGCCATTGCTCAAGCCCGCGGACTGGATGGTCAGGCCGATGGCCTTGATGGTGCCTGATGCGCCCACCGCATCCTGCCAGCCGATGCGGCGTAGAGCGTGCTCGATGCCCATGATTTCCAGACGCGCGGCGGTATAGGCCTGGGCGTAGCGTGCGGGGGTGATCTTGCCGTCCTTGAAATAACGCTGGGTGTAACTCACGCAGCCCATCTGCAGGCTTTCGCGCAGCAACGGCTCGAAACGCTGACCGATGATGAACTCGGTACTGCCACCGCCGATATCGGTGACCAGGCGTTTACCGGACGTATCGGCAATGCTGTGCGACACGCCCAGGTAGATCAGGCGTGCTTCCTCGCGACCGGAAATGACTTCTACCTGATGACCGAGCAATGCCTCGGCGCGACGGATGAACTCGGCCCGGTTGCGGGCTTCGCGCAACGCGTTGGTGCCGACGATGCGCACCGCGCCCTGGGGCAGGCTGTTGGTCAACTGGGCGAAGCGGCTCAGGCAGTCGAGGCCGCGTTGCATGGCCTCTTCGCTGAGCTGGCGATGCTCGTCGATACCGGCTGCCAACTGCACCTTGTCGCCAAGTCGCTCGAGGATGCGGATTTCGCCATGATCGGCTTTGGCCAGCACCATGTGGAAGCTGTTGGAGCCCAGGTCGATGGCGGCGACCAGGGGAAAGGACTCGGCATGGGAGTGCGGCATGATCAATCAATCTCGAGGCAGAACCCCGTCATCGTGCCACGATAGGGCGCGCACGCCAACGCATACCGCCGTCGCAGGCATGCCGATCCAGGCTGACAGGCAGAGCTGACAAAGCCTGGCAAGCCGTCTGCCAGGCGGCATTTTCCATCGTCGCCATCGATAGCCGATATAGTTACGCTCAATGGCGAGCGCCTTCCTGTGTCAGGCTAGCCGGGCTATGATGGTCGCCACTTTTATCGTTATTGCCTGCGAACACGGAGACTTCCCATGAGTGAATTCATCACCAACGTCAGCGATGCCAGCTTTGACCAGGATGTCATCCAGGCAGAAGGCCCGGTACTGGTCGACTACTGGGCTGAGTGGTGCGGCCCGTGCAAGATGATTGCACCGGTTCTGGACGAAATTTCCAAGGAATACCAGGGCAAGCTGAAGATCTGCAAACTGAACATCGACGAAAACCAGGACACCCCGCCGAAGTACGGCGTACGTGGCATCCCGACCCTGATGCTGTTCAAGAACGGCAGTGTCGAGGCCACCAAGGTCGGCGCCCTGTCCAAGTCGCAGTTGGCCGCTTTCATCGACGCCAACCTGTAAGGTCGTCTGAAAAGCCCCGTAGACAACGGGGCTTTTTTCTGTCTAAAGGCTAGACGCATTCGTAAAGCCGATGTTACATTCAGGCCCGTTGCTTTCCCTAAGCAACCCCCTGCACGCCGCTGCCAACGCATCCTAATCGAACATTCGACAATAAAGCGGGCGCCTGTCGCCTATCTGCGCTGCGGCCTCTCAAGCTCAATGCTTACCATTCCCTCCTTATATGATTACGTCATTCCTATATGAATCTGACTGAACTCAAGCAAAAGCCAATTACCGAACTGCTGGAAATGGCCGAACAAATGGGCATCGAGAACATGGCCCGTTCGCGCAAGCAGGACGTGATCTTCTCGCTGTTGAAAAAACATTCCAAAGGCGGTGAGGAAATTTCCGGTGATGGCGTACTGGAGATCCTCCAGGACGGCTTCGGCTTTTTGCGCAGCGCGGACGCCTCCTATCTCGCCGGCCCGGATGACATCTATGTCTCGCCGAGCCAGATCCGCCGCTTCAACCTGCGTACCGGTGACACCATCGTCGGCAAGATCCGCCCGCCGAAAGAAGGCGAGCGTTACTTCGCGTTGCTCAAGGTCGATACGATCAACTACGACCGTCCGGAGAACGCCAAGAACAAGATACTGTTCGAGAACCTGACGCCGCTGTTCCCCAACGAGCGCCTGGTCATGGAGGCCGGTAATGGCTCCACCGAGGACATCACCGGCCGTGTGATCGACCTCTGCGCACCTATTGGCAAGGGCCAGCGCGGCCTGATCGTCGCTCCGCCGAAAGCGGGCAAGACCATCATGCTGCAGAACATCGCCTCGAACATCACGCGTAACAACCCCGATTGCCATCTGATCGTTCTGCTGATCGACGAGCGCCCGGAAGAAGTGACCGAGATGCAGCGCACCGTGCGCGGTGAAGTGGTTGCGTCGACCTTCGACGAGCCGCCGACCCGTCACGTGCAGGTCGCCGAGATGGTGATCGAAAAGGCCAAGCGTCTGGTCGAGCACAAGAAGGATGTGGTCATCCTGCTCGACTCCATCACCCGCCTGGCGCGTGCCTACAACACCGTGATCCCGAGCTCCGGCAAGGTACTGACCGGTGGTGTCGACGCCCACGCCCTGGAGAAACCGAAGCGTTTCTTCGGTGCCGCGCGTAACATCGAAGAAGGCGGTTCGCTGACCATCATCGCTACCGCGCTGGTCGAAACCGGCTCGAAGATGGACGAAGTGATCTACGAAGAATTCAAGGGTACCGGCAACATGGAGCTGCCCCTGGATCGTCGTATCGCCGAGAAGCGCGTGTTCCCGGCCATCAACATCAACCGCGCCGGTACCCGTCGCGAAGAGTTGCTGACCGCCGAAGACGAGCTGCAGCGCATGTGGATTCTGCGCAAGCTGCTGCACCCGATGGACGAGATCGCCGCCATCGAGTTCCTGATCGACAAGCTCAAGGCCACTAAAACCAACGACGAGTTCTTCATGTCCATGAAGCGCAAGTAAGGTCTGGTAGCAGTCCAAAAGCCGGGGAAACCCGGCTTTTGTCTGTCTGTAGTATCTGCAAGACCGACTTCGGCGCTAAACTTTGCGCCCCGATTCGAGAGGCTCCAGCATGCAGTATCGCGACCTGCGCGACTTTATCCGCGGCCTGGAAGAGCGCGGCGAGCTCAAGCGCATTCAGGCGCCGGTGTCGCCGATCCTGGAAATGACCGAGATCTGCGACCGCACCCTGCGCAAGGGTGGCCCGGCTCTGTTGTTCGAGAACCCCACTGGCCACGACGTGCCGGTACTCGGCAACCTGTTCGGTACGCCGAAGCGCGTGGCGCTGGGCATGGGCGCGGAGGAGGTGTCGGAGCTGCGTGAGATCGGCAAGCTGCTGGCGTTCCTCAAGGAGCCCGAACCGCCGAAGGGCCTGAAAGATGCCTGGAGCAAACTGCCGATCTTCAAGAAGGTCATCAGCATGGCGCCCAAGGTACTCAAGGATGCGCCCTGCCACGAAGTGATCGAGGAGGGCGACGACGTCGACCTCGGCAAGCTGCCGATCCAGCATTGCTGGCCGGGTGATGTGGCGCCGCTGATCACCTGGGGCCTGACGATTACCAAGGGCCCGAACAAGGAACGCCAGAACCTCGGTATCTATCGCCAGCAGGTCATTGGCCGCAACAAGGTGATCATGCGCTGGCTCAGCCATCGTGGCGGTGCGCTGGATTATCGCGAGTGGTGCGAGAAGCATCCGGGTAAGCCCTATCCCGTTTGCGTGGCCCTGGGCGCTGACCCGGCGACTATTCTCGGCGCGGTGACGCCGGTACCCGACAGCCTGTCCGAATACGCCTTCGCCGGCCTGTTGCGCGGTCATCGTACCGAACTGGTCAAGGCCATCGGCAATGACCTGCAGGTGCCGGCCAGTGCCGAAATCGTCCTCGAAGGCGTTATCCATCCGGGCGAGACTGCGCCGGAAGGGCCTTATGGCGATCACACCGGCTACTACAACGAGGTCGACACCTTCCCGGTGTTCACCATCGAGCGCATCACCCGCCGTCGCGATCCGATCTACCACTCGACCTACACCGGCCGTCCGCCGGACGAGCCGGCGATTCTCGGCGTGGCGCTGAACGAAGTGTTCGTGCCGATCCTGCAGAAGCAGTTCCCAGAGATCACCGACTTCTACCTGCCGCCGGAAGGCTGCTCCTACCGCATGGCGGTGGTGACCATGAAGAAGCAGTACCCCGGCCATGCCAAGCGCGTGATGCTCGGCGTGTGGTCGTTCCTGCGACAGTTCATGTATACCAAGTTCGTTATCGTCACCGACGACGACATCGATGCCCGCGACTGGAACGACGTGATCTGGGCCATTACCACGCGCATGGATCCCAAGCGCGACACGGTGATGATCGAGAACACGCCGATCGACTATCTGGATTTCGCCTCGCCGATCTCCGGTCTTGGCTCGAAGATGGGCCTCGACGCCACCCACAAGTGGCCGGGCGAGACCAGTCGCGAGTGGGGGCGGGCGATCGTCAAGGACGATGCGGTCACGCGTCGTGTCGATGAAATCTGGAGCCAGTTGGGAATCGATTGATGAAGGTCACCCTGCAACCGTCCGGCGCGGTTCTCGATGTCGAAGCGGGCGAACGCATCCTCGATGCCGCCCGACGCCTCGGCTACACCTGCCCGCAAAGCTGTCGCAATGGCAATTGCCACGTGTGTGCGGCATTGCTGGTCGAAGGGCGCGTGCGCCAAGGCGATGCCGAACTCGATCATGGCGAGCTGTACACCTGCATCGCCGAACCGCTGGAAGACTGCGTGCTGCACTGGGATGGTGTGCTGGCGCCTGGTGAACTCGCGGTACGCAGCCTGGGCTGTCAGGTGCTGGCGTGCATCGATGCTGGTGGCGACGTCTGGCGCGTGCGCCTGCGTGCACCGGCCGGCAAGCCGCCGCGCTACCACGCCGGTCAGTATCTGCTGATCGAGCGTCGGGATGGCGAGAAGTCGGCGTTTTCCATGGCGTCTGCGCCCCAGGAAGGTCGCGATCTCGAACTGCATATCCTCGGCCGCGAAGCGAGTGCCCTGAACCTGCTGCAGCAACTGCGCGAGGAGAGCGTGGCGCGGGTGCAACTGCCGTTCGGCGATGCCCACCTGGCCGAGTTGCCGGACGGCCCGCTGGTGCTGATCGCCGCAGGCACCGGCATGGCGCAGATGCACAGCCTGATCGAGGAATGCCGTTCCCGAGGCTTCGAACACCCGGTACACCTGTACTGGGGGGCTCGTCGTCCGGAGGATTTCTACAGTTTGCCGCATTGGCAGGAGTGGCAGGCGCTGCCCAATCTGTTCCTGCACCAGGTGGTCAGCGACCAGTGTGGCTGGAAGGGCCGCTGTGGTCTGCTGCACGAAGCGATCCGCGAAGATTTCGACGATCTTGGCGCGCTGCACGTCTATGCCAGCGGTTCGCCGAACATGGTATATGCAACGCTGGACGCACTGGTCGAGGCCGGGATGGATGCCCACCAGATGCGCGCCGACGTATTCGCCTATGCGCCTAGATAAGCGGCAAGCCACAAGCTACAAGCTGCAAGTAAGAGCACCTATGCTTTGTCTTGTAGCTTGTAGCTTGTAGCTTGTAGCTGCTTTAGCGCACCTGGATCACTAGCTTGCCCACTGCCCGGCGTTCGGACAGGGCGGTGATCGCCTCACCGGCCCGCTCCAGGGGGTAGGTCTGCGACACCAGCGGCTTGACCTTGCCCTCGGCATGCCAGGCGAACAACTGGCCGAAATTGGCGGCGTTTTCGGCTGGCTGGCGTTGCGCGAAGGCGCCCCAGAACACGCCAACCACCGCGGCGCCCTTGAGCAGCATCAGGTTCACCGGCAGCTCCGGGATGCGCCCGCTGGCGAAACCGACGACCAGCAGGCGGCCGTTCCAGGCGATGCTGCGCGCTGCCTGGTCGAACAGGTCGCCGCCGACCGGGTCAACGATCACATCGGCGCCCTGGCCATTGGTCAGGCGCTTCACTTCCTCCTTGAGGTTCTGCGTGCCGTAGTCGATCAGCTCATCGGCGCCAGCCTGTTTGGCGATTTCCAGCTTGGCGGCGCTGCTTGCGGCGGCGATTACCCGGGCGCCCATGGCCTTGCCGATCTCGATCGCAGCCAGGCCAACACCCCCGGATGCACCGAGTACCAACAGGGTTTCGCCTGCTAGCAGCCCGGCGCGATGCTTGAGTGCATGCATCGAGGTGCCGTAGGTCATGCCGAAGGCTGCTGCGCTGACGAAATCCATGCTGTCGGGCATCGGCAGTACGTTGTAGGCGGGCACCGCGACCTGCTCGGCGAAGCCGCCCCAGCCGGTCAGCGCCATGACCCGATCGCCGGCCTGCAGATGGGTAACCTTGTCGCCAACCGCACTGATCACGCCGGCCACTTCACCACCGGGCGCAAAGGGCAAAGGCGGCTTGAACTGGTATTTGCCTTCGATGATCAGGGTGTCGGGAAAATTCACGCCAGCGGCCTGAACCTCGATCAATACTTCGTTACCCTTCGGGTACGGGCTATCGATGTCTTCCAGTACCAGGGTTCCGTCGGGGCCGAAGGCCTTGCACAGCAATGCTTTCATCGTGATCACCTCCTGTTTCCCGCAGTCTAGGAGGAGGGGCGCCAGGGTCAACGAGCATCGCTGGCCCTGATGGGCTTCCATAAGCATTGGGATCCGTCGCAGGCGTTGCTATGCTTGTCGGTAATCCAATGGAGATTGCCTTGTGAAAACCCTCATCACGCTTTTGCTTGCCTGCGCGCTGTCGATCCCGGCTTTCGCCAATGAGGAAAGGAAGGAAGGTGAGGGCGCCGCCTCTCAGGTGATCTACCACAGCCTGACGCCAGCATTGGTCGGTAACTTCGGCGCCGGCCCGAAGCTCAAATACTATAAGGCTGACGTTGCCCTGCGGGTCTCCGGCGCCGAGGCCGAGGCCAAGGTCACCCACCATGAGCCGCTGATCCGTAATCAGTTGGTGATGCTGTTTTCCCAGCAGACCGAAGAGAGCCTGGCTACGCCCGACGCCAAGGAAACGCTGCGCCAGGAAGCCCTCAAGCAGGTACAGCAGGTGCTCAGCGATGAAGAAGGCCGGCCGCTGGTCGAGGATCTGCTGTTCAACAACCTGATTCTGCAGGGCTGATCAGCGCAGCAGCAGGATCGCTGTCCACTGCGCTTCGGTAACGGGCATCACCGATAAGCGGCTGCCCTTCTGTACCAACGCCAACTCCTGTAACGCACCCTGAGCTTTCAACTCGGCCAGTGGGATGACGCGCGTGAAGGCCTCGACGAATGCCACGTCGATGGCCGTCCAGGGATTCTTTTCCGCGCTGGCCTTGGCATCGAAATAGTGACTCTTTGAATCCAGCGCGGCTGGGTCTGGATAGGGGCTGCCTTCGATGCGGGCGATTCCGGCTACCCCAGGCTGCGGGCAGCTCGAATGATAGAAAAGGAACTGATCGCCGTCCTGCATGCTGCGGATGAAGTTGCGTGCCTGGTAGTTGCGCACACCATCCCAGCGCGTCTTGCCCAACTGCTGCAGGTCGTGGATGGAAAGTTCGTCGGGTTCGGATTTCATCAGCCAATAGGGCATGAACTTTGCTCTCTCGGATCAGGGCGGTGAGCGTGTGCCTGTCGGCTGCGCTCGAATGCGAAGGGATAATCGCTGAAATATATCTTGTCAGTCCCGGACGATTGTTCCGTGGGGAGTTGTTACATGAGGCGAAAACCGGATCTATTGTGGGTGCTGGTGGTGGTGTTCACCCTGGGCATGGTGACCACCGGGTATACACAAAGCCAGTGGCAGCAAGGCTCTCAGCTGTCGACCAGCGTTCAGCCGGGTATCAGCGGGCGTTAGTACCAGCCTCTATCGGTAACCGTGGCATCCAGCGGTATGTCCCAGCTTGCCATGGGCAGTCGATCGACTTGCTGACAACCGTGAGCCAGCCCCAGCAGTGTCGGTTTGTGCCAATTATTGCGCCTTGCGCGATAGGCAAGGCTGCGGTCGTAGAAACCGCCGCCCATCCCGAGTCGGCCGCCGTGGCGATCGAAACCCACCAGTGGCAGGAGAATCAGATCCAGTGCCCAGACCTTGCGCTGGCGCTTGTTGTCGCGCCGAGGTTCAGGGATACCGAAGCGGTTGCCTGCCAGCCCCTCGTGCACGTCGATGCGCTGAAACACCATGCTGGTGCGCGGCCAGGATTTCAGTACGGGCAGATAGACCTGCTTGCCGCGGGCGTGAGCAGCAGCGATCAGCAGGTGCGGATCGATTTCCCCGTCATTGGCCAGGTACAGTGCAATATGTCGGGCGCGGCGAAACAGCGGATGCTGGGCCAACTGGCGATACAGCGCCTGGGCGGCATTTCGCTGTGCCGCTGGCGTCAGCGCCCGACGTTGCTGGCGCAGTTTGCGGCGCAGCTGGGGGCGTGTTAGGTCGTTGGCGTCGATCATGGGCAGGCAGAAAAGTTGTCGGCAGCGACTTCCGACATCGCCTGCGACGCCCCGCGGCAATGGCAGGCAATAAAAAGCCCACTGCCAGCGTAAGCCAGCAACGGGCTATGAATTGTGACTCCCCAGCATGCCGCTGTCGGTTTAGCCCTTGAACCCGAAAGTTCAAGGTGGAGGTTGCAGGAAACCTTAAGGCTTTCCGTCGAGCGGACATGCACACCGGCCTCAACTGACAACCCCCAGGGTTGTGCGTATCGGCTCAGGGACATCACCAACTGGCGCACACTCCAGGGAGCCGCGGCCAGTATAACGCAAAGTGACGACCGTTGGTCAGACGCCACGGCCATCGGCATCATCAGCCAGGGCATTGTCGACACGGCCAAGCAGATCACGCACATGATCACGGGTCGTGGTGGCCTGCTGATCCAGGTGCTGCTGTTTGTGCAGCAAATCATGGGTGATGTTCAGCGCGGCCATCACGGCAACGCGGTCGGCACCGATCACTTTGCCGCCGCTGCGGATCTCACGCATCTTGCCGTCCAGGTAACGGGCGGCATTCTGCAGGTTGCTCCGCTCATCTGCAGGGCAGGCGATGCAATATTCTTTGTCCAGAATCTGGACGGTAACGGTATTCGATTGGGTCATGAGTCCTGCTCCAGGGCTTTGAGGCGCGAAATCATCGATTCGACCTTATGCCGGGCCATTTCGTTCTTTTCGATCAGATGAGCGCGTTCTTCACGCCAAGCCTGTTCGCTCTCCAACAAGAGGCGGTTGTGTGCCTTGAGTCGCTCGACGCGCTGGATCAGCAACTCCAGCTTGGCCGTTAGGGCGTGTAGATCGGCGTCTTCCATTGGCTCTCGCTTTGGCAGGGTTGTCCAGGATATATAGGCTCGGCGGCAGATAGGTGCAAACCCGCTGATGGTCTTGGCGCGTCTGCCGGTGCTAGGATACAAGGCCTCCATTCTAGTGATTGCGCCTCTTGGCGCCTAGTGATCGATGCCGACTTCCAGTTCTCCCTACGCTGCATTCGCCACCTTGCTTGCCAGTGGTGGCTCTTCTGTTTCTCCTGCCGAACTGCACGGCCTGCTGCTGGGCCGCAGTTGTGCTGGTGCCGGCTTCGAGGCCGGCCCCTGGCTGGCCGATGCCACCGAGCTGCTCGGTGCCGAGCCCCCGGACAACGTCCGTCAGGCGCTGATTGGCCTGCAGGAGATGGTACGCGGCGAATTGACCGGTGACGATGTCACCGTGGTCTTGCTGCTGCCCTCCGACGACGCCCCGCTGGCCGAGCGAGCGGCGGCTCTGGGCCAGTGGTGCCAGGGCTTTCTCGGTGGCTTCGGTCTGACCGCCGGTGACGCCGCGCTGAGCGCTGAAGCCATGGAAGTGCTGCAGGATTTGTCCGCCATCGCCCAGGTGCAGAATGCGCTGGACGAATCCGAGGACGGTGAGAACGATTACATGGAGGTCACGGAGTACCTGCGTGTGGCGCCCTTGCTGCTGTTCACCGAGTGCACCAAGCCGGCTGCCCCAACGCCAAAGCCCTCGCTGCACTGATCCCGCCTTCCATTCGACTGATCGGAACCTAGCTTGCCCATGACCAGCATCTCCAAAGCGGAATACGCCCGTCGACGCAAGACGCTGATGGCGCAGATGGAACCCAACAGCATCGCCATCCTGCCGGCGGCGCCGGTGTTCATCCGTAACCGTGATGTTGAGCACGTATACCGCCAGGACAGCGACTTCCAGTACCTTTCCGGTTTCCCCGAGCCCGAGGCGGTTATCGCCCTGATCCCGGGCCGCGAGCACGGCGAATATGTGCTGTTCTGCCGCGAGCGTGATCCCGAGCGTGAGCTGTGGGATGGCCTGCGTGCCGGCCAGGAAGGGGCCATCAGTCGCTTTGGCGCGGACGATGCCTTTCCCATCGGTGATATCGACGACATTCTGCCGGGCCTGATCGAGGGTCGTGAGCGTGTCTACTACGCGGTGGGTACCAACCCGGAGTTCGACCGACACCTGATGGAGTGGGTCAACGTGATCCGCTCCAAGGCCCGCCAGGGCGCCACGCCGCCGAAGGAATTCGTCGCCCTCAATCACCTGTTGCACGATCTGCGCCTGTACAAGTCCGCCGGGGAAGTGAAGGTGATGCGCGAAGCGGCGCAGATTTCCGCCCGTGCCCACGTGCGCGCCATGCAGGCCAGCCGCGCCGGATTGTACGAATATCACCTGGAAGCCGAGCTGGATTACGAGTTCCGCAAAGGTGGCGCGAAGATGCCGGCCTACGGCTCCATCGTCGCGGCGGGCAGGAATGCCTGCATCCTGCATTACCGCGAGAACGATGCCCTGCTCAAGGACGGCGACGTGGTACTGATCGACGCCGGTTGCGAGATCGACTGCTACGCCAGCGACATTACCCGTACCTTCCCGGTCAGCGGCAAGTTCTCGCCCGAGCAGAAGGCCATCTACGAGATCGTGTTGGCGGCCAACATGGAAGCCTTCAAGCACATCGCCCCCGGACGTCACTGGAACGAAGCCCATGAGGCCACCGTGCGGGTGATTACCGCCGGGCTGGTCGAGCTGGGCCTGCTCAAGGGTAATGTCGATGAGCTGATCGCCGCGGAAGCCTACAAACCGTTCTACATGCACCGTGCCGGCCACTGGCTGGGTATGGACGTGCACGATGTTGGCGAATACAAGGTCGGCGGCGAATGGCGCGTGCTCGAAGTGGGCATGGCCATGACCGTCGAGCCGGGCATCTACATCGCCGTGGATAACCAGAGCGTCGCCAAGAAATGGCGCGGCATCGGTGTACGCATCGAGGATGATGTCGTGGTGACCAAGACGGGCTGCGAGATTCTCACCGGCGACGTGCCCAAGGCCGTCGACGAGATCGAGGCACTGATGGCCGCCGCCCGCGCGCAGGTAGCCTGAGGCCATGCAGCGGGTCGATCTGGCGATCATCGGCGGCGGACTGGTCGGTGCCAGCCTGGCGCTGGCGTTGCAGGGCGAGGCGCGTAAACGCGGTTGGCGAATTGCCCTGATCGAGCCATTCGCTCCCGGCGAAGGCTACCAGCCAAGCTACGATGCCCGCTCCACGGCGCTTTCCTACGGCTCGCGGCTGATCTACGCAGGCCTCGGCCTGTGGCCGGCGCTCGCCGAGCAGGCTACGGCCATTCGCCAGATACATGTATCGGATCGCGGGCGCTTCGCTGCCGCACGACTGAGTGCCGAGGAAGAGGGCGTTCCTGCCCTGGGCTACGTGGTGGAAAACGCCTGGCTCGGCCACTGCCTGTGGCAGGCGCTGGATACCGAGGTGATCCAGTGGCGTTGCCCGGCCCATGTCGAGCGGATGGAAGCGCTGCCGGATGGCTATCGCCTGACCCTCGATGACGAAACCCTGATCGACTGCTCCCTGGCCGTACTCGCCGATGGCGGGCGCTCGTCGCTGCGCGAGCAGTTGGGCATCACGGTGCAGCAACGACCCTACGACCAGACCGCGCTGATCGCCAATATCACACCTGCGCGCCCCCATGATGGCGAAGCGTTCGAACGTTTTACCGAATCCGGGCCGCTGGCGCTGCTGCCGCTGTCCGACAATCGTTGTGCGCTGGTGTGGACGCACCCGAGCCGCGATGCCGAGCGGCTGCTGAAGCTGGATGAACGAGCGTTCCTCGCGCAATTGCAGGAAGCCTTCGGTTACCGCCTCGGTGCGCTGCGCCAGGTCGGGGCGCGGGTGCCGTATCCACTGGTGTTGGTCGAAGCGGCCGAGCAGGTGCGCGCCAATCTGGTGGTGCTGGGCAACGCCGCCCATAGCCTGCACCCGATTGCCGGGCAGGGCTTCAACCTGTCGTTGCGTGATGTTCGTGCCCTGGCCGATACCGTGCTGGCGAGTTCCGCCCCGCTTGGCGATCTGGCCACTCTGCAGCGTTATGCCAGTGCTCAGGCTGGCGATCAGGCCTTCACCGTGGGTTTCTCGGATCAGGTCACCCGGCTGTTCAGCACCGACCAGCCGTTGCTCGCCGCGGGCCGCAACCTGGGCCTGCTCGGTCTGGAGTTGCTGCCGCCGGCCAAACGCTGGTTCGCGCGTCAGGCCATGGGCATGGGTACTCGCGGTACGTCGCAATGAATGCCCGCCAGCTGGCGCGCAAGGCTCGCCTGCTGCGCTGGATCATGAATTTCTACCCGCCCTATCTGGGCGCCGGCGTATGGGTTCGGCGCATCGCGCCCGACTTTCGCCAGGTCGAGGTGAAGATGCGTCTGGGCTGGTACAACCGCAATTACGTGGGCACCCAGTTCGGCGGCAGCCTGTATTCGATGACCGATCCGTTCTACATGTTGATGCTGATGGAGAACCTGGGCCGCGATTACGTGGTCTGGGACAAGGCTGCCAGCATCGATTTCATCGCGCCTGGCAAAGGCCCGGTATTCGCGTCGTTCGCCATCGACCAGGCCTTCATCGACGAAGTGCGTGAGCGCACCGCAGCGGGTGAAAAGTACCTGCCCGAGTTGCAGGTGGAAGTGCGTGATGGCGACGGCACTCTGGTGGCGCGGGTACACAAGACTCTCTACGTGCGGCTCAAGCCGCGCCTGCGGCAGGCAGCCTGAGGAAATGGACGAAATGCGTGCAGATCTGATCATCGTCGGTGCCGGAATGGTCGGCAGCGCCCTGGCCCTGGCCTTGCGCGAACAGGGCCTGGAATGCCTGGTGCTGGATGGCGGGCCGATGAGCGTCGAGCCGTTCGATGGCAGCCTGGCGTACGAGCCAAGGGTCAGCGCGTTGTCGATGGCCAGCCAGCGTATTCTCGAACGCCTCGGCGCCTGGCCGGGCGTGCTGGCGCGGCGCAGTTGCCCCTACAGCGAGATGCGCGTATGGGATGGCAGCGGCACCGGCAGCATCCATTTCAGTGCTGCCAGTGTGCATGCCGATACCCTCGGCCATATCGTCGAGAACCGCGTGGTGCAGGACGCCCTGCTCGAGCGCCTGCATGACAGCGATATCGGTCTGCTCGCCAATGCGCGCCTGGAGCGCTTGCGTCACTCCGGGGATGACTGGCTGCTGACCCTGGCCGATGGCCGCGAATTGCGTACACCGCTGTTGATCGCGGCTGACGGTGCCAATTCGGCAGTGCGTCGCCTGGCGGGCTGCGAAACCCGCGAATGGGATTACCTGCACCATGCCATCGTCACCAGCGTGCGTTGTGCCGGTGCCCATCAGGCTACCGCCTGGCAGCGTTTCACCGACCAAGGCCCGCTGGCTTTTCTACCCCTGGGCGAGCGCGACGGCGAGCATTGGTGCTCGATCGTCTGGTCGACCACGCCGGAGCAGGCGGCCCATCTGATGGCGCTGGGCGACGATGAGTTTTCCACAGCCCTGGGGCAGGCTTTCGAGTATCGCCTGGGCCAGGTGCTGCAGGTGGATCGACGCCTGTGCATTCCGCTGCGGCAGCGCCACGCCAAGCGTTATGTCGAGCCTGGGCTGGCGCTGATCGGGGATGCCGCCCATACCATCCACCCTCTGGCCGGGCAGGGCGTCAATCTCGGCTTTCTCGACGCCGCGGTGCTGGCCGAAGTACTGGGGCAGGCCGCCGGGCGTGGCGAGCGGCTTGCCGACGAGCGCGTGCTGAGCCGCTACGAGCGCCGACGCATGCCTCACAACCTGGCGATGATGGCGGCGATGGAAGGCTTCCAGCGCCTGTTCCAGAGCGATGCCCTGGCGCTGCGCTGGCTGCGTAATACCGGTCTGGGGCTGGTCGATGGCCTGGATGAGGCCAAGGCGCTGTTCGTGCGCCAGGCATTGGGCCTGAGCGGCGATCTGCCGGATCTGGCCAGGGCCTGAGTGGCGCAACGGCGAGAAAGGAGAGCGGTAGCGGCCATTTGTGGACGACGCTTCACCTACGCGGCCCGACCCGTCCACCGCTCTACGATCGCGATGGTGGATGAAAAGAGCGTCATCCACCCTACGTCCGCTACGGGGCCATGGCACGAACGTAGCCTGGATTAGCCGCAGGCGTAATCCGGGGCCGAAGGCCTGAACCTTCGTTATGACGCGGATCATCGAACGTCCGCTACTGCCTTGTAATCGTCATCGCCGCCGTCCCCCTCGCTTTACCAGCAAAATTCGATCACGGAATTGGTTACACCGCCGCAGAGCTGCCTTTGTTCGAGCCGTCCCCGTCTATTACTACGGGTTAATCTCCATGCTCAGCTTGCATCCAGCGGAAGGCTTGCAAGACAATGCGATGCATTATCATCTTTCGCCCTGGTGCTGCCATGTCCGGCCCGGATCATTCCGCGTTGCATCTTCTCTACAGCGAACACAACGGCTGGCTCAAGGGCTGGCTGCGCGCACGCCTGGGCAATGCCAGCGATGCCGCCGATCTGGCCCAGGATACCTTCCTGCGCGTGCTCAGCGCCCGGGACGTGCAGGCCATCCGCGAGCCACGTACCTACCTGAGCGCCATCGCCCGTGCGCTGATGATCGACAAGTTCCGGCGCCAGGCCGTCGAGCAGGCTTATCTCGATGTGCTGGCGTTACGGCCCGAGCCGATGGACATCTCGCCGGAAACCCGCCTGCTGATCCTGGAAACCCTGATGGCGGTCGACGCCATGCTCGACGGTCTTGGCGAGCGCACGCGGCGCATTTTTCTGGCGGTGCAACTGGAAGGGCTCAGCTATGTCGCTACCGGCGAGCGCCTGGGCGTGTCGGTGACCACGGTGAAGAAACACATGATCCGTGCCATGACCCACTGTCTGTTGCTGATGGACGACTGAGCGATGGATCGCCAGACCCTGGAAGCCGCCGCTACCTGGTACGTGCAACTCAACGCCACGCCGCCGAGCGAGGCCGAGCGTCAGGCGCACCGTGAGTGGTTGGCGCAGCACCCTGGGCATCGCCAGGCGTGGGCACGGGTAGAGCGCCTGCAGCATCAGCTCGGCGGCTTGCCGGCGGACGTTGCGCTACCCGCGCTGGATGGCGTGCGTGCGCGGCGGCGCGTGGTACTCAAAACGTTGGGCTTGCTGCTCGCCTCCGGGGCGGCGGGTTGGGCGTCCCTCGACCTGGCGCCGACGCAGGCCTGGCTCGCCGATCAGCGCACGGCCACCGGTGAGCGTCGAAACCTGCACCTGAGCGATGGCAGCGTGCTGGATCTGAATACCGCGACGGCGGTGGATATCCGCTTCGACGCCCGTCTGCGTCAAGTGCAGCTGCATCGCGGCGAGATACTCGTCCGCACCGCTGCCGATCCGGCGGGACGGCCCTTCGTCGTGCATACCGCGCAAGGCAGTGTGCGGGCGTTGGGTACCTGTTTCAGTGTGCGCTGCGATGGCGACAGAACCCATGTCGCCGTGCTGCAGGACGTTGTCGAAGCGCGTGCGGCGGGGCAACCGAATCGGGCCATACGTCTCGCTGCCAACCAACAGGTCGATGTCGAGGCTGCAGCGGTCGGTACGCCCAGCGCCCTACTGCCGGGAGCGGGCGCCTGGGCGCAAGGCATGCTGACAGTGATCGACTGGCGCCTGGATGCCTTCGTCGCCGAGCTGGGGCGCTACCGTCCCGGCTATCTGGGCTGCGCCGATACGGTGGCGAGCCTGCGCTTGTCTGGTGCTTTTCGAATCGACGACACCGACATCATCCTGGAAAACCTGGGTGCTTCGCTGCCGATTCGGGTGCGTTACCTGAGCCGCTATTGGGCGCGCATCGAGCCGGCCTGATCCAGTCAGCAAAAAAATAGTCATTTTGGGTTGCCGATTTTCATTCTCATTCGGCCAAGCACATGAAGCGGTTTGCAATACCGCGGATCTGCCCAGCTCATGACAAGGAAATGACCATGCCCCGCTTTCTCTCGCCGGCCAAGCCGATGGCCCGCGCCGTTCACCTGGCCCTGTTCGGTTTGACCTGTGCCTCGCTGCCGTTGCTCTGCGCTTTACCGGGCCACGCTCTGGCGCAGGAGGCCGCCGTACAGAGCTACCGCATCGCTCCCGGCTCGCTGGGTACCGCCCTGAGCCAGTTCGCGACGGTAGCCGGGGTGACGCTTTCATTCGCTGCCATGCAGACCGAGGGGCTCGACTCGCCGGGCCTGCTGGGCGATTACGGCGTGGACGATGGGCTGGCTCGTCTGCTTCAGGGCAGTGGTTTGCAGGCCCAGCGTCAGGGTAACGGCAGCTATGTGTTGGTGCCGACCAGCCAGAGCCAAGGACTGCAACTGTCCGCACTGAGCATTTCCGGCAAGGCGCCGGGGGCGACCACCGAGGGCACGGGCTCCTACACCACCGAGTCGTCCAGCAGCTCGACACGCCTGAATCTGTCGCCCAAGGAGACGCCACAATCGGTCACGGTGCTGACCCGTCAGCGTCTGGACGAACAGAATCTCGACAGCCTGACCGACGCCCTGGATGCCACCACGGGCATCACCGTGATCCGCGAAAGCCTGGGGGCAGACAGTACTACCTATCTGTCGCGTGGTTTTCCCATCCGGAACTTCGCGATCGACGGGGTGCCGACGTCGGCAAGCATGGACAATTACACCCAGAACACCGCCATGTACGACCGCGTAGAGGTGGTGCGTGGCGCCACCGGGCTGGTCAGTGGCCTGGGCAACCCTTCCGCGACCATCAACCTGATCCGCAAGCGTCCCGGCATCGAACCCCAGGTTCAGTTGTCGGCAGAGGCCGGTAGCTGGGATCGTTATGGTCTGGGTGTGGATGTCGGCGGTGCGCTGACCGAGAGTGGCAACGTGCGGGCGCGCTTCGTCGTCGATCACAAGGATCAGCACGCCTGGATCGACCGCTTCAGCCAGGAACTGAGCACCGTCTATGGCATCACCGAGCTGGATTTGAGCGACTCGACCTTGCTGACCCTGGGCTTCAGCCATCAGACCACCCACAGCAACGCACCGATGCGTACCGGCTTTCCGCTGTTCACCACCGACGGCGGAAGAACCGATATCAAGCGCTCGTTCAACACCGCGCCTGACTGGACGTACTACGATCGCCAGCAGAGCACGCTGTTCGCGTCCATCGAGCAGCAATTCGCCAATGGTTGGAGCGGCAAGCTGGAATACAGCCATGCGCGCAACGACTACGACACCGTGGTCAGCTACATGGATGGTGAGATCGAGCGAGCCACCGGCGCAGGTGCCTACATCATGCCGACCCGCTGGCAGGCAACGCCTGAACAGGACAATGTCGACGCCTACCTCACCGGCTTCTTCCCACTGCTGGGGCGCGAGCACGAGCTTATCGGCGGGGTGACCCTGTCGCGCCTCGAGGAGCGGGGAACGGCCAACTACGGCGGCTGGCAGCGCCCGGGCTCCGGTTATGCCGGCAGCATCGACAGCATCTACGGGTGGAACGGTCAGGCGCCGAAACCGGTGTTCGACAAGATCGGTGAGAGCGACCTGACCGAAACCCAGTACGCCGCCTACCTGACGTCCCGCTGGCACCTGACCGATGCGGCCAGCCTGATCCTCGGCGCGCGGGTGGTGGACTGGAATCGCGAAAGCAAAAGCTGGCTGTACGGGGGTGCCAGCAGCAAGGCGGAGCGTACCGAAACCGGCATCGTCATTCCCTATGCCGGCTTCGTCTATGACCTGAATGACACCTGGACGGCCTACGCCAGCTATACGCAGATCTTCAATCCGCAGAACGCGAATATTCGCGACGTCAGCGGCACGCCGCTGGATCCTCAGGAAGGCACCGGGTATGAGCTTGGCCTGAAGGCCGGCTTCTACGAGGGGCGGCTCAATGGCAGCCTGGCGGTATTCCGCGTCGAGCAGGATAACCTCGCGGTGGCCGACGGCAGCCTGCTGCAGCCCAATGGCTTCCAGGCCTACAAGGCGGAAAATGGCACGACCAGCGAAGGTGTGGAGTTGGAGGTCAATGGTGAGCTCAGCGAAGGCTGGCAACTGACGGGTGGCTACTCCTATAGCGTCAGCTTCAACGCCGACGACAAACGTATCGTCACCGAGATCCCGCGCAACAGCGTCAAGCTGTTCACCAGCTATCGGCTACCGGGCGCACTGGACAAGCTCACCGTCGGCGGCGGTCTGAACTGGCAGAGCGAGACCGGGTACGACCTCAGTTATGCCACCACGCAGAGCAGCTACGCCCTGGTCAACCTCATGGCGAAGTACCAGCTCACGCCAGCGCTCTCGGCATCGGTGAACCTCAATAACCTGTTCGACAAGGAGTATCTCACCACCACGGCGGCAGGTTTGTATGGTGCGCCGCGCAATGTCATGACCAGCCTGCAATACAACTACTGATGTCGCGGCGAGTGCCCACGCGGCCCGTGTGGCATGCTCTTCAACGGCAGCGGTAATATCTGGCAATGACCTTACGATGGGCCTTGAAGATGAGACTCACTATCATCCTCTCTCCTTCAACTTCCATAAGGTCTTTGCCATGTCGGTACGTCGCGCGCTGCTTGCCGTATTCACTCTGAGTGCTCTTTCCAGCGCCGTTCAGGCGGCCGATGAAGTCGTGGTGTATTCCTCTCGGATCGATGAACTGATCAAGCCGGTGTTCGATGCCTACACCGCCAAGACCGGCGTCGCGGTCAAGTTCATCACCGACAAGGAAGCGCCGCTGATGGAACGCATCAAGGCCGAGGGCGAGAACACGCCGGCGGACTTGCTGCTCACCGTGGACGCGGGCAACCTCTGGCAGGCAGAGCAGATGGGCATTCTGCAGCCGCTGAAATCCAGCATCGTCGAAGACAACATTCCCGCTCAGTACCGCGCCAGCAGCGGTGCCTGGACGGGGTTGTCGCTGCGCGCGCGAACCATCGTGTTCGCGCCGGAGCGGGTCAAGGAAGGCGAACTGACCACCTACGAAGCGTTGGCCGACAAGAACTGGGAAGGCCGTCTGTGCCTGCGTACCAGCAAGAAGGTCTACAACCAGTCGCTCACCGCGACCCTGATCGAGACCCATGGCGAAGCCAAGGCCGAAGAGATCGTCAAGGGTTGGGTCAACAACCTGGCCACCGACGTATTCCCCGATGACAACTCGGTGATCAATGCCGTTGCCGCCGGCCAGTGTGACGTGGGCATGGTCAATACCTACTACTTCGGCCGCCTGCACCAGCAGAACCCGGATCTCAAGGCCAAGCTGTTCTGGCCGAACCAGGAAGACCGCGGTGTGCACGTCAACCTGTCGGGTATCGGCCTGACCAAGAACGCGCCGAACCCGCAAGCCGCCCAGAAGCTGGTCGAGTGGATGACCAGTGCCGAGGCGCAGAACATCTTCGCCGATGCCAACAAGGAATTTCCGGCCAATCCGGCGGTGAAACCGTCTGCGGAAGTCGCTTCCTGGGGTGAGTTCAAGGCCGACAGCATCGCCGTGGAAGTGGCGGGCAAGCGCCAGGCCGAAGCCATTCGCCTGATGGATCGCGCCGGCTGGAATTGATCGCTGACCGCTGCGTCTGAGCGAGCTGCTGATCCGCTCGCCAGGTGCCTGTAATCCGACGCCCCGGCTTGTCCGGGGCGTCGTGCTTTGCGCTTTCTAGGAGTCTGCGTGGCCCATTCAGTCCAGCGTCGCTGGTATCCCATCGCCTTTGCCGTGGCCCTGTTGGTGCTCATGCCATTGCTGGTTCTGTTGGCGAGCTGGCACGAAGTGGATCGGCAGATCTGGTCGCATCTGTGGCAGACGCAGATGCCACGGTTGATCGGCAATACCCTGACGTTGGTGCTTGGCGTGGGCGTCGGGGTGACCTTGCTGGGGGTGAGCCTGGCCTGGCTCACCAGCCTCTGCGAATTTCCCGGCCGGCGCTGGCTGGACTGGGCGCTGATGCTGCCCTTTGCCATTCCCGCCTACGTATTGGCCTTCGTGTTCGTTGGCCTGCTGGACTTCTCCGGCCCGGTGCAGACGCTGCTACGTGAGTGGTTTGGCAGTGCTGTGCGATTTCCGCGGGTGCGTTCAACGGCTGGGGTGATCATCGTCCTGGTGCTGGTGTTCTACCCCTACGTCTACCTGCTGGCGCGCAACGCCTTTCTGGCCCAGGGCAAGGGGCTGATGGAAGCGGCTCGCACGCTCGGGCACACGCCCTGGCAAGCCTTCTGGCGTGTCGCGCTGCCGATGGCGCGACCCGCCATCGGTGCGGGGCTGGCGCTGGCGCTAATGGAAACCCTGGCCGACTTCGGAGCCGTGTCGGTATTCAACTTCGACACCTTCACCACGGCCATCTACAAGACCTGGTACGGCTTCTACAGTCTGACCAGCGCCGCGCAACTGGCCTGCCTGCTGCTGTTCGCAGTGATGCTGGTGCTCTATGGCGAGCGCCGCGCCCGTGGGGCCGTACGGCCTTCCGTCGAGCGACCGCGTAGCGGGGCGCTGTATCGCCTCACCGGATTGCGCGCCTTGGCGGCCAGCGGCTGGTGCCTGCTGGTATTCGTCTGTGCGTTCGTCATTCCGGTGCTGCAACTGCTGGTGTGGTTCTGGCAGCGCGGGCGCTTTGACCTGGATGAGCGTTACCTGGCGTTGATTCTGCACACCCTGTACCTGGGCGCGATGGCGGCGCTGATCACGGTCGCTGTGGCGTTGTTGCTGGCGTTCGCCCGGCGTCTGGCTCCGACCCGGTTGATGGGCGCCACTGTCGGCCTGGCCAACCTCGGCTACGCCTTGCCGGGCTCGATGCTGGCGGTGGCGATCATGCTGGCCTTCAGCACCCTGGATAATGGCGTGGTCATCCCACTGTCGAAATGGCTCGGCGGCTCCGGCAAGGCGCTGCTGCTCGGCAGCCTCGGTGCGTTGCTGCTGGCCTACCTGATCCGCTTTCTTGCCGTGGCCTATGGCCCGCTGGAAAACAGCCTGGCGCGGATTCGCCCGTCGCTGCCACAGGCTTCGCGCAGTCTGGGGATTGGTGGTGTGCTGCTGTTCCTGCGCGTTTATCTGCCGCTGCTGATGCCTGGCGTCCTGTCCGCGGCGCTGCTGGTGTTCGTCGATGTGCTCAAGGAAATGCCCGCCACATTGCTGATGCGGCCGTTCGGCTGGGACACCCTGGCCGTGCGCATTTTCGAGATGACCAGCGAAGGCGAGTGGGCGCGCGCCGCGTTGCCGGCTCTGACGCTGATACTGGTCGGTCTGTTGCCGGTAATTTTTCTCATCCGTCGCTCCGCTCAGCGAATCTGATAGACGGTCGCCAGGCAGGCGCCCGGCCGTCCCGTGGGCTATCCCGCCGGGTTTGTTACAAGGCCTGTCAATGTCCAAGATGACCGACCCCGACCATGCGGCTACAATGCGCGCCATTCGCTGCGGCCCGCCATGCAGCCACTTCCATGTCATCTGGAATGGCCCTATCCGTGCGCGCCACAGCCTTGCAACGCCCGGAAGGAGATCCCATGGGACAGCGCACACCTCTTTACGATCTACACCTCGCGCTCGGCGCGAAGATGGTCGATTTCGGCGGCTGGGACATGCCGCTGCACTATGGCTCGCAAGTCGAGGAGCACCATCAGGTGCGTCGCGATTGCGGCGTTTTCGATGTCTCGCACATGACCGTCATCGATGTGCTGGGTGGCGAAGCGCAGGGCTACCTGCAGCATCTGCTCGCTAACGATGTGGCGCGTCTGCAGGTGCCGGGCAAGGCGCTGTACAGCGCCATGCTCAATGAGGAAGGCGGCGTGATCGACGATCTGATCGTCTACCTTCTCGACGCATCCAGTGCGCCGACCTATCGGCTGGTGGTCAACGCTGCCACCCGTGACAAGGACTTGGCCTGGATGCGTGCGCACAGCACAGAGTTCGGTGTGGAACTGCGCGAGCGCAGCGACCTGGCGATGTTCGCCATCCAGGGCCCCAAGGCACGTGCCAAGACCTCCGAACTGGTGAGTCAGGCCCGTGCCAGCCTGATCCACGAACTCAAGCCCTTCCAGGGGCTGCCTGACGGCGAGTGGTTTATCGCTCGTACCGGTTATACCGGTGAAGACGGTTTGGAAATCATGTTGCCGGCTGGTGAAGCGGTGGCCTTTTTCAATGACCTGGTAGGTGCCGGAATTTCACCGATCGGCCTGGGCGCGCGTGACACCCTGCGTCTGGAAGCCGGCATGAATCTCTATGGCCAGGACATGAGCGAGCAGGTTTCCCCGCTGGCCTCCAACCTGGCCTGGACGGTGGCCTGGGAGCCGGCCGAGCGCGCCTTTATCGGTCGCGAAGCGCTGCAGCGCCAGTACGACGACGGTTCGCACTCGCGTCTGGTTGGCGTGGTACTCGAGGAACGCGGCGTGCTGCGCGCTCATCAGGTGGTGCGGGTCGATGGTGTGGGCGAGGGCGAGATCACCAGTGGCAGCTTCTCTCCCACACTGGGCAAGTCGATCGCGCTGGCTCGTGTACCGGCCAAGACGGGTGATCGAGCCGAAGTGGAAATCCGCGGCAAGTGGTACCCGCTTCGTATCGTGCAGCCGAGTTTCGTACGCCATGGCAAAGTGCTGATCTGATGCGGTCGGCCAGATGCGGTCGGCCAGATGCGATTGACTGGATGCGACCTGCGCGCACCTGGTAAATTTCCCTGACGGCGCGGTCGCCGTCCTGTCTGATGAGGAACGACAACATGAGCTCTATCCCCGCCGATCTGCGTTACGCCACCAGCCACGAGTGGGCGCGCCTGGAGGCCGACGGCAGCGTAACCGTGGGCATTTCCGATCATGCTCAGGAAGCACTGGGCGATGTGGTGTTCATCGAGTTGCCGGAAGTCGGCAAGGTACTGGACGCTGGCCAGGAAGCGGGTGTTGTGGAATCGGTAAAAGCCGCTTCCGACATCTACGCACCGGTCGGTGGTGAAGTGATCGCTATCAATGAAGCGCTCGCTGACAGCCCTGAAAGCGTCAACAACGACCCGTACGGCAGTTGGTTTTTCAAGTTGCAGCCTAGCGACGCTGCCCAGTTGGAGAAGCTGCTCGACAGCGCCGGCTACGAGGCGAGCATCGACGGCTGAACCGTCGACGCGGCATAGAAGAAGCCGGCCCGAGGGCCGGCTTCTTCATCACTGCTGGGCAGTGAGAATCGCAGTCGCCAGTTCCAGGTCGCTGGCTTGCAGATCGGGATGATCCGCACGGATCTTCTGCAATGCGGCTTCCAGATACGGGCCACGGATCTCGCCATTGCTGGCGATATAGCTGCTGGCATCATCCTGCGCGGGGATGACCATCTTGTTGTCCTTGAACGTCAGGTAGGTCGACGCAGTGGTCGCACCCGAGGACAGGATATCGCGCAGGTTGGCGGAGAATGCCTGGGAGGATGCTGCCAGGAACAGGCCAGCGAACAGCAAGGAACTTAAACGGCGCATAGCAGTAACTCCTGTTGATTTTCCTACTGCTTAGGAGTGTGCCGCCACGTGACTGGTTCCACGTATTCTCGGATAGCGGCCTGCATGCAGCGCAGATGCCGCGAGTGAGTCAGTTTAGGTGGCTGCCGCGCGTACTTTCAGCAGGACACCGTCCTGGCCAACGACCTCGACCAGGGTGCCGACCGGCATATCCGGGCCAACCACCAGCCACAGTGAGTCTCCGGCCTTGATCTTGCCACGACCACCCGCGATGGCTTCGTGCAGCACGAACTGCCGTCCCAGCAGCTCCTGGCCGCGGCTGTTCAGGCCCGGCTGCTCGGAGTTCTGGCCGGCACTGCGCTGGCGCTTCCACCAGAACACCGCGGTCAATACAGACAAGCTGCCAAACAGGATGAATTGCAGCGCCCATGGCGTATCGGGGATCACGTAGGTCAATACGCCGACACTGGCCGCGGCCACGCCAATCCACAGCAGGTAACCGCCGGCACCGAACACCTCGAGAATCAGCAGCACGGTACCGAGTGCCAGCCAGTCCCAGAACGTCAGGTTCTGCAGATAAGCCAGCATGACTCAGGCCTTCTTGTCGGTGAAAGTGGCCTTGACGATCTCGCCGATACCACCGACCGCGCCGATCATCTGGCTGGCCTCCAGTGGCATCAGGATCACCTTGCTGTTGTCGGCGCTGGCCAGGCGGCCGAGGGCGTCGATGTACTTTTGGGCGACGAAGTAGTTGATCGCCTGCACGTTGCCTTCGGCGATGGCCACCGAAACCACGCGGGTCGCCTCGGCTTCCGCGGCGGCGGCACGCTCGCGCGCTTCGGCCTCGAGAAACGCCGCCTGCCGCTCGCCCTCGGCCTCGAGGATTTGCGCCTGCTTCTTGCCTTCCGCGGTGAGAATGGCGGCGGCACGCAGACCTTCGGCCTCGAGAATTTGCGCACGCTTGATACGCTCGGCTTTCATCTGCCCGGACATGGCCGCCATCAGGTCGGCAGGCGGGCTGATGTCCTTGATCTCGATCCGGGTGATCTTGATACCCCAGGGCGCGGTGGCTTCGTCGACGGTTTTCAGCAGCTTCTCGTTGATGCCATCACGCTGGCTGAGCATGGCGTCCAGTTCCATGGAGCCGAGCACGGTACGGATGTTGGTCTGCAGCAGATTGCGAATGGCATGTTCGAGGTTGTTCACCTCGTAGGCGGCCTGGGCGGAATTGATCACCTGAAAGAAGCACACTGCGTCGATCTGCACCGTGGCGTTGTCGGCGGTGATGACTTCCTGGGGCGGAATATCCAGCACGCTCTCCATGACATTGAGCTTGCGGCCGATGCGATCCATCACCGGGACGATGATGTTCAAGCCGGGTTTGAGCGTGGTGGTGTAGCGCCCGAAGCGTTCCACCGTCCACTGGGAACCTTGCGGCACCACCTTGAAGCCCATGAATACGACGGCGAATGCCAGGCCGACGAAGAGAAAGATGACTGCGCTACCGATTTCCATGAAAACGAGATCCCTGTTGGGTGATACCGCTCAGTGAGCGGAAGAAGCCAGTGTCTGCTGGCCCTGGATGCAGGTGTACGTTGTGGCGAGTATTATTTCTGTTCGCTCTGCGGAGTGACGCGCAGCACTTCCTCAATGGTAGTCAGTCCGGCAGCGATTTTCTGCGCGCCGGACAGACGCAGGCTGCGCATGCCGTCCTTGAAGGCCTGGCGGCGCAGCGGGGTGAGGTCGGTGTCGGCGCTGATCAACGGCTTGAGGCTGTCGTTCAGCAGCATGATCTCGTACACCCCGGCGCGCCCGCGGTAACCGGTTTCCCGGCATTCCACGCAGCCCACGGCACGGTGGGCGCCGCTTGGCAGCGGTGCGTTCCAGGGGCGGGTCAGTTCCTGCCAGTCTGCCTCGTCGAGCTCCAGAGGTGCCTTGCAGTGCGGACACAGCGTACGTACCAGGCGCTGGGCCATGACGCCGAGCAGGGTGGCCTTGAGCAGGTAATGCGGCACGCCCAGTTCGAGCAGGCGGGTGATGGCGCTGGGGGCGTCGTTGGTGTGCAGGGTCGACAGCACCAGGTGGCCGGTCAGAGCCGCCTGGATGGCCATCTCGGCGGTCTCCAGATCACGGATCTCGCCGACCATGATGATGTCCGGATCCTGACGCATCAGCGCACGCACGCCGCTGGCGAAAGTCAGGTCGATGTTGTGCTGTACCTGCATCTGGTTGAAGGCGCCTTCGATCATTTCGATGGGGTCTTCGATGGTGCAGACGTTCACCTCGTCCGTAGCCAGCTGCTTGAGCGTGGTGTACAGCGTGGTGGTCTTGCCCGAACCGGTAGGGCCGGTGACCAGGATGATGCCGTTGGGCTGGCTGGTCATGCTCTCCCAGCGCTTGAGGTCGTCCGGGCTGAACCCCAACTGGTCGAAGCCGCGCAGCAGCACGTCCGGGTCGAAGATGCGCATCACCATCTTCTCGCCGAAGGCGGTCGGCAGGGTCGACAGGCGCAGCTCGACCTCGTTGCCGGCGGGCGTCTTGGTTTTCACTCGACCGTCCTGGGGTTTGCGCTTTTCGGCGACGTTCATCCGCCCCAGGGTTTTCAGACGGCTGACGATGGCCATGGTGACCTGGGCGGGGAACTGGTAGACGGTGTGCAGCACGCCGTCGATGCGAAAACGTACGCTGCCCTGTTCGCGGCGCGGCTCGATATGGATATCGCTGGCGCGTTGCTGGAAGGCGTACTGGAATAGCCAGTCGACGATATTGACCACGTGGGCGTCGTTGGCGTCCGGCTCCTGATCCTGGGCGCCGAGGTTGAGCAACTGTTCGAAGTTGCCGACATTGCTGATCTTGGCGTCCGTGTTGGTGGCGCCGCTGACCGAGCGGGCCAGGCGATAGAACTCCACGGTAAAGCGCTGGATGTCCGCCGGGTTGGCCACCACGCGCTTGATCGAGCGCTTCAGCACGTGGGTGAGATTGGCTTCCCAACTGTGCAGAAAAGGCTGGGCGCTGGCGATGGTCACCGAGTCGGCATTCACCGCGACGGCCAGAATCTTGTGGCGCTGGGCGAAGGCGTAGGACATCAGCGGGGTCACGGCCGCTGCGTCGATCTTCAGCGGGTCGATGCGCAGGTAGGGTTGGCCCACGTGCTGCGCCAACCACTGGGTCAGGCTTTCCAGATCGAGCTTCTTGCCCGGCCGTGACAGGTCGTCGAGCTGTTGTGCGGCGAGGAACTCCAGCGGATGCAGCTCGTTGTTGCCGCCACTGCGGCGGATCGCCAGGCACTGTTCGGCACTTTCCTGGGCGGTTCTACCCTGGGCGACCAGTTCGCGCAGCAGATCGTTGAGATCCAGCAGGCGATCAGGGACGTTGGGGGAGAGGCTGGACATGCGGGCTCCTGGATAGTCGACGGCGGTGAAAGTCAGCATGCCTGATTGTGCGAGTGCTGGCTAAGGCCCTATTCACGTTCTGCCGAGGATCGCTTGCAGGCGTTTCATATTCGACCGGTAGAAGGCGGAAGTAGCCGGTCGGTGACCCGCGTTGAACCATGGATCATGGCCTTCGGCCCCGGATTACGCCTGCGGCTAATCCAGGCTACATTCGTGCCATGGATCCCGTAGGCTGGATCGGGGCGCGTAGCCTAGCGAAGCGTAATCCGACATTTGGCCGGCACATCCAATACAGCATGTAGGATGGGTGGCAACCCATCAATGATGCCGATGGGTTTCACCCATCCTACGTCCTGAACTCGGCTGCGAGTTGGCCGGGCTCTATACGCGCGGCGGTTGCTGTTCGGTGGTCACCGCCAGCGCTTCCTGTCTGGGTGCCTCGTCTTTATCGTCAACTTTTTCACTGTCGTCTTCCAGGCTCTGCACCGGCAGTGCTGGCGGCGGTGTCAGCCCCATGGAAACGTAGATGCTGGTCAGCGCGTCCACGCCCATATTGGCCGGTTTCACCTATTCAGCCGGGACATAGAGCAAGCCGCCGCCGATGGGAATCGGTGCGGTAGGCACGAGAATCGCGAAGTGCGGGCGGCCTTCCAGCACGACCGGCTGCGAACTGGGCTGCAAGGCCAGAACGGCCACACCATCGCCACCGAAGAAGCACCACACGGGTCGCATGCTGGTTATGTCGGTGTTCTTCTTGTCCAGCAGCCCGACGAAACGGTCGGCCAGGTTGTAGAAGTTGCCGATCAGTGGCGTGCGACGCAGGGTCACGTCGATCAGCCAGCCGAGTGGCCGGCGCAGGCCCAGCTTCACCGCCAGGCCCAGCGGGTAGAGACTGATCAGCAGTACCAGGCTGCCGAGCAGGTAGGCCAGGAAGGGGTTGCTGGCGAACGGTGTACCGAGGGTGGCGAACAACCGGCCGATGGCGGTGGAAGGGCCGATCAGGTTGTTCAGCAGGCTGACGATCCAGGCCAGCACCACCATGGTCAACGCCAGTGGCAGCAAGGCCAGCAGACCGGTGAGCCAGGTCGCGATGACGGATTTCAGGCTGAGTTTGAACATCGAGGGGGCGTCCTGTCTTCGAGCGGGGCAGGTAGGCGGGCTACCTGCCGGATTTTATCAGAGCCTATTTTTAACGCGCAGCAGATCGTGGATAGGTTCTCAGCCGTTTTTCAGCAGAGTCTTCCATGGCTTCAGGCTCATGATGATCTGCGCCTGGGTCATGCGCGGCTCCAGTTCTTCTGGGCCCAGCGGGCGCTTGGCCAGCTCGGCCAGTTTGTTCAGCTCGCCGAACAGGCGGTCGGTCTCGGCAACCTCGAGCACATCGCGCGCCAGGTGCAGCCAGAGCAGCAGGCGTTCCAGGCGTGGCAGTTGCTCGGAGAGATCTTCAGGCTGCTGCTGGTAGCGCTTGAGCTGCAGATCCCGTCCTTCTTCCGCGATAAAGGTGGGCAGCCAGCTTTGCAGGGCAGCGGCGCCCTGGCGATCACCACGCTTGTTGCGCGATGCCGTCCAACTGCGGGCCAGCAACCAGCGCGAAGCGTTCAGCGAGAGCAGGCCCCAGCGGGTCTGGGCCAGTTCGGCAGCGAATTGCGCGGGGGCGTCCTGGCGGGCGGTGTCGTCCTGCTGGCCGGCGAGCACCCGTGGGCGCCAGTCCTCCAGGAGGGCGTCGAGTACTTTGCGCAGTTCGCTGCTGCTGGCGCGTGGTGCGGCCTGACCGAGGCTAGCGAGCAGGGCGCGCAGATCCACCAGGCAGTTCAGCCAGTCGACCAGCAGACGCCAGTGGCCGTTGTGGCGGTACTGCTCGGCCAGGCGCTGGCTGCTGCCGAGCAGGAACCAGCCAATGGCGGCGACGGCATCGTCCAGGCTTTGCTCGGGTTGCAGCTCCGGCGTGGGCAGGTGCAGGCTGTAGCTGCCCTCGTCGAACAGGCGGTAGCCACGCTCGGCCTTGCTGATGTCGCAGGGCATCAATGGCAGGTCGGCAGCCAGTTCGGCGGCCAGCTCCAGCAGCGCTTCAGGTTCGCCCTGGCGTAATTCCAGTTCCAGCTCGCAGATTTCTTCCTGCTGCTTGCCGGCGATCACCTTGCCCAGATCCAGCGCAGCCTCAATAACCACCCGGGCCTTGCCGCGGCCCCAGGCGATTTCGGCGCGCTGACGAACGAAGTCGGTGGTGAAGAGCGGCTTCAGCTGCTTCTTGTCCAGTTCCGCCAGGCTGGCCGGCCAGCAGCTGTCATCGAGTTTCGATAGATCCAGCTTGGCCTTGGCCAGGTGCCAGTCCCACTCGTTACGTTCGGACAACCCGGCCACACTCTGGCCACGGCTCTTGAGCGTCTGGATGATCTGCTCGCCATCCTTGCGCAGGCGCAGGGCGACCTTGGCACCGGCGAGGTCGCGCGCTTCGGTATCGAAATACTGGTTGAACAGCTCGCTTGTCTCCCAGCCAGTCTTGCTGCGTTTCTTCAGCAGTGGGTGGGTTTGCAGTGCGGCCAGGGTTTCGCGACTGGCGCGCAGTTTGATTTCGGTTTCTTTATTCATTGCGAGGGCTCGGCGAAGCGGCGACGGCGGCGGGGGTTGCACGGTGCGGGACACTGCCCGGCACGTTAGGCCGTACAGGGTAGTGGAAAAGCGCCGCGGATGCAGGTCGGCGATGACTTCTGGCTGTCGACAGCGGGGCAGTTACTCTATGCATGTCCATAGCTTCTCGCGTATTTCCCCGGCGTTCGCAGAAAATAAGTGACGAAATACGACATTGTGACCGAACGATGACGCGCTCTGGCTTGCCTGAGGTGTCATCCGTATACTTGCCGCCTCTTTGACAGACAGGGGTTACCCCTATGCCAAGCAATCCGTTCATCAGCAGCCTGTTCGGCCGCTCACCCATCGGGCCGATGCAGCAGCACATCGCCAAGGCCCATGAGTGTGCGGCCAACCTGGTGCCCTTCTTCGAAGCCGTGATGGCAGAGGACTGGGCGCGGGTCGAACAGGTGCAACAGGAAATGGTGCGTCTGGAGCGTGATGCGGACAAGCTCAAGAAAAGTGTGCGCATGCACCTGCCCAAGAGTCTGTTCCTGCCGGTACCTCGTTCCGACTTGCTGGAGTTGCTCAGCACCCAGGACAAAGTGGCCAACCGGGCCAAGGATATCGCCGGGCTGATGCTCGGGCGCAGTATGACCATTCCTGTCGATCTGCAGCCGCTGATGCTGGCGTATGTGAGTCGTTGCGTGGATGCCAGCGCCCAGGCGCTGAAGGCAATGAAGGAGCTGGATTCGCTGCTCGAGGCCGGTTTCGCCGGTCGTGAGGCCACCCTGGTCGAGCGCATGGTCGAGGAACTCGAGGAAATCGAGCACGAAACCGATCGCCAGCAGATCGAGGTGCGCCGCACCTTGTTCAAACTGGAAAAGGATCTTCCCGCAGTCGATGTGATGTTCCTCTATCGGATCATCGACTGGGTCGGTGATATCGCTGATCGCGCCGAGCGCGTCGGTAACCGGCTGGAACAACTGCTGGCGCGCTAAGCGCCAGCATCCTTTCTGGGTTTACAGGTAATTCTTTATGACTCTTGTCGCGGACTACGGTTTCGTACTCCTCGTGATGGCCTGCTGCTTTGGTTTGTTCATGGCGTGGGGTGTCGGTGCAAATGATGTGTCCAATGCCATGGGCACCTCGGTAGGCGCCAAGGCACTGACCATCAAACAGGCGATCCTCGTCGCCATGGTCTTCGAATTCTGCGGTGCCTACCTGGCCGGTGGCCAGGTTACCGAAACCATCAAGAACGGCATCGTCGATGCATCGGTGATTCCCGCCGACATGTTCGTGTTGGGCATGATGGCGTCGCTGTTGTCCGCGGGTACCTGGCTGCTGATCGCCTCGCTGCGTGGCTGGCCGGTATCGACCACCCACTCGATCGTCGGCGCCATCATCGGTTTCGCGTCGGTCAGCGTGTCGGTCGACGCGGTCAACTGGGGTGGCCTGGTACCGATCGTTTCCAGCTGGGTGGTCACCCCGTTCATTTCCGGTCTGCTCGCCTTCGGCCTGTTCATGAGCGTGCAGTGGCTGATCATCGACACCGACGATCCGTTTCGCAACGCCAAGCGCTGGGTACCGGTGTACATGTTCCTCACCGGCTTCATGCTGGCGCTGATGACCTTCACCAAGGGCCTCAAGCATGTTGGTCTGAACTTCACCACCGGCGAGGGCATTCTGCTCTCGGCGGGGGTCGGCATTCTGGTTGCCGGTCTCGGCATGCTCCTGCTGCGGCGCATCAGGCTCGACCCGGAGGCCGACAAGGACTTCCACTTCGCCAGTGTCGAGCGTGTATTCGCCGTGCTGATGATCTTCACCGCCTGCTCCATGGCCTTTGCCCACGGTGCCAGTGACGTATCCAACGCGGTCGGCCCGCTGGCTGCGGTGGTCGGCGTGATCGAGGCTGGTGGCGACATGGCCATCGGTGGCCAGTCCTCGGTACCTGGCTGGGTGCTGCTGATGGGCGCCGTGGGTATCGTTATCGGTCTGGCCACCTACGGCTGGAAGGTGATCGCCACCATCGGCAAGGGCATCACCGAGCTGACGCCTAGCCGTGGCTTCGCCGCCGAGCTGGCCACCGCCGCTACCGTGGTCGCGGCATCGGGTATCGGCCTGCCGATCTCCACCACCCATACGCTGGTCGGTGCGGTACTGGGTATCGGCATGGCCCGGGGCATCGGTGCCCTCAACCTGGCAGTGGTCGGTCGCATCTTCACCTCCTGGGTGGTGACGCTGCCCATCGGTGCGGCGCTGGCGATCATCTATCTGGAAATCTTCATGCTGATCTTTCTTTGAGCTGCAAGCGGCAAGCTTCAAGCTGCAAGTAGGAGCCGAAGCGCTGCATGCTCTGGCTTGAAGCTTGAAGCTTGAAGCTGCTCTTGGTTTATGATGAGGCGACCGACCCGAGAGATCCGCCATGTCATTTCTCACCCTCAAGGATCGCTTCGCGGCGCTGATTGCCGCGCCATCGGTCAGTTGCACGCAGCCCGCTCTGGATCAATCCAACCTGCAGGTCATCGACCTGTTGGCCAGCTGGCTGAGTGACCTGGGTTTCACCTGCGAGAAGCAGCAGGTCGAGCCAGGCAAGTTCAACCTGATCGCCACCTACGGCAGCGGCCCCGGTGGCCTGGTGCTGGCCGGGCACAGCGACACCGTTCCCTTCGACGAAGCCTTGTGGCAAAGCGACCCGCTCAAGCTCACCGATACCGGTGATCGCTGGATAGGCCTGGGCGTGTGCGACATGAAGGGCTTTTTCGCGCTGATCATTGAGGCCCTGCAAGGCCTGCTGGATCAACCGTTCAAGCAGCCGCTGATCATTCTCGCCACCTGCGACGAAGAAAGTTCGATGTCCGGTGCGCGTGCCTTGGCCGAGGCTGGACGTCCACTCGGGCGGGCTGCGGTGATCGGTGAGCCGACCGGGCTCAAACCGATCCGTCTGCATAAAGGCGTGATGATGGAGCGCATAGACATCCTCGGGCAGAGCGGTCATTCCTCCAACCCGGCGCTGGGCCACAGTGCGCTGGATGCCATGCACGACGTCATGGGCGAGCTGATGCAGCTGCGCCGACAGTGGCAGCAGGAATATCGCAATCCGCAATTCAGCGTGCCGCAGCCGACCCTCAATTTCGGCTGCATCCATGGTGGTGACAACCCCAACCGCATTTGTGGCCAGTGTTCCCTGGAGTTCGATCTGCGCCCGCTGCCGGGCATGCAGCCGGAAGCGTTGCGTGCGGCGATTCGCCAGAAGCTGCAGCCCCTGGCCGAGCAGCACCAGGTGAGCATCGACTTCGCGCCCTTGTTCCCCAGCGTGCCGCCCTACGAGCAGAATGCCGACGCGGAGCTCGTGCGTCTCGCCGAGCGTCTGACCGGGCATACTGCAGCCGCGGTAGCCTTTGGCACCGAAGCACCGTATTTTCAGCAGCTTGGTTGCGAGACCCTGGTGCTCGGCCCTGGCGATATCGACTGTGCGCACCAGCCAGGTGAATACCTGGACACCGACCGCCTGATACCGACAGTGCAGTTGCTGCGCCAGCTGATCCAGCATTACTGCCTGACCCCGGGCTGATACGAGGAGCGTCCCCCTGATGCCGTTGCGACGACGATAACGCACCGAGTCCGTCTGCGAAGCCCGATGCTTCGCGCCCATTGATGCTTCCTTCGTTTTCACAGGGTTCCGCTGCACATGCACGACTACGTCAACTGGCTTCGCCACGCTTCGCCCTATATCAATGCTCACCGTGACTGCACCTTCGTGGTCATGCTGCCGGGCGAAGGGGTCGCTCATCCCAATTTCGGCAATATCGTTCACGACCTGGTGCTGTTGCACAGCCTCGGCGTGCGTCTGGTGCTGGTACATGGCTCGCGCCCGCAGATCGAGGCGCGTCTGCTCGGCCGTGGGCTGACGCCGCACTACCATCGTGACCTGCGTATCACCGACAGCCCGACCCTGGAGTGTGTGATCGACGCGGTCGGCCAGTTGCGCATCGCCATCGAAGCACGCCTGTCCATGGACATCGCCGCCTCGCCGATGCAGGGCTCGCGGCTGCGGGTAAGCAGCGGTAATTACGTCACCGCACGACCGATCGGCGTGCTGGATGGCGTCGATTACCACCACACCGGCGAAGTGCGGCGCATCGATCGCAAGGGCATCAATCGCCAGCTCGATGAGCGCAATATCGTGCTGTTGTCGCCGCTGGGCTATTCGCCGACCGGCGAGATCTTCAACCTGGCCTGCGAAGACGTGGCCATGCGCGCAGCCATCGATCTGGCCGCCGACAAGCTGATCCTGTTCAGCAGCCAGCAGGGTCTGCTCGATGACGACGGCAAGCTGATCCGCGAATTGCGCCCGCAGCAGGTGCCGGCACATGTCTCGCGCCTGGGCAGCGATTATCAGGGCGAGCTGCTGGACGCCGCGGCGCAGGCCTGCCGCAGTGGAGTCAAGCGCAGCCATATCGTCAGCTACACGGGCGATGGCTCGCTGCTCACCGAGCTGTTCACCCGCGACGGTGGCGGCACCCTGGTCGACCCCGAACAGTTCGAATCGCTACGCGAAGCCAACATCGGCGACGTCGGTGGCTTGATCGAGCTGATCAGCCCGCTGGAAGAACAGGGCATTCTGGTACGCCGTTCACGGGAAGTGCTGGAGCGCGAGATCGGCCAGTTCAGCATCGTCGAACGCGACGGCATGATCATCGCCTGCGCCGCGCTTTACCCTATCCCCGATTCGACCTGTGGCGAGCTGGCCTGCCTGGCCGTCAACCCCGAGTACCGTCACGGCGGGCGCGGCGATGAACTGCTCGAACACATCGAAGAACGAGCCAAGGCACTGGGCATCAACACCCTGTTCGTGCTCACTACTCGCACGGCCCACTGGTTCCGCGAGCGCGGTTTCGAGCCGAGCAGCGTCGAACGCATGCCTGCTGCGCGAGCATCGCTGTACAACTTCCAGCGTAATTCGAAGATATTCGAGAAAGTGCTCTAACAGGTGGAGGTGGCGAGTAATTGCTTGGGGTGTGATTTTCCAGTGTTTTGTCACTGAGCAGCTCGTTTTGCTTTAAGTCGAGTTCACACATCAGCATAAGCTTGGCCAAGCAGCTTTTTTATTATCCGCCTTCGCCTTACAACTCCTCGCTACGCAGAAGTCCACTGCGCAAAGAACTGCGCACCCCCATGTGGATAACCCTGTTGATATATCCCTGAACACTTCGGTATTGCTGCCTATAAAGCCCTATGCGCAAGAATCTGCACAGCAGTGCGCAACTTCTTGCGCACTT
>NZ_QJUI01000027.1 GCF_004327285.1 Phytopseudomonas daroniae
AACAGGCTGCTTTGCTCGCGACCTTCGCCCTGGATATAGCCCATAAACGACAATGCCCCTATCAACCGATAGAGGCATTGTCTTCAACTCGCCTTCAGACTGCTAGGTTTTCACACAGTCTGCGAAGGTGGCCTTTTTTCACAGTCGTAACGGCTTAGCCGTTTTTGACTTCCCAACCGGTCAGCTCGGCCAGGGCCTTGCCGATATCAGCCAGGGAACGCACGGTTTTCACACCAGCGTCTTGCAGAGCAGCGAATTTCTCGTCTGCAGTGCCTTTGCCGCCGGAGATGATGGCGCCAGCATGGCCCATGCGCTTGCCGGGAGGAGCGGTCACACCAGCGATGTAGGAAACTACAGGCTTGGTGACATTGGCCTTGATGTAGGCAGCCGCTTCTTCTTCAGCCGAACCGCCGATCTCACCGATCATGACGATCGCTTCGGTCTTCGGATCTTCCTGGAACAGCTTCAGGATATCGATGAAGTTGGAGCCCGGGATCGGGTCACCACCGATGCCCACGCAGGTGGACTGGCCGAAACCGGCGTCGGTGGTCTGCTTGACGGCTTCATAGGTCAGGGTGCCGGAACGCGACACGATGCCTACTTTGCCTGGCAGGTGGATGTGACCCGGCATGATGCCGATCTTGCACTCGCCCGGAGTGATCACGCCTGGGCAGTTAGGGCCGATCAGGGTAACGCCCAGCTCGTCGCACTTGACCTTGGCATCCAGCATGTCCAGGGTAGGAATGCCTTCGGTGATGCACACGATCAGCTTGATGCCGCCGAAGGCAGCTTCCAGGATCGAGTCTTTGCAGAACGGAGCCGGAACGTAGATGACCGAAGCGTCAGCGCCGGTAGCTTCCACAGCTTCTTTCACAGTGTTGAACACTGGCAGGTTCAGGTGGGTAGTGCCGCCCTTACCTGGGGTCACGCCGCCAACCATCTTGGTGCCGTAGGCGATGGCTTGTTCGGAGTGGAAGGTACCTTGCGAACCAGTGAAACCCTGGCAGATAACCTTGGTGTCTTTATTGATCAGGACGCTCATTACTTGCCCTCCGCAGCTTTGACGACTTGCTGAGCAGCGTCGGTCAGGCTGGTTGCCGCGATGATGTTCAGGCCGCTTTCGGCCAGGACTTTGGCACCCAGTTCAGCGTTGTTGCCTTCCAGACGGACGACAACCGGAACCTTGACGCCGACTTCCTTCACTGCACCGATGATGCCTTCGGCAATCATGTCGCAACGAACGATACCGCCGAAGATGTTCACCAGAACGGCAGCGACGTTGCTGTCGGACAGGATGATCTTGAAGGCTTCGGTCACGCGCTCTTTGGTAGCGCCGCCGCCAACGTCCAGGAAGTTGGCTGGCTTGCCGCCGTGCAGGTTGACGATGTCCATGGTACCCATGGCCAGACCGGCACCGTTGACCATGCAGCCGATGTTGCCTTCGAGAGCAACGTAGTTCAGTTCGAACTTGGCAGCGTGGGCTTCACGGGCGTCGTCTTGCGACGGGTCGTGGAAGGTCTTCAGCTTCGGCTGACGGTACATGGCGTTAGCGTCGATGTTGATCTTCGCGTCCAGGCAGTGCAGATCGCCGTCGGCCTTGATGACCAGCGGGTTCACTTCCAGCAGAGCCAGGTCGTGATCCTTGAACAGCTTGGCCAGACCCACAAAGATCTTGGCGAACTGAGTGACTTGCTTGCCTTCCAGACCCAGCTGGAATGCCAGCTCGCGACCCTGGAACGGCTGTGCGCCGACCAGCGGATCGATAGTGGCCTTGAGGATCTTCTCAGGCGTTTCGTGAGCGATCTTCTCGATGTCCACGCCACCTTCGGTGGAAGCCATGAACACGATACGACGGCTGGAGCGATCGACTACAGCGCCCAGGTACAGTTCCTTGGCGATGTCGGTGCAGGACTCGACCAGGATCTTGGTGACAGGCTGACCATTGGCGTCAGTCTGATAAGTCACCAGACGCTTGCCCAGCCAGTTGGCAGCGAAAGCCTTGGCGTCTTCCTTGCTCTTGACCAGTTTCACACCACCCGCTTTACCGCGGCCACCGGCGTGTACCTGAGCCTTTACGACCCACTCGGTACCACCGATCTTTTCGCAGGCCGCTGCGGCCTCTTCCGGGGTGTCTACGGCGAAGCCCTTGGATACGGGCAGGCCGTACTCAGCGAACAGCTGCTTACCCTGATACTCGTGAAGATTCATGCTTGTCTACCGTCTTCGTTTAGGTATTGCGCATCGGTGCTGCACTGACGTGCCGCACCACCTGTGACCGCCTCTAGGCAGTCCGGCACACATTCCGCGCATGGGCCTGAGCCCTGCGCGGGCAATGCACCGTGGTTCTGAATCGTCTGAACGACACCGGCCCGCAGGCCGCTATCAGACGAACGACTTCTTAGCGTTTCTTGCGGTTGGCGACGTGAATCGCGCCACCGTTTACTGCGAGCGCTGCTTCGTGCAGGGCTTCGGACAGGGTCGGGTGCGAGAAGACCATCATGCCCAGGTCTTCAGCGCTGGTACCAAACTCCATACCGATGGCGCCTTGCTGCACCAGCTCTGCCGCGCTCGGGCCGATCACGTGTACACCCAGTACGCGGTCGGTATTGGCGTCGGCGATGACCTTGACGAAACCGCCGGTGTCGTTGGCAGCCATGGCGCGGCCGCTGGCTGCGAACGGGAAGGTACCGACGTTGACTGCAACGCCTTCACCCTTCAGTTGCTGCTCGGTCTTGCCGACCCACGCGATTTCCGGGTGGGTGTAGATGACCGAAGGAATCAGGTCATAGTTCATCTGTGCCTTGTGACCTTTGATCCGCTCGGCAACCATCACGCCCTCTTCCGAGGCCTTGTGAGCGAGCATCGCGCCGCGCACCACATCACCGATGGCATAGACGCCTGGAACGCTGGTGGCGCACTGGTCGTCGACGAAGATGTAGCCACGCTCGTCGAGATCAACACCGCTGTTCGAAGCCAGCAGTTCGGTGGTGACCGGACGACGGCCAACCGCAACGATCAGCTTGTCGAAGACGATTTTCTGTTCGCCTTCGGAATCGGTGTAGGTGACGGTAACCTGCTTCTTCTTCACTTCCGAACCGGTCACGCGAGCGCCCAGCTTGATCTTCAGGCCCTGTTTGGTCAGGGTCTTCAGCGCTTCCTTGGCAATCGCTTCGTCAGCGGCTGGCAGGAACTTGTCCAGCGCTTCCAGAACGGTCACTTCGGCACCCAGGCGAGCCCATACCGAACCCAGCTCCAGACCGATGACACCAGCGCCGATCACGCCCAGCTTCTTCGGTACGGTCTGGAAGTCCAGTGCACCGGTGGAGTCGACGATGACGTCCTGGTCGACCGGAGCCGGCGGGATGTCGATCGGACGCGAGCCGGAAGCCAGGATCACGTTTTCGGCTTCGACGATCGAAGTCTTGCCGTCTTTGTCGGTGACTTCGACCTGCTTGCCAGCCAGCAGCTTGCCGTGGCCTTCCAGCAGGGTCACGCCATTGGCCTTGAACAGGGTGGAAACACCGCCGGTCAGGTTCTTGACGATGGTGTTCTTGCGGCCAACCATGGCTGGCACGTCAATGGTCACGCTCTTGGCGGCAATACCGTGTACAGCGAAACCTTCATGGGCCTCGTGATATTTCCAGGAGCTGTCCAGCAGCGCCTTGGAAGGAATGCAGCCAACGTTCAGGCAGGTACCACCGAGGGCGATCTTGCCGTCCTTGTCCTGGTACTTTTCGATGCACGCGGTCTTCAGACCGAGCTGGGCAGCCTTGATGGCGGCTACGTAGCCGCCAGGGCCGGCACCAATGACTACCACGTCGAATTTCTGGCTCATAAAAAGATTCCTTTTCAGCTTCAAGCTTCGAGCTTCGAGCTGCAAGACGGAGCGCTTCTACTTGAAGCTTGGCGCTTGCAGCTTGAGGCTGGTGTATTAGATGTCCAGCAACAGACGAGCTGGGTCTTCCAGCAGGTTCTTGATGGTCACCAGGAAGGTCACGGCTTCTTTGCCGTCGATCAGACGGTGATCGTAGGACAGTGCCAGGTACATCATCGGGCGAATCACCACTTGACCGTTAACGGCCACCGGGCGCTGAATGATGTTGTGCATGCCCAGAATCGCAGCCTGCGGCGGGTTGACGATCGGCGTCGACATCATCGAACCGAAGGTGCCACCGTTGGTGATGGTGAAGGTGCCGCCAGTCATCTCTTCGATGGACAGCTTGCCATCACGGGCTTTCTTGCCGTAGGCGGCGATGCCGGCTTCGATATCGGCCAGGCCCATCGACTCGGCGTTACGCAGTACCGGCACGACCAGACCACGGTCGCTGGAAACGGCTACGCCGATATCCTGGTAGCCATGGTAAACGATGTCGTTGCCATCGATCGAGGCGTTGACAGCCGGCAAGCGCTTCAGCGCTTCGGTGGCAGCCTTGACGAAGAAGGACATGAAGCCCAGACGAGTGCCGTTGTGGGTTTTCTCGAACTGATCCTTGTACTTCGAACGCAGCGCCATGATCTCGGACATGTCGACTTCGTTGAAGGTGGTCAGCATGGCCATGTTCGACTGCGCTTCGACCAGACGGCGAGCGACGGTGGCACGTACGCGGGTCATCGGTACGCGCTTCTCGGTACGATCGCCAGCAGCAGCGACGACCGGAGCAGCGGCGGCAGCGGCAGCCGGCTTGGCAGCCGGAGCGTTCTTCTTCGCTTCGACAGCGGCGACCACGTCTTCCTTGGTCACACGACCACCTTTACCGGAACCGCTGATGCTGTTCGGGTCGATGCCGTTCTCTTCGGCCAGTTTGCGCGCGGCGGGCGACAGGATCTGGTCGTCGCCAGCAGCGGCAGGTGCAGCGGCCTGAGCCGGAGCGGCAGCAGCTTGCGCAGGAGCAGCGGCCGGAGCAGCAGCGCCGCCTTCGGTCAGTTTGCCCAGTACTTCGTTGCTCAGTACGGTGTCGCCTTCGTTCTTGACGATTTCAGCAATAACACCATCGGCCTCGGCCAGTACTTCGATCACGACCTTGTCGGTTTCGATGTCGACGATCAGCTCATCGCGCTTGACCGCGTCGCCCGGCTTCTTGTGCCAGGTAGCCACGGTGCCGTCGGCGACCGATTCGGGGAATGTAGGGGCTTTGATCTCGATAGCCATTGTGTTCTGTTCCTTAAATTCGGTTTGTTCGAGGAAACGGCCTCAGTCAGGCCGCTTCCCTCGCGATGGCGTTAAACGGTGAAAGCATCCTGCAGCAGTTTTTCCTGCTGCTCGGCGTGCAGAGAAGCGTAGCCACAAGCCGGAGCTGCCGAGGCATCACGCCCTGCATACTCGAGCACCAGGGATTTCTTGTGCGCAGTGGCGACACGACGCATATGGTGCTGGCTGCAATACCAGGCGCCCTGGTTCATCGGCTCTTCCTGGCACCAGACGACATGCTTGAGGTTCTTGTAGCCTGCGAACACCTCATTCATATCGTCTTCCGGGAACGGATACAGCTGCTCGATACGCACGATGGCGACATCTTCGCGGCCTTCGGCGCGGCGCTTCTCCAGCAGGTCGTAGTAAACCTTGCCGCTGCACAGAACCAGGCGCTCGACTTTCTTCGGGTCGATCGCATCGATTTCCGGGATGACGGTATGGAACGAGCCTTCGGCCAGATCTTCCAGAGTCGATACGGCCAGCTTGTGGCGCAGCAGCGACTTGGGCGTCAGCACCACCAGCGGCTTGCGCAGCGGACGGATGACCTGACGACGCAGCAGGTGATAGATCTGTGCCGGCGTGGTCGGTACCGCAACCTGGATGTTGTGCTCGGCGCACAGCTGCAGGTAACGCTCCAGACGTGCCGAGGAGTGCTCCGGGCCCTGCCCTTCATAACCGTGCGGCAGCAACATGGTCAGACCGCACAGACGACCCCACTTGGTCTCGCCACTGGAAATGAACTGATCGAACACCACCTGGGCACCGTTGGCGAAGTCGCCGAACTGAGCTTCCCAGATCACCAGCGCGTTCGGCGTGGTGGTGGCGTAACCGTATTCGAATGCCAGTACCGCTTCTTCCGACAGGAAGGAGTCGTACAGGTCGAAGCGCGGCTGACCCTCGTAGAGGTTCTGCAGCGGCAGATAGGTGCTGCCGTCCTTCTGGTTGTGCAGCGCCGCATGGCGGTGCGAGAAGGTACCGCGACCCACGTCCTGACCGGTGATACGGATCGGATGGCCTTCGACGAGCAGGGTCGCGTACGCCATGGTTTCGGCGTAGCCCCAGTTCAGCGGCAAGCCGCCTGCGCCCATTTTCTGGCGATCTTCGTAGATCTTGGTGACCTGGCGCTGAACGACGAAGCCATCCGGAGTTTCCAACAGCTTGTTGGACAGCTCCTGCAGGGTCTTCAGATCGAAACGGGTGTCGTGACGAGCAGTCCAGGCGTGCCCCAGGTAAGGGCGCCAATCGACGAACAGCTCCTTGTTCGGCTCCTTGACCAGGCTCTTGACCACGTGCTGACCGTTGTCCAGTGCAGTGCGGTACTCGTCGACAGGCGCCTGCACGGCTTCGGCCGACAGACGTCCGGCATTGGTCAGTGCTTCGGCATACAGCTCACGGGTGGTGCGCTGCTTGGCGATCTGCTGATACATCAGCGGCTGGGTACCACTCGGCTCGTCGGCCTCGTTGTGGCCACGGCGGCGGTAGCAGACCAGGTCGATGACCACGTCACGCTTGTACTGCATGCGGTAATCGACAGCCAGTTGGGTGACGAACAGCACGGCTTCCGGATCATCGCCATTCACATGGAAGATCGGCGCCTGGATCATCTTGGCGACGTCGGTGGCGTACTCGGTGGAGCGCGCATCGTCGGCACGGTTGGTGGTGAAACCAACCTGGTTGTTGATCACGATGTGGATGGTGCCGCCCGTCTTGTAAGCGCGGGTCTGCGACATCTGGAAGGTTTCCATGACCACGCCCTGACCGGCGAATGCCGCGTCACCGTGGAGGGAAATCGGCAGAACCTTGTCGCCCACTGCATCGCTGCGACGATCCTGGCGAGCACGTACGGAACCTTCGACCACCGGAGAAACGATTTCCAGGTGAGACGGGTTGAACGCCAGGGCCAGGTGCACTTCGCCACCCGGCGTCATCACGTTCGAGGAGAAACCCTGGTGATACTTCACGTCACCGGAGCTCAGGCCTTCGACCTTCTTGCCTTCGAACTCGTCGAACAGGTCGCGCGGGTTCTTGCCGAAGGTGTTGACCAGGACGTTCAGACGGCCACGGTGGGCCATGCCGATGACGATTTCCTTGGTGCCGTAGGAACCGCTGCGCTGGATGATCTCATCGAGCAGCGGGATCAGGCTCTCGCCACCTTCCAGACCGAAACGCTTGGTGCCCGGGTATTTGGTACCCAGGTATTTTTCCAGGCCTTCAGCGGCGGTCAGGCGCTCGAGCAGATGCCCCTGCACTTCGGCGGAAATCTGCGGACGACCGCGCACGCTTTCCAGGCGCTGCTGGAACCAGCTGCGCTGCTCGGAATCGACGATGTGGGTGAACTCGGAGCCGATGGTGCGACAATATGTCTGCTGCAAAGCATCGCGGATTTCCCGCAAAGTTGCTTCTTCTTTGCCGATTGCCAGACCACCTGTGCGGAAGGTGGTGTCCAGATCCGCGTCGGTAAGGCTGTAATGGCTGATCGACAGATCAGCAGGAACAGAACGCTGCCACAGCCCAAGCGGATCGAGCTGAGCCGCCTGGTGGCCACGCATGCGGAATGCCTGAATCAACCGCAACACTTCGACCTGCTTCTTTTCGTGTTCGCTGCTGACAGTACCGGCTGAAGCCGGTTGAGCACGGCGCTGGTTTTTGGCCAGCAACACGAAATGATCACGAATCGTCGAGTGCGATACGTCATTGGCGGTACTGCCTTCGGACGGCAACTTATCGAAATAAGTGCGCCATTCTTCCGGCACGGCGTTGGGATCGTGCAGGTAGAGCTCGTAGAGCTCTTCCACGTAGGCAGCGTTACCACCGGATAGGTGGGCACTGTCCCACATACGCTGCATCACGCTTTCTTGCATGCTTGGTCACCCTCGGTAAGGGGACACCACCGGCGAGGACACCGACTGGCTTTCGAAGTCATGTAACAGCGACTCGAAAAAGCCACCAATAATCCCGCAGATAGTCCGGGCACCAGCCCGAATGCCCCTGCTGGTCGTCATATATCTCATTGAAGAACGTCGGCGGCTAGACCGACGCCCTGGCTATACTGCAACACCGACATGAAGTCGGTGCTGCAGGCGTTGCGGGTCAAGCTAAAGAACAGTGAATCAGGTACCGCTCTGCAGCAACATGTTGCGAACGTGACCGATTGCCTTGGTCGGGTTCAGCCCTTTGGGACATACGTTCACGCAGTTCATGATGCCGCGGCAGCGGAACACACTGAATGGATCATCCAAAGAGGCCAATCGTTCCGCGGTCTTGGTATCACGGCTGTCGGCCAGGAAGCGATAGGCTTGCAGCAGCGCGGCCGGGCCCAGGAACTTGTCCGGGTTCCACCAGAACGACGGGCAGCTGGTCGAGCAGCAAGCGCACAGGATGCACTCGTACAGACCATCCAGCTTCTCGCGCTCGTCCGGCGACTGCAGGCGCTCGATAGCCGGCGCCGGCGTGTCGTTCTGCAGGAACGGCTGCACCTTCTCGTACTGCTTGTAGAAGATGCTCATATCGACGACCAAGTCACGAATGACCGGCAGCCCCGGCAGCGGACGGATCACCAGCTTGTTGCCCTTGACCACGGTGGAGATCGGCGTGATGCAGGCCAGGCCGTTCTTGCCACTGATGTTCATGCCGTCGGAACCGCAGACGCCTTCACGGCAGGAGCGACGGTAGGAGAAGCCTTCGTCCTGTTCCTTGATCAGGGCCAGCACGTCGAGCACCATCAGATCCTTGCCGTCGATCTCGACGTCGAAGTCCTGCATGAAGGGCGCTTTGTCCGTTTCCGGGTTGTAGCGATAAACGCTGACTTTCAAGCTTTTGCCAAGAGACATGGTAGCCACCCTCAATAAGTACGAACTTTGGGTTCAAACGCCGGAACCGTCTTCGGCGAGAAGTTGACGTCACGCTTGGTCACGCGTTTCTCACCCGGGAAGTACAGGCTGTGGCACAACCAGTTGGTGTCGTCACGATCCTCGTAGTCTTCACGGGCGTGGGCGCCGCGGGACTCGGTACGGGTATCGGCGGCGATGGCAGTGGCTTCGGCGACTTCCAGCAGGTTCTGCAACTCCAGCGCTTCGATACGCGCGGTGTTGAAGGCCTGGCTCTTGTCGGAGATCTTGACGTTGGCGATGCGCTCGCGCAGATCGGCCAACTGGGTGATGCCCTTCTTCATGTATTCGCCGGTACGGAATACGCCGAAGTAGTTCTGCATGCACTGTTGCAGTTCTTTGCGCAGCGGTGCGACTTCTTCGCCAGTGCTGCGCTCGTTGACGCCGGACAGACGCCCCAGCGACTGCTCGATATCGGTCTCGCTGGCACCGCGGACTTCCACGCCTTCTTTCAGCGCTTTCTCCAGGTGCAGGCCAGCGGCGCGGCCGAATACCACCAGGTCGAGCAGCGAGTTGCCGCCCAGACGGTTGGCGCCGTGTACCGATACGCAGGCTACTTCGCCCACGGCGAACAGGCCTTCGATGATGCGGTCGACGCCATTGGCATCCTGGGTGATGGCCTGTCCATGAATGTTGGTGGCAACGCCGCCCATCATGTAGTGGCAGGTCGGGATGACCGGAACAGGCGCGACAACCGGGTCAACGTGCGCGAAGGTCTTGGACAGTTCGCAGATGCCAGGCAGACGGCTGTGCAGCACTTCCTCACCGAGGTGATCGAGCTTCAGCAGCACGTGATCCTTGTCAGGGCCACAACCGTTACCGGCGATGACTTCCTTGACCATGGAACGGGCCACTACGTCACGACCTGCAAGGTCTTTGGCGTTGGGCGCATAACGCTCCATGAAACGCTCGCCGTGGGCGTTGATCAGGTAACCACCCTCACCACGGCAGCCTTCGGTGACCAGTACACCGGCGCCGGCGATACCGGTCGGGTGGAACTGCCACATTTCGATGTCCTGTACCGGCACGCCAGCACGCAGCGCCATGCCCACACCGTCACCGGTGTTGATCAGTGCGTTGGTGGTGGAAGCGTAGATACGGCCAGCACCGCCAGTGGCCAGAACCACGGCCTTGGAGCGGATGTAGACGGTTTCGCCGGTTTCGATGCAGATGGCGATGACGCCAACGATGGCACCGTCCTGGTTCTTGACCAGATCGACCGCGTACCACTCGTTGAGAAACGAGGTGCCAGCCTTCAGGTTGGCCTGGTACAGGGTGTGCAGCAGCGCGTGACCGGTACGGTCGGCAGCGGCGCAGGTACGAGCAGCCTGAGTCGGGTTGTCCGGGCCCTTGGACTGGCCACCGAACGGGCGCTGGTAGATGCGGCCCTGCTCGGTACGGGAGAACGGCAGCCCCATGTGCTCGAGCTCGAACACGGCCTCCGGACCGACGGAACACATGTATTCGATCGCGTCCTGGTCGCCGATGTAGTCGGAGCCCTTGACGGTGTCGTACATGTGCCAGCGCCAGTCGTCGTTCGGGTCGTTCGACGCGATGGCGCACGTGATGCCGCCCTGAGCGGAAACGGTATGCGAACGGGTCGGGAAGACCTTGGTTACCACTGCGGTCTTGTGGCCGCCCTGCGCCAGCTGCAGTGCAGCGCGCATGCCGGCACCGCCACCACCAACGATGATGGCGTCATAGGAAAGAGTACGAATGCTAGTCATGAATCAGAAACCCCAAAGAATCTGCACGCCCCAGACGAAGAACACGAACATGGCGATGCCACACGCGGCCTGGAACAGAAAACGCACAACGGTGGCCCACTTGCCCAGCGCGGTCGACGTCAGGTAGTCAGTGGAGATCGTCCACATGCCGACCCAGGCGTGAACGCCCAGCGCGACGAGGGTCAGCAAGCTGAAGATGCGCATTGCATTATTGGAGAACAGACCATGCCATTCGGCATAGCCCATGCCTGGATTCAGGAGGATGTAACCCAACAGAAACAGGACATAAGCCGCGAGAACGACCGCAGAAACACGCTGCGCCATCCAGTCATAGAGGCCCGAACGCGAGAAATTAGTGACATTAGTTACCATATCCACACCCCCAGCAGCACGATCACGATCGCCGATACGACGAGAACGATTTTGGAACCCAGCTTGCCGCCTTCCAGCGTCTCACCGACTCCAGCATCCATGATCAAGTGGCGCACACCGGCCACCAGGTGGTACAGCAGAGCGGACAGAAGTCCCCAGATCACGAACTTGGCCAGCGGGCTGGTCAAGCATTCTTTCACCTGAGCGAAGCCCTCTTCCGATGACAGCGATTTGTCGAGCCCGAACAGCAGCACGGCAATGCCGAGGAAAAGGATCACGCCGGATATACGGTGAAGAATGGACGTGTAAGCAGTGACTGGGAGTTTTATCGTCCGAAGGTCTAAGTTTACAGGTCGTTGGCTATTCACGGCTTTATTATCACACTGAGAGCCCCAGCTATCAGGGCTGAGTTGTCGGGAAGCGCACTGGTCAGGTACCCATCACCCAAGAAGTGACAACCACCAGAATCCGGGCTGTAAGGCCCTTGGCAGTCGGGCGCAGAGTATAGACAGTTAGGTCGCTAATGACAACGCGGACACCTCGACCTTCTACCGATTGCGCCAACCTTGAAAATGGCGTAAAAGGCCGCGCCTTTTTGTCGCAGGCAGCGCACTCAAACCCTTCTATTGCCTGGGTTTTCGCAAATTGACTTTCAGATTCATAACACTATAGTGATGCGGGCCCTGCGTGGGGGGCCGACTGATGATTCCAAGCATAACTAGGAGGCCAAACATGGCTGACAAAAAAGCGCAGTTGATCATCGAGGGCGCAGCCCCCGTCGAGCTGCCCGTTTTATCCGGCACCGTTGGCCCTGATGTGATCGACGTGCGGAGCCTGACTGCCACGGGCAACTTCACTTTCGACCCCGGCTTCATGTCGACCGCTTCGTGCGAATCGAAGATCACCTACATCGATGGTGACAAAGGCGTCCTGCTGCACCGCGGCTATCCGATCGAGCAGCTTGCCGAGAAAGCCGATTACCTGGATACCTGCTACCTGCTGCTCAATGGCGAGCTGCCTAATGAAGAGCAGAAAGCTGCTTTCGTCAGCACCATCAAGAACCACACCATGGTTCATGAACAGTTGAAGACCTTCTTCAACGGTTTCCGCCGTGACGCCCACCCGATGGCCGTCATGTGTGGCGTAGTTGGCGCCCTTTCCGCCTTCTACCACGACTCCCTGGACATCAAGAACCCGCAGCACCGCGACATTTCCGCGATGCGCCTGGTCGCCAAGATGCCGACCATCGCCGCCATGGTGTACAAGTACTCCAAAGGCGAGCCGATGATGTACCCGCGTAACGACCTGAGCTACGCGGAAAACTTCCTGCACATGATGTTCAACACGCCGTGCGAGACCAAGCCGATCAGCCCGGTGCTGGCCAAGGCGATGGATCGGATCTTCATTCTGCATGCCGATCACGAGCAGAACGCCTCCACCTCCACCGTACGTCTGGCGGGCTCCTCGGGTGCCAACCCGTTCGCCTGTATCGCTGCCGGTATCGCTGCGCTCTGGGGCCCGGCCCATGGCGGCGCCAACGAAGCCGTTCTGGCCATGCTGGACGAAATCGGTGACGTATCGAATATCGACAAGTTCATCGCCAAGGCCAAGGACAAGGACGATCCGTTCAAGCTCATGGGCTTCGGGCACCGCGTCTACAAGAACTTCGACCCACGCGCCCAGGTCATGAAACAGACCTGCGACGAAGTACTGGCCGAGCTGGGCATCAATGACCCGCAGCTGGAACTGGCGATGAAGCTCGACGAAATCGCGCGTAACGATCCTTACTTCAAGGAACGCAACCTGTACCCGAACGTCGACTTCTATTCGGGCATCATCCTCAAAGCGATCGGCATTCCGACCAGCATGTTCACCGTGATCTTCGCCCTGGCGCGTACCGTCGGCTGGATCTCGCACTGGAAAGAAATGCTCTCCAGCCCGTACAAGATTGGCCGTCCGCGCCAGCTGTATACCGGCCCGACCAAGCGCGACATCACGTAATCCGCTTGCGCTGAGTCGCCTGTGACCGAAAAGCCCATATCTGCGGATATGGGCTTTTTCATTTCTGTTCCCGGCCAATCAGGCCTTATCATGACGCCCTGTTTCCGCAACCGGGCCGCTCATGAAATTCGCCATTGCCCTGTTTTCCCCAGCCTCGGCCCCCTCCTCCCGCCGCGCCCTGCGTTTTGCCGAAGCGGCGCTGCACGGCGGCCACGAGATCGTGCGCCTGTTCTTCTACGCCGACGGCGTACATAGTGCCTCGGGCAACATCGTCAGCCCTCAGGATGAAACCGATGTGGCTCGCCAGTGGCGTGAGTTCATCACCACCCAGGAGCTCGACGGCGTGGTCTGTATCGCCGCGGCCCTGCGCCGTGGCGTGCTCGATGAGCAGGAGGCACTTCGCTATGAGCGACAAGCCGCCAACCTGCCGGCCCCGTGGGTGCTTTCTGGTCTGGGCCAATTACATGAGGCGGCGCAACTGGCCGACCGCCTGATCTGTTTCGGAGGCGATTGAGGTGAGCCATTCGCTGCTGATCATCAGCCGCCAAGCCCCCTGGAGCGGCCCCGGCGCTCGCGAAGCACTGGATATCGCCCTGGCTGGCGGCGCCTTCGATCTGCCCATCGGCCTGCTGTTTCTCGATGACGGCGTACTGCAACTGGCCGCCGACCAAAAGTCCCAGGCCGTGCAACAGAAAGACCTGACCGCCAACCTGCAGGCCTTGCCGCTGTTCGGCGTCGAATCGCTGTACGCCTGCAGCCACAGCCTGCAACAGCGTGGCCTCGGCGAAACTTCGCTGGCACTGGAGGTGCAGCGCCTGGACGACGCCGGGCTGCGCAATCTCATCGACCGTTACGACCAGGTGATCACCCTCTGATGACAACCCTGCACGTTGTATCCAGCTCCCCGTTCAGCGATGACCGCCTGAGCAGTTGTCTGCGCCTGCTGGGCAGCGGCGATGGCCTGCTGCTCTGCGGCGATGCTACCTACGCGATCCAGCCCGGCACGATATACGCCGATTCGCTGAGCGCCCTGGGCGACGGTATTGCCCTGTTCGCTCTGGATGAAGACATTCAGGCTCGTGGCCTGCAGCCTGCCGGCAAGCTGCAGCAGGTCGACTATCCAGGCTTCGTCGCCCTCGCCTGCCGCTTCAGCAAGGTCAATAGCTGGTCATGAGCCCCCTGATCGTCAACGACCGCGCCATCGAGCTGGATAAAGATGGCTATCTGCTCGATCTCCAGGATTGGTCCAGAGAGGTGGGCACAGCCCTGGCCGAGCGCGAAGACCTGCAGTTGAGCGATGAGCACTGGGAAATCCTCATGCTGCTGCGCGCCTTCCACGACGAATTCCAGTTGTCGCCGGCCAATCGCCCGCTGATCAAGTACGTCGCCCTCAAGCTGGGCCCGGACAAAGGCAACAGCCTGCACCTCAATCGCCTGTTCAATGGCACTCCTGCCAAACTCGCCGCCAAGCTGGCGGGCCTGCCCAAGCCCACGAATTGCCTATGAACCTGATCACCCCAGCCGAACACCCTTTCGCCTCCTTCGTGCGCATTCTCGGCAAAGGCAAGCGCGGCGCACGCAACCTGACCCGCGAGGAAGCCCGCGACGCCATGGGCATGACCCTCGATGACAAGGTCGAGGATACCCAGCTTGGCGCCTTTCTCATGCTCCTGCGGCACAAGGAAGAAAGCGCCGAGGAGATGGCTGGCTTCACCGAGGCGGTGCGTGCGCGCTTGCCTGCGCCAACCATCGCCGTCGACTTCGACTGGCCCACCTACGCCGGCAAGAAACGCCATTTGCCCTGGTTCCTGCTGGCTGCCAAGGCCCTGGCGAACAGCGGCCTGCGCATCTTCATGCATGGCGGCGGCGCACACACGGCCGGGCGCCTGTACAGCGAGCAGTTGCTCGGCGAACTGGCGATTCCTCTGTGCCGCAGTTGGGATGAGGTTGCGCGGAGCCTGGATGACCAGAACCTGGCCTTCATGCCCCTGGGCGACTGGATGCCGGCGCTGCAGCGCATGATCGACCTGCGCAACGTGCTCGGCCTGCGCTCGCCGATCCACTCACTGGCACGCATCCTCAACCCGCTGGCGGCGCGCTGCGGGCTGCAGAGCATCTTCCACCCCGGCTACCAGGCCGTGCACCGCGAGGCCAGTCAACTGCTGGGCGATCGCGCCATCGTGGTCAAGGGCGACGGCGGCGAAATCGAACTCAACCCGGACGCCGTCTGCCACCTGTATGGCACCGAGGGGGGCGAGAACTGGGACGAGGACTGGCCGATGCTGTCCGAGCGGCGCCATGTCAAACCGGAGCGCCTGGATCCAACCCACCTGCGCGCCGTCTGGCAGGGTGAAGCCGAAGATGCCTATGGCCAGTTGGCGATCATCGCCACCATGGCCCTGGCACTGCGCGGCCTGGGCATGCCGCGCGAAGCAGCATTCGATGACGCGCGAAAGCGCTGGCAGGCTCGTCAGCTATCGAGCTAGCCGATTCGTGACGCCCGGTTTTTGTGCCCTGCCATCCCTGGCGGGCACCCTGCGGGCCGTCGCCAGCGACGTCAAAAATCGCTCCCGACGATTTTTTGTATCCCGCGCTCACGACCGGCTGGCTAAACTCCAGTTTCCGGGGAATTTCCCTCGGCTGGCAACGGGAGTACGGACATGGGACTGCTGATCGAAGGCCAATGGCACGACCAATGGTATGACACCGGCGCCGGTGGCCGCTTCAAGCGGGAGAACGCCCAGCGGCGCAACTGGATCACCGCCGATGGATCGCCCGGCCCTACAGGCGAAGGCGGGTTCGCCGCCGAAGCCGACCGCTATCACCTGTACGTGTCTCTGGCCTGTCCGTGGGCCCATCGCACGCTGATCCTGCGTGCCCTCAAGGATCTTGAGGAGCTGATAGAGGTATCGGTGGTGAGCTGGCTGATGCTCGAGAACGGTTGGACGTTCGACGCCGAGCATGGCTCCAGCGGTGACGCCCTGGATGATTTCGCCTTTCTGTACCAGCGCTATACCCAGGACGACCCCGATTACACAGGCCGGGTCACCGTGCCCCTGCTGTGGGACAAGAAGCAGCAGCGCATCGTCAGCAACGAGTCGGCGGAGATCATCCGCATGTTCAACTCGGCATTCGACGGGCTTACCGGCAATCGCCTGGATTTCTATCCGCAGGCGTTGCACGCCGATATCGATGCGCTCAATACGCGCATCTACCCGAGCGTCAACAATGGCGTCTACCGCGCCGGTTTCGCCACGACCCAGGCAGCTTACGAAGAAGCGTTCGATGAACTGTTCGGCGAACTGTCGGTGCTGGAAACCCGCCTGGGCCAATCACGCTACCTGACCGGCGAATACCTGACCGAAGCCGACTGGCGCCTGTTCACTACCCTGGTGCGCTTCGATGCCGTGTACCACGGCCACTTCAAGTGCAACCTGCGGCGTATCGTCGACTACCCGAACCTGAGCAACTGGCTGCGCGAGCTGTACCAGTGGCCGGGCGTGGCGGCCACCGTGGACATGTGGCATATCCGGCATCACTACTACGCCAGCCACCAGACCATCAATCCCACCAGCATCGTGCCCAAGGGGCCACTACTGGACTTCAACATCGCCCATGACCGCGAGCGCCTGAACGGCAAAGGCATCTGGCTACGGGGCTGATGCCAGCCCGCCGATCAACTCGTAGCAGCGTTCGCCCTGTCCGCTCGAGCCTGATCGATGGCGCCCATGAATTCGTCGGCCGGCAACGGCCGGCCAAGCAGAAAACCCTGCAACGAATCGCAACCCAGGCCAGTCAGGAAGTTCTGCTGGCTGGGCGTTTCCACGCCTTCGGCGACGATGCGCAGATTCAGAGCCCGACCCAGGGCAACGATGGCGGAAATAATCGCCGCATCGTCGCTGTCGTGTTCCAGTTCGCGGACGAAGCCACGATCGATTTTCAGCTCATTGGCCGGCAGACGCTTGAGGTAGAGCAGGCTGGAATAGCCGGTGCCGAAATCGTCGATGGACAGGTCGACGCCCATGTCGGCAAGCTGCTGCAGCACCAGCATACTGGCGTCGGCATCGCTCATGGCGATGGTTTCGGTGATTTCCAGAGTCAGGCAATTGGCCGGCAGGGCGTGCTCGGCCAAGGCTCCGGCCACACTGCCCAGCAGGCCGGCATGGGAGAACTGCAACGCCGACAGGTTGACCGCCACACGCCAATCGCGATGCCCGGCGGCATACCACTGCTGCATCTGACGGCATGCCTGTCGCAGCACCCATTCGCCGATGGCAATGATCAGCCCGGTGCGCTCGGCCAGGGGGATGAAGGTATCCGGGGCCAGCAACCCACGCACGGGGTGTTGCCAGCGCAGTAGCGCCTCGGCACCGATCGGCTGGCCATTGAGCGCATCGAACTTGGGCTGGTAATGCAGCACGAACTCTTCATTCGCCAGGGCCGCGCGCAGGTCATGCAGCAGTTGCAGTTGGTTATGCGCATTGGCGTTCATCGACGCTTCGAAGAAGCTGTAATCGTTCTTGCCGGTACCCTTGGCGTGATACATCGCCGCATCGGCATTTCTCAACAACTCCTGCCGATCGTCGCCATCGCCCGGATACAGGGCGATACCTACGCTGGTCGAGACTCTCAGCTCATGTTCGGCCACCTGGAAAGGCTGACCGAGCAACACGACGATCTGCCCGGCGATGGTGGCCGCATCGTCGCGCTCGCCCAGTTCGGCAAGCAGGACGAATTCATCCCCGCCTACTCGTGCCAGGGTGTCCTGAGCCCTCAGGCTGCGCTGCAGGCGCTGACCGACCTCCCTCAGCAACAGGTCGCCGACATGGTGACCGAATGCGTCGTTGACCGGCTTGAAGCCATCCAGATCCATGAACATCAGCGCGAAGTGCCCGCCATTGCGACGGATCTTGTGCATGCTCTGCTCGATGCGATCCTCCAGCAGCAGGCGATTGGGCAAGCGCGTCAGGTTGTCGTGCAGGGCCAGCAAGGTCAGTTCCTGATTGGCCTCGGCCAGCGAGCTGTTCAACATCGCGGTCTGCGCCTCCAGACGCGCATCGAGCACCGAGGTGAGCAAGGCGATGGCCAGCACCGCCAGGGTGACGATGATGATCAGGCTGGCCAGCCAGCCGGTATCCAGCCCGCTATTCGCTGCACCACAGAAACTGTCGGCGGGAAAGTTGGCGGCAGCCATGCCGGTGTAGTGCATGCCGACGATGGCAAAGCCCATGATCACCGCTGCCCCACCCCGTGCCAGATGGACGAAAGGCGTATGCCGGCGCAGCCGAAAAGCGATCCATAGCGCTGCGGCGGACGCCAGTACGGCAATCAGCAGAGACAGCGCGAACAGCAGCGGATCGTAGTCGATACCCGGCTGTATCATCAGCGCCTGCATGCCGATGTAATGCATCGAACTGATGCCCGCGCCCATCACCAGCGCACCGAGCAACCAGTGCCAGAGCGGCATCCGCGCCTGACTGACCAGCCACAGGGCAAACCCCGAGGCGAGCATGGCGATGGTCAGAGACAACAAGGTGATGGCCAGGTCATACCCCAGGGGGATCGGCAGGCTGAAGGCAAGCATACCGATGAAATGCATCGACCAGATGCCGATCCCCATGGCCAGCGCTCCACCACCGATCCACAGCGGAACCGCAGAGCTCTTGGCGGTAGCGATGCGCCCGCTCAGATCCAGCGCCGTATAGGAGGCCAGGATCGCCACGCACAGAGAAATCAGAACCAGGGAAAGGTCGTAGCTACCCGTCAGCATTGCAACTCTCAATAAGGAACGGCGTGCCGCCATGCACCGAGTTGCCGGATCGCCGAATCAACAGCCACCACACACCTATATCCGTATGGGCACATACTCGCTTGCGTACAAGGGCGTACGCACAATAACGCGACATCACGTATGGAATTTTAGCGAAAAACGCCGCGAACTAAACAGTCACGAATAGTCACCAATGGCCAGAGCCCCATTCCCAGACTATTCGTCGGCCGGCGAAAGGTTCAGCGTATCCCAACCGCCGCCCAACGCGGTGATCAGTTGCACGCTGGCCGTCAGGCGGCTGCCCAATAGCGTCAGGCTGCTGCGTTCGTTGCTCAGCGCCGTGGCTTGTATGTTGACCACACTGTTGTAGTCGACGGTACCGGCACGGTACTGGTTCTCGATCAGGCGCAGGGATTCGCGCGCGGCGTCCAGCGCTTGCGACTGCACCTCCATCTCGCGTCCGAGTACGCGCTGCTGCACCAGGTAATCCTCGACCTCGCGGAAGCTGTCGAGCACGGCCTGGCGGTACTGGGCGACGGTCTGCTCGTAGGCAGCTTCGACCCGCTCACTCTCGGCACTGCGGCGCCCGCCATCGAACAAGGTCAGGGCCAGCTGCGGCCCGACCGACCAGAAGCGGTTGGGCAGGTTGACCCAGTCGGAGAAGCTGCTGCCGCGATAGCCGCCAGCAGCGGACAGTGTCAGATCGGGAAACCAGGCGGCCTTGGCCACGCCGATCTCGGCATTCGCGGCGATAACCCGACGTTCGGCGGCCGCCACATCAGGGCGGCGCTCCAGCAATTGGGAAGGCACGCTCGCCGGCACCTGCGGCAATGCAGGCAAGCTTTCGCGCTGAGCAATGCTCACATCGCTGGGCGGCACGCCAATCAGCACGGCGATGGCGTGTTCGAGCTGCGCCCGCTGCCATTGCAGGTCGACGGCCTGGGCCTCGGTACTGCGCAGCTGGGTCAGCGCCTGACTGACGTCGGAGCGCGGCACGATACCGGCCCGGTACTGGTTTTCGGTCAGCCGCAGCGAACGCTGGTAGGCAGCGACCGTAGCATCGAGCAGGCGCTGCTGCTCATCCAGCACGCGCAGTTGCAGGTAACTCTGCACCAGTTCGGATTGCAGGCTCAGGCGTACGGCTGCCAGGTCGGCCGCGCTGGCCTCGAAGGCAGCGCGGTTGGATTCCAGACCGCGACGCAGCTTGCCCCACACGTCCAGTTCCCAGCTGGCGTTGAGGCTCAGGTCATAGCTCTTGGAGATGCTCGCCGTATTGGAGCCTTCGACACTGAAACCGTCGGCGGTACGCAACGTACTGTCGCCACCGCCCTGCCCGGCCCGGGTCATGCCGGCACTGGTCGACAGCGTCGGCAGGAACGCCGCGCGCCCGCTACGCAGTAGCGCACGAGCCTGACGGTATTGAGCCTCGGAGGCGGCCAGGGTCTGGTTGGACACGTTCAGGCGCCCAACCAGCGCATTGAGCTCGCCATCGCCATACAGCTCCCACCAGGCGCCGCGCTCCAGAGCATCGGCAGGCACGGCGGCCTTCCAGCCTTCGGCCTGCTTGAATTGCGCCGGCGTACTGATTTCCGGACGCTGGTAGTCGGGGCCGATGGCACAGCCGGCCAGGGCGATGCTCAGCGCCAGCAGGCCAAGGGTACGGTGGGTTGCATGGGTCATAGAGGCGTTTCCAAAGCGGCATCGGTGCGCACGCCACGCCAGCGGTTGACCCGATGGCGCAGGCGGTCGAGATAGAGGTAGACCACCGGGGTGGTGTAAAGCGTAAGCAGTTGGCTGAGTATCAGCCCGCCGACGATGGTGATACCCAGCGGCTGGCGCATTTCCGAACCTTCGGCGCTGCCGAGCACCAGCGGTAAGGCGCCGAGCAACGCGGCCAGGGTGGTCATCATGATCGGCCGGAAGCGCAGCAGGCAGGCGCGGCGAATCGAGTCGGCCGGACTCAGGTGTTCGTTGCGCTCCAGTTGCAGCGCCAGGTCGACCATCAGGATGGCATTCTTCTTCACCACCCCGATCAGCAGGAACAGACCGAGCAGCGAGATCAGGCTGAATTCGGTATTGAGCAGCTGCAAAGCGAGCAATGCGCCGACGCCAGCCGACGGCAGCGTCGAGAGAATGGTCAGCGGATGCACGTAGCTCTCGTAGAGAATGCCGAGCACGACGTACACCACCACCAGCGACATCAGAATCATCCACGGCTGGTTCTGCTGCGTCTGCTGGAACGCCGCACCGGTACCACCCAGCGTGCCCTGCACCTCGTTGGGCAGGCTGATCCGCGCCACTGCGCGGTCGATGGCCTGGGTAGCCTGATCGAGGCTGACGCCCTCCGCCAGGGAAAAGCCGATGTTCTCGACCGCGAACTGCCCCTGGTGGCTGATGCGATCATCCTCGAGGCTGCGCTCCCAATGGGCGATGGATGACAACGGCACGCGCGCGCCGTCCGCGGTGATCAACTGGATCTGCGCGAGTGCTTCGGGGCTCTGGGCGTAGCGCGGGTTGATCTCCATGACCACGCTGTACTGGTTGAGGCTGTCGTAGATAGTGGAGATCTGCCGCTGGCTGAACGCATTATTGAGCACGCCAGTCACCAGGCTCATGTCGATACCCAGGCGTTTGGCCTCGCCACGGTCGACCACCAGGCGGATCTGTGGCGCACCGCCGTCTTCGGACGCATCGATATCGGTCAGTTCAGGCAGCGCCCGCAATGCCTCACGCACCTTCGGCAACCATTCGCGCAGAGCGTCGAGATCGCCCGACAACAGCATATATTCGTTCTCCGAGCTACGCCCCTGGCGCCCGCCGACCTGCAGATCCTGATCGGGCATGAGGAACATCCGCCCCCCCGGAATCTTCGGTGCATTGGCACGCAGGCGGTCGATCACCTGCTGTGCCGACAGGTCGCGCTCCTTGAGCGGCTTGAGGCGCACGATCATGATCGCGTTATTGATACCGCTGTTACCGCCAATGAAGCCCGCCACGCTTTCCACTGCCGGGTCGGCCAGAATCGAACGGCGATAAGCCTCCATCTTCGGTTGCATCACCTGGAAAGACAGCCCGTTGTCGCCGCGGATGAAGCCCATCAACTGGCCGGTATCCTGCTGCGGCATGAAGGTTTTCGGGATGCTGACGAACAGGAAGACGTTCAGCGCGATGGTCGCGAACAGACTGATCAGCATCAGCAGCGAATGACGCAAGGCCCACTCCAGGCTGCGTTCATAAGCACGCAGCACACGCGCACCGATGACCTGAAGACGTCCTGCCTGGTGTTCTTCGCGCCTGGGCTCGGGCTTCAGCCAACGCGCGCACAACATCGGCGTGAGCGTCAGCGATACCAGCAGGGAAATGACGATGGCCACCGCCAGGGTGATGGAAAACTCGCGGAACAGCCGCTCGACCAGCCCGCCCATAAACAGGATCGACAGAAACACCGCCACCAGCGAGACGTTCATCGACAGCAACGTGAAACCCACCTCGCGTGAGCCCTTGAAGGCTGCGGCCATGGGCGTTTCACCGGCCTCGATATGCCGGGAGATGTTCTCCAGCACGACGATGGCATCGTCCACCACCAGACCGGTGGCGATGATCAGCGCCATCAGCGACAGGTTGTTCAGGGAGAAACCGAGCAGGTACATCGCCGCGAACGAGCCGACCAGCGAGACCGGTACCGCCAGGGCGGGAATCAGCGCGGCGCGCCAGCGGCCGAGAAACGCGAACACCACGAGGATCACCAGCGCCACGGCGATCAGCAGGGTGTGCTCGGCTTCCTTGAGCGTGGCGCGAATCACCGGCGAGCGATCCATCGCCACTTCCAGGTCGGCGCTGGCCGGGATCACCCCGCGCAGCTCCGGCAGCAACGCGCGGATGCCGGCAACGGTCTGGATGATGTTCGCCCCGCTCTGGCGGTTCACTACCACCAGCACGGCCTGTTTGTCATTGTAGAAGCCGCTGTTGTAGCGATCCTGCACGCCATCGGTGACCTGGGCGACGTCACCCAGGCGGATCGCCGCACCGTCCTGGTAGCGGATGATCATCGGCTGGTAATCGGCGGCGCGCTCCAACTGGTCATTGGCCTGCACCTGCCAATGCCGCTGCTCGTCCTCCACGGCGCCCTTGGGACGCTTGGCGTTGGCCGCGGCGATGGTCGCACGTACATCGTCCAGCGCCACGCCGTACTGATCCAGCAACCGCGGCTCCAGGGCCACCCGTACGGCAGGTAGCGAGCTGCCGCCGATCTGCACTTCGCCGACGCCGCTGACCTGCGACAGTTTCTGGCCGACGATGGTCGAGGCGACGTCGTACAGCTGGCCCTTGTCGAGCACCGTCGAGGTCAGCGAAAGCACCATGATCGGTGCCTGGGACGGATTGATCTTGCGGTAGGTCGGCATGCTGCGCATGCCGCTGGGCAGCAGTTCACGCGAGGCGTTGATCGCCGCCTGCACCTCCCGCGCCGCGGCGTTGATATCACGATCCAGATCGAACTCGATCATGATCCGCGTATTGCCCTGGCTGCTGTTGCTGTTCATCTGGCTGACGCCAGCGATGGCGCCCAGGGAACGCTCCAGTGGCGTGGCGACCGTGGCGGCCATCACCTGCGGACTGGCACCGGGCAGGCTGGCCTGCACGGTGATCACCGGGAAATCCATGTTCGGCAGGGGCGCTACCGGCAGCAAACCGAAGCTGACGCCGCCCAGCAGCATGATCGCCAGGCTCAGCAACAGGGTCGCCACCGGACGGCGGATGAAAGGTGCTGACAGATTCATAGCTGCAAGCCAGCTTTGAGCCGCAAGCCACAAGCTGCAAGCTGCAAGTCAAAGCTGGCTGTTGCTTCTAGCTTGAAGCTTGAAGCTTGAAGCTTGCCGCTCATACCACCACCCCCGCCGTGCCACGGCGGCTGAAACGCCGCGACAACCGATCGAAGTACAGATAGATCACCGGCGTGGTGAACAGGGTGAGCACCTGGCTGAGCAGCAGGCCACCGACCATCACCAGACCCAGCGGCTGCCGCAGCTCGGCACCGGATCCCGAAGCCAGCATCAGCGGAATCGCGCCGAACAGCGCGGCCAGCGTGGTCATCAGAATCGGCCGGAAACGCAGCAGCGCCGCCTGATAGATCGCGTCATGGGGCGTCATGCCCTGGTGTCGCTCCGCCTCCAGGGCGAAGTCGATCATCATGATGGCGTTCTTCTTGACGATACCGATCAGCAGGATGATACCGATGATCGCGATCAACCCCAGGTCGTTGCCGGTCAGCAGCAGCGCCAGCAAGGCGCCAACGCCGGCCGACGGCAGCGTGGAGAGAATGGTGATCGGGTGGATGTAGCTCTCGTAGAGCACACCGAGCACGATGTACATGGTGACGATGGCCGCCAGGATCAGCAGCAGCGTGGACGACAGCGAGGCGCGGAAAGCCTCGGCGGCGCCCTGGAAGTTCACCTGCACGCTGACCGGCATCTCGATGTCCTGCTGCACACGCTCGATCACCGCCACCGCATCGCCCAGGGCGACGCCAGGGCTGAGGTTGAACGACAGCGTGGCGGCCGGGAACTGGCCGATATGGTTGATCAACAGGCTCGCCGCACGTTCCTCGACATGGGCCAGGGACGACAGCGGCACCTGACCGCCCTCGGCAGTGGCGACATGGATCTGGCGCAGCGCCGCCGGGCCGATGCTGCCGCCATTTTCGCTTTCCAGCACCACGCGGTACTGGCTGGCCTGGGTATAGATGGTGGAGATCTGCCGCTGGCCAAAGGCGTCGTAGAGCGCATCATCGATAGCCGCAACGCTGACACCGAGCCGCCCGGCCATGTCGCGATCGATCCGCAGGTAAGCCTGCAGGCCGCGGCTCTGCAGGTCACTGTTGACGTCGCTGAGCTCTGGCTGCTGACGCAGCGCCTCGACCAATTTCGCCGACCAGGTTTCCAGCATCTCGGGGTCGGGTGATTCCACGCTGAACTGGAACTGGGTACGGCTGACCCGATCTTCGATGCTCAGATCCTGCACCGGCTGCAGGAACAGCTCGATGCCGCTGAGCTTGGCCAGCTCCGGACGCAGCCGCTCGATCACCTGGGTGGCACTGAGGTCGCGCTCGGCGTGGGGCTTGAGGTTGATCAGCATGCGCCCGCTGTTCAAGGTCGGGTTGTCGCCGTCCACACCAATGTAGGACGACAGGCTGGCGACCGCCGGATCCTTGAGGATCACGTCGGCCAGGCGCTGCTGGCGTTCGCTCATGGCCGAGAAGGAAATCGACTGCGGCGCCTCGGAAATACCCTGGATCACCCCGGTGTCCTGCACCGGAAAGAAGCCCTTGGGTACGGCGAGATAAAGCACCACGGTAAGTGCCATGGTGCCGATGGCCACCAGCAGGGTCAGCGGTTGATGGCGCAGTACCCAGCGCAGGCCGACCGAGTAGCGTTCGATCATGCGGTCGATGACCGCACCGCTGGCCTTGTAGAAACGCCCCTGCTCCGCTTCCGGCTCGTGCCTGAGCAGGCGTGCGCACATCATCGGCGTCAGGGTCAGGGAAATCACCAGGGAGATGAGGATCGCCACCGCCAGGGTGATGGCGAATTCGCGGAACAGCCGCCCTACCACATCGGCCATGAACAGCAGCGGGATCAGCACGGCGATCAGCGACAGGGTCAGCGAAACCAGGGTGAAACCGATCTGCCTGGCGCCCTTGAGCGCAGCGTTGAGCGGCGTTTCGCCATCCTCCAGATGGCGGGCGATGTTCTCCAGCATGACGATGGCATCGTCCACCACGAAACCGGTGGCGATGGTCAACGCCATCAGCGTCAGGTTGTTGATCGTGAAGCCCGCCAGGTACATCACACCGAAGGTACCGATCAGCGACAGCGGCACCACTACCGAGGGAATCAGCGTCGCCGAGACCTTGCGCAGGAACAGGAAGGTGACCATCACTACCAGGGCGATGGCCAGCAACAGTTCGTGCTGCACATCGCGCACCGCGGCGCGAATGGTCTGGGTGCGGTCGGTGAGCACCGTCACCTCGACGCTGGCCGGCAAGCCCTGAGTCAGGTTGGGCAGCAGGGTCTGGATGCGATCCACCACGTCGATGACGTTGGCGCCCGGCTGCCTCTGCACATTGACCAGCACCGCCGCATTGCGATTGGCCCAGGCGGCGAGACGCTGGTTCTCCGCGCCATCGACGATCGATGCGACATCGCGCAAGCGCAGCGCGCCGCCATTGGCGTAGGTGAGGATCAGATCGCGGTATTCGTCGGCCGAGCGCAGTTGGTCGTTGGCGTCGAGCTGGCTGACCCGCGTCGGGCCGTCGAAGTTGCCTTTGGGCTGGTTGACGTTGCTGGCATTGACCAGCGAGCGCACGTCCGAAAGGTTCAAGCCATAGGCCGCCAGGGCCTCGGGATTGACGCGAATACGTACCGCCGGACGCTGGCCACCGGCCAGGGATACCAGACCGACGCCAGTGGTCTGCGCCAGTTTCTGCGCCAGACGGGTGTCGACCAGGTCATTGACCTGGGGCAGCGGCAGCTCCTTGGAGGTCACCGCCAGGGTCAGCACCGGGGTGTCGGCCGGGTTGACCTTGTTGTACACCGGCGGCGCCGGCAGGTCGTTCGGCAACAGGTTGGTGGCGCCATTGATCGCCGCCTGTACTTCCTGCTCGGCCACGTCCAGTTGCACTTCCAGATTGAAGCGCAGGGTGATCACCGAAGCGCCGCCGGAGCTGGTCGAGGACATCTGCTGCAGCCCGGCCATCTGCCCGAACTGGCGCTCCAGCGGCGCAGTCACCGCGCTGGTCATCACATCGGGGCTGGCACCGGGATACAGGGTCATCACCCGAATGGTCGGGTAATCCACTTCGGGCAATGCGGACACCGGCAGCAGCCGATAAGCGATCACGCCACTGAGGAAGATCGCCAGCATGATCAGGGTGGTGGCGACCGGTCGCAGGATGAACAGGCGGGAGACGTTCATGAAGCGCTACGCACCCGCGGTGCATTTTCTTCGGTGGCCGACGGCTCACGAGTACCCTCGCCGATCACCTCGACCTTGTTACCTGCACGCAGGCGATCGGTACCTTCGACCACCACGCGCTCGGCGGCCGCGACGCCCTCTTCGATCACCGTGAACTCGCCGTCGCCGGGGCCGACCTTGACCTTGCGAACCTCTACCTTGTCTTCCGCGTCGATGACATACACGAAGGTGCCGTTGGCGCCGAACTGCAGCGCCGCGACAGGAACCAGCAAGGCATTCTCGCGAACCGAAACCTGCAGGCGGGTATTCACGAACTGGTTGGGGAACAGCATTTCCTCGGCGTTCTCGAAGCGCGCCTTGAGCTTGACCGTACCGGTGGTGGTGTCGATCTGGTTGTCCAGGCTCTCCAGCACACCTTCGGCCAGTTGGTTGTTCTCACCACGATCCCAGGCTTGCACGACCAGGGTGCGCTCGTTGCGCACCTGAGCCAGCACGGCCGGCAGCTCGGCCTCGGGCAGCGTGAAGGTGACGGAAATCGGTAGCGTCTGGGTGATCACCACGATGGGATTGGTGTCACCGGAGTTCACCAGGTTGCCCTGGTCGACCTGACGGATACCCAGGCGGCCGTCGATGGGTGCGCGCACCTTGGTGAAGTCCAGATTCAGCTTGGCCTCGGCCACCGCGCCCTGGTTGTTCTGCAGCGCGCCACGGTACTGGTTGACCAGTGCTTCCTGGGTATCCAGCGTCTGCCGGGCGATGGAGTCTTCGGCGAACAGGCCGCGATACAACGCCAGATCCTTTTCGGCATTACGCAGCTGTGCCTGGTTTTCCGCCAGCGTGCCCTGTGCCTGCTGCAGGGCGATCTCGAACGGCCGCGGGTCGATCTGCGCCAGCACGTCACCGGCCTTGACCGGCTGACCGTCCTTGAAGAGCACCTTCAGCAACTGGCCATCCACTCGGCTACGCACGTTGGCGGTGTTATAGGCGATGACCGTGCCCAGGGCTTTCAGCACGATGGGGAAGTCCCGCGACTCGACATGGGCGATGCGCACCGGCACATTATCGAACCCCCAGCGCGTGTTGCCTTGAGGCGCCGTTTTTGCCGGCCAGAACCACCAGATCAAGACGATGACCAACGCCAGCAAGAGCAGACCGATGAACCACTGACGTTTGGAGGATGGAGTGCTGCGCGTTGTGTTTACTTCGGACATGGGCCAATCGCTTCCTAGGGGAGCGTGAACGATAAGCACTGTAAGGCTCGAAGCAAAGCCTCTTTACGGGCTATTTACCTCCAGCAGTGGCTTGAGAGGGAGAAATGCGCAGAAAACCGCGCCGGGCGCCTGTAACGCGAGCGCGGCATGCATTTTTCGATGTATTGCCTGGTATTGCCATCGTTCCGAGCGCCTACAGGATGACCCGATGCTCGGCCTGCCCCTGTGCTTGCAGCTCCACGGCAAACAGTTTGCCTGCCTGGGGCTCGGCAGCCAGTTGTTCGTCGTCGAGGCCATCGCGCGCGGAGGTCGCGAACAGGGTCGACAGGCCTGGCCCGCCAAATGCCGGGCAGGAAATCTGCGAAGCGGGAAAGGCCACTGCCTGCTGAAAGTGCCCCTCCGTGTCGTAACAAGCGACACGCGAGGCCCCCCACTGCGCGCTCCACAGACGCCCTTGACTGTCGATCACCGCGCCATCGGGGCTGACGCCCGCCACGCGACCGTCGATGAACGGCTGCGCCTCGCCCTGTGGCCAGCCGTGCTGCTCGTCCAGCGGCTGGCGCCAGATCTGCTGGCGTGCGGTGTCGGCAAAATAGGCATAGCGCCGATCGGGCGAAAAACAGATGGCGTTGGTGATGCTGATAGCGGCGAACAAGCGGCGCCGCTCGCCACGGTAATAACGGTAGATGGCACCGGCCTGCTTCTCGGCGTTCAGGCCCATGGTGCCGATCCAGAAACCGCCCCAGGGATCGGCGCGGCCGTCATTGGAGCGGGTCAGTGGATTATCCGCCTCCAGCGCGCAGACCTTTTGCCGTGCGCCGGTGGCCAGATTGAAGGTCGATAACGCCGTCTCGCTGGCAATCAGCAGTAGTTCCTCATCGATCCAGCCAGCGGCGGATACACGCTCATCGAATGTCCACTCCAGCGGCTGATCATCCTGCTGGCTGAGCAAGCGTCGCCCGAGAATATCGAACCAGAACAGTTGCTCGCGCTGCGGGTGCCAGAACACCCCTTCGCCCAGGGTGCAGAGGCGTGCGTCGGCGATACGTGCGGCGCTGGTGCCGTTCGAGTTTGCAGCCATCTCTAGGCTCCTCGTTGAATATGCTCACGGGCAGCGGTCAGGCCAGCCAGGGTGACGCGCTCGGCACTCACGGGCAGCGCCGCCACGCCCAGGATATCGAGGGCATGCCGATAGCGCTCGGCCGATTCGCCGTCGCCGATGACACAGACCCGCTGACCTCGCCAGCGTTCATCCAGCGCAGCCAGCTCCTGGCCAATCAGCAACCCAGATAGCCGAGAGCGTGCGGCAACCGGTGCCAGCCCTTCGAGCAAGCCTTCGGCGCGCAGGCCGAACAAAGCGCCGACCAACCGCTGCGCCTTCCCTGCCCCAGCTTGCAGCCCGGTGTCGAAAGCCTGCTGATCCAGAAGCCGAGCATCCCCCTGCATACCGTGGCGCAACACCGACTGCTGGCTCAGCAAGGCGAACAGCTCACCGGTCATGAATGTCTGGAAAGCGATGACCTGCCCCTCACGAATCTCCACCCACTTGCTATGGGTACCCGGCAGGCAAATCACGCCGCTGTAATCGGGGTGCTCGGCGAGCAGGCCGGCGATCTGGGTTTCCTCGCCGCGCAGCACATCGGCAGGCGCGCGCTGGCACAATCCCGGGATGATCGAGACACGCAGGCGTCCATCCGCCACCTCGGGCCTGACCATTCGCTCCACCGCCTGCGGCGCACAGGGCACTTCGGCATAGGGGGCCTCACGCCAGCCCTGCCGCGCACCGACCATGCCGCAGGCGATCACGTCGATAACGCGCCTGTCGTCCAGCCAGCCGCCGATCAATTCGAGCAGCGCGCCTTCGAACTGATCCGGCGTCAGGGTACTCATGCCGCGCGCCGATGAAGCGCGCTGGAGAACCTCCCCGCTATCGGAGAGTGCCCACGCACGCACCTGGGAGGTGCCCCAATCGACGGCAATCCAGCTGATCGCAGCCTGGCTGATCTCTGTCATCTTCGATTTCCTCTCGCAAGTCTCAGTGGCTGTCTTTGGGAATGCCGGCACCGCGGCAGCCCTTGAGGAAATCGAAGTCCGCACCACTATCGGCACCCTGAACATGATCGTGGAACAGCTTGATGTATCCGCTGGTGGGCGGCTCGATGGTTGGCTGCCACTCGGCCAGACGCTGCCGCAGTTCGGCCTCGGGGATGTCCAGGTGAATGCGCCTGGCCTCCACATCGAGCTCGATCATGTCGCCATCGCGTACCACCGCCAGCGGCCCACCAGCGGCCGCTTCCGGCGTGGTGTGCAACACCACGGTGCCGTAGGCGGTGCCGCTCATCCGCGCATCGGAGATCCGTACCATGTCGGTGATGCCCTTGCGCAGCACCTTGGGCGGCAGGCCCATATTGCCCACCTCGGCCATGCCCGGATAACCGCGCGGGCCGCAGTTCTTCAGCACCATCACACAGTGCTCGTCGATATCCAGGCTCTCGTCGTTGATCTTCACCTTGTAGTCGTCGATGTCTTCGAACACCACGGCGCGGCCACGGTGCTGCATCAGGTGCGGCGACGCTGCCGAGGGTTTGAGCACTGCGCCGCGAGGTGCCAGGTTGCCACGCAGCACGGCGATCCCGCCCTTGGCGGTGAGCGCCTGATCAATCGGGCGGATGACGTCCTCGTTCCAGTTGCGTACGTCCTTGACCTCCTCCCAGATGGTTTCGCCGGACACGGTCAGCGCGCTCTTGTGCAGCTTGCCGCCCTCGCCGAGCATACGAATCACCACCGGCAGACCACCGGCGTAGAAGAACTCCTCCATCAGGTATTTGCCCGACGGCATCAGGTTGACGATGGTGGGAATGTCCTGACCGAGGCGATCCCAGTCATCCAGGGTCAGGTCGACACCGACGCGGCCGGCGATGGCCAGCAGGTGGATGACCGCATTGGTCGAACCACCGATGCTGCCATTGACCCGGATGGCGTTCTCGAAAGCGTGGCGGGTCATGATGTCGGATGGTTTGAGATCGTCCTTGACCATCTGCACGATGCGCCGCCCGGTCAGGTGCGCCACCACACGGCGGCGGCTGTCCACCGCCGGAATCGCCGCATTGCCGGACAGCGCCATGCCCAGGGCTTCGGCCATGCTGGCCATGGTGCTGGCGGTACCCATGGTGTTACAGGAGCCGGGCGAACGGGACATCGACTGCTCGGCTTCGAGAAAGTCCTCGCGGCTCATCTTGCCGGCCTTGATGTCTTCCGACATCTGCCACAGGGCGGTGCCCGAGCCGACCCGTTCGCCACGGAACCAGCCATTGAGCATCGGCCCGCCGGACACCACGATGGCCGGAATATCCACGCTCGCCGCGCCCATCAGCAGCGCCGGGGTGGTCTTGTCGCAGCCGGCCAGCAGCACCACACCGTCCAGCGGGTTGGCGCGCAGCGCTTCTTCCACGTCCATCGCCGCCATGTTGCGGTACATCATCGCGGTCGGCCGCAGCGAGCTTTCCCCGGCCGAGAACACCGGGAACTCCAGCGGCAGGCCACCGGCTTCGTAGATGCCGTGCTTGACGCGTTCGGCCAGATCACGCAGATGTGCATTGCAGGGCGTCAGCTGCGACCAGGTGTTGCAGATGCCGATCACTGGCCGGCCGTCGAACAGATCGGCCGGCAGCCCCTGATTCTTCATCCAGCTGCGGTGGTAGATGTGATCCCGCGAGTTGCCGCCGAACCATTCGGTGGAACGCAGCTTGCGTGGCCAGACCGCCGCTTTGAAGGTGCTCATACCCAGCCTCCGTCGACAATGAAATTCTGCGCCGTGCACATCGCCGCCGCGTCGGAAGCCAGGAACAGCGCCATGTCGGCGATATGCTCGGGCAGCAGTTGGCCGGGCATGCACTGGTTCTGCCTGATCTGCTCCTTGGCCGATTCGTCGACCCACATGGCCAGCTGCTTCTCGGTCATCACCCAGCCCGGCACCAGGGTGTTGACGCGGATCCGATCCTTGCCCAGATCGCGCGCCAGGCCACGGGTCAGGCCATGCACGGCGGCCTTGCTCGCCGCGTACACCGGGTAACCGGCCGAAGCCATCATCCAGCCGACCGAGCCGAAGTTGATGATCGAGCCGCCGCCGGCCTGGCGCATCATCGGCACCACCGCCTGGGTGGCGAACGTGGCGTGGCGCAGGTTGACGGCGATCAGGTCGTCGAAGCGTTCGACGCTGATCGAGTCCAGGGCATGGCGAACGTCGTTGGCGGCATTGTTGAGCAATGCGGTGATCGGCCCGAACTGTTCGGCGATCTTGTGGATGGCCGCCTGATAAGCCTTGATATCGGTGATATCGCAGCGCAGGAAGCGCACCTGATGCCCCTCCTCGCTCAACTGGCTGGCCAGGGCCTGGCCGTGCTTGTCGTCGATATCGACGAAAGCGGTTCGTGCGCCCTGGCGGGCGAAGGCCTCCACCAATGCCCGGCCAATACCGGTGGCGCCACCGGAAATCAGCACGGTGCGCGTGGCCAGGTCGGCATACACGGCCTTGCCTGGGGTCAGATTCTGACTATTCATGGCCTAATACCTCAGCGGGATTTGTTCTTGTTGACCACGTCGAAGATCACCGCAGCCAGTAGCACCAGGCCCTTGATCACCTGCTGCCACTCGATACCGATCCCCAGGATCGACATGCCGTTGTTCATGACACCCATGATCAGGGCGCCGATCACCGCGCCGATGATCTTGCCCACGCCGCCCGACATCGAGGCGCCGCCGATGAACACCGCGGCGATCACGTCCAGCTCGAAGGACACCCCGGCCTTGGGCGTGGCGGTGTTCAGCCGCGCAGCGAAGATCAGCCCGGCCAGGGCGGCGAGCATGCCCATGTTGACGAAGGCGAAGAAGGTCAGGCGCTCGGTGTTGATGCCCGACAGCTTGGCCGCCTTGACGTTGCCGCCGATGGCGTAGATGCGCCGGCCAAGGGTGGTACGGTTGGTCAGGAAGGTGTAGGCGCTGATCAGCATGGCCATGATGATCAGTACGTTCGGCAGACCGCGGTAGGTGGCCAGCAGGTAGGCGATGTAGACGATGGCACCGGCGATCAGGCCGTTCTTGATGACGAAGAACAGCGCCGGCTCGTCGACGATGCCGTAGCGCTTGGCACGACGACGGGCGCGCACTGCCAGGTAGATGATCAACACGGCGGCGAGCACGCCCAGCACGATGGCAGTGATGTTCGGCCGCGTATCGCTGAAGATGTCCGGGATGAAGCCGTTGCTCATCAACTGGAAGCTGCTCGAGAACGGGCCGACCGATTGGCCATCGAGTACCGCCAGGGTCAGGCCGCGGAACACCAGCATGCCGGCCAGGGTGACGATGAACGAAGGAATCTGCCAATAGGCGATCCAGTAGCCCTGGGCAGCGCCGATCAGGCAGCCCATCAGCAGGCAGACCGGCACCACCACCGAGGTCGGCCAGCCCCACTGCACCATCATCACCGCGGCTGCCGCACCGACGAAGCCGACCACCGAGCCCACCGACAGGTCGATGTGCCCGGAAACGATCACCAGCAGCATGCCCAGCGCCATGATGATGATGTAGCTGTTCTGCAGGAACAGGTTGGTCAGGTTCACCGGGCGCATCAGCGTGCCGTCGGTCAGCACCTCGAAGAGCGCCATGATGACCACCAGCGTCAGCAACATGCCGTAGTCACGCACATGGTTCTTCAGGTGGGCCAGCAACGAGGGCCGAGCCGCTTGGGTTTTGGTTTCCATTGCGTTCACCTCGCTCACGCCTTGACGATCATCGACATGATCTTTTCCTGGCTCGCGTCTTCGCGCGCCAGTTCGCCCAGGAAGGCGCCTTCGTTCATTACGTAGATACGGTCGCACATGCCCAGCAGTTCGGGCATTTCCGAAGAAATGATGATCACGCCCTTGCCGCTGGCGGCGAGTTGGTTGATCAGGCTGTAGATCTCGAACTTGGCGCCGACATCGATGCCCCGGGTCGGCTCATCGAGAATCAGCACCTCGGGTTTGGCGAACAGCCATTTGCTGAGCACCACCTTCTGCTGGTTGCCACCGGACAGGTTGAGCACCCTCTGGAATACCCCGGGCGTGCGGATGTGCAGCGCTTCGCGGTACTGCTCGGCGACGCGTCGTTCCTCGTGCTCGTCGATCACCCCAAAGCTCGACACGCCGGCGAGGTTGGCCAGGGTGGTGTTGCAGAGAATGCTCTCGTCGAGCACCAGCCCGAGGGACTTGCGATCCTCGGTGACGTAGGCGATGCCGTTGTCCACGGCGCGGCGCACCGTGGACACATCGATTTCCTTGCCGCGCAGGTGCACGGAGCCGGAGATGTTGCGCCCGTAACTCTTGCCGAACACGCTCATGGCCAGCTCGGTGCGCCCTGCCCCCATCAGCCCGGCGATGCCGACCACTTCACCGGCAGCCACACTGAGGTTGACGTTGCGGATCATCTGCCGGGATGCCGATTCCGGGTGCCAGACATTCCAGTCACGGATCTCCAGCAGGGTTTCGCCGATCTCGGGGGTGCGATCCGGGTAGCGGTTCTCCATGTCGCGGCCGACCATGCCGCGAATGATGGTTTCCTCGCTGACCGCTTCGCTATGGCAATCCATGCTGCTCACCGAGGCGCCGTCGCGTAGCACCGTGATGCTGTCGGCCACACGACTGACTTCATTGAGCTTGTGGGAAATCAGAATCGAGGAAATGCCCTGGGCGCGGAGCTCCAGCAACAGATCGAGCAGCTTCTGACTGTCGTTTTCCTGCAGCGCCGCGGTGGGCTCGTCGAGAATCAGCAGCTTGACGTCCTTGGCCAGCGCCTTGGCGATCTCCACCAGTTGCTGCTTGCCCACGCCGAGCTTCTCGACCGGCATAGTGGCGATTTCGTCGAGGCCGACCTTTTTCAGCAGCACCTCGGTGCGCTGATAGACCTCCGGCCAGTCGATCACGCCGTTGCTGGCGATCTCGTTGCCGAGAAACAGGTTCTCGGCGATTGACAGCAACGGCACCAGAGCGAGCTCCTGGTGAATGATGATGATCCCTTCCCGCTCGCTGTCGCGGATGCCGGTGAATGCCAGCGGTTTGCCTTCGTAAACGATCTCGCCCTCGTAGCTGCCGTGGGGATAGACACCGCTGAGCACCTTCATCAGGGTCGATTTGCCGGCGCCGTTCTCACCGCACAGGGCATGGATCTCGCCGCGGTGCACCTTGAGGTTGACGTTGTTCAGGGCCTTCACGCCCGGGAACGTCTTGGTGATGCCGCGCATTTCCAGAATGATGTCTTGCTGCATGGGCATATCCGTCCGCAAGGCACGCGCCAGCCGCAGCGGGCGCGCCATGCTCAGGTCAGGAAAGGAGTGGATGGCCGGCAGCGCCAGGCGCTGCCGACGCGTCGCGGTTACTGGAACTGATCCTTGCGGTAGTAACCACTGTCGATCAGCACCTTCTCCCAGTTGCTCTTGTCGACGGTGACCGGTTGCAGCAGATAGGACGGCACCACTTTCGCCCCGTTGTCGTAGGTTGTGGTGTCGTTGATCTGCGGCTCGCTGCCTTCGAGCAAGGCCTTGACCATGCCGACGGTTACCTCGGCGAGCTGGCGGGTGTCCTTGAAGATCGAGGAATACTGCTCGTCGGCGAGGATGGATTTCACCGAAGGCACTTCCGAATCCTGGCCGGTCACCACCGGCATCGCCATGTCGCCGGAGCCGTAGCCGACCCCCTTGAGGGACGAGAGGATGCCGATCGAGATACCGTCGTAGGGCGACAGCACGCCGTCGAGATGCTCCTTGGTGTAATTGGCGGACAGCAGGTTGTCCATGCGCGACTGGGCGGTAGCGCCGTCCCAGCGCAGGGTGCCGACCTTGCCCATGCCGGTCTGCCCGGAAAGGATCTTGATCTCGCCCTTGTCGATCAGCGGCTGCAGCACCGACATGGCGCCGTCGTAGAAGAAATAGGCGTTGTTGTCATCTGGCGAGCCGCCGAACAGTTCGACGTTGTAAGGGCCTGGGCCCCGGGCCTGCATGCCCTTGACCAGCGATTCGGCCTGCAGCACACCCACCTTGGTGTTATCGAAGGTGGCGTAGTAGTCCACGTATTGGCTATCGCGAATCAAACGGTCATAGGCGATGACCTTGATGTCCGCGGCATTGGCGTTTTCCAACGCGTTGGTCAGGGTAGTGCCATCGATCGCCGCGATGACCAGGACATTGACGCCCTTGACCATCATGTTTTCGATCTGCGAGACCTGGGTGGGGATGTCGTCTTCGGCGTACTGCAGGTCGGCCTTGTAGCCAGCCTTCTCCAGTTGCTTGACCATGTTGTTGCCATCGTCGATCCAGCGGGCGGACGACTTGGTAGGCATCGCGATACCCACGAAGCCCTTGTCGGCGGCCCCGGCGGAGGCGGCACTCAACAGGCTGGCGCCCATGGCCACGGCGGCCACGAGTTTACGGACAGTGTTCATCAGCTTCTCCTGGGCGACGCCTGCTGCATGCCAGGGCATACGCGACATCGCAGTTATTGTTGTTCGTTCAGCGAAGAGCTTTCAAAGCAGGCATGAAGATAGAGTCAGCTACCCATATCAATCAAATTCATATTCAGTGCACCGCCATACCAATATTGGTATGCGAGTAATCGACAAGCGCCCCCGCCGCGTCGCAGAATCCGCTCAACGCCTCAATAACGACAATAAAGCGAGAGCCGCCCATGGATATCGGGATCGCCCGACACCTGAAGATTCCCCAGTTGCGTCTGATCGCCGCCATCGCCGAGCACGGCCAGCTAGGCCTCGCGGCAGACGCGTTGACCGTCACTCAACCGGCCGCTTCGCGCATGCTGGCGGATATCGAACATACCCTCGGCGCACGTCTGTTCGAACGCCATGCCAAAGGCATGCTGCCGACCCTGATCGGCCGAGCCCTGGCGCAGCGCTCGCACAATATGCTGGTGGAACTGCGCGACCTCGCCCAGGACGTCGAAGAACTCAAGCGCGGTGAAGGCGGCATCACCACGGTGGGCGCGGTGACCGGGGCTGCGGTGGGCTTCGTGATTCCGGCCATTCGCCAGCTCAAGGCGATCTCGCCGCGGGCCGAAGTGCACGTCAACGTCGCCGCCAGCGACGTGCTGGTGCATGACCTGGCTGCGGGCAAGAACGACTTCGTGCTCGCCCGCCTGCCGCGCGGTGTCAATCCGGCGGACTTCGAGATTTTTCCGGCGCGCACCGAAACCCTCAAGCTGATGGTTCGCCAGGATCACCCGCTGGCCAATGTGGATCAGGTGACGCTGCGCGATCTGTCACCCTATGAATGGGTCATGCAGAGCCACCGGGCGCCGATCCGCGAGGCGATGGAAACGGCCTTTCTCAGTGCCGGTGCGCCTTTGCCGACCAATATCACCAACACCACATCGTTACTGGCGATGATCGCCATTCTGGTGTCGTCATCGGCCATCGCCCCGTTGGCCAGCGAGGTGCCGGATCTGTTGCTGGGCGATCAGGTCGGCGCCAAACTGAAGGTCTTGCCGCTCAACGTGACCATCGAGATGTCGCCGTACTACCTGCTGCTGGTCAAGGGTCGCCAGCTGTCGCCGGTAGCCAACCGCCTGCGCAGGCTGGTGGCAGCAGCGTTGAACGGGAAATGAATGGCTGAAACGAAAAACGGCCTGCAAAGCAGGCCGTTTCGAAGCGTTACGAGAACTTACTTGAGAACCGCCAGAGCGGCATCGTAGTCCGGCTCGCTGCCGATCTCGGCGACCAGTTCACTGTGCAGCACCTTGTCGTTTTCATCCAGCACCACCACGGCGCGGGCAGCCACTCCGGCCAGCGGGCCGGAGCTCAGGGCCACCCCGTAGTCCTTGAGGAATTCGGCGCCGCGCATGGTCGACAGGTTGATCACGTTTTCCAGGCCTTCGGCACCGCAGAAACGCGCCTGGGCAAACGGCAGGTCGGCGGAAACGCACAGCACCGCGGTGTTGGCCAGCTTACTGGCCTCGGCGTTGAACTTGCGTACCGAGGTCGCGCAGGTCGGGGTATCGACGCTCGGGAAAATGTTCAGCACTTTGCGCTTGCCCGCCAGGCTGCTCAGGCTGACATCCGCCAGGCCGGCACCGACCAGGTTGAACGCAGGCGCCTGCTGACCGACTTGCGGCAATTGGCCATCGACCTGAACCGGATTACCGCGCAGGGTTACTTGTGCCATGAAAATGATCCTTTTCTATGTGGGTAATACACGCATGGGCGACCATCCTACGCCAGGACAGCGCTCACTAGAAGGCTGCTCTACCCTCGGCAGAGCAACCCGTGCGCAGTAAAAAATACGCAGCGCCAGTGCTGAATGACTTTCCAGCATTTGTGCGAAGGGACGGTAAGCGGAAGGCTCTGGCCGGCGGCTCATGCTTTGGAGCGAGAGATCCGGCCGGACTTGATCTCGGCGGCATACTTGGACAGGCGATCCTCACCGTTGATCAGCACCCCCACCATCCTGAGAATCGCCCATGCATCTGCTTCGTTCTCCGTGCCTCTTAAGCGCTCGGCGATCTGCACCAGATCAACGGACGCCCATTTCAGGTCTTCGGCGATTGCCTTCAGGTCGTGCTTGAGTATCTGTGTCTGCCGCTGGCCCATGGAATCCCTATGTGTCGGTAATGTGAATGCCCGGCCCGCGGCAGGATGACAGCAGCGTGAATACTGCCAGTTCCCCGTCGCCGGTCAGGCCTGCTTCAACGATGCTTCGCGGCGCAGGCAGTCGCCCTCCCCTAAAAGTCCCGCTTGTAGAACAGATCCAGGGAACTGGCCAGGCCGCTGGCAGCCTCCAGATACAGGCGGCGACTGAGGGCATAACGCAACGCCACGGTATTCACCGGCTCGAACACTCCAACGCCATAGCGCAGGCTCAGGCGTTCGGAGAGGTTGCCACTGGCGACCACGCTGGTGGTATTGCCGCTGCCCTCGGTATCCAGCTGGAAGTCCTCGATGCCCAGGCTCTGCGCGACCGAGCCGGTGACCCCTGAACTTCCCGCCACGCCCAGCGCCAATGCTGCCTGGGCGAGCATGTTGTTGTCCTCGCTGCCAGTCGAAAGCGGCCGCCCCAGCACCAGATAGGACAGCGCCTGCTCCTGGCTCATCGCCGGCTCGGAAAACACCTCGGTACGCGGCTGGTCGGCGCTGCCGGTCAGACGTAAGCCAGCGACCACCTCGTCGACCTTGCGGATCGCCTCGATATCGAGGAACGGCTGGTCGATGGGGCCGGCGAACAGCAGGCGCGCGCGGCGGATCGTCAGGCGCTGGCCGTAGCCACGGAAATTGCCCTTGTTGAGATTCAGCTCGCCACGGGTGTCCATGTCGTCGCCGATATGCACCTGCCCGGCCAGTTCGGCATTGAGCCCGAAGCCACTGAAGGTCAGCTTGTCGCTACCCACATCGACGTCGATGTCCATGCTGATGGCCACCGCCTGCTGCTCACGCGCCTCGGCACCGACGATGACCGCATCGTCGGAGACCTTGACAGTGGACGGCGGCAGTTCACGCACCACGATCTCGCCACGGGGGATGGACACCTTGCCGCTGACCGACAGTCGATCCTCGGCCAGGCGCACCTGTATGTCCGGCTCGACTTCCAGTGTCGCATAAGGCTCGACGACCACCGGCAAGCGGCGGCCCTGCACGCTCAGGTTAGCGTTCAGCGGGCCGCTCCAGGCCAGCGCACCGTTCAGTGTGCCCTGCCCTTGATCGCCACTGCGCCAACCGCCGTTGAGCTGCAGGCTTTCGCCGGCGATCAACACACGGATCTGCAGATCCTCGAAGTTGGTCGGTAATTCACCACCGGAGATTTCTCCTCCGCTGAGCAGCAACTGGCCATTGACCAGAGGCGACAGCAGATCGCCGGACAGGTTGCCGCTGCCATCCAGACGCCCGGCCAGGCGCTCCACCATCGGCACGAATGGCCGCGCGATGGCCAGATCGAGACCGCTCAGGCGGAACTGGCCAGACAGCGGTTTGTTCTGCGGGCGCGGATCGAGCTGCGCCTGCACCGACAGCTCACCGATTTGCGGCCCGCTGAGATTCAATTGGGTATCGATACGCTGGGACTGCAGCTCGCTGCTCAGGCGCAGGCTGTCGTAGGTGAAATCCACCCACTGCTCGTCGTCGCGTACACGCCAGGTACCGCTGCCGGCATCCACCACCACGCGCCCGCTGGGGCCGGCGGCAGGCAGATCCAGGTGCACCTCGGCGTTGAGCCGCCCCTGCCAGGCGAAGTCCTTCGGGAACCAGGGCGACAGGCTGTCGAGGGGGAAATCCGCCAGTCGATAACGGATTTTCGGCTCCGGCTGCAGACGCTGGTTCTCGCCGCACAGGCTGGCCTCACCAGAGCGCAGGCAATGGGCGCCCAGGTCGATTTGACCGCTGGCCAGGCGCACCAGCGAGGCGGGCTGCTGCAAGCGCCAATCCTGGCCACCGGCCTGCACCTCGGCGCGGCTCAGACGGCCACGCCAGTTGCCCTGATCCAGTGTGCCGTCCAGCGCCAGGCTGGTTTGCAGCGCTTCGCCCTGCAGGCTCAGCTCCATTTGCTGCTGACGTTGATTACCGCCGCCGTTGACCGTGAGATCACCAATCTGCGTATCGCCGCTGGCGATCCCCAGGCCACGCAGTTGTACCTTGGCCTGCCCGTTGGCATTCAGGGTTGCGTCCAGCCCGAGCTGACGCAGACGCATGTCCTCGAACGCCAAACCTTGGCCGCTCAGGTTGAACGTGCCCTGAGGGGCCTGCAGGCTGCCAGCCAGACCGAGGCGCCCTGTGGCCTGCCCCTGCAAGCCCGGCCACAGCTGGCCGAGACGGTTGAGTGCCACCCGCAGTTCACCCTGCAGACGCTGATCGAGCCAACCACTGCCGTCGATGCGATTGTCGCCGAGGCGCAACGTCAGCGCGTTCAACTCCCAACGTTCCCCGGCGCCAGCTACCTGGGTCTGCAACTGTGCCGGCTGGCCACGCAGGCGCCCCCGCAGATCGAGGTCGCCGGTCAGTTCCAGACGTCCGTCGAGCAATTGCCCTTTGCTGCGCACCGGCCCGGCGATACGGCCGGGCAATTCGGCGACCCAGTACGCAGGATCGAAATCGCTGACCTGCAACTGCGCATCCCAGCGCACCGCATCGGCGAAACCGACGGTCACCTGGCCATCGATCGTTCCCTGGCCGGCACGGATCTGCAACTGTGGCAGATGCACCTGCTGCAGATCGCCACTGAGCGGTGTTTGCACGCTGAACCCGCCCGCCGGGCCGTCCAATGCCGCGGACAGATTGCCAAGGTAGTTGCCATCCTCATAAGCGAGATCACCGGTAAGTTTCTTCAGCGTGACCGGTGGCGCTTCCTCCAGCGGGTACAAACGCAGCCAGGGGAAATCCTGCCAATCGATATGGGTATCCGCGCTGAAGCCTTCCTGCCAGTCCAGACGACCATTGACCGCGAGGTACTGGTTGTCCGCCGCGGCCAGGCGCAAGGTGTCGATATCGGCGCCCTTGGCATCGACACGACCACGCAACGCCAGGGCCACCGAACCATCCTCGGCCGGCAAGGTGGCGGTACCATCGATACCGTAACCGTCCTGCAGATTACCCGCTGCCTGCAGCTGCAAAGCGTCCAGTCGCAGGGTATCGGGCAGCGACGCGTCGGCTTTGAAGCCGTCAGCCGTGAACGTCAGCGTCGCCGGGATGTGCTCGACCAGAGGCTGTACCTCGCCACTCAAGCGTCCGGCCAGGTAGCCGCTGCTGTCGACCGTCAGCGCCAGGCTCTGAAGCAGGTCGCCTTCGACCTGCAGCGCCAGACTCCAGGGTTTCCCGTCTGGTGCTGGCAGCGTTGCGCGGCCCTGCAGGCTCAGCGGCCATTCACCACTGGGCTGCAAGCGCCCCTGCAGGTCGACGGTCAGATCGTCACGCTGCACGTGCAGCTTGCTGATGTTCAGGCCGTCGGCTGCCCAGTCCGCAGCGAGCTCCAGCTCCTGCAACTGATCCTCACCGTTCAACTGCAGACTGCCGATCCATACCTCACCGACCTGCAAGGCCAGCGGCAGATCGAGTTGCGGCAGGCTGAAGGGCTCCTCACTCGGCGGCTCGTCGCTGGGTGCGAAGTTCAGCTCGATGCGTTCGCTACGCAGCGTATCGATGCACAGTGTCAGACGCAGCAGACAGGCAGGCGACCAGTCGAGCAGCGGCTGGCGAACCAGCACCTGATTGTCGCCCTGCTGCCAGAGCAACTGCTCGGCACTCCAGCGACCACCCAGGCGCCCTTCGAATCCGTCGATCTGCAGCCCAGGCACCAGGCCCAATGTCCAGCGGCTGCCGGCAGCGGTCGCCAGCATCCAGATCAGCAGTACGGCCAGCAACACCAGCAGGCCCGCCAGGCTCAGACCGACATACTTGAGCGCCCGCCTCACAGTTCCGGCCCCATGGAGAAATGCAGACGCACCCCGCCCTCGTCATCCAGCGGGTGAGCCAGGTCGAGGCGCAACGGCCCCACCGGCGACACCCAGCGCATACCGATACCCACCGCGCTCTTGAGCGTCGGCATATCCAGGGAGTTGAAGGCATTACCGGTATCGTAGAAGGTCGCCACCCGCCACTTGTCCGCCACGCTGTACTGGTACTCGGCGCTGGCCGCGAACATATAACGTGCGCCGATCTTGTCGCCCTGGTTGTTCTCCGGCGACAGGCTCTGGTAGTCGTAACCGCGCACACTCTGGTCACCACCGGCGAAAAAGCGCAATGAGGGCGGCACGGAAGAATTGAACCCCCTGGACTCGGTACCGCCAAACTGTGCCCGACCGAGGAAACGGTGCTTTTGCCACAGGGTGGTCAAGCCCTTGACCAGCGCGTTGCCGTGGATGACGTCCGAATCGGCCAGCAAGCCCTCTTTGGCCAGCGAGGCGTCGAACTGCAGGCGGTAGCCGTAATTCGGGTCGATGCGGTTATCGCTGCGCAGGTAGGCAAAGCTGATGCCGGGCATCAGCAAGGTACTCAGGCCCGAATCGTCGCCCAGGCGATACTCCTCGCGTAGCCATTTCAGCGAGATCACCCGTTGCCAGCCACTGTCCAGCTTGCTGTGCCATTCCGGGCCGACGGTCAACAGGCGACTGAGGCTGTCGGTGTTGGCGATCTCTTCGTACTGATAACCGCCGGAGATCCGCAATTTGTCGGTCAACGGCGGATCCAGCGGCACGTCGTACCACAGCCCGACGTTCTGCCGCGGCGCCGAGAGCTCCATCTCCGCGCCGTAACTGTGCCCTTGCGGGTTGGCCCAATGCCGCTCCCAGTTGGCGCGGCCGCGGGGCCCGACGTCGGTGGAAAAGCCAAGACCGAGGCCCATGGTACGCGGCAGACGGGTCTGCAGGTGTACCTCGACTGGAATCACCTGCTGCTCGGCGACCGTGGGGCTGGCATCGACCCGTACCGATTCGAAATAACCGCTGGAGCGCAACGCCTGATAGAGCTCGGCAATGCGCTCGGAGTCGTAGGGTGTGTTGGCGGAGAACGGCACCATGCGCTGCAGCAGGTCGTCGTCGAACGGCATGTCGCCCTCGAAACTCACGCTACCAAGGATGTAGCGCGGGCCACTGTCATAGACCAGTTCGATGTCGGCCAATCCGGCCTGGGGGTCGATGCTCAAGCGCTGCTGGGTGAAGTGTCCGCGAAAGAAGCCGTAGCGCGAAGCCTGGTTCTGAATGTGCCGCTTGGCCGCCTCGTAACGGCCATGATTGAGCCGGGCGCCCTGGGTGAGCTGTGCATCCCTGGGCAACTGGAAGGCGGGCATTTCCGCGGCCGGCCCGTCGACCCGCACCGTCACGCTGCCGATGCGTACCGGTTCGCCTGGCACGATACGCACGTTCAGGCGCGGCGGCGTCTGCTCGACCACTTCGGTGCTGATCTGCGACTGGTAGTATCCCAGCGCCTGCGCCGCCTTTTCCGCCTGGCTTTCGACGACTCGACGCAAACGTTGCAGGGCCTCGACATCACGCTCGCCGAGACTGCCGATGTAACCTTCGACATTGCTCTTCAAGGCATTGTTGGCAGGCTGCACACTGACCACGAGGCGAGCGTCTTCGGCCAGCGATACCGAACTGAACAGCAACAGTGCGCATCCCGCGCCTAGTGTAGAAATAACTCTCATGGCCGCGATGCTATCACGGCAACCACCCTATTCCAGAGCCTGTACGAATCGAAACGATTTCAAGATCTGGCTCTCCTAGGGTCTGTTGAGATTCATCGTGAATTGATAATGGTAGCGGCAAGATTGACCATGGCGCAAAAGCTTGCATCGGTCTTGTCACAGCGCATTGCAATACGCTTGAACTCCTTGAGTTTGCAAAAGA
>NZ_QJUI01000028.1 GCF_004327285.1 Phytopseudomonas daroniae
CGAGAAAACCGATATCTTCTTCGGCTCCCAGGCGAATCAACGCCTTACCCAGCGTACTGCCACCACCCAGCAACAACAGGCGCATGCGCATAACGAAACTAGAGGCTCCACAATCAGGTTTGAGCTCGCACCGCGCGATGGCGCGCCAGCCGCTATATTCTCGGCAGATCCCGGACGGTTAAGCCCTGTGGCCTGCATTTTGCTGTTTTTACCCCGCGGCGTCACCAACCACGCATAACCTTGACGCGCTCCGGCGGCGCGAGGACACCTGAGCAGCCAACCTGCATCGCGGGCAACCCGCGCCGAATGCTGTGGTCATAGTGCCGAGCGAATCGACAAAGAAGAAAGGACAGAAAATTTGAGAAAGCTGATGTTCCTGGCCTGCTGCGCGGTGCTCGCCTACGGCCTGTTCCGCCCGGAGCCACCACCGGATCTGTTCGAGGAATCGGACAAATTCCTCCACCTGCTGGCCTTCGCCGGCTTTTCGCTGGTCAGCCGTATCGCCTTCCCCGCCATACCAGGTTGGCTGCTGTGGAGCCTGCTGTATATCCAGGCACCGCTATTGGAATGGTTGCAGCACTACTTTCAACCGAGCCGCGAATTCAGCCACTTGGACATTCTCGCCAACCTGTTCGGCATCAGTATCGCCCTGGTGCTGTGGATCTGCCAGGGCCTGCTGCGTAAACGCTTTTTCAGTCCGGCCTGATTTGCCACCTGGACGCTGAATGACAAAGGCCCCGCATTGCGGGGCCTTTTGCTGTCACGTCTGACGATCAGAAGGGGATATCGTCATCGAAGCTGTCGTAGTCCTGAGCCGGCTGCGGCTTCTGCTGCTGCGGAGCGGACTGACGCGGAGCCTGTTGCTGCGGCTCACGCTGCGGCGCTGGACGCTGCTGGCGCGGCTCGCCACCACCGGCATTGTCCGGACGGCCACCGAGCAGCTGCATGGTGCCCTGCATGTCGACGATGATTTCGGTGGTATAGCGCTTGACGCCATCCTTTTCCCACTCGCGGGTCTGCAGCTTGCCTTCGATGTAAACCTGGGAACCTTTGCGCAGATACTCACCGGCGATTTCCGCGACCTTGCCGAACAACGACACACGGTGCCACTCGGTCTTTTCGACCTTCTGCCCGGTCTGCTTGTCCGTCCACTGCTCGCTGGTAGCCAGACTCAGGTTGGTCACGGCGTTGCCGCTGGGCAGATAGCGCGTTTCCGGATCCTGTCCGCAGGTACCGACCAGAATGACTTTGTTAACCCCACGGGCCATAACGCTCTCCTACTTTCAGCACGTCACCGGCGCCGCTTCGATCAAGCGCTGCAGTGACGTGCGATCCAATTGTTGGGTATCCACTTTGACATAGATGGCGGCCTCTTCGGCCACCACCACGGCATCCGCCACTCCGGGCACTGCCTGAATACGCTCGGCCAGTCCTGCTTCCTGCAATGCCGTGCTCGAAAGCGACAAACGCAGGCTGGTGACATACGGCGGTTCGCGCATAGTAACAGCAAAGGCCAACCAAAAAACCGTCAGCAATGCACAGCCGCCGAACACACCGGCCAGGCCATGGTGCTGGTACAGCCAACCACCGAGAATGCCGCCCAGGGCCGAGCCGAGGAACTGGCTGGTCGAATACACGCCCATGGCCGTGCCCTTGCCACCCGCTGGCGCCACCTTGCTGACCAGCGATGGCAATGAGGCCTCGAGCAGATTGAAGGCGGTGAAGAACACGATGATGCCGAATACCAGGTTGCTCAGGTCGTGGCCGAATGCCCAGAAGTACAGCTCACAGCCAAGCAGCACCACCACCGCGCCGATCAGCACACGGCGCATCTGGCGTTTCTTCTCGCCATAGATGATGAACGGCACCATGGCGAAGAAACCCGCCAGCAGTGCGGTGAGATAAACCCACCAGTGCTGCTCCTTGGGCAGCCCGCCCTGCTCCACCAGCGCCAGGGGCAAGGCAATGAAGCTGGCCATCAGGATGGCATGCAGGGCGAAGATGGCGAAGTCCAGGCGCAGCAGATCCGGGTGACGCAGGGTCGGCCACAGCGCCTGTCTGGCAACCCCGGACTCACGGTGCTGCAACGGCCCCGCGCTGGACGGCACCATACCGGCAACGATGACGATGCCCAGCAGGGCCATGGCCGCCGTCGCCAGGAACAGACCGGACAGGCCGAAAGCGCGGGTCAGCAGCGGACCGACCACCATGGCCACGGCGAAGGACAAGCCGATACTCATGCCAATCATGGCCATGGCCTTGGTACGGTGCTGTTCGCGGGTCAGGTCGGAGAGCAGCGCCATCACCGCCGCGGAAATCGCCCCGGCGCCCTGCAGCACGCGACCGGCGATCACCCCCCAGATGGAATCGGCATTGGCCGCCAGCAAGCTGCCGGCAGCGAACACCACGAGACCGAAATAGATCACCGGACGCCGGCCGATACGATCGGACAGCACGCCAAAGGGAATCTGCAGAAAGGCCTGGGTCAGACCGTAGGCACCAATGGCCAGCCCGATCAGTGCCGGGGTTGAACCCGCGAGTTCCTGCCCATAAGTAGCCAATACCGGCAATACCATGAACATGCCCAGCATGCGAAAAGCGAACACCAGTGCCAGCCCACCGGCTGCCCGAGTCTCCGCGCCACTCATGCGTTCGCTGTGCGAATCGCGCATCGTCGATAACCTGTTGAAACAAGCCGGCGATTCTACCAGTCGAAACACCACTGGCACAGCAGCGGCGCTTTGCCGCAGGGCTGTCGCCCCCCGTATACTCGGCGGTTTATCCGCCCGCCACGCGAGGCTGTTTTGGACAAGATTCTGATCCGGGGTGCCCGCACCCATAATCTCAAGAACATCGACCTGACCCTACCGCGCGACAAGCTGATCGTGATTACCGGCCTGTCTGGCTCGGGCAAGTCGTCCCTGGCCTTCGACACCCTGTACGCCGAGGGTCAGCGCCGCTACGTCGAATCGCTGTCGGCCTACGCCCGGCAGTTCTTGTCGATGATGGAAAAACCCGACGTCGACACCATCGAGGGTTTGTCACCGGCTATCTCCATCGAGCAGAAATCCACGTCGCACAACCCCCGCTCGACGGTCGGCACCATCACCGAGATCTACGACTACCTGCGCCTGCTCTATGCCCGCGCCGGTACGCCGCGCTGCCCGGATCACGACCTGCCGCTGGAGGCGCAGACCGTCAGCCAGATGGTTGACCAGGTACTCGCCCTGCCTGAAGGCAGCAAGCTGATGCTGCTCGCTCCGGTGATTCGCGAGCGCAAGGGCGAGCACCTCGCGGTGTTCGATGAGTTGCGCGCTCAGGGTTTCGTACGGGTACGGGTCAACGGCAAGCTGTACGAGCTGGACGAACTGCCGAAACTCGACAAGCAGAAGAAGCACAGCATCGATGCTGTGGTCGACCGCTTCAAAGCCCGTGGCGACCTGCAACAGCGCCTGGCCGAATCCTTCGAGACCGCCCTCAAGCTGGCCGATGGCCTGGCGTTGATCGCCCCCATGGAAGGCGAGGAAGGTGAGGAGATCATCTTCTCCGCACGCTTCGCCTGTCCGGTCTGCGGTCACTCGATCAGCGAGCTTGAGCCCAAGCTGTTCTCCTTCAACAACCCGGCCGGCGCCTGCCCGACCTGCGACGGCCTGGGCGTGAAGCAGTTCTTCGACACCAAACGCCTGGTCAATGGTGAACTGACCCTGGCCGAAGGCGCGATACGCGGCTGGGACAGACGCAACGTCTACTACTTCCAGATGCTAGGCTCCCTGGCCTCGCATTACGGCTTCAGCCTGGACAAGCCCTTCGCCGAGTTGGACAGCGACCACCAGAAGGTCATTCTCGCCGGTAGCGGCTCACAGAACGTCGACTTCAAATACCTCAATGACCGTGGCGATATCGTCAAGCGTTCGCACCCGTTCGAAGGCATCGTGCCCAACCTCGAGCGCCGCTACCGCGAAACCGAGTCGGCCAGTGTCCGCGAGGAACTGGCCAAGTTCCTCAGCACCCAGCCGTGCCCCGACTGCCGCGGCACTCGCCTGCGTCGCGAGGCCCGTCACGTATGGGTCGGTGAGAAAACCCTGCCGGCAGTCACCGGCATGCCGATCGGTTCGGCCAGTGACTACTTCGGTGGCCTGACCCTGGAAGGCCGTCGTGGCGAGATCGCCAGCAAGATCCTCAAGGAAATTTGCGAGCGCCTGCAGTTCCTGGTCAATGTGGGCCTCGATTACCTGACCCTGGATCGCAGCGCCGACACCCTGTCCGGCGGTGAGGCCCAGCGCATCCGCCTGGCCAGCCAGATCGGCGCTGGCCTGGTGGGCGTCATGTACATCCTCGACGAACCCTCCATCGGCCTGCACCAGCGCGACAACGAGCGCCTGCTCGGCACCCTGCGCCACCTGCGCGACATCGGCAACACGGTGATCGTGGTCGAGCACGACGAGGACGCCATCCGCATGGCCGACTACGTGGTCGATATCGGCCCGGGCGCCGGCGTGCATGGCGGCCAGATCGTCGCCGAAGGCACGGCGGCCGAAGTCATGGCTCACCCGGACTCGGTTACCGGCAAATACTTGTCCGGCCGATTGAAGATCAAGGTACCGGCCAAACGCACGCCACGTGACAAGAAGCTCTCGCTGAAGATCAAGGGCGCCCGTGGCAACAACCTGCAGAACGTCAACCTGGATATTCCCATCGGCCTGCTGACCTGCGTGACCGGCGTGTCCGGCTCGGGCAAGTCGACGCTGATCAACAACACCCTGTTCCCGCTCAGCGCCACCGCCCTGAACGGCGCCACCACACTGGAAGCCGCCGTCCACGACAGCATCGACGGCCTGCAGCACCTGGACAAGGTGGTGGATATCGACCAGAGCCCGATCGGTCGTACACCGCGCTCCAACCCGGCAACCTACACCGGTTTGTTCACGCCGATTCGTGAGCTGTTCGCTGGCGTACCCGAGTCTCGATCGCGGGGTTACGGCCCGGGCCGCTTCTCGTTCAACGTCAAGGGCGGTCGCTGCGAGGCGTGCCAGGGCGACGGTCTGATCAAGGTGGAGATGCACTTCCTGCCGGATATCTACGTGCCTTGCGACGTGTGCAAGAGCAAGCGTTACAACCGTGAGACCCTGGAGATCAAGTACAAGGGCAAGAACATCCACGAAGTGCTGGAGATGACCATCGAGGACGCCCGCGGTTTCTTCGACGCCGTGCCGGCCCTGGCGCGCAAGCTGCAGACGTTGATGGACGTGGGGCTTTCGTATATCAAGCTCGGGCAGTCGGCGACCACCCTTTCCGGGGGCGAGGCGCAGCGGGTCAAGCTGTCACGCGAGCTGTCCAAGCGTGACACCGGCAAGACCCTGTACATACTCGACGAACCGACCACCGGCCTGCACTTCGCCGATATCCAGCAATTGCTCGACGTGCTGCACCGTCTGCGCGACCACGGCAACACCGTGGTGGTGATCGAGCACAACCTGGACGTGATCAAGACCGCCGACTGGCTGGTGGATCTGGGCCCCGAAGGCGGCTCCAAGGGCGGCCAGATCATCGCCGTCGGCACACCCGAGGAGGTCGCCGAGATGGCGCAATCGCACACCGGGCATTTCCTCAAGCCGTTGCTGGAAAGAGACAGCGACAAGCCGCAAGCTCCAAGCGGCAAGTAGAAGAAAAAGCAAAAGCCAGAGCGGATCACCTCCGCTCTGGCTTTTTCTTGTGGCTTGAAGCTTGCCGCTTACATCTGGCCCTGCAGGTATTTCTCCAGGCCCAGCTTGCCGATCAGTTGCAGCTGAATTTCCAGCCAGTAGGCGTGATCTTCCTCGGTATCCTTGAGCTGCAGCAGCAGGATATCGCGGCTCTGGTAATCCTGATGACGCTCGCACAGCTCGATGCCTTTGCTGAGCGCCGCACGCACCTGATACTCCAGCGCCAGATCCAGCTTGAGTGCGTCAGGCACGGTTTGGCCGAAGGTGAAGGCGTCGGGCACCATATCCGGCACGCCTTCGAGGAAGATGATCCGTTTGAGCAAAGCGTCAGCGTGCTGCGTCTCTTCTTCCATCTCGTGGTTGATGCGCTCGTAGAGCTTGCTGAAGCCCCAATCCTCATAGAGTCGCGAATGAATGAAGTACTGGTCGCGCGCGGCCAGTTCGCCCTTCAACAGGGTTTTGAGGTAGTCGATGACTTCGATGTGGCCCTTCATGCCTGGGAATCCTTGCTGCACCCGATGGAATGGACGAATGCTCCGCCCGACATCCGTTTCGGTCAAGTAAAAAGCACAACGCCTCCATTAAGGAGGCGCTGGCTGCATCGACTCGACAGACCGGGCGCAAGCGCCCGGCCAGCAGTCAGGCGAGATCGAAGCGGTCGAGGTTCATCACCTTGGTCCAGGCCGCCACGAAGTCCTCGATGAACCGAGCGTCGGCGCTGGCATAGACCTCGGCCTGGGCGCGCAGGATGGCGTTGGAACCGAACACCAGATCGACACGGGTGCCGATCCACTTGAGCTCACCGCTCTTGCGGTCACGCCCTTCGTACAGGTTGTCGTCGCCCGGCACTGCCTTCCACGCCGTGCCCATGTCGAGCAGGTTGACGAAGAAGTCGTTGCTCAGTGCTCCCGGCCTGTCGGTGAACACTCCATGACCAGCCTGGCCCACGTTGATATTGATCGCACGCAGGCCACCGATCAGCACCGTCAGCTCCGGCGCGGTCAAGGTCAGCAACTGCGCCTTGTCGATCAGCAACGCCTCGGCCGGCACGCTGTAGCGGCCCTTGAGGTAATTGCGGAAGCCGTCGGCGATCGGCTCGAGCACAGCGAAGGAGTCGACATCGGTCTGCTCCTGCGAGGCATCGGCCCGACCAGGCGAGAACGGTACGCTTACCGCGTGGCCGGCATTCCTGGCGGCCTGCTCGATGCCGGCATTACCGGCCAGCACGATCAGATCGGCCAAGGTTACCTGCTTGCCGCCGATGGCGGTGCGGTTGAACTCGCCACGGATACCCTCGAGCACCGCCAGAACCCTGGCCAATTGCTCGGGCTGGTTGGCGGCCCAGTCCTTCTGCGGCGCCAGGCGCAGACGTGCGCCGTTGGCCCCGCCGCGCTTGTCGGATCCACGGAAGGTGGAAGCCGAAGCCCAGGCCGTGCCAACCAGCTCGGATACCGATAGACCGGAGGCCAGCACCCGAGCCTTGAGCGCGGCGACATCCGCCTCGTCGATCAAGGGATGGTGGATGGCCGGCAGCGGGTCTTGCCAGAGCAGGTCTTCCTTCGGTACTTCCGGCCCCAGGTAGCGCGACTTCGGACCGAGGTCGCGGTGGGTCAGCTTGAACCAGGCGCGGGCGAATGCCTCGGCGAATGCCTGCGGGTTATCCAAGAAACGCCGCGAGATCTTCTCGTAGGCAGGGTCGAAACGCAGCGACAGGTCGGTGGTCAACATCGTCGGCAAACGCTTCTTCGACGGGTCGTGCGCATCGGGAATGATGGCCTCGGCGCCCTTGGCCACCCACTGGTGCGCACCCGCAGGGCTCTTGGTCAGTTCCCACTCGAACTTGAACAGGTTCTCGAAGAAGTTGTTGCTCCACTGCGCAGGTGTGGTCGTCCAGGTCACTTCCAGGCCGCTGGTGATCGCATCGCCGGCCTTGCCGCTGCCGAATGAGCTGCTCCAGCCCAGGCCCTGTTCCTCGAGACCAGCGGCCTCGGGCTCGGCGCCGACGTTGTCCGCCGGCCCGGCGCCATGAGTCTTGCCGAAGGTATGGCCGCCGGCGATCAGCGCGACGGTCTCTTCGTCGTTCATGGCCATGCGGGCGAAAGTCTCGCGGATGTCATGGGCCGCCGCGAGCGGATCGGGATTGCCCTCTGGGCCTTCGGGGTTGACGTAGATCAGCCCCATCGTGGTGGCGGCCAGCGGATTCTCGAGGTGACGATCCTGGCTGTCGGTGCGCTCCTTCTCGAGGCCGTGCAACTCGGGGTCGGCCACTATGGTGCCTTCGTCGCTGGCAGCGTTGGCTTTGGCCTTGCCGTAGCGCTCGTCGGTGCCCAGCCAGGTCTTCTCGGTGCCCCAGTAGACGTCCTGATCCGGTTCCCAGGTGTCCTCGCGTCCGCCAGCGAAGCCGAAAGTCCGGAAGCCCATGGTCTCCAGAGCGACGTTGCCGGTGAGCACCAGTAGGTCGGCCCAGGAAATCTTCTGGCCATACTTCTGCTTGATCGGCCACAGCAGGCGGCGCGACTTGTCGATATTGACGTTGTCCGGCCAGCTGTTGAGCGGCGCGAAACGCTGCTGCCCACGCCCGGCGCCGCCGCGACCATCGCCGGTACGGTAGGTGCCTGCAGCGTGCCAGGACATGCGGATGAATTGCGGGCCATAGTGGCCGAAGTCGGCCGGCCACCAGTCCTGCGAATCGGTCATCAAGGCACGCAAATCCTTTTTCAGCGCCTCGTAATCCAGCGACTGAAAGGCTTCGGCATAGCTGAAAGTCTCGCCCAACGGGTTGGACTTGGAGGAATGCTGGTGCAGCAGGTCGACGCGCAGTTGGTTCGGCCACCAGTCTCGGTTGCTCGTGCCGCCGCCAGCAGTATGCTTCGGCGTTGCCTCAGAGGCGCCCCCCGAGAAAGGGCATTTGCCTTCGGTCTTCTCGCTCATTTTCTATCTCCTTAACCAAGCCTGATCATTCCCGACTAAGCGGGATTGGCTTTGAGTATTGATGAGATACGGAGAACGGACAAATAAATAAGAACTTACATACCGATAGATTTTGACTAAATAAAAGGCATAAAAAAACCGGGCGTGGGCCCGGTTCTTCTTGCAACGATGCCTTACTCGGCAGCTTCTACTGCGCCACCGACCGGACGGTCGACCAGCTCAACATAAGCCATCGGGGCATTGTCGCCAGCGCGGAAGCCGCACTTGAGGATACGCAGGTAACCGCCCTGACGGGTGGCGTAGCGCTTGCCCAGATCGTTGAACAGTTTGCCAACGATAGCTTTCGAACGCGTACGGTCGAAAGCCAGACGACGGTTGGCAACGCTGTCTTCTTTAGCCAGGGTGATCAGCGGCTCGGCAACGCGGCGCAGTTCCTTGGCTTTCGGCAGAGTAGTTTTGATCAGCTCATGCTCGAACAGCGATACCGCCATGTTTTGAAACATGGCCTTGCGGTGAGCGCTGGTGCGGCTGAGGTGACGGCCACTTTTACGATGACGCATGGTTCAATTCCTTACCAAACTTCACGTTCGGTGATGATGACGATCAGGCAGTCGCCTTATCGTCTTTCTTCAGACTTGCCGGCGGCCAGTTGTCGAGGCGCATACCGAGGGACAGACCACGGGAAGCCAGAACGTCCTTGATTTCAGTCAGGGATTTCTTGCCCAGGTTCGGCGTTTTCAACAGCTCTACTTCGGTGCGCTGAATCAGGTCACCGATGTAGTAGATGTTTTCTGCCTTGAGGCAGTTGGCCGAACGAACGGTCAGTTCCAGATCATCAACCGGACGGAGCAGGATCGGATCGATCTCGTCTTCCTGTTCGATTACAACAGGCTCGCTGTCACCTTTGAGGTCGACGAATGCAGCCAACTGCTGTTGCAGGATGGTTGCAGCACGACGGATAGCCTCTTCAGGATCCAGGGTACCGTTGGTTTCGAGGTCGATAACCAGCTTGTCCAGGTTGGTACGCTGCTCAACACGAGCGTTTTCCACCACGTACGACACGCGACGCACCGGGCTGAAGGAAGAATCGAGCTGCAAGCGACCAATGCTGCGGCTCTCGTCTTCATCACTCTGGCGCGAATCAGCTGGCTCATAGCCGCGACCACGAGCTACTACGAGCTTCATGTTCAGCGCGCCATTGGAGGCCAGGTTGGCGATAACGTGGTCGCCGTTGACGATTTCAACATCATGATCCAGCTGAATATCGGCAGCGGTTACGACGCCAGAGCCCTTCTTCGCCAGAGTCAGTGTAACTTCGTCTCGACCGTGCAGCTTGATTGCCAGACCTTTAAGGTTGAGCAGGATTTCAATTACGTCTTCCTGAATACCTTCGATGGCGCTGTACTCATGGAGTACACCGTCAATCTCGGCCTCGACTACTGCACAGCCAGGCATGGAGGACAACAGGATGCGACGCAGCGCGTTGCCCAGGGTATGGCCGAAACCACGCTCGAGAGGCTCGAGAGTGATCTTGGCGCGGGTCGGACTGACCACCTGCACATCGATGTGGCGGGGGGTCAGGAACTCATTTACCGAAATCTGCATGGATGCACCTATTTTCTAGCCCTTACTTGGAGTAGAGCTCGACAATCAGGCTTTCGTTGATGTCAGCGGAGAGATCACCGCGAGCCGGGACGCTTTTGAACACGCCAGACTTCTTCTCGGTGTCTACATCTACCCATTCAACGCGGCCACGCTGGGCACACAGCTCGAGAGCTTGAACGATGCGCAGCTGATTCTTCGACTTCTCACGAACTGCAACGACGTCGCCAGCCTTAACCTGGAACGACGGTACGTTTACAGTCTTACCGTTCACGCTGATCGCTTTGTGCGAAACCAGCTGACGGGATTCAGCGCGGGTAGCACCGAAGCCCATGCGGTAAACAACGTTATCCAGACGGCATTCGAGCAGTTGCAGCAGGTTCTCACCAGTAGCGCCTTTCTTGCCGGCAGCTTCTTTGTAATAACCGCTGAATTGACGCTCGAGTACGCCATAGATACGACGAACTTTTTGCTTCTCACGCAGCTGGGTGCCGTAGTCGGACTGACGGCCACGGCGCTGGCCGTGAATACCTGGGGCTGCTTCGAGGTTGCACTTCGATTCCAGAGCGCGAACACCGCTTTTCAGGAAAAGATCAGTGCCTTCACGACGAGACAGTTTGCATTTGGGACCAATGTAACGAGCCATTTCTCACTGTCTCCTGATTACACGCGACGCTTCTTCGAAGGACGGCACCCGTTATGCGGGATAGGCGTCACATCGGTGATGCTGGCGATCTTGTAACCGCAACCGTTAAGAGCACGGACTGCGGACTCACGACCCGGACCTGGGCCCTTGACGTTCACGTCGAGGTTCTTCAGGCCGTATTCCAGCGCAGCTTGACCAGCACGCTCAGCAGCCACCTGGGCAGCGAACGGGGTGGACTTGCGAGAACCGCGGAAACCCGAACCACCGGAGGTTGCCCAGGACAGGGCGTTACCTTGACGGTCGGTGATGGTCACGATGGTGTTGTTGAAAGAAGCGTGGATGTGGGCGATGCCATCAACCACCGTCTTCTTGACTTTCTTACGAGTACGAGCAGCAGGTTTTGCCATGACTAAATTCCTGTCGATTCGCGAACGCGATTACTTGCGGATCGGCTTACGCGGGCCCTTACGGGTGCGCGCGTTGGTCTTGGTACGCTGACCGCGAACCGGGAGGCCGCGACGATGACGCAGACCGCGGTAGCAGCCCAGATCCATCAAGCGCTTGATTTTCATGTTCACTTCACGGCGCAGATCACCTTCGGTATTCACCTTGGCGACTTCACCACGCAGCTGCTCGATCTGCTCGTCAGAGAGATCCTTGATCTTTGCTGCCGGGTTTACACCGGTAGCTGCACAGATTTTCTGTGCGGTGGTGCGACCGACACCAAAGATGTAGGTCAGCGAGATAACAGCGTGCTTGTTATCCGGAATGTTAACGCCTGCAATACGGGCCATTCAGTGGAACTCCAATTGACAGCTACCTACGCCCCGGAAGCCAAGAAATGGGGCGCGAGATATTATCGCTGTAGAAACAAATAATCAACCCGGCAGCGCACTAGCTGCCGGGCTTATAGCTTCGATCACACTCAGCCTTGGCGCTGTTTGTGACGCGGTTCCGCGCTGCAAATCACTCGCACAACACCTTCACGGCGAATAATTTTGCAGTTACGGCACAGCTTTTTCACCGATGCACGAACTTTCATCACCAACTCCTCGAACCTTATGGACACTTCAGCGGAGCATGCCGCTGCCGTAGCCCTTCAGGTTGGCTTTCTTCATCAGGGATTCGTACTGGTGCGAAACGAGGTGCGATTGTACTTGGGACATGAAGTCCATCACAACCACTACCACGATCAGCAACGAGGTCCCGCCAAGGTAGAACGGTACGTTGGCCGCCACCACCAGGAACTGGGGCAACAAGCATACGGCCGTCATGTACAGAGCACCGAACATGGTCAAGCGAGTCAGAACGCCATCGATATAGCGCGCCGACTGCTCACCGGGACGGATACCCGGAATAAAGGCACCGGACTTCTTCAGGTTTTCCGCTACGTCTTTCGGGTTGAACATCAAGGCTGTGTAGAAGAAGCAGAAGAAAATGATCCCTGCACTAAACAGCAAAATGTTCAACGGCTGACCAGGAGCGATAGCCTGTGAAATATCCTGCAGCCAGCCCATACCTTCGGACTGACCAAACCAGGCACCCAGCGAGGCCGGGAACAACAGAAGGCTGCTGGCGAAAATGGCCGGGATTACGCCCGCCATGTTCACCTTCAACGGCAGGTGGCTGGTCTGCGCCGCGAAGACCTTACGGCCCTGCTGACGCTTGGCGTAGTGCACCGCAATGCGACGCTGACCACGCTCAATGAACACCACGAAACCGATAATCGCTACTGCCAGCAAACCGATGGCGATGAGAGCGAAGATATTGATATCGCCCTGCCGAGCAGACTCGAAAGACTGCCCGATCGCCGACGGCAGACCGGCTACGATGCCCGCAAAAATCAGCATCGAAATACCGTTGCCAACACCGCGCTCGGTGATCTGCTCGCCTAACCACATCATGAACATCGCACCCGCCACGAAGGTGGTGACTGCAACGAAGTGGAAGCCGAAATCGACCGAGAACGCTACGCCCTGACTCGCCAGACCAACGGACATGCCGATAGCCTGGACGAAAGCCAGAACCAAGGTGCCGTAGCGGGTGTATTGACTGATCTTGCGACGACCAGCCTCACCTTCCTTCTTCAACTGTTCCAGCTGCGGGCTGACGGCGGTCATCAGCTGCATGATGATCGATGCCGAGATGTACGGCATGATCCCCAGTGCAAAGATGCTCATCCGCTCCAGCGCGCCGCCGGAAAACATGTTGAACAAGCTAAGAATGGTCCCCTCATTCTGTCGGAACAGATCAGCTAGACGATCCGGGTTTATGCCTGGAACTGGGATATGCGCACCGATTCGATAGACGATGATCGCCATGAACAGAAAGCGCAGACGAGCCCAGAGCTCGGACAACCCGCCACCAGCCAGCGCAGAGAGAGCACCTTGCTTAGCCATTTATTCCTCGAACTTACCGCCAGCTGCTTCGATAGCCGCGCGCGCACCTTTGGTGGCGGCGATACCTTTAAGGGTGACCGCACGAGTAATCTCACCGGACAGCATGACTTTCACACGCTGTACGTTTTGATTAATCAGGTTGGCATCCTTCAGCGCTTGCAGAGTAACTACGTCGCCTTCGATCTTGTTCAGCTCGGAAGTACGCACTTCTGCGCGATCCATAGCTTTCAGAGACACGAAACCGAACTTGGGAAGACGACGGTGCAGAGGCTGCTGGCCGCCTTCGAAACCCGGAGCAATGGTGCCACCGGAGCGGGAGGTCTGACCTTTGTGGCCGCGGCCACCGGTCTTGCCCAAACCACTACCGATACCACGGCCCGGACGGTGCTTCTCGCGGCGGGAACCCGGCGCTGGACTCAAATCGTTCAGGTACATGGATCAACCCTCCACACGGAGAAGGTAATAAGCCTTGTTGATCATGCCGCGGTTTTCCGGAGTATCCAGAACTTCGACGGTATGATTGATGCGACGCAGGCCGAGACCCTTGACGCAGGCTTTGTGATTGGCCAGACGGCCATTGGTGCTCTTGATCAGAGTCACTTTGACGGTGTTAGCCATGGTTAGAGAATCTCCTCGACACTCTTGCCACGCTTGGCTGCAACCGAATCCGGAGACTGCATAGCCTTCAGACCTTTGAAAGTGGCATGAACCACGTTCACTGGGTTGGTAGAGCCGTAGCACTTGGCCAGAACGTTCTGAACACCAGCGACTTCCAGGACGGCACGCATGGCGCCACCAGCGATGATGCCGGTACCTTCGGAAGCAGGCTGCATGTACACCTTGGAAGCGCCATGGGCGGACTTCATTGCGTACTGCAGAGTGGTGCCGTTCAGATCAACTTGGATCATGTTGCGACGAGCAGCTTCCATAGCCTTCTGGATGGCAGCCGGCACTTCACGAGACTTGCCACGGCCAAAACCTACACGGCCCTTGCCATCACCCACCACGGTCAACGCGGTGAAGGTGAAGATACGGCCGCCTTTAACGGTCTTGGCAACGCGGTTCACTTGAACCAGCTTCTCGATATAGCCTTCGTCGCGCTTTTGGTCGTTATTTGCCATAACTTAGAACTCCAGCCCGCCTTCACGAGCAGCATCAGCCAGCGCCTTGACGCGGCCGTGGTACTTGAAGCCAGAACGGTCGAATGCAACCTGAGTCACACCAGCGGCTTTCGCACGCTCGGCAACCAGCTCACCAACTTTCTTGGCCGCGTCGACGTTGCCGGTGGCGCCGTCACGCAGTGCTTTGTCCAAGGTAGAGGCGCTGGCCAGAACCTTGCTGCCGTCGGCCGAGATGACCTGGGCATAGATATGCTGCGAAGAGCGATACACGCAGAGACGCACGGCTTCGAGCTCGTGCATTTTCAGGCGTGCTTTGCGAGCGCGACGCAGACGAGTAACTTTTTTGTCGGTCATTTCCTAGCCCCTTACTTCTTCTTGGCTTCTTTACGGCGGACGACTTCGTCAGCGTAACGAACACCTTTGCCCTTGTAAGGTTCAGGACGGCGGAAGTCACGAATCTCCGCGGCAACCTGACCAACCAGCTGCTTGTCGACACCCTTGATGAGGATCTCGGTCTGGTTCGGGGTTTCGGCCACAACGCCTTCCGGCAGTTGATAGTCGATAGGGTGAGAGAAGCCCAACGCCAGATTGAGAACCTGGCCCTTGGCCTGTGCCTTGTAACCAACACCGACCAGCTGGAGCTTGCGCTCGAAGCCTTGGCTTACGCCGATGACCATGTTGTTAACCAGTGCACGGGTAGTACCAGCCATCGCACGAGTCTGCTGATCGCCATTGCGAGCAGCGAAACGCAGCTCACCGGATTCCTGCAGAACTTCAACGGACGAGTGAACGTTCAGTTCCAGAGTGCCCTTGGCACCCTTCACCGAAAGCTGCTGACCGGCGAGTTTGATCTCTACACCAGCAGGCAGCTTGACGGGGTTCTTAGCAACGCGAGACATGCTTATCCCCCCTTAGAACACAGTGCAAAGCACTTCGCCGCCGACACCGGCAGCGCGCGCAGCGCGGTCCGTCATCACACCTTTGTTGGTGGAGACGATGGAAACACCGAGACCGCCGCGAACTTTCGGCAGATCATCGACGGATTTGTACTGGCGAAGGCCGGGACGGCTGACGCGCTTGACTTCTTCGATAACCGGACGGCCTTCGAAGTATTTCAGCTCGATGGACAGCTGCGGCTTTGCTTCGCCGCTGATCTGATAACCCGCAATATAACCTTCGTCTTTCAGAACTTTGGCTACAGCCACCTTCAGGGTAGAAGAAGGCATGCTTACGACGGACTTTTCAGCCATCTGGGCATTACGGATACGAGTTAGCATGTCCGCTAACGGGTCCTGCATACTCATGGGCTAGACGCTCCTGATACAAAAAGAATTAGCCTTTCGGCTAAGAATCACCAGAGCTCACGAAAATCCGGGCTCAGGCGAGCCGGGCATTCTAGAGACTGATCAAAAATGAATCAAGCCCCAAAAGGGGCTTGATTCATTTTGCTTGTCCGCCGGAGCTAACTCCGGCGTTTACCGCAGCGGCTTACCAGCTGGCTTTAACCAGACCTGGTACGTCGCCACGCATGGCTGCTTCACGCAGCTTGATGCGCGACAGACCGAACTTGCGGAAGACACCGTGCGGGCGGCCGGTGATACGGCAGCGGTTGCGCAGGCGCGAGGCGCTGGCATCACGGGGTTGCTTCTGCAGGGCGACCTGGGCTTCCCAACGCGCTTCCGGAGAGGTTTCCGGATTGACGATGGTAGCTTTCAGCTCGGCACGCTTTTTGGCGTACTTGGCAACCGTGCGCTGACGCTTCAGCTCGCGGTTTTTCATGCTCGTCTTGGCCATGTTCCTACTCCAATCAGTTGCGGAACGGGAATTTGAAAGCACGCAGCAGAGCGCGGCCTTCGTCATCCGTACGGGCAGTAGTGGTCAGAGTGATGTCCAGACCACGCAGTGCATCGATCTTGTCGTAATCGATTTCCGGGAAGATGATCTGCTCTTTCACGCCCATGCTGTAGTTGCCACGACCATCGAAGGACTTGGCATTCAGGCCGCGGAAGTCACGCACGCGCGGCAGGGAGATGGACAGCAGACGATCCAGGAACTCGTACATACGCTCGCGACGCAGAGTGACCTTGACGCCGATCGGCCAGCCCTCACGAACCTTGAAACCTGCGATCGATTTACGAGCATAAGTCACAATGACTTTCTGACCGGTAATCTTCTCGAGGTCGGCAACTGCGTTTTCGATGATTTTCTTGTCACCGATCGCTTCGCCCAGGCCCATGTTCAGGGTGATCTTGGTGATGCGTGGAACTTCCATCACGTTACCCAGCTTCAGTTCTTCCTTCAGCTTGGGCGCGATTTCCTTCCGGTAAATCTCTTTCAGTCGTGCCATGGTGTTTTACCTATGATTCTCAAGCGCCAACCGGCTTCTGGGTGGACTTGAAGACACGAATTTTCTTGCCGTCTTCAACCTTGAAACCAACGCGGTCAGCCTTGTTGGTTTCGCCATTGAAAATGGCAACGTTGGAAGCGTGCAGAGGCGCTTCTTTCTCGACGATACCGCCTTGAACGCCCGACATCGGGTTCGGCTTGGTATGACGCTTCACCAGGTTGATGCCACCGACGACCAGACGGTCGTCAGCGAGAACCTTGAGCACCTTACCGCGCTTACCTTTGTCTTTGCCGGCGATCACGATGATCTCGTCGTCACGACGAATCTTTTGCATGTCGGATCTCCTTAAAGCACTTCAGGGGCGAGCGAGACGATCTTCATGAACTTCTCAGTACGAAGTTCACGGGTCACTGGCCCGAAGATACGGGTACCGATCGGCTCTTGCTTGTTGTTCAGCAGAACAGCAGCGTTGCCGTCGAAGCGGATGATCGAACCGTCGGCACGGCGAACGCCGTGACGGGTGCGAACGACCACTGCGGTCATGACCTGACCTTTCTTCACTTTGCCGCGCGGAATTGCTTCCTTGACGGTGACCTTGATGATGTCGCCGATGCCAGCGTAGCGGCGATGCGAGCCACCCAGCACCTTGATGCACATGACGCGGCGTGCACCACTGTTGTCGGCCACATCGAGCATGGATTGAGTCTGAATCATATAATTTCTCCGACCCCTAGCCCTTAGACTTCCACTGCGCGTTCGAGAACTTCAACCAGCGCCCAAGACTTGGTCTTGGCCAGCGGACGAGTTTCGGTAATCGAAACCTTGTCGCCGATTTTGCATTGGTTGCTTTCGTCGTGCGCGTGCAGCTTGGTCGAACGCTTGACATATTTGCCGTAGATCGGGTGCTTGACACGACGCTCGATCAATACGGTGATGGTCTTGTCCATCTTGTCGCTGACGACACGGCCGGTCAGCGTACGGACTGTTTTTTCGGCTTCAGCCATGATCACTTACCTGCCTGCTGGTTGAGCACAGTTTTCACACGAGCGATGTCGCGCTTAACTTGCGAGAGCAGGTGAGACTGCCCCAACTGGCCAGTTGCTTTCTGCATGCGCAGATTGAACTGGTCGCGCAGCAGGCCGAGCAGTTGCTCGTTCAGCTGCTGTGCTGATTTTTCACGAAGTTCATTCGCTTTCATCACATCACCGTCCGCTTAACAAAAGTGGTGGCGAGCGGCAGCTTTGCAGCAGCCAGGGCGAAAGCCTCACGCGCCAACTCTTCGGAAACGCCTTCGATCTCGTACAGGACTTTGCCTGGCTGGATCTGGGCTACCCAATATTCAACGCTACCCTTCCCTTTACCCATCCGCACTTCGAGAGGCTTCTTGGTAACAGGCTTGTCAGGGAACACGCGAATCCAGATTTTCCCGCCACGCTTAACGTGACGAGTCAGAGCACGACGAGCGGACTCGATCTGGCGGGCGGTGAGACGACCGCGGGCAACAGACTTCAGCGCGAATTCGCCGAAGCTGACTTTGCTACCGCGCTGAGCCAGACCACGGTTGTGGCCGGTCATCTGCTTGCGGAACTTCGTACGCTTTGGTTGCAACATTTGGCGTACCCCTTACTTAGCAGCTTTTTTACGAGGCGCAGGTGCTTGCGGCTTCAGTTCTTCATGGCGGCCACCAATGACCTCACCCTTGAAGATCCAAACCTTGACACCGATCACACCGTAGGTGGTGTGCGCTTCGTACGTGGCATAGTCGATATCGGCACGCAGGGTGTGCAACGGCACACGACCTTCGCGATACCATTCGGTACGTGCGATTTCCGCACCGCCGAGACGACCGCTCACTTGGATTTTGATGCCCTTGGCACCAATACGCATGGCGTTCTGTACAGCGCGCTTCATGGCGCGACGGAACATCACACGACGCTCCAGCTGCTGAGCTACGCTCTGCGCAACCAGCATACCGTCGAGCTCCGGCTTGCGGATCTCTTCGATGTTGATGTGCACAGGCACACCCATTTGCTTGGTCAGGTCCTGACGCAGCTTCTCAACATCTTCACCTTTCTTCCCGATAACGATACCTGGACGAGCGGTGTGGATGGTGATGCGTGCGGTTTGAGCCGGACGAGCAATCTCGACACGGCTTACGGACGCGCTTTTTAGTTTGTCGAGGAGATACTCACGCACCTTCAGATCAGCGAACAGATAGTCCGCATAAGTCCGGCCGTCTGCATACCAGACGGAGGTGTGATCCTTGACGATTCCCAGGCGAATGCCAGTGGGATGTACTTTCTGACCCATCTGATCGACTCCGTTACTTGTCCGCAACCTTGACAGTGATATGGCAAGACCGCTTGACGATGCGATCAGCGCGGCCTTTGGCACGCGGCATGATTCGCTTCAGCGAACGCCCCTCGTTGACGAAAACGGTGCTGACCTTCAGGTCATCAACGTCTGCGCCTTCGTTGTGCTCGGCGTTGGCTACAGCCGACTCCAGCACTTTCTTGATGATTTCAGCGGCTTTCTTACTGCTGAAAGCCAGCAGGTTGAGCGCTTCGCCCACCCTCTTCCCGCGAATCTGGTCGGCGACCAAGCGGGCTTTCTGGGCGGAGATGCGAGCGCCCGACAACTTAGCGGCTACTTCCATTTCCTTACCCCTTAACGCTTGGCTTTCTTGTCAGCCACGTGCCCACGATAGGTACGGGTGCCGGCAAATTCGCCCAGTTTGTGGCCGACCATGTCTTCGTTCACGAGAACGGGGACGTGTTGGCGACCGTTATGCACGGCGATGGTCAGACCGACCATCTGCGGCAGAATCATGGAACGGCGCGACCAGGTTTTCACTGGCTTGCGATCGTTCTTTTCTGCTGCCACTTCGACCTTCTTCAGTAGGTGAAGATCGATAAAAGGACCTTTTTTCAGAGAACGTGGCACTGTCGTATCCCTCTAGTTACTTGCGACGACGGACGATCATATTGTCGGTGCGTTTGTTACCACGAGTCTTCGCGCCCTTAGTCGGGAAGCCCCATGGAGACACCGGATGACGACCACCAGAGGTACGACCTTCACCACCACCGTGTGGGTGGTCGACCGGGTTCATGGCAACACCACGAACGGTCGGGCGAACGCCACGCCAGCGTTTGGCACCAGCTTTACCCAACGAACGCAGGCTGTGCTCGGAGTTCGAGACTTCACCCAGGGTCGCGCGGCATTCGGCCAGCACTTTACGCATTTCACCGCTGCGCAGACGCAGGGTGACGTAGACGCCTTCACGAGCGATCAGCTGAGCCGAAGCACCAGCGGAACGAGCGATTTGAGCACCCTTGCCCGGCTTCAGTTCGATACCGTGAACGGTCGAACCAACCGGAATGTTACGCAGCGGCAGGCTGTTACCAGCCTTGATCGGCGCCATCGAACCTGCAACCAGCTGATCGCCGGCGCTCACACCTTTCGGTGCGATGATGTAACGACGCTCACCATCTGCATATTTCAGCAGGGCGATGTGCGCGGTACGGTTCGGGTCATATTCCACGCGTTCGACAGTGGCAGGAATGCCATCTTTGTCGTTGCGGCGGAAATCGACCAGACGGTAATGCTGCTTGTGACCACCACCGATATGACGGGTAGTGATACGGCCGTTGTTGTTACGACCGCCAGTCTTCGACTTCTTCTCGAGCAGTGGAGCATGAGGAGCGCCTTTGTGCAGCTCCTGATTGACCACCTTGACCACAAAACGGCGGCCCGCGGAAGTCGGTTTGCATTTAACGATTGCCATGATGCACCCCTTCCTTACTCAGCACTGCTGGTGGCGAAATCGAGATCTTGGCCTGGCTGAAGGGAGATGATCGCCTTCTTCCAGTCGTTACGCTTGCCCAGACCGCGAGCGGTGCGCTTGCTCTTACCCAGAACGTTCTGAGTAGTGACATGCTGAACCTTCACGCTGAACAGGCTTTCGACGGCCTTCTTGATTTCCAGCTTGGTTGCATCGGTTGCAACCTTGAAAACGAACTGGCTTTTCTTGTCTGCCAGAGTCGTGGCCTTCTCGGAGATGTGCGGGCCAAGCAGCACTTTGAATACGCGTTCCTGGTTCATCCCAGCAGCTCCTCGAATTTCTTCACGGCAGAAACGGTGACCAGCACCTTTTCATACGCGATCAGACTGACCGGATCGGAACCCTGCACGTCACGAACATCGACATGCGGCAGGTTGCGGGCAGCCAGGTACAGATTTTGATCGACAGCGTCGGACACGATCAGAACGTCAGTCAGACCCATGTCGTTCAGCTTGCCCAGCAGCTCTTTGGTTTTCGGAGCTTCGACAGCGAAGTCTTCAACCACTACCAGACGGTCGCTACGAACCAGCTCAGCAAGAATCGAACGGATCGCAGCGCGATACATCTTCTTGTTCAGCTTCTGATCATGATTCTGCGGACGAGCTGCGAAGGTCACACCACCGCCACGCCAGATCGGACCACGAGTGGTACCGGCACGCGCACGGCCAGTACCCTTCTGACGCCATGGGCGTTTGCCGCCACCGGAAACGTCGGAACGAGTCTTCTGCTGCTTGCTGCCCTGACGGCCGCCAGCCATGTAGGCTACGACAGCTTGGTGAACCAGGGTCTCGTTGTAGTCGCCACCGAAAGTCGCATCAGAGACTTCGATCGCTTGAGCGCCATTTACATTTAATTGCATGTCAGCTTCCCCTTAACCGCGAGCCTTGGCAGCCGGACGTACAACCAGGTTGCCGCCAGTAGCGCCAGGAACGGCACCCTTGACCAGCAGCAGGTTGCGTTCAGCATCCACGCGCACTACTTCCAGGGACTGCACAGTCACGCGCTCAGCACCCATGTGACCGGACATTTTCTTGCCCTTGAAGACACGACCCGGAGTCTGGCACTGGCCAATCGAACCCGGAACGCGGTGGGACACGGAGTTACCGTGAGTGTTGTCTTGGCCGCGGAAGTTCCAACGCTTGATGGTACCGGCAAAGCCTTTACCTTTGGACTGACCGGTCACGTCGACCAGTTGACCAGCTTGGAAGATTTCAGCGTTGATCAGATCGCCAGCCTGGTAGTCGCCTTCTTCAAGACGGAATTCCAGAACGGTACGACCTGCCGCGACGTTCGCCTTGGCGAAGTGACCGGCCTGAGCCTTGCTGACACGAGAAACGCGACGCTCACCGACAGTGACTTGCACTGCACGATAGCCATCGGACTCTTCAGTTTTAAACTGGGTGACGCGATTCGGTTCGATCTCAATGACCGTGACCGGAATGGAGACACCTTCTTCGGTGAAAATACGGGTCATGCCGCATTTACGACCGACTACACCAATAGTCATGTTGTAACCTCATGAGTGTACGGGGCTTTCACCCGCTATGGCCGCCCATTTCAGAGCGTTACACGACTAAAACCGCTGGGTTTTAGCCGAGGCTGATCTGCACTTCCACGCCAGCCGCAAGATCGAGCTTCATAAGAGCATCAACGGTTTTATCCGTTGGCTGGACGATGTCCAGTACGCGCTTATGAGTGCGGATTTCGAACTGATCGCGCGCGTCTTTGTTGACGTGTGGCGAAGTCAGAACGGTGAACCGCTCTTTGCGAGTTGGCAGAGGAATCGGACCACGCACCTGAGCACCAGTACGTTTCGCGGTTTCCACGATTTCCTGGGTTGATTGATCGATCAGGCGATGGTCAAAAGCCTTCAACCGTATACGGATTTGTTGGTTTTGCATTTTGACCTCAGATTCCAAGCTGCGAGTCCCAGTCAACGGACGCAGTACGCCCGTTAAAAGGAGGCGTGATTCTATAGACGCCCCCTGAGGGTGTCAACCCGGTTAGAAAATAACCAACGAAGATACCGTCCATAAAAAAGCCCCCGCAATGCGGGGGCCTTTTTTACATCAGATCAGACGATTACTCGACGATCTTGGCAACTACACCAGCACCAACGGTACGACCACCTTCGCGAATCGCGAAGCGCAGGCCGTCTTCCATGGCGATCGGCTTGATCAGGGTGACAACCATCTTGATGTTGTCGCCCGGCATTACCATCTCAACGCCTTCCGGCAGTTCGCACGAACCGGTCACGTCAGTGGTACGGAAGTAGAACTGCGGACGGTAGCCCTTGAAGAACGGGGTGTGACGACCACCTTCTTCTTTGGACAGAACGTACACTTCAGCTTCGAACTTGGTGTGCGGCTTGATGGTGCCTGGCTTGGCCAGAACCTGACCACGCTCCACGTCGTCACGCTTGGTGCCGCGCAGCAGTACACCGCAGTTCTCGCCAGCACGACCTTCGTCGAGCAGCTTGCGGAACATCTCGACACCGGTACAGGTGGTCTTGGTGGTGTCACGCAGACCAACGATCTCGATTTCTTCCTGGATCTTGACGATACCGCGCTCTACACGACCGGTAACTACAGTACCGCGGCCGGAGATCGAGAATACGTCTTCGATCGGCATCAGGAACGGACGGTCGATGGCACGAACCGGCTCCGGGATGTAGCTGTCCAGAGTTTCGACGAGTTTCTTGACGGCAGTGGTGCCCATCTCGTTGTCGTCCTGGCCGTTCAGAGCCATCAGCGCGGAACCGATGATGATCGGCGTGTCGTCGCCCGGGAAGTCGTAAGTGCTCAGCAGATCGCGCACTTCCATTTCCACCAGCTCCAGCAGCTCGGCGTCATCGACCATGTCAGCCTTGTTCAGGAACACGACGATGTACGGAACGCCTACCTGACGCGACAGCAGGATGTGCTCGCGAGTCTGAGGCATCGGGCCGTCAGCGGCCGAACAAACCAGGATCGCGCCATCCATCTGCGCAGCACCGGTGATCATGTTCTTGACGTAGTCAGCGTGACCCGGGCAGTCAACGTGTGCGTAGTGACGTACGGACGAATCGTACTCAACGTGCGCAGTGTTGATGGTGATACCACGAGCCTTCTCTTCCGGCGCGCTGTCGATCTTGTCGAAGTCGACCTTGGCCGAACCGAATACTTCGGAGCAGACGCGGGTCAGAGCAGCGGTCAGAGTGGTTTTACCGTGGTCAACGTGACCGATGGTGCCGACGTTGACGTGCGGTTTGTTACGTTCGAATTTTTCTTTAGCCACGACAATTAACTCCTAGCGTAAAGGGGCTGAATCAGCCTTGTTTTTTAACCAGAGCTTCGACGATGTTCGACGGAGCTTCGGAGTATTTGGAGAATTCCATAGAGTAGCTCGCGCGACCCTGAGACATGGAACGAACGTCGGTTGCGTAACCGAACATCTCACCCAGCGGCACTTCGGCACGGATTACCTTGCCGGACACTGTGTCTTCCATACCCTGGATCAGACCACGACGACGATTCAGGTCACCCATCACGTCACCCATGTAGTCTTCTGGGGTTACCACTTCCACTTTCATGATCGGCTCAAGCACTACACCGCCGCCCTTCTGGGCCAGCTGCTTGGTCGCCATGGAAGCGGCCACCTTGAACGCCATCTCGTTGGAGTCGACGTCATGGTAGGAACCGTCGAAAACGGTAGCCTTCAGGCCGATGAGCGGATAGCCGGCAACGACGCCGTTCTTCATCTGCTCTTCGATACCCTTCTGGATGGCCGGGATGTATTCCTTCGGAACCACACCGCCCACGACTTCGTTGACGAACACCAGACCTTCCTGACCTTCGTCTGCCGGCGCGAAGCGAATCCAGCAGTGACCGAACTGACCACGACCACCGGACTGACGCACGAACTTGCCTTCGATTTCGCAGTTCTTGGTGATCTTCTCGCGGTAGGAAACCTGCGGCTTGCCGATGTTCGCCTCGACGTTGAACTCGCGACGCATACGGTCAACGAGAATGTCCAGGTGCAGCTCGCCCATACCGGAGATGATGGTCTGGCCGGTTTCTTCGTCGGTCTTGACGCGGAACGACGGGTCTTCCTGAGCGAGCTTGCCCAGTGCGATACCCATCTTCTCCTGGTCAGCCTTGGTCTTCGGCTCAACAGCTACCGAGATCACGGGCTCCGGGAAGTCCATACGCTCGAGGATGATCGGCTTGTCGGCGTTGCACAGGGTGTCACCAGTGGTGACGTCCTTCATGCCGATCAGAGCTGCGATGTCGCCTGCGCGCACTTCTTTGATCTCTTCACGCTGGTTGGCGTGCATCTGCACCATACGACCAACGCGCTCTTTCTTGCCCTTGACCGAGTTGATCACGGAGTCGCCCGAGGTCAGGAAACCCGAGTAGACGCGCACGAAAGTCAGAGTGCCCACGAACGGGTCGGTGGCAATCTTGAAGGCCAGAGCCGAGAACGGCTCGTTGTCGTCGGCATGACGCTCATCGAAGTCAGCATCGACCAGCTCTTCTTTCGGCTTGTCGATGAGATCCGGATGAATACCCTTGATCGCAGGGATCTCGGTCGGCGCCGGCAGGTAGTCGATGACGGCGTCGAGAACCAGAGGAACACCCTTGTTCTTGAAGGAAGAACCGCAGACAGCCGGAACAATCTCGCTGGCCAGAGTGCGCGCACGCAGCCCCGCCTTGATTTCCTCGATGGTCAGTTCACCGCCTTCAAGGTACTTGTTCATCAGCTCTTCGTTGGCTTCGGCAGCGGCTTCAACCATGTTGGAGCGCCACTCTTCAGCCAGCTCCAGCATATCGGCAGGAATCTCTTCCTCGCGATAGGTGGTGCCTTTGTCATCGTCGTTCCAGTAGATAGCCTTCATCTTGATCAGGTCGACCTGACCCTGGAAGTTATCTTCCGAACCGATAGCCAGCTGGATCGGCACCGGGGTGTGACCCAGACGGTTCTTGATCTGAGCTACAACACGCAGGAAGTTGGCACCGGCGCGATCCATCTTGTTCACGTAAACGACACGTGGAACGCCGTACTTGTTGGCCTGACGCCATACGGTTTCGGACTGAGGCTCGACACCGGAGGTGCCGCAGAACACCACGACCGCGCCATCGAGTACGCGCAGCGAACGCTCTACTTCAATGGTGAAGTCAACGTGGCCGGGGGTATCGATGACGTTTACGCGATAGTTGTCGTACTGACCAACCGAACCTTTCCAGAAGGTGGTAACGGCAGCGGAGGTAATGGTGATACCACGCTCCTGCTCCTGCACCATCCAGTCGGTAGTGGCTGCACCGTCATGCACCTCACCCATTTTGTGGCTGAGGCCTGTGTAGAACAGGATCCGCTCGGTAGTAGTGGTCTTGCCCGCATCGACGTGCGCACAAATACCAATGTTACGGTAGCGGTTAATTGCTGTATTACGAGCCATAAAGCCCTCGCAAATTGAGTGATGCCGGATTTAGAAACGGTAGTGCGAGAACGCTTTGTTGGCCTCGGCCATACGGTGCACATCTTCACGCTTCTTAACTGCGGCGCCTTTGCCTTCGGCAGCGTCCAGCAGTTCACCAGCCAGGCGCAGAGCCATGGATTTCTCACCACGCTTACGGGCGAAATCCACCAGCCAGCGCATGGCCAGGGCGTTACGACGGGAGGGACGAACTTCGACCGGAACCTGGTAAGTAGCACCACCTACACGGCGCGACTTCACTTCGACCAGCGGAGCGATGGCGTCGAGAGCTTTCTCGAAGATTTCCAGGGGATCGCTGTTCTTACGCTCTTTAACCTTGTCCAGGGCGCCATAAACGATACGCTCGGCAACGGCTTTCTTGCCGCTTTCCATCACGTGGTTCATGAACTTGGCCAGGATTTGGCTTCCGTATTTTGGATCGTCAAGCACTTCGCGCTTGGCTGCTACACGACGTCTTGGCATTTGATAAGCCCTCAAACGGTCTTCAGGTTAGCTCGGAACTGTAACCATGGGGGTTACGCCCGACCTTACTCTTATCGACTCAATAAAATTAGAAACTGCATTCAGTACTGACGACCGATCACTTCGGACGCTTGGTACCGTATTTCGAACGACCCTGGTTACGGCCTTTGACACCCGAGGTGTCCAGCGAGCCGCGAACGGTGTGATAACGCACACCTGGCAAGTCTTTTACACGACCGCCACGGATCAGCACGACGCTGTGCTCTTGCAGGTTGTGGCCTTCACCACCGATGTACGAGGAAACCTCGAAACCATTGGTCAGACGCACACGGCAAACTTTACGCAGTGCCGAGTTAGGTTTTTTCGGGGTGGTGGTATACACGCGAGTGCACACGCCACGACGCTGGGGGCAGTTCTGCAGCGCAGGTACGTCGGATTTCTCGACGATACGCTTGCGCGGCTGACGCACCAGCTGGTTGATAGTTGCCATCTACTAGCTCCACTGTCCGTCTTTCGACGCTATTTATTTACACCATAAATAAATGGCAGGGCTTATGCCCTGCCATATTTAGGGGTGCATGAGTCTAAAGAGACTCTCACCCCCAGTCAAGACACGAGCCCCGACCGCCAGGCGGCCGGGGCACGTTCTCAATTGTCGCTGGAGTTCAACGCTTCGGTCAGCGCCGCTTCCACTTCGCTCGCGCTCACACGCACAGGCTTGTCAGCCTCGCGACGACGTTTGCGTTCGCTGTGGTAAGCCAGGCCGGTACCTGCCGGGATCAGACGACCCACGACCACGTTCTCCTTCAGGCCACGCAGGAAGTCGCGCTTGCCAGTAACCGCCGCCTCGGTGAGGACGCGAGTGGTTTCCTGGAAGGATGCCGCCGAGATGAACGACTCGGTGGACAGCGACGCCTTGGTGATACCCAGCAGTACGCGGGAGTACTTGGCGATGAACTTCTCCTGCTCGGCCAGGCGCTCGTTCTCGCCCAGTACCTGAGTCAGCTCCATCTGGTCGCCCTTGATGAAGGTGGAATCTCCGGACTCGGCGATCTCGACCTTGCGCAACATCTGACGCAGGATGGTCTCGATGTGCTTGTCGTTGATCTTCACGCCCTGCAGACGGTAAACGTCCTGGATCTCGTTGACGATGTACTTGGCCAGCGCGCTGACGCCCAACAGACGCAGGATGTCGTGCGGATCGCTCGGACCGTCGGAGATGACTTCGCCCTTGTTGACCTGTTCACCTTCGAACACGTTCAGGTGACGCCATTTCGGGATCAGCTCTTCGTACGGATCACTGCCATCGGTCGGCGTGATGACCAGGCGGCGCTTGCCCTTGGTCTCCTTGCCGAACGAGATGGTGCCGCTGATTTCCGCCAGAATCGAAGCTTCTTTCGGACGACGCGCTTCGAACAGGTCGGCAACGCGCGGCAGACCACCGGTGATGTCACGGGTCTTCGAGGTTTCCTGCGGGATACGGGCGATAACGTCACCGACCGCAACCTGGGCACCATCCGCCACACCGACAAGGGCGTTGGCAGGCAGGAAGTACTGAGCAGGCACGTCGGTACCTGGCAGCAGCAGATCCTTGCCGTTGGCGTCGACCAGTTTCACCGCCGGGCGGATTTCCTTGCCGGCAGCCGGACGATCCTTGGCATCGAGAACCTCGATGTTGGTCAAACCGGTCAGTTCGTCGGTCTGACGCTTGATGGTGATACCTTCCTCCATACCCACGAAGGTGACGGTACCTTTCATCTCGGTAACGATCGGGTGGGTGTGCGGATCCCACTTGGCGACGATGGCGCCAGCGTCGACCTTGTCGCCTTCCTTCACGGAAATCACCGCGCCGTACGGCAACTTGTAGCGCTCGCGCTCACGACCGAACTCGTCAGCGATAGCCAGCTCACCGGAACGCGATACCGCGATCAGGTTGCCGTCCAGACGCTCGACGTGCTTCAGGTTGTGCAGGCGAACCGCACCACCGTTCTTCACCTGGACGCTGTCGGCAGCCGAAGTCCGGCTTGCCGCACCACCGATGTGGAACGTACGCATGGTCAGCTGGGTACCCGGCTCACCGATCGACTGGGCAGCGATAACGCCGACTGCTTCGCCGATGTTGATCTGGTGACCACGAGCCAGGTCACGACCGTAGCACTTGGCGCAGATGCCGTAACGGGTTTCACAGCTGATCGGCGAACGCACGACGACTTCGTCGATGCTGTTCAGTTCGATGAACTCGACCCACTGCTCGTCGACCAGCGTACCGGCCGGAACGATGACTTCTTCGGTACCCGGCTTGAACACGTCGCGAGCGATGACACGGCCCAGTACGCGCTCACCGAGCGGCTCGACCACGTCGCCACCTTCGATGTGCGGGGTCATGTACAGACCCTGCTCGGTGCCGCAATCGATCTCGGTCACCACCAGATCCTGGGCCACGTCGACGAGACGACGAGTCAGGTAACCGGAGTTCGCGGTCTTCAGTGCGGTATCCGCCAGACCTTTACGAGCACCGTGCGTGGAGATGAAGTACTGCAGTACCGACAGACCTTCGCGGAAGTTCGCGGTGATCGGCGTTTCGATGATCGAGCCGTCCGGCTTGGCCATCAGACCACGCATACCGGCCAGCTGACGGATCTGCGCGGCGGAACCACGAGCACCGGAGTCGGCCATCATGTACATGGAGTTGAAGGACTCCTGATCGACTTCGTTGCCATCGCGGTCGATGACCTTCTCTTTCGAGAGGTTCGACATCATCGCCTTGGACACTTCATCGTTGGCCTTCGACCACAGGTCGATCACCTTGTTGTACTTCTCGCCCTGGGTAACCAGGCCGGAGGCGTACTGCGATTCGATTTCCTTCACTTCCTCGGTGGCGGCATCGATGATGCGTGCCTTCTCATCCGGGATGACGAAGTCGTTCACGCCGATCGACACACCGGAGATGGTCGAGTAGGCGAAACCGGTGTACATCAACTGGTCGGCGAAGATCACGGTATCCTTCAGACCAACGGTGCGGTAGCACTGGTTGATCAGCTTGGAGATCGCCTTCTTCTTCATCGACTGGTTGACCACGTCGTACGACAGGCCGGCAGGAACCACCTGGAACAGCAGCGCACGGCCGACAGTGGTGTCGACGATACGGGTGTTCTTGGTGATGCTGCCATCGCGGTCTTTGATGACTTCGTTGATGCGCACTTTCACACGGGCGTGCAGGGATGCTTCGCCAGCGCGGAACACGCGGTCGACTTCCTGCAGGTCAGCGAACACGCGACCTTCGCCTTTGGCGTTGATGGCTTCGCGGGTCATGTAGTACAGACCCAATACAACGTCCTGGGACGGAACGATGATTGGCTCACCGTTGGCAGGCGACAGGATGTTGTTGGTGGACATCATCAGCGCGCGAGCTTCGAGCTGGGCTTCCAGCGTCAGCGGCACGTGAACGGCCATCTGGTCACCGTCGAAGTCGGCGTTGTACGCGGCGCAGACCAGCGGGTGCAGCTGGATGGCCTTACCTTCGATCAGTACCGGCTCGAAGGCCTGGATACCCAGACGGTGAAGGGTCGGTGCACGGTTGAGCAATACAGGGTGTTCGCGAATCACTTCGGCGAGAACGTCCCACACTTCCGGCAGCTCGCGCTCGACCATCTTCTTGGCAGCCTTGATGGTGGTCGCCAGACCACGCATTTCCAGCTTGCCGAAAATGAACGGCTTGAACAGCTCGAGGGCCATCTTCTTCGGCAGACCGCACTGGTGCAGACGCAGCGCCGGACCTACGGTAATTACCGAACGGCCGGAGTAGTCAACGCGCTTACCGAGCAGGTTCTGACGGAAACGACCCTGTTTACCCTTGATCATATCGGCCAGAGACTTCAGAGGACGCTTGTTCGAACCGGTGATGGCGCGACCGCGACGACCGTTGTCGAGCAGTGCGTCGACAGCTTCCTGCAACATGCGCTTTTCGTTGCGCACGATGATGTCGGGAGCCGAGAGGTCGAGCAGACGCTTCAGGCGGTTGTTACGGTTGATGACGCGGCGATACAGGTCGTTCAGGTCGCTCGTTGCGAAGCGGCCACCGTCCAGCGGAACGAGCGGACGCAGATCTGGCGGCAGAACCGGCAGAACGGTCAGCACCATCCACTCTGGCAGGTTGCCGGAGCCCAGGAAGGCTTCCATCAACTTCAGACGCTTGGACAGCTTCTTGATCTTGGTTTCCGAGTTGGTCTGCGGAATCTCTTCGCGCAGGCGACCGATCTCGTGTTCCAGGTCGATAGCGTGCAGCAGCTCGCGAACGGCCTCGGCACCCATGCGGGCGTCGAAGTCGTCACCGAACTCCTCCAGTGCCTCGAAGTACTGCTCGTCGTTGAGCAGTTGACCCTTTTCGAGGGTGGTCATGCCCGGATCGATAACGACGTAGCTCTCGAAATAGAGAACGCGTTCGATATCACGCAGGGTCATGTCCATCAGCAGGCCGATACGGCTCGGCAGGGACTTCAGGAACCAGATGTGGGCGACCGGCGAAGCCAGTTCGATGTGCGCCATGCGCTCACGACGAACCTTGGCCAGGGCGACTTCGACACCGCACTTCTCACAGATCACACCACGGTGCTTCAGGCGCTTGTACTTACCGCACAGGCACTCGTAATCCTTGACCGGGCCAAAGATCTTGGCGCAGAACAGGCCGTCACGCTCAGGCTTGAACGTACGGTAGTTGATGGTTTCCGGCTTTTTAACTTCACCGAACGACCACGAACGGATCATCTCAGGCGAAGCAAGGCCGATGCGAATGGCATCGAACTCTTCGACTTGACCCTGGTTTTTCAGCAAATTCAGTAGGTCTTTCAAGGCCTTTCCTCCTGGCGGAGCAGGCAGCGGGCATATTGCCCCGCTGCCGATTCACGTCGTGTTATTCGGTTTCCAGATCGATATCGATACCGAGCGAACGGATCTCTTTGATCAACACGTTGAAGGACTCGGGCATGCCCGGCTCCATGCGGTGATCGCCATCCACGATGTTCTTGTACATCTTGGTACGGCCGTTCACGTCGTCCGACTTGACGGTCAACATTTCCTGCAGGGTATAGGCGGCACCATAAGCTTCCAGAGCCCAGACCTCCATCTCCCCGAAGCGCTGACCACCGAACTGCGCCTTACCACCCAGCGGCTGCTGGGTAACCAGGCTGTAGGAACCCGTGGAACGCGCGTGCATCTTGTCGTCCACCAGGTGGTTCAGTTTCAGCATGTACATGTAGCCAACGGTGGTCGGACGCTCGAACTGGTTCCCCGTACGGCCGTCGATCAGGCGCATCTGGCCGCTTTCCGGCAGATCTGCCAGTTTCAGCATGGCCTTGATTTCGCTTTCCTTGGCACCGTCGAAAACCGGAGTAGCCATCGGCACGCCTTTGCGCAGGTTGTTGGCCAGGGCCAGCACTTCCTGATCGCTCAGCTCGTCGAGGTTCTCCTGACGCCCACCGATCTCGTTGTAGATCTCGTTGAGGAACTTGCGCAGATCAGCGATCTTGCGCTGCTCCTCGAGCATCAGGTTGATCTTCTCGCCCAGGCCCTTGGCCGCGAGGCCCAGGTGGGTTTCGAGGATCTGACCGACGTTCATACGCGACGGTACGCCGAGCGGGTTGAGGACGATGTCGACCGGCGTGCCATGCACGTCGTGCGGCATGTCTTCGACCGGCATGATCACCGAGACAACACCCTTGTTACCGTGACGACCCGCCATCTTGTCACCCGGCTGGATGCGACGGCGGATGGCCAGGTAGACCTTGACGATCTTCAGTACGCCCGGAGCCAGGTCATCGCCCTGCTGCAGTTTGCGTTTCTTGTCTTCGAACTTGTCGTCGAGCAGCTGACGGCGGTCGGAGATGTAGGCCTGGGCCTTTTCCAACTGCTCGTTCAGTGCATCTTCAGCCATGCGCAGCTTGAACCACTGGCCACGCTCCAGACCGTCGAGCACTTCGTCAGTGATCGCAGCACCTTTCTTCAGGCCAGCGCCGCCTTCGGCGACCTTGCCAACCAGAGCGGCACGCAGACGCTCGAAGGTCGCGCCTTCGACGATGCGGAACTCTTCGTTCAGATCCTTGCGGATCTCGTCCAGCTGGCTCTTCTCGATCGACAGAGCACGAGCATCACGCTCGACGCCGTCACGGGTGAAGACCTGTACGTCGATGACGGTACCCTTGGTGCCGGTCGGCACGCGCAGGGAGGTGTCCTTAACGTCGCTGGCCTTCTCACCGAAGATCGCACGCAACAGCTTCTCTTCAGGCGTCAGCTGGGTCTCGCCTTTCGGCGTGACTTTACCAACCAGAATGTCGCCTGGGCCGACTTCGGCACCGACGTAGACGATACCGGCTTCGTCGAGCTTGTTCAGTGCAGCTTCACCCACGTTCGGGATGTCCGCAGAGATTTCCTCTGGGCCGAGCTTGGTGTCACGCGCCACGCAGGTCAGTTCCTGGATGTGGATCGTGGTGAAGCGGTCTTCCTGAACCACGCGCTCGGAGAGCAGGATGGAGTCTTCGAAGTTGTAACCGTTCCACGGCATGAACGCGACGCGCATGTTCTGACCCAGCGCCAGTTCCCCCATGTCGGTGGACGGGCCGTCAGCCATGATGTCGCCACGCGCAACCACATCACCTTTCTGCACCAGCGGACGCTGGTTGATGCAGGTGTTCTGGTTGGAGCGGGTGTATTTGGTCAGGTTGTAGATGTCCACACCGGCTTCACCGGTTTCGACTTCATCGTTGGCAACGCGAACCACGATACGGCTGGCATCGACGGAGTCGATCACACCACCGCGGCGAGCCACGACGCAGACGCCGGAGTCACGGGCGACGTTGCGCTCCATGCCGGTACCGACCAGCGGCTTGTCCGAACGCAGGGTCGGGACGGCCTGACGCTGCATGTTCGAACCCATGAGTGCACGGTTGGCGTCGTCGTGCTCGAGGAACGGAATCAACGAGGCAGCGACGGATACGACCTGCTTCGGCGATACGTCCATCAGCGTGACGTCTTCCGGCGCCTTCACGGTGAACTCGTTGAGGTGACGCACGGCAACCAGCTCGTCGATCAGCTGACCCTTGTCGTTCAGGGTCGCGGATGCCTGGGCGATGACGTGATCGGCCTCTTCGATGGCGGACAGGAACACGATCTCGTCGGTGACCTTGCCTTCCTGAACAACGCGGTACGGACTTTCCAGGAAGCCGTACTGGTTGGTGCGGGCATAGGCCGCCAGGGAGTTGATCAGACCGATGTTCGGGCCTTCCGGCGTTTCGATCGGGCACACACGGCCGTAATGGGTCGGGTGTACGTCACGGACTTCGAAGCCTGCGCGCTCACGGGTCAGACCGCCCGGGCCGAGTGCGGAAACACGGCGCTTGTGGGTGATCTCGGAGAGCGGGTTGTTCTGATCCATGAACTGGGAAAGCTGGCTGGAACCGAAGAATTCCTTCACCGCCGCCGCAACCGGCTTGGCGTTGATCAGATCCTGCGGCATCAGGCCTTCGCTTTCGGCCATCGACAGACGTTCCTTGACCGCGCGCTCGACGCGCACCAGGCCAACACGGAACTGGTTCTCGGCCATCTCGCCGACGCAACGTACACGGCGGTTACCCAGGTGGTCGATGTCATCGACGATACCTTTGCCGTTACGGATGTCGACCAGAGTCTTGAGCACTTCGACGATATCTTCGCGGCTCAACACGCCCGAACCTTCGATCTCGGTGCGACCGATACGACGGTTGAACTTCATGCGGCCCACGGCAGACAGGTCGTAACGCTCGGCGCTGAAGAACAGGTTGTTGAACAGCGTCTCGGCGGCATCCTTGGTAGGTGGCTCGCCAGGACGCATCATGCGATAGATCTCGACCAGCGCTTCCAGCTGATTGGTGGTGCTGTCGATCTTCAGCGTATCGCTGATGAACGGGCCACAGTCGATGTCGTTGGTGTACAGGGTCTCGATGCGCACGACCTGAGCCTTGGCGATCTTCGCCAGCAACTCGACCGACAGCTCGGTATTGCACTCGCAGAGAATTTCACCAGTGGCCGGGTGCACGATCGCCTTGGCGGAGGTGCGGCCGATCAGGTAGTCGAACGGTACGTCCAATTCCTTGATGCCGGCTTTGTCCAGCTGGTTGATGTGGCGAGCGGTAATACGACGACCCTGCTCGACAATCACTTTGCCGTTGCCGTCCAGAATGTCCTGGCTGGCGATTTCACCACGCAGACGCTGCGGTACGAGCTCCAGGCTCAGGCCTTCACCTTTGACGTGGAAAACGTTGGTGGTATAGAAGGCGTCCAGCACTTCTTCAGTGCTATAGCCCAGCGCGCGCAGCAGTACCGAGGCCGGCAGTTTGCGGCGGCGGTCGATACGCACGAACACCGCGTCCTTCGGATCGAACTCGAAGTCCAACCAGGAACCGCGGTAAGGAATGATGCGAGCGGAGTACAGCAGCTTGCCCGAACTGTGAGTCTTGCCACGGTCGTGGTCGAAGAACACACCCGGGGAACGGTGCAGCTGGGAAACGATCACACGCTCGGTACCGTTGATGACGAAGGTACCGTTCTCGGTCATGAGCGGAATTTCGCCCATGTACACTTCCTGCTCCTTGATGTCCTTGATCGCTTTGTTCGACGATTCTTTGTCGAAAATGATCAGGCGCACTTTCACGCGCAGCGGGACGGCGAAGGTCACGCCACGCAGCACGCACTCCTTGACGTCGAACGCCGGCTCGCCCAGGCGATAACCGACGTATTCCAGAGCAGCGTTGCCGGAGTAGCTGATGATCGGGAATACAGATTTGAAGGCCGCATGCAGGCCGATGTCGCGGAACTGTTCCTTGCTCGCGCCTTGCTGCAGGAATTCGCGGTACGAATCCAGCTGGATGGCCAGGAGGTAAGGCACATCCATGACATCCGGCAACTTGCTAAAGTCCTTGCGGATACGTTTTTTCTCAGTGTATGAGTAAGCCATCAGCGTTCCCCAGCTTGGTCACCTGCTTATTTGGCTTCTCCGACGGGAGCAGCCAGAAACTCGTGCAAACCCTAGGTTTGCTCCACCTCGTTGGTGGGTCTTTTCACGCTCCAAGACAGGGCCATTGAGCAGCCGAGCTAGAACGGAAAAAGGCCGGTGGCAAGAGCCACCAGCCGTCAGCCTTGTGCGAATCGCGCGGGCTGTAGACGCAAGGTCGTCGCTTACTTGAGCTCGACTTTGGCGCCTGCTTCTTCCAGAGCTTTCTTGGCAGCTTCGGCTTCGTCTTTCGACACGCCTTCTTTGACCACGCCAGGAGCGCCGTCAACAACTGCTTTAGCTTCTTTCAGACCCAGACCGGTCAGTTCGCGAACGGCTTTGATGACGTTCACTTTCTTCTCGCCAGCTTCGGTCAGGATGACGTTGAACTCGGTTTGCTCTTCAGCAACGGCAGCAGCCGGGCCAGCAGCAGCAACGGTAGCAGCAGCGGCGGTAACGCCGAACTTCTCTTCCATTGCCTTGATCAGTTCAACAACTTCCAGAACGGATTTCTGGCCGATTGCTTCGATGATATCTTCGTTAGACAGAGCCATGACTCTAATTCCTGTATTGGGGGACAGCCTTCGCGACCGTCAAATTAAACAAATAAGCGCGAGAACGAATGACGTGCCTTAAGCGGCAGCGGCTTCTTTCTGGTCGCGAACGGCCGCCAGAGTACGAGCCAGTTTGCTGGTAGCGCCTTGAATCACGCTCATCAGCTGGGAAATGGCTTCGTCATAGGTCGGCAGAGTTGCCAGTACGTCGATCTGATTGGCTGCGAGGAACTGACCCTCGAACGCAGCTGCCTTGATCTCGAACTTGTCCTGACCCTTGGCGAAATCCTTGAAGATACGAGCAGCAGCGCCCGGATGTTCGGTGGAGAAAGCGATAAGGGTCGGGCCTTTGAACACGTCGTTGAGCACATCATACTGAGTGCCTTCAACAGCGCGCTTGAGCAGGGTGTTACGTACGACACGTACGTATACGCCAGCTTCGCGGGCCTCTTTACGGAGTCCGGTCATAGCACCTACGGTCACGCCACGGGCATCAGCCACGACAGCGGACAGGGCAGCTTTGGCAGCCTCGTTGACTTCAGCGACGATGGCCTTCTTGTCTTCGAGTTTAATTGCCACGGGTTTACTCCTGGATGTTACCGTTTCGCCCGGCCTGAGCCGGACGGCGTTTTGGTGTCTGATTCGGTAAGAATCGGGAGCACCATCTGCGTAGGGTGGAAGATTGCTCTTCTGGTTTGAGGCTTGCGCCCCCTACGGTCTTGGATAGCCCCCGCCAGGCAGGGACCCCAATTTTTCGCTGCAGGCGCACCAGGTGCGCCTGCCGTCATTCGTTAAGCGTCCAGCGAGCCTTGGTCGATCAGCAGACCTGGGCCCATAGTGGTGCTCAGAGTCACGCGCTTGACGTAGATGCCTTTCGAGGTCGACGGCTTCAGGCGCTTCAGATCGGCCAGCAGTGCTTCCACGTTCTGCTTCAGCTTGTCGGCTTCGAAGCCAACCTTGCCAACGGAGCTGTGGATGATGCCGTTCTTGTCAGTACGGAAACGTACTTGACCAGCTTTGGCATTCTTGACTGCAGTAGCGACGTCCGGAGTCACGGTACCGACTTTCGGGTTCGGCATCAGACCGCGCGGGCCGAGAACCTGACCCAGCTGGCCGACGACGCGCATGGCGTCCGGAGAAGCGATGACCACGTCATAGTTCAGATCGCCGCCTTTCATTTCAGCAGCCAGATCGTCCATGCCTACACGGTCAGCGCCGGCAGCCAGAGCAGCTTCAGCGCCCGGGCCCTGGGTGAAGACGGCAACGCGTACGCTTTTGCCAGTGCCGTTCGGCAGCACGGTAGCGCCACGCACGACCTGATCCGATTTACGCGGGTCAACGCCGAGGTTGATAGCGATATCAACGGACTCGGAGAACTTGACGGCGGAGATTTCAGCCAGCAACGCAGCAGCGTCGGTGAAGCTGTAGGCTTTACCCGGCTCGATCTTGGCCGCGATAGCCTTTTGGCGCTTGGTCAGCTTAGCCATTATACACCCTCCACGTTGAGGCCCATGCTACGAGCGGAACCGGCGATGGTACGCACGGCCGCATCCATATCAGCTGCAGTCAGATCGGCCTGTTTGGTTTTGGCGATCTCTTCGAGCTGGGCACGGGTAACGGTGCCGACCTTGACAGTATTCGGACGAGCCGAACCGCTGGTCAGACCGGCTGCTTTTTTCAGCAGCACGGAAGCCGGGGTGCTCTTGGTTTCGAAGGTGAAGCTACGGTCGCTGTATACAGTGATGATCACTGGAGTCGGCAGACCAGGTTCCATGCCCTGAGTCTTGGCGTTGAACGCCTTGCAGAATTCCATGATGTTCACGCCGTGCTGACCCAGAGCCGGGCCGACGGGTGGCGACGGGTTGGCCTGACCGGCCTTTACTTGCAGCTTGATATAAGCCGTGATTTTCTTAGCCATTAGCTACTCCAGTTACGGGTTCTAGCGCCTCGCGGCTCCCCGGACTATTGCCTGTTTATCCCAGTGACAACAAAACCCCGCAGCCTACGGCTGCGGGGTATGGGATGCGTTTGTCAGTTACGACTTCTCGACCTGACTGAACTCCAGCTCGACCGGTGTCGAGCGACCAAAAATGGTCACTGCCACCTGGATACGGCTTTTCTCGTAATTGACTTCTTCGACGACGCCACTGAAATCAGCGAACGGGCCATCAGTGACTCGAACCATCTCGCCCGGCTCGAACAGAGTCTTGGGCTTCGGCTTGTCACCGCTATCGGCGACACGACGCAGGATGGCGTCAGCTTCTTTTTCAGTAATTGGTGCAGGCTTATCAGCAGTACCACCGATGAACCCCATAACGCGCGGCGTATCCTTGATCAAGTGCCAAGTCGCCTCGTTCATTTCCATCTGCACCAGCACATAACCTGGAAAGAACTTTCGCTCGCTCTTGCGCTTCTGGCCATTACGCATTTCCACCACTTCTTCGGTGGGAACCAGAATATCGCCGAAATCATCTTCCATTCCGGCGAATTTGACGCGCTCGATCAGCGAACGCATTACATGCTTCTCGTAACCCGAGTAAGCATGCACAACGTACCAACGCTTAGCCACGGGACACCCTATTTCAACTTACGATAAACGACACAAGCCAACCCAGGAGCGAATCGAGCCCCCACAACATCAGAGCCATGACCAGCACGACAAGGACGACGATCAGCGTGGTTTGCGTGGTTTCCTGGCGCGTCGGCCAGACAACCTTGCGAATCTCGACGCGAGCTTCCTTCGCCAGACCAAAGAAGGCCCGACCCTTTGTCGTCTGCAGGGCGATGGCAGCAGCAGCTACCGCAAGCACCAACAGCACGACGACGCGGTACAGAATCGGCTCACCAGAGAAGTACTGATTACCGACTACCCCAGCAACAACGAGCAGGGACGCTACAATCCACTTGAGCAGATCGAAGCGAGAGTCTTTGGCTTCAGACTTAGCATTCATGAACAAGGATCCTGTGAGAAGACACGCCAAATTCGTTAGAAAATGGCAGGTCAGGAGGGAATCGAACCCCCAACCTGCGGTTTTGGAGACCGCCGCTCTGCCAATTGAGCTACTGACCTAGAACAAAAATCAGGCCGACCATTATGCCGGCCTGACAGGGACAGATCAATCGATTATTCGACGATCTTGGCAACTACACCAGCACCAACGGTACGACCACCTTCGCGAATCGCGAAGCGCAGGCCGTCTTCCATGGCGATCGGCTTGATCAGGGTGACAACCATCTTGATGTTGTCGCCCGGCATTACCATCTCAACGCCTTCCGGCAGTTCGCACGAACCGGTCACGTCAGTGGTACGGAAGTAGAACTGCGGACGGTAGCCCTTGAAGAACGGGGTGTGACGACCACCTTCTTCTTTGGACAGAACGTACACTTCAGCTTCGAACTTGGTGTGCGGCTTGATGGTGCCTGGCTTGGCCAGAACCTGACCACGCTCCACGTCGTCACGCTTGGTGCCGCGCAGCAGTACACCGCAGTTCTCGCCAGCACGACCTTCGTCGAGCAGCTTGCGGAACATCTCGACACCGGTACAGGTGGTCTTGGTGGTGTCACGCAGACCAACGATCTCGATTTCTTCCTGGATCTTGACGATACCGCGCTCTACACGACCGGTAACTACAGTACCGCGGCCGGAGATCGAGAATACGTCTTCGATCGGCATCAGGAACGGACGGTCGATGGCACGAACCGGCTCCGGGATGTAGCTGTCCAGAGTTTCGACGAGTTTCTTGACGGCAGTGGTGCCCATCTCGTTGTCGTCCTGGCCGTTCAGAGCCATCAGCGCGGAACCGATGATGATCGGCGTGTCGTCGCCCGGGAAGTCGTAAGTGCTCAGCAGATCGCGCACTTCCATTTCCACCAGCTCCAGCAGCTCGGCGTCATCGACCATGTCAGCCTTGTTCAGGAACACGACGATGTACGGAACGCCTACCTGACGCGACAGCAGGATGTGCTCGCGAGTCTGAGGCATCGGGCCGTCAGCGGCCGAACAAACCAGGATCGCGCCATCCATCTGCGCAGCACCGGTGATCATGTTCTTGACGTAGTCAGCGTGACCCGGGCAGTCAACGTGTGCGTAGTGACGTACGGACGAATCGTACTCAACGTGCGCAGTGTTGATGGTGATACCACGAGCCTTCTCTTCCGGCGCGCTGTCGATCTTGTCGAAGTCGACCTTGGCCGAACCGAATACTTCGGAGCAGACGCGGGTCAGAGCAGCGGTCAGAGTGGTTTTACCGTGGTCAACGTGACCGATGGTGCCGACGTTGACGTGCGGCTTGTTACGTTCAAACTTTTCTTTAGCCATTTTGACCGTCTCCGAACGAAGAATTCAGCTAGCGATACCGCCATTAAAACAAAGGCAGATACTTTCATATCTGCCTTTATCAAATGGAGCTCATGAGCGGATTCGAACCGCTGACCTCACCCTTACCAAGGGTGTGCTCTACCAACTGAGCTACATGAGCAAATATGTTGCACGACCAACAAAGCTGGAGCGGGCAGCGGGAATCGAACCCGCATCATCAGCTTGGAAGGCTGAGGTTCTACCACTGAACTATGCCCGCGGAGCCTGCAGCTCACGCTTAAATCTGGTGGAGGGAGAAGGATTCGAACCTTCGAAGTCGATGACGTCAGATTTACAGTCTGATCCCTTTGGCCGCTCGGGAATCCCTCCATAAGGAGGCGGCATTCTCAATATCTGCCACCCTACTGTCAAGCACTTTCTCATTTAAAAACCTGAGCTTAGCGACACTAACAGCAACTTCACATACACACCCGTGAAGGCGTCCACCCTGCGAAGCGGGCGCCATTCTATGCATTCTATCGAGGGCTTGCAACCCCCTCGCACGGCATTAATTGATGTTGTAAGCCTTTGAAGTCCAAAGACAAACGCTCGAGCAGTGAATCATCGACCAAGCGCCGGCTTTCTGGAGCGACGCGCACCCAATGACGGCGGTTCGCCCGCGGCAGCTCACGGAGCAACGGTTCGTAGCCCGCACCGCGTAATCGCGAGATCACGCTATCGGCAGAATCGTGACGGGGAAAGATTCCCAGGGAGATACCGTTGGAAAGATCACCCTGGGTAATGATGTAGCTGTCTATCTTGCGTGCCTGTAATTCTCGCAATTGCCTCAACGAGGCCTGACGCGAAGCCAGCGGCGGCAGGTAAACCCAGTAGTCGACCGCACCCGCAGACTCGACTATCTGCATCTGCGAGCGAATATCCAGGCTGAGCAGGCGCTGCTCGACCTGCTCGGCCTCGGCACTTTCCTCAAAACTACCCAGGAACAGACATACCGACTCGTTGGCCGGCGTTTCCTTCACCGCAGGAGCACGTCGCTGCTGCAGTTCGGACTCACTGAGCAGTTGAATGTCGCGCCGGCTTTCCTGATACAGCGACAGGGGGGCGACTTCTTTCGCATACATTGGCGCCTGCTGCTGATGCCAGACGTAGTAGAAAGCATTCAGCACCACCAGGAGCATGAAAATCCAGCGCATAACCTATCCCCTCGCCAGTGGACAGGCGATCGCCAAGCCAATAAACACCAGATCCGGCACCACGCGCGCAGCAGGCACCCATTCGGCGGCCAGTACAGCATCCCCACCAGTAAGAAATACGGTCACATCATCGCCACATTGCTGGCGAGCAAGCTCAAGCTGGGTATCGACGAAGCCGCGCAACATCAGTAGGCAACCACGCTCCACGGCTTCAGCCGTTGAACGTCCAGGCGTCAGGCTGTGCTGCGCCCGCTCAGCAACAGCATCGTCATAACGAATGCGGCGAGTATGGGTGCGCAGTTGATTGCGCATCAGCGGCATCCCCGGACAGATGAAACCGCCCAGGTGGTTGCCAGCCGCATTGATGAAGTCCGAGGTGATCGCAGTACCCAGATCCAGAACCAGACAGGCACGCCGCTCCAAGCTGTAAGCGCCGACTACCGCAAGCCATCGATCGAGTCCCAAGCGCTGGTATTCATCATAGCCATTGCTCACACCAGCCAGCTCCTTCGCCGGCGCGGCAATCATGCAATCGATACCGAAACGCGCCTTCAAGGCATCCACCAGGAGTCGCGTTTCATCTTCAGTACGCACACTGACAAGGCGACAGGTGAACAGCTCTCCAGGAAAGCGAGAGATCAGCGCACCGAGAAGCTCCTCATCGCTACCGACCACGCCACCGGCAACCACCCGAGCATCATCCTGCCTAGGCAGAACACGCCACTTGATAAAGCTGTTGCCACAATCAAGCTCAAGAATCATCACGCAACCTCAAGCTAAGCTCCCCACCACTGAACACGCGCTCGCTACCATCAATATCGAGGCGCAATGCGCCGCTGTCATCGACACCCAGAACACACCCATCCACAGACTGCACACCGACTGCGAGTGACACCGCTCGACCTTGCCACAGGTGATTAGCCTCCCACTGTTCACGCAGAGCGGCAAAACCATCCCGTCGATGCAATTCCAGGTAGCACTCAAGCTGGAGACTGAGGTCGCTCACGAAACGGTTGCGATCGATCTGTGCCCCCAGGATCTGCCTGATCGACGTCCAAGGCTGATCGATGACATCTCCAGCCACTACCCGCATATTGATGTTGACCCCAATTCCGATTACTACATGGCAAACATCAGCGGGGTCACCGGATAACTCCAGTAGGATGCCGGCAATCTTGCGCCCACCCACCAACAAGTCATTGGGCCACTTCAGGCCAACATCAGTAACACCTGCCCCGCGGATGGTATGCAGCAAGGCGAGGCCAACCACCAGGCTCAAGCCTTCTATCTGACGCATGCCCCCGGTGATACGCAGCACCAGGCTGTAGTACAGGTTCTCCCCGAAAGGGCTCACCCAACTCCGCCCACGACGCCCGCGGCCTGCAGTCTGCTGCTCTGCAATGACCAGAAAAGGCGGCACCGCTGCAGATGCCAGACGACGCAGGGCTTCCGCGTTGGTGGAGTCCACCTGCTGCAGGAGCGTGACGGACCAGCCACTCGGCAGGCCAAGTGCGTCATCCGCCAATAGAGAAAGCGGCGCCTCAAGACGATAACCGCGACCACGCACCTTGTGGATGCTGAGATCGAACTCAGCCTCGAGCGCCTGCAGCCGCTTCCATATCGCAGCGCGGCTCACACCAATCGCTGCACCGAGTTCTTCGCCCGAATGGAACTGGCCATCTTGTAAAAGTCGCAATAAAGGCTGCATGCCGAACCTGCCGTGCAATAAGGTGCGCATGATAGCGATGCGCTCCGCCGCTGCCTACCGAGGGCGGAAACGCAATTGCCTCGCTGGTGTGAAAATGAACAGATATGGAAGACGCTCCACCCTTCCACCCTTCCACCCTTCCAGCACGAGCCCACCACCACGCTAAGGCCGTACGGTTGCTTCTTCCGTAGCCTGGGTTGAGCGCAGCGATACCCGCGGAGGGCCACCAACGCCAAAGGCCCTCGCGCGTAGGACGGGCTTTTGTAGGAGCTGCGGGGGCGCCTAGCCTTGCCGGCGAGCCGCGGTTCAAGAGCCTCGCCGGCAAGCCGACTCCGGCGTGCGACCTGTAGCTTGCCCGCACACGCTCGCTCCCTGCCTGCCTGCGGCCTTTTTCCCGCGCCATAAAGACGAAACCCCAGACCTCTGTCGAGATCTGGGGTTTCTAGTAGAAGCTTGACGATGACCTACTCTCACATGGGGAGACCCCACACTACCATCGGCGATGCATTGTTTCACTACTGAGTTCGGGA
>NZ_QJUI01000029.1 GCF_004327285.1 Phytopseudomonas daroniae
TGCCCAGGCAATGTGGCTCCATCTTCGCCCATTGGGCGTCGGTGAGTACAAGTCTAGTCATACCCAAAATTTCACCACAGGAAGGCGGGGTAGGGAAAGCTGTATCTCAACAAGCCCTAGGGTCTGTGTCCAGGAGTGGGGCTCCGGCTCGCCCGCAAGCATGCTCCTACGCCGGGGATCGCACGAATACACCCGACAAGGTTTGGCTAATCGCCGGACTTGGCTAAAATGCGCGCCTTTCCAGCTCCGCGCAGACAGATCGTGAACAGACAGCCCGACCAACTTTTCGCCCAGCCACTGGATCAGGTACCGGACTTCGTCTTCAACGAAGACGTGGCCCGGGTGTTCCCGGACATGATCAAGCGCTCGGTACCCGGTTACCCGACCATCGTCGAGAACATCGGCGTGCTGGCCGGCCAGTTCGCTCGACCAGGCAGCCTGCTCTATGACCTGGGCTGTTCGCTGGGCGCCGTCACCCAGGCGCTGCGTCGCCACGTACAGATCGAGGGTTGCAGGGTCATCGCGGTGGACAATTCCGCCGCCATGGTCGAACGCTGTCGCGAATATCTGCACGCCCAGGACGCCATGTTTCAGGAATTGCTGCCGGTCGAGGTTATCGAAGCGGACATTCTCGCCATGGACTGGCAACCCGCCTCCCTGGTGGCGATGAACTTCACTCTGCAGTTCATCGCGCCGGAGAACCGTCTGGAGCTGCTCAGCCGTATTCACCGCACGCTGCTGCCTGGTGGTGCGCTGATTCTGTCGGAGAAGCTGCGCTTCGAAGACGAACAACAGCATGCCTTGCTCACCGATTTGCATGTCGCCTTCAAGCGCGCCAACGGTTACAGCGAGCTGGAAATCGCCCAGAAACGCAGCGCCATCGAAAACGTGATGCTGCCCGATAGCCTCGAACAACACCGCGAACGCCTGCTCGCCGCCGGTTTCAGCAAGGTGGTGCCATGGTTCCAGTGCCTGAACTTCACCTCCCTGGTGGCCCTGCCATGATGCGGCGCATGGATCTCGACGCCCTGCAAGCACAGCTCGCCGGGACGCCGCTGCAGGAATGGAGCGCCGACCTGCCAGGGCAGATCGACGCCAAGCTGGCCATCGGTCATGGCGACCTGCAGCGCTGGTATGACGCTGTCGAGGCGCTACCGCCACTGGACGCCGAGCAGATCGATCTGCTCAAGGACTTCAAGCTCGACGGCCCTCGTGACGAGGCCGCACAGGCCTCCCTGGATAGTGCCCTGCGTGGTCTGATCCCCTGGCGCAAAGGCCCGTTCCATCTGTTCGGTGTACACGTGGACACCGAATGGCGTTCCGACTGGAAATGGCAGCGGGTTTCCCCGCACCTGGATCTGGCCGGCAAGCGCGTACTCGATGTCGGTTGCGGCAATGGCTACTACATGTGGCGGATGCTCGGCGACGGCGCCGAAAGCGTGGTCGGCATCGATCCGAACTGGTTGTTCCTCTGCCAGTTCCTGGCCATGAAACGCTACCTGCCGGACATGCCGGCCTGGCACCTGCCCATCGGTATCGAGGAACTGCCCGCGAAACTGCAAGGCTTCGACACCGTGTTTTCCATGGGCGTGCTGTACCACCGACGCTCACCCATCGACCATCTGCTGGAACTCAAGGACTGCCTGCTCAAGGGTGGCGAACTGGTATTGGAGACTCTGGTGGTGGAAGGCGATGCCAACCAGGTGCTGGTGCCCGAAGATCGTTACGCGCAGATGCGCAACGTGTGGTTCCTGCCCTCGGTACCGGCGTTGGAACTGTGGTTGCGCCGTGCCGGCTTCGTCGACGTGCGCTGTGTGGACGTCAGCATTACCTCGATCGAGGAACAACGCAGCACCGAGTGGATGCGCTTCCAGTCGCTACCGGAATTTCTCGACCCGCTGGATCATCGCCGCACCATCGAAGGCCTACCGGCACCACGCCGCGCGGTGCTGGTCGCGCGCAAGCCCTGAAGAGCAGCTGCAAGCCTCAAACAAAGGTTGAGGCTACATGCCTGCAGCTTTCTCCCGGCATCACAGTGTCGTGTTTATTCGCCGTCACTTTTGCGGCGCCACTCGGCCTGCCGCGCAACGACCACCCTGAGCGGCATCTGCGCTCCGGCGCTTACTCGCTCACGCGCGCTGCCCAAGCGCACCTGACCAAGGTTTTCGAGTGCGAGCAGGCGGCGCATCTTGCGGCGCCAGCTCCAGGCGAAATACCAGTCGCCCAGCCATTGCGGCAGCCCAGGCGGAGTCATACTCGGTGCTTGCCCTTGAGTCGCGTGCTCAGAACCTGCCACATGTTGTTTGTTCGCTGTCATGACAACTCTCCTCAACAACCCTTGATCACCGGTTATCGGCGATGGCTTGCTGACAGATTGAGTTGCGCCTATCGTTAAGACAAACGAGTAATACCTAACAACCAATTAAGAAAATATTAACGTCACCATGAATACAGCCATGCTCGCCGAGCTACCCGCCTCCCTTCCACTATTGGAAAGCGACGTGCTGAAGACCTTTGTCGGGATCGCCGAGAGTGGCAGTTTCACCCGTACCGCCGCACAGGTTTTCCGCACCACCGCGGCCGTCAGCCAACAGATCAAACGCTTGGAAGAAACCCTGGGGCGCACCCTTTTTCTGCGCGAGAGTCGCCGCGTGCGGCTCACCTCGGATGGTGAAATGCTGCTCGGCTACGCCCGGCGCCTGCTCAAGCTCAACGAAGAGGCCGTATCGCACTTTCTGGTTCCGAACCTGGCGGGCACGGTTCGCTTTGGCACGGCCTTCGATATCGGCGTGGGTGCCCTCCCCGAGCTGCTGTCGCAGTTCGCCCTCAGCCATCCGGCAGTTCAGGTCGACGTATCGGTAGGCCGCAGCCGTGAGCTGATCGAACGCCTGGATGAGGGGGAACTCGACCTCACGCTGATCAACACCGGCAACGGTGATGCCGACGACTCCCGTGGCGAAATCATCTGCAGCGAAGCGCTGGTGTGGGCAGGCCGTGATGGCGGACTGGCAATCAAACGCAGCCCGCTGCCGCTGGCCGTAGCAAGCCATGGCTGCGCCTGGCGACGCGCAGCCATGGACGGACTCGATCGCATGGGGCGCAGTTACCGAATCGCCTACTCCAGCGAGCAATGCGCCGGCCAGGAAGCGGCGCTGCTCGCCGATCTGGCCATCGCGGCTTTCCCTGCCAGCCTGGTCAAGCCGCCGCTACGTCGTCTCAACCAGCAGGAGCACGGGCTGCCGCCGCTGGGCGACTATCACATCAAGTTGCTGCGCGGCAGCAACCGTGGCGCAGCCGCCGACGCGCTGGCGGCACAAGTCGCAGTGGCCTACGGCACACGCCGCTAACAGCGCGCGGCGGCGTCCTGGATCAGTTGCTTCATCTCCCGCACTGCATCCTTGAAGCCAACGAACAGAGCGTGGCTGACCAACGCGTGACCGATGTTCAGTTCGTTGATGCCGGAGATCGCCGCCACCGGCTCGACGTTGTGGTAATGCAGGCCATGGCCGGCGTTGACGATCAGCCCGAGCGAGACGCCCAGGGCAACACCTTCGCGGATACGCTGCAGCTCGGCGGCAGCCTCGTGCGGGTCATGAGCATCGGCATAACGACCGGTGTGCAGTTCGATGGCCGGGGCACCGACACGTTTGCTCGCCTCGATCTGCCGCGGATCAGCGTCGATGAACAGCGAGACTTCACTGCCGATAGCAGCCAGGCGCTGTACCGCAGCGGCGATGCGCGCTTCCTGGCCTGCCACGTCCAGGCCACCTTCAGTGGTCAGTTCCTGACGGGTTTCCGGTACCAGGCAGACGTGTTCAGGGCGAATTTCTTCGGCGAAATCGAGCATGAAGTCGGTCACCCCCATCTCGAAGTTCATACGCGTCTGCAGCACTTCCTTGAGCAGGCGCACATCGCGCTCCTGGATATGCCGACGATCTTCGCGCAGGTGCACGGTGATGCCATCGGCACCCGCCTCCTCGGCGTCCAGCGCCGCCTTCACCGGGTCGGGATAACGCGTACCGCGCGCCTGACGCAGGGTGGCGACGTGGTCGATATTCACGCCCAGCAAAACACGATTGGTTTCAGTCACGGATCGGCTCCTTGAGCGTCATGAACAATTCGCGGCTGACCAGCGGTCGGCCACCCAGATGAGGAGCGAGCGCCTGGCGCATCAGACGCTTGGCGGCTGCCAGCGCACCCGGTGCCGTCCAGTCCGCCTCGGCCATGGCCAGCAGCTCGCTGCCGAGAAAGGCGCCCGGCTGCCAATGGCCGATGGGTAGCAGGCCACTGTCGGCCTGCAGCCGGTAAAGCCCGGCGGCGACCACGGGGTCACCCTGCACATCGCTGTCGAGGGCAAAACCATAGCCGAGTTCGTCGAGCAGGCGCCACTCGAAGGCGCGCAACAGCGGCTCCAGCGCTCGCCCCTGGGCCAGCGCCAGTACGGTGACGGCGTACTGCTCGAAAATGACGGGATGAGGGTCTTCCGCTGGCAGCACACGGATCAGCAATTCATTCAGGTAAAGGCCACTGAACAGCGCCTCACCCGTGAGCAGATTGGGAATGCCGGCCGCTTCCAGCCGGCCCACGTTCTTCAGCTCACCGCGCCCGCGGGTTTCCAGTTCGAGAGGAATGAACGGGCGGCCCAGACTACCGGCCTTGCCCCGCGCGCCACGCAACACGGCACGCAAACGCCCCTGGGGTGTGAGGAAATCGACCAGCGCACTGCTTTCACGGTACGCGCGGCTGTGCAGAACATAGGCGGGCTGGCTGAGCGCAAGCATGCTGAATCACCCGCTGTCGGTACCAGCCGCGAGGCGGCGGGATGGCTGTATCAGATAGTGTCGTAACCGAGAGAACGCAGGGCGCGCTCGTCGTCGGACCAACCGCTTTTGACCTTGACCCAGAGGTTGAGCATGACCTTGGTGTCGAACATCGACTCCATGTCCTTGCGCGCGTCCTGACCAATACGCTTGATGCGCTCGCCCTTCTCGCCAATGATGATCTTCTTCTGCCCGTCACGCTCGACCAGGATCAGTGCGTGGATATGCATGATCCGCCCTTCGCGCTTGAACTCCTCGATTTCTACGGTGATCTGGTAAGGCAGCTCGGCGCCCAGCTGACGCATGATCTTCTCGCGCACCAGTTCGGCGGCGAAAAAGCGCCCGGAGCGGTCGGTGATCTGGTCTTCCGGGAAGAAGTGCACACCTTCCGGCAGACGCTCACCGACCAGTTTTTCCAGAGAATCGAGGTTGTGGCCCTGCTGCGCCGACACGGGCACGATCTCGGCATTCGGCAACTGCTCTGCCAGCCACTTCAGGTGCGGCATCAGATCGGCCTTGTCGTCCAGGCGATCAGTCTTGTTGACCGCCAGGATCACCGGCCCCTGCACGTACTGAACACGTTCGAGCACCATCTGGTCTTCGTCGGTCCAGCGGGTACGGTCGACCACGAAGATCACCACGTCGACATCCTTGAGGGCCGACGAAGCGTTCTTGTTCATGTAACGGTTGAGCGCTTTCTCGTTGTTCTTGTGCAGGCCGGGGGTATCGACGTAGATGGCCTGTACGTCACCCTCGGTCTTGATACCGAGCATGTTGTGACGGGTGGTCTGCGGCTTGCGCGAAGTGATCGCCAGCTTCTGGCCGAGAATGTGATTGAGCAACGTCGACTTGCCCACGTTGGGCCGGCCGACGATGGCGACGTAGCCACAGCGTGTTACAGGCGAATCAGTCATTGCCGTTCTCCACACCCAGAGCGATCAGCGCTGCCGTCGCCGCTACCTGTTCGGCGATGCGGCGACTGGCGCCTTGGCCCAGGGTTTTATCATTGAGTAAGTTGACCTGACACTCGACCACGAATGTTCGGCAATGGGGCTCGCCCTGAATATCGACCACCTCGTAACGCGGCAGCTCGCAGGCACGTGACTGCAGGAATTCCTGCAGACGGGTCTTGGGATCCTTGTTGGTATCGACCAGGGTCAGACCGTCCAGCTCGTTGGTCAACCAGGCCAGCACGCGCTCCCGGGCGACGTCCATGCCGGCATCCAGGTAGATGGCGCCGATCAGGGCTTCCAGCGCATCGGCGAGGATCGAATCACGACGGAAACCGCCACTCTTCAGCTCGCCGGAACCCAGACGCAGGTACTCGCCCAGGTCGAAACCGCGGGCCAGTATGGCCAGGGTCTCGCCTTTCACCAGACGCGCACGCAGCCTCGACAGCTGCCCTTCACGGGCCTGGGGAAAGCGCTCGTAGAGCGCTTCACCGGCAACGAAATTGAGGATGGCATCACCGAGAAACTCCAGACGCTCGTTATTGCGCCCGGCGAAGCTACGGTGGGTCAGCGCCAGGATCATCAGATCCTGATCCTTGAAACTGTGCCCGAGCTGGCGCTCGAGGCGGGTCAACGAAACACTCACGGCATACGCACACGGAATTCTTTATCGAAATTAACCACCAGATCGAGGTTCTCGATCAGCGATTCACGTTTTTCATACTTCAGGTGGGCGAGAAACTCATTGTTCTCGATGGTCACCTTCAAGACTTCCTTCAGGTTCAGGTCGCGGATGCTGTTGACCGTCATGCCACGGCTGACGTGGGAATAGAAATCGCCCACGGTTCTGACTTCCTGCAACTTGTCGGTTTCCACCGAGGTGATGATCTTTTCCATCGACATATAGTCGAGGTAATGCGGAATCACCTTGAACGCGGTGCTGGCGAGAAACGCCACCACAGCAAGCACCACCAGCCAACTCACAATAGACAAGCCTTGCTGCGAGCGTGCGAATTTCATGTTTTTCCCCAATATCCAAATAGTTCCAGTCATGCGCATCGGGCGCATGAGAAGACTATAGATAGCTGGCGGCGCCGTATTGAACGGCGCCACAAATATTCATCAGATCAGTGAATGAGCCCGACACGGGAGAAGTTCGGCAGGTGGCTGAACTTCGAATCCGGCCAACTCATCCAGATGGCGAATGCCTTGCCGACAATGTTGCGATCCGGAACCATGCCCAGTACATCCTTGGGAATGCTCGGGTCGTTCCAGTAGCGGCTGTCGTTGGAGTTGTCGCGGTTGTCGCCCATCATGAAGTAGTGCCCTTCAGGAATCGTCCATTCCTTGCCAGGCTCGGCGCGGTAGCGGTTCATTTCCTTGCGGATGCGGTGCTCCACTTCACCCAGACGCTCGCTGTACAGCGTGGCGCTGCCCAGGCTGCCCGGCTCTTCGCCGATCAATTGCTCGGCCACGGCCTCGCCATTGACGAACAGGTGCTTGTCGCTGCTGTAGCGAACATGGTCACCCGGCAGACCGATAACCCGCTTGATGTAATTGACGTTTGGGTCGCTGGGGTAGCGAAACACCATGACGTCGCCACGCTGCGGATCACCCACTTCGATCACCTTGGTGTCCAGTACCGGCAGGCGAATACCGTAGGCGAACTTGTTGACCAGGATGAAATCGCCAACCTCGAGGGTCGGGATCATCGAACCGGACGGGATCTGGAAGGGTTCGACCAGAAAGGAGCGCAACACCAGCACGATGGCCAGCACTGGAAAGAACGACTTGCCGTACTCGACCAGCAACGGCTCCTTGTTCAGCTTCTCGACCACCGCCTCGTCGGCTTGCTCGACCTTGCCCTGATAGCTGGCGATCGCCGCACGCCGCCGGGGCGCCAGGAACACCAGATCGAACAGAGCCAGAGCGCCGCACACGGCGACGGCGATGACCAGCAACAGCGGAAAATTAAATGACATAGGCCTTAACTATCCAACTTGAGTACAGCAAGGAAGGCTTCCTGTGGAATTTCCACGTTACCTACCTGCTTCATGCGCTTCTTACCAGCCTTCTGTTTTTCCAACAGCTTGCGCTTACGGCTTACGTCGCCGCCGTAGCACTTGGCCAGAACGTTCTTTCTCAATGCCTTGACAGTCGTACGCGCCACGATCTGCCCGCCAATGGCGGCCTGGATCGCCACGTCGAACATCTGCCGAGGGATCAGCTCTTTCATCTTCTCGGTCAACTGACGCCCTTTGTAGTGAGCGTTGTCCTTATGCACAATCAGCGCCAGCGCGTCGACCTTATCGCCGTTGATCAATACATCGAGCTTGACCAGGTTGGCCGACTGATAACGGTCGAAATGGTAATCCAGCGAGGCATAGCCACGGCTGGTGGACTTCAGGCGGTCGAAGAAATCGAGCACCACTTCGTTCATGGGCAGATCGTAGCGAACCTGAACCTGGGTGCCGAGGAACTGCATGTCGCGCTGAACGCCACGCTTCTCGATGCACAGGGTGATGACGTTACCCAGGTGCTCCTGCGGCACCAGGATGGTGGCCTGCACGATCGGCTCGCGGAAATCCTCGACCGAGGACACATCCGGCAGTTTGGACGGGTTATCGACGTAGATCGTTTCACCGTTCTTGAGCACGACTTCGAAAATAACGCTCGGCGCGGTGGTGATCAGATCCAGGTCGTACTCGCGCTCCAGGCGCTCCTGAATGATCTCCATGTGCAACATACCGAGGAAGCCGCAGCGGAAGCCGAAGCCCAGGGCATCGGAGCTTTCCGGCAGGTACTGCAGCGACGAGTCGTTGAGGGTCAGCTTCTGCAGTGCATCGCGGAAATCTTCGAAATCGTCGGAGCTGACCGGAAACAGGCCTGCATACACTTGCGGCTGGATACGCTTGAAACCGGGCAGCATTTCGACGTCTGGCGTCGAGTTCAAGGTCAGGGTATCCCCCACCGGCGCGCCGTGAATGTCTTTGATGCTGGCGATGATAAAGCCCACTTCACCGGCCTTGAGGTCGGCGGTGGCGGTGTGTTTCGGGTTGAACACGCCAACGCTGTCGACCAGATGCACCTTGCCGGTGGACTTGACCAGGATCTTGTCGCCCTTCTTCACCCGGCCGTGACGTACACGCACCAGCGAGACGACGCCCAGGTAGTTGTCGAACCAGGAATCGATGATCAGCGCTTGCAACGGCGCCTCGATGTCACCAGTCGGCGCCGGAATCGTATGCACCAGGCGCTCGAGCACCTCATCGACACCCATGCCGCTCTTGGCGCTGCAGGCCACGGCATCGGTGGCGTCGATGCCGATGATCTTCTCGATCTCGTCCTTGACCCGATCCGGATCGGCCTGGGGCAGATCCATCTTGTTCAGCACCGGCATGACTTCCAGGCCCTGCTCGATGGCGGTGTAGCAGTTGGCGACCGATTGCGCCTCCACGCCCTGACCGGCATCGACCACCAGCAACGCGCCCTCGCAGGCGGCCAGCGAGCGGCTCACCTCATAGGTGAAGTCGACGTGGCCGGGCGTGTCGATGAAGTTCAGCTGATAGGTGATACCGTCCTGCGCCTTGTAATACAGGGTGACGCTGTGGGCCTTGATGGTGATGCCGCGCTCACGCTCCAGATCCATGGAATCGAGAACCTGGGCCTCCATCTCACGCGCGGTCAGACCACCGCACATCTGAATGAAACGGTCAGCCAGCGTCGACTTGCCGTGGTCAATGTGGGCAATGATGGAAAAATTGCGGATATGACTCAGGTCACTCACAGGACAACACTCGAAAAGGCCGCAGGCGACTGCCCGCCGAAAATAGCCGCGAAGTTTAACCGAGTGGTTACCCCCACGTCACGTCGGGACAACCGCTTGAACGGGCTATTTACCTGCTTGAGCACTCGCGGAAACAAAAAATCAACGCGAGAAAACTTTCTCGCCTACCAGCGACAGCCCCATGGGCGGCGTCGCAAATAACCGGCCATAAAAAAGGGCGACTCTCATCGCCCTTTTATCACAGCCGACGACAGGTGTTATTCAGCCAGTTTGAAGGTGATGAAACTGGCACGTCCCTGGCGTAGCACGCGCATGGAGACGGAACGGTTTTTCGGCAGCGACTGCGCGACCTCGGTGAAATTCTTCGCCGAACCGATTGCCTGGTTGTTCAGGTGCGTGATCACGTCGCCAGGACGCAGGCCGATCAGGGCAGCAGGGCCGTCCTGTACTTCGCGGATAACGACACCGCCTTTGAGATCCAGGGCCTTCTTCTGCTCACTGGTAAGTTCGCCGACACTGACGCCAAGACGGTTGCTGCTGCGCTCGACGCCCGGCGTAGCGCTTTCGGCGACCTCGTCGCCGTCATCGGCGGGCATGGTGCCAACGGCCAGACTCAGGTTTTTGCGCGCGCCCTCGCGAACGATCTCCAGATTGGCCTTGGTACCCGGTTTCAAGACACCGACAAGGTGAGGCAGATCGGCGGACATGATAATCGGCTTGCCGTCCAGACTGAGAATCACGTCACCCACCTGCAATCCGCCCTTGGCGGCCGGGCCGTCTTCAAGCACCTGGGCGACCAGCGCACCGGCCGGCTTCTCCAGACCGAAGGACTCGGCGAGATCCTTGTTCACTTCCTGGATGACCACACCCAGCCAGCCACGGCTGACCTTGCCGCTGGCCTTCAACTGATCGGCCACATCCATCGCCACGCTCATCGGAATGGCGAAGGACAGCCCCATGAAACCGCCGGAACGGGTGAATATCTGCGAGTTGATGCCGACCACTTCGCCATCCAGGTTAAACAGCGGGCCGCCCGAGTTACCCGGGTTGATCGCGACATCGGTCTGGATGAACGGCACATAACTTTCATTAGGCAGGCTGCGGCCCTTGGCGCTGACGATACCGGCAGTCACCGAGTGATCGAAGCCGAAGGGCGAACCGATGGCCAACACCCACTCACCCACCTTTAGGTTGTCGGAGTTGCCCAGTTTCACGGTGGGCAGATCGTCAGCGTCGACCTTGAGCAGGGCTACATCGCTGCGCGGATCGGTGCCTATCAGTTTGGCTTCCAGCTCGCTGCGGTCGGACAAACGCACGATGATCTCGTCGGCATCGGCGACCACATGGTTGTTGGTCAGGATGTAGCCATCCTTGGAAATGATGAACCCCGAACCCAGCGACTGAGCCTCACGCTGACGACCACCGCCACCTGGTGAGCGGGGCGGTTGAGGAATGTTGCGCTCGAAGAACTCGCGAAACATGGGCGGCAAGCCTTCGAGATCAGGAATGGCGAGACCACCATTGCTGGCGACGGCATTGGGTACTTTCTGCCGGGTACTGATATTGACCACGGCAGGCGAAGCGGCTTCGACCAAAGGCGTGAAGTCCGGCAATTGCGCATGCGCGACAATGGACTGCCCCATCATAAACACCGCGAACAGCGCGGCAGCGTAGGTTTTCAGGCTAGGCATCGACATTACAGTTTCTTCCCCATCCAGAACAAACGAGCCCCCTGCGGGGCCATCGGTAAAACAGAACATGACGATACAGCGGCACCATCGACCTTGATCGTTATCGTCGATCCTTATGGCGTTGCATGCACATCGTCGGTGCGCATCGACATGGCGACACGCTCCGCCGTTCCCAACGGAATCTCTCCCACTACCGTAACCATGACATCTCCATCATCGGTTGTCAGGCGTCGGGAAACAGCCACGGTAGGCCCCAGCTGGCTGCGCGCATCGGCAACCGCCACACCATGCAAGGGCTCGAGGAATACGGAAAAACGCGCCAGGCCGTCATCGTAGATCAGACAATCGACGGTGTCTGCGGAGGCGGGGCTACGTCGCTGAGTCACAGCACTGAGATTGAAGCCAGGCGGCAGCCAATCGGAGTGCCAGAGCTCCGGCTGTTTCTTTTCGGCTTTGATGACGCGCACAGGTGCGCAATCGGCAGAAGGTTGCAGTACCGCAGCGGGCTGGATATTGGCGGTATCCAGTTGAGTGAACTGGAAACGCTCGAGCAACATGCCTTTATCGTTAACCAGTAACGATTTGAGCGGCAAGCCAGTTTCTCGATCCAGATGCAGTTCAACACCATAGCGATGCTGATCACGCGGTAGCAAACCAAGAACCACAGCCGGACGCCCCGCAACGCGGGATTCGCCGGTCACTCGCAGCTCATACCACTCGCCTAATTGCTCGGTATTCAAAGCATGGCTGGGCCACGCCTGGTCATCGACCAACTGAACGGGCAAAGAGCCGCTGGCGCATTGAGCCCGCCCATTGACCCGCAGCACTTCCTGAGGCGCACCATCGAGCCGCAGCAACCGCTCGCGCACGCCACCACCTGGCTCGACCTGACGCCAGATACTGTGGGTGGAAAGGTTGCCGTTGCGTTCGTAAACGAAAATGCCCTGGAAGCTTTGGCTGCTTTCGGCGTTATTCAGCCTCTGCAACCAGTCCTGAGCGTCGGCAGCCATGGCGGGTAGTGCCAAAAAGCTGCCGATCACCAGCGAAACAACGGGAATGAAGCGCATGCGCGTTCTTCTTAACGCTCTTCTACACTCGCAGATCGGGCGAACGGCAGCGCATTCTCTGCGGCACCGGGAGCAGACTGCTGAGCATGCTGACGCAAGTACTCAGGGAGACGCTGCTCATGCCAGCTTTCTCCTCCGGCGGAAACGTTTTCTACACTCGGTTGTTCGTCCGAAGTATTGAAACCCGCCAGAATGGCCGGCCCCTGAGCTTGCGGCAGAGCAATGGACGGTTGATCCTGCTGAGCCAGTTGTGCTCCGGCAACATCGTCCTGATTGTAGAAACGCACACCGGCCAGCACCGCAACGGTTACGGTAGCCGCAACAGCTACGCGTCCCAGGCTACGCCAAGGGCCACGCACGACCTTTTTCTGTTCCTGCGCCACGGGCGTGACATCGTTTTCCAGGGCAGCGGAAACGGCTGCGGCGATGTCCAGCCGCGGCACCAGCAGATCCTTGTGCATCACGGCACGAGCGACCTGGTAACGCGACCAGGTAGCACGCAATTCGGCATCGTCGCTCGCACTGAGCACACGCCGAAATTCAAGTTCATCCGCTTCGTTATCCATCACCGCGGACAGCGATTCCTGCAGGGCTTCACGACTCATAGCGGTTCCTCTCTTGGCTGTCGCCGCTGTCTCAGGCTTCCTGCAACAGCGGTTGCAGGGACTTGTCGATGGCTTCACGCGCCCGAAAGATTCGCGAACGCACGGTGCCAACAGGACATTGCATGACGCTCGCAATGTCTTCGTAACTCAGACCATCAAATTCACGTAACGTTAGCGCGGTTCGCAAATCTTCTGGCAACTGTTGGATGCTCCGATGCACGGTGGCTTCGATTTCATCCCTCAGTAGCGCACGCTCGGGAGACTCGATGTCCTTGAGGGCATGATCGCCGTCGTAGAACTCTGCATCCTCTGCGCTTACATCGTTATCCGGTGGCCGCCGACCGCGCGACACCAGATGATTCTTCGCCGTGTTGATGGCGATTCGATACAGCCATGTATAGAACGCACTGTCACCGCGAAAGTTTCCCAGCGCCCGATAAGCTTTTACGAAAGCTTCTTGGGCTACATCCTGAGCTTCATGGGTGTCGTGCACGAATCGCACGATCAACCCGAGAATCTTGTGCTGGTACTTCAGCACCAACAGATCAAACGCTCGCTTGTCGCCACGTTGAACGCGCTCGACCAGCTGCTGATCCTCTTCCTGGGTTAGCATGAATACTCCTCATTGAGCCCGTAGGAGGTCAGCGTCTGCCAGGATCGGTCTGCGAAAATAGACTCGGGCCATGTGCAAAAGTTCTCCCCCTCCGAACAAGCTTCCCGCAAAACATTTTTGGTTTTGCACGAAACGACGCACCAGGGCATGCCCCTGCTGCGCAAATAGTCTTAGATCGCCTGACTTGCCGAAACGAATCCCGCTGACGCGACCTTCGTTCGCCCGGCCCACCAAACACAGTCCCTCTCCGGGGCGACTCCGCTATAGAACCTTGACTACTAAGAAAGTTCATCCTGGCTATAGCAGAGCATATGAAACTCCAGCACCACTTGCGGTGGACAGCCCTGGGCAGGCACATCGCCAGCCGCCCACGATACACCTTCTGCTCGAGACAACCCACCGGACTGACTATTGTGCCGTTGCCCCCCTCTATATACTAGGGTCTGTTGACGCTTCAGCACGACCGCGCTGCCCCTGCAACTTGCGCTGAAGCGTCAATAGACCCTACCGGTCGCCACTCAGCGGAATATTCGAATAATGAGCCAACATTTCCAGCACGACGTCCTGGTCATCGGCAGCGGCGCCGCCGGCCTGACCCTGGCCCTGACGCTCCCCGAACACCTGAGCATTGCCGTGCTGAGCAAAGGTGAATTGGCCAATGGCTCGACCTATTGGGCTCAGGGTGGCGTGGCGGCCGTGCTGGACGATAGCGACACCGTCGATTCCCATGTGGATGACACACTGAATGCCGGCGGCGGCCTGTGCCGTGAAGACGCCGTGCGCTTCACCGTGGAACACAGCCGCGAAGCCATTCAGTGGCTGATCGACCAAGGGGTGCCCTTCACTCGCGACGATGAACATGATCGCGAGGATGGCGGTTTCGAGTTCCATCTGACCCGCGAGGGCGGTCATAGCCATCGGCGGATCATCCACGCCGCCGATGCGACCGGTGCCGCGATCTTCAACACCCTGCTCGAACGCACGCGTCAGCGCAGCAATGTCGAACTACTCGAACAACGCGTAGCAGTGGATCTGATCACCGAGCGCAAACTCGGCCGCGAGGGGCTGCGCTGTCTGGGTGCCTATGTGCTGGATCGGCGCAGCGGCGAGGTGGACACCCATCACGCACGCTTCGTCATTCTCGCCACGGGTGGCGCGGCCAAAGTCTACCTCTATACCAGCAACCCGGATGGCGCTTGCGGTGACGGCATCGCCATGGCCTGGCGCGCCGGCTGCCGGGTCGGCAATCTGGAGTTCAACCAGTTCCATCCGACCTGCCTGTATCATCCTCAGGCCAAGAGTTTTCTGGTCACCGAGGCGCTGCGTGGCGAAGGCGCCCTGCTGCGCCTGCCCAACGGCGAACGCTTCATGCCACGCTTCGACCCACGCGAGGAGCTGGCACCGCGGGATATCGTCGCCCGCGCCATAGACCATGAAATGAAGCGCCTGGGTGTCGACTGTGTCTATCTGGATATCAGCCACAAGCCGGCGGACTTCGTCAAAAACCACTTCCCCACCGTTTATCAACGCTGCCTGGAATTCGGCATCGATATCACCCGGCAACCGATACCCGTAGTACCTGCGGCGCACTACACCTGCGGCGGCGTGCTCGTCGATCAGGCCGGGCGTAGTGATGTGCCCGGCCTTTATGCCATCGGCGAAACCAGCTTCACCGGGCTGCACGGCGCCAACCGCATGGCCAGCAACTCCCTGCTCGAATGCTTCGTCTATGCGCGATCAGCGGCCGCCGACATCGTTGCCAATCTGAACCAGGTGCAAATGCCTGCCGACCTGCCGTCCTGGGACGCCAGCCAGGTCACCGATTCGGATGAAGACGTGATCATCGCCCACAACTGGGACGAACTGCGGCGCTTCATGTGGGACTACGTCGGCATCGTGCGCACCACCAAGCGCCTGCAGCGTGCGCAACATCGTGTGCGCCTGCTGCTCGACGAAATCGACGAGTTTTATAGCAATTACAAGGTCAGTCGCGATCTGATCGAGCTGCGCAACCTCGCACAGGTAGCCGAACTGATGATTCTTTCGGCCATGGAGCGCAAGGAATCGCGGGGCCTGCATTACACGCTGGATTACCCGGAGCTGCTGACCGAAGCCCGGGACACTATTCTGCGACCCGCCAACGCTGACGACTGAACTTCAAGCGGACACGCAATCGCCGATGCATGTCGCGGGGCATGCCATCAGCCGGGATACACAGGCTGCGTACAGGATACTGGCCAGGCAGGCGGAACCGTACGATGACCAGCCACGGCAGCGCGATGCTATCGGGCAACAGGGTGATAGGCAGCCAGTCACCCTCTTCACGCCGCGCCTGCCACCCCTCGTCATCATGACGCAGACTTCGGAAAGCGCCAGGGCTACTCAGCAGCACGTGCCGAGGCAGCACCCACGCAGCATGGGCAGCGCCTATCAGCAAACCCGCAATCCGCGCCCAGACCGGAATATCCACCAACAGCAGCGTGAACAACGCCAGCGCCAGGGCGCAAAGATAAACCTCCAGCAACCGTCGCGACGGCTGCCAGTGACATTCGAAGCGCTTATTTGGGCTGGACACGATCCAGAATCATGCGAACGATGTAGCGCAAATCCGCATCTTCGGGCTCGCCACGCTGCATGAACCAGCCGAACATGTCCTGATCCTCGCACTCGAGCAGCTTGCGATAGCGGCCGCGATCTTCTTCATTCAGGGTCGCGTACACCTCCCGCACGAAGGGCACCAGCAACACGTCCAGTTCCAGCATGCCGCGCCGGCTATGCCAGAAAAGGCGATTGAGTTCAGTGGCATCGACCATGGGGTTGCTCCTGGAAAAAGGCCGGCAGTATAACAACAGCGGAACGCCACATCAGCGTCAGGGCCAGACATTACCGATATCCTAGTGCCCTCATGCGCTTTTGCCTGTAGCTTGAGGCTCGCCGCTGCTCTTATCATGGCAACCTCATTCTCTGCCTGCGATTCTCTCGACCATGGCCGATAGCGCTTTCTTCTGCCCACTCACCCATGAAGGCATTCTCGCCGTGCGCGGCCCCGATGCCGGGAAATTCCTGCAGGGCCAGATCACCTGCAACATCAACTACCTGGGCGCCAGTGGTTCGAGCCTGGGCGCACGCTGCACGCCGAAGGGGCGCATGCTCTCCAGCTTCCGCATCGTCAGCGTGGCCGAAGGCTTCCTGCTGGCCATGGATAGGCAACTGCTGGAGCCGCAACTGGCCGACCTGCAGAAATACGTGGTGTTCTCCAAAGCCAAGCTCGGCGACGAAAGCGAGGCCTGGGTTCGTTACGGCCTGAGCGGCGGCGAAGCAGCGCTGCAGGCGCTCGGCCTGGAACTCGCCGCAGAAGCTGACAGCGTCGCCACGACCGAGAACCTGCTCGCCATCCGCCTGAGCGACGGGCGTGCCGAGCTGTGGGCACCGGCCGAGCAGGCCGAAGGCATACGCTTGCAACTGAGCGAGCAACTGCCTCAGGCAACGCTCAACGACTGGCTACTGGCGCAGATTCGCGCCGGCATCGGCCAGGTCACCGGCGCAACCCGTGAGCTATTCATCCCACAGATGATCAACCTGCAGGCCGTCGGCGGTGTGAGCTTCAAGAAGGGTTGCTACACCGGGCAGGAAATCGTCGCCCGCATGCAGTACCTGGGCAAGCTCAAGCGCCGACTGTATCGGTTGAGCTGCGCCGCCGATCAACTTCCTCAAGCGGGTACCGAGCTGTTCTCGCCGGTACACCGTAGCGCCGTTGGTGAGGTGGTGCTGGCCGCGTCCAGCGCCGGTGGCGTGGAACTGCTGGCCGTACTGCAGGAAGACGCCGCGAACGATGGGCATATCCACCTCGGTACGCTGGAAGGCCTGCCGCTCGACCTGCTCGAGCTACCGTACACGCTGGATAGCAACCGCGAAATCCAACGCTGACGTACACTGCCTCCGTCCGCCACCACAACGCCATCAACGAGAATTTCATGAGCAAACTCGCCGAGAAAGTCCAGCTGGATCTGATCAGGGCTATCGACAACGATGAACTGGTTCTGCCGACCCTGCCCGAGGTCGCCCTGAAAGTTCGCGAGGCGGCGGAAGATCCGAACATCGGCATCCCGGAACTGAGCAAGGTCATCGGCAATGACGCAGCGCTCACCGCCCGCATCATCAAGGTGGTGAACAGCCCGCTGCTGCGCACCAACCGGGAAATCACCGATCTGCAGATGGCGATCGGCCGTCTCGGCATCAATTACACCTGCAACCTGGCCACTGGTCTGGCCATGGAGCAGATGTTCCAGGCCACCACCGATGTGGTCGACCGCAAGATGCGCGAAGTATGGAACAAGAGCACCGAGATCGCCGGCATCTGCCACGTGCTGAGCCGCCACTACACCCGCCTGATGCCGGATCAGGCGACCCTCGCCGGGCTGGTGCATCAGATCGGTGTGCTGCCGATTCTCACCTACGCAGAAGAGCACAACGAGTTGCTGACCGACTCGATCAGCCTCAACCACGTAATCGAGCAGATTCACCCGATCATCGGCGACAAGATCCTGCGTACCTGGGAGTTCCCGGAAATGATCGCCTGCGTGCCCAGCCAGCACCTGAACTTCAGTCGCGACAGCGCCAAGGTCGATTACGTCGATATCGTCCAGGTGGCCACGCTGCAGAGCTACCTCGGTACGCCGCACCCCTACACGCAACTCGACTGGAGTCAGGTACCGGCGTTCGCCAAGCTCGGTCTCAAACCGGACACGGACATACACGCGGACGAAGACCTGTCCGCCGCCATGGATGCCGCGATGAGCATGCTGCAGTGATTGCCACGGGGTGAGGTTCTTCTCGCCCCGGCTCTGGGCGAGGGCTTGCTAACACTTCTGCGCGCAGAGACATTCAGGCTCTTCTAGTCCGGTTCACCGTGGAACGCCACGCGAACCAGCAAGCCCTGAGGGTTGGCCTGATGCAGGCTGATGGCGGCGCGGTGCGCACGGCAGATCTCGCCGACGATGGCCAACCCCAACCCTGCGCCCAGCCCCTGAACCTGACGCCGATAGAAACGCTCGAAGACCCGTTCTCGATCCGCTTCGGGAATTCCCGGGCCGTCATCCTCGACCTCCAATATTCCCGGTTCCAGCACCCGCAAGACCACATTGCCGCCTGCCTCGGTGTAGGCCATGGCATTGTCGACCAGGTTACACAACAACTCGTTGAGCAGGGTCGGCTCGCCGCGAATCCACACAGGCTGCTCGGCTTCCAATGCCAGGGCGACACCGCGTGAGTGGGCCAGAGGCGCCAGCGCCATGCCCAGTTCACGGGCCAACTGACTGAGATCCAGGCGCAGCGCACCGCCCTCGGCGATCGCACGGGCACCGCTTTCGATACGCGCCAATGACAGCAACTGGTTAGCCAGGTGAGTGAGGCGATCGGCATTCAGCGCCGCGTCCTCCAGCGTCGCATGCCAGACTTCCGGCTGCCGATCACGCAGACCAAGCTCGACCCGCGCTTTTAGAGCGGCCAATGGCGTACGCAACTCGTGGGAGGCGTCGGCGATGAACTGTGACTGGCGTTCGAACAGCCCGCGCAGGCGGTCATTGAACTGATTCAGCGCATTGACCAACGGCCGCAGCTCTCGAGGCATATCGCCGTCGGGCAGCGGGCGCAGATCGTCGCTACTACGCGCCGCTACCGTGCGCCGCAGGCTCTCCAGCGGACGCAAGCCGGCACTCACCGCTAACCAGACCAGCAGCAGCGCACTCATCGACAGCAAACCCATGCGCCAGAACGTGCCGAACAGCAGATCGCGGGTCATGCGCTCGCGGGCGCCCAGGGTTTCCGCCACGCGAATCTCTGCCACACCGCTGTACCCTGGCTCGCTGACCGGCTGCAGAAAGCTGACCACACGTATACCCTGGCCGCGGTATACACCGTCATAGAACTTGGCCAAGGCCGGATAATCATTGGTTCGTGGGGTGTCCGGCGGCGCGGCCGGCAGATCTTCATACCCCGATACCAGCTCACCTTTGGGGCCCAGTACCTGGTAGTAGATACGCCCGGCGCTGTCATAGGCGAAGGTATCGAGGGCGATATAGGGCACGTTGGCGCTCAACATGCCTTCCACGGCATAGAGACCATCGGAAATCGCCCGGGCGGAAGCCAGCAAGGTACGGTCATAGGCCGTGTCAGCGGCATGCCGGGCACTCCAGTAAGCCGTCAGGCTGCTGACCAGCAGAATCACCGTGAACAACACGGCCAGCCGCCGGATCAGTCGACCACGCAGACTACCCGGCCTATCCACCCGTGGCTTCCAGCAGATAACCGAGACCGCGGAAGGTGACGATGCGCACCGAACCGCCTTCGAGTTTCTTGCGCAGGCGATGGACGTAGATCTCGATGGAGTCGGCGCTCGCGTCCTCATCCAGACCGAATACCTGAGAGGCCAGTTGCTCTTTGCTCATGACCCGCCCCGGTCGGGCGATCATCGCCTCGAGCACCGCCTGTTCGCGGGACGTCAGGTTGAGGCTTTCTTCCAGCAGGGTGAAGCGCCGGGTATCCAGGTCATAGACCAGATCGCCACAGCGCAACTGCTGTTCTCCACCGAGCATGCTGCGCCGCAGCAAAGCCTTGACCCGCGCCTCCAGCTCGCTCAGTTCGAACGGCTTGGCCAGGTAATCATCGGCCCCCAGGTTGAGCCCGTGCACCCGATCCTTGACCTCGCCGCGAGCGGTGAGCATCAGCACCGGCACGGTTTTGCCTCGCGCACGCAGACGCGCCAGAACCTCGAAACCGTCCATGCGCGGCAGCCCCACATCGAGGATCGCCAAAGCGTATTCCTCGCTGCTCAGCGCCAGATCCGCAGCCACGCCATCATGCAGAACATCCACGGTCCAACCGGCACTCTTGAGCACCTGGGTAACGCTCGCCGCCAATTGCGGATGATCCTCGACCAGCAGAATTCGCACTGCAACCTCCACACCGAATCATGACTTGACCGCCATGTGTGGCGGGAGTTTACCGCTCGCGCGACAACTTGGCAGTTACGGCGTGCGTTAGGGTCTGTTCCCGTTTCACTCACGGCCGCGCCGATGAAACGGGAACAGACCCTGGCAGGGTATACGCAATAACTTTCACCGCTGAAAGGTTGGTGAAAGGTTGTACTTCTAGGATCACCACCAGGTGGCTCGATCCGCCCATAGAACGATCTGCACAGTGGTGTGCAGTCGTGACAAAAATAACAATGGAGTACCACGCATGCCGACTGCCCCGCGCCAGGCTATCTCATCCTTGAGTCTGCTCAGCCTCGCACTGCCGACCACCCTGCTCGCCCCAATCGCCCAGGCCGCCTTCTTCGAAGACAGCTCCGCCAGCCTGGAAACCCGCAATATCTATTTCAACCGGGATTTCCGCGAAGGGCCTCAGCAGTCCAAGCGTGATGAATGGGCGCAAGGTTTCATCCTCAATCTGCAATCGGGCTTTACCGAAGGCACCGTCGGTTTCGGCGTGGACGCCATCGGCATGCTCGGCATCAAGCTCGACTCCAGCCCGGATCGCACCGGCAGTGGGCTGTTACCGACCCATGACGATGGCCGTGCCGCCGACGAATACTCGAAACTCGGCGTGACCGCCAAGGCGCGCATCTCCAAGACCGAACTGCGTGTCGGCACCCTGATTCCCGAACTGCCGACTCTCAAGCCCAATGACGGCCGCATCCTGCCGCAGGTTTTCGAGGGCGGCCTGCTCACGTCCGGCGAAATCGACGGTCTGGACATCACCGCCGGGCGTCTGAAGAAAGCCATCGACCGTGATTCGACCAACGCCGAAGACCTGGCGCTGAACAACAAGAACCGTCGTTTCGACGGTACTGCCAGCGCCGATCATTTCGACATGGCCGGCTTCGACTACAAGATCAACGACAACCTCACCGGTCGTTACCACTTCGCCCAACTCGACGACGTGTATCGCCAGCACTTCTTCGGCCTGCTCGGCAGCCTGCCGGTCGGCCCTGGCAAGCTGAGTGCCGATCTGCGCGTGGCGATCAGCGATGACCATGGCTCCGCCAAAGGCGGCAAGGTCGATAACCGCGCCTGGAACGGCAGCGTCAGCTACGCTCAGAGCGGCCACAAGTTCACCGTCGCCTACCAGCTCATGAGCGGCGACACGGCTTATCCCTACATCGATGGCAGCGACCCGTTCCTGGTCAACTTCGTGCAGATCAACGACTTCGCCGAAGCCGGGGAACGCTCCTGGCAGGCTCGTTACGACTACGACTTCAAGGCGCTCGGCGTTCCCGGTCTGAGCTTCATGACGCGCTACATCCGCGGCGACAATGCCGAGCTGACGGGTGTGAGTGGCGACGCCAAGGAATGGGAACGCAACATCGAATTGAAGTATGTGGTGCAGAGCGGTGCCTTGAAGGATGTCGGCGTACGCCTGCGTCATGCCAGCTACCGCTCCAGCCTCGACCGACCGGCCAATGATTCGCGCATGCGCGATGCTGATGAGGTTCGCCTGATCGTTAGCTATGCACTGTCCATCTGGTAAGTGCAGAGCTGGTCAAACAATAAAGACTCCAACGGAGAAAACCCGATGAAAACATCCATGCGTACCATCCTGCTGACCGCCTCCTGCCTGCTGGTGGCCGGTCAGGCGCTGGCGGACGAGCCGCGCCGCCCTGAATGCATCGCCCCGGCAGCGCCCGGTGGCGGTTTCGACCTGACCTGCAAACTGGCGCAGAGCGCCCTGGTAGAGAGCAAACTGCTGAAGTCGCCCATGCGGGTGACCTACATGCCGGGTGGCGTCGGCGCGGTCGCCTACAACGCAGTGGTCGCTCAGCGCCCTGCCGATGCGGGCACCATCACGGCCTTCTCCAGCGGTTCGCTGCTCAACCTGGCCCAGGGCAAGTTCGGCCGTTTCGACGAGAACGCGGTGAAGTGGCTGGCCGGTATCGGCACCAGCTACGGTGCCCTGGCGGTACGCAACGACTCTCCGTACAAAACCCTGGATGACCTGGTCAAGGCGCTCAAGGAAAATCCGGGCAAAGTCGTCATCGGTTCCGGCGGTACCGTCGGCAGCCAGGACTGGATGCAGACCGCACTGATCGCCCGCGCTGCCGGTATCGATCCGCGTGAGCTGCGCTACGTGGCGATGGAAGGTGGCGGCGAACTGGCCACCGCACTGCTCGGTGGCCATATCCAGGTCGCCAGTACCGACATCGCCGACTCGGTTCCCCATATCGAAAGCGGCGACATGCGCATCCTCGCGGTGTTCTCCGAAGAACGCCTGCCGGGCGACGTAGTGGCCAGCATCCCGACTGCCAAAGAGCAGGGCTTTGATGTGGTCTGGCCGGTAATCCGTGGTTTCTACCTCGGCCCGAAAGTCAGCGACGAAGCCTACACCTGGTGGAAGAACTCCTTCGACCAACTGCTGGCTTCCGAAGACTTCGCCAAGCTGCGTGAGCAGCGCGAGCTGTATCCGTTCGCCATGACCGGCGACGAACTGGATGGCTACGTGAAGAAGCAAGTTGCTCAGTACAAGGAACTGGCCAAGGAGTTCGGCCTGATCCAGTAACACCCGGTTCCAACCACACACGACTCTTATCATCCCCTGGGCACTGCCCAGGGGATGCTTTTGCCATGGTCAAACGAGGATTTCCTCATGTCTCAACGCATTTTCGGCATGGTGCTGCTGCTGGCCTGTGCCGGTCTGAGCATCGTTGCCTGGGGCTATCACGCGCCCTTCTCCTACGAGCCGGTCGGCCCGCGCGCCTACCCGCTGTTGCTGCTGATCCTCATGGGGCTGGGCGCCGTCTACCTGCTGGTCAAGCCGGCCAGCAACACGTCGCACAGCGATGAGCCGCCACTGGACAGGCACGTGATCCGCAAGGTGGTCAGTTGCGTGGCGATATTCACCCTCTACGCCGCGCTGTTCGAGCCGCTGGGCTTCGTGCCGGCCAGCCTGATCTTCGGTATCGCCATGGCCCGCCTGTATGAAGGCACCTGGAAAGCCAGCGTGATTTCCGGTGTGGCGCTGGCGGTCGGTCTGTACCTGCTGTTCGACAAAATCCTCGACGTACCCCTGCCGCTCGGCATCCTGTCCTCTCTGGAGATCTGATCCGTGGATACCTTTAGCTACCTGGGTCAGGGCTTCGGCGTCGCCCTCAGTCCCTACAACCTGTTCACCGCCCTGTGCGGCACCCTGATCGGCACCATCGTCGGCCTGCTCCCGGGCCTGGGCCCGATCAACGGCGTGGCACTGCTGATTCCCATCGCCTTCGCCCTCGGTCTGCCACCGGAAACCGCACTGATCCTGCTCGCTGCCGTATACCTGGGCTGCGAATACGGCGGCCGTATCTCCTCGATCCTGCTGAACATCCCAGGCGAGGCCTCGGCCGTGATGACCACCCTCGACGGCTACCCGCTGGCGCGTCAGGGCAAGGCGGGCGTAGCGCTGTCGATCTCCGCCTGGAGCTCCTTCGTCGGTGGCCTGATGGCCACCTGCGGCGTGGTGATCTTCGCCCCGCTGCTGGCCAAATGGGCGGTCGCCTTCGGCCCCGCCGAGTACTTCGTGCTGATGGTGTTCGCCATCGTCTGCCTCGCTGGCATGGCCGGCAACAAACCGATGAAGACCGCGATTGCCGCCTGTATCGGCTTGTTCCTGTCCTGTGTCGGCATCGACTCCAACAGTGGCGTGTACCGCTTCACCTTCGGCAGCCTGGGCCTGGCCGACGGTATCCAGTTCGTGGTGCTGGTGCTCGGCCTGTTCTCGGTCAGCGAAATCCTGGTGCTGCTCGAGCGCACCCACCATGGCCAGAAGGCCATCGAAGCCAAGGGCCGCATGCTGTTCAACCTCAAGGAAGGCCTGTCGGTACTGGCCACCAACCTGCGCAGCGGCGCGGTCGGCTTCTTCCTGGGCATCCTGCCGGGCGCCGGTGCAACCCTGGCCAGCGCCGTGGCGTACATGAGCGAAAAACGCCTGGCTACCAAGGACAACAAATTCGGTGAAGGTGACCTGCGTGGCCTGGCCGCTCCGGAAACCGCCAACAGCGCCTCAGCCTGTGGTTCCATGGTGCCGATGCTGACCCTCGGCGTGCCCGGTTCCGGCACCACCGCGGTGATGCTCGGCGCCCTGACGCTGTACAACATCACCCCTGGCCCGCTGCTGTTCCGCGACCAGCCGGATATCGTCTGGGGCCTGATCGCCTCGCTGTTCGTCGCCAACATCATGCTGATCGTGATGAACGTGCCGATGATCAAGATCTTCACCAAGATCCTCGCCGTACCGTACTGGGCCCTGGTGCCGGCCATCGCCATCATCACCTCGATCGGCGTCTACGCCGTGCACGCCACCGCGTTCGACCTGTTCCTGATGATCGGTATCGGCGTTGCCGGCTACATCCTGCGCAAGATGGACTTCCCGCTATCGGCGATCCTGCTGGGCTTCATCCTCGGCGGCTTGATGGAGCAGAATCTGCGGCGCGCCCTGTCGATCTCCAACGGCGAGCTGGGCATCCTGTTCGCCAGCCCGATCACCTGGGCCGTGTGGGCATTGATCGTGGCCATGATCATCCTGCCCATCTACCGCACCTGGCGTAAACGCAGCCAGCGCAAGGCCGAAGCGGCCAATGCCTGATAGCATCGCCCCTCGCGACAACCCGAAACACCTGCGCAACTGGTGGCCCACGCCACTGGTTGGCGCACTCGGTGGTTACCTGGCCAGCCTCATAGGCTGGCCTTTGCCGTGGGTCATCGGTTCGCTGCTGGCCGTCATTGCCCTGCGTTGTTGTGGCGTACTCAGCCGGGAAATGCCCGGCGGGCGGCAAGTCGGCCAATGGCTGATCGCGGCGGGCATCGGCCTGCACTTCACCAGCGAGGTGCTGGAACAGGTGCTGGGCAACCTGGCGATCATCGTCGTCGGCGTGCTCGCCACCCTGGCCCTCAGCGTCATTGGTATCGCCGGACTGCGCCGCTCGGGTGTCGACCGTGCCACGGCCTTCTTCGCCAGCATGCCGGGTGGCGCCAGCGAGATGGTCAATCTGTCGCTGCGCCACGGCGCGCAACCTGCACGTATCGCCGCCGCCCATAGCATGCGCCTGTTGATGGTGATCCTGCTGATTCCGGCACTGTTCACCTGGGGCTTGCCCGCCATGGAACCGCCACCCGCGGTAACGGTGGACTGGTTCTGGCTGGCGACTCTGCTCCCCGCCGGTGCCCTGCTGGCCGTGCTCTGGCGCCGCCTCGGCCAACCCAATCCGTGGATGCTCGGCCCGCTAACGCTGTGCGCTGCAGCCAGTGTGACTTTCGATCTGAATATCGCCACACCGGCGTGGCTCGGCCAAGTCGGCCAATGGCTGATCGGCTGCGCCCTGGGCTGCCACTTCGATCGGGCGTTCTTTCGTAGCGCCCCCGGTTTCCTGGCTCGCGTGCTGCTGTTCACCCTGCTGGCCATGGTGGGTACCGTCCTGCTCGGTTTCGCGCTCGGCTGGCTGGCCGGTATCGGGTCGGTGTCGCTGATGCTCGGCATGATGCCCGGTGGTATCACCGAACTGTGCCTGACCGCCGAGGCACTGCATCTCTCGGTGGCTCTGGTCACAGCACTGCAGGCCTTGCGGCTGTTCATGGTGATGTTTCTGGCCGAACCGCTGTACCGTTTATGGATGCGGCAATCACCGATTCCCTGAACAACAGAGCCCGGTGAATCGCCGGGCTTTTAACTCCTGGTCTTGCCAAATCACACCATGACGCATCCTTGGGTTGCGGAACCATTCGATATCGCGTCGATATCCATCAACCCGCGCTTTCATATCGAGTGAATGAACGCCTCGATTTACGCTTGATACTGGCAGCTTCTTGATCTCGCGGCCTACCGGCCAGCAAATTTCATTGTGCATCCCAAGCTCCGTTTGACCACATCACGTTTATCAGAGGCGATCAACGTTGGCCGTGCGCTCAATCAGCATAAAAAACGCCGGAGATCTCCGGCGTTTTTTCGTTTCTGTGGATACCTCAGTGATCTATTGCCCCCCCCGCACCACGCGGTACACGGATGTCTTCCACCAGGTGCTGGATGTGCTCCGGCGGCGGTGCAGTCATGCGCGAAACCACGAACGCGATGATGAAGTTGAAGATCATCCCCAGAGTACCGATGCCTTCCGGCGAGATGCCGAACCACCAGTCGTCGGCGGTTGCCGTCGGATTGATGAACTTGAAGTAGACGATATACGAAAAGGTGAAGGCCAGACCGACCACCATCCCGGCAATCGCGCCTTCCTTGTTCATACGCTTGTAGAAGATCCCCATCACGATGGCCGGGAAGAACGATGCGGCGGCCAAACCGAAGGCGAACGCGACCACCTGCGCCACGAAACCCGGCGGGTAGATGCCGAACAAGCCGGCAATCACCACGGCAGCACCTGCAGCGATACGTGCGGCGAGCAGCTCCTTCTTCTCGCTGATGCCAGGCATCAGATTGCTCTTGAGCAGGTCATGGGAGATCGAGGTGGAAATCACCAGCAACAGACCGGCAGCCGTGGACAGCGCTGCAGCCAGACCGCCCGCGGCGATCAGCGCGATCACCCAGCCCGGCAGGTCGGCGATTTCCGGGTTGGCCAGCACCATGATGTCGTTGTCGACATACAGCTCGTTGCTAGCGGCGGTTGGCGCGTTGGTCACTACACGCTGGCCTACGTCGCCACGCTCGGCAGAGTAGCTCGGCGCGCCTGCGAACGCAGCGCCCGGGCCATACTGGATAACGCCATCATTGTTCTTGTCCAGCCAGCCGATGAGCCCGGCGTTTTCCCAAGTTTTGAACCAGCCCGGTACTTCTTCATAGCTGGTATTGGGTACGCTGGTCAGCAGGTTGGTGCGGGCAAATGCCGCGACCGCTGGCGCGGTGGTGTAGAGGATGGCGATGAACAGTAGTGCGTAGCCCGCCGACTTGCGCGCATCCTTGACCGTCGGAGTGGTGAAGAAGCGCACGATGACGTGCGGCAGACCCGCAGTACCCACCATCAGTGCCATGGTGATGAAGAACACGTCAGTGGTGGACTTGCTGCCATCGGTGTAGGGCGTGAAACCCAGCTCGGCGCCAAGGCCATTGAGCCGTTCGAGAACGCTCTGCCCCGTTCCGGTGACCTCGCTACCGAAGCCTAGCTGCGGAATCGGATTCCCCGTGATCATTATCGAAATGAAGATCGCCGGAACCATATACGCGAAGATCATCACGCAGTATTGCGCCACCTGGGTATAGGTGATGCCCTTCATGCCGCCCAGCACAGAGTAGAAGAAAACGATGGCCATGCCGATGACCACGCCGGTTTCGATGTTCACTTCCAGGTAGCGCGAGAACACGATACCAACGCCGCGCATCTGCCCGGCTACATAAGTGAACGAGATGAAAATGACGCAGATCACCGCCACCATGCGCGCAGTCTGCGAGTAGTAGCGCGTGCCAATGAACTCCGGAACGGTGAACTTGCCGAACTTGCGCAGATACGGTGCCAGACACATGGCCAACAGCACATAGCCGCCAGTCCAGCCCATCAGGTATACCGAACCGTCATAGCCGGCAAACGCGATGATCCCCGCCATTGAGATGAAGGATGCCGCAGACATCCAGTCCGCGCCGGTGGCCATGCCGTTGAGTACCGGATGCACGCCCTTGCTGGCGACGTAGTATTCACTGGTTGAACCGGCACGCGTCCACAGAGCGATGCCGATATAGAGTGCGAAAGTACCGCCAACGAACAAATAGATCAGAAACTGAGTACTCATGCTCGTGGCCTCACTCTTCGTGTACGTTGTACTTGCGATCGAGACGATTCATCTTCCAGACATAGAAGAAGATCTCGAGCACAAACACGTAGATGGAGCCTTGCTGGGCGAACCAGAATCCCAAGGGGAAACCGAACGCGTTGATGGTGTTCAACTGATTGACGAAGAGCACGCCGCAGCCGAACGACACGGCGAACCAGATCACCAGCAGCCAGAGCATCAGCCGCAAGTTTTCTTTCCAATAGGCCGTGGCAGCCTCTTGCTTGGACATAGCCATAGGAGCCTCCAAAGGTTGTTATTGTTGTTATGGCACTATGAAACTAGCAGGCCTGCAGTTTTATGCAGGTAAGACTTTGGTCGTAAAGCGCTTCGCTTGATGGGCTTGCGATGCCATGTGTCATGGATCAAGGTAATTCACAGCGTAATTGCCATGCCATTCGCGCGTGAGGGAGCTGCATTCAACCCTGACGCGGTTTGCTACACGTTGCAGAGGCTGGAGCCAGGCGCTCTTTCACGCCGTCGTTCGCCCGCCAGGAATCTATCCGCTCGGTTCATGGGCGCACCTTGAATCTGCGGCCTGGCGTGATGATCGACCTGTAGCCGAAAAACTCACTGCAGCCCTTGTGCGCGCGTTCTTGTCGGCGAAAAACCTTTTTATGCAGATATGTCAGGCCACCCACTGTCCATATCGCTGACGTACTCTCGTTTCCCAGAGTGCTCGCGAAGAGGCGTTCCTACATGTTGGGTTATCTGAAAAGCCTGTCCCTGCTGCTGTCGTTCGGCCTGCTGGTGAGTGCCTGCAGCCAGACCAGCCTGGCCTATCGCAACCTCGATTGGGTGATTCCCTGGCGGGTGAATCAGTACCTGGATCTCGATTCGCAGCAGAAAGCCTGGTTCAAACCGCGGCTGCAAGCGCACCTCGACTGGCATTGCAGCGCCGAACTGCCGCGTTACGTGGACTGGCTGCAGCATACCCAGGATCTGCTGCAGGAGCCTGCACCCGATGCGGGGCAACTCGAAGCGCAGATGGTCGAAGCCGAGCAGGCGTTCCACAGTATCGTGCAACAGACCAACCCCACCGCGGTTTCATTGCTCGGCGCCCTACGCCCCGAGCAGGTCGAGCGTCTCTACGCACGCATGGAAAAAGACAACCTCGAAGACCGCCAGGAGTTTCTCGAGCCGCCCCTGGAGACCCAGATCAGCGAGCGCGCCGAACGCCTGGAAAAACGCCTGCGCCCCTGGTTCGGCCAATTGAATGACGCACAACGCGCGCGGATTGCCGAGTGGGCCAGCGAGCGTCGCGACCAGAACCGCCAGTGGCTGGAGAATCGCACACGCTGGCAGAGCGAATTTCGCGCGGTGCTGGATGCACGCGGTGATGCAGACTTCCCTGAGCGCATGACCCAGGTGCTGGAAAACCGCCGCGGTGCCCACGATGAGCGGGCAACCCAGGCCTATCAGGAATCCCGCCAGGCCCTGGCCGCGCTATTCAGTGACCTGCTGGCAGCGGCCGATGACAAACAGCGGGCTCAAGCAGGCAAACGCTTCGCGTCCATACAAACCGATCTGGCCGGTCAGATCTGCACCGGTTAGCCTTAGGCGGGGGGCAATCTCCAGTCGATGGGTGCCAGGCCGTGCTGCTCGAGGAATTTGTTGGTACGGCTGAAATGACCGTTACCGATAAAGCCCCGGTGCGCTGACAGCGGCGACGGATGCGGCGAGCGCAACACCAGGTGCTTGCCTGTATCGATCAGGCGCTCCTTGCTCTGTGCATGCGCCCCCCACAGCAAGAAGACCAGTCGCGGCCGCTGCTCACTCACTACCGAAATGATCCGATCGGTGAACGGCTGCCAGCCTTTGGCCGCGTGGGAGCCGGCGCTGGCGCGCTCCACCGTCAGCGAGGTGTTGAGTAACAGCACACCTTGCTCGGCCCAGGATTGCAGATAGCCGTGGTTGGGTATGTCGATGTTGAGGTCGCGCTTGAGTTCTTTATAGATGTTCACCAGCGATGGTGGCGTCGCCACCCCTGGCTGTACCGAGAAGCACAGGCCGTGCGCCTGGCCGGGGCCGTGGTAGGGATCCTGGCCGATGATCACCACCTTGACCTGATCCAGGGGCGTGGAATTGAGGGCATTGAAAATCAGCGGGCCGGGCGGATAGACCTCCTTGCCCGCAGCCTTCTCCTGACGCAGGAAATCCCCCAGCGCCTTCATGTAGGGCTTATCGAATTCCTCGTGAAGCGCCTGTTTCCAGCCGGCTTCCAGCTTGACCTTATCTGCGGCGGACATGCCTGCTCCCGGGTAGACCAATGGAACCGGCACGCTAGAGAAGCGCACAGATCAAGTCAAGGCGGGCCAGCCAAAGCACACATGTAAAAATGATTGCTCGCCGCCATGTCTTAGACTAAAAGCGAATCACACGCGCAATGGAGAACAGCGTAAAACGTAGCGGCGAAGACCATAATAAAAACAAGGAACGCATCATGAGACGACTGCTCGCCTTCCTGGCCCTGTGCATCGGAGTCAATGCCTATGCACAGGCTGCCGACCCCATCACGCTGGGCCTCAACTATCCGCGCACCGGAAGCTATAAAGAGGAAGGCCTGGCGCAGATGCGTGGCGCCCTGCTGGCCATCGACGAGTTGAACGCTCAGGGTGGCGTACTGGGGCGAAGTCTGCGCCTGTCCAGTCTGGACGACGCGTCACGTCCCGAAAAGGCCGAACGCAACGTCGACAAACTGGCCAAGGAAGGGGCCGCGATGCTTTTCGGCGGCGCATCCAGTGCAGTGGCCATCGCCTCCAGCAAGCGGGCAGCGCAGCATGGATTACTCTACTTCGGCACGCTCACCTACTCCAACGACACCACCGGTAAAGACGGTCATCGCTATATGTTCCGAGAGTGCAACAATGCATGGATGAGCGCGCAGGTGCTCGGTCAGTATCTGAACAAGCAGTTGCCGGACAAACGCTACTTCTACATCACATCCGACTACACCTGGGGCCACACCACTGAAAGCTCCCTGCGGCAGACGACCAATACGCAGGATCCGGCCCAACATCCCTCCCTCAAGGTGCCCTTCCCCGGCGCCAACCTGGCCGACTACCAGACCGTATTGACCCAGGCGGCCGCCAGCAATGCCGAAGTGCTGGCCCTGGTGCTGTTTGGAGAGGATCTGGTGCGAGCGATGCGTATCGCCAAGGATCTCGGCCTCACGTCACGCATGCAGATCATCGCCCCCAACCTCACGCAGAGCATCGTCGAACAGGCCGGTCCAGGCTTGATGGAAGGCGTCGTCGGCACCGAGCCCTGGACATGGCGCGTACCGGAGTTGGAAAACTCGGAGCGCGGCAAAGCTTTCGTCAAGGCGTTCAGCGAACGCTACTCCATGTATCCGTCCAGTTCGGCGGCATCGGCTTACAGCATCGTCCAGCAATGGGCAGAGGCAGCCAAACGCGCAAACAGCCTGAACAGCGAAGCACTGATTCGAGCGCTGGAAAACCACAGCTATGTGCTGCTCAAGGATCGCCAGCAATGGCGTGCCTTCGATCACCAGAATGTGCAAACGGTGTACGCGGTGAAAGTGAAAGCCCGCGCCGAGGTACTTAAAGATCCACTCAAGCAGGATTACTTCGAAATCGTCGAACGTCTGGACGGCGAAACCGGCCTACCCGCTCTGGCCACCTGGCAGACCGAGCGGCGCAACGCCGGTCAACCATTGACGCTACAGTAAGTAGTAGGCACTGCAGAGGACGCTCCATGAGTACGGCAATCGAACCCTACAAACCCGGTATCTTCGACCTGACCCACAAGCTAACCGTGGAAAAGCACGGCCACACGGCCCTGCTGACGATCAACAACCCGCCCGCCAATACCTGGGATCGCGAATCACTGATCGGCCTCAAACAGCTGATCGAGCATCTGGATCGCGATGACGATATCTATGCGCTGGTGATCACTGGCCAGGGCGGCAAGTTCTTTTCCGCCGGTGCGGATCTGAAACTGTTCGCCGACGGCGACAAGGCCCGCGCTCGGGAAATGGCCAGCCGCTTCGGCGAAGCCTTCGAACGGCTTCGCGACTTTCGCGGTGTGTCGATTGCCGCGATCAATGGCTACGCCATGGGCGGCGGCCTGGAATGCGCCCTGGCCTGCGACATTCGTATCGCCGAGCGTCAGGCGCGGATGGCACTGCCAGAAGCCAGCGTCGGCCTGCTGCCCTGCGCGGGCGGCACCCAGAACCTCCCCTGGCTGGTGGGCGAAGGCTGGGCCAAGCGCATGATCCTCTGCGGCGAGCGAGTCGACGCCGAAACCGCGCTGCGTATCGGCCTGGTTGAACAGGTTGTCGACGAAGGCGAGGCACGCGGTCATGCCCTGCTGCTGGCGGCGAAAGTCGCCGGGCAGAGCCCGGTGGCCGTGCGCAGCATCAAGCCCTTGATCCAGGGTGCCCGCGAACGCCAGCCCAATAGCTGGCTGGTCGCCGAGCGCGAGCGCTTCGTCGACCTGTTCGACGCCGACGACACCCGCGAGGGAGTCAACGCCTTCCTGGAAAAACGGACTCCCCAGTGGCGTAACAAATAACCGGGAAGCCACGCCCCGCAACGTGGATGGCGCCGGCCAGGCGGATCGCGTGCGTGGGCGCCGCCCCATGATGGATATGAACATGAACCTACGATTCGAAGAGCGCCCGGGCCAGCAGGGTTATCGTATCGCCATCGCCAGCCTGGATGCGCCGCAGAGCCTCAACGCCCTCAGTCTGCCGATGATCGAGGCCCTGGACGCCCAGTTGCGCAGGTGGGCCGACGAGCCGAGCATCGCCTGCGTCCTGTTGCGCGGCAACGGCAGCAAAGCCTTCTGCGCCGGTGGCGACGTGGTGCAGCTGGTTCGCCAGTGCCGCGAACACCCCGGCGAAGTGCCGCCACTGGCGCGACGCTTCTTCGCCGACGAATACCGTCTCGACTACCGCCTCCACCGTTACCCGAAACCCCTGCTGTGCTGGGGCCACGGGCATGTACTGGGGGGCGGCATGGGCCTGCTGCAAGGCGCCGGCGTACGTATCGTCACGCCCTCCAGCCGGCTGGGCATGCCGGAAATCAATATCGGTCTGTACCCGGATGTGGGCGGCAGCTGGTTCCTCGCCCGCCTGCCCGGCCGCCTCGGCCTGTTTCTCGGCCTCACGGCGGCCCAGATCAATGCCCACGATGCCCTGGGTCTCGGCCTGGCCGACCGCTTCCTGCGCGACGACCAGCAACAGGCGCTCCTGCAGGGGCTGGAGCAGCTCAACTGGCAGGAGCAGCCACAGCGGCAACTGAACAGCCTGCTGCGGGCGCTGGAACGGGATGCCCGCGGCGCGTTGCCAGAGGCCCAGTGGCTGCCGCGACGGGCCCGTATCGATGAGTTGCTGGATGTCGCCGACCTGCCCGCGGCGTGGCAGGCGCTGACCGCACTACGGGCCGATGAGGACGCCCTGCTCGCCCGTGCCGCCAGCACCCTGGCCAATGGCTGCCCGCTCAGCGCCCACCTGGTCTGGGAGCAGATCCAGCGTGCCCGTCACCTGTCCCTGGCCGAGGTATTGCGCATGGAATACGCGATGAGCCTCAACTGCTGCCGCCACCCGGAGTTCCCCGAAGGCGTGCGCGCCCGCCTGATCGACAAGGATCAGGCGCCGCGCTGGCACTGGCCCGATGTCGCGACCATTCCGCCGGCGGTGATCGAGGCGCACTTCAGCGCCACCTGGGACGGCGAACATCCGTTGCAGGACCTGTGAGCCAGAACAACCGCTACGGCCCGGCGGGCAGAACGATATCGTCCTGATACGGCGTTTGCAGATCACGCTCGGGGATTTCCCAGACCAGCAGTTGTGGCGGGGTCTGGCCGAACGCCGCGCTGGCGAAATACGCCCTGGCGGCAGCGGAAAACTCGCCGCCATCCCTGGCGAAATTGCCGAGGCTGGTGCCCAGCGCCTGTTCGAGGAAGGGCACGAAGTTGGAGTTGCGCGAGAACGAGGTGCCGATCAAGGCGATATTGGGCAACTGGCTGTCGCCGAACAGATCGTCCTCACTCATCGCGTCCTGCGCTTCATCGGCGCTGAAGATCGACGCGGAAACCGCTTCCGGCGCCGGTTGCAGACGCTCCGGCAGCCAGTCCAGACCGGCCAGGCGCACCAGATCGCCGGGACGGACACGGGCCGGCTCCTGGCTGCGCTGCCAGGCCTTGTGCGGGGTCGGCGTCACGCCGCTGGCGACGATGGCGGCGGCGACCGAGCGCGCAGCGGCCTCGGCCCCCAGCTCGCTCCAGTGGGTGTCGGTGCGCAGGAACGCGGCGCTGCCCAGCGGCTGCAGGACCTCGGCCAGGTTCAGCATCGGCACACCGGCGTCCCCCATGCGCGCCTGCCATTGCCTGGCCCGCTCGGCCAGTTGCGCCGAACGGCTGATCGCGCAGAGACGCTCCTCGGCGATCCGGCTCTTGTCCGGCACCAGCAGCACCAGCAGACGGATGCCGCGTCCGGCCAGCCAGTCGTGCACGGCCTTGACCTTCTGCGCCCGCGCCTGGGCATTCGCCTCGGCATGCGGGTGCAGCTTCAGCTCGTCGGCCAGGAACAGCCAGCCGGGGCAGCCCTGACGCACCCGCGCGCCGGTATCGCCGATGGTTAGCCAACTGGCGGCACGCTCCAGATCGGCGGCACGCTTGGCGAACGGCACGCTGCTCAGTTCCCGGGCGATATGATGGGTGATCTCGCCCGTACGGATATCGTCCCAGCCGAGCGTCTCCGGCAACAGCTCGACCTTGCCGCTGACCAACAGCGCCCACAGGCAGAATGCCAGGCCGGTCGCCAGGAAGACCGACATCACGCATCCGGCCAGCGGGCTCAGGCGGATCGTCATGGCGCTTGGCGGTAGCGGGGCGAGGGACGCATCTTGTTGCTTCGACATGGCGACGGCCCCTTAGAACTGGAAGTACAGGAAGGGCACGGTTTCCCGGCTGGCGATCAGGGCGAACGACAGCAGGAAACCCAGCACCGGCCACAGCGCACCGATGGCGCGGAACAGCCACACCTCGGCGAAACGCGCCTCGGCACGCCGCTGGTACAGCGGCAGCAGCAGGCACGCGACGCCCAACGCGGCGGCGATGCCGTGGGCCGGGCGCAGGGTCGCGGCCAGGGCATCGCCGAGGGCGAAGTCATGCAGGCCGAACTGGCCGGCATACATGTTCAGCGCCGTATGGAAGTCCGGCGCGCGGAACAGCGTCCAGGCCAGGAACACGAACAGCAGTGTGACGGTGTGCGCCAGCCAGGCCGGCAAGTCCGGCAGCCCCGCCCGCCCCCAGGCACGATCGATGCACAGCGCGATCCCGTGGGCGGCGCCCCAGAGCACGTAGTTCCAGCTATCGCCGCCGTGCCACAGGCCACCGATGGCCATGATCAGGAACAGGTTGCGGTAGGTCTTCCAGGCCCCGCGCCGATTGCCGCCCAGGCCGATGTACAGGTAGTCGCGCAGCCAGCTCGACAGCGAGATGTGCCAGCGCCGCCAGAAATCCTGGATGTTGCGTGCCCAGTACGGCCGGTTGAAGTTCTCCGGAAAGTGGAAACCCAGCATCAGGCCGAGGCCGATGGCCATGGCGCTGTAGCCGGCGAAGTCGAAGAACAGTTGCATCGAGTAGGCCAGGCAGCCGATCCAGGCATCGATGAAGGACGGCCGATCCTCGGCGAACGCCACGCTCACCAGCGGCGACAGGCTGTCGGCCACCAGCACCTTCATGCTCAGGCCGATCATGAAGCGGCGCGAACCGAGGGCGAAATTCAGCCAATTGAAGTAGCGCTTCTGCAGCTCCTGGCGCACCCAGTCGTAGCGGATGATCGGGCCGGCGATGGAGTGGCCGAACATCGCCAGGTAGGTGGCGAAGTGGGCGAAGCTGCGCTCAACCGGCACCACTTTGCGGTGCACGTCCACCAGGTAGGAGATGACCTGCAGGACGATGAACGACAGCCCCGCCGGCAGCGCCACCTTCTGCCACTCGAGCGGCAGCGCACCGTAGGCGGTGATCAGCTCGTTGTAGGTCGCGGCGAGGATGTTGGCGTACTTGTACCAGCACAGCACCAGTACGTTGACGGTGATCAGTGCGGCCAGCAGGCGGATGCGCTGGCGCGACTCGGCGCGGGTGCGCTCGACCAGCAGGCCGCCGAGCCAGCCGAGCACGGTCAGCAGCACGTGCAGCAACAGGAAGGTCGGGCTCAGCCAGCCATAGAAGAACCAGCTGCCGACCAGCAGGACGTGGTTGCGCGCCCCTGGCCTGGCCAACGCATAGACCAGCATGAACGCGGGCAGGAACAGCGTGAGGAACTCAAGGGAGGCGAAGACCATGGGGTTCCCGTCAGTTGGCCAGGCTGTCCTTCGCCTGGAACAGGCGCGGGCCTTCCGGCGAGGGCACCAGGAAGACGCTGTATCGTTCGCCCGCGCGCAGCTCGCCCAACGCCAGCGCCTCGCCTGCCGGCGACCCGGCGCAGCTCAGTTGCACGGACAGGTTCACCGGGTTGATCGAACGGCGCTGCAGGGTGCCCTCGGCGACCGCCGTGAAGATCTCCACGGAACGGCCGGCGACCCGCAGGCCCGCGTCGGCGCAACGGGCGTCCAGGCTGTAGAAGGCCAGGGAAGCCTTGAGGGCGTTGAAATCGTCCGGCTGCTCGCGCACGGTCACCAGCTCCAGGGCCGCGCCGGCGCCGGCGCCGGGCAGGCCCACGACCGTGGTGAACTCGCCCGGCTCGACGGTCACGTCCAGCTCATGGCGCTGCCCGCCACGGCTGAGGGAACCCTTGACCGCACGCCCGGCGGGCACGGTCAGGAAATCCGAGACGCGCTCGTCGCCCTCCAGGCGCAGGCGCGCGTCCGAACCGGCGGCGGCCAGTTCCAGCGCGCCCTCGCCGGCATTGACGAAGCGCAGGAAGGCCGCGTCCTCGCTGGGGCCGGTCGGGTACAGCGGGATCCCGGCGGCATGCCCCGCCTGGGCGATGGCCCAGGCCAACGCCCCCACTGCCAGAAGCCCGCCCTTCATCGCTTGGCTCCCAGGCTCTCGGCCGGCAGCTTGCTCATGGCCTCGGCGATGGCCGCGCCCCAGGCCTTGTAGCCGGCGACGGTGAAGTGCTGGCCATCGGTGGTGACCCACTGGCCAGGCTTGGAAAGGGTCAGCGAGTCGATATAGCTGCACGGCGCCACGTTGGCGGCGAGGAAGTTCGACATGAGCTGGGTACGCGCATCGTTCTTCTTGTACATGCCGCCTTCCTTGCCCCAGGCCGGGCCGACCCAGACGCACGGGGTGCCGGTCTCGCCGATCGCCTTGGTCAGGCCGGTCACGTTCTGCCAGGCCCAGGCCTTGGGAAACGCCGGCTTGTCGTAGGAGGCCATGGTGTCGCCGATGATCAGCACCACCACATCGGGCTTCTCCTGGGCGATCAGTTGCTTGATCGGCGTGGTGCTGGCCTCGCGGCCCTTGATCAGCAGCTTGCCGGTGCCCTTGAGCTCGGCGCCACAATCCAGCTTCTTGGCCACCAGCCAGTCGCCCGCGCTGGCGCCGCAGGCGCCGATGGAATGCACGCTCGCGCCTTTCGCGACCAGCGCGGCGTTCAGCGGCTCGGTCAGGTGGTTCTCGAGGCTCATATGGCTTTCGCCAAGCACGAGCAGGGTCAGGCCGGCAAGGACGGAGGAAGACATGGGACTACTCCTTGGCTAGGGTCAATTCGAATAGGGTGAGCGGTAGGGGTTGACCGGCATGATCTGTGGCCGGGACATTTCTTCGAACATGTAGCGCAGGTACATGCCGCTGTTCCATTGGCGATAGTCCTGGGCGTTATCCAGGGCCAGGTGCCCGCCCATGAAGAAATTGGGGCCGAACTGGTATTCGGCCGCGCCATACAGGCTGTAGCCGAGCCCGGTCTTGCTCTCCCCGCCGTAGGTGGCGGGCCTGCCCAGCACGCTGGATGCCGCGGCTTGCAAGCTGGCATCGCCAGGGAAGTAGTCGGCCTCGTCCTGATCGATGAACTGCACGCCCACCGAGCCCTTGAGCTGATAGCTCAGCTTGTCGAAACGTTGCGACCAGGACACCGGCACGCCCAGGGCGAAGAACGTCTGCGGGCTGAAATAACCGCCATGGCCATAGGTGTAGTGGCCGAGGCTCTTGTCGTAGGTGATGCCGGTCATGCTCAGGCCGGCGGTCAACTGCTGGTCGGTCTCGTTCTGCAGATACCAGTAGATGCCGCTGCCGAACTCGCCCCGGCTGTTGGACTCGACATGATTGCCGAGCAGCCGGTGCCAGGCGCCATAGACATACACGCCCGCCTCGCTGTCGTCGTAGCTCAGCTCGGCTCGCCCACCATTGGCGGTCACCCCGCCCCAGCTCTGACCGGTGCGCGCATCGCGGGCACCGGCGAAGGACAGCAGGCTGTCGGTGACCGGGCGCCGCGAAATGTTGGCGCTCCAGTGCAGGTCGCCGTTCGAGGCGACTGGCCGCTTCAGGCTGACACCGCCGGCCAGGGTGCTGTAGAGGAAGCCCTGCGGTGTCGTGCCCAGGTCGGCCTTGAGGCCTGCGGACGGATCTTCGAAGGCCAGGGCCAGGCCGACCCCGGAATCCTTTTGCGAGCCCGGCGAGGCGCCCGGGTTGGCCGCCGACGCGGCGGGACCACCGCCGAAGCGCTGGGCGGCTTCATTGCCGATACTGCCGGCGTTGAGACTCACCGGGGTGACGCGCACGGCGAGGCGATTGTCGCCCACGGGGAAATTGACCTCGAAGGGGGCCTGGATATCGGTCAGCCTGCTCAGGCCCGACTCGCTATCGTTGCTGCGCACGCTCACGCCCTGAACCACATAGGCGCTGCGCTCTTGCAGAATATCGTCGAGCGCCCGCGCGGCGACGCTCATCCCGGCGCGGGGATCGGCAGCGGCCGGCTCGGCGGCGAAGGGATTGGCCGCCATGCCCGGGGCCGGGGCACTCTGCCAGGTCGGGGCGCCCTGCGGCGTGCCGCCGGGTACGTCCGGGTTCAGCGCATCCGCAATACCCCAGGCCTGACCCGCGGCGGCGCTCGCCAGCGGCTGGCCCGCCGCTCGGGCCGGCACCGGGGCCGGAATGGCGGCAGCCGCCACGCCGGCGCTTCGAGCGCCCTGGCCCGCCAGGCCGACAAAGGGATTGTCCGCCACGCCGGAAGCCGGCGCCGAGGCGGCGAATGCCGCCGACTGCTGACGCTGCTCCTGGGCGACCACCTTGCGCAGCAGTTCGGCGGCCTTGCCGCTCTTGCCCTGGTTCTGGTAGATCCGCGCCGCCGTGGTGAGCACGTCCGGATCGCCGGGCGCCAGGCGCAGCGCGCGCTCCAGGGCGCGTTCGGCGAAAGCGCCGTCGCGCACCTGGGCCGCCATGTCGGCGGCGCCGATCTGCAACTGCGCATTGTCCGGTTCGCGCTGCAGCAGTGGCTTGTAGAGTTCCAGCGCCTTGCCCGGGTTGCCGCTGGCCGCATACATGCGCGCCAGGGCCGATACGGCCTGGCCGTCCTGGGGCCGCTGGGCCAGGGCCGGCGCCAGGGTGTCGTAGGCCGCGACCAGATCGCCACGCTCGCGCAAGTGCTCGGCCTGGCGTACCCGGTAGAGGAACAGCAGGTCGTCGTACTGCTTGCGCTCGGCCGGGTTCAGGGGCTGTCCCTGCAGGTCGCGCAGGATGGCGCTGGCCTCCACGTCCTGCTCGGTCTGCAGGAGGATGCCGGCATAGCGCAGGGTCAGGCCGGGCTCGGGACGCGGGCTGCGCGCCAGCAGGTCGCGCAGCATGGCGGTGGCGCGTACCGGGTCGCCGGCATCGGCGTAGGCGGAAGCCAGGACGGACAGGCGCTCCGGCCGGCCCTCGGCGAGTGCTTCGGTGCGCGCCAGGAACACCCGGGCGTCCTGGCGGCTACCGCTTTTCGCCAGGTCGTTGATCTGCTGCAACTGCAGGTGGAAATCGACGTCCCCGACCAGCCGGTTCACTTCGCTGGTGCGGGCGGCAGCGGGAATACGCGCCAGCGTCGCCTGGGCCTGCGGCCATTCGCCGAGTTCGACCGAGAGCAAGGCGCTGGTATAGAGCGCGTCCGGGTCATCCGGTTGCGACACCAGCAGGCTGTCGACCAGGCTGCGCGCTTCCTGTACCGAGCCCATGCCGACATAGAGGCGGGCCAGGGCGAAGCGGGTCCAGGCGTTGTTGGGTTCATTGCGCAGCGCCTCTTCCAGGGCTGCGCGCTGGCCAACGGTGTCACCCCGCTGTTCCGCCAGCCTGGCGCGTTGCATCGCCTGCTCGGCGCGCAGGCGCCCGAGGTCGCCGATCCCGGCCTGCTCCGCCTTGGGTAGGGCCTCGATCAGGCGCAACGCCTCGTCGTTCTTGCCGGCCTGGGTCAATACCGAGATCAGGCCACGGCGCGCATCCGGGTCGTTCGGGCTCTGCGCCAGCAGGCGACGGTAACCGGCTTCGGCCTCGGCGAACTGGCCTTGCCCGGCCTGCAGGTCGGCCAGCGCCGCCTGCCCGGCGGTTTCCCGGGGCTTGAGGCGCACAGCCTGCTCGATCTGGGAACGTGCCAGGCCCGGCTCGCCCTTGGCCTGGCTGGCCCGAGCCCGCTGCAGGAGCGACCAGTAGCGCACGTCGTCCAGCGCGCTCTGCCATTGTGCCCCGCCCTGCTGCCGGGTCGCCCTGGTCAGCAGTACCTCGGCATCCTCGAGACGGTTCTGCTGCTGACGCAGCACGCCCAGCCCGCCGAGGGCGTCGGCATCGTTGGGGCTGTTCTTGAGCCGCGCGGACAATTCGCGATCGGCCGTTTCCCGGTCGCCCTGCTCCAGGGCCTTGAGCCCGCGCGCCAGGCCCTGTCTC
>NZ_QJUI01000002.1 GCF_004327285.1 Phytopseudomonas daroniae
TGATCGAGCTGCTCGCCTGAAAAGTCCGGTGGTGACCTTCTGAATCGCACAAAAGAAAACGCCCCGAACGATGTCAGGGCGTTTGCCGGGTGCCAATACCTACATCAGCGGGTTTTCACACGCTCTGTTCGGCATCCCTTTTTTGTGCCTGGAGTTTGAGCGCCCCGGCATCGCCTCGCTCAACCCGAGCCACGACAAGCCGGTGCCGCCGAAGACATGCCGGATACGTAGCCTGGGTCGAGCGAAGCGATACCCAGAACTTGAACGATAAGGGAGATGACAGATTTGTCAGCACGCCTCGCCAGGCAGATCAACATCCACCTGGCAAGGCTTTACGCCGCACAGCCGATCAGAGCACGTTGGGCTCGATTTCCAATCTAACGCCAAAGCGCTCGGCGATATCCACCTGGATACGCTGCGCCAACCCGAGCAATTGCTGCCCGGTGGCCTGGCCGTAGTTGACCAGTACCAGCGCCTGCAGCCGATGCACGCCGGCATCGCCATCGCGAAAGCCCTTCCAGCCGGCCTTTTCGATCAACCAGCCAGCCGCCAGTTTCACCTGGCCATCCGCCTGGGGATAGGCCACCAGATCCGCATACTGTTGCTGCAGACGCTGCGCCAGTTCAGTGGACACCAACGGGTTCTTGAAGAAGCTGCCGGCGTTGCCGAGCACGGCGGGATCCGGCAGCTTTTCGCTGCGAATGGCGCAGATGGCACGGCTGACATCAGTAGCGTTCGGCGCCTCGATGCCCTGCTCTAGCAGGCGCTGACGCACCGGGCCGTAGTCGAGATGCAAGGGAGCGTTGCGGTTCAGGGCGAAGCGCACGCGCAGGATGATCCAGCGCCCGCTTTCACGCTTGAACAGGCTATCGCGATAAGCGAAGGCGCAATCTTGCAGATCGAACTCGCGGATCTCGCCATTTTGGCGATCCAGGGCAGTCAGCCCGAGGAAGCAATCCTTCAGCTCGACGCCGTAGGCGCCGATGTTCTGCACTGGCGAGGCACCGACCGTGCCGGGAATCAGGCTGAGGTTTTCCAGGCCGGCAAAACCCTGCTGCAGCGTCCATTGCACGAACGCGTGCCAGGGCTCGCCCGCCTCGGCCTCGATCTCCACTCGCTCGCCATCATCGGCCAATACCTGGATACCGCGGCTGGCCATGCGCAGTACCAACGCCTCGACATCCGTGGTCAGCAGCAGATTGCTGCCGCCACCCAGCACCAGCAACGGCACCTGCCGCTCGCGGGCGGCCTCCAGCGCCTGGCGAACCTGCGCATCATCATCGGCCTCGGCCCAATAGCGCGCGGCTACATCGACGCCAAAGGTGTTGTAGGCCTGCAACGACACGCCGGACTGTACGACCAGGCTCATAAACGCCCCTTGAGTTCGATCAGCAGTGCATCGCTGGCCTGCTCGAGCAGATCCAGCACCTGCTCGAAGCCGTTGGCACCGCCGTAGTAAGGATCAGGCACCTCATCCACGGCCAGTTGATAACGACGCAGATACAGATCCAGTTCTCCCCGCGTCTGAGCCGGGCGCATGCGCTGCAGATCGCACAGATTGGCGGTATCCATGGTCAACACCAGATCGAAGCGAGCGAAGTCGTCCACGGAGACCTGGCGACCGCGCAGATTGGACAGGTCATAGCCACGTCGACTGGCGGCCTCCTGGGCGCGTTGATCCGGGGCTTTGCCCACGTGCCAGTCACCGGTACCGGCGGAGTCCACCTCGATACGTTCAGCCAAACCTGCCTGCTGCAAACGCTGACGCAAGATCGCCTCGGCGGTGGGTGAACGACAGATATTACCCAGGCAAACGAACAGAACGCGCATCAGGCACCCAGTAACCGACGCACGCGGTCGAGGTCTTCCTGGGTGTCGACGCCCGCGGGCGGTGCTTCCAGGGCATCGGCTACATGGATACGCACGCCGTGCCAGAGCGCACGCAACTGCTCCAGGCACTCGGTGTTTTCCAGCCAGCATGGGCCCCAGGCAACGAAGTCGTGAAGGAAGCCGGCTCGATAGGCATAGATGCCGATATGCCGACGATAGGGAACGTTGGCGGGCAGCGTATCGCGATCGGCTGCGAACGCATCACGCGCCCAGGGCAGCGGCGCACGGCTGAAGGTCAATGCCAGGCCATTGAGGTCGCTGGCGACCTTGACCACATTGGGATTGAACAGCGCGGCGACATCACTGATCGGCTCGGCCAGAGTGGCGATGGCAGCCTGGGGATTGGCGGCCAGATTGGCGGCCACCTGGTCGATGATCGCAGGCGGCACCAGCGGTTCGTCGCCCTGCACATTGACCACGATGGCATCGGCAGCCAGGCCAAGCGCAGCAGCCACTTCGGCCAGGCGATCGGTGCCGGAGTTGTGATCGACGCGAGTCAGCAGCACCTGGGCACCGAAACCCTGACAGGCCTCCTTGATGCGCGCATCATCGGTGGCCACCACGACCTGCCCTGCGCTGCTTTTGCAGGCCTGTTCCCAGACGTGCTGGATCATCGGCTTGCCGGCGATATCCTGCAGCGGTTTGCCCGGCAGGCGTGTGGACGCATAACGCGCCGGGATGACCACGGTAAAGGCGTTGCTCATCTTACTTGTCCAGGCGTTCGTCATCGTTGAGGGTGCGGGCTTCGCTTTCCAGCATCACCGGAATGCCATCGCGGATCGGATAGGCCAGGCCGGCACCTTTACTGATCAGTTCGGTCTTGTCCTGGCTGAGTTTGAGCGGGCCCTTGGTGATCGGGCAGGCCAGGATATCGAGCAGTTTCGGGTCCATGGGGAATCCTTGAGAACAAGAGGAGTGAACGCGTGACGCGGTTACTGCCGCTCGCCGAGCAAACGATCCAGCCGAGCATCGAACCAGGCGCGGAACGCCGCCGAAGGCTGGGCGTCGACGGCCAGGTACCACCAGTCGTCAGCTGCGAAGGCCCGGCATTTCACCGCGTCCTTTTCCGTCATCACCAGCGGCAGCGCCGGCGAGAAATTCAGCAGCTCGGCGCTGTAGGCGGCGTGGTCGGCGAAGGCATGCGCGACAGGCCGCCAGTGTAGCGCCTCGAGGGTCGTGAAGAAACGCTGCGGATTACCGATGCCGGCCACGGCATGCATGGCCTGCCCGGGGGGAAAGTGATCGAGGGGGCGACGCTCGCCGCTGCGCAGATTGATCAGGGCGCTGGGTACCAGGGTAAAGCCATAACCGCCCAGGGGATCGCTCGGCGCGCCGTTGTACAGGCAGGCGTCCACACTCTCCAAGCGTTCAGCCGGCTCGCGCAGTGGCCCTGCGGGCAGGCAACGGCCATTACCCAGACCGCGAGCGGCATCGATCAGCACCAACTCCAGATCACGGGCCAGGCGGTAGTGCTGCAGACCATCGTCGCTGAGCAGCAGATCCAGCGGCTCTTCGGCCAGCAACGCACGCGCGGCACGGCCACGATCCGGGTCGATCATCAGCGGCACGCCACTGCGCTGCACGATCAGCAGCGGTTCGTCGCCGGCCTGCTCGGCACTGTGCTCGGCCTTGACCCGCCACGGCAGACTCGGCGGCTTGGCACCATAACCGCGACTGATCACGCCAACGCGCAGACCACGCGCCTGGCACTGCTCGACCAGCCAGAGAATCAACGGCGTCTTGCCGGTACCGCCGACGGTGACGTTGCCTACCACGATCAGCGGCACCGGCGCGCGGTAGATCTCGCCAACGCCTGCGAGAAAACGCGACCGCTTGCGCTGCACCACCCCGCGGTACAACGCCTCCAGCGGACGCAACAGCGCCAGCGCTGGATGCCCCTGATACCAGGCTTGCACCAGGCGGTCGGAAAAACTCGCCATCAGGGCGCTGCCTGAGTCTCGACCGTGGTGATGCGCAGGTGCGCGAAGCCCAGCTTGCCTGCAGCATCCATGGCGGTGACCACGGACTGGTGGCTGGTCTTGGCATCGGCGCTGATGGTCAGCGGCAGGCTGTTATCGCCGCCCGATTCCTTCTGCAGGGCTGCCATCAGGTTGTCCAGGTCATTCTTGATCAGCGCCTGGCCGTTGAGCGAGAAACCGCCGTCGGCAGCGATCACCACTTCCAACTGTTTCAATTCGCTCTGCTCGGGCGGCGTGCCGCTGGCGGCCTCGGGTAGGTCGACCTGCATACGGGTTTCGCGGGTGAAGGTCGTGCTCACCACGAAGAACAGCAGCAGGATGAACACCACGTCGATCAGCGGGGCGAGATTGATCTCGACCTGTTCATGCTGTCTACGTCTGAACTTCACGCCTTCTTGCTCCCCTTGGCCGGCTTGGACTCCTCGGCCAGGTCGACATCGCGTTCGCCCTGCACCATTTCCACCAGCTTGATCGCTTCCTGCTCCATGCCGATGACCAGCTCATCGATGCGGCGCTGCAGGAAACGATGGAAGAACAGTGCCGGAATCGCCACGATCAGACCCGACGCGGTGGTGATCAGCGCCTTGGCGATCCCCCCCGCGAGCAGCGCCGGGTTGGCGCTGCTACCGCCCATGAACGAGCCGAAGATATCGATCATGGCGATTACCGTACCGAGCAGGCCGAGCAGCGGCGTGATTCCGGCGATGGTACCCAGGGCGTTGAGGTAGCGCTCCATCTCGTGCACCACGCGGGCCGCAGCCTCCTCGATGCACTCCTTCATCACCTCACGACCGTGCTTGGAGTTGGCCAGGCCCGCGGCGAGGATTTCTCCCAGCGGCGAATGGGCGCGCAGCTCCTTGAGCTTCTGGTTGTTCAGTTGCTTGTCCTTGATCCAGCGCCACACCTGCCCCAGCAGATTGGGCGGCGTGACCCGGCTGACGCGCAGCGTCCACAGCCGTTCGACGATGATGCCCAGGGCAGCGATTGAACACAGAATGATCGGCAGCATCACCCAGCCGCCAGCTATAACCAGTTCCCACACGGTGGCAGATCCCCTTCGCAAAAGTGGCGCCACTCTAGCATAGGGTCATGATGTCGCCGACGGCTGCGGTTCTCATTTTTCCCGCCAGAAACGCGGTATTTCACGCAACGCATGCGGCTCGCCGAATGCACCGAGAGCGATACGCAGCGCGCCGGTCTCGACATTGTCGTGAGCCTGGGCGTCAAACGCCGCATAACGCGAGACGATCGATGGATGAGGATGGCCATAGGCGTTGTGCCGGCCGCGCGAATACAGCACCGCCTCTGGCCTCACTGCCTTGAGCAAGGCCCAGGAGGACGAGCTGCGACTGCCATGGTGCGGCGCCAGCAACCACCGGGCCTGCAGGTCGCGGCCGCTATCGATAAGCGCTCGCTCGGCACGCCCGTCGATATCGCCGGTCAGCAGCATGCGCTCCCCCGCCGCGTCGATCATCAACACGCAGGATGACTGGTTGCTGTCCGTCGCATCCGCCCAGCGCCAGCTACTGAAGTGCACGCCATCCCATGTCCAGTTTTCCTCGCTGCAGGGCTCCGCTCCCAGCACGGGCGGCAGAACCGGCGCTTCGCCGCTGACGACTCGGCCGACCGGCATTCCTCGAGCCACGGCCTCAGCCCCGCCGGAGTGATCGTTGTCGGCGTGGCTGAGCAGCAGCATGTCCAGTGCGCGCACATCCAGCGCCCGTAGCGACGGCAGCACCACCCGCTCGCCGATATCGAAATCACCAAAACTGGGGCCGGCGTCGTAGAGCAAGGCATGCTCGCGGGTCAGCACCAGCATCGACAGCCCCTGGCCGACATCCAGCATCCACACCTCGGCGCGTTGTTCGGCCGGCCGCTGCACCGGCGTGAACAGCAGCGGTAACAGCAGAATCAGGCCCAGCCCTCGCAACGGCACACCATCAGGCAGGAGAATCAGCAAGGCGCCCAGCGCTACCAGCAGCCAGCCCCAGAACGGCAGCGCGCTGGGTAACCAGGCCGGCAGCCAGTCGGCCATCAATGCCAACAGGCGAAACAGCCACTCCAGGGCGAAGCCGGCCCACCACAACAAGGCCTCACCCAACCAGGGGACGGGCAGTAGCAAGGTACCGAGCAAAGCAGGCGGCACCACCGCGAAACCGACCCAGGGTACGGCAATCAGATTGGCCAGCGGGCTGCTGGCGCTGATGGGCAGGCCTAGCGCCAGCAGCATCGGCAGCAGCCCTACGGTCATCGCCCACTGCGCGCGACCCAGCGTCCGCCACCAGGCCCAGGCGCCAAGGCGTGCGGCGAAGATCAGGATCAACAACCCCACGGCGCCGAACGACAGCCAGAATCCCGGCTGCAGTACCGCCAGTGGCTCCAGCACCAACACCGCGACCAACGCCACCAGCAGCGGCAAGCTGATGCCCAAGTGGCGAAAGCGCCAGCGCCACAGCAGCACCAGGCCGATCATCGCGCAGGCGCGCTGCACCGGCACCTCGAAGCCGGCCAGGAGGCTGTAACCGACCGCTGAAGAGAAAGCCAACAGGCAGGCCACTGGCAGCCAGGGCACAAACCGCGGCCACCAGCCCAGCCGTGCCAGCCAGAACACCAGGCCATAGAACATACCGGCCACCAGCGTCACATGCTGGCCCGAGATCACCAGCAGGTGCACCGTGCCGGTATCCTGCAGCACGCGCCAGTCGGCGACCGAAAGCCCGGAGCCATCGCCCAGAACCAGGGCGGCCAGGCCCCCGGCACGACCATGAGGATCTTCGGCGAGCATCCGCTGACGCAGGCGATCACGCCAGGCGCTACTGTTGCCCGCCTCGTCGAGGCGCTGCCCGGACTTGATGGTGCCTACGCCGCCGATACGCTGCGCCAGCAACCAGGCCTCGTAATCGAAGGACTGCGGATTGACCAGACCGTGGGGGCGCTTGAGGTTGACCGCCAGCCACCAGGTTTCGCCAGCCCGAATCTGCGGCCCGCCATACCAGGACAGGCGCAATAGCTGCGGCAACTCCGCCCGGCGCGATTGCGGCTGTGCCAGGTGAAAGCGCACCACGCCCTCACGCACGTCCGGCAGATCCACCACCCGGCCCTCGAGCCACAGGGTGCGGCCGTCGAGTGCCGGGTCGAGGCGATCATCCAGCGCCCATTGCGCGGACAGACAAGCCCAACTGAAGCCCAGCAGAAACAGGCCTACGGGATAAGTGCGAAAAGGCAACAGCGTCAGCCCCGCCAGACCTGACGCCAGCACTACGAAGGTTGACGGCAGTTGCGGTACGAAGCGCAGCAGCAACAGACCCGCTGCCAATGCCAGCAACCCGTTGCGCAGGCTGCCTGATCGAGTCCCATCCATGGGTGCCCTTCTGATCCGGAAACGAAAAGGCCGCTATCGGGCGCCTCTAAAAACGTTGGCGAGGCAGTCAGCGCAAGGCAAAAACAGGCGAAAAAGCGCAGTTTACAAGTGGTAAATGAGCATTTTGAGCCTGTTTTTAACGCAGCGATGACAACGCAGGTAGTTTTTAGAGGTGCCCTATCGAGATAGTGGCCTTTTCGAGACTAGCACCTCATTCGTAACGCAGCGCCTCGGCCGGCTGCGTACGTGACGCACGCCAGGACGGATACAGCGTGGCGAGGAAGCTGAGGATCAGCGCCGCGCTGCAGATCAGCACCACATCACCGACCTGCAGCTCGGACGGCAAGGTACTGATGAAGTACACGTCGGAGCTGAACACATGCTGGCCGCTGACGCGTTCCAGCCAACCGACCAGCTCGCTGATATTGAGCGCTGCCAACACACCGAGCACGCCACCGATCAGGGTACCGATCACGCCGATCACCGTCCCCTGCACCATGAAGATGCCCATGATCTGCCGGGGCGTGGCGCCCAGGGTTCGCAGGATGGCGATATCCGCGCCCTTGTCGGCGACCACCATGATCAGCGTGGCGATGATATTGAAGGCAGCCACCGCGACGATCAGCAACAGCAGCAGGCCGATCATGGTCTTCTCCATTTTCATGGCGCTGAACAGGCTGCCCTGGGTTTGCGTCCAGTCGCTGGCGTGATAACTCTCGCCCAACTGTGCGGCAATGGCGGCGGCTACCTGTGGCGACTGGTACAGATCCTTCAACTTGAGGCGGATGCTCTGCACCGAGCCCGGCTCCAGGCGCTGGATCTGCGCGGCGTCGGCGACGTTGATCAGGGCCAGAGAGCTGTCCAGATCGGCGCCGACCTTGAAGACTCCGACCACGTTCAGGCGCTGCATGCGCGGCGTGATACCACCGGGCACCGAACTGATTTCCGGCACGATCAGCGCCAGTCGATCGCCGACCTGCAATTGAAAGCGCCGCGCCGTGATCTCGCCAATGATCACCCCATACTCGCCTTCGCGCAGATCGCTCAAGCGGCCCTGCACCATGTGATCGCCGATGATCGAGACCTTCGGCTCCAGCTCGGGGTCGATACCATGCAGTTGAATAGGCTGCATGACACCGCGGTAGGAAAGCATGCCCTCCAGCTCGGCGAACGGCACGGCAGCTTCCACCTGGGAATTTTCCAACGCGACCTTGGCTGGCGCCTGCCAGTCGGCCAGGGCCGGCGAACCGGCGATGGTCGCGTGGGGCACCATGCCAAGAATCCGCGAGCTCATTTCACGGTGAAAGCCATTCATCACCGACAGCACCACGATCATTGCCAGCACACCGAGGGACAGGCCGATCATCGACGTCAGGGAAATGAACGAGATGAAGTGATTGCGGCGCTTGGCACGGGTGTAACGCAGGCCGATGAAGACACTCAGCGGGCGAAACATCAGGCGTGCACCAGCTTGCCGTCTTCCAGGCTCAGCACTCGATCCATCTGTCGCGCCAGTTGCAGGTCGTGGGTTACCACCAGAAAGGCGGTCTGCGACTGAGTGCTCAGCTCGCGCATCAGATCCTGAATGCCTTGAGCGGTATGATTATCCAGGTTGCCGGTGGGCTCATCGAGCAGCACCAGACCAGGACGATTGACCAACGCCCGGGCAATCGCCACCCGCTGCCGTTCACCACCGGACAGCTCGGCCGGCTTGTGGCTCAGGCGATGGCCCAGACCGACGCGCTCGAGCAACTCGGTGGCCCGCTGACGCGACTCGCTGATCGAGGTTTTGCCGATCAGCAGCGGCATGCACACGTTCTCCAGCGCTGTAAATTCGGCCAACAGGTGGTGGAACTGATAGACGAAGCCCAGCGCGCGGTTACGCAACAGGCCGCGCTGTTTTTCGTTGAGTGCCGACAGTTCTTCGCCCGCCAGCCAGACACTGCCGCCACTCGGTGTATCCAGGCCGCCGAGCATGTTCAGCAGCGTGCTCTTGCCCGAGCCGGAACTGCCGACAATGGCCACGCGCTCGCCCGGGAGCAGCTCCAGTTGCAGGTCGTCGAGCACCACCACCGACTGCGGGCCTTCTTCGTAACACTTGCTCAGGTTGCGGCAACTGAGCACGGCGCTCGTCTGCACGACCGGATCACTCATAACGTAATGCCTCCGCGGGCTGGGTGCGCGCCGCGCGCCAGGCCGGATAAAGAGTAGCGAGGAAACTCAGAACCAATGCCGCAGCGCAGACCTGCACCACGTCGGCGAGCATCAGCTGCGACGGCAGGTAATCGATGAAGTACACATCGGCATTGAGAAACTTGAAGCCGAGCAGGCGCTCGACGCCGGCGATGATCGAACTGATGTTGAGCGCGGCGAGAATGCCGAGCAGCGCACCGATCAGGGTGCCGATCACCCCGATCACCGTGCCCTGCACCATGAAGGTGGCCATGATTTGCATCGGCGTAGCGCCGAGGGTGCGCAGGATGGCGATATCGCCCTTCTTGTCGGTCACCACCATCACCAGCGTGGAAATGATGTTGAAGGCAGCCACCGCGACGATCAGCAGCAGCAACAGACCGATCATGGCTTTTTCCATGCGGATGGCCTGATACAGGTTGCCGTGGGTACGTGTCCAGTCGCGGGCCAGGTAATCCTGCTCGCCGAAGCTTTGCGCCAGTTGCCAGGCGGTGCGCGGCGCCTGGAACAGGTCGGCGAACTTGAGGCGGATGCCCTGCACCTGGTCTGCCTGATGACGCTGCAGGCGGGCCAGATCCTGAATATGGGTCATGGCCACGAAGCCATCGATTTCACCGGCACCGACATGGAAGATGCCGACCACGGTGAAGCGTTTGAGACGCGGAAACATGCCACCTGGAGTGACGGTGACTTCCGGCGCCACGAAGGTCAGCTTGTCACCCAGGCCGACCCCGAGTTTCTCGGCAGCCTTGTCGCCGATGACGATGCCGAAGGTGCCAGGCTGCAGATCCTCCAGCCGGCCCTCGCGGAAGAAATCGCCAATGATCGACACCTTGGGCTCCTCGACGGGATCCACGGCGTTGATCAGCACCTTCTGCACCTTGCCATCGTTGGTCAGCAGGCCCTGCATCTGGCTGAACGGCGCCACTGCAATGACCTGCGGGTTCTGCAACGCGCGGTCGGCGAGGCGGCGCCAATCACTGATCGGCGTGGAGCTCTCGACCGTGGCGTGGGGCACCATGCCCAGCACGCGGGTACGCATTTCATGGTCGAAGCCGTTCATCACCGACAGCACCAGGATCATCACCAGCACACCGAGTGCCAGCCCGATCATCGAGGTCAGGGAAATGAACGAAACGAAGTGGTTGCGACGCTTGGCCCGCGTGTAGCGCGTACCGAGAAAAACGGACAGGGGTCTGAACATGTGGGGCGCTTGTTCGAGGGAAAGAGAAACGTCCTTGTGGCGGGGCCTGGTAAGCGGCCTTACACTCTGACCACCACTGCTGCCATGGGTTCGCCATGTCGACTCAAGATGAAAACGATCGCCGCGAATACTACCGTATCGAGGACACGATCGCACTGGATTTCACCCCGCTGGCCGGTGCCGAAGCCCTCGCCGGTGATGAGCTTCACGACGCATCGAAGCTGTTCAACCTGCTCAGCGAATTGCATGTGATGGATTTCGAGTCGCAGCATCTGCTGCGCAACATCAGCGAGCGCGACCGTACCCTGGCCAGTTACCTGAAGGTGGTCAACAAACGCATCGACCTGCTGGGGCAGGCCCTGGCCCAGAGCCTGCTGCGCGACATTGGCCCAGCCAAACGCGTCACACTGTCCGAAGGCGGTATCGGCTTTCTCAACGCTCAGCCACTTCCGGTCGACAGTCATCTGGCTCTGAAAATGGTGCTGATGCCTCAGGCGCTGGGCCTCTTGCTGCGCGCCAAGGTGCTGCACTGTCGCGAGCACGAAGGGCAATTCGAGATCGGCGCCGAATTCGAAGCGCTGACTGACGCACAGCGCCAACTGCTCGCCCGGCATATCCTGCAACGCCAGGCGCAGGAGCGCCGTCAGGCTCTCGAGGACTCCGAATGACTCCATCCCGGCTAGTATTGGCTCTGGTATTGCTGCTGCCGCTGGCGGCCCAGGCCGACACCCTGAAAATCCCCATCGGCCAGCAGGGCGCGAACCTTGTCGACCTGCCGCAACTCGGCCAATCCAAGCGCTCGGTGCTGGAACGCTTCGGCTTGGCCGATGAGGAGCGTCCAGCAGTCGGCAAGCCGCCGATCACCCGCTGGGATTACCGCGAATTCAGCGTTTATTTCGAATACGACCACGTGATCAATAGCGTGCGCCACCAACAGCCGCGCGCGACTCGAACCGAGTAAGGAGCAACCGTGACCCTGATCTACGGCCATCGCGGCGCCAAGGGCGAAGCCCCGGAAAATACCCTGATCAGTTTCCAGCAGTGCCTCGAGCACGGCGTACGCCGTTGCGAGCTGGATCTGCACCTGTCCCGCGATGGCGAGCTGATGGTCATCCACGACCCGACGCTGAAGCGCACCACCGGCCAGCGCGGCAAGGTGGTCGAGCATGACGCTGCCGACCTGATGCATTACGACGCCCGTCGCGGCGGCCCAGGTTGGCGCCACCCCTGCCCCATTCCGCGCCTGAGCGAGTTGTTCGAACAGTGCGACTTCGAACACTGGCAACTTGAGGTCAAGAGCGCCTCCAAGGTGCGCGCCGCCCGCACGGTGGAAGCCATCGCCCTGCTCAGCCGCCGCTTTGGCATGGACGACAAGATCACCATCACCTCCAGCTCCCGTGAAGTGCTGAGCGCCGCCCAGCGCCTGACCCCGCACCTGGCCCGCGGCCTGGTCGCCGAATACGCCTGGCTGGATCCACTCAAGGTGGCCCGCAATTACGGCTGCGACCTGCTGGCCCTGAACTGGACGCTATGTACCCCGGAACGCCAGTTCAAAGCCCAGAAAGCCGGCTTGCACGTGTCGGTATGGACAGTCAACGAACCCGCCCTGATGCGCCGCCTCGCCGACTTCGGCGTGGACAGCATCATTACCGACTTCCCTGGTATCGCAGTGAGTACATTGCGAGGCTGAGCCCTGGAATTTCGCAGGGTGGATCGGGCCGCGTAGCTGACGCTCTCGTCCACCATAGGCAAACTGCAACGGTGGACGGGTGAAGCGTCGTCCACCACGCAAAATGCGCCGATCAGCCCGTAGGGTAGCTAACCTCTTTTCATCTACCATTGCGGTCACGGAACGGCAAATGGATCGGGCCGGGCAGATCCACTCTGCTCGGCGTACCTTCACCATCGTTTTTCCGACAAATGCCGTTCATAAAAAACCGATCCACAAGGGATCGGTTTTCAGGCCTGCTTAGATGCTCTCCCGGTTTGGCCAGCGCCAGTCGCGGGAGTTGGCGAAAGGATCCCCGACCGGCTCAGGCCACCGGCCGGAGCCGCTCAAAAAAGCCGGTTGAGCCCATCGAACGCCGCGACTCGGTAGGCTTCGGCCATGGTCGGGTAGTTGAAGGTGGTGTTGACGAAATACTTCAGGGAATTCGCCTCGCCCTTCTGGTTCATGATCGCCTGGCCGATGTGCACGATCTCGGAAGCCTGGTAGCCGAAGCAGTGCACGCCCAGCACCTCCAGGGTTTCGCGGTGGAAGAGAATCTTCAGCATACCCACCGGCTCGTGGGAAATCTGCGCGCGCGCCATGCTCTTGAAGAACGCCTTTCCCACTTCGTAAGGCACCTTCGCCTTGGTCAGCTCGTGCTCGTTCTTGCCGATCGAACTGATCTCGGGAATGGTATAGATGCCGGTAGGAATGTCATCGACGATCCGCCAGCTGCCATTGTCGACGATGCTGCCGGCTGCCGAACGACCCTGGTCGGCCGCGGCACTGGCCAGGCTCGGCCAGCCGATCACGTCACCCGCCGCATAGATATTGGCAACCTCGGTGCGGTAGTGCTCATCGACCTGTACCTGGCCACGGCTGTTGACGTTGATACCGATATTCTCCAGACCCAGCTTGTCGGTGTTGCCGGTACGTCCGTTACACCACAGCAATGCATCGGCCTTGATCTTCTTGCCGGATTTCAGGTGCAGGATCACACCGTTATCCAGACCCTCGATGCTCTCGTACTCTTCATTGTGACGAATCAGCACGTTGTTGTTGCGCAGGTGATAGCTGAGGGCGTCGGAAATTTCCGAATCGAGGAAGCTGAGCAACTGGTCACGGTTATCGATCAGGTCGACCAGCACGCCCAGACCGCTGAAGATCGAGGCGTACTCGCTACCGATTACCCCGGCTCCGTAGATGATCAGGCGGCGCGGTGTGTGGCTGAGGGTCAGGATGGTGTCGCTGTCGTAAACACGCGGGTGGCTGAAGTCGATATCGGCCGGGCGATAGGGGCGCGAGCCAGTGGCGATGATCACCTGCTTGGCCGACAGGGTTTCCACCACGCCGTTGGGGCATACCACTTCGATGGTCTGATCGTCGGCGAAGCTGCCGGAACCGAAGAACACGTCGATACGGTTACGGGCGTAGTAGCCGGTACGCGAGGTGACCTGCTTGGCGATTACCCGCTCGGCGCTCTTCAGCACATCCGGAAAGGAGAACCAGCGCGGCTCGCCGATCTGGCGGAACATGGGATTGGTGTTGAACTGCATGATCTGCCGCACCGAGTGGCGCAGCGCTTTCGACGGGATGGTGCCCAGATGGGTGCAGTTGCCGCCGACTTCGCGACGGTCATCGACCACCGCCACCTTGCGACCGGCCTTGGCCGCGTTCATCGCCGCCCCTTCTCCCGCCGGGCCGGAACCCAATACCACTACATCGTAGTTGTAGACCGCCATGTTCACTCCTCAGATCACGCCGGAACGCTTATCGGGCATTCTCGGCAGAACCAGGCCGAACGGGCGGCCTGATACGCAACATTTCGCAACACGCATAGCCTACCGGGCCAGACCGCAAATGGCGATCAGCGCTTGCTCGCGTCAAAGGTCTGCACGCTCGAGGCGCCTTTGCCTTCGTTATTCCGCGTTATTTCTTCACAAAGCTCGCGGTCGTCACCGCAGATCGAACATTTCTTCTCGATACCCAGGTTGGCGATACCGCCACAGGAGCCGGCGATGGGCTTGCGGCCCATCATCACGCCCACGGCCATCAGACCGACGACCGTCAGCATGATCAGAAAAACCATTACGAATGTCATTGCTTGCCTCCCGCAGCGAAAAGCTGCTCGAAAGTGGCGGTACTGCGTGTGACGAAACCGTCACCCTCACGGGTCACGAAGAACGCCGCTATGCCTTCACGCTCTGCGTACGCGTATCCCTTGTCGGGGCCGAGCACCAGCAGAACGGTGGACAGGCCATCGGCCATCAGTGTCGATGGCGCAGCCACGGTGACCGCCGCCAGGGTGTGCTGAATCGGCGCGGCGGTCTGCGGATCGAGGGTATGGGAGTAACGTACGCCCTGCTCCTCGAAGTAATTGCGGTAGTCACCCGAGGTGGAAATGCCGTAACCATCCAGCTCGATGACCTGCTGAATGGCCCGCTGATCATCGCGGGGCGCCTCAAGGGCGATGCGCCAGGGCTGGCCATCGGGCTTGCGCCCTACTGCCTTGAGTTCGCCGGTGGCTTCCACCAGATAACTGCGCACCCCTAGTTCGACAAGACGCTCGATGATTCGATCAACCGTATATCCGGCAGCGATGCTGTTGAAGTCGACCTGCAGGTCAAGATCCTTGCACAGGCGGTCGCCATCGATATGCAGATGTTCCTGACCGATGCGGCCGCGCACCTTTTGCAAGGCTTCGGCATCCGGAACCTGGCGCTCGCCGTTACCGCGCGGGCCGAAGCCCCACAGATCGAGCAAGGGCTCCAGGGTCAGGTCGAAAGCCCCACCGCTATCGCGATGCAGTTCATCGCCGGTTCTCACCAGTTCAAGAACGCCTTCCGGCATGGGCATGCAGGTGCCCGCTGGCGCGCGGTTGAATTGCTCGATCAGCGAATCGTCGCGATAGGTGGACATCTGCTCGTCGACTTCGGCGAAGATCGCCTCGACCTCGGCCTTGAGCGCCGCTTTGTCCGGGACGGAAGCGCTGCGCACGTACTTGACCGAATAAGTGCTGCCCTGGGCGGGGCCACCGAACTCTTCGACACTCTCGGGAAAGCCGCAGCCCGCCAAAGCCACAGCCAAGGCTGTGACAAGGGCGGGCTGCAGCATCGCTGGCAGTGGGATCATCCGCCGAAGTCGTCGAGCAGGATGTTGTCCTGTTCGACACCGAGGTCGGTCAGCATCTTGATCACCGCGGCGTTCATCATGGGCGGGCCGCACATGTAGAACTCGCAGTCTTCGGGTGCCGGGTGATCCTTCAGGTAGTTCTCGTAGAGCACGTTGTGGATGAAGCCCTTGAGGCCCGTCCAGTTGTCTTCCGGTTGCGGATCGGACAACGCCAGGTGCCATTCGAAGTTCGGGTTCTCCGCCTGCAGCTGATCGTACTCCTCGACGTAGAAGGCCTCGCGCATGGAGCGCGCGCCATACCAGAAGCTGATCTTGCGCTTGGACTTCAGGCGCTTGAGCTGGTCGAAGATGTGCGAGCGCATCGGCGCCATGCCCGCACCACCGCCGATGAAGACCATCTCGGCATCGGTGTCCTTGGCGAAGAACTCGCCGAACGGCCCGTATACCGTGACCTTGTCACCTGGCTTGAGGCTGAACACCCAGGAAGACATCTGACCTGGCGGCAGATGATCCTTGCCCGGCGGCGGCGAAGCGATACGGATGTTGAACTTCACCAGGCCGACTTCTTCGGGATAGTTGGCCATGGAGTAGGCGCGGATCACGGTCTCGTCGACCTTGGAAACGTATTTCCACTGGTTGAATTTGTCCCAGTCGCCGCGGTACTCCTCCTGGATGTCGAAGTCCTTGTAGTGAACCTCGTGCGGCGGGCACTCCAGTTGCACGTAACCGCCGGCACGGAAGTCCACGCTCTCGCCTTCCGGCAGCTTGAGGGTGAGCTCCTTGATGAAGGTGGCGACGTTGGGGTTGGACTCCACCGTGCATTCCCACTTCTTCACGCCGAAGACTTCTTCCGGCACCTCGATCTTCATGTCCTGCTTGACCGGCGTCTGGCAGGACAGGCGCCAGCCCTCACGAGCCTCACGCTTGTTGAAGTGCGTTTCCTCGGTGGAGAGCATCTCGCCGCCACCGCTTTCAACCACACATTTGCACTGCGCACAGGTACCGCCGCCGCCACAGGCGGACGACAGGAAGATCTCGTTCTCGGCCAGGGTCTGCAGCAACTTGCCGCCAGCCGGTACGGTGATGGTGCGTTCACCGTTGATCTCGATGTTCACGTCACCACCGGAAACCAGCCGTGCCCGCGCCATCAGGATGACCGCCACCAGGGCAATGATCACCCCAGTGAACATCATCACTGCAACAATAATTTCAAAAGCCATTGGCAACCCCTTACAGCTGAACGCCGGAGAACGACATGAAGCCCAGCGACATCAGGCCAACAGTGATGAACGTCAGACCCAGACCGCGCAGACCGGCGGGCGGATCGCTGTACTTGAGCTTCTCGCGGATGGCCGCCAGCAGCACGATGGCCAGGGCCCAGGAGACGCCAGCGCCAGCGCCGTAGACCACGCTCTCGGTGAAGTTGTAGTCACGCTCGACCATGAACAGCGTGCCGCCGAAGATGGCGCAATGCACGGTGATCAGCGGCAGGAAGATGCCCAGCGCGTTGTAGAGCACCGGCAGGTACTTGTCGAGCACCATCTCCATGATCTGCACCACCGCGGCGATCAGGCCGATGTAGCAGATCAGACCGAGGAAGCTCAGGTCGGTATCCGGCATGCCGGCCCAGGCCAGCGCACCTTCCTTGAGCAGATAGACATAGAGCAGGTTGTTCAACGGCACGGTGATGACCATCACCACGATCACCGTCAGACCCAGCATCAGCGAGGTCTCGACCTTCTTGGAAATCGCCAGGAAGGTACACATGCCGAGGAAGAACGCCAGCGCCATGTTCTCGATGAACACCGCGCGGACGAACAGGCTGATGTAGTGTTCCATTTAGTAAGCCTCCTCGTTCTTCACCTGGGGTGCCATGCGGTACTCGACCTTCTCCACCTGCTCGGTCTTGTAGCTACGCAGAGCCCAGATGAACAGACCGATCAGGAAGAATGCCGACGGTGGCAGCAGCAGCAGACCATTGGGCTGGTACCAGCCTCCGTTATTGACCGTGTGCAGAATCTGCACGCCCATCAGCGAACCGGCACCGAACAGCTCCCGCACGATACCGAGCGCCACCAGCATGGCGCTGTAGCCCAGACCGTTACCCAGGCCATCGACGAACGAGGCTACCGGCGGGTTGGACATGGCGAAGGCTTCGGCGCGGCCCATCACGATGCAGTTGGTGATGATCAGGCCAACGAACACCGACAGACGCTGACTCAGGCTATAGGCATAAGCCTTGAGGAACTGATCCACGACGATTACCAGCGAGGCGATGATCACCACCTGGGCGATCATGCGGATGGAACCCGGAATCTGGCTACGAACCAGCGAGATGAAGAAGCCTGAGAAGGCGGTTACCAACGTCAGGGCAACAGATAGCACCAGCGCCGTACTCAGGCTCGAGGTGACCGCCAGGGCCGAACAGATGCCGAGAATCTGCAGGCCGATCGGGTTCTTGTTGAGAATCGGATCGAGCAGCAGCTCTTTCATGGTGGGTTTGGACATGGATCAAGCCTCCCCTGCAGTCAGCTTCGCGAGAAATGGACCGAAGCCATTTTCGCCCAGCCAGAACTGAATCATATGAGTGACGCCATTGCCGGTCAGCGTAGCGCCAGCGATGGCATCGACCTGGTAGTCGGCCTGTGCGTTCTCGGGGTTCACACTTCCCTTGATCACCCGCAGGGTAGGCTCACCATTCTGGTAAACCTTCTTGCCGACCCACTTGGCCTGCCAGTTGGGGTTATCTATCTCACCGCCCAGGCCGGGCGTTTCGCCATGCCGGTAGAAACCCAGGCCGGCGACAGTTTCCAGATCGCTTTGTAGCGCCACGAAACCGTACATGGTTGACCACAGACCGTAGCCACGAACCGGCAGGATCAGGCGATCCATCTGGCCCTCATGTTCGATCTGATAGACCACCGCATAGTTTTCCAGTCGGCGAATTGAGGCGATGTCTTGCCCACCGACAATGGTCTTGGACTGCGCCGGGTCTTTCGAAGCCTTTTCCTGGTCAAAGGTGTGCGGATCATGAGCATCGCTGTACTCACCGGTTCGCAGGTCGACCAAACGAGGGGTGACCTTCTCGGAGAAGATAGCGCGCACTTCCTCACTGGACATGCCCGGCTGCCACAGTCCGGCAATTTCCAGAACAGCACGCTGGCGATCAACCAGCGCATTTTCCTGCTGGGTCGGACGCAGGATCAGCGCAGCGGCCGATACTGCGATCGAGCACACCAGGCACATCACAAGCGCGACCACCAAAGTGCGGACAGGGGTTTCTTTCAACTTAGACATTACGTGCCAGCCTCCGCTTGATGTTGGCTCGAACCACATAGTGGTCGATCAACGGCGCACACAGGTTGCCGAACAGGATGGCCAGCATCATGCCTTCCGGGAACGCCGGATTGACCACACGAATGATGGTGACCAGCAGGCCGATCAGGATGCCGAAGATCCACTTGCCGGTATTGGTCATGGACGCCGACACCGGATCGGTAGCCATGAAGATCATGCCAAAGGCGAAGCCGCCGGTGACCAGATGCCAGTACCACGGCATGCCGAAAAGTGGATTGGTTCCAGAGTCGATGGCGTTGAACAGGGTGGCGGTCGCGATCATGCCTATCATCACACCTGTGACGATGCGCCACGATGCGATCTTGGTCAGCAACAGCGCCGCGCCACCAAGCAGAATGGCCAGGGTGCTTGTCTCGCCAATGGAGCCCGGCATAATCCCGATAAATGCATTCGTCCAGGTAAGGCCACTGTCCAGAACACCCTGAACACCACCTGCGGCCGCACTGTTAAGAGCGGTGGCGCCAACGAAACCGTCAACTGAAGTCCACACTTCCTCGCCGGAAATCTGCGCCGGATAAGCGAAGAACAGAAAGGCGCGGCCGACCAGAGCCGGGTTGAGGAAGTTCTTCCCGGTGCCGCCGAAGATTTCCTTGCCGATCACCACACCGAAGCTGATGCCCAGCGCAACCTGCCAGAGCGGAATGCTCGGCGGCAGAATCAACGCGAACAACACCGAGGTCACGAAGAAACCTTCGTTGACCTCATGGCGGCGAATGGAAGCGAACAACACCTCCCAGAAACCACCGACGATGAACGCCGTCAGATACACGGGCAGGAAATATGCTGCCCCCTGGATGAAGTTGTCCCACAGGCTAGTCGGATCAAAACCACCCAGCGCGCCGATCAGACTGAACCGCCAACCATCCTGAGCAGCCAGCAGTTCCGGGCTCTGCACATAGATAAGGTTGGCCTGATAGCCGGTGTTCCACATACCAAAGAACATCGCTGGGAAGGTACACATCCAGACGGTGATCATCATGCGTTTGAGGTCAATGCCATCACGCACATGGGCAGTGGTCTTGGTAACGCTGCCTGGGCGATAGAGGAAAGTGTCCACGGCCTCATAGAGGGCGTACCACTTCTCGTACTTGCCACCTTTTTCGAAGTTGTGTTCGATCTTGTCGAGGAATTCACGCACGCTCATGGTTCAACCCTCCTTCTCGATGAGGGCCAGACTCTCCCGCAGGATCGGACCGTATTCGTATTTGCCAGCACACACATAGGTGCACAGCGCCAGGTCTTCTTCGTCGAGCTCCAGGCAGCCAAGCTGCTGGGCCATGTCGGTATCGCCGACGATCAGCGAACGCAGCAATTGCGTTGCCAGAATGTCCAGCGGCATCACTTCTTCATAATTACCAACCGGCACCATGGCGCGCGGGCTGCCATTGGTGGAGGTGGAGAAGGCGAAGCGCTTGGCGGCCGCCAGCTTGGACACGAAGATGTTGAGGATCGAGTGCTTGTTCACACCCGCACGCAGGTAATGCAGCATCTCGCGATCTGTGCCTTCGGCAAGGCAAGACACCTGCAGGTGATAGCGGCCCAGGTAGGAACAGGCACCACGGGACGTACGCCCACCCAGTACCGAACCGGAAATCACCCGATTTTCACCGACGATGAGCTCACCTGCAGTCAGCTCGCTGAGGTTGGCACCCAGGCGAGTACGCAGCAGACGCGGACGCTCGACCACCGGGCCGGCCAGCGCGACGACACGTTCTACCCACAGCTGACCGGTAGTGAACAGTTTGCCGACGGCAATCACGTCCTGATAGTTGATCGTCCAGACGCTCTTGCTGGCGCTGACCGGATCGAGGAAGTGGATATGGGTGCCCGGCAGACCCGCCGGGTGCGGCCCGGCGAACGCCTGGCTGCGTACGCCTTCGAGCTGCTCGCCCGGCAGGCTCACGTCTGGCGCCTTGCACAAGAACACCGGACTCAGACGCGCCAGCACCTTGAGGCCGTTTTCGAAATCACCCGCATGCTCGGCAATGATCGGCGCAGGATCAGCTGCCAATGGATGCGTATCGATGGCGCTGACGAAGATCGAACTGGGCACGGCATCGATGGCCGGCACCTTGCTGAACGGCCGCGTACGCAGCGACGTCCACAAACCGGACTGCTGCAGGTTCTCGCGAACCAGTGCGGCGTCTAGGCTGCTCAACTGAGCGTCAGGGTAATGCGCGAAGGTTTCCTGCTCGTCGCCATCGAGATCGATGACCACCGATTGCAGCACCCGCTTCTCGCCACGATGGATCGCACTGACGATGCCAGCGCCTGGAGCCGTGTAATGAACCCCCTCGGATCGCTTGTCGGAAAAAAGAATCTGACCCAGCTTGACCCGGTCACCCACCTGAACAGCCATGGTGGGTTTCATACCGTGATAATCGAAGCCAATGACGGCGACGCTGCGCACCGGCCTCGAGGCCTCGACCTGCTGAGCCGGCGCGCCTGTTATGGGCAAGTCGAGCCCATGTTTTATTCTGATCATAGGTTTGCCTAACCACTGAGCTTATAAATTTTTTGGAGTATGCTCGACAAACGCTAATCAAATAGCAAGACGCACGCCAATATCACTATTGCCGTGGGGCGATGTCGAACACAGGTAAGAAATCGTCGGGATTATAAAGTTGTGCGACAACCGGACGCCACCCAAGCGCTTGCTTTTTTTAGGTTTTCCGTTACAGGACGCAACAAAGGCAGGAACGGGAGCACGCGCGCAGCGACCAGTATCCATGAAAAACAGCAGCCGCTCCTACTCATGAATTGGCTATTGGCATTTCTCATAGAACCAGGCCTAGCCTTCCCCTGAGCATTCAACGGCTCTACCTGGGCGATATCGCAATGGTGGCAAGCAGCAAAAGCACTTCAGCCATAGCCAAAAACCGGGCAAAAAAATGGGAGCCCGAGGACTCCCATTTTTGAGCGCATAGCGATCAGCGCGGGAATGCAGGCGGGTTGACCCCGGCCATGTCTTCCATCACGCGAACCACCTGGCAGCTATAGCCGAACTCGTTGTCGTACCACACATAGAGCACGACACGGTTGTCGTTGGCGATAGTGGCTTCGGCATCGACCACACCGGCATGGCGCGAGCCGACGAAGTCGGTGGAGACCACTTCCTGGGAGCTGACGAAGTCGATCTGCTTCTGCAGGTCGGAGTGCATGGCCATCTGGCGCAGGTACTCGTTGATTTCTTCGCGGCTGGCGGCCTTCTCGAGGTTCAGGTTGAGAATGGCCATGGACACGTTCGGCGTCGGTACGCGAATCGCGTTACCGGTCAGCTTGCCCTTGAGCACCGGAAGCGCCTTGGCGGCAGCAGTGGCAGCACCGGTTTCGGTGATGACCATGTTCAGCGCGGCGCTGCGACCACGACGGCTACCTTTGTGGAAGTTGTCGATCAGGTTCTGATCGTTGGTGTACGAGTGAACGGTTTCGACGTGGCCGTTGACGATGCCGTACTTGTCGTTGACCGCCTTGAGCACCGGCACGATGGCGTTGGTGGTACAGGAGGCGGCCGAGACGATCTTGTCCTCAGCGGTGATTTCGCTGTGGTTGATACCATGCACGATGTTCTTCAGGGCGCCCTTGCCCGGCGCGGTCAGCACGACGCGGTCGATACCCGGGCACTTCAGGTGCTGGCCCAGGCCTTCGGCATCACGCCACACGCCGGTGTTGTCGACCAGTAGTGCATCCTTGATGCCGTACTGGGTGTAATCGATGGCCGAAGGATCCTTGGCATAGATCACCTGGATCAGGTTGCCATTGGCGGTGAGGGTGCTGTTTTCCTCATCGATGGTGATGGTGCCATCGAACTTGCCATGCACCGAGTCACGGCGCAGAAGGCTGGCGCGCTTGACCAGGTCATTCTCGGCGCCCTTGCGCACGACGATGGCGCGCAGACGCAGGCCGTCGCCACCACCGGTGTGCTCGATCAGGATACGCGCCAGCAGACGACCGATACGACCGAAGCCATACAGGACAACGTCAGTGCCCTTGCGCGGCGAAGCGTTCTGCTGGTTGGCCACCTCGGCCAGCTCGTCACGCACGAACTGCTCGATGCTGCGGCCCTGGCCTTCGGCCTTGAACTTGCCGACCATCTTGCCCAGGTCGACGGACGCAGCACCCAGCTTGAGCTCGCTCATGGCCTTGAGTACGGCGTAGGAATCGTGAACGGACAAGCCATTCTCGTCAGCCTGGCGGTGGCGGGCGAAGCGGTGCGCCTTGAGGATCTCGATCACCGAGCGATTGATCAGGCTACGGCCGTGGATCGACAGCACCACATTGTTGTTGCGGTACAGCTGACCAATCAGCGGAATCATCGCCTCGGCGAGGGCTTCACGGTCAATCCATTCACCAAGACACTGGTCGGGCTTCTGAGTCACGGCAATACCTTCCACATGTAGGGGCTGAAAAAAGGGGCTACATTATGACGACACACGCATTCATCGGCAATCTGCAGCGGTCGAAACACTGACAGCCATCCACGCGGATAGTTACAATCGCAGGCCAAATCGTTACCAATCGCGAGGCACCTGTGCCTGTACTGCGTCTGCCGTCCTTGCCGGCCACCGCCGGTAAACAACACTGGGGCAACCTGCCCGGTGCCGCACTGAGCCTGGCTGTAGCCGAAGCCGCCAGCAATGCCAAGCGCTTCACCCTGCTGCTCACCGCCGATAGCCAGAGCGCCGAGCGCCTGGAGCAGGAACTGAGCTTCTTCGCCCCGGATTTGCCGGTGTTGCATTTCCCGGACTGGGAAACCCTGCCCTACGACCTCTTCTCGCCGCACCAGGACATCATCTCCCAACGCATTTCCGCGTTGTATCGCCTGCCCGAGCTCAAGCACGGCGTGCTGGTGGTTCCCATCACCACGGCGCTGCATCGCCTGGCACCCAAGCGCTTTCTGCTCGGCAGCAGCCTGGTGCTGGATGTTGGCCAGCGCATCGACGTCAACGACATGCGCGGCCGCCTGGAAGCCGCGGGTTATCGCTGCGTCGACACGGTTTACGAGCACGGTGAGTTCGCCGTACGCGGCGCCCTGATCGACCTGTTCCCGATGGGCAGCAAGCAGCCGTTTCGCATCGACCTGTTCGATGACGAGATCGAGACCCTGCGCACCTTCGACCCGGAAACCCAGCGCTCGATCGACAAGGTCGAGTCGATCAAGCTGCTGCCTGCGCGCGAATTCCCCCTGGAGAAAAAGGCCGTCACCGATTTCCGCGGCCGCTTCCGCGAGCGCTTCGACGTCGATTTCCGCCGCTGCCCGATCTACCAGGATCTTTCCACCGGCATCACCCCGGCCGGTATCGAGTACTACCTGCCGCTGTTCTTCGAAGAAACCGCCACCCTCTTCGACTATCTCCCTCAGGACACCCAGGTGTTCTCCCTGCCCGGTATCGAAAAGGCCGCCGAGCAGTTCTGGACGGACGCGCGCAATCGCTACGAAGAACGCCGCGTCGACCCCGAGCGCCCACTACTGCCGCCGGTCGATATATTCCTGCCGGTAGAAGATTGCTTTGCCCACCTGAAAGACTGGCCGCGCGTAGTCATCAGCCAGGACGATATCGAGCCGGGTGTCGGCCGCAGCCGTTTCGACGCCAGCGCCCTGCCCGATCTGGCGATCCAGGCCAAGGCCAGCGAGCCGCTGGCGGCGTTGCGCCGTTTCATCGATCAATACCCGGGCCGCGTGCTGTTCTGCGCCGAATCCGCCGGGCGCCGCGAAGTGCTGCTGGAATTGCTCGCGCGCCTCAAGCTCAAACCCAGGGAAGTCGACGGCTGGCCGCAGTTCTGCGCAAGCAAGGAACGCCTGGGCATCACCATCGCGCCCCTCGATGAAGGCTTACAGCTCGAAGACCTGGCACTGATTGCCGAAAGCCCGCTGTTCGGGCAGCGCGTGATGCAGCGTCGGCGCCGGGAAAAGACCCGCGACGCCGGCGAAAACGTGATCAAGAACCTCACCGAGCTGCGCGAAGGCGCGCCGGTGGTGCATATCGACCATGGCGTGGGCCGTTACCTGGGCCTGGTGACCATGGAGTTCGACGGTCAGGCCGCGGAGTTCCTGGCTCTGATGTACGCCGAGGAAGCCAAACTCTACGTACCGGTCGCCAGTCTGCACCTGATCGCCCGCTACACCGGCAGCGACGATGCCCTGGCCCCACTGCATCGCCTCGGCTCGGAAGTCTGGCAGAAGGCCAAGCGCAAGGCGGCCGAACAGGTGCGCGACGTCGCCGCCGAGCTGCTCGACATTTACGCCCGTCGCGCCGCCCGCGAAGGCTATGCCTTCAACGATCCGAAAACCGACTACGAAACCTTCAGTGCCGGCTTCCCGTTCGAGGAGACCCCGGATCAGCAAAGCGCCATCGATGCCGTGCGTGACGACATGCTCGCACCCAAGCCGATGGATCGCCTGGTCTGCGGCGACGTCGGTTTTGGCAAGACCGAGGTGGCTATGCGCGCCGCCTTCATCGCCGTGCACGGTGGCCGCCAGGTAGCGATCCTGGTGCCCACCACCCTGCTCGCCCAGCAGCACTACAACAGTTTCCGCGACCGCTTCGCCGACTGGCCGGTGACGGTCGAGGTGATGAGTCGCTTCAAGAGCGCCAAGGAAGTCAGCGCTGCGATACAACAGCTCGCCGAGGGCAAGATCGACATCATCATCGGCACCCACAAGCTGCTGCAGGACGACGTCAAGATCAAGAACCTGGGCCTGGTGATCATCGACGAAGAGCATCGTTTCGGTGTGCGCCAGAAGGAAGTCCTCAAGGCACTGCGCAGCGAGGTGGATATCCTCACCCTCACCGCCACACCGATTCCGCGCACCCTGAACATGGCCGTATCGGGCATGCGCGACCTGTCGATCATCGCCACGCCACCCGCCCGTCGCCTGTCGGTGCGCACGTTCGTCATGGAGCAGAACAAGCCGACGATCAAGGAAGCGCTGCTGCGCGAACTGCTACGCGGCGGCCAGGTGTACTACCTGCACAACGACGTGAAGAGCATCGAAAAATGCGCCGCGGATCTCGCCGAACTGGTGCCCGAAGCGCGGATCGGCATCGGCCACGGGCAGATGCACGAACGCGAGCTGGAACAGGTGATGGGCGACTTCTACCACAAGCGCTTCAATGTGCTGATCGCCTCGACCATCATCGAGACCGGTATCGACGTGCCCAGCGCCAATACCATCATCATCGAGCGCGCCGACAAGTTCGGCCTGGCCCAGCTGCACCAGCTACGCGGCCGCGTCGGGCGCAGCCACCACCAGGCCTATGCTTACCTGCTGACACCACCACGCAAGCAGATGACCGACGATGCGCAGAAACGCCTCGAAGCCATCGCCAATGCCCAGGATCTCGGTGCCGGTTTCGTGCTGGCCACCCACGACCTGGAGATTCGCGGTGCAGGCGAACTGCTCGGCGACGGCCAGAGCGGGCAGATTCAGGCCGTCGGCTTCACCCTGTACATGGAAATGCTCGAGCGCGCCGTCGAGTCGATCCGCAAGGGCGAGCAACCGAACCTCGACCAACCGCTGGGCGGCGGGCCGGAAATCAACCTGCGCGTACCGGCGCTGATTCCCGAGGATTACCTGCCGGACGTACACGCCCGCCTGATCCTCTACAAGCGCATCGCCAACGCCATCGACGAGGACGGTCTGAAAGAGCTGCAAGTGGAAATGATCGACCGCTTCGGGCTGCTCCCGGAACCCGCCAAGCACCTGGTACGTCTGACCCTGCTCAAACTGCAGGCCGAGCGACTGGGCATCAAGAAGATCGATGCCGGGCCGCAGGGCGGACGCATCGAGTTCGCGGCGGAAACACCGGTCGATCCGCTGACGCTGATCAAGCTGATCCAGAGTGCGCCGAATCGCTACAAGTTCGAAGGCGCCACGCTGTTCCGCTTCTCCATTCCCATGGAACGGGCGGAAGAGCGCTTCAATACGCTGGAAGCGTTGCTCGAGCGGCTGCTGGCCACGGTGAAAAACTGAAAGCAATCAGGGCCGCATAAGCGGCCCTGATTGCATGTGGCATGGCCCTAGCGAAGCGATACGCGGAGCCTTCTTATTGCCGTATAGCGACTGCTACAAGGCGGGAGCGGCCGGTCGGTGACCCGCGTTGAACCATGGATCGCGGCCTTCGGCCCCGGATTACGCCTGCAGCTAATCCACCTTAAAGGCACAAACGGCCATTCGTAGGGTGGACGACGCTTCACCCGTCCACCAACCTAGCGATCGCAATGGTGGATGAAAAGAGCGTCATCCACCCTACGTCCGCTTGCGCCACTTTGCAGTCAGCCCAATAAAAACGAGCCAAACGCTCTCGGCTCACTCCACCAACTGCGCTGCTCGCAACGCCAAAAGCGCCTGCGCCCAGCGCGGATTCTGACGATAGTCGACACCCGGGAAAGCGCGACGGCGCATGCGTGCCAAGCCCCTTGGTGCCACGACCCGGAGGCGCTGCGCCGCCGACAGCGCAAGCTCTGCGGCCGCCCGGTCATTGCATACCAGGCCCATATCGCAACCGGCCGTCAGGGCCGCTTCGATGCGGCTGGCGGCATCGCCGACCACATGGGCGCCGGCCATCGACAGGTCGTCGCTGAAAATCACGCCTTCGAAACCCAGCTCACCACGCAGGATGTCCTGCAGCCAACGACGCGAGAAACCGGCCGGCTGACTGTCCACCTGCGGATAGATGACATGGGCCGGCATCACCGCCGCCAGAACACGACTCAAGGCCGCGAACGGCCGCAGATCGTTCTGACGGATTTCTTCCAGGCCGCGCTCATCGGTGGGAATGGCGACATGGGAATCGGCCTCGGCCCAACCGTGCCCGGGGAAATGCTTGCCCGTCGCCGCCATGCCCGCCTCTGCCATCCCACGGATGAAGGCACCAGCCAACTGAGTAACGCGCTCGGGGTCGCCCTCGAAAGCGCGATGGCCAACCACGGCGCTGCGCTCATGATCGAGATCCAGCACCGGGGCGAAGCTCAGATCCAGACCAACCGCCAACACTTCGGTCGCCATCAGCCAGCCGCACTGCCGCGCCAGACTCTCTGCATCGGTACAGCCGGCAATCGCGCGCATGGCCGGCAAACGCACGAACCCCTCACGCAAGCGCTGCACGCGTCCGCCCTCCTGATCAACCGCCAGCAGCAGATCCGGGCGCACTGCACGGATGGACTGGCACAGCTCACGCACCTGACGCGGATTCTCGATATTGCGGGCGAAGATGATCAGGCCGCCGACTTCGGGTTGGCGCAGCAGTTGCCGGTCTTCGGCAGTCAGCCAGGTACCGGCGACATCCACCATCAGGGAGCCATACAGGGGGGTACTCACAACGGGTATTCCTTAATTGAGTGGCTGCGCCGCTCAGTTGGAGCGAGGCACTTCATCGTTCGGCACCACGCATCAAGCGGGCACCAGGGAAAGATTGCATTTCGCATGGACATGCAGCCATGGGACAGCGGCACGCGCACGGGTTCCGTGACCAGCGTGCAGACAACTGTAGCGGCGAACGTGATGCTCCCCCGGCTCGCAGCCGTAGAAGCCCCCCGGCAACCCCATAAAGAGATCGCCGGAAGTGGGATATGCAGAAACCGGAGCTGACATGGACGGTAGCTTAGGGGCTGCAGCGACCAGCTCGCAAGCCAGGCGCAGGCGTTTATACCTTGGTGACGGGGGTACTTTTGCTACGGGGAATAAGCTGCGCAGCCGCCAATCGCTCATCGGTCACGCCACTTTCGGAGCGCATGCCCGCGGCCAGAAACGGCACCATCAGGCGCATGACCTGCTCGATGGAGGTGTCCACGCCGAAGTCACTCTCGGCCATGGCGCGTAGCGCCTTGATGCCAGACATGCTGAACGCGGCAGCACCCAGCATGAAATGCACGCGCCAGAACAGTTCCAGAGGGGGAATACCGGGCGCTGCCTCATGCACCAGCAGCATGTAGCGGCGGAATACCTTGCCGTAGACTTCTTCGAGGTATTTGCGCAGGTGCCCCTGGCTCTGGCTGAAGGCCAAGCCCAGCAGGCGCATGAAGATCGACAGGTCGTTGCCGCTGCGCGGCTTCACCGCCAGAGCCTGCTCGACCAACAGCTCGAGCAGTTCTTCGAGACTGAAGGTGACACCCGGCTTGCTCTGGCGCTTGTCCAGCTCGCGCTCGAGGCTCGCGCAAAACGGCCCGAGGAAACGGGAGAAGACCGCCTGTATCAGGGCCTTCTTGGAACCGAAGTGGTAGTTGACGGCGGCCAGATTGACCCCAGCTTTACTGGTGATCAGGCGCAAAGACGTCTCGGCGAACCCCTTCTCCGCGAACAATTGCTCCGCGGCGTCCAGAATGCGTTCAACGGTTTCCGATTGCGCCATGACATCCATCCGACAAACAAGTGTTTGAAACATACGTTTCAGCGCGCACAGCTGTCAAGTCGCGCAGGCCGTATTCTGGATGTTCAGTCATCATTTGGCGATAGCGTCGCGGGCGATACCAGCCCGGTTTTGAAAAAGGCCGCCTGAGCATAGTCCATTACGTACCACTTACCCGCCACTGGGTAGATAACACAAGCGCAACGCGCATCAATGGATTGCCAAGCGGCGCTTACTGTATATAATCCCAGTCACTGTATAAAAAGACAGAGCCACCCACATGATCAAGCTGACGCCCCGCCAAGCCGAAATCCTTGCCTTCATCAAGCAGTGCCTGGAAGACAACGGCTACCCACCGACTCGTGCAGAGATCGCCCAGGCGCTCGGCTTCAAGTCACCGAACGCTGCCGAGGAGCACCTCAAGGCACTGGCGCGCAAAGGCGCTATCGAGATGACGCCCGGCGCCTCCCGCGGCATCCGCATTCCCGGCTTCGAACCCAACCAGCTCGAGGAAGAAGGTCTGCCTGTAATCGGTCGAGTGGCTGCCGGCGCACCCATCCTGGCCCAACAGCATATAGAAGAAGCATGCCGGATCAATCCGGACTTCTTCCGCCCCAAGGCCGACTACCTGCTACGCGTTCGCGGCATGAGCATGAAGGACATCGGCATTATCGATGGTGATCTGCTTGCCGTACACACCACCAGCGAAGCACGCAACGGCCAGGTGGTCGTCGCGCGTATCGATGACGAAGTAACGGTCAAGCGCTTCAAGCGTGAGGGCAATACCGTCTGGTTGCTGGCGGAAAACCCCGAATTCGCCCCGATAGAAGTGAACCTGGAAGAACAGGATCTGATCATCGAAGGCTTGAGTGTCGGCGTCATTCGCCGCTAATGGAGGCTTTATGCAGTTCCCGCAGTCGCTGAGCCGTACCCAACTGCCGCTGTTCGATGCCTTTCTGGCCTCGACCATTGCGGTAGTCGAACCCCACCAGGAGACAACCTTCAGCGAGGTGTCGCTGAGGGGCGCTGCAGGCCATTGCCTGACACTGTTGGCCCCCATGCTACGGGAACTGAGCGAAAAGGATGACGAACGCTGGCTGACGCTGATCGCTCCACCCGCGAGCCTGACGCAAAGCTGGTTACGCGATGCCGGTCTGAACCGCGAACGCATTCTGCTGCTGCACCCTCGAAACAGCCAGAGCGCCCTGCAATTGGCTCAGGAAGCACTGAAGCTTGGGCGCAGCCACACGGTCATCAGTTGGTTGCAGCCCCTGCCCCAGCACGCTCGCCAGCAATTGGAAGCGGCAGCGCAACTGGGCCAGGCGCAAAGCCTGAACATCAGCCTGGGCTGAAGCTCAAGTTTCAGAAAAGTGGTTAAAGCTTGAGTGTCTGTCAGATGCTAGCTTTGCTGCCTGACTCGCCTCAAAGGCGCAGACGGGAAAGCCGAATCAGTGCAGGACGCGAGGCTGCTCGTCTTCTTGCTCGAAATCGCCTTCCGCCATTCTGCCGGCCATTTGCACGCCGACATTGAGCATCGCCTTGGCGACTTCCACATGCTGGCCCTGGAGAAAGGCCTTGGCATCTTCGGAAAAGTCCAATACCACCAGCGCTTCCTCATCATCGGCTCGACGCAGGGCGATACGCCCATCGGGCAACTCGACGATCTCAAGGAAGGAAGTAGGCATAACTCGGATTCTCCACGAAAGGCCGCGCATTGTAGCAGCCGCTCCGCTCGATCGCTTGGCGAAAGAATCGCCAGGTGCTGAACGGGCTTTCAATCATCGATAAGCATCACGCTTACCATTCGCTGAGGCCAACGCGAAAACGTTGCGCCAGTGCTTTCAATTCCTGCCGCCAGCTCTCCAGGGTTTCCCGATCAAGAAGCGGCCGCTCCTCATCCAGGCTCACCGCTTCGATCAACGACGTGGCGCCAGGATCGGCCTTGGCCTCCCGTGGGGGGCGCGGCGGCCGGAACAGCTGGGCGTGAGCAGCCAATAATTGCCCGAGCCAGGTGTGCCCGTTTTCGGACAACTCCACCAGTTCGGCCAACTCGGGGCTCGGTGCAGCCGACAGATTCTGTCGATCCAGCAGCACCTCGGCACGCGCTGCACTGCCATTCGGCAACCGATAGAAGCCAGCGATTTCGTGACAGAGGCCGAGTAGCGCCCCGTACAGATGAAACAGCGTCGCTTCGCGTTCGGCCTGCACCAGCGCTTGGGCATTCATCGCCCGGCCCTCTTCAGCCTTGCGCCAGGACTCCAGAGAGAGCCCGGCGTAGAAAATCTTCTGATTGGTGCGGGTATACAGTTCGCCAGCCATATGCACTCTCCAGATGGCGTCAGGCACACTCCAGCGGAGCGTGCCCAGCGCAGATCAACGCTTGTCTTCGACCTTCCACTTGCCGCCGTCAAAGAACGCTTTCCAACCGGTGGGCTTACCGTCCACCTCGGTCTGCACGTACTGCTCCTTGGTCTTGCGGCTGTAACGGATGACCGCAGCGCGGCCTTCAGGATCCTTGGCCGGCGCATCGATCAGGAAGTGATACTTCGGATCGATCTCGTCCTTGTGCGGGATCAGCTCGAGCACCAGGGGCGCACGGGTTTCGCGGTTTTTCGGGAACTGGCTGGCGGCCAGGAACAGCCCTGAAGCGCCGTCACGCAGCACGTAGGTATCATCGACCTTTTCGCACTTGAGCTCCGGCATCTTCACCGCATCCATCTTGGGTGGCGCGGGCTCGCCGCTGCGCAGCAGCTTGCGGGTATTCTTGCACTCGCTGTTGGTACAACCGAAGAACTTGCCGAAGCGACCGGTCTTGAGCTGCATCTGGCTGCCGCACTTGTCGCACTCCAGGCTCGGTCCTTCGTAACCCTTGATGCGGAACTGGCCCTGCTCGATCTCGTAGCCGGCGCAATCCGGGTTGTTACCGCAGATATGCAGCTTGCGCGTTTCGTCCAGCAGGTAGGCGTCCATCGCGGTCGCACAGATCGGGCAGCGATGCTTGCCAAGCAATACCCGCGACTCCGACTCGCCCTCGTCATCCGCGGCGATCTCGTCACCGGGCACCAGGTTGACCGTGGCCTTGCAGCGCTCTTTCGGCGGCAGGGCATAGCCCGAACAGCCGAGGAAAACGCCCGTCGAGGCGGTACGAATCATCATCGGCCGGCCGCAATCGCGGCAGGGAATATCGGTCAGGGTCGGCGTATTGGCACGCATGCCATTGTCGCCGTCCGCGGCCAGTTCCAGCTTCTTCTTGAAGTCGCCGTAGAACTCGTCGAGCAGGTGCTTCCACTCGCGCTCGCCCTGGGCGACATCGTCGAGGTTCTCTTCCATACCGGCGGTGAAGCCGTAGTCCATCAGGTCGGAGAAGCTTTCGCCAAGACGCTCGGTAACGATGTCGCCCATTTTCTCCGAATAGAAACGGCGGTTGTGCAGCGCCACGTAGCCACGATCCTGAATGGTGGAAATGATCGCTGCGTAGGTGGACGGGCGACCGATACCCCGCTTCTCCATTTCCTTGACCAGGCTGGCTTCCGAATAGCGCGCCGGTGGCTTGGTGAAGTGCTGGCTCGGATCGAGTTTGATCAGCTTGAGCGCTTCACCTTCCTTCATTTCCGGCAGCACGGCGTCGTCACCAGGCTTGCTCAGTTGCGGCAACGCACGGGTGTAACCGTCGAACTTGAGGATACGGCCCTTGGCGCGCAGCTCGAACTGAGCGGCAGTAACGGTAACGGTAGTCGACAGATATTCGGCCGGTGGCATCTGACAAGCGACGAACTGGCGCCAGATCAGCTCGTACAGACGCTCGGCATCACGCTCCATACCAGACAGCTGGGTCGGACGCAGGTTGACGTCAGAGGGACGAATCGCTTCGTGCGCCTCCTGAGCGCCTTCCTTGCTGGAGTAGACGTTAGCCTTCTCCGGCAGGTATTTCTTGCCGTACTCGCCGTCGATGAAACTGCGCACCATTTCGATGGCATCGGCCGACAGGTTGGTGGAGTCGGTACGCATATAGGTGATGTAGCCAGCCTCGTAGAGACGCTGGGCCATCATCATGGTCTTCTTCACGCCGAAGCCGAGACGCGTGCTGGCGGCCTGCTGCAACGTGGAGGTGATGAACGGCGCCGATGGTTTGCTGCTGGTCGGCTTGTCCTCACGCTTGGCTATACTATAGCTCGACGCCTTGAGCGTCGCCAACGCGGCCATGGCCTGGGCTTCGTTCAGCGGTTTGAAGGCGGCCCCGTTCTCGCGGGCCACTTCGAAACGCACGTTGGCACCCTTGGCGGTGCCCAGGTCAGCGTGCACTTCCCAGTACTCTTCAGGCACGAATGCGCGGATTTCCTTCTCGCGCTCGACCACCAGTTTCACCGCGACGGACTGCACACGACCGGCGGACAGGCCGCGGGCGATCTTCGACCACAACAGCGGCGAGACCATGTAGCCCACCACGCGATCGAGGAAGCGTCGTGCCTGCTGGGCATTGACCCGATTGATATCCAGCTCGCCCGGGGCGGAGAACGCCTCCTGGATGGCCTTCTTGGTGATTTCGTTGAACACCACACGCTTGTAGCGGCTGTCATCGCCGCCGATGGACTCGCGCAGGTGCCAGGCGATGGCCTCCCCCTCTCTATCCAAGTCGGTCGCGAGATAGATGGTATCGGCTTCCTTGGCCAGGCGACGCAGTTCCTCGACCACCTTTTCCTTGCCGGGCAGGATCTCGTACTTGGCCTTCCAGCCGTGTTCGGGATCGACCCCCATGCGGTTGAAAAGCTGACGCTTGGCCTTTTCCTTGGGCGACAGGGCTGGCGTTTCGCCGGCGGCAGCCTTGCCGCGTTTGGCAGGCTCCTTGGCGGCCGCCCCGCCACTGGTGGGGAGGTCGCGGATGTGGCCGATGCTCGACTTCACCACGTACTGGCTGCCCAGGTACTTGTTGATGGTCTTGGCCTTGGCCGGGGATTCCACGATGACCAGCGATTTACCCATGGATTGGAAAATTCCTGAAATTCGGTAATTGAAAGGCGAGCAAGTATCTGAAAAAACTGTTGGGCGTATCGGTTCGACGCGCACCGCATCGACGATGAAAGCGCTCGCCCGACAGAGCGAACACCTAAAAGCGTGGCGCTGCCGCTTGTATCACATCGGTCTCGTGGTTATCCAACAGACCAGAAGTGTCCTGCGACCTGCTTTGGCCCCGCTATATATAGTGGCGGTCAACTCGAGGTCAAGGGCGAGTATTTTTTGAAGCGGCTTCAGGGGCGGCGCAGAACGCTTGCCTCGGCCTCGACAAAAGCAAAGCGTGGAACCCGCTTGCCGTCCAGTTCCACCTCACCCTGGAACATCTCCAGCGGCCGCACCCAGAGACCGTATTCGCCGTACAACGCCTGATAGACGACGACTTCCTCTTCCGTCTCGGAATGCCGGGCCACGCCCAGCACACGGTACTCGGGGCCTTTGTAATGACGGTAGAGACCGGGTTGCAGCGACATCATTCAATTTCCTGGAAATATTTTTCGTTCGATAAAAAGATCGGCCGCGATTTCCGGCGACACGACGAAGCCACCGACGGGATAGGAACGGCAGGCCAAAAAACAAAAACCGGGGCAGGAGCCCCGGTTGTGCAACCACCTGAATGTCAGATGCGTTCGAAGACCGTGGTGATCCCCTGGCCCAACCCAACGCACATGGTCGCGACGCCGAAGGTACCGCCGTTCTGCTTCATCACGTTCAGCAGGGTACCGGAGATACGCGCTCCGGAACAACCGAACGGGTGGCCCAGGGCGATGGCGCCACCGTGCAGATTGACCTTCTCTTCCATCTTGTCGAGCAGCTTGAGATCCTTCAGCACAGGCAGGGCCTGGGCAGCGAAGGCTTCGTTGAGCTCGACGAAATCGATGTCGTCGATGGTCAGGCCGGCGCGCTTGAGCGCTTTCTGAGTCGACGGTACCGGGCCGTAACCCATGATCGCCGGATCCACACCCGCCACCGCCATGGCACGTACCACCGCCATCGGCTGAATGCCAAGATCCTGAGCCCGCTGGGCAGACATCACGATCATGCAGGAGGCGCCATCGGTGATCTGCGACGAGGTGCCCGCCGTGACGGTACCGCCCTTGGGATTGAACGCCGGCTTGAGATCGGCCAGGCTTTCCAGGGTGGTCTCGGGACGGATGGTTTCATCGAAGTCGAAGACCTTGAGGAAGCCGTTTTCGTCATAGCCCTGCAGCGGGATGATTTCGTCCTTGAACTTGCCTTCGACAGTAGCCTTGTGGGCCAACTGGTGCGAACGCACACCGAACTTGTCCTGGGCCTCACGGGTAATACCGTGCATCTTGCCCAGCATCTCGGCGGTCAGGCCCATCATGCCGGATGCCTTGGCGGCGTACAGCGACAGGTGTGGGTTGGGGTCGACACCATGCATCATGCCGACGTGGCCCATGTGCTCGACGCCACCGACCACGAACACGTCGCCGTTACCGGTCTGGATCGCCTGCACGGCGGTGTGCAGGGCGCTCATCGACGAGCCGCACAGACGGCTGACGGTCTGCCCGGCGCTGGTGTGCGGGATCTGGGTCATCAGCGAGGCCATGCGGGCGATGTTCCAGCCCTGCTCCAGGGTCTGGTTGACGCAACCCCAGATGACGTCTTCGACTTCCTTGGGGTCGACCTTGTCGTTGCGCTCCAGCAACTTGCTGATCAGCTGCGCCGACAGGGTTTCGGCACGGGTATTACGGTGCATGCCGCCCTTGGAACGACCCATTGGGGTACGGCCGAAGTCGACGATGACTGCATCTCTTGGATTCAGGCTCATAAATTCACTCTCGCTCCAATCGTTGCGCGATTAACCGAAGAAGGTCTGGCCGTTCTTGGCCATTTCACGCAGTTTCTCGGTCGGCTGATACAGCGCGCCCAGATCGGCGTACTTGTCGGCCAGGGCCACGAACTCGGCTACCCCGACACTGTCGATGTAGCGCAACGCGCCACCACGGAAGGGTGGGAAACCGATACCGTAGATCAGGCCCATATCGGCCTCGGCGGCGGTCTCGACGATACCGTCCTCCAGGCAGCGCACGGTTTCCATGCACAGGGGGATCATCATGGTGTTGATGATGTCCTCGTCGCTCAGCTCGCGCTGCTCGACCACGATCGACTTGAGCAGCTCGTAAGCCTCGGGATCGGTGACTTTCTTCGGCTTGCCGCGCTTGTCGGTCTCGTAGGCGTAGAAGCCCTTGCCATTCTTCTGGCCCAGGCGGTTGGCCTCGTACATCACGTCGACCGCTGTCCTGCCTTCGACCGCCATGCGATCCGGGAAGCCTTCGGCCATCACGTCACGACCGTGGTGGCCGGTGTCGATGCCGACGACGTCGGAGAGATAAGCCGGGCCCATGGGCCAGCCGAACTTTTCCATGACCTTGTCGATGCGCGCGAAGTCGACGCCAAAGCTCAGCAGCTTGGAGAAGCCACCGAAGTACGGGAACAGCACGCGGTTGACCAGGAAGCCCGGGCAGTCGTTGACCACGATCGGGTTCTTGCCCATCTTCTTGGCGTACGCCACGGTAGTGGCCACCGCCTTGTCGCTGGATTTCTCGCCACGGATGACTTCGACCAGCGGCATCATGTGCACCGGGTTGAAGAAGTGCATGCCGACGAAGTTTTCCGGGCGTTTGAGCGCCTTGGCCAGCAGGCTGATGGAGATGGTCGAGGTGTTGGACGCCAGAATGGTGTCTTCCTTGACCGCGGCCTCTACCTCGGCCAGCACGGCCTGCTTGACCTTGGGGTTCTCGACCACGGCTTCGACGACGATATCGACATTGGCGAAGTCGCCATAGGACATGGTCGGACGAATGGCATTCAGCGAGTCGGCCATCTGCGCGGCAGTCATGCGGCCCTTCTCGACGCGCTTGCCGAGCAGCTTGGCAGCCTCGTTCAGGCCCATCTGGATACCCTCTTCGCGGATATCCTTCATCAGGATCGGCGTGCCCTTGGACGCCGACTGGTAGGCGATACCACCCCCCATGATGCCGGCACCCAGCACCGCGGCCAGTTTCACGTCCTGAGCGATAGCATCAAAGGCCTTGGCTTTCTTCTTCAGCTCCTGATCGTTGAGGAACAGGCCGATCAGGCTTTCCGCTACCGAGGTCTTGGCCAGTTTGGCGAAACCGGCGGCTTCGACTTCCAGCGCCTTGTCACGACCGAAGTTGGCGGCTTTCTGAATGCTCTTGATCGCTTCGACCGGTGCAGGATAGTTCGGCCCGGCCTGGCCAGCGACGAACCCCTTGGCGGTTTCGAAGGCCATCATCTGCTCGATGGCGTTGAGCTTGAGTTTTTCCAGCTTGGGCTGACGCTTGGCCTTGTAATCCAGCTCACCGGAAATCGCGCGCTTGATCAGATCCAGCGCACCACTCTGCAGCTTGTCGGCGCTGACCACGGCATCGACCGCACCGACCTTGAGAGCATCATCGGCACGGTTTTCCTTGCCGGAGGCAATCCACTCGACGGCGTTGTCGGTACCGATCAGACGCGGCAGGCGGACGGTACCACCGAAGCCCGGGTAGATACCCAGCTTGACCTCGGGCAGACCGATCTTGGCGCCTTCGGCCATGATCCGATAGTCGGCGGCCAGACACATCTCCAGGCCACCGCCCAGGGCAATGCCATTGATCGCCACGACGGTGGGCACCGCCAGGTCTTCGAAATCACTGAAGATCCTGTTGGCTTCCAGGTTGCCGGCGACCAGCTGTTCTTCGGGCAGCTTGAAGTTGTCGACGAACTCGGTGATATCGGCACCGACGATGAACACGTCCTTGCCGCTGCTGACGATCACGCCTTTGATCGAGGCATCGGCCTTGATCGCATCGACGGCCTGACGGAGCTCGCTCAGGGTTAGACGATTGAACTTGTTGACGGACTCACCCTTGAGGTCGAACTTGAGTTCGACGATGCCGCTTTCAAGAGCCTTAACCGTGATGGCTTTACCTTCGTAAATCATCAACTGATCTCCACGCTAGGGAATCTGAACAGTACACACCGGAGTCAATCCACAGACTCACGCCACAAAACACCGTAGACGAAAATCCGCTACCCACCGATGCGATATTCGGACTGGATTGGGCATTGCCGAACAGGCAAACACTCAATTCATACGCCCGTTTGATTTGGGTGAGCACACCTTCACGGAAAAGCCGGTAATTGTCAATTGGCGTTCTGTAGTCACTTGCAGCGCGTACTACCAGCGTACGATTAACGAACAAGCCTGCTGCGAAAAACCGATCATTGGCGTCGATAACGCATCATTCGGCCAACATGATCCAGCCGATGCGTATCGCTAGCCAAAATCAAACACGGCGGGTAGGGTCTGTTGACGTTTCAGCACGACCGCGCCGGAGCCCGTTTTGCCGCGAGGCAAGGCACGAGCCGCGAAGTTTAGCGAGCTAAATGAGCCGGCGAGAAACGCAGCATCGCGGCAAAACGGGCCCGGCCCTTCGGGTTGCGCGGGAAATCTCGCCATGCGTCGTTGGAGGACTTGGCAAGGGAACAACCATTCCCTACGTCCTCCGCCTAGCCTGGCGAGATTTCTCGCGGCAACGCGGCTTGCGCTGAAACGCCAACAGACCCTAAAGTCGCGCGATTCGGCTGTCGCCGAATGACCAAAACAACAATAACGACGTGTCTTCACCGAGGTTCCAGCATGCCGAAACGCCTGCGCGCCATCTCTTTGCATACCCTGCTCGCCACCCTTCTGCTGCTGCCTGGTTTGGCTGCTGCCGCCGAAACGTCTCCTCACCTGCAGCATCTGCTGCGCATGCACCTGGCTGCGCAGAAGAGCCTGGGCGACTTCTACATGTACAACAGCATGGAAGGCGATCAGCGCTATGCGCGGATGATCGACGAGTCTCGCCGAGAGGCCAGTGAACAGCTGCAGAAACTGGCAAACATGTCTGACGTCGGCGCGGCTCGCCTGCAAGCCCAACTGCAACAGGAATGGCAAGCCTATGACCAGGAGCTGACGGCGCTAATGAGCACGCTGGGGAAGCAGGGCTACACGGACTTGCAACCGGTCGCCGACATGGCGGCTCGCAACCGGCAGGTTTTGGCGACCTGCCAGGCGCTCCATGAGGCGCTGCAGCATGCAGACACCCACACAATATCCGAGCAGACAGCGGACACGCGGCAGCTCAGCCTATTGATGCAGAGTATCGCGGTGAGCTACGCCGCACGCAGTGCGTCGGTGGGGGCCAGTTTTTCCGGGGATAGCACCGAGCGGCCTATCGAGGAGCTGGTGGCCGACTTTTCCAGCCGCCTGGATGCGCTGCGCAGCCTGCCGGGCAACAGCGTAGCGATCAATGCGGCTCTGGACGGGGTGCTGACCAAGTGGCGCTATATCGAGAACTCTCTGCGCAACTACAACGAGAAAAGCGTTCCGTTTCTGGTCAACAAGTACTCGGACAGCATCATCCGCGGGCTGATGGAGGTCACCGACCTTTACGAGCAAGGCGGCCGATCATGACCGATAGCAACGCGCCGCAGCGAAACGCGAAGTGCTCAGGCACGAGCCTTGAGGAATGTCGCAATAGTCTGCAACGATTCCGGCTGTGCGCGCTCCCCCCAGAAAAGAGCGATCATCTGCGTGCTGGCTTCGACCTTGTAGACATCACCCGGCAAGGTGCCGAGCTGCTCGGCGAGCGACACATCCGCGCAGGGCTCCTGCCATTTGTTCAGCCATTTACCCGGTTCGCTCTGCCAGTAACACCAGCTATCCTGCCGCCCGCGGGGACGCGGGCGATGGTATTGCGGGCAGGGGTTTGGCGGCGTCTTGCTCATCCAGTACGGCCACTCCTCGCGCGCCAGCTGCATCGCCAGCCCCATGCGTCGCGCCTGCAGTCGAACATCCATCTGGCCACGCTGACGCCGCGATGGCACCAACCAGACCAGAGGGCTAAGCGCAACTACCAGTAAGGCGACAACGATCCATCCCGTCATAATTTCTATCTCGTGTGCGCAACCTGTGGTAAATGCTCAAATCAGCCATACTTGAAATCATTGGTCACCCTTGAAGGAGACAATCTCATGTCCTACCAGCACATTCTGGTCGCCGTCGACCTGACCGAGGAGTGCGACCCGGTAATGAAGCGCGCCCAGGCTCTGGCCAGCAGCACCCAGGCGAAACTGTCCGTGGTGCATATCGTCGAACCCATGGCCATGGCTTTTGGCGGCGACGTACCGATGGATCTGTCGATGCTGCAACAACAGCAGTTCGAGCAGGCCAAGGAGCGCCTCGACGCCTTCGCCCTCAAGCACCCTCAGCTCACTCCCGAAAACCGCCACCTGGCTTATGGCCAGCCACGCCAGGAAATTCATCGCCTGGCTTCCGAGCAGCGCTGCGACCTGATCATCGTCGGCAGCCACGGCCGTCATGGCCTGGCCCTGCTACTCGGCTCGACCGCCAATGACGTACTGCATGGCGCGCCCTGCGACGTGCTGGCTGTCAGCCTGAAGAAGCCGTCGGCCTAACCGATCTGTAGTGAACGACGCCGGGCAAAAGCCCGGCGTCGTAGCATCAGCTATCTGCTGGTTGGCCGAGGTGAATTGTCTTCGCCCCAGCAGTCCTCATCAGCCTTCCAGTTCAGCCCAGCGCTCGACCAGCCGCTCCAGTTCTTCCTGCTGCGCCTGCAACTGCGCCAGCACCGCCGAGGTGTGCTCGCTGGGCTGCTGGTAGAACGCAGGATCGGCGACCTGACCTTCCAGTGCGGCGATCTTCTGCTCCAGCGCATCGATTTGCTCAGGCATGGCATCCAGTTCGCGCTGATGCTTGTAGCTGAGTTTCTTTTTCGCCACGGGAGCATTGTCTGTCGGCTCGGCAACGGGTGCCGGGGCCGGCGCCTCGACCACAGCGGAACCCAGCTCAGCCTTGCCCGATTTGGTCTCGCCGACACCCAGCAGGCGAGGCGAGCCCCCCTGACGCAGCCAGTCCTGATAACCGCCAACGTACTCGCACACCTTGCCCTCACCTTCGAAGACCAGGGTGCTGGTGACCACGTTGTCGAGGAATGCCCGGTCGTGGCTGACCATCAGTACCGTGCCCTGGAAAGTCAGCAGCACCTCCTCGAGCAGTTCGAGGGTTTCCACGTCGAGGTCGTTGGTCGGCTCATCGAGCACCAGCAGGTTGGCGGGTTTGCTGAACAGTTTGGCCAGCAACAGGCGCGCGCGCTCACCACCGGACAGCGCCTTGACCGGCGTACGGGCACGCTGCGGGCTGAACAGAAAATCGCCGAGGTAGCTGAGCACGTGACGATTCTGCCCGTCGATCTCAATGAAGTCGCGGCCTTCGGCGACGTTGTCGATAACGGTCTTTTCCAGATCCAACTGATGGCGCAGCTGATCGAAATAGGCGACATCGATCCTGGTGCCCTCTTCCACTTTGCCGCTGGTCGGCTGCAGACCGCTGAGCATCAGTTTCAGCAAGGTGGTCTTGCCGGTGCCGTTGGCGCCCAGCAGACCGATACGGTCGCCGCGCTGCAGCACCATGGAGAAATCGCGAATCAGGAACGGGCCGCCCGGGTGCGCGAAGCTGACGTTTTCCAGCACCATCACCTGCTTGCCGGATTTCTCCGCGGTGTCGAGCTGAATGTTGGCCTTGCCGGTGCGCTCACGGCGCTCGCTGCGCTCCGCACGCAGAGCCTTCAGCGCCCGCACACGGCCTTCGTTACGGGTACGCCGGGCCTTGATGCCCTGGCGAATCCACACTTCTTCCTGGGCCAGACGCTTGTCGAACAGCGCGTTGGCGGTTTCCTCGGCGGCCAGCATGGCCTCCTTGTGCACCAGGAAGCTGGCGTAGTCGCCATTCCAGTCGATCATCCCGCCACGATCCAGTTCGAGAATGCGCGTGGCCAGATTCTGCAGGAAGGAACGGTCGTGGGTGATGAACAGCACGGCGCCCTGGAAGTCCTTCAGGGCTTCTTCCAGCCAAGCGATCGCGCCGATGTCCAGGTGGTTGGTCGGCTCGTCGAGCAACAGCAGATCCGGCTCGCTGACCAGCGCCTGGGCCAGCAGCACGCGGCGGCGCCAGCCACCGGACAGCTCGGCGAGGGTCTTGTCGGCAGGCAGTTGCAAACGGCTCAGGGTACTGTCGACCAGTTGCTGCAGGCGCCAGCCGTCACGGGCTTCGAGATCCTGCTGAACATGCATCAGCTTGTTCAGGTCGTCTTCGGTGACGCAGTTCTGCGCCAGGTGATGGTATTGCGCGAGTAACTCGCCGACGCCATCGAGCCCCTGGGCGACGACGTCGAACACGGTACGCCCATCGGCCACCGGCAACTCTTGCGGCAGCTCGCCGATTTTCAGCCCCGGGGCGCGCCAGACTGCGCCATCATCGGGCTTCTGATCACCCTTGACCAGCTTGAGCATGCTGGACTTGCCGGTGCCATTGCGGCCAATGATGCACACCCGCTCGCCACGGGCGATCTGCCAAGACACCTTGTCCAGCAGCGGCATGGCGCCATAGGCCAGGGAAACATCGGTGAACTTGAGCAGGGTCATGGGAGTTGCCTCGACAATACGCTGGGGTGATGGGCGAAAAGAGTGTGCGAACGCAGCCAATGGGTTCGCCGCGTGGCCGACCACCACGAAACTGATCTGGCCAGCGCATGCGCCAGCCAAAAACCGGGCGCGTATTCTAACCGAGAAGGCCCTCGGCGTCTGTCAGGCCGTACGCACCGGCGGTCGATGTGACATAAACAGACATGCGCCGGGGCGCAGCGGCCCTTTCGCGTCAAGCGGGCAAAAGGCTAAGCTAACGCCCGTTGTCGTCAACGCACCCGGAATCTGCTGCGCTGAACGGCAACCGCCCCAAGGGCGCATCGAGCGACCGGCATCAGCCAGATCGCGCCCGCTCACGAGATGATCCCCCGGAAGTGCCATGCGCTGTCGTTTGCCCAGCCTGCTGTCCTGCCTGATTCTTTGCGCCACCACGGCAACCCTGAGCCAGGCGGCGAGCCTGACCCAGCAACGCCAATATTACGATGAGGCCAAGGCCGCTCTTGCGAAGGGCGACAAAGGCCCTTATCAGCGCTACGCCAGCGCCCTGCGCGACTATCCGCTGACGCCTTATCTGGCGTATGAAGAACTTACCGCGCGTCTGAAGTGGGCCAGCAACGACGAGATCGAAGCCTTCCTCGCTGCGCATGGCGATCTGCCTCAGGCCAATTGGATGAAGTTGCGCTGGCTGCGCTGGCTGGCCGAGCGCGGCGAATGGCAGACCTTCGCCAAGTATTACGATCCGGAGCTCAACTTCACCGAACTCGACTGCCTCAACGGCCAGCGCCAGCTCAACCAGGGCCAGACCGCCGAAGGCTATGCCAGCGCCGAGAAACTCTGGCTGGTTGGCAAATCGCAACCTGAAGCCTGTGATCGTTTGTTCGACCGCTGGGCAGCCGAGGGCCAACTGACCGAACAACGCCGCTGGCAGCGCACCAAACTGGCAGCCGAAGCGCGTAATTACGGCCTGGCCACGTTCCTGAGCAAAGGTCTTTCAACCCTCGGCAACCACGGCAAACTACTCGTGGAAGTGGGGCAGAAGCCACAGATTCTCACTCAGACAGCCCGTTTCGCACCGGCAGACGATGCCATGGGCGATGTAGTCAGCCTCGGTCTGCGCCGTCTCGCCCGCCAGGATCCGGAGCAGGCACTGAGCCTGCTCGAAGGCTATTCCCAGCGCATGCACTTCTCCGACCAGGAAAAGGTCTCCATCGCCAACGAAATCGGCCTGACCCTGGCGCGGCGCTTCGACCCCCGCGCCCTCGACGTGATGGCCAAATACGACCCCAACCTGCGTGACGACACGGTCAGCGAGTGGCGCGCGCGCCTGCTACTGCGCCTGGGCCGCTGGGACGAGGCCTACAAGCTGATCCAGCGCATGCCCGAATCCCTCGCCAGCACCAACCGCTGGCGCTACTGGCAGGCGCGCAGCCTGCAGTTGGCGCAACCCAACGGCAAGGCCGCCCAGCCCCTGTTCCAGAGCCTGGCCAAGGAACGCGATTTCTACGGGTTCATGGCTGCCGATCAGGTCAAGGAACCTTATCACCTGAAAAACGCGCCACTGCCGCTCAACGCCGACGTGATGAAAAAGGTGCGCAGCGCACCCGGCATCCGTCGTGCGATGGAGTTTCATGATCGTGGGCAAATCGTCGATGGCCGCCGCGAGTGGTACCACGCCAGCCGCCACTTCGACCGTGACGAGCTAGTGGCCCAGGCCCGCCTGGCCTACGACATGGAATGGTATTTCCCGGCCATCCGTACCATCAGCCTGGCGAAATACTGGGACGATCTCGATGTGCGCTTCCCGATGGCCCATCGTGAACCACTGACCGCCGAAGCGAAGAAGCGCGGCCTGAATTCCAGCTGGGTGTTCGCCATCACCCGCCAGGAAAGCGGTTTCATGGCCGATGCCAAGTCCCACGCCGGTGCCATGGGGCTGATGCAGGTCATGCCCGCCACCGCCAAGGAGACCGCACGCAAGTTCGGCATCCCTCTGAGCAACCCCAATAATGCGCTGCTGCCAACCATCAATATTCAACTGGGCACTGCCTACCTGAGCCAGATCTACGGCCAGTTCAACGGCAACCGGGTACTGGCGTCGGCCGCTTACAACGCCGGCCCAGGCCGCGTTCGCCAGTGGCTACGTGACGCCGATCACCTGTCCTACGACGTGTGGGTAGAGAACATCCCGTTCAATGAAACCCGCCAGTACGTGCAGAACGTGCTGTCCTACGCGGTGATCTACGGCGACAAGCTCAATGCACCACAACCGCTGGTGGGTTGGCACGAACGCTATTTCGACCAGTGAAGCAGCGGCAAGCTGCAAGCCTCAAGCGGCAAGAAAGAGCGCGCATCGCTCCCGCGCCCATAGCTTAGGTTGAGCAGAGCGATACCCAGGGGCAATCTCTCCCGGGTGTCGCTACGCTCGACCCGGGCTACATCAGGAATGACTGGCGAACCATCAACCTACGCCAGCACCTCGACCGGCATCCCGACCAGCAATTCGCCGCTGCCGTGATTGATCAGGTTCTGCCCGAAGAGAATCTCGCCCTCGCGCTGGCGGTAGCTGCGCAAGGTGGTCAGGGGTTCGCGATCCGTACTGCGCTCCCCGGTCTGCGGATCGATGGTGGTAATGATGCAGCGCGAGCAACCCTTGGCGACCGTGAACTCGACACCGCCGATACGAATGCGCTTCCAGCTGTCCTCGGCATAGGGCTCACTGCCCTGCACCACCAGGTTGGGGCGAAAACGCAGCATTTCCAGCGGCCGGCCAACCCGTGCGACCAGATCGTCCAGCGAAGCCTGGCCAATCAGCAGCAGCGGAAAGCCGTCGGCAAAACCAACTTTCTCGTCGCCCGTCACATTGCCTTCGATATAGCGCGCACGCTCCGCCGGCACGTGAACCAGGCGACAGGGCTTGCCCATGAATTCACTGACCCAGGCCGCGGCCTCGTCGCCGGCATCCGGCACCCGCATGCTGTCGCGCCAGATGATCACCCCACGCAGCGCCTCGTCGGGATCCGGCAGCGCGACATCGAGAGAAGGCCTGTCAGGTGCCTCGAGGGTCAGGCCGCCGACCTGATTCCAGCGCGCCTGCAGGCCGCTCATGCGAGGAAAGGTACGCTGCGTCAGGAAGCGCCCGTTCTCCGCGTCCGCCAGCATCCAGCGGCGATCACCGACCACACCCAGGCCGTCGAGCTGCAGGCTGGGTAGCGACTCGCCGATGGCGGACTTGAGGGGAAAGCGATAAAGCGAAGAAAGGTGCATGGCTCGGCGTCCTGACTTGAGCGAAACGGCGGTTATACGCAAACCGCCGCCGTGGCTCAAGTCAGTGTTCGTCTAGCGCCAGACGCTCGCGAATCACATCGACCAGTTTGTCGGGCTGGAATTTCGAGAGGAAATTGTCACAACCCACTTTCTTCACCATGGCGTCGTTGAAGCTGCCGGATAGCGACGTATGCAGTACCACGTAGAGATCGCGCAGACGCGGATCCTGGCGAATCTCGGTGGTCAGGCGATAGCCGTCCATTTCCGGCATTTCGGCGTCGGTGAAGATCATCAGCAGCTTGTCGGTCATCACCTGCCCGGAATCGGCCCAGGCCTTGAGCATGCGCAGGGCTTTGAGGCCATCGGTGGCTATATGCATTTTCATACCGAGCTGCGAGAGGGTATCGCGCAGCTGCGACAGGGCCACGCTGGAATCATCGACCAGCAGCACTTCACGACCGCGGGCTTTCTCCAGCAGCGGATCGGCCAGACGATCACTGGAAATGCGTGTGTCGTAAGGCACTATCTCGGCCAGCACCTTCTCCACGTCGATGATTTCCACCAGTTGCTCATCGACCTTGGTGATGGCCGTCAGATAGTGGTGGCGCCCTGCTCCACCAGGCGGCGGCAGGATGGATTCCCAGTTGAGGTTGAGAATGCGGTCGATACCGCCGACCAGAAACGCCTGAACCGAACGATTGTATTCGGTGACTATTATGGTGCTGCGCTCATCGGGAACGATCGGCCGCATGCCGATAGCCTGGGACAGGTCGATGACCGGCAGGGTCTGGCCACGCAGATGGATCACCCCACAGACGAAACGATGCCGGTGCGGCATCAGCGTCAGCTTGGGCATCTGCAGCACTTCCTGCACCTTGAACACGTTGATCGCGAACAACTGCCGGCCAGCCAGGCGGAACATCAGGATTTCCAGGCGGTTCTCGCCCACCAGCTGTGTCCGTTGATCAACGGTGTCGAGAATACCGGCCATTATTCGCTCCTGTGAGGCGTGATGTTCATGTGAAGTTATCGGCCAGTCGTGACATTACTGAAGGCAGCATGGCGCAATGCCATCGTGCACCAGCGGCCAGCGGGAAACCAGCGTCTCCACGCCGTTGTAAAACGACCTGCTAGTCGTGCAGCAAAGGCGACTGTTGCGGCAGATGCACACGCAACGCCTGTGGCCGTGCAGCGAAACGCATGCTGCGCCCTTCACGCGGCTCGCCGTCGAGGTTCAGATCCAGCCCTTCGGGGGCTTCAATCTCCAGCCAGGGCAGTCGAGCGCTGACCGATACGCCCTCGATACCTTTCAGCCCGCCGGAGAACAGAGTGCCGAGCGTGCCGACCACATCGGACGCGGCCGGGACAATGCACACGTCCAGCAAACCGTCGTTGACCCGTGCGCGCGGACACAGCACATGACCGCCGCCGGCCTGCCGCCCGTTGCCGATCCCCAGAGCGAGAAACTCGCCTTCCCACTGGAAGTCCGGGCCTTTGAAGCGACCGAACGCCGAGCGTACTTCGGCGAAGCGGGTCAGCCCGGTGAGCATATAGGCCGTGCCACCCAGCACCCGTTTGAGATCCTCGGAGGTATTGGCAGTAATGTTGGAGCCAAAGCCGCCAGTAGCCATATTGAGGAACAGTTGGCCGTCGACTTCGCCCATATCGATCGGCTGCGCTGGTGTGTCGAGCAGCGCCAACGCGCCGGCAGGCGTAACCGGAATACCGGCAGCACTGGCGAAGTCATTGGCGGTTCCCAGCGGCAGCAATGCCAGGCTGGCATCCGTCTCGGCCTTGGCCATCGCTTCGGCGACATCTCGCAGAGTGCCGTCGCCACCGCCAGCGATCAGCGTCCGATAGCCCGCCTGCAAGGCTTCCGCTACCAGACGCTGGGAATCGCCCTCCTCCCAGGTCAGGCGCACGGCCAGATCCCAGCCGCGCTCGCGCTGGGTCTTGACCGCAGCACGTACTTCTTCGTTGAGGGACTGCTTGCCATGAAGGATCAGCAGCGCTTTACGCTCTTGCATAACGGCTCCGAAAACGGGATTGAAAACGACACTGCCCATACAGACAGCGTGCAGGGGAGATAATCACGCCTGCCGTCACCTGCTCACCGACTATCGACGTCACGCTTCAGCCGAGCAGCTCACTCATTGGAATGAAGCGCAGGCTATCGCCTTCTTCCAGAGTCGTGCCTTCCAGCACTTCCGCCAGTCCTTCGGCCCATGCAGCGCTGCGCAACACACCCGAACTCTGGTTCGAATAAGGCACGACGCGCCCGTTTTCCAGTCGCGCCCGCAGGTACTCACGACGCTTGCCCGGTTTCGTCCAGGCGAAGCCGGCCAGCACCGCGAAGCTCAGCGGCTCGACCTTCTGCACGCCGAGCCGGCGGAGCAGATAAGGCCGTGCCAGGAGAGCAAAGGTTACCAAGGTGGACGCAGGGTTCCCCGGCAGGCCGATCACCGGGCAACCACGGAACTCGCCAACCGTGAGCGGCTTGCCAGGCTTGATCGCCAGCTTCCACAAGGCCAGCTCACCAGCCTCGCGCAGGGCGATACCGAGAAAATCCGCCTCGCCCACCGACACGCCGCCGGTGGAGAGAATCAGGTCGACATCCTGTAACGCCCCCAGGGCCTCGCGCGTGCGCTCCAGATCATCAGCCAGGATGCCGCCATCGACGACCTCGCAACCCAGGCGCCGCAGCCAGGCGACCAGCAGATAGCGATTGCTGTTGTAGATCTGCCCGGCGCCCAGCGGCTGGCCCGGTTCGAGCAGTTCGTCGCCGGTGGAGAGCACCGCCACCCGTGGCTTGCGGCGAACCGGCAATTGCGCCAGGCCAATGGAAGCGGCCAGGCCCAGCTCGACCGGCCCCAGACGCGTACCGGCTGCCAGGAGGGTTTCACCCTTGCGGTTTTCCTGCCCCTGGGGACGGATGTTCTGACCAACGTTCAGGGGCTGATTGAAATGCACGCGACCATCATCGCCAAGGCTGACGTTTTCCTGCATCTCCACGGTATCGGCGCCGAGCGGAACCGGCGCGCCAGTGAAAATCCGCGCGCAACTGCCCGGTTCCAGCGCCTCGGGCGCGGTGCCGGCAAAGATACGCTGGCTGACGGGCAGCGCCTCGCCCTGCCAATCGGACAGACGCAACGCATAGCCATCCATGGCGCTGTTCGGCCAGGGCGGCAGATCGAGACCGGCGATCATCGGTTCAGCCAGCACTCGGCCGTCAGCGTCGGCCAGGTCGACGAGTTCCTGGCCCTCGATCGGCATTGACTCGGCCAGCTCCAGCAGGCGAATCAGCGCCTGTTCCACCGGCATCAACGGCGAATGCTGCTCGCTCATCCGCGGCTCTCGCAGGGAGCAGCAAGCTTGAGGTGCGGCACGAAATTGCAGGGGCGATGACGGGCATCGAGCTGCTCGGCCAGGATGCCGTCCCAGCCGGTGCGACAGGCATTGGTAGAGCCCGGCAGGCAACACACCAGTGTGCCATTGGCCAGGCCGGCCAGTGCCCGGGACTGGATGGTCGAAGTGCCGATATCGGCGGTGGAGATCTGCCGGAACAGTTCGCCGAAACCATCGACCTGTTTATCCAGCAGACAGGCCACCGCTTCCGGCGTGCTGTCGCGTCCGGTGAAGCCAGTGCCGCCGGTGATCAGCACGACCTGCACCACGTCTTCGGCGATCCAGGTGGCGACCTGGGCGCGGATCTTGTACAGGTCGTCCTTGAGCAGCACCCGCTCGGCGAGACTGTGACCGGCCGCTTTCAGGCGGTCGACGAACAATTGCCCGGAGGTATCGGTTTCCAGCGTGCGGGTATCACTGACGGTAAGAACGGCGATATTCAGGGGCACGAATGGCGCATCGGCCTTGTGGCTCATGGCAGGCTTCCAGTTGTCGTGAACAATGGCCGGTGTTATACCACAGCACCACCGCCGGAGACCCTGCCATGCCTACCCCTGCCCCGTCCCAAAGCCTCTCGGTGGTGCTGCTCGCAGGCGGGCGTGGCCAGCGTATGGGCGGGCGCGACAAGGGGCTGGTGCAGTGGCAGGAGCGACCAATGATCGCATGGCTGCACGACCAGGTACGGCCGCTGACCGACGACCTGATCATCTCCTGCAACCGTAACCATGAGACTTATGCGCCTTACGCCGACCGTCTGGTGGGCGACGACAGCAACGACTATCCAGGCCCTCTGGCCGGTATCCGCGCTGCGCTGCAGATCGCTCGCCACTCTCATCTGCTGGTGCTTCCCTGCGACGCTCCCAACGTCGACCGAGCACTGCTCGACGACCTGCTGGCGCTGGCCGGCGAACACCCGGTCATGGCAAAACGTGACGGCCACTGGGAGCCACTGTTCGCAGTCATTCCACGCGGCCTGCTGCCCTCTCTGGAGCAGGCCTGGCAGGCGGGTCAGCGCAGCACACAACGCTGGCTGCAGGATCATCACCCCGTGGCGCTGATCTGTGCGTCAGACGACCCGCGCCTGAGCAACGTCAATTCACCGCAGCTTCTTCAATAGAGCGGACTTGCGACACAAGCCGGCCGAGTGGATAAATAAGGTGAACTTGGGCTCGATGCGCCCGTCTTAGCCAAAGTAATCATTCAGCTTCGATTTAAGGAGACATTCCATGAAGCAACGGACTATCGCTGCATTCCTACTCGCGTTCGGCCTGGTTACCCTGGCCGGCTGTTCCACGCCGTCGGTGATCACCCTGAACGATGGCCGGGAAATCCAGACCGTGGATCGCCCTGACTTCGATGACGACACCGGCTTCTATGAGTTCGAACAGCTGGATGGCAAGCGCACCAAGGTCAACAAGGATCAGGTTCGCACCGTCAAAGAGCTGTAAGCGCCTTTGACCCTTCGTGGGCGTACGCGCCAGACGCTGCGCCCCGATTAAAAATTTTGCGCTAACCCCTTGTGCTGCAAAACTTTTTCAGTACAATTCGGCGCATTCGGAGTGTAGCGCAGCTTGGTAGCGCGTCTCGTTCGGGACGAGAAGGTCGCAGGTTCGAATCCTGTCTCTCCGACCACCTTATAGTTTCAACATGTCCTAGCATGTCTCGAAACCCCAAGAAAACCGGCCCCTGTGGCCGGTTTTTTTGTTTGTCATCCCACCTTCTTCTTCCTGCAGCCACATGCATCTCTGCGCACTCGGAACGCTCGATTCATCAAAGCGTGCCCGCCGAGTGCCCGCCATTTACCTTCAATCAGTGCCCACTCAGCGGGGATAGACCATCGAGTCGGGCAGTACCCCTCTCCCCTCCTCCCTTGTCTGCACGAAAGCGAAACCATGGTTTTCAGCACCATTAAAATATCCTTTAAGAAAATATTTTCCTTTAGGAAAAATATAGGTAGTATAAACAGCACGCCATGGTTGGAGCTTGCTGTTCTCTGCCATGCATTTGGCGTAGAGCCTGATCAGCTCTGGATACGCCAAAAGATGTTGGTGGGCCGAACTCCTACCCCTAATAAAAAAGCGGCAAAGCGGCGTTGCTACCGTAACTGCGCTATTCAGCACCGTCGAAGTGCTGGTGATTTTACTACTGCCCGATAAATCCAATTCCAATGCAGAGTAAGAGCTATGACCCATACAACCGACTCGATTCGGAACAGACTTACCCTCACTACCGCAATCTTCGGACTCTTCGTGTTTTCCTTGCTCGAAAGCATGATTGCTCCCGCGTTACCCAGCATTCGTGCCGAGTTGAACATCACCCCGACTCAGGTTGGCTGGGTATTCACTGGCCTGCTGCTATCCGGCGCCGTCTCGACCGCCCTCATTGGCAGATTGGCGGATCTTTACGAAAAACGCTGGGTATTCTGTGGGGTAATGACAATCGCCTCACTCGGTGTGGTTCTTGCCGCATTGGCCGACTCGATCACCTTTCTCGCTATCGGACAGGCACTACAGGGAGTCGGATTCGGCTTGGTTCCTCTGTGTCTTGGTTTGGTCAAGGAACTGATGCCGAGGGATCGCGCATCGTTTGGAGTGGGAATGGTGATGGTTGCCATCTGCCTGAGCACGCTGCTCGGGTTGCTGATAGCTGGCACCTTGGTGGCGAACTTCGGTTACCAGGCCATCTACTGGCTGCCGTTGCTCGCCTTGATCGGCTGCACACTAGTGATGGTCGTTCTGCAGCAAGGAAGCGATCTGCAACCTGCCAGTCACGGCGATAAACAGGTGGACTGGCTTGGAGGCTTTCTCCTGGCAGTCAGCCTGAGCGGGTTGCTGCTCGCCCTGACGCTGGCGCCCGACGAAGGCTGGACGGCTTTTCCGGTGCTTGGACTATTCGCAGTCTTCGCGGTTGGCATGTCGCTTTGGGTCGCTCACGAAAAGCGGACATCCTGTCCGCTGGTAGATCTGACTCTGCTTCAGGATCGCCGCGTATACATCAGCGCCTTCATCGCCTTCGCGGTCGGATTCTGTTCGCTTTCCGCCTACGTGCTAGTGCCTTTGTTTGTGCAGGCGGATCCGGCCGGTGGATACGGTCTAGGCGCGACGGTCGAACAGATTGGCATGTATCTGGTGCCGTTCGGTATCGCCTCCAGTGCCATCGCGCCGCTGGTGAGTCGTCTTGAGCGCCTGACCAACCCTCGCCTGGTCATGATTCTGGGGATGCTGGCACTTGTGCTCGGGTTGCTGCTGCTTGCGCTTATGGATAGCAGCCGAACACAGGTTCTCATCGCAATGACGTTGATTGGCCTGGGCACCGTGCTCGCATTGTCGGAAATGCTGAGTGTTGTCGTACGCACCGTCAGCATTGACCGAGCCGCCGGAATCAGCGGGTTGATGTACGTGATCCGCAATATCGGGGCCACCACTGGCGCACAGCTGAGCGTCACGATGCTGGGGGTCGCGACCGACACGTCCAGCGGCACCACGGCGTTCGTGGGCTATCAATGGGCGTTATTCATCGCGATGGGCATAGGGGCGCTGGCCGTTCTGGCAGCCATTTGCTTCCCGACTTCAGCCGCAGACGAGGTTCGCTCGCAGGTACCTGACGGGGCTAACTGAAGCGCCCTACACGTTCGACCTTTCCCCTCCAGATCAAACCTGTCCTGTGCTTTGGCACATGGAGAATACGATGAAGAAATTGATCAGCATACTGGCCATGCTGGGTCTGCCTGCATCCGCATGGGCCGATTTCAGCGTGTCGCCTTATACCATTCTCGACCTGTCGTACAACAACGTATCGAATGCCGCCCACAAGGACGGCGGTTCAGGGAACCGCGGCACGGTTCGCGTGAACAGCAGCTATGCCAGCCGCTGGGGAGCCAAGGCCAACTATAGCTTTCTCGATGATCAGGAGCTGTTCGTCCAGTACGAGCAAGCCATCAGGAAAGAGGATGGCGATATCAAGACAGGACTGGACAAGCGCTATCTCAGGGTGGCGCTGGTGGGCTATCGCTCCCCACTGGGGATCGTCCGCTATGGTCAGGATTATGGGATCAGTTGCTGGGCCTTGGACTACGACCCTCTGATGGGGCGCCTGGTCAGCAGCAGCTCGCAGTTGTACTTTCGCGACCAGCCCTTCGTTGGCCATGCCCTGAGCTATGACAGTCCCGAGATAGGCCCATTCAGGGCCCGATTCCAGTACAGCACCGAGCAGCATGCCAGGGGGATGCTCTTCGATGTCAAGAAGACCTACGGAGCAACCCTGACCTACACCCGGGGTGACATCTCAGTGCAGGCGGGGATGGATGAGCAGTATTCCCCTGACGGCGATCTCGACCTCCTTTTCGGGTATTCCCGATTCAGCTACTTGGCGGGCTCGTGGCAACTCGACGACTTGACGCTACTCGCCGGCTACTCCCAACTCGAGGCCAGGGGTGCCCCCGTTGGTGCCCCGAAACGGGCCGGCCACGCCTGGTTTGGCGGGCGCTACAGGATGAGTCCGACCTGGGCAGCATCAGCGTCCCTTTACCAGACCGATGCCCGTCAGCTCGGTGAGGCCAGCATGCTCGCCGGGCTGCTGGAGTACGCCGCGAGCAAGCACCTGAGCATCTGGGGCTCCGCGGCCTACATGGTCAATGGCGGACATTCGAGCTTCGCCGTCAACGGCGTCGATACGCCGTTACCGGGCCAGTCGCAGACATCCTTGAGTGTGGGCATGACCTACATCTATCGCTGATCCTCCCAGCAGACCTAGGAAAAGAGCATGCATACCCACTGCGGAGTTGCCGTCATAGGCGCCGGAGCCATCAGTTTCGCTACAGCGTTGCGGCTGCGGCTTGCCGGTCGCCAGGTCGTCCCGATCGATTCTCAGCACCTCGGCCGAGGCTTCGTGTGCCAGCCCATGCAGAGAGGAATGAGGGACGCCGGGACTGTCGAGTTCGGCACGACCAGGGTACCTGACTGGCGCCGGGCGCAAATGCTGGTGACGCTGGCGGGGGCGACCTTGGGAATCGTGGCAAACCTGATTCAGAGGCGTACTCCTTCCTGCGAACTGGACGCGCCGTGCCCCGAACGATTCGACAAACCAGACTACGCATTGGAGACCACAGCATGAAATTCCATGACGCCCAGACCCTTGCAAAACACCTGGACTGGAAGAGCCTCATCGACGCGCAGCGGCATATGTACGACTTGCCCTGCGAGGTTCCACCCCGGCCCCATTATGAGCTGGGAGCCGCCACGGGAGAGGCGGGTACGGCACTGATCATGCCAGCGTGGAACAGCCGCTATTTCGGGGTGAAAACCGTTCTGGTCACACCCGGCAACCGCGCTCGCGGCCTTTCCGCCTTGCACTCCACCTATATCCTCTCTTGCCGTGAAACGGGCGAGCCGCTGGCCGCGTTCGATGGCAACGTCATCACGTCCCGGAGAACGGCCGCGGCATCCGCCCTGGGTGCGGATTTTCTCGCCCGTAAAGATGCCAGGAACCTGCTGCTGGTAGGCGCCGGACGCGTGGGCTCTCTGGTTCCCCAGGCCCACCGGCAGGTTCGCGAAATCTCCGCCGTGCGGGTCTGGGACATCGATCCAGCCCAATCCCGACGGCTGGTCACCGAGCTGCGCGACGAAGGGTTCGATGCCGAGGTTGCCCGCTCCATCGAAGCGGAGCTGGCCTGGGCCGATGTCGTTTCAACCGCCACGCTCGCGTGCGCGCCGATCGTGGCGGGCGCCTGGCTGAAGGCCGGTACGCATGTCGACCTGATAGGCAGCTTCACACCACGGATGCGTGAGGCCGATGACGAGGTCATGCGCCGTGGCCAGGTGTTCGTCGACACCTACATAGCACTGACCGAGTCCGGTGACCTGGTTCAACCGTTGGCCAGTTTCATGACCGAGAGCGCCATCAGAGGGTCGCTGCAGCAGCTCTGCACAGGCTCGACTCGTGGGCGAGACAACGCCGACGAGATTACGGTCTTCAAGGCCGTTGGTCACGCCCTTGCCGACCTGGTTACAGCCGTTGCTGCTTACCAACGCCTGTGCTGAGAGAGGCCTCCTCCCACGGGTTCAATTCCCAAGAGACGTAAAGATGATGCATTCAAAAGAGCTCCAAACCTTCGTGGACCAGATACTGGCTCGCCAGACACTGCCCTTGCCAGGCGTAGTTGTCAGTGTCGCCAGAGGGGAACGACTAGAGTCGGCCTTCCATGATCGCAACCTGTCCGCTGGCCGGGAGAACGTCGAAGAACGCACACGATTCCGTTATGGCTCTTTCACCAAGGTACTGGTCGCCGCACTGGTATGTCAGTTGGTCGACAAGGGTCTGCTTGCTCTCGACGACGAAGTATCTCGCCACCTACCCGAGTTCACCCTTGCGGATGTCACTGTTCGCCACTTGTTGAGCCACACCGGAGGCCTGATCGATCTCTGGCATTACGCCAAGACGCCCGATGAAGTTATTGCTCAGGTGGTGAAAGTCGGGCTTTGCAGCGAGCCAGGCAGACTGTTTTCCTATTCAAACCCAGGTTATGTCGTGCTCGGGCGGCTGGTCGAGCGCATCAGCGGCCTGGACTGGGTGGAACTGTTGAGGCGCGAGTGGTTGCAGCCACTCGGCATCGACTCGATCACCAACGGCGTGGAGACAGCGGCCTTCGAAGCCCAGGAATATTATTTTTGCCAGGAAACCCGTGAGCTGCGCGAGGGCGCTCTCTGGCCCGACACGGGGATGGGGTTCGATGCCGCCGGGGGGCGGTTGCAGGGAACGGCGCAAGACGCTGCCCTGATTGCCGCTGCGATCATGACCGGTACGGTTCCCGGCAACGGCACCCGCCTGCTTTCGCCGTCGATGGTGGAGCAGATGCTCACGCCCCAGGCAAAGGTGCCGGGCGCCGGCCTGATCGGCAGTCACTGGTGCCTCGGCTGGTCGCTGCTCACTGGCGAGCGGACGTCGGCACCGGTCTATGGCCACTTCGGCGGAACCTCGGTCATTGTTGCCGCCTGCCCGAGGCAAGACATGACCTGCGCCGTGCTGACCAACTCTCCCTTCGGTACCCGCATGGGCCAAAGCCTGGTCAAACACTATTTTGGCAAGGATCCGGGCACACCGGAGCGCGAACCGCAGAGCGTGCCTCCTCACGACCTTACCCGGCTTGTCGGGCGATACAAGAGCGAGACCATGGAGGTGGAGATACGCCAGGAGAACGGCTTGTTGCTGATGACAAATCCCATGGATGGTCAGTTCATACCGCTGCAGCACCTGTACGACCTGAACTTCTGCATGGACTTCGATGCAATGGTGGTAGATGTCGTGTTCATGACGGCCAGCGACGAGGAGCGTCCTTCACTTATCCACTTCGCATTACGTGCCCTGTACCGTGTGCCCGATCAAGCGCAGGCCCCGGCATGAACGCCGCTGTCAGCAGACCGCTGATATGGGACAACCATGGATGCATGCCTTTGCGGCCGGGTGATACAAGCTACATGGAAAGGCTGGCCGCCGTCCGCGCTGCAGGTGTATCGGTGCTGTCGATCAATGTGGCCTTCGGCGACGATGACATCGAAAAGGCCATGCGGATGCTGGCTACATTCCGCCAGTGGCTTTCCATGCGTTCCGAAGACTATTGCCTGGCCAGAAGCGTCGATGACATCAGACGAGCACACGCCCAAGGGCGCCTCGCCATCGTTTTCGATATCGAAGGCGCCGATGCCATCAGTGGCAGCCTGGAAATGCTGTCGCTCTATTACGAACTCGGCGTGCGCTGGATGCTGCTGACCTATAACCGGAATAATCGTTACGCCGGTGGCTGCCACGATACGGATACCGGGCTGACTACGGCCGGTAAAGCCTTGATCGAAGAAATGGCACGCGTCGGCATGGTGGTCTGTGCCTCGCATGCTGGCCCTGTCAGCGCGCTGAGCATTATCGATACCTCGCCCCATCCAGTGATCTTTTCACACTCGAATGTACGTGCTGTCCACGCTCACCCGCGCAACATCAGCGACGAAGCGATTCTCGCCTGTGCAAGACGCGGAGGCGTTATCGGCCTTTCCGGCATTGGTCTGTTCCTGGGTACGAAAGAACAGCTCACAAAAACCCTGGCCGAGCACATCGACCACGTAGTGCAACGGGTGGGTATCGACCATGTCGGTCTGGGTTTGGATCATGTATTCGACATACGCGAGCTGGAAGAGTACCTCGCGTCTCGGGACAAGACCTTCCCAGCCGAGGGTGGGTATGAGCAGCTCCGCGAGATGTTGTCGCCCGCCGATATCCCACAACTTGCCGAGCATCTTTCGGCGCGCGGCTACGACTCGGCGTCCCTGGCAAAAGTGCTCGGCGGAAACTGGACGCGTATTGCCGAACAAGTCTGGAAATGAACAATTTCTTTAAGGATCAGGACAGCGTCATGCACATACCCACTGTAGAACTGCTTTCTTCTTTGACTATGGATCTCCAGGACTACCAGGTAAAAACCGACTGTATTGTCTTGGGTGTCTTTGAAGACCAGATACTCGATAAGTCGTACTTTCTGCCGAACTCTTCGTCGGAGGTATTGATCAATGCGGGTGTGACAGGGCTGAAGCCCGGACGAGCCAGGGATGTCCTGACTCCTGCGAGGCGCTACATTCTGGCCGGGCTGGGTCGATACGCCGAATTCGACATGGAGGCGCTTCGGGCAGCCACCCAGCTACTGGCGGCTGCGCTGCTCGAGTCAGGATGTCGCCGAGCCTACTGGATACTGGACAGTTTCGGGCAGAGCTTGTCGTTACAAGACAAGCTCCGCGAGATTGCCTTTTCCCTTCATAGAGCGACGTACATTCCACCCAAGATAAGTGGCCAGACGACCCAAGTGGATGATGCAGCCCTGCACAACGTCCTGGTATCAGGTCAGGTGGTCTCGGCAGAACATTCTCTTGCGTTGGATAACGCCCTTCACTGCATCGAAGGCATGAGGGTGGCTCAGGATCTGAGTAACCTGCCTCCCAACCATTGCACTCCAGCGGTGCTGGCAGAACGTGCCCAGGCCCTGCAAGGCCAAGCCTTGAGCTGCGAGGTGCTGGCACAGGAAGATATCGAGACTCTTGGCATGGGTGGCCTGCTGGCGGTCGCTCAGGGAGCATGCGTCCCGCCCCGTTTCATCATCATGCAATACACGGGTACAGCACCCTCCACCTCGCCGGTCGTGCTGATTGGCAAAGGTGTGACCTTTGACAGCGGAGGTCTTTCAATAAAGCCGTCGAGTGCTCAGGAGGACATGAAGTTCGACATGGCCGGTGCGGGGATCGTCATCGGCGTGATGCGTGCAGCGGCCTTGGCAAAACTATCGATCAATGTCGTCGCCCTGATTCCCGCCTGTGAAAACATGCCCAGCGGAAAGGCTTGTCGCCCCGGGGATGTCATCACCACGTTGTCTGGCAAGACGGTAGAAATTCTCAATACCGATGCCGAGGGACGCCTCATACTCTGTGACGCACTGACCTATGCTCACCGTTTCGCTCCCTCTGCCGTCATCGATGTGGCAACCCTTACCGGCGGGGTGATCGCGGCGCTCGGGCATCACCGCAGTGGCCTGTTCGCCAATGATGAAACGCTGGCGGCAGAGCTGCTGCATGCCGCCGACTCAAGCGCAGACCTGATCTGGCGTTTGCCGTTGGACAAGGCCTACCGGGAGCCTCTGCTAAGCCGTAACGCCGATCTAGCGAATTACCGGAAAGGCTCACCCTCAAGCATCACCGGGGCGATGTTCCTCAATGAGTTCACCGAAGGGTTGAGCTGGGCTCATCTGGACATAGCCGGCACAGCCTGGATATCCGGCAAGGAGTCCGAAGCCACCGGGCGAACGATACCGCTGCTTTTTGAATACCTGAGAGCCCGTGCATCGCGTGGCTGATCATTTATCTTCGTAGTAGACCCACAGAACCTGAGCCGGCTTTTTGCTGGTCGAAATACCAGCCTGGCCCATCGGACTATCGAAGTACAGGCTGTCACCGGTTTCAAGATCTACCGGTTCGTAATGCTCAAGATACACACGGACAGAACCCGATAGAACGTATACGAATTCCTCTCCTCGAATATTCAGCGCCTGTGGGAAATTTTCTGTTGTTCGAGCCTTCAGAGTGACGATGGCAGTATGCATTCGACGCTGTTTGAGATCGGTATGCCGCAGCTCATAAATATGCTGATCCGTTTGATGAACGACTCCCTCCCCCCTGCGAACGATACTTTTCCTGCCAGTGGGCGGAGTTGCCGCCTTGTCAGTGAGCAAATCATTGATATCTGTCTGCAACCCATTGGAAAGTTTCAGAATGACATCGAGCGTGGGGGACATCTGACCGTTCTCAATCTTCGACAGTGTCGAGATCGCGACACCCGTGATTGCACTGGTCTGTTGCAGAGTGAGCTGACTTTTCTTGCGCAGTGCTTTGACCCTGCGCCCCAGTGCCGCTTCGTTCGACAGGCTCGTATCAAGGCTGGACAAGGAAGTTTCCTACGGAAAGTGTTCGTCGAAATAGTATATTTCCAAAAGGAAAATAAACATATCAGAAGCGCCTGTGTCGTGATCACGTTTTAGTGGATACCCGGATAGGCATTTCAGGTAGTCGCCTTCTCGAAATCGACCGGTAATTGACAACTCAACAATGAGTGAATCAGTGAGTGTTGTAGAACTTGATCCGGCTGAGCGTCTTTCCCAGTAATCCGTGAGGAACCATAAAAAAGCCCGCCACAAGGGCGGGCCAGGTGACCTCCCCCTAGACGGGGAGGTCGACGACATCTGCTGTCAGGAAACCTTGCCAGCAGCGTCGCCAGGGACAGTCACGATGTCCGGGCGACCACCGGAAGCCAGTTCGCGCTGCAGGGTGTCTTCGTCCAGCTCTTTACACCACTTGGCGACCACGATGGTGGCAACGCCGTTACCGATCAGGTTGGTCAGGGCGCGGGCTTCGGACATGAAGCGGTCGATACCCAGGATCAGCGCCAGGCCGGCGACCGGCAGGTGGCCGACAGCCGACAGCGTGGCGGCCAGGACGATGAAGCCACTACCGGTAACGCCCGCAGCACCTTTGGAGGCGACCAGCAGCACCAGCAGCAGGGTGATCTGGTGAGTGATATCCATCGGCGTATCGGTGGCCTGGGCGATGAATACCGCAGCCATGGTCAGGTAGATCGAGGTACCGTCGAGGTTGAAGGAGTAACCGGTAGGAATCACCAGGCCGACGACCGTCTTGTTGGCACCGAGTTTTTCCATCTTGGTCAGCATGCGTGGCAGGGCCGATTCGGACGACGAAGTACCCAGCACGATCATCAGTTCTTCGCGGATGTAACGGATCAGGCGCAGCACGCTGAAACCATGAGCGCGGGCGATACCACCGAGAACGACGAGCACGAAGAACACACAGGTGATGTAGAAGCAGATCATCAACTGACCGAGCTGCACCAGCGAGCCGACACCGTACTGACCGATGGTGAAGGCCATGGCGCCGAAGGCACCGATGGGCGCGAGCTTCATGATCATGTTGATGATGCCGAACATCACGTGGGCGATACGATCGATGAACTCGAGTACCGGACGGCCGAACTCGCCCATGCGCTGCAGGGCGAAGGCGAAGATCACCGAGAAGAACAGTACCTGCAGGATGTCGCCGTTGGCGAACGCACCGACCACAGTGGACGGGATCACGTTGAGCAGGAAGCCGATGGTGCTCTGCGCTTCACCCGCCTGGGCATAGGCCGCGATTTTGCTGGCATCCAGCGTGCTCGGATCGATGTGCATGCCGGCGCCCGGCTGCACCACGTTGACCACGACCAGACCGATGATCAGGGCGATGGTGGAAACGATCTCGAAGTACAACAGCGCGTAGCCGCCGGTTTTACCGACTGCCTTCATGTCCTGCATGCCGGCGATGCCACTAACGACGGTACAGAAGATGATGGGTGCGATGACCATCTTGATCAGCTTGACGAAGCCATCGCCGAGCGGTTTGAGGGCAACCCCCGTTTCCGGATAGAAGTGACCGAGAAGGATGCCCACGGTGATGGCAAACAGCACCTGGACATAGAGCATTTTGTAGAACGGTTGACGGACAACGTCGTTCGTTGTGGCAGTCATGGTGAATCCTCATGGGCACGGAATGACATCCTCGACGTCCGCACCACCTTTCTTGTTTAGGCGCTAACCCTCCTACCTGGAGGGATTTGTTATAGGCACGCTCATCGCGACCATGACGCTGCAAAAGCAAGCGCCATGCCACACAAGAAATATTCGGATAAACCCTTTTAAATCAGTGTATTAAAATAGACAAAGACACTCCAGACGGAAGTGTCTGGCGGTTTTCCGCACGGCACCTCTGGCAACCGTGGCGGATTCCCCCCAACAGCGAAAGACAAGCCTGGACGTGTTCTAAATGCGTACCCGAAACGCCGCCCCACCCAGTTCGGACTCCTCGAGAAACAGCTCACCGTCGTAGCTCTCGATGATGTCCTTGACCACGGCGGTGCCGATGCCTTGCCCGGGATGCTGGGCATCCAGGCGTTCGCCACGACGCAGAATGCGCTCACGCTGATCGACTGGCACGCCGGGGCCGTCGTCTTCGACACACAGGTGACAGGCGCCGTTTTCGATACTGGCGGAAATCCGCACCTGGCCCAGGCACAGGCGGTAGGCGTTCTCCAGCAGGTTGCCCAGCAATTCGAGCAGCGCCGCGCGCTCCATGGGAATTTCCAGCCAGGGATCGAACTGCCGTTGTACGGCTACCTGCTTGCCACGATAAACCTTGTCGAGTGCCTCGCAGAGGTTGTCCACCACTCGTACCAACGGCACCCGGTGACGCACCAGGCCGCTCTTGCGCAGGCTGGCGCGCTGCAACTGATAGCCGATCTGCTGACTCATGCGCTCGATCTGCCCCTGCAGGATCTGCGACTGCTCACGGCTTTCCGGCTGGGTCGCGATGACCTCGGCCGCCCCCTGCAATACGGAAAGTGGGGTTTTCAGGCTATGCGCCAGGTCGTCCAGGGAATGGCGATAACGCTCGCGCTGCTGGCGTTCGCTGTCCAGCAGGCGGTTCAGCGAGCCGGTCAGGCGCAGCAGTTCGCGGGGATGCTCATCACTCAGACGCTCGCGAGTGCCGCCCTCCACTTCGTCCAGCTCTTCGCGCAGCCCACGCAAACTGCGAAAACCCCAGGTCAGACCGAACCACAGTAGCCCGAGAAGCAATAACAGGGCGCCGCCGAGCCACAGATAGAGCTGGCTCATGAAATCGTTGTACAGGGCCTGGGTATCGCTGGCCGGCTGCATGGTAACGATGCTGAAGGCCGCGTTCTGTCCGCGCAGCAGCTTGATTTCCACGTCATAGATATAGAATTCGCGGCCCTGACGATCCGAGACTCGCAACAGCTCGTCACCGCGGCCGTCGTACCGCGGCAGGTAGGAGACGGAAATGTCCCGCGCCGAGCGTGATTTCCAGACCAGGTGCCCGTCACGGTCATAAATGAAACCCAGCAGTTGCGCATCGGGAATATCGAATTCCTCGTCGGGCAACTTGCTCGGCATCCGCAGCTTGCCATCGTCGGTACGGGCAGCGGAGATCAGCGTGCCAGCGTCAGCGGCCAGGCGTTTCTCGACGGATTTTTCCAGGGCAATCAGAAAGGCGCCACGTAAAGCCGGCAGCAGTGCCAGCATGAACAGCACCGCAAGCACAGTGCTGCCAAGCATCAGACGCAGACGCAAGGAAGAAATCCAGCGGTCTCGCAATCGCCTGAAGCCTGACGTCATCGGCAGCGCTCGGTAAACAGGTAGCCCTGACCACGCACCGTTTCGATGGGTTTGAAGCCGTTGCTGCTTTCCAGCTTGCGGCGCAGACGACCGACCAGTACCTCGATCACATTGGGATCGCGCTCGTCGTCATCGGGATAGAGTTGCTCGATCAGACGTTCCTTGGGCACCACTTGCTGGTGGTGGCGCATCAGGTATTCGAGAATGCGGTATTCGTAGGCGGTCAGGCCCATGCCGGCACCATCGATGAGCGCCTGCTTGCGGTTCATGTCCAGCAGCAATGGGCCAGCCTCGATGGTCGACTGAATGAAGCCGGAGGAACGGCGCAACAAGGCGTTGAGGCGTGCCTCCAGCTCTTCGAACTGGAATGGCTTGACCACATAGTCGTCGGCACCGGAGGCCAGGCCTTCGACCTTGTCCTGCCAGTTGCCACGGGCAGTGAGGATCAGAATGGGAAAGGTCTTGTCGCGGCTGCGTAGCTGGCGAATCAGATCCAGCCCGCTGATGCCCGGCAGGCCGAGATCGACCACGGCCAGATCATGGTGGTACTCATCGACGCGATACAGCGCCTCTTCGGCGTTGGCGACCGCGTCCACCACGTGGCCCTGCTCGCCGAGTCGGGTATAGAGATGATGACGCAGCAGCGCCTCATCCTCCACGACCAGCAATTTCATCGTTGCATGCCCTCCAACATAAGCTTCAAGCCGCAAGCTTCAAGCGACAAGCGACAAGCCAGAAGCAACGGTGCTCGATTCGGCTTCAACCTACAGCTTGAAGCTTGTTGTCGCTGTTACCGGCTCGCATCGAGCGACTGGTGTCGCTCGATGCTGAGAGCGTACGGTGATTTAGAACTTGTAGTTGGCACCCAGATACCACTGACCGCTGCTATGCAGGTCGAGGGAACCGACCTTGCCCTGCTCGTGCGGGGCGAACTCGGTGCTGGCGTTGGTGCGCAGGTAACGATAGCCACCTTCGACGGAGGCATTCTCGTTGACGTCCTGCAGCAAACCAGCCTGCAGACCGGCAGCATACCCGACATTGGTGTCACGCGAGACACCCGGGCTGTTCTGCTCCAGCTTGACCAGGCCCAGGGTGCCACCACCGAACAGCTTGGTGCCGTTCTCGTTCAGGGGCAGGAAGGCGTCGTAGCTGCCGAGCAGGTTCTGCTGGCGCAGCTTGAGGCCTTTGTTGCTGCCCGAGATGTACTCGTAGGTGCCGTAGTAACGACCAGCGTCAGTCTGTTGACCGGCACGAACACCCCAGGTGCTGGTGTTGTTGATGACGCTGTCGAAGTTCGGGTTACCCAGATTGGCGTTCAGCGCCGAAGACTTCTGGATGTTGTTGCTGGTCTGGCCCCAGGTCAGGCCGGCGAAATTGTCGGCGGCATGGGCGGCGGTCGCGGCGCCGAACACCAGGGAAGTAGCCAGAGCCAGCTTGGTAAGAGTCGCGTTCATGGAGATGCCTCTCGAATGGCAGTGGGTTGATGAAAAACTCGAGAGTCATCCTGCCCGGTGTCGACTGAACCCTGCCTGAACCCTTTCTGAACCACCCCTGAACAACTCGCCCACTGCCCTGTTTCCGCCGCCTGCCCCGGAAAAACCGCCCGGACATTGACTCGGATCAATACCCTGAAGGCCAGTGAGACTAGCAACCCGATCACCGATAATGCACTCCACGGCCCTGGCCACTGGCGAGGCCACCTGTATCGACTGCCATAAGGGCATCGCCCACAAGCTGCCCGACATGAGCGGCGTACACGGCTGGTAAGCGCCTGGCTGGCGCGGCAGAATGCCGGCCATGATCGATACCGACCTCCCACTCTGTTGCGGCGCCTTGAGCGACGCCTGGCCCTTTGCCCGTCTATTGCCAGGCGCACGGCTGATCAGCACGTATTTCGACCCCGCGCAGTTGGCACCTACGGATTTCGCCACCGTCGGCGTGCCCGAGGTGCGCGGCGTCGCCAAGCGCCAGGCGGAACACCTGGCCGGGCGATTCTGTGCCCGCGAGGCGCTGCGCCAGGTGACCGGTATCGCCAGCGTGCCTGCGGTAGGCGCTGACCGCTCCCCACAGTGGCCCGCTCAAGTCAGCGGCTCCATCACCCATAGCCACGGCTGGGCGGCGGCCATCGTGGCCCCGCGCTCGCACTGGCGCGGCCTGGGCCTGGACGCCGAACACCTGCTGGCGAGCAAGCGCGCGGAAGGTCTGGCAACGGAAATCCTCACACCCGGTGAACTACAGCGCCTGCACGGCCAGACAGCCGAACAGCGGGCGCTACACATCAGCCTGACCTTCTCGCTCAAGGAAAGCCTGTTCAAGGCGCTCTACCCGCTGGTGCACAAGCACTTCTATTTTCAGGATGCCGAGCTGCTCGACCTCGACCCCGATCAAGGCAGCGCGCGCCTACGCTTGCTGATCGAGCTGAGCGAAGAGTGGCCAGCCGGCAGCGAACTGAGCGGGCTGTATGTCGACCAGGAACAGCGGTTGCTCAGCCTGGTGGCCGTCCCGGCCTGAAGCACTGAGTAGGGTGGACGACGCTTTATCCGTCCACCAAACCGTAATCGTAGGCTGTAGGGTGGGCCGGGCAGCGATCCGCTTCAGATCCGTAGGTTGGATTAGCGAAGCGTAATCCGACATTTGGCCGGCACATCCGATACAAATCTCAAACGGCCGCTAGCGCCACGCTGCTGCCATTGCCTTGAACACCAGCAGCCTGTCCTGAGGGTGATGAACGGATTCTGAAACAGCAGTAAGTCAGCAGTTCGCCGGGCAAATCCGATAAACTCGGCACATTGCCGTCCGGAGTGCCCCATGCGCGAAGAACTGAATCAAGGCCTGATCGATTTTCTCAACGCCTCACCTACACCCTTTCACGCCACCGCCAGCCTGGCCATGCGCCTGGAGGCCGCCGGTTATCGGCATCTCGACGAGCGCGCGACCTGGCATACCGAGCCCGGCGGCCGCTATTACGTGACCCGCAACGATTCCTCGATCATCGCCTTCAAGCTGGGCCATCGTGCGCCTGTCGAGGGTGGTATCCGCCTGGTTGGCGCCCACACCGACAGCCCCTGTCTGCGCGTGAAGCCGAACCCCGAACTGCAACGCCAGGGCTTCTTCCAGCTTGGCGTGGAAGTCTACGGCGGCGCCCTGCTCGCGCCCTGGTTCGACCGTGACCTGTCCCTGGCCGGCCGCGTGACCTACCGACGTGACGGCAAGGTGGAAAGCCAGCTGATCGATTTCTATCAGCCTATCGCCGTCATCCCCAGCCTGGCCATTCACCTCAACCGCGAGGCCAATCAGGGTTGGGCGATCAATGCGCAGACCGAACTTCCGCCGATCCTCGCTCAGCTCGCCGGTGCCGAGGGTGCTGACTTCCGCGCCCTGCTCAGCGAACAGCTGGCCATGGAACACGACTTCAGCGCCGACGCGGTGCTGGACTACGAACTGAGCTTCTACGACACCCAGAGCGCCGCGGTAGTCGGCCTCAACCAGGACTTCATCGCCGGTGCGCGTCTGGACAACCTGCTGTCCTGCTACGCCGGCCTGCAGGCCCTGCTGGATGCCAGCGACGAAGAAACCTGCGTGCTGGTGTGCACCGACCACGAGGAAGTAGGCTCCTGCTCGACCTGTGGTGCCGACGGCCCGATGCTCGAGCAGGTGCTTCGCCGCGTGCTGCCGGAGGGCGACGGTTTCGTACGCACCATTCAGCGCTCGCTGCTGGTTTCCGCCGACAACGCCCATGGCGTGCACCCGAACTACGAAAGCAAGCACGACGGCAACCACGGCCCCAAACTCAACGCCGGGCCGGTGATCAAGATCAACAGCAACCAGCGCTACGCCACCAACAGCGAAACCGCCGGGTTCTTCCGCCATTTGTGCCTGGAAAACGAAGTGCCGGTACAGAGCTTCGTGACCCGTAGCGACATGGGTTGCGGCTCGACCATCGGCCCGATCACCGCCAGCCGCCTTGGCGTGCGCACGGTGGATATCGGTCTGCCGACCTTCGCGATGCACTCGATTCGCGAGCTGGCTGGCAGCCAGGATCTGGCGCATCTGGTGAAAGTACTCGGCGCCTTCTACAACAGCCATGACCTGCCCTGAGGCCAGCATGATCGAACATATCCGCAACAGCCTGATCGAGGCCAGCCGCGCGCTGGACGCCTTTCTTGCCAACGAGCAGACCCTGGCCAATATCGAACAGGCGGCCAGCCTGCTGGTGGCCAGTTTCGAGGCCAGGGGCAAGGTGTTTTCCTGCGGCAATGGCGGCTCCATGTGCGACGCCATGCACTTCGCCGAGGAACTCACCGGGCGTTATCGCAAGAACCGTCCGGGCATTGCCGCGGTATCGATCAGCGACGCCAGCCATATCAGCTGCGTGGCCAACGACTTCGGTTACGACCACATCTTCTCGCGCTATGTGGAATCCCACGGCCGCGAAGGCGATGTGCTGCTGGCCATCAGCACCAGCGGCAAGAGTCCCAACGTGGTCAAGGCTGCCGAAGCCGCCAAGGCATTGGGCATCAAGGTCATCGCCCTGACCGGCAAACCCGGCTCGCTGTTGGAGAGCCTGGCCGACGTATGCATCTGCGCACCGGGCGGCGATTTCGCCGACCGTACCCAGGAGCTGCATATCAAGGTGATCCATATCCTCATCGAACTGATCGAGCGCTCGCTCAGCCCGCAGAACTACGCCTGAGACCAGGACGGCGCCGCAGCAGCGTGATGGAGACTTCGCCCACGTGATTCACTCAAGAGCCCTGCTGTCCTGTCTGTTACTGGTGCTACTGACCTTGCTGCCTGGCGTCGATGCCCAGGCTGCCGGGCTCCCAGGCCTGCTCGGTGGCGGCAGCAGCGAAAGCGCCCAGGCCGACCAGCCGCTGGATCGTTCGCTGGATGAAGTGATCAAGTCGCTGGAGGACAACAAGCAGCGCACGCAGTTGCTCAATGACCTGAAAGCCCTGCGTGACGCGCAACAGACGCAGGCGGATGCCCGCACCGGTGTATTGGGGCTGATCGGCAGCACCTTGGGCGGTATCGAAAAACAGTTCTCCGGGGCCGATAGTCCATTGGCACGCTGGCAATTGGAGCTGGCCCACAGCCAGGATGAGCTGGTCGCGCTGATGCCCGAGCCCGGCAAGCGCTTGGCGCTGATCAGCAGCTTCGCCCTGATTCTCGGCGTGTGGAGCCTGCTGGCCATCAGCCTGCACGCCCTCAGCCATCAAGTACGCATACGCTTCGGCCTGGCCGAGGAACTGCCGCAAAACCCACGACCCAGCGACCTGCTGCGTTTTGCCCTGCGCAAGCTCGGCCCCTGGTTCGCCGCCTTGCTGATCACCGGCTACCTGAGCTACGTGCTGCCGGCCTCCCTGGGCCGCGACCTGGCCATGGTGCTGGCCTACGCCCTGCTGTTCGGCACCTGCTTCTCGGCCATCTGCGTGATCGCCTTTTCCCTGCTTGACGGCCCGCATCGCCGCACTGCCCTGCACATCCTCCGGCGCCGAGCCTTCCGGCCGCTGTGGTTGATCGGCAGCTTCGCCGCCTTCGGCGAGGCGCTGAACGACCCGCGCCTGATCGACAGCCTCGGCACCAACCTGGCGCATACCACCGCGACCATCGTCAACGTGCTGGCGGCCCTGTCGACCGGTCTGTTCATCCTGCGTTTCCGCCGGCCCATCGCCCACCTGATGCGCAACCAGCCGCTGTCGCGGCGCCTGACCCGGCGCGGCATCAGCGAAACCGTGCAAGTGCTCGGCAGCCTGTGGTACCTGCCGGCGCTGGTACTGGTGGCCATTTCGCTGTTCGCCACCTTCGTTTCCGCCGGCGATACCAGCACTGCACTGCGCCAGGCGCTGATCTGCAGCGTGCTGCTGGTGACCTGCATGGTGGTCAACGGTCTGATTCGCCGCCGGATGCTCAAGGCTCGCCTCAAGCATCGCCGCAATGCCCAGTACTTCGAACGCTTCCAGAGCTTCTTCCATACCCTGGTGACGTTCGCCATCTGGCTGTTGTTCACCGAACTGGGTCTGCGCGTGTGGGGCCTGTCGCTGATCCGCTTCGCCCAGGGCGACGGCCACGAGATCAGCGTCAAGCTATTCGGCCTCGGCGCCACCCTGGCCTGCGGCTGGCTGGTGTGGATTCTCAGCGATACAGCGGTGCATCACGCCCTGACCCGCTCGCGCAAGGGGCAGACCAACGCCCGCGCGCAGACCATGATGCCGTTGATCCGCAACGTGCTGTTCATCAGCATCTTCATCATCGCGGCGATTGTCGCTCTGGCCAACATGGGCATGAACGTCACGCCACTGCTTGCCGGTGCCGGCGTCATCGGCCTGGCCATCGGCTTCGGCGCGCAGTCACTGGTGGCGGATCTGATCACCGGGCTGTTCATCATCATCGAAGATTCTCTGGCCATCGACGATTACGTCGATGTCGGCGGCCACCTCGGCACCGTCGAAGGCCTGACCATTCGTACCGTGCGCCTGCGCGACATCGACGGCATCGTGCACACCATCCCGTTCAGCGAGATCAAAAGCATCAAGAACTACTCGCGGGAATTCGGCTACGCCATCTTCCGCGTCGCCGTGCCCCACGACATGAACATCGACGATGCCATCAAGCTGCTGCGCGACGTGGCTACCGAGCTGCGCAACGATGTGCTGATGCGCCGCAATATCTGGTCGCCGCTGGAGATTCAGGGTGTGGAGAGTTTCGAATCAGGTAACGCCGTACTGCGTGCCCGCTTCAAGACCGCGCCGATCAAGCAGTGGGAGGTGTCCCGCGCCTTCAACCTGGCGCTCAAACGGCACCTGGACGAATCCGGGCTTAGCCTGGCAACGCCACGCCTGAATATCCAGATGACCGCCGTCAATCCGACCAGCCAGGAAACTCAGTAAGCGGTCGGACGCGCTGGCAAAGCGGAACCAGCGCACATCCATACGGGCTCACCCGGCCTCGCTCGCACAGGCCGGCGAGCATTGCGCTACCATGACGGCACATTTTCCAATCGATAGGGACATCCCATGGATATTTCCACCCTCATCATCATTGCCGTACTGGTCGCTGCCGTCTTCTACGTGATCAGTATCTACAATCGCCTGGTCACCCTGCGTAACCGTTACCAGAACGGCTTCGCGCAGATCGAAGTGCAGCTCAAGCGCCGTTACGACCTGATCCCCAATCTGGTGGAAACCGCCAAGGCCTACCTTTCACACGAGCGCGAAACCCTGGAAGCCGTGGTCGCTGCCCGTAACGGTGCCGTCGAGAGCCTCAAGCAAGCTTCGCAGAACCCTGGCGATGCCCAGAGCATGAACCTGCTGGCCAACGCCGAGGGCGTGCTGAAGAACGCCATGGGGCGCCTCAACGTGACGGTCGAGGCCTACCCGGATCTCAAGGCCTCGCAGAACATGCAGCAGCTCAGCGAAGAGTTGAGCAGCACCGAGAACAAGGTGGCTTTCGCCCGCCAGGCCTACAACGATGCGGTCACCGCCTACAACGCCTACCGCCAGAGTTTCCCACCCGTGGTACTGGCTGGCGCCTTCGGCCATGGCAGCGATGCCGCCCTGCTGGAGTTCGCCGACAGTGTGGCGATTCAGGAAGCCCCGAAAGTCTCCTTCTGAGCACGGCGGATCAGATGGATTTTTTCGAGCAACAGGATCGCGCCAGGCGCAACAGCTCGCGCCTGGTGATACTGCTGATACTGGCAGTGACCACCCTGATCGGCACCACCACCCTGGTAATCGCCATTGCCTGGCAGGTTTATCAATACGGCGATTACAGCCTGCAGGCGCTCAGTAGCGAGTTGCTCGCCAGCGTGGCGGTGGTGGTTGTCGGCGTGGTGTTCCTCGGCTGGGCATTCAAGGCCCTGCAGTTGCGATCGGGCGGCAAGGTGGTTGCCGAACGCCTTGGTGGACGCCTGCTCAACGTGCACCCGCAGGGCGTACATGAGCAGCGCGTGCTCAATGTGGTGGAAGAAATGGCACTGGCTGCCGGCACCCCGGTACCGCCGGTGTACCTGCTCGAGGAGCAGTCGATCAATGCGTTCGCCGCTGGGTTGCGTCCGGAAAACGCGGTGATCGGCGTGACCCGCGGCGCTATCGAAAAACTCAGCCGTGATGAACTGCAGGGCGTGATCGCCCATGAATTCAGCCATATCCTGCACGGCGACATGCGCCTCAACACCCGCTTGGTGGCCGTGCTGCACGGCATTCTGCTACTCGGCCTGATCGGCGAACTGGTGCTGCGCGGCGGCAGCCACACTCGTCATGCACCACGCAGCAGCTCCAACGACAAGGGCCGCGGCAATGCCGTTGCACTGGTCATGGTGGTCGGCCTGGCGCTGTTGATCATCGGCTATGCCGGTACCTTCTTCGGCAACCTGATCAAGGCGGCCGTGAGCCGTCAGCGCGAGTTTCTTGCCGATGCCTCGGCCGTGCAGTACACCCGCAACCCCAGCGGCATCGCGGGCGCGCTGAAGAAGCTTGGCGGCGGCTCGCAGATCGAAGCCAGTCATGCCGCGGAATACAGCCATATGTACTTCGGCCAGGGCCTGGCACTGAACAGGATGATGGCCACTCACCCGCCGCTGGAAGAGCGCATCCGCCGCATCGAGCCAAACTGGGACGGTGTGGTGCTTGGCAACGAGGTGTTCGAACGCCCCACTCGTGCGCCATCGGATGCGCGGGAGGCAACGGCTGGCTTCAGCGCCGCCGCCGCGGGCGTCGCCATCGCCAGCATCGGCGAACCGCAGCCCCTGCATATCGAGGAAGCCCGCGAAAACCTGGCGCAAATCGACGACCGCCTGCGCGATGCCGCCCATGACCCCCATGGGGCCCTGGCCATCCTCTATGGCCTGTTACTCGGCCGCGATACAGATACACGCCAGCAACGCATGGCCTGGATGCAGGCCAATCTGCCGCCGCTCTTGTCTGACCGCCTGCTGGAGCTGGGTACAGCGCTGGAGCAGTTGCCGGCTGGCCGACGCCTACCCTTGCTGGAGCTGGCCATTCCGGCACTCAAGCAACTCGAACCTCAGGATTTCGTCGCACTCAAGCGCGACATCGGCACTCTGCTGATCAGCACCAAGCAACTAGATCTGATCGAGTGGGCCTTGTTGCGCATCGTCGAACGTAACCTGGGCATGCAGCGCACGGTTCAGGGACGCTTGCCTCTGGCAGCATTGGGTACCGAGAGCTGCGTTCTGCTGGTCGCCCTGGCTCGGGCCGGGAATACCACCGAGGAAACCGCGACCGAAGCCTTCCAGGCAGCCTGGAGTACCTTGCCCTTCACCCCCCGGGTATTCGCCGAACAACCACAGGCGGAGATCACCCAGTTGAACGACGCCCTCAACCGACTCAACCTGATGCGCCCACTGCAGAAACCACAGTTGCTCAAGGCCATGGCCCGCTGCATCGAGCACGACGGCCGCATCAGCGCCAGCGAGGCGGAGCTGATGCGCGCAGTAGCAGATACGCTGGACTGCCCCATGCCGCCGCTGTTGAGCGATAGCCAGGTTTGAACGTGGTGCCAGGGTGATCACCGTTTACGGTGGAAATGGCTGCAGTTGGTGGGCTGAAGCCCACCAACTGCGTACATACATTCTCGGTCATACCCCGAGGCTCTGAGCCCCCTAAAGCCCCGACCGCCCCGCCGCACCGAACACCTGCGTCCAGTAGATGGTCGCCTGGCTCTGCGGATTGCTGGCATAGGCGGCGCCCATGTCGCGAAAGTCCGGGTTCATCAGGTTGTAGCAGTGCGAGGGGCTGGCCAGCCAGCCTTCGACCACCTGTTGCGCGCGGCCCTGGCCAGCGGCGATGTTCTCGCCGATCACCGTCCAGGCATAGCCGGTTGCGGTCGCACGCGCACCCACCAGGCTGCGGTCGCTGCCCTGGTGGCTGAACAGGCTGTTCATCGCCATATCGCGGCTGTGGGCCAGCGCGGCCTGGCCGAGTGAATCATTCCAGTTCAGCGGTTCGGCGGCGTCGAACGGTTGGTCGCCACAACGCCGTGCGCTGCCCCGCGCCTCGTTGACGGCAGCGAGAATCGCCTTGCCTTCTTCCTGCCAGTCGCCAAGCCGAGCCGGCAACAGGGCGCGCCCCAGCACCACCTGCCAGCTATTGCCTTCGTGCAGTACGCCGACGTCGGCGAATTGCGCATCCAGCAACTGCGCACAGTACGACTGGCGCAACATGGCCATGGCTGCCTCGGCGCTGTCCGGCCACGTCACCCTGATCAATTGCACGGCCGCAGGTTGATAACCGGTCTGTTGCAGAGCCTGCTGCAACTGCTCGGATGAGCTCACCGTCTGGCCAGCCAGGCGCCGATCGGGCGCCAGCGGGCCTGCCGCCGGGCTGGGCTGGCCATCGCAGCCCTGGCCCGCTTCACGGTAATTGTTGATCAGCCTGGTCAGTTGCTCTGAATCATCGCCCCATGCGCTACCGGCGACACTCGCGCAAAGCAGCATCACCACAGCGGCCACTTGCCGAACGTGCTTGGGTGAATCCCTCATCCATGCTTCCTCTTAATCCGCACTGCCTATCTGTTCATGGACAATGGCTTGGGCCAAACGCTTCAGTGAATCGCCTGATCGAAGCGAAACCGCGTTAAACTCGACCCCATGATTGTGAACGAAACCACGCTTTCCCTCGACCCTATACCCCTGCTCGACAGCCTTGCCGGCACCGATAACCTGCTGATCATCCAGGATCTGGATGGTGTCTGCATGAGCCTGGTGCGCGACCCCCTCACCCGTGCCCTGGAACACCGCTACACCCTCGCAGTGCGCGATCTGGACGGGCATTTTCAAGTACTCACCAATGGTGAGCATATCGGTAATCGGGGCGTGAACGGCCTGGTCGAACGAGCCGTCGGCACGGCCCAGCAATGTTGCGAACAGGGTCTTTATCTGCCTGGACTGGCTGCTGGCGGCGTGCAAGTGCAGGATCGCTACGGACAGGTTTCACACCCGGGCGTCAGTGCCGAGGAGCTGGCGTTCCTGGCCACAGCGCCGCAACGCCTGAGCCAATCGCTCGCACGGCTACTGAGCCAACCACCCTACAACCTGGCCAAACCTGAGATCGACCGACTGCTGGCGAGCAGCGTGCTCGACAACCCGGTTTCGCCGACCCTCAACCTCAACGCCTTTTACCACCACTGGCACGGGCAACCGGCGCTCTACGCTCAGTTGCAGGCGGATGGCGCAGCCCTTGTGCAGCAGTTGCTCGACGATGCTGCCAGGCAGGGTCTGCAACACTCGTTTTTCATCCACTACGCCCCCAACCTTGGCCGCGATGCCGAAGGCCGTGAGCGTATGCGTCCTGCACAAGCCGGTAGCGCCGGCACCACAGATCTGCAATTCATGCTGCGCGGCGCCGTCAAGGAAGCCGGCGTTCTGGTGATCCTCAACCGCTTCTACTGGCAGCGCACGGGCGACTATCCCCTGGGCGAAGACTTCAACGTGCGCCAGGCGCCGACCGACACCCACGCGCTGCTGCAATTGGCCCGCGAGCGCTTCGACCCGCAGCATATGCCGCGCCTGGTCGGCGTCGGCGATACCCTGACCAGCTCACCACTCGATGCAGAGCACAGGGCCTGGCTGCGCGGCGGCAGCGATCGTGGCTTTCTCACCCTGGTACAAGAACTGGGCACGGCGTTCGGACAGGACAATCGTGTGCTGTACATCGACAGCAGCCGTGGCGAGGTGCAGCGTCCGGGGATCGACGCCAGCTACCTGCGTGACCATCCAGCGGATCCCTGGCCAGCCCTGGAAGGCATCACCGATGCCGACGATCCGCTACGCCTGGACAGCATTTTCGTCGGTGGCCCTGAGCAGTACATCGATTTCTTCTGCGCGCTGGCAAAAGCACGCCGCGGGCGCTGACAGCGAAAACTCGAGAACCTTTGTCACGGCTCCACGTCCGAAGTTCTGCGCTTTCGCTTTCATCGCCCGCAGAGAATCCCCACGTGACGCACTCCATTGACCGCGGTTATCGCTACCTTCTCAAGACCTTCGGCTATGTCGGCTGGTCGCTGTTCTGGCTACTGATCTGGGACATCATCGTCACCGTGGACTACATGCTGTTTCTGGAGCGCAAGATCAGCCTGCCATCCATGCCCCTGACCCTGCTCGGCTCTGCGCTGGTCGTGCTCATCAGCTTCCGCAACAGCAGCGCCTACAACCGCTGGTGGGAAGCGCGCACCATCTGGGGTGGGCTGATCAACAGCTCGCGCAGCCTCGCCCGCCAGGTGCTGACCCTGATCGACGATAACGACGACGGCAACCCGGTCAAAGCGGTTCTGCTACGCCGCCATGTCGCCTACATCAGAAGTTTGTCGGCAAGCCTGCGCAACGAGCCCTGCGCCGAGGAAGTCCGCGCCTTCGTGGCTGCCGACGAGTTCGAGCGGCGCCTGACCACCAACAACTTCCCCAACGACATTCTCAACGGCTCCGCCGCCATGCTGGCCAGTGAATACAAGGCCGGCCGCCTGGACAGCATCCGCCTGGCCCGGCTGGAGTCGACACTGGTCGATGTCTCCAACTGCCAGGGCGGCCTCGAGCGTATCGCCAACACGCCCCTGCCTTACCCCTACGTGTATTTCCCGCGTCTTTTCATCACCCTGTTCTGCGTGATCGTGCCCATCGGCCTGGTGGAAACCCTGGAATGGTTCACGCCGCTGGCGTCGACCGTGGTCGGCTTCATGCTGTTGGCGATCGAGCGGGTGGGCAGTGATCTGCAGAGCCCGTTCCAGGCCAGCGAGCACCAGATCCAGATGGATGCGCTGTGCGAGACCATCGAGAAGAACCTCGAATCGATGCAGCGCGATGCCCAGCGCGAACGTGACGGGCGACTCTTCGCCAGCTGACCATTCGGTCATTTTTCGGCGCAGTAGACGCATCGTTCGGGGCTTACAGATTTTTTGTAGTGACTATAAAAAATCACTACAAAACCTATTGACGACCTCTTCGCGCTTTTGCATGATGGGGTCGCCTCCCCTGACGGGAGCCCTGACAAGGGCACTTGGGCAAACTCGGTAACACCAGCCGAGCGTTCCACGATATGTACTGCCCACAAGGCAGATTGATGAAGTCGAGCGTCCTGCGAGGACGAGAGCGTTAGCGAGACATTGTCATGATGCCTGTGGCTGATCCTGCGGATCACCTGCATCCGGCCCCGTCTTCGCTGATTTCTCTCTCCCCTCATCGCCCGACCTCCGTTAGCCGCCGCTGCGTAGCGCTGCCTACACATCGCTACACGGTCATCGGCAGCACTCAAACGCCACGGGCAATGACGGCACCGCACTGCAAGCGGTCGCCCTAGACAGATCAGAGAATGAAGGGGTACACGCCATGAACCTGAACCAGAAACCGACCATTGAAGACCTCGCTCAACTGTTCGCCAAGCGCAAGGACAGCCTGGACAACCACATTCTGTGGGTGTGTGAATCGGGCGAAGTTCGCATCGACTGCCTGCCGGCGAACCAGGACGAACACGAGTTCGTCAGCCAACGCCCGAGCATGCGCACCCGTCTGCGCACCTATCGCCGCGGCCAGGGCTACGTAGGTCGCCGCGCCGCCGCCGACCGCGATTTCCTGGGCAACGTACTGCGCACCCTGGAACATGAGTGGACAGGCCAGCAAGCCAGGAAAGATCGCCTGCTCGACCGCTACTGCTGAAAAACTTCACCCGGTGGGCCACCTCGGCCCACCGCTTATACGAGACACCTGCACTGCTTCGCCCAGACATTCCCCTGTAAACTACCGCGCACTCCTGGAGGAGTCGTTCGTTACCGCGCAACGCGTGATGAACGCCAAGCCATCACACTGCCCTGACACCGGCAGTGCCTGCGAGAGCCAAGGTCAATGGACAACCTGTATCAAACGCCCAGCGCCCAACTGCTGGTCGAAGAACGCCCCCGCGACACCTTCTTCGTCACCTCCCCCACTAAACTCTATGTACTGTTCTTCATGACGCTCGGGTTCTACTCGATCTACTGGTCTTACAAACATTGGGATAGACAGCGGGCAGCCATGCGCCCGAAGAAGATCAACCCGGCAGCACGTTCGATCTTCCATATTTTCTTCATCCACTCACTGTGCCGGCTGATCCTCACACAGCTGCAGGCCAAGGGCCTGGGCGAGTGGAAGTATGGGCGCGTGGCGTGGCTTTACATTCTTCTGGTGTTCGCCAGCAATGGCCTTTCGCGTTTCGACAGTCAGGGCGGCGTTACCCTGGAAATCATGCTGCTGGCCGCTGGAACCATCCTGCCGGCGTGGCCGCTGTCGATCATTCAGGAGAAAGCCAACCTGGCCAGCGGCGATCCAGACGGCCAGAGCAACAACCGCTTCAGTGTTGCAAACCTGCTTTGCATGCTGCCGGGCATCCTGCTGTGGCTGTTGATCATCATCGGTTCCTACCTCTGAACATTCGGCTCGCCAGTTGCCTGGCTTGACGCCTCACGCGAAAGCCATCCAGTCGAGCCGATTGGTAGGCAACATCCGCAGCGACCGCTTTCTCAGCCAATAAAAAGCCCCGGCATCGGCCAGGGCTTTTTATTGGCGGTGCGGCAACGCTATCAGCGCTTGTCACCCTCAGACGGGTTGTTCAGATCCATCACGCTGGAAACTCGCTCCGGTGCTACAGGCGGCGCGGCTTCGACTTTAGCCTCAGGTTGAACGTCCGGCTGAGGTGCAGCCTGCTGTTCGGCCTTTTTCTTGCCAGACATGCGGCGCATCACCCAGCCGATCAGCAGAACGGGCAGGAACCACAGCTTCTTCAGCAGCACCAGCGCGGCAGCGAACAGGCCGACCTTGGCAGCCGCCTTGCCGGCGATCAGCGCACCGAGGCCATACGCCGCGACTTCGTCGAGATCCGGGTTGAAATCGGCGTAGCGGTTGCCGTCGTTGAAATCGGTCATGGCCAGCACTGCCGGCAGGTTCTCCTCGATCTGCGGCAGCTGATGCATGCCAGCGATGAAGTTCAGCACCAGCACACCTTTGCGCCCCAGCACACGGATGTTGTAGTTGAGGATGTGCTCATCGCTGTCGCCGAACTTCACTTCCTTGGCCCAGTGCAGCTTCTTGCCCTGCACGTCGTAATGCGGTTCGGACGCCCAGCCAACGATGGCGATGGGCTCGTAACCGTTTTCGGTGCGCCACTCGTTCTCGGTCTTGGCGCCATTTTGCAAATCCTTGAGCATGTCGGCGTAGTCGATATCCGCGGCATCCTCATCGGACACATAGCCGCTCTGCTCGTACTCCACGGTGACCGCCCAGGATTCGTCAGCCAAAGGCGATACGCTCTTGGGCAGGATCATACCCAGCGGCAGCTTGTCATCCGGCGGGTTGCCCCAGGCTTCTACCAGCACGCGCTCGGCGTCGGCGCCATCGAGGAACACCAGGTTTTCCGGAAGATCGAGGGTCGCCAGGTTGCTGCCGACAACCACTTTTCCGGAACGGAAGTTGAGACTGTCGAGAAACTGCTCCTCGCTGAGGTAGTCACCATCAGCGGTTTCGGCGGCGAGGGGTTCTTGCGCGTCCTGCGCGGCGGGTGCCTGGTCGGCCCAGGTCAGGGGAACTACCGTGGCCAACAGGCTGGCCAGCATCAACTCCTTGTACAACATGTAAAGCTCCATGAGATCGGCTGAGTTTCGGGCGCTAGCCTACCATCCATACTGGAATTATTTAGTAACTTCCCGTTATTTCTGGATACATCTCACAAAGCAGCGCCTGGATCGCAGGCTTGTCAGGCCCGCACGGTCAGCCGAACCAGATACAGAACCACCGGCCGAACGCCCATCACACATACGAACGCTACCGGCATCGCCAGTTGATAAGCCTCCAGCACCGCGGCCAGGTAACCATCGCTCAAGCCTCGGTTGGTGGCGGTGATTACCAGGCACATGAGAAACGCCATGATGCCGGACATGAAAAAGGCGAAGACGACCGGCGACAACCTGGCAGGCAGTTTCCAGTTTCGACGGCGGCGCAGAGTCGCTTCAGGCATGGGCAAATCCTTGGGTAAGAGGAACACCGCCAACTCGTGGCGAACCCGACCATTATCTCGAGGTTCCATTGCAGCGGGTAGCGGGCCACAGGTAAGGTCAGTACCAAGCAAACCTTATCAATCGAATCATCAGTTGAAAGCTTGACCATGGATACCCTGCGCGGCATCGAGAGCTTCGTGAAAGCGGTGGAAACCGGCAGTATCGCCGCGGGCGCTCGCCTGCTGGGCATCAGCGCCGCAGCGGCCAGCCAGAATATCGCCCGCCTGGAAGCCTCCCTCGGTGTGCGCCTGCTGACACGCACCACCCGTAGCCTGGCCCTCACGGAAAGTGGCGTGCTGTATTTCGAGCAGGTGCGCAATGTGCTGCGCGACCTTGAACTGGCGCGCAGCAATGCCACGCAACTGCATGACGATCCCCAGGGCCGGTTGCGTATCGCGGCCAGCGCCGCATTCGGCCGCTATGTGCTGGCGCCGCTGCTGCCGGCCTTCACCGCTCGTTATCCGCGCATCGCCTGCGAGCTGATCACCACGGATCGCAGCGTCAATCACATCCAGGAATCGGTGGATATCAGCATCCGTATCCCGCAGCAGTTGGAAGACGGGCTGGTAGCGCGGCATATCGCCAGCGTGCCGTCGATCTACTGCGCATCGCCAGCCTATTTGCAAAAAGCCGGTACGCCGGTCGCGCCCGAAGAACTGCGCGAGCATGACTGTCTGGCCTTCAAGGTCGCCGTGGACGGCCGCCTGATGCCCTGGCGATTCATGCGCGACGGGGTTCGCTTCGATGCGCAGATTCGCGTGGCGCTGATCAGCGATGATATCGATGTGCTCGCCAGAGTCGCCGCCAACGGTGGTGGCATCACGCGCCTGGCTGCCTTCGTCGCCGACCCCTACCTGGCGAGCGGCCACCTGCAGCAGTTATTCGCCGAGCCGCAGAAATCGGGCAGTCAGGCGCTTACCGAGCCTCTCGATTACTACCTGTGCGTGCGTGACCGCTACGAGCTGACGCCCAAGGTGCGTGCCTTCGTCGATCATCTGCATTACAACCTTCGCGACGATTGGCGGCCTTAGAACCTTCTCAAAGTCTGCTGCGCGTCGGCCATGCTGCGTTGAAATCGGGCTCAGAATGCTCATTTACAGCCAGTAAACTGCGCTTCTTCGCCCGATTTCGCCTTGCCTGGCTCTAGCTCGCGAGACATTGAACAGGTTCTTAACGAATTTGACTCGCCGAGTGAATCCGGTAGGCTCGGCAGCTCATTTGAACGGAGTGTTCCCCCATGGCCAAAGCCACTGCCCGCCACATCCTGGTTGCCACCGAAGAGAAGTGCAACGAACTGAAAGCTGCCATCGAAGGCGGTGCCGACTTCGCCCAGGTCGCCAAAGACAACTCCAGCTGCCCATCCAGCCGTGACGGCGGCAACCTCGGCTCGTTCGGCCCTGGCCAGATGGTCAAGGAATTCGACACTGTCGTATTCAGCGCTCCGGTCAACGTGGTTCAGGGCCCGGTGAAAACCCAGTTCGGTTATCACCTGCTCGAAGTGACCAGCCGCCAGGATTGATCACGCCGCGCCTGGTGCCAGTCCGGCACCAGGCCACTCTCTCGCTTTCACCGGCACGCCTGCCCAGGCGACAGAAAATGCCGGAACCGCCCCGCCACCGCACCACTCTATCGCTCCGGTAGTCCCCACCTTCCGCGAGGCCATGACATGAATCGGTTCTTCCAGGCCCTCGGCCTGCGTATTGGCGACTCGGCAAGACAGGCTCGCACGCCCAGCCAGAAGGCGCTGGGGCAATGCACTTGCGGCCAGCCGATCTTCTTCCGCAACAGCCAGTGCCTGGCCTGCCAGTCGCCCTTGGGCTTTGATCCCGAGCGGGGCCAGGTGGTCACGCTGATGGCCAGCGAGCAGACCGATGTATGGCGCGTGGAAGGCGATCCACAAGGCTGGCGCTACCGACGCTGCAACAACCTGCACACGGCTGCCGGCTGCAACTGGCTGCTACCGGCGATATACGGCCCCGGTCTATGCACCGCCTGCCAGCTCAACCGTACCATCCCCGATCTGTCGGTGCCGGACAACGATCGACGCTGGGCGCGCTTCGAAACCGCCAAACGCCGGCTGGTGGCGCAACTGCTGACCATGGGCCTGCCACTGATCAGCAAGAACGAAGACGAAACCCGCGGTCTGGCTTTCGATTTTCTTGGCCCGGACACCGATGGCCAGCAACCCACCACTGGCCACGCCAACGGTCTGATCACCCTGAACATCGCCGAAGCCGACGACGACGTACGCGAGCAGACGCGCATTCAGTTGCATGAGCCTTACCGCACCCTGCTCGGCCACTTCCGCCATGAGGTCGGTCATTACTACTGGGATCGGCTGATTGCCAACAGCCAATGGCTGAACGACTACCGCATGCTGTTCGGCGATGAGCGTGCCGACTACGGCGCCGCACTGCAGCGTCACTACGAACAGGGCGCGCCAGCCGACTGGCAGGCTTCCTTCGTCAGCGCCTACGCCACCATGCACCCATGGGAAGACTGGGCGGAAACCTGGGCTCACTATCTGCACATGATGGACACACTGGATACTGCCTTGAGCTTCGGCATGCGCGCCGGCGACGTGGAGTTGGAGTTCCGGCCCTTCACCCGAGCGGCGCTCTATGACCCGAATGACCCGCTGGCCGATGAATTCCTGCAGTTCGTCAATGCCTGGATCGAGCTGGCCGCCATGCTCAACGAACTGGCACGCAGCATGGGTCAGAAGGATCTCTACCCCTTCGTGCTGCCCGCGGCGGTCATCGGCAAGCTGCAGTTCATCCATCGGGTGATTCAGGCCGCGTCTCCCACCACTTGAACGCGGCCGGGCTGGACTATGCTGTTGGCGTCAACTTACGGAGTATCTGCCATGGCTGATCTTGAAAAACACGGCAGCTGCCTGTGCGGCGCCATCACCCTGACCCTGCACCTAGCCGAACCGACCATCAGCGCCTGCCATTGCGCGACATGCCGCAAATGGGGCGGAGGCCCGCTGTTGGTGGCCGAGGGCGAGGACGCCCATTTCACCGGTGAGCAGCACTTGCGCGTGTATGCCTCCTCAGACTGGGCAGAACGCGGATTCTGCGGCGAGTGCGGCAGCCATCTGTTCTATCGGCTCAAAAGTGGTGGGCTCTATGCCGTACCGGTGGGTGTGCTGGATGGCGACGAGACCTGGCACTTCGAGAGCCAGATATTCATCGACGCCAAACCTGGCTACTACTGCTTCGCCAACCAGACCCGGGAGCTCACCGGCGAGCAGGTGTTCGCCGAATTCGGACAGCCGTGATGCGACCTCAATCAGCATCCAGCGACGGCCCGATCATGGCCGCCAACTGCTCGTAGACTCCGGGCGCGGCGACCAGATACGGGTTGCCACCGAGCAATCCATCAGCGCGCAGAAAGTCGCTATGGCGCCCGCCGGCCTCACGTACCAACACCAGCCCTGCCAGGCAGTCCCAGCTTTTCAGGTGGGTTTCGTAGTAACCGATCAACCGTCCGGCAGCGACGTAGGCGGTCATCAAGGCGCCGGAGCCATTGCGCAGGAACATGCCGCCCTCGTCGAGCAGCGCGCTGATGAAGGGCAGGAAGTTTTCCTTTCCAGGCCGGTGAGTGGTACCGACACCGACCAGCCCTTCACGCACATGACCCGCCTCGTGGGCCGCCAGCGGCGTATCGTTGACGAACGCACCGCGGCCGATGAAGCCGTGGAACAGTTCATCGTGGTTGGGATCGGCGATTGCTCCGAGCAGCGGCTCACCATCCACCAGCAGGCCGATGGATACGCACCAGTTGTGCAGGCCATTGAGAAAGCACGCCGTGCCGTCGATGGGGTCGATCACCCAGATGCAGTGGGCCTGCAGACCAGCGCTGCCACCCTCCTCGCCAACGATGCCATCCTCGGGGAAATGCTCTGCAAGCTCGCCGCGAATGAAGGCTTCCACGTCCTGGTCGGCGATGCTCACCACGTCCTGCTGGTCATTACCCTTGTGCTGCACAGTCAGGCTGTTGCGCTGCGCGTAATAGGCCATGCCGCGCGCGGCCGCTTCCTGAGCCACGCGCTTGGCAAACGCGTAGCGAGCGGCCAGGCCGTCGTTGCGGTTGAATGTATCGTGGGGACTCGACATGCTCGGACACTCCTGAGTGACATTGGCAATCCGCCGACTTGCGATGCAGCGGCAACAGCCTCTACCCTGCGCGCTTCCTGATCGGGCTCCAGTGCAATGACCCTCGCCGACCTTCTGTTGTTCGCCATTCCAGCAGTCTTCCTCACCGGCCTTTCGAAAGGCGGCTTCGGTGGTGCCCTTGGCGGCATCGCGGTGCCGCTGCTGGCCCTGGCCACCTCGCCGATGCAGGCCGTAGCGGTGATGCTGCCGATACTCTGCCTGGCCGACGTGGTCGGGCTCAAGGCCTACTGGGGCAAATGGGACACGGCCAACCTCAAGATCATGTTGCCTGGCGCCCTGATCGGCATCGCCATCGGCTCGCTGACCTTCGAGTTGCTCAACGAGAACCTGATCGGCCTGCTGATCGGCCTCATCGCCATTTCCTTCGTACTGCTGGGGCTGCTGAAGACCGATCCGTCACCGCGCCCGCTGCAACCCAAGCGTGGCCTGATCCTCTCGTCCCTGGCTGGTTTCACCAGCTTCGTCGCCCATGCTGGCGGGCCGCCGGTGATGATGCACCTGCTGCCGCAACAGTTGGACAAGCTGCGCTACGTGGCCACCATCAACCTGTTCTTCCTGCTGACCAACGCCATGAAGCTGATTCCCTATACCTGGCTCGGTCAATTCACCCGGGAGAACCTGCTGCTCAGCCTGATGCTCGCGCCCATCGTGCCGCTCGGCGTGTGGACGGGCCTGTGGCTGCAGTCGCGCATCAACCACACCTGGTTCTACCGCATCGCCCGGTTGGGCATGCTGGTGGCAGGGCTTCAGCTGATCTGGAAGAACATCTGACAGGCCGAGGGCTATAACGCCGACAACGTACGGTACTCGTCGTGCGCGTGCTGGTCGGTCATGCCACTGATGAAATCCTGCAGCAACCGGCAGCGGTGATAGAACTCCCAGGCTGCATTGTCCGCCTCGCCGCACTCGCGCACGGCCTGACGATAGGCCTTGAGCAACTGACTCGGCAGGCGTCGCACCAGCATCTGCAGGTGAGCCTCACGGCGGCAGCGGCCTTCGGTCAGCTCCAGAAAGGTCTCGGCATCGACCCGCAGCAATGCGCCATAGTTGTCCAGCAGCCCCTGGATGATCCGGTAGCCCTGTAACTGCAAGGTTTCCACCTCGCGGTGGCAGAACACCCGCGCCATGGCCACATCCTTGAAGGTCTGCACGATGGCATGAGGCAGGCTGTCGTCCTCGATCAGCGCGCGATCCAGGGTACCGCTGTGAACCGCTTCGATATTGTCGATGAACTGGCGCGCCGCGTGCTGCACCAGCGGATGGATCATGCTGACCCGCAGCTTGACGAAAAACTCGCCAGCCTTGTTGATCTCTTCGTGGTGATAGCTTTCCAGCGCCTGTTCGACCAGAGCGCGAAACGAATGACGCGAACCGGGAATCCGTGCATCGGGTGATTGCAGCTTTTCGAACGTGTCGATAAGTAGAGGCGCCAGTTCGGCTACACCGAGGATGCCCTTCTCCACCGAATCCTCGATGTCGGCCAGACAATAAGAGATGTCGTCAGCCGCCTCCATGATGTAGGCCACCGGATGGCGGGTGCCAGGTTGTTGGCCAAGCGTCCGCTGCAGACCCGCGACGAAGTCTTCCTCGGAGAGATAGAACCCCGGTTTCTTGTTCAGGTAGGCATTGACGGTGCCCTTGGCCGGTTTCGGCTGATAGGCGGGGCGCAGGTACTTGAGCAGGCCGGCGGTCTGGGTGTAAGTCAGCCGCAACCGCTGCAGGTTGACCACCAGCCGCACGGCCTGGGCATTGCCTTCGAAATTGCGCAGGTCGGCGCGCATCCGCTGGTGCAGCTCACCGTTGTCCGGCGGTTGTGGCAGCGCCACGGCGAACAGCCCGTCGAGCGCGCGATCGAACCACTCGCCGATGGCGAATTCGCCAAAGTGGCCGAATGGCGGATTACCGATGTCATGCATCAGACAGGTCATTTCCACCAGGCTTTCCAGCGCGCCCTGCAGACCGTCCAGGCCGTAATCGGCATCACGATCACCCAACTGGGCATAAAGCGTGCGGACAATGAAGCGCCCGGTCTGCTGCACTTCCATGGAGTGGGTCAGGCGGCTGCGCACCGCCGCGTTGCGCTCCAGGGGAAACACCTGGGTACGCTGCTGCAGACGGCGGATGGCGGCGGAGTTGATGATGCGCCCGCGGTCGCTTTCGAAGGCGTAGAGCAGATCGACATCGGCCACGCTGCCCATTTGATCGCCAGGGCGCAAGGCACAGATCCTGTCTTTGAAATTCACCACTGGGGGCATCGCTAGAGTCTCGACCAGGCGCAGAAACCGCGAGACTAACGCGCAGGGGACGGTTTACCAAGCACCTGCGCATGGAGAGAATGGGCAATCAGTCCATCTACTTGCATGAGACCTCGACATGAGCCGCGCCGACTTTCACCAGCAGCGAGCCGAACAGGCCACCGCCGAGGCCCAGCGCCTGCTGGCACAACAGGCGATCCTCGGGGCCGGCTGGCTGACCTGGGTCGCCAGCGAACTCTACAAGCTGTCGCCTCCAGAGTACGCGGCCATGGTCAGACGTGAGCTGCAACGCCTGACGTCGTCCTGAGAGCGTTTTAGCTACGCCAGCTTGCTCCCGTGCAGGCGCACGTTGAGCTCATCGACCACTGGCGCCCATTCGGCGTCTTCAAGCAGCTCTTCTTTCAGAAACGCCGCCTGGGATTCGTTCCAGAACGGCGCCTCGGACACCTTGACCTCGTCGGGCAACGGATAGTGCTCGGCAATGAAGGCGTCGATGCTGGCCGGGTCGGACTCCAGCCCCAGTTGCTCGAACAAGGTACCAAGGTCTTTGTTGGGAAGTTCCATGGGGGTCTCCATCAGGTTGGTCGGTTTTCATGCACCTGCTGAGTAGAGCGACGTTCACGAACGACAGTTCAACCTCTCCGGCCCGCGGTTCAAGGGCTGCTCGCCCCCGTTATCGACTATGGTTGAAACCAACAGCCATGATTGGGGAAGCACCATGAGCACCCGAGCTTCATGCCGCACCGCGCTTTTTCTGTCCGCCATCGCCCTGCTGCTCACCGCCTGCGCCGGCTCGCAGACGCCTTCGGCCGATAAACCCGAACGGATCGGGCGTGCCCAGGATCTCTACGAATTGCCGCTGGCCTACCAGCCCGGCACCTACCGGCATATGGACGAACTGTTCTTTACCCGTACCGTGCCCCGCGGTACGCAGGTCTATCCACTACCGGCCCGCACCGAAGTGCCCGTGCAATACAGCGTCGATGGCCAGTCGCTTGGCACCGAGGCGTTCATGCGGCGCAATCAGGTAGGCGGCCTGCTGATCATCAAGGACGGCAAGATCGCCCTGGAAAAGTATGCGATGGGCAACGACGCCAGTACCCGCTGGACATCCTTCAGTGTAGTCAAATCGATTTCCTCGACCCTGGTCGGTGCCGCCGTGCAACAGGGCAGGATCGCCAGCGTGAAAGATCCGCTGACCCGCTATCTGCCGCAGCTCAAGGGCGGCGCCTACGACGGCGTGAGCGTCGAGCAGCTGTTGCAGATGAGCTCGGGCGCAGCCTGGGATGAAACCTACCGCGACCCGCAGTCCGACCGGCGCCGCATGTTCGAACTGCAACTGGCCAACAACCCCGGGGCCCTGCTCAAGCAGATGTCCAGCCTCAAGAAAGCCCACGCACCGGGCACCGTATTCACCTACAGCACCGGCGAATCGCATCTGCAGAGCGAACTGATTCACGCAGCGACCGGCATGACCACCAGCGACTACCTCTCCGAACGGATCTGGGCACGCCTGGGCATGGAGCGCGACGCCTTCTGGCAGCTGGACAGCCGGGCCGGCCAGGAGATCGGCAGCAGCGGTCTGTCCGCGACGCTGCGCGATTACGGGCGCTTCGGCCAGTTCATCCTCGATGACGGGGTGATCGACGGCGAACGCATCCTGCCCGCCGGTTGGTTGGCGAGCGCCACCCGCGCGACGCCAGGCTCGCACCTGGAGCCCGGCAAACTGTATGACGGTGAGTACGCACTCGGCTATGGCTACCAGTGGTGGCTGTTCCCGACAGGTGCCGCAGCCCTGCCGGAACACGATGGAGGCGCCTTCGAGGCCCAGGGCATCTTCGGGCAATTCCTCTACATCAACCCCAGAGAAAAGGTCGTGGCGGTGGTCTGGAGCACCTGGCCGAAGCCGGAAATGGATGAACGAGAAATGGAGACCTATGCCTTCATAGGCGCAGCGGTGAAGGCACTACGCTGATCGAACCAGTGTGCGGGATTCACGAAGATCGTCGATTGGGCGAACCCGGCGACGCCGTGCTGGTCGATACATCAGATTTGCCTGAGGGATACCTATGATTGATTGCCGACATGGCGTTGGCTGCTTGCTGCTAAGCCTGATGCTCGCTGGCTGCGCCTCGACTTCCTGCGACGAGCCCCTGAGTGGCGACAGCTGCCGCGACCGCCAACTGCTCTACCAGAACGATATGCTGCAGGCCAAGATGCTGGTGGTGTCCGGCGATATGGAAAACCACGAGCTGGCCAACGCCCTGCTGCGTCGCGCCGAAAGCGAAGACACGCTCGGGGAGGTAGCGTTCTACCAGGCGATTCTGATGATCCGCGAAGGCCCACAAACCGACGAGGTGCTGAGCAAGCTGGAGGCTGCCGCCAAGCATGAACAGCCCTACGCCGTGGCGCTGCTCTATAAAGTCTGGTCAGAACCCTATCTGGTCGACGAGGCCGACCCTATCCGAGCCGAAGAGTATCGTGCCGACTACGCTGAGCTGGACGTAGCCAAAAGCGGCTATCCGTCCTTCGAAAAGGCGCTGGAGCTGGTCAATCAGCTAGTGCAGATGCCCTAAAACAATTTGCAGGGTGCCAGCGCGGCGGGGACGGATTAAAATCCGCCACCAGATTCGTCGCGCAGCCCTTCCAGCCAGTCGAAGGCTGCGCCAAGCCATCATCCGCATAGTCGAGAGAACAGACATGGGCGCACAGTGGAAAGCCAAACCTAAAGAAGCCGCCGCCAACGCCAGGGGCAAGATTTTCGGTCGCCTGGTCAAGGAGATCATGGTCTGCGCGCGTAACGGCGCCGATCCGGACATGAACCCCAAGCTGCGCCTGGCCATCCATCAGGCCAAGAAAGCCTCGATGCCCAAGGAAACCCTGGATCGCGCGATCAAGAAAGGCGCGGGGCTGAGCGGCGAGACGGTCAACTTCGAACGCACCACCTACGAAGGCTTCGCGCCGCACCAGGTGCCGCTGATCGTCGAATGCCTGACCGACAACATTAATCGCACCGTGGCGGAGATTCGCGTGCTGTTCCGCAAGGGCCAGCTCGGCAGCAGCGGCTCGGTAGCCTGGGATTTCGACCATGTCGGGCTGATCGAGGCTTCCAGCGACAGCGGCGCCGATCCAGAGCTGGCCGCAATCGAAGCCGGCGCCCAGGATTTCGACGAAGCCGATGAAGGCAACACCCTGTTCATCACCGAACCGACCGATCTCGACCTGGTCAGCCGCGCGCTGCCGGAACAGGGCTTCACGGTGAACTCGGCCAACCTTGGCTACCGCCCGAAAAACCCGGTCGCGGGCCTGACGCCCGAGCAACGCGAAGAAGTCGAAGCCTTCCTGGAAGCCATCGACAACCATGACGACGTGCAGAACGTCTATGTGGGTCTGTCGGGCTAAACAAGGCGAATTGCGGCAATCCATCACGGTATTGCCGCAATAACCCGGTATACTGTCCGGCTTCCTTCTTTGCTGATCAATCGCAGAGCGGAATATCGCCGCACAGGAGCTGCATCTTGCACAAGTTACTCGTTCTCGCCGCCTGCTTAATGCTCGGAGCTTGCAGCGGCGTGTCTCCGTCGTCTTCGCTGCCGTCCGCAGCGGCCGACCAAAGCAATATCGTTCGCAGCAACCTGGAGGCGATCCACAACGCCCAGGTCGTTCCGCTGCCACTCAATCCGCATGCCGATCTACCCCACGGCAAAGCCGACAACGCGAACATGCAGTTCGGCAGCTCGCTGTCCAACTACCGCGTGTATTCCCTGCAGTTGAAGCAGGGCGAGCGCTATCGCCTCAACGTCAACTCGCTGTGCGATCACACCTGCATGGGCATCAACAAGTTCGCCCTGAAACCGCGCGCGATCCTGATGGATGCCTACGGCACGGTAATCCCCAACAAGCCCGCACGCCCTTCGACCGTGATCGGCATGACCACCCTGGGCTGGGATGGCGAAGCACCGGAAGATGGCACCTACTACCTGCTCGTGGCCGCCGACAAGGAAGACATCGGCCGCACCATCGTCATCGACGATGTATGGATCAACAACTCGCCGCTGATGGCGGTGAAAGTCAGCCTGCTCGACGACCTGCAGCCAAAGAATCTGCACTGATCCATGCCCCCACGTACCCTGCATATCGCAGCAGCCTGCCTGTTCGATGAAACGGGCCGCCTGCTGCTGGTGCGCAAGCGCGATACACGAATGTTCATGCTGCCCGGCGGCAAACGTGATGAGGGCGAAACACCGCTGCAGACGCTGGTGCGCGAACTCCACGAAGAGCTGGATCTGCATCTGCCCGAGACGGCGTTCACGCCGCTGGGCCATTTCAGCGAAGTCGCCGCGAACGAAGCGGATACACGGGTCGAGGCCGATATCTTCAGAGCTCTGCTCCCACACCCTGTACTGCCCGCAGCCGAACTGGAAGAGCTGCGCTGGCTGAGGGCTTTCGACTCGCGAACGGACGATCTGGCGCCGCTTCTACGCCGTCACGTTCTGCCACTGATCTGGCCAAGCGCCTGAACGTACGAATTTCCTGTTTGAGCTGAAGCAGCGATAGCCACTATCGAAGCGAATGATTTCTTCCGGCAGCAGCCAGTGAATAGCCTATGAAGCATACAAACGGCCTCGTTCACAGGTGCTCCCATGCAACGCTCCCTACTCCTCCTGCTCACGGTTTTCACCCTGCTCCTCACCGGCTGTGCCAGCCCGCAATCGGCAGCCGAACGCCCCTATACGGACGCCGAGGTCAAGCAATTCGCCCTGGAAATGCTCAGCCGTAGCGGCCTGCCCTACGAAGATTACGAGAAAATCCGCAGCGCCCTGCAGGCGCCCAACTACCGGGTATCCAACTCGATTCGTGATGTCGATCCAGCTCATGGCATTGATCCCGAAGGCTGAGTGCATCAGGTTGATCGACAGACTCGGCTCGCGTGAAGAGCGCCAGCGCCTGCGACCAGGTATCCACTGAGCCCCTGCCTTGTCGCGACGATTCGTTGATCTGTGGCAAGGCCCTTGCGCGTCCTGTCCGTAGCCTGTGGTGATCCGCTCCATATCCGCGAGGATTCACCATGGCTATCACTTCTGCCGACATCTGCGCCGCCGCCGACCAGCTGCAAGGGTTCGTCGGCTTCAACGTCAAGACCGCCCGGCATATCGTGCGTTTCAGCGAAGACTCCTTCGGCCTCGACATCGCCGAGGACAGCATCATGCCGACCAGTGAGTTCGTCTGGATCGCTGGCGACGCTCCCGAGCTGATGACCCTCAAACGCGACCGACTGCAGCTGTTGCTCGACCTGCGTATCGATGAAAGTCTGAATATCGGCGAGCCGTTACGCATATACCTGCGTCGCGAGGATCTGCCGGAAATCAGTGCCGAACGACATCTGCAACCGACAGCCTGATCGGACGCGCCACGCTGGTCTCGCTCGCGCCTGCAACTTAGACTGGCCGGCCCATCAGTGCCAGCCGACTGCCATGCCCCTGCTCTGCCTACTGCCTGATCATCTGCGCCCGCTGGCGGACAAGTTCTATCGCAGCCACCGCTCCGCCATGCGTACCCGCAGCGACCATCAGGTCTGGGTCGCCAGGGACGGCGAAATCGTTGCCGCACTCTGTCTGCAAGCGGCGGCTCATGGCCAGTGGCTGACCAGCCTGCTGGTCGCACCAGCCCGGCGCCAACAGGGCCTGGCCAGCGCCCTGATCGATGCAGCGCTGAACGCGGCAGACAAGCCTACCTGGCTGTTCTGCCATCCCGACCTGCAGCCCTTCTACGAGCGCCTGGGCTTTCGGGCCTGTGTCGACTTGCCCGCGCCGCTGGCCGAGCGCCTGGCTCGCTACCGGCGTACCAAGACATTGGACGCCATGGTGCGCTGAGCAGTACCGCCCATCCTGGCTTAGAACCTGTTCACGATCTGTCGACGAAATTCCATGTGCAATGACCGCAAAGTGGCGAAGCAGCCTGTCGTAGGGTGGACGACGCTTGCCTACGCGGCCCGATCCGTCCACCGCTCTGCAATCGCAATGGTGGATGAAAAGAGCGTCAGCTACGCGCCCCGATCCACCCTACGGGGTGAGCGTCCGCTTCCGCCTTATTGCCGTCGATCCATAGGGATACGGGTTCCCAAGTACACAAAGACCATGAACAGTCTCTCAGACTCTTATCTGCAAGCAACCTGCTTGCAGCTATCGAGTACGCGCATGCCCACAGCGCTGAACGAAAGCATCATGGCTACTCACGTGAAGCGTCTGCTTCGCGGCTGCGCAAGGACTTCCCACTTTCCATCCCACCCTGCTCGGCATCTCACCCTGTGCCGCCTACCGAGCCTTCGGTTGCTGGGGCTAGAACCTGCTGTTCCACGAATCCGGCAAGCCACTCCCGCCGTCACCCACTGCACGTCCCAAAAGAAAAGGGGCGGCCCAGAGGCCGCCCCTTCTTATCCAGCCAGGTAAATCAGTGGGCCGAAGCGCCACTAGCACCCAAACCGGTTTGCGAACGTACGAACTGTGGCAGGAACAGCGCACGTTCTCCTGCAGCCGATTCGGACTTGTCGGTGATCGAGAAGAACCAGATCCCTACGAAGGCCACGATCATGGAGAACAGTGCCGGGTATTCGTACGGGAAGATCGCCTTCTCGTGGCCGAGCACCGAGACCCACACAGTCGGGCCGAGGATCATCAGCACCACTGCGGTGATCAGGCCCAGCCAGCCGCCGATCATGGCGCCACGGGTGGTCAGGTTCTTCCAGTACATGCTGAGGAACAGCACAGGGAAGTTACAGCTCGCCGCGATGGAGAACGCCAGGCCCACCATGAAGGCGATGTTCTGCTTCTCGAAGGCGATACCCAGACCGATGGCCAGTACACCCAGGCACACGGTGGTGATCTTCGATACGCGCAGCTCATCCTTCTCGTTGACGTTGCCCTTCTTGATCACGCTGGCGTACAGGTCATGGGATACCGCCGAGGCACCAGCCAGGGTCAGCCCTGCTACCACCGCGAGGATGGTGGCGAAGGCCACGGCCGAGATGAAGCCCAGGAATATGCTGCCACCCACCGCGTTGGCCAGGTGAACCGCCGCCATGTTGTTGCCGCCCAGCAGTGCACCAGCAGCGTCCTTGAAGGCCGGATTGGTGCTGACCAGCAGGATCGCGCCGAAGCCGATGATGAAGGTCAGGATGTAGAAGTAACCGATGAAGCCGGTGGCGTAGAAAACCGATTTGCGGGCTTCCTTGGCATCGCCAACGGTGAAGAAGCGCATGAGGATGTGCGGCAGGCCCGCAGTACCGAACATCAGCGCCAGGCCGAGGGAAATCGCCGAGATCGGATCCTTCACCAGGCCGCCGGGGCTCATGATCGCTTCGCCGCTGGCGTGAACCTTGATGGCTTCCGTGAACAGGGTATTGAAGTTGAAGCCAACGTGCTTCATCACCATGAACGCCATGAACGACGCACCGGAGAGCAGCAGCACCGCCTTGATGATCTGTACCCAGGTGGTGGCCAGCATGCCGCCGAACAGCACGTACATCACCATCAGGATACCGACCAGCACGACCGCAACGTGGTAATCGAGGCCGAACAGCAGCTCGATCAGCTTGCCGGCACCGACCATCTGCGCGATCAGGTAAAAGGCCACCACCACCAGCGAGCCACTGGCTGACAGCGTGCGGATTTCCTTCTGTTTGAGGCGATAGGACGCCACGTCGGCAAAGGTGTACTTGCCCAGGTTGCGCAGGCGCTCGGCGATCAGGAAGAGAATCACCGGCCAGCCGACCAGGAAGCCGATGGAGTAGATCAGGCCGTCATAGCCCGACGTGAACACCAGCGCGGAAATACCCAGAAAGGACGCCGCCGACATATAGTCACCAGCGATTGCCAGGCCATTCTGGAAGCCTGTGATACCGCCCCCGGCGGTATAGAAATCAGACGTCGACTTGCTGCGCTTGGAAGCCCAGTAAGTGATGCACAGCGTGCCACCGACGAAAGCAAGGAACATCAGGATAGCGGGAGTATTGACCGCCTGACGTTGTACGTCACCGGTCAAGGCATCGGCCCACAGAGTGGGGGTCAGGGCCATCAGGGCCAAAGCGGAGAGAATACGGCCGATCATTTGCCCGCCTCATCCAGGATTACCTGGTTCAGGTTGTCGAATTCGCTGTTGGCACGACGTACATAGATGCCGGTCAGCACGAAAGCCGAGAGGATCACGCCGACACCGACGGGAATTCCCCAGGTGATCGGAGAGTCGGGGTTGATGCGGGTTCCGAGCCAGCCGGGCACGAAGGCGATGAGCAGAATGAAGCCGACGTAGATGGCAAGCATGATGGCGGAAAGTATCCAGGCGAATCGCTCACGCTTGGCTACTAACTCCTTGAAATGCGGACTTTGCTCGATCCGCCGGTAGATGCTGTCGTTCATTTTATTGTTATCCTCACCCAGCAGGATGCTGGTTGGGATAACTGTAAATCGGCGCTCAGCCTGCGACAGACGACCTTAGTCGAAGCCCCCGAGCTTTTTAGACCAAAGTCTAATGCCTGGCCCGCAGTCAGCGCCGCTGCTGATACTGCTGCGACCCCTGCCCCGGATACCGCTGAATCTCATAGCCGCTCGGGTATTCGATGCTCTGGCGGATGCCTCCACGGGTCTCGAAGGTCGAGCTGCGCCGGCCACTTTCATAACGGCTCGAGCCGATATCCCGCGGGATGGGCTGGCCACCGTGAATGTCGTAGCGCTCCTGGCGCTCATAGCTGTCGATACTGCCGCTGGCGCCTGGGCTTACATAGGCTTTGGGAATCACGCGGATAGTCTGCGGGGCGCGCTCATCCGCCCACGCGGTCGTACCGGCAAGGAAAACCAGCAGCAGGGTGAAACTGATCAGTGATTTCATCTCGAACTCCGATAACTACAGTGCGCGTCAGGCAACGGCACCTTGCCCCATCCCTACCTGAGACCCTAGCCAGCCCGGATCATTTCCGGCCAAGCGCCTCGCCGATCCCGTAAAAGTGACCGCCGGCCACATGATGGATACTGCGCCAAGCCGGATCGGCGTCTTCGAAGTGCCAACGCCCATCGCGGAATACCCGCGAATCGGCCCAGGCGCCGATCACCTCGCCAATGAACAGGTCATACACCTGCTGGTTGTGCGGCTCAGCGATCAAGCGACAGGCCAGCCACGCCGAGCAGCCCTCTACGAACGGCAGACCCTGACCGCCCAGGGTGAAGAGTTGCACGCCGGAATTGGCCAACTTGTCGGCCTCGTCGTTCAAGCTGCGGGAGCCAAGCTGGTGGGTCAATTCCAATTGCGCAGCCGTAGGTACCTGAATGACGAACTGACCACTACGCTCGATCAGCACACGAGTCGCAGTGATCTTGTCCAGCACCACGGTGAGCTTGGGCGGATCGAAATCCAGGGCACAGGCCCAGGCGGCGGCCATCACGTCGTCAACGCCGTCGTGCCGCGCGGACACCAGCACCGTGGGGCCGTGGTTGAGCAAGCGGTAGGCCTTGTCCAGACTCACGGGCTTGATCGGCTTATCCATGAAAGTACCTCTCTGAAACACCAGAGCGGCAATGTACAACATCGGTCGTCGCGAGCCAGGCTCCGGGCTGGCCAGAAACAAGTTGATCGACAGACTGCCCCTGGCGCCCCAGGCACACTAGAATCGACGCCCGTGCCGGCTTTGATTCAGCCCTCCATCCCATTCGGGCGCCGCGTGACGTCAGACGTCGAGCGCCTGTCAGCAACCAGTGGTGACACCATGATCGAGGTAACCGAAGTTTCCATTGCCCAACTGCGCGCCGCGCTCGAAGCGGGTCGCGTCACGGCGGTCGAATTGGTCAAGGCCTACCTCGCCAGGATCGACGCCTACGACGGCCCGCAGACGCCCACCGCGCTGAATGCCGTGGTGGTACGCAACCCGGATGCGCTGCTCGAAGCCGAAGCCTCCGATGCCCGCCGCGCCCGAGGCGAAACCCTGGGCCCGCTCGATGGCATTCCCTACACGGCCAAGGACAGCTACCTGGTCAAGGGGCTGACTGCGGCCTCTGGCAGCCCGGCCTTCAAGGATCTGCTCGCCCACCGCGATGCCTTTACCGTCGAACGCCTGCGCGCTGCCGGTGCCATCTGCCTGGGCAAGACCAATATGCCGCCCATGGCCAACGGTGGCATGCAGCGTGGTGTCTACGGCCGCGCCGAAAGCCCGTACAACGCCGACTACCTGACCGCTCCATTCGCCTCGGGCTCGTCGAACGGCGCCGGCACCGCGACGGCCGCCAGTTTCGCCGCCTTCGGTCTGGCCGAAGAAACCTGGTCGAGCGGTCGCGGGCCGGCTTCCAACAACGGTCTGTGCGCCTACACGCCGTCGCGCGGGGTGATCTCGGTGCGTGGCAACTGGCCGCTGACGCCGACCATGGACGTGGTGGTGCCCTATGCGCGGAGCATGGCGGATCTGCTCGAAGTGCTGGACGTGGTCGTCGCCGACGACCCCGACACCCGTGGCGACCTGTGGCGCCTGCAACCCTGGGTGCCGATCCCCAGCGCCTCCTCGGTCAGGCCCGATTCCTACCGGGCACTGGCCGCGAATGCCGGCGCCCTCGCCGGCAAACGCTTTGGCGTACCGCGCATGTTCATCAATGCCGACCCCGAAGCGGGCACCAGTGAGTCGCCGGGCATCGGCGGGCCGACCGGGCAGCGAATTCATACCCGCGCTTCGGTGATCGCGCTGTGGGAGAAAGCCCGCCAGGCGCTCGAGAGTGCCGGGGCCGAAGTGGTCGACGTGGATTTCCCGCTGGTTTCCAACTGCGAAGGTGATCGCCCTGGCGCCTCGACGGTGTTCAACCGCGGCCTGGTCTCCAGGGAGTTTCTGCATGACGAGCTATGGGAGTTGTCGGCCTGGGCCTTCGATGATTTTCTGCGCGCCAATGGCGACCCCAAGCTGAATCGCCTCGCCGACGTGGACGGCTCGCAGATTTTCCCGCACGACCCAGGCACCCTGCCCAACCGTGAGGACGATCTTGCCGCCGGCATGGACGAGTACGTACGCATGGCCGAGCGCGGCATCACCCCATGGCACGAGATTGCCACGCTGCCCGATGGCCTGCGCGGGCTGGAGAAAACCCGGCAGATCGATCTCGAGCAATGGATGGATCAACTGGGACTCGACGCTGTGCTGTTCCCCACCGTCGCCGATGTGGGGCCTGCGGATGCCGATGTGAACCCAGCCTCTGCGGACATCGCCTGGAGCAATGGCATCTGGGTCGCCAACGGCAACCTCGCCATCCGCCACCTTGGCGTGCCCACGGTCACCGTGCCGATGGGCGTGATGGCGGATATCGGCATGCCCGTGGGACTGACCTTCGCCGGCCGCGCCTACGACGACTCGGCGCTGCTGCGCCTGGCCTGCGCCTACGAATCGACCGGTTCGAAACGCCAGATTCCACCGCGCACCCCGCCGCTATCAGAGAGCCCGTGATCGAGTCAGGCACATACCTGTGCCATCAGGTCATTGCGCAACGATCCACGTAAACGGCGTGCTTGGATAGCGTGAGAATGCCCTGCTGCCAAACGCAGTCGATATAAAGAAAGGAGCGATAGATTGTCGAGCAAAGGTAAGAATCTGGAAGCGATCGATATTTCGATCGCCTGGGACGGATTCAAGGCATTCCTGCCCATTTCGGCCTTCGTCATTCTGTTCGGCCTGGCCTTCGGGCTTGCCGCCACGCAGTCGGGGCTGAGCATTGATACCAGCATTGCCATGAGCGCACTGGTGTTCGCGGGAGCGTCACAGTTCGCAGCGTTGGATCTGTGGGGAACTCACATACCGCTGGTGCCCTTGGCGCTGACGGTATTTGCGATCAACGCCCGCCATCTGCTGATGGGCGCAACACTGTATCCCTGGCTGAGCAACCTGCCGCCAGCAAAGCGCTACGGCGTCATGCTCGTCGCATCCGACGCCAACTGGGCGATGTCGATGCAGGCGTTCGGCCGCGGGGAGCCAGGCCTGGGGCTTCTGCTCGGTGGCGGCCTGGCGCTGTGGTCAGCCTGGATCCTGGGAACCTGGCTGGGTATCTACTTCGGCAGCGCCATCGATGATCCGGTGAGTTTCGGCCTGGATATGGTCATGGGCTGCTTTCTGCTAGCCATGGTCGTAGGTGGGCAGAAGAACCTGCGGATCCTGGTCATCTGGGCAGTCGCCGCATCCGCCTCCCTGCTGGCCTACTGGTACATGCCCAGCAATAGCCACGTGGTCGTCGGCGCACTGGCGGGCGGCATGCTCGGTGCCTTGTGGATGGAGAAAAAAGCATGATGATCGAATCGGCCGGCAGCGGAGCCATGATCGTTGTCGCCGTCATGGCGGTGGTAACACTTGCAACGCGCTGGGGCGGCATTTTCGTCATGTCGTTCGTACCAATAAACCTCAGAACCCAGCAGTTCATCAGTGCCATGTCCGGCTCCGTACTGGTGGCACTGCTAGCGCCTCTGGCCCTGGAAGGTGACAGCGGTGCACGACTGGCATTGTTGGCCACGGCGATCGTCATGCTGCTGGTCAAGAAACCGCTTCCGGCGATTGCGGCAGGGATACTTGTTGCCGCCCTCGTCAGGCAACTTGGGGCGTGACTCGGTAGATTGGCGCATTAGCCAGCCCACGGATGCACCTCGTTATGGCGCGCCAAAGTTGCGTGCCCGAACATACATGTGCCGTCGGTATGAGCACCAAAGCGAAGGGAGGCCTGCAATAAGGGGAAGTTCATGGGCGGACATCTCGAAGCTACAGCTAGCAACCCATAGCTGAGGCCACACTATGGAAGCGACATCACTTCTCGTTTCTCTTTCAGAAAGTCGAGCAATACACGTACTTTGGAGGGCATTTGCTCCCGTGAGGGCGAGTACAGGTAGAAGCCGTCCTGGCTGTAGGCCCAGTCGCGAAGAACCTGAACAAGGCTGCCATCAGCCAAATGCTGCTGAATGGCGATGTCGACGTGCTGGATCAGCCCAACTCCCTGGACTGCTGCTCGTGTCATGTTCTGGTCGTCGTTGGTTGTGAAGTTCCCGGCTACGGACTGGGTGAAGTACCGCCCCTTACTGCCAGGTTCGTTGAAATTCCAGTTACGGAGCGCACCACTGCCTGAGTTTCGGTAGTTGATGCAGTTGTGTTGTATCAAGTCTTCGGGGGTCCCCGGTACTCCGTGCCGTTCGAAGTAGGCTGGCGAGCCAACGACCACCATGGATATCGCGGAACTGATCGGGACGGCAACGACGTGCTCCGCAAGGCTGTGCCCCAAGCGAATACCGACATCGCAGCCATCGGCGATGATGTTCGACAGGGTGTCGTCCATGATCAATTCGACCCTGACTTGCGGATAACGTCCGTAGAACTCCGCCAGGTGGGGTTCCAACAGCGCCTTCGCCGCCAGGCGCGATGTATTGACCCGAATCAGGCCGGCTGGCGCACCACCGGTCTCGGCCAGGTTGCGAACCGCATGCTCGATCTGGCTCAGCGTGGGCTGCAAGGTGTCGAGCAGTTGCTGCCCTGCCTCGGTCAGGGACATATCGCGGGTAGTGCGGTAAAGCAACCGTACGCCCAGCTGACGCTCAAGAGACTTGAGGTTTTGCGACAGGGCAGCCCTAGACACGCCCATTTCCTCGGCCGCGCGCGTGAAGCTGCCGTGGCGAGCGATGTGAGCGAACCATGCGAGTGAGGGAAGCAGGGACGGATTCATGGGGGCATTGTAAACGCATGCTTATCAGTCATGTCGAAATTGCGGCCTTCTAGATGCTCAGTCCAAGGCGTACCTTCTTTCGTCAGAGAGGGCAGAAGCTCGAACACCAAGCTTCCCCCAATATTTGGCCATCCGCCGTCAGCGTGAGTTTCTTGGAGAACAGGCAATGCGCATGCGCAAGCTCGGCAATAGCGGACTGTTCGTATCCGAACTGTGCTTTGGTGCGATGACATTCGGGGGCACCGACGGCCTATGGGGACAAGTCGGCAAGCTCGGACAGGATGAAGCCGATGCACTCGTTGGTGCAGCTCTAGATGCAGGCATCAATACCTTCGACACGGCGAATGTCTATGCCGATGGTCGCAGCGAAACCATGCTCGGTCAGGCCCTGCGCAACCTCGGTGTGCCGAGGGACGATGTCATCATTGCCACCAAGGCGGCCTCTGCTGTGGGTGAGGGGCCGAACATGCGTGGCACTTCCCGCCGCCACCTCCTGAGCCAGTGCCGTGTGAGCATGCGTCGGCTAGGCCTCGACCATATCGACCTTTACCAGATCCATGCATTCGATCCAGCAACGCCGATCGAAGAAACATTGGAGGCGCTCGACACGCTTGTCCGCGTCGGCGATGTCCGCTACGTCGGCCTGTCGAACTGGGCCGCCTGGCAGGTCATGAAGGCGCTGGGGATAGGTAAAGCACGGAATCTCGCGCCGATCATTTCCTTGCAGGCCTACTACACACTGGTGGGCCGCGATATCGAGCGGGAGATCATCCCAATGCTGGGCTCCGAGCAGGTTGGTCTCATGGTCTGGAGCCCTCTGGCAGGCGGTTACCTGACAGGAAAATATTCCGCGGTGAGCGACGTCGTAGGTGGCAGGTTGGAGGAACTGGACTTTCCGCCAATCGACCGTCGCCGCGGCGAGCCGCTGATAGAGGCGCTGAGAGCCATTGCACACAGGCATGACGCCACTGTGGGTCAGATCGCCATCGCGTGGCTTTTGCATCAGCCGGTGGTGACGACGGTCATCCTTGGCGCGAAGAGCGTCGAGCAACTTTCGCAGAACGTGCAGGCGACCAGCATTCACCTGGACGACACCGATCTCTCCACGCTCGACTCGGTCAGCAAACTGCCAGTCGAGTACCCCGGCTGGCTTCTGGATCGTTCGAGCGAACGGTACTCCTGACCTGAGATCACCTGAATCGACAAGACCTGCGGTTCTTGCGAATCAACCTAGGGTCTGTTGACGTTTCACGCACGGCCGCGCCGGAGCCCGTTTTGCCGCGAGGCAAGGCACGAGCCGCGAAGTTTGGCTGGCCAAATGAGCCGGCGAGAAACGCAGCATCGCGACAAAACGGGCCCGGCCCTGCGGGTTGCGCGGGAAATCTCGCCATGCGTTGTTGGAGGACTTGGCAAGGGAACAACCATTACCGGCGTCCTCCGCCTAGCCTGGCGAGATTTCTCGCAGCAACGCGGCTCGCGCTGAAACATCAACAGACCCTAGTAGCTGGACTCTTTTCAGCGGATTGAAGGAGCGCACTTCTCGAGCGTCTCCATTGGTGGCGTGTCGCCTCCGGATTGTGACCGTGGTGCAAATGAACCAGCAGATAACGGTTCCATTGGCAGCCCAAAACATACATCGCAGCAAGCTAAAAACCGACCAGTGTAAGGAGAGCGTTATGCAGCATGAGGATAGTTTTGGGATCACCAGGCGCCGCATCCTGATCGGCGCGGCCGCCAGCACCGCTGCGGTCGCTGCGTCGGCCATCGCCAGCACGGCCGGGGAGACACGCGATACCGGGCGTGGCGGGAGGGATGAAAACCTGGAGACGTTAGTTGGCAAGCGCGTACTGGTGACGGGGGCGTCGCGCGGCATCGGTGCCGGAATCGCATTGGCACTCGCGGATAAAGGCGCGGACGTGGCCATCACCTATTTGAACTCAGCCAATCAGGCGACCGAGGTTGTCCGGGCAATTGAAGCAAAAGGCCGACGCGGCTTCGCCATCCGGGCCGACAGTGCCGACCCGGACGCGGTAAAAAGCTCGGTCGAAGAAGCGGCCGGAAAACTGGGTGGCCTCGACATTCTCGTCAACAACGTCGGAATCTCCCGTGACGGCGCGTTTGCGAGCATGAGCCTCGCCGATATCGATGCACTTCTGAACGTGAATACACGTGCGGCCGTTCTGGCCGCGCAGGCGGCCATCGCGCATCTCAAGCAAGGCGGTCGCATTATCACCATTGGTTCATGCGTTGCCGAGCGTGTCCCCTTCCCGGGCCTGACGGTGTACTCGATGACCAAGTCGGCGCTCCTGGCCTTCACACGGGGGCTCGCTCGCGAGCTCGGCCCTCAGGGCATCACAGTGAATCTGGTTCAACCAGGGCCGATCGACACAGACCAAAACCCCGCTGATGGTGACTGGGCCGATGTCAATCGCAGCCTGACTGCACTCGGCCGTTACGGTTCGCCGGCCGATATAGCTGCTGCCGTGACCTTCCTTGCAAGCCCTGCCGCCAGCTTCATGACTGGTTCCGTCGTCACGGTGGATGCAGGGTTCAACGCCTGACGGGTAGCCCCTCCCCTGCGACAAAGAAAGCGCCACACTCAGCGCCAAGGGTGTCCTTGGCTCAGTCACTTCGATGACGGCAGCGGGCCGTAGCTGGAACGTTGGCCAATGTGTATGGAGACGTCATGCGGCATGTGGACAAAATCGGCCTTTCCAGGCGCCATATCCTGATCGCTGCGGCCATTGGCGTGGCTACAATCGCGGCACCTGCTATCACCAGGGCCGCACCGAAAGCACGGGTATTCATAACGGGCTCTTCAAGTGGCCTCGGCTTGCTTGCCGGTCAGGCGCTGGCCGAACAGGGGCACCGCGTTGTCCTCCATGCGCGCAATGCGGTACGAGCCGAGCAGACGAAATCCGCGCTTGCGGCTTGTGAGGCGGTGGTCATCGGTGATGTCGCTACCTTGGCGGGCATGCGCTCCGTTGCGGAACAGGTGAACACGCTCGGCCGCTTCGATGCGGTCATCCACAACGTCGGCCTTGGAGATCGCTTGTCAAAGCGTCGAATCGAGACAAGCGATGGACTGTCGCAGCTTTTCGCCATCAACGTCGTTACCCCTTATCTTCTGACAGCGCTGATCCATCGGCCGAACCGGCTTATCTATCTCACTTCCAGCATGCACAATCGAGGCGACCCCAGCCTAGAGGATCTCCAATGGGAAACGCGTCGCTGGAATGAAACGCAGGCCTATTGCGACAGCAAGTTGCACAACGTGCTTCTAGCGCTGGCTGTTGCTCGCCGCTGGCCGCAAGTATTGAGTAACGCGGTTGATCCCGGCTGGGTGCCCACCAGGGGCGGAGGTATCTTTGCACCGGGTGACCTGGCAAAAGGGGCATCCACCCAGGCATGGCTGGCGGTAAGCAATGATGACGCCGCGCAGGTGACGGGCCGGAACTTTCATCATCAAAAGCTTCAGTCCATGCATCCCGCTGCCCAACGAGTGGAGGTGCAAGATCGCCTGATGCACTATCTGGCCGGCATCACGGGAACCACGATTGCCTAATCGCCGTCCATAGCTGCTTCATATCGGTTCTTGCCGATATATTGAAAACGCCAGCGCCGCCGCCTCGAATCATCCGGAACTGCAGCGCTTGCTCAAGGATGCCGCAAAGGTATGCCTCATGGTTCCGCATAGAACTCGACAGACATTTCACAGCATGCACAAAAAAGCCCCACGCAGAGATACTGGCGGGGCTTTCGTTGCTGTCAACGTGCAGCCATGCCGATCGACGCTGTCATGGCAAATCACTGCAAGCCTTTGATTTTAATGGTGCCGGAGACAGGAATCGAACCTGCGACCTTCGCGTTACGAGTGCGCTGCTCTACCGACTGAGCTACACCGGCGGGACGCGCGCATTATTAGCAGGCAACACGTACCACTCAAGCGTTTTTTAGCCAGCCGCCCGGTAACCGCGGTTATCCCACCAGTTCGATGCGGTCTTCATGGATGTGGATCAATCCCTGCTTGTATAGGCCGCCAATCGCTTTCTTGAAGTTGCCCTTGCTGACCCGGAACATCGCGCTGATGCGTTCGGGCGAGCTCTTGTCGCTCAGCTCCAGCACGCCGCCGCTTTCGCGCAGGCGACTGAGAATCTGCTCGCTGAGGCCGTCTGCGGCTTGCTGACCGATTGGTTGCAGGCTGAGGCTGATCTTGCCATCGGCGCGCATGTCCTTGATGAAACCCGGCTGGCGGATGCCGCCACGCATGAAGCCGATCACTTCGTTCTTGTGGATCAGCCCCCAGTGCTTGCCGTTGATGATCGCCTTGAAGCCCATATCGGTTGGCTCGACCACCAGCAGGTCGACTTCATCGCCGGTCTTGTAGGTGGCCGGCACTTTGTCCAGGTAGCGATCCAGCCGCGCGGTCGCGGTGATACGGCGGCTGCGCTTGTCGACGAACACGTGCACCACGCAGTAATCGCCGATCTGCAGCGGGCGTTTCTCTTCGGAGTGCGGCAGCAGCAGATCCTTGGGCAGCCCCCAGTCCAGAAACAGGCCAACGCGATTGATGTCGACCACTTTCAGGCTGGCGAACTCGCCGACTTGTACCTTGGGTTTCTCGGTGGTGGCGATCAACTTGTCTTCGCTGTCCAGGTAGACGAACACGTTGAGCCAGTCTTCCACCTCGCTCGGCGTCTCCTTGGGGATGTAGCGCTTGGGCAGCAGGATTTCGCCATCCGCCCCGCCATCCAGGTACAGACCGAAGTCGATGTGCTTGACGACCTGCAAGGAATTCATACGTCCGATAACAGCCATGGTGCCTACCCTCATTTTCAGGCCGGCAGTTTACCCGAGTCGCCTGCGGGATTCTCGGTAGTGCAAGCCTGGTTCAGAGCAATTTCTGCCCACTGGTCATTGAGTGAACAGCGATGCGCCTCAAGGTGGTAAGATAGGCGGCCATCTTGATTCTCCGAGTAGGTTAAATGGCCGTCATGCGCGTCAAAGCATCCCAGAGCAAAGCTAAACCCGCCCCAGCTGTCGAAACCAGCGAATCGATCAACGCCCAGATAGCGGCGTTTCTCAAGTCCGGTGGCAAGATCCAGGAGATCGCCAAAGGCGTCAGTGGCCAGACCAACGGTCCAGCCAGCCGCCATATTACTATCGCCAAGAAGTAATACCGGTCTGTATCGACCTGCAGCGCCTGCATGCCGGGCGCCAGGTCGGCAACCTTCCCCCCGCCCGCCCGGGCAATGATTTGAACGATATATTTCTCGACTTCGCCGCTTGTCGCTAGCGATGAGCACACGCATGTTTCAGAATGATGTCAGTCCGCTTTCAGCGCGGTCGGTTTTCCGGCTCAGCGCCGTACCTGCTTGCCACGCAATACATCCGATATGACAGAGCTCGAGCGGGCATGTCGATCACTGGCAATTGCTTGAGGAATACAAGTGCGTTCTTTCAGCCCCTGGCTGCAGCGGCCCGTCAGTGCTCTGGCGGCGCTGGCTGTCATGTTCATGCTGCTTCCCCTGATCAGCCGCTACGCACTGGGCTGGTCGCATCCCTACGGTTATCTCTCGGATCTGGCCATCGGCAGCCTGTTGCTGTGGTTGGTACAACGCCGTGGCCTGCTGCTGGGTATTCCGTTGATTCTGGGCTGGGTGACGCTCAACCTCGGTACCGTTGAATTGGTCAGCGCCGTGGGGCGCATGCCGGAGCCGACGGATCTGCATTACCTCACCGACGCGCAATTCATCAGCCACTCGACCCAGGGCGGCGGCCTCACTCATCCCTGGCTGGCTGCCGGGCTTATCGCGGTTTCCCTGGCATTTTTCATTCTCTTCGCCATCAGCCGCAAACACCGCGCCAGCAAAGCATCGCCAGCCTGGCTGCTGCTGCCGCTCGGCCTGTTCGCCGCCCATGGCATCTACCAGTACCGCAGCCCCAGCGAAGCGGATCAGTGGTTGCAATTCAACCTGCCGCACAAATGGCTGGCCGAAGGCATCAGCGCCGCTCAGCTCGACCTCGAGGACTGGCTCACCAAGGGCCAGCCGAACAGCCCGCCAGACGTGACCGGGCTGAACCGACTGGATATGGATGGCACTCCGCTGCTGAGCGAACCCGGCCGCGCGCGCAATGTATTGATCATCATCCTGGAAGGCATTCCCGGCGCCTATATCGCCGCCAGTCGCCGAGCCATCGGCAGCAGCTATCAAGCCGACCCGATGCCACGCCTGAGCCAATGGGCCGAGCGCGGCATGCTGACCAGCGATTACGTACTGCACGGCCACCAGACCATCCGCGGGCTCTATGCAATGCTCTGCGGCGACTACGACAAGCTCGCCTCGGGGACACCGAAAGGCATCGAGCTGCTGGCCAATGCCGAGCGCAGCGCCCAGTGCCTGCCTGCTCAGTTGCGTGAACAGGGCTTCAGTACGCATTTCCTGCAGGGTGCCGGGCTGCGCTTCATGGCCAAGGATCAGATCATGCCGCGCATGGGTTTCGAAAAGACCCTGGGCCGCGACTGGTTCCGCAATACGCCCTACCTCGATTTCGCCTGGGGCATGGATGATCGAGCCTACTTCGAAGGCGCGCTGACCTACGTCGATGGCCTGCGCGAGCAGAAGGCGCCCTGGATGCTGACCCTGCTGACCGTCGGCACCCATCAGCCCTACTCCGCCCCCACCGACTACCTCGACCGCTACCCCAACGCCAAACAGGCAGCCATCGCTTACCTCGACGACGCCATCGGTGAGTTCCTCGATGCGCTGGAGCAGCGTGGCGTGCTCGACGATACCCTGGTGGTGGTGACGTCCGACGAATCCCACGGCATCGAGAACGTGCGCCTGGCATCGGCCTGGGGCTTCAACCTGATGCTGGCTCCGGAGCAGGCTCAGTTGCCGTCGATCAAAGAAGGCGTCTACGGGCACGTCGACCTGACCGCTTCGATCCTCGACTACTTCGCCCTGCCGCTGCCGGCGGACATCGCCGGCCGCTCGATGCTGCGTGACTATCCCCAGGGCCGCGAGATCATTTCCTACACCAATGGCCTGCTGCGCGAGCACGATGGCCACGGCACACTCACCGAATGCAACTTCCAGCAGGTCTGTCGGCGCTATGCCAGCCCAGGGTTCATTGCCGATCATGCGCAATACCTGGGCCGCGTCAGCGGCAAGCCGGCACGCCTGGTGAGCCAGCGTGCCGAGTTGCTGGATCGTTCCCTGAGCGATGGTCAGGGCAATCAGTTGCTGCAGTTCGCCAGTAACGAGCGCATCCGCCTGCGTACCACCCCGGGCGACGACTGGGCCGACAACCTGATTGGCGCCCAGTACCTGGAACTGCCGAAGGGCACGCAGACAACGGTGACCCTGAAGATCAATGCGCTGAAGATGGCGGAGTCAGGCGCTACGCTGCGCCTGAAGACCAAGGAATTCGACCGCGATGTGCTGATCAACATCCCGGAGATTCCGCTCCTGAAGGAAGGTCAACCGCTGGAGCTCAGCTTCGCGTTCGACAACCTCGACACGCGCAAGGCGTTTTCCTTCCACCTGGTGGGTGAAGGTAAAGGCTCCATCGAAATCACCGATTTCAGTGTCGAGACCCGGCCGATGGAAGCCGAACTGCTGGCGGCTCAGGCAGAGAAAAAAAATGCCGAACTGGCGCAGTGAGTCACACTCACTGCGCTCAGTAGATCGCGTAACGCCATTCGATCTCGGCATGTTCGCCACGCACGGGTAGTAGGCGGTGGCGGGAACACATCACGCTCTCCAGGCGCAGGCACACCCTGCATCTGCGCCGTGGTTCACGCGCCAGCGCGACGGATACTCGTGCTCAGACCAGCGCCTCCCGCGGGGCCAAGCCGTCGAACACATCTGCCGTCAACACATCCAGACCGTGCCGATCGAGCACCTCACGAGGATGCTCTTCGCCGGGGAAGGTACTGTCGATCATGCTCAGCAGTTGAGAGCCGCGCGGGGTAAGAATGTAGTTTTCACCGTTGCCACCCTCAGCTTCCGGGCGTGGCTCGATGAAGCCGCCACCGAGCAGCGTGGCTTCGTATTGATCGGCCTGCGCCTTGAGCCCGTCGATATTGCGCACATCCTGCCCGGCCTGTTGTAGCGCCTCGGCCAGTTCCTCGGCGCAGCGGCGCGGCACGAACGCCTGGCCTGCGCTGTTCTGCACCTCGTGCAACATACGCTCGATAAGATCCCAGTTATGGGTTTGGGTCTGAGTCGTCATGTCATCATCTCCCATCACTCTGGCACCCGATGGGATATCGGGTACAGCGCCCACAGGGGCCTATAACGTTGTGAACCGCTGCACTTGGCAAGGTTCGCCCTATCTATCTGCCAAAACATGCCCTGAACCAAGGGCAAACGGCGCAAGTCTGAGGCGAATCCCCCGCACAAAGGACTCCCCCCATGCTCCGCCGGCCACCGCTGCGCCCCGTTCTCAGCGCTCTGCTCCTGGCGGCCGTCGCACCGTCGGTGCTGGCGGCCGAACCGCTGCGGCTCAAGCATCTGTACCGCTGCGAAGACATGCTGGATCGCCAGCGCCAGACCTTCTGCCTGGACACACGCGGCATGGCGAGCGGCGATCTGCAAGTGCTGCTCGATGGCAAACCGCTGCCCGCCAATGCAGTCGACAGGCGCGATGGCCTGCGTATCAGCCTCGACAACGACCGCTACCGCAGCGGCCCGCTATGGTTGCAACAGGGCGACGCCGTCAGTAACCCGGTATGGCTGTCCATGGCGGGAAGCCATGTATTGGCTGCCAAGCCCGGTGAAGTGGCCAGGAACATGGATGGCCTGAACACCTACATCGATCTGGTCAGCGTGGTCATCGAGGAAGACGCTCAGGGCCTCGATACGGCCAAGGCGCTGGCGAAGAAATACGGTGCCGAAGTGGTCGGCGCGATTCCACCGCTCAATACCTTCCAGTTGCGCCTGCCCGCCAAGGATCTGATCCAGCGTGATGCCCTGGTGCTGCGCCTGGGCAGCGAGCTGAGCGTCGATGCCGTGGTGATCGAGGAATCCTCTGCCGAGGAACAGGAAGCACCTGCAGGCGAATCCGCGGATGATCATCTCGACGAAGAGGAATGGACGGCGAACCGTTTTCTCGATGCGGTGAATTACTACCAACGGCGCATTCCGTCGAAGCGTTCGCCTATCGAAACCAAACCCGTGCGCATCGGGCTGATCGAACGCGACGTCGACTTCGACGCCCCTGACTTCAAGGACTACCTTGGCGCTGCCGAACGCAAGGACAATACACCCCACACGCGGCTGTACAGCCGCGACGCCGACAAACCGGACGGCCATGGCACCACCGTCGCCGGTATTCTCGCCGCACGCTGGGATGAAGGCGGCAACACCGGCTTCCTGCGTGGCCTAGACGGCGCAGGCCCGGGCTTCGAGGTGATCGTCGACCGCAATTCGGATGCCGGCATCACCGCCAACATCGCCGCCTCGGTCAACCTGGTAGAAGACGGCGTGCGAGTATTGAACTGGAGCTGGGGTATTCACCGCGTCGGCGCCAGGAACATCCATGGCGACGAGATCGACTCGCTGGTGCGCTCCGGCGTGGCGATGAGCGGTTACGAGGAGCTGCTGGAAGAGTTCTTCCTGTGGTTGCGCCGCGAACACCCGGATGTGGTGGTGGTCAACTCCGCCGGCAACGGTGCGTCCTACTCCGGTGCCGACGATTACCGCCTACCCTCCTCCTTCATCACCGAACAGTTGTTCGTGGTCGGCGGCCACCAGCGCAGCGACCACCAAGACGTGGCAGTGAGCGACCCGGCTTACGTTACCCCACGCAGTTCCTCGAACGTCGACACCCGTGTCGACATCACCGCAGCGGCCTGCGTGCGCGCCTCCACTGCCGATGAAAACCGACAGGGCAGCGTGCATTGCGGCACCTCCTACGCCACGCCACTGGTGGCCGGCGTGGTCGCGGCGCTGATGTCGATCAACCCCGAGCTGCATCCGGATCAATTGCGCATGCTGCTGCGTCGCAGTGCCATGACCATCGGTGAGGAGTTCGACTTCGAGCCCGCCGATGCCGATGACCTGACCGCGCCCATTCTGCCGTCCGAGCGCGATTTCAACATGAACGACAAGGACATCGGCCGCTCGGCTCGGCTGGATATTCAGAAGGCACTGGATCTGACGGTCAGAAGCCTGGATCGGGCGAGATGATACGTCGGGCAAAAGCCTGAACCTTCACGCTGAGCGGGCACTCAACCGCACAGCCATGCCCGTACCAAGCGTGAGGAATTGAGCATGATCAAGCATATCGCGCCACTCTGCGGCCTGGCCCTGGCCCTCTACGGCGTTGGCCAGGCGCAGGCCTGCACTGCCGACGAAGCCGCCGCCAAAGCACAGGAGCTGGCGGCCAAAGTCGAGGAAATCACCCAGCGCGATCCCGAGCGGGCCGCGTTGCTGCGTCAGGAACTCAAGGAAGCAGAGCCGCAGACCGAAGCCGAGAAGCTCGGCACCGATTGCGATGCGTACGACCAGCGTCTGCGCGAACTCGAAGAGATCGGCGGCGAGATCGAGGAGCAGGTGGAGTGAGGCTGGCACCGACAGTCGCGGCATGAAACGCGCCCGCCGGTACCCCGAGCGGATCAGGCGTCGGTGGAAGGCGTCTTGCGCTTGAGTGGCGCCAGGCCGTCCTGGCTGACCAGGGTCGGTGCGTCGCTCTTCGGCTTGTTCACCGTATTGCGTTTGGCCGGGGTTTTCGCCGCTGGCTTCTTGGCGATCTTCTTGCCGGTCTTCGGGTCGACCTTTTTCTTCTTGGGGCCGGCTGCCTTGCCGGACGCCTTGAGATTCTTCGGCCCCTGATAGCTGCCCTTGAGTTCCTTGATGCTGCGACGTTCGAAGCGCTGCTTGAGGTAGCGCTCGATGCTCGACATCAGGTTCCAGTCGCTATGGGTGATCAGCGAGATCGCCAACCCTTCGCTACCGGCACGGCCGGTTCGCCCGACGCGGTGCACGTAATCGTCACCGGAGCGTGGCATGTCGAAGTTGATCACCAGATCCAGACCGTCGACATCCAGGCCGCGGGCGGCCACGTCGGTGGCCACCAGCACTTTCACCGCGCCCTGACGCAGGCGGTCGATGGCCAGCTTGCGATCCTTCTGATCCTTCTCGCCGTGCAGTACGAAGGTCTTGAATTCCTTGGCCACCAGCTTGCCGTACAGGCGGTCGGCCTGGGCGCGGGTGTTGGTGAAGATGATTGCCTTGTCGTAGGTCTCGTTGCTCAGCAGCCACTCGACCAACTGTTCCTTGTGGTAGTTGTGGTCGGCGGTGATGATCTGCTGGCGCGTGCCCTCGGCCAATTCGCTGACCCGGTTGAGCTGCAGGTGCAGCGGGTCGCGCAAGACCTTGGCGACCACTTCACGCAGGCCGGCACCGCCGCTGGTGGCGGAGAACAACAGGGTCTGATGCGCGTTGCCACAGAGTTCCGCCAGACGCTGCACGTCTTCGGCGAAGCCCATGTCGAGCATACGGTCGGCTTCGTCCAGCACCAGCATTTCCACGTCTTCGAACAGCAGGTTGCCAGCGTTGGCATGCTCGATCAGGCGGCCTGGGGTACCGATCAGGATGTCGATCTTGCGCAGCACGGCGGCCTGCACCTTGAAGTCTTCGCCGCCCGTCACCAGACCGGCCTTGAGGAAGGTGTACTGGGCGAAGCGCTCGACTTCCTTGAGGGTCTGCTGGGCCAGCTCGCGGGTCGGCAGCAGGATCAGCGCACGCACGCTCAGGCGCGCCTTGGAATTGCCGTCACCGAGCAGGCGATGAAGCATCGGCAGCACGAAGGCGGCGGTCTTGCCGCTGCCGGTCTGGGCGGTTACGCGCAGATCCTTGCCCTGCAGCGCAGGCGGAATCGCTGCCACCTGCACCGGAGTCGGCTCGACGAAATTAAGCTCGGCCACGGCTTTGAGCAGGCGTTCATGCAAGGCAAATTGGGCAAACACGGGGCAAACCTCGATGCAAATGTTAAATCAGCCGTATAGGTTACCGCGTTCGCGCCCTGGGGCCGAATGCTTTCTCCACCCGGGTGTTTGAAAGCTGTCAGATGGGTGGGCGCATGCGCCGTTGCTTGATCAGCAAACGCCCGCTATCCCAGCCCACCAGCACCACCGCCAGCCAGATCGGCAGGTAGGTGAGGAACTGGCTGGAATCGAACCGCTCGCCCAGGAAGACCAGGCTGACCATGAACAGCAGCACCGGCTCCACGTAACTGAGGATGCCGAACAGGCCCAACGGCAGTAACCGTGACGACGCCATCATCGCTGCCAGGGCGATGGTGCCCAGCAGCGCCATGCCCGGCACCAGCCACCACAGTCGCGGAAACTCGCCGAACGCGTCATCCGGCGCCCACTGCAGGATCAGCCAGATGGCCAGGGGTGCCAGCACCAGCATTTCCAGGATCAGGCCGGACAGCGCATCCAGGCGCATCCAGCGGCGCAGCATGAAATACGGCGGATAGCCCAATGCGGTAACCAGCGTCACCCAGGAAAATGCCTGGGAACGCCACAGCTCATGCAGCACACCGGCGAAGGCGCAGGCGACTGCGATTTTCTGCAAGGGACGCAGACGCTCGCCATAGAACACCCTGCCGACCAGCACCATGGCCAGCGGCAACAGGAAATAGCCCAGCGAAACATCCAGCATGTGCCCGGTCAGCGGTGCCCACACGAACAGGAACCACTGCACGCCAATCAGCGCGGCCGAAAGCGGCAAGGCGGCCAGCAGCAATGGCTCGTTGCGCAGGCGCTGCAGCACGGCGAGCAACACCGGCCACTGACGCAATACGGTGACCAGCAGCAATACCGCCGGAACCGACCAGAGCACGCGCTGGGCGAACACCTGCCAACCGTCCAGCGGGGTGAGCATCTGCACGTAGCCGGGGATCAGAGCGAACAGGATCGAGGCGCTGACAGAGAGCACCACACCACGTCCGGAAAGCGTCATCACGCACCTCGAAGGAAAGAAAGCCAGCCGCGTTTTCAGCCTATCAGTTGCCCTGAGAAGGCGACGCCGAGACGGCGCAGGCAGATACGTCAGCGCCGTTGCGCGAACGGCGGCGCACCATAACGGTTCAGCGCACGGCAAACAATCACCTGCTCCTGTCCGCCTGAATCCCAGGCAAAAAAAGGGAATCGGCGAGGCGATTCCCTGGAAAGCCGCACCCAGGAGCACCGGGTACGAATGGAGACTGGAGTCAGATGACCTGAGTGAGGCGCAGCTCGGCGGCTTCCAGCCCCTTGGCCATGAATTCGGCTCCCAGGTTGAGGCCCTCGGCATGAATGAAGGTAACGTCGTGGATGCCCATGAAAGCCAATACCTGGCGCAGATAAGGCTCCTGATGATCCTGGCTGCCGCCCGCGTAGATACCACCGCGGGCTGTAAGCACGAAAGCGCGCTTGCCATGCAGCAAGCCCTGAGGGCCGTTTTCGCTGTAACGGAAGGTCGCCCCGGCACGCAGCACATGGTCGAACCAGGCCTTGAGCGTGCTGGGAATGGCGAAGTTGTACATCGGCGCAGCCAGCACCAGCACATCGGCCGCCAGTAGCTCGTCGATCAGCCCATTGGCGCGCTGCAACGCCGCACACTCGGCCGCGCCATGGCTTTCAGCAGGCTGCGTCCAGGCGTTGAGCAAGGTGCCATCGAGATGGGGCAGCGGCTCGACGCCCAGATCACGACGGCAGATACGATCGCTCGGGCGCCCCTCGCACCAGCGCGCCAGAAAGCGCTCGGTCAGTTGTCGTGAAACCGAACCATGCTGACGCGCACTGCTTTCAATCACCAGTAGCTGGGCCATGGGTCGCTCCATCGATAGGCGGGTGTCAGACGATGGAGGCGAGACTAGATACACGAGGTTCGATAATAAAGCGTAAATATCCACCGCTAAATATCGACGAAGTTGATTTGTTTGGAAACACTCCCTAGGCTGCTCGGGGCTTCAGGTTACTGCGGCTCGCAGGTGAGCTGTACACGCAGGCGGATGATGCTGCGGGCGAATTTAACCGTCAGGTTGCCGCTCTGCCCGGCCGCCAGGTTCACGCTGCGGGTACGCGGCGCTTCGGGGCCGTTGCGAAATACCGCTTTGCAGGAGGCAGCCGTTTCGCCGTAGTTCTGCACCAGCACCGCCGCCATGTTGTGGTCGATTTCCTGGGAGCTGGCCGACACTTCGGCACCATTGAGCTGCTTCTCCAGCTCGATGGGATAGGCCTGCGCTGCCAGTGGCAGCAAGGCGATCAGCGCACAATAGAGTTTTTTCATGTCCAGCCTCCAACGGTGGGCTGTCAGTTTAGGGCCAGTACCCTGCCTGTGCACAGGGACTGGTGAAGGAGATGAGATGAAGGCCCCACGCGTAACCCTCGATCAGTGGCGCACCCTGCAAGCGGTGGTCGACCATGGCGGCTTCGCCCAGGCCGCCGAGGTGCTGCACCGCTCGCAATCGTCGGTCAGCTATACCGTGGCGCGCATGCAGGAACAACTGGGCGTGCCGCTGCTGCGCATCGACGGGCGCAAGGCAGTGCTCACCGAAGCCGGCGATGTACTGCTGCGCCGCTCCCGGCAACTGGTCAAGCAGGCCAGCCAGCTCGAAGACCTGGCGCATCACATGGAACAGGGCTGGGAGGCCGAAGTTCGTCTGGTGGTCGACGCCGCCTACCCGAGTGCCCGTCTGGTGCGCGCACTCACTGCCTTCATGCCGCAAAGCCGTGGCTGCCGGGTACGCCTGCGCGAAGAAGTACTGTCAGGCGTCGAGGAAGTGCTCAAGGAAGGCGTCGCCGACCTGGCGATCAGCGGCTACAACATTCCCGGCTTTCTCGGCTCGGAAATGAGCCCGGTCGAGTTCATCGCCGTGGCCCACCCCGATCACGCCCTGCATCGCATGCAACGGCAGTTGAATTTCCAGGATCTGGAAACCCAGATGCAGGTGGTGATTCGCGATTCCGGGCGCCATCAACCCCGCGATGTCGGCTGGCTCGGCGCCGAGCAGCGCTGGACCGTCGGTAGCCTGGCCACCGCCGCCACCTTCGTCGGCAACGGCCTGGGCTTCGCCTGGTTGCCGCGGCATATGATCGAGCGTGAACTGAGCGACGGCCTGCTCAAGCCCCTGCCCCTGGATAAAGGAGGCAGCCGCAGCCCAGTGTTCTTTCTCTATGCCAGCAAGGACAAAGCTCTGGGGCCGGCCACGCAGATCCTCACCGATCTGATTCAACGTTTCGATGCGGCGCCATTGAACGCCGCCTTCGCCTCCCCGGCGCCGATCGCCTGAGTTCTACCCATGGCCTATTTCGATCACCACGGTTGCAAGCTCTTCTATGAAGAGCAGGGTCAGGGCACGCCCGTCCTGCTGATCCACGGGCTGGGTTCCAGCACGCTGGACTGGGAGCTGCAGATTCCCGTACTGGCGACGCAGTACCGGGTGATCGCGCTGGATGTCCGCGGTCACGGGCGTTCCGACAAACCGAGGCAGCGCTACCGCATCGCCGATTTCGCCAGCGATGCCGCCGCATTGATCGAACACCTGAAGCTTGCGCCCGTGCACCTGGTTGGCATTTCCATGGGTGGCATGATCGGCTTCCAGCTTGGCGTGGACAGCCCGCACCTGCTGCGCAGCCTGACCATCGTCAACAGCGGCCCGGAAGTGAAGGCGAAGAAACCGTCGGACTACCTGGAAATCGCCAAACGCTGGACGCTATCGCGGCTGCTGAGCCTGGACACTATCGCAAAGGCCCTGGCCCGGCTGCTGTTTCCCAAACCCGAACAGGCCGAGCTGCGGCGCAAGGTCGAAGAGCGCTGGCCGCGCAACGACAAGCGCGCCTACCTGGCCAGCCTCGATGCCATCATCGGCTGGGGCGTGCGTGAACGCCTGAGCCGCATCACCTGTCCAACCCTGGTCATCAGCGCCGACCGGGACTACACCCCGGTGGCGCAGAAACAGGCTTACGTCGATGAGTTGCCCAACGCCCGCCTGTTGATCATCGCCGATTCGCGCCACGCTACGCCGCTGGATCAGCCCGAACACTTCAACCGCAGCCTGCTTGCCTTTCTACATGAAGTCGAAAACACTGCTGCCACCTCACCTTAGGACTAGACACGATGCTGAAGAAACTCGCCCTCACTGCCTGCTCGCTGCTGTTCACCGCCCAGCTCATGGCCGCCGAAAACCCGGTGGTGCTGCTGACCACCAGCCTGGGTGAAATCGAAGTCCAGCTCGATGAGCAGAAGGCACCGATCAGCACCAAGAACTTCCTCGCCTACGTGGACAGCGGCTTCTACAAAGGCACCCAGTTCCATCGGGTGATCCCGGGCTTCATGGTGCAAGGTGGCGGTTTCGACGAGAACATGCGCCAGAAGAACACCAACGCGTCGATCAAGAACGAAGCCGACAACGGCCTGCACAACGTCCGCGGCACGCTGGCCATGGCCCGCACCCAGGCTCGCGACTCGGCGACCAGCCAGTTCTTCATCAACCACACCGACAACGCCTTCCTCGACCATGGTTCGCGCGACTTCGGCTATGCCGTGTTCGCCAAGGTGACCCGCGGCATGGAAGTGGTCGACCGTATCGCTCAGGTGCGCACGGGCAACCGCGCCGGCCAGCAGAATGTGCCGCTGGATCCGGTGGTGATTCTCGACGCCAAGCGTCTCTGATACTGCTACCCTCTCCGGGTAACCCGCGTGCCAGAGCACGTGGGTTCACCTCTGAGCCCACGTGCTCATGCCCTCGGGCAGCATTCCAGCCGACAGGTCTCGCCTGTTGGTAGCAAGACGCCAATCGCCCGCCCATCCGCCAGAGCAGACTGCGCCCCATGTTGTTTCGCCGTTTCGAAAATCTGATCGATGTCTTCAAACCAAGCCCAGACGTAGCGCCGCCCGACGGCATGCTGCGGTTCTACGCCCACTACCTCAAACAGGTCTGGCCGTTGATGATCGCCGTGCTGGTGATCGGCTTTTTTGCGGCACTGATCGAAGTGGCGCTGTTCAGCTTTCTCGGTCAGTTGATCGACATGGCCCAGGCGACCAGCGACGCGCGGACATTCTTCGCCGAGCACCGCAACGAACTGCTGTGGATGGCGCTGGTGGCACTGATCATCCGGCCCTTCGTGTTCGGCCTGCACAACCTGCTCACCCACCAGGCGATCAATCCGGGGCTGACCAATCTGGTTCGCTGGCAGAACCACCGCTATGTGCTCAAGCAGAGCCTGAATTTCTTCCAGAACGATTTCGCCGGGCGCATCGCCCAGCGCGTCATGCAGACCGGCCCGTCGCTGCGCGATTCGGCCATGCAAGTGATCGACGCACTGTGGCACGTGGTGGTCTACGCCGGTAGCGCGCTGTACCTGTTCGCCGCTGCCGACGTACGCCTGATCGTGCCGTTATCGCTATGGATCATCGGCTACAGCGCAGCCCTCTGGTATTTCGTACCGCGTATCAAGGCCCGCTCGGCGGCCGCCTCTGCCGCGCGCTCCAAGGTCATGGGCCGGGTGGTCGACGGCTACAGCAACGCCGCCACGCTCAAGCTGTTCGCTCACTCCAGGGAGGAAGAAACCTACGCCCGCGAGGCCATGCAGGAGCTGCTCGACAAATTCCGCCTGCAGTCGCGCACCATCACCAGCCTGGATTTCCTCATCACCTGTCTCAACGGCCTGCTGATCGTCGGCACTGGCGCCCTGGCGCTGTGGTTGTGGAGCGAGGCGCTGATCAGCACCGGTGCCATCGCCCTGGCATTGGGCCTGGTGATCCGCATCAACAACATGGCCGAGTGGATCATGTGGGTGGTCAACGGCATCTTCGAGAACGTCGGCACCGTGCAGGATGGCATGCAGACCATTGTCCAGCCGCGTCACGTGCTCGACCGCGAAGACGCCAAACCGCTACAGGTACGGCAAGGCGGCGTACGCTTCGACGATGTGCATTTCCACTATGGCAAGAAAGGCGGGGTGATCAGCGGCCTGGCCATCGATATCCGTCCCGGCGAGAAGATCGGCCTGGTCGGCCCGTCGGGCGCCGGCAAGTCGACCCTGGTCAATCTGTTGCTGCGCCTCTATGACCTGGAAAGCGGACGTATCCTCATCGACGGCCAGGACATCGCCGACGTCAGCCAGGAAAGTCTGCGCGCCAACATTGGCGTGGTCACTCAGGACACCTCCCTGCTGCACCGCTCGATTCGCGACAACCTGCGCTACGGCAAGCCCGAGGCCAGTGACGATCAGCTCTGGGCCGCGGCGCGCAAGGCCCGCGCGGATGGCTTTATCGCCACGCTGGACGACAGCCAGGGCGGGCTCGGCTTCGAGGCACAGGTCGGCGAGCGCGGGGTCAAGCTGTCCGGTGGCCAGCGCCAACGCATCGCCATTGCCCGGGTGTTGCTCAAGGACGCGCCGATACTGGTGATGGACGAAGCCACCTCGGCCCTGGATTCGGAGGTCGAATCGGCGATTCAGGAAAGCCTCGACAGCCTGATGGATGGCAAGACGGTGATCGCCATCGCCCACCGACTGTCGACCATCGCGCGCATGGATCGCCTGGTGGTGATCGACAAAGGCCAGGTGATCGAGACCGGCACCCACGCCGAGCTGATCGAGCGCGGCGGCCTCTATGCTCGCCTGTGGCAGCACCAGACGGGAGGTTTCGTCGGCGTCGATTGACGCCGATGGGGCTCCGCCCACGGCCTGCTCGCCAACTAAATAGTTAGCTTACTAACATCATCATTTTTCGTGATATCCACTAACAAAGGCATCAATTTCCGCGGTGCCGGCTTTGCTGGTCATATGAGTCCTACCAGGCAATGACACCGATCAGATCGGCCAGGCTGCCTGTCATCGAATGATCGAGGACTCCACCATGAAAATCGCAACCGCTGTTACCGCTCTGCTTTCCAGTCTCGCTCCTGCCGTGTTCGCCGCCGACATCCAGCCAAAACCCGGTGCCGGCCTGCCGACCGAGGACTATCACTACGGCATGAAAGTCGATGTGCAAAAAGTGCTGTACCGCACTGACGTCTCCGACAAGACCGGCGTCGTGCCGGTGATCATGGTCTACACCGACAGCCAGGGCGAAACCCACAAGATGCGTTTCCTCGAGTGGGGCGGCCGTTACGACGGCTAATCGGTCGCGTGCTGCGCTGGCGCGCTGCGGGCAACCGCAGCGCGCCACTGCAACAGGTCAAACCTGCCGATACGGCAACATCTCTCGCGCTTGCTGCGCGTAGGCCAAGACACCCTCCCGCTCCTCCTGCAGAAACCCCGCCACCGCGTCACGCAGCCCTTCATGCACCAGGTAGTGCCAGGAATGGGTGATCACCGGCTCGAAGCCACGAACCAACTTGTGCTCGCCCTGCGCCCCCGCATCGAAACGCTGTAGCCCCCGCGCAATCGCCTGCTCCATACCCTGGTAGAAACAGGTCTCGAAATGCAGCCGGTCGAACTCGGCCAGGCAGCCCCAGTAACGCCCATAAAGACTGTCACCGCCGCTCAGGCTGAACGCCATGGCCACCGGCTGTGCACTGCGGCAGGCCAGCACCACGCGTATGGCTTCAGGCATGCGCTCGGCCAACAGGCTGAAGAAGGCGCGGGTCAGATAAGGAGCCTGACCGCGCACATGGTAGGTGTTGGCATAGCAGTGGTAGACGAAATCCCACTCCGCTTCGCTCAACTGATGCCCTTCGCGCCAGTCGAACTCGATCCCCTGCCCCGCTACCTGTTCGCGCTCCTTGCGCATCTGCTTGCGCTTGCGTGAGCTGAGCGTGTCGAGAAAATCCTGAAAATCCCGATAGCCCCGGTTGTGCCAGTGGAACTGACAGCCCAGGCGCTGCAGCCAGCCATCGCGCCCCTGCAAGACATCATTGCCGGCTGCATCGGTGAAGTTCACATGCAACCCGGACAGGCCCTGCTCTTCAAGAGATGCGGTAATCGCATCGAGCATCTGCCCCGTCACCTCGGCCGTACCCAGCAGGCGCTGGCCAGTAACCGGAGAAAACGGAATGGCGCCCAACAGCTTGGGGTAATAGGCGATACCGGCTCGACGGCAGGCGTCGGCCCAGCCGTGATCGAACACGTACTCGCCGGAGGAATGGTATTTGACGTAGGCTGGCAGCGCCGCCAGCGGTTTGCCGTCAGCACCGAGCAGCACCTGATGCGCCGCTTGCCAACCCGAACGCCCGCCTACGCTACCGCTGTCTTCCAGCGCGCAAAGAAAGGCGTGGCGCAGAAATGGTTGTGGCCCCGTCAGCAGGCCATCCCAGGTTTCGGCGTCGAGATCATTGAGAGCGTGCAGGCTGTAAACAGGCATCGGCAATATCCGCGGGCAGTCAGCGCACACTATATCGCCAAGCGCCAGGCAGATCCGACTGCCCATAAAAAATGGCCGGGAGCCATTTTTAACGTCGCTTGCTACGGCCCGCCGGGTGGCCGCCAGGGATGGCAGGCCGTAAAAAACCCCGCACAAGGCGGGGTTCAAAGGAGCACCACGTTGAAACGTCTTGCTTAGAACGCGTATTGGGCGCGAACTACGAAACCGTCACCGCTGTCATCGCCAGTACGCGCAGTAGCGGTGGCGTTGTAGACGTTGTCGGTGCTGGCCTTGACGTAGACGCCACTGATTTTCACTGCTTCGTTGACGTACCAGTTGACACCCAGGTTGTGCACCTTGGCTTCCAGATCGCCAACGTCACGCGTCAGGCTGGCGGTAACCAGGTTGTCGTCTTCAACAGTGATGCTGTCGTAGCGATAGAACACTTCCCATGCACCAATCTGTTTGTTCTCAGGCTTGATCGAATCGAACCGGCCCAGTCTGTAACCGCGGGATTCGCCGGTCAGGGTGTAGGCAGCCTGTACGTAGTAACCGTCAGCCTTGATGTCCTGATAGGCGGAAGAATCAGCCTTCAGCTTGCGCTTCATGTACTCGCCCTGGATCGACAGCGGGCCCATCGCCCAGGCCGCTTCCAGACCCAGTGCGGTGTCGTCGTCGTAGGAGCCAGCTTCAGCACCGTTCGCGCCGGCGAACACTACGCGGTTGCCGTTGCCACCGGCATCGTTACCACCCGTGGTTTCAACGCCACGCATGCCCAGGCGGCTGCGGAAGCGGGTGTCGATGACCGAGTCGGAAACATCACGACGAGCGAAGTTGGCGCCCAGGTGCACAACGTTGCCTGCTTCGTGCAGCGGAGCGAATACACCGCGCAGGTTGACCTGCTTGTTGCTGTCACCGTCGGTGTCGTTGTTGTCTTTGGCGAACAGGCCGCCGGACAGATACACGGAATCACCGATGGTGCTGGAAGCCTGGATACCCAGACCATTCTGGTGGCCGTTGGCCCAGTCGATCACGTCATAGAACGCATTTCGTTCTTGAGCGGTAACCCACTTGGAGCTGGTGGCCTTTTCCAGACCGAACTCGGGGTCGAAACGACCGACTTTGATGGAAACCGGCTTGAAGCCGTTATAGGCGATGGAAGCCTCGTCGAAATAACCGTCATCCGAGCTGCCGGAGTTGTGCGAGAAATCGTAGTTCAGGGTGTAGGCCCAATCGGTGAAGGCAACACCGGAGATTTCCAGAAAGGCACGACGGAAGTAGGCAGCATCGGCGCGGTTGCCGTTACGGGTATAGATGCCATCGAACGAGCTGTAGTCAGCCTGCAGGCGGCCACCGACTTTGAAACCGAACGCTTTGTCGGTGGTAGCGACTTCCAGGCCACCTTTGGTTTTAACTACGATGTCAGCGCCGTCAGTGGTGACGGTACCGGCGAAAGCCTGGGCGGAAACGGCCAGAGCCAGGGCGCTGGCTGCGAAACCGGCGAAGTGCTTACGGATCATCGAGAATTCCCCTAATTGAACTTAAGTGCTGAAAAACACCCGAGCCTTGGGCTCGTTCGTGCTGGGGGAATCTTCGCGGCCGGTTATTTCAGCGCCGTTGCCGTTATATAAATATTTGATGACAACGGAACTTTTTACTTCCTATCCGCATAACCGCTTGACAGAGCGGTTCGTGCGATTCGGAAATGTGAGAACGGAACGGCGCGAACGCACCGTGGGTGAAGGGATGGGCCGCTACGGTGATAGCGGCCCGGGCAATCAACGCTTGCGCAGAATCACGCTGCCAATCGAATAACCGGCACCAAAGGAACTGAGCACGCCGAGCGAACCGGCTGGCAGGTCGTCCTGGTTCTTGTGCAAGGCGATCACCGAGCCCGCCGAGCTGGTGTTGGCGTAGGTGTCGAGGATCACCGGCGCTTCGTGAGCCTCGGCATCGCGGCCGAGCAGCTTGCGGGCGATCAGCTGGTTCATGTTGAGGTTGGCCTGGTGCAACCAGAAGCGCTTCACATCGGTCACGCTCAGGTCGTTTTCCCGAAGATGGTTGGCGATCAGCTCGGCCACCATCGGGCAGACGTCCTTGAACACCTTGCGTCCTTCCTGCACGAACAGTTTGTCATTGGCGCCCTGACTACCATTTTCGGCCGCCCGGTTGAGGAAACCGAAGTTGTTGCGGATGTTGTTGGAGAATTGAGTCAACAACTTGGTGCCGACAATCTCGAACTGGTGTTCGGAGGTCGCCAGATCGGCACGTTCGATGATCACCGCAGTGGCGGCATCGCCAAAGATGAAATGGCTGTCGCGGTCACGGAAATTGAGGTGGCCGGTACAGATCTCCGGGTTGACCATCAGGATAGCCCGCGCCTGACCAAGCTGGATGCTGTTCGCTGCGGCCTGGATGCCGAACGTGGCTGACGAACACGCCACGTTCATGTCATAGCCGAAGCCCTGAATACCCAGCGCTGCCTGCACTTCGATAGCCACCGCCGGGTAAGCGCGCTGCAGGTTGGAGCAGGCGACGATGACACCGTCGATATCCGCAGCGGTCTTGCCGGCACGGGCCAACGCCTGTTCGGCCGCAGCCACTGCCATTTCGCAGAGAATGCCCCACTGCTCGTTACTGCGCTCAGGGATGTACGGCACCATGCGCTGCGGGTCGAGAATGCCCTGTTTGTCGATCACGAAGCGGCTCTTGATGCCCGACGCCTTCTCGATGAAGGCGCTGTTCGACTCGCTCAGCGCCTCGACATCTCCACGCTCGATGGCCCCGGCGTTATCGGCATTGAACTGCTGCACGAAGGCATTGAAAGACGCCACCAACTCGTCGTTGGAGATGCTGTTGGCCGGGGTGTACAGGCCCGTACCGCTGATGACGACGTTATGCACGCTGTTTCCTCTTGTTCGTGGCTATTGCCAGGCAGACCGCGGCGCATAGCCGACGGCATCCGTACGCGGGCGAGCGATACATATCGCCACATAACCCGTTTTTACTGGTGTTCAAGTGTGCCACAGGCTCGCGGCTCGCGCCCATTGTGCAGATAAACTACCCGTCCAAAATTGGTAACTACGCACCGCTACCGATCACCATGCGTCTGCTCCAGCAACCAGTCACGAACCAGCGCGAGCGGAGCGTGCTGGCGTGCTCGCCGCGGGCTGACCAAATAGAAACCTCGCTCGTCCTGCAGTACCGGCTCGAACGGAATGATCAGTCGCCCCGCGTGGATATCCCGCTCGACGAAGAAGCGGCTGGCCAGGGCAATACCCTGCCCGGCGATGGCCGCCTCGATAGCCAGCGAGGTCTGGTTGAAGCGCACATTTTTCGCCGCAGCCTGCAGCGCCTGAGGGAACACCTGATCGAGAAACCGTGGCCAGAGATTGTGTGCGTCATGCAACAGGGGGTAGCGCGCCAAGGCTTCCAGGCTGCACGGCGACCCAAGGCGCTCAAGCAGACCGGGGCTCACCACCGCGACGACAGCCTGCTCGAGCAATAGCTCGGTCTGCAGGCCTGGGCCAAAGGGCGGACGGCCGTAACGCACCGCAAGATCCACGCCATCGTTGTGAAAGCTGGAAAGTCGCTCGCTGGCCAGGATTCTCAGGTCGATCTGCGGATGCTGCGCAGAAAAGCCAGGCAGCCGCGGGATCAGCCATTTCGACGCAAACGTCGGCGTCACGCTGATGGTCAGGTGCAGCGGCGCGGGTCTCAAGCCCTGCGTAGCATCGGCGATTACCTCGAACGCGCGACGGATACTCAGGCTGTAGCTTCTACCGCTCTCCGTCAGCGCCAGAGTGCGCGGATGCCGCTCGAACAGCTTGAGTCCCAAGTCGGCTTCCAGACCACGAATCTGCTGCGCCACCGCCCCTTGGGTCACACCCAGCTCGTCACCAGCCAGGCGGAAATTCAAATGCCGCGCCACCACCTCGAACACACGCAGCGCATTGAGCGACGGTAATTGACCGAATTCTTCAGACATAACTGTAGTTTTTCTACTGAATCAACATACGAAAACTGCCTCTCTCCTACACCACCTGGCTGATAGGCTATCAATCGTAGCTAACGCCCTGAGTGCACTGGAGACAATACGATGCCTGTAGAAAAAGTAGCAATCATAACCGCCGGCGGCAGTGGTATGGGCGCCGCAGCCGCACGTCGCTTGGTAGCCGATGGATTCAAGATCGCCATCCTCTCTTCGTCAGGCAAGGGCGAAGCGCTGGCCGAAGAGCTGGGCGGTTTCGGCGTGACCGGCAGCAACCAGTCCAGCCAGGATCTCGAAATCCTGGTCGAAGGCACACTGTCGCGATGGGGCCGCATCGATGTACTGGTCAACAGCGCCGGGCATGGCCCGCGTGCGCCGATCCTGGAAATCAGCGACGAAGACTGGCATCGCGGCCTGGATACCTACCTGCTCAACGTGATCCGCCCAACACGCCTGGTCACGCCAACCATGCAGAAGCAAAAGAGTGGCGTGATCATCAATATCTCCAGCGCCTGGACGTTCGAGCCCAGTGAGCTGTTCCCCACGTCGGCGGTGTTCCGGGCCGGCCTGGCGTCTTTCACGAAGATTTTCGCGGACACCCATGCCCGCAACAACATTCGCATGAACAACGTGCTACCCGGCTGGATCGACAGCCTGCCGGCCACCGAAGAGCGCAGGGCCAGCGTACCGCTGCAGCGTTACGGCAGCAGCGAGGAAGTGGCCGCGACCATCGCCTTTCTGGCCTCGGAGGGCGCGGCCTATATCACCGCACAGAATATCCGCGTCGATGGCGGCATCACCCGCGCAGTCTGATCGCCATGACGAACCGTGGAACTGCGGTTCAGCGGGTGCAGACGAGTGGCCAAGAATGCCCACAGATCAGCGAGCATTCGTGGCTGAGACTTCAGCCAAGGCTGTCGTCGATCACCAGCACCAGCTTGCCGTTGACCTGATTGCCTTCCAGCGTGGCGAATGCCGCCTGCGCCTCGCTAATGGGGAAGGTCTGCGCCAGTTGCGGCTTGAGCCGCCCTTCGCCGAACAGCGGCCATACGTGCTGGCGCAGATCGCGCAGCAGATCGGCCTTGAACAGGTCGTCACGGCTGCGCAAGGTGGAGCCGATCAACTGGATACGCTTACCGAGCAGCAGCGCCAGATCCAGCTCAGCCTTGCGCCCGCCCATCAAGCCGATGTTCACCCAGCGGCCATCGAGCGCAAGCAGCTTCAGGTTCAGCGCGGCGTAACTGGCACCCACCGGGTCGAGAATCACCTCGAAAGGGCCGACCTCGTGCAGAGCCTCGAGGCCCTCACCACCCCGAATCGCACCGCCGGCAGCGCCCAGGCTCTCGCAATAGGCCAGGCGTTCGGCCGAACCAACGCTGACCCAGCATGCACTGCCAAAAGCTTTGCACAGCTGGATCGCCGCCGATCCGACGCCACTGGCACCGGCGTGCAGCAGCACCTTCTCACCGGGTTTCAGGCCGGCCAGCTGGAACAGATTGAGCCAGGCCGTTGCGTAGACTTCCGGCAGCCCTGCGGCTTCGTGCAGAGACACACCTTCCGGTACGGGTAGTACATGGCGGGCATCGACCACCACTTCCTCGGCCAAGCCGCCACCCGCCAGCAGCGCGCAGACCCGGTCACCCACCTGCCAGTCGCAACCAGCGCCTACTTCGCTGACGATACCGGCACATTCCAGGCCGAGAATATCGCTGGCGCCCGGTGGCGGCGGGTACAGGCCGGCACGTTGCAACAGGTCGGCACGGTTCAGGCCCGCGGCCGCCACGCGAATGCGCACTTCACCCACATCACAGGCAGGAGTGGGACGTTGCACCCATTCCACCTGCCCTTCCACGCCTTGCAATGCTTTCACGCTGCCTCCATAGTGCATTTGAACCTAGCCCAGCGCTTAGCGCTGGGCTTTTGCATGCGCCGATTGAACCTGGCGCCCTCAAAGACGGCCTAATATGCGTTATCAACTGTCCCCACGTCGAATCAGCATGAAGCGATCACTTATCAGCGCCACCCTGGCCCTCGTTCTCGGGCTGGGCGCATTGCCCCTCGCAGCCAAAACCAGCCAGGCCGATCCGTGGGAATACCTGCAGCCTGATCGCGAGCAGGTCATCGCCAGCCTCAACGTCGTCGAGCTGCTGCAGCGTCACCATTACAGCAAGCCGCCGCTCGACGATGCGCGCTCGGAGAAGATCTACCAGGGTTACCTGAAGATGCTCGACCCGGCACGCAGCTATTTCACTGCCGCGGATATCGCCGAATTCGACCGCTGGAAAGACAGATTCGACGACCTGCTGAAAAAGGGCGATCTCGGCCCCGGCTTCCATATCTACAAGCGTCAGCTCGTGCGCCAGCAGGAGCGCCTGAACTACGTGCAAGGGCTGCTGGCCAAAGGCGTCGACAAGATCGACTTCACGGTCGACGAAGACTTGCTCGTGGATCGTGAAAAAGCTCCCTGGGCCAAGGATGTCGCCGAGCTGGACGAGCTGTGGCGCAAACGTCTGAAAGACGAAGTGCTGCGACTGAAGCTCGCTGGCAAGGAGCCTGCGACCATCCAGGAACTGCTCACCAAACGCTACAAGGCTCAGCAGGCACGCCTGCAGCAGACTCGCGGCGAGGACGTGTTCCAGGCGTACATCAACGCCTTCGCCATGACCTACGATCCGCACACCAACTACCTGTCGCCGGATAACGCCGAAAACTTCGACATCAACATGAGCCTGTCCCTCGAGGGCATCGGCGCCGTGCTGCAGAGCGATAACGAACACGTCAAGGTGGTACGCCTGGTACCGGCCGGCCCTGCCGAGAAGAGCAAGCAGATCTCGCCGGCGGACAAGATCGTCGGTGTTGGCCAGGGTGACGACGAGATCGTCGACGTGATCGGCTGGCGCCTCGATGAAGTGGTCAAATTGATCCGCGGCCCCAAAGGCTCGCGCGTCCGCCTGGAAGTGATTCCGGCGAGCAATGCGCCGAACGACCTGACCAGCAAGGTGGTGAGCATCACCCGCGAGGCGGTCAAGCTCGAGGAGCAGGCGGCGAAGAAGTCCGTGCTCAAGCTCAGCCAGGGCGGCCACGACTACAAGCTGGGCGTCATCGAGATCCCCGCCTTCTACCTCGACTTCAAGGCGTTCCGTGCCGGCGATCCGGATTACAAGAGCACCACCCGTGACGTCAGGAAGCTGATCACCGAACTGCAAACCGAGAAAGTCGACGGTATCGTCATCGACCTGCGCAACAATGGCGGCGGTTCGCTGCAGGAAGCCACCGAACTGACCAGCCTGTTCATCGACAAGGGCCCGACCGTTCTGGTGCGCAACAGCGATGGCCGGGTCGATGTGCTCGAGGACGAAAACCCGGGCGCCTTCTACAAGGGCCCGCTGGCCGTTCTGGTCAACCGCCTGTCCGCCTCGGCTTCGGAAATTTTCGCCGGCGCCATGCAGGACTACCACCGTGCGCTGATCCTCGGTGGCCAGACCTTCGGCAAAGGCACCGTGCAAACCATCCAGCCGCTGAATCATGGCGAACTGAAGCTGACCCTGGCCAAGTTCTACCGCGTTTCCGGGCAGAGCACCCAGCACCGTGGCGTGGTGCCGGACATCGCTTATCCCGACGTGATGGACAACAAGGAAATCGGCGAAAGCGCGCTGCCCGAGGCCATGCCATGGGACAGCATCCGTCCGGCGATCAAACCCGAACTGGATCCGATCAAGCCGTTCCTCACCGAGTTGAAAAACCGCTACGACAGCCGTACGGCCGAGAACCCGGACTTCAACTTCGCCCGCGAGCGTCTGGCTCTGTCCCGTGAGCTGATGGCCGAGAAGACCGTTAGCCTCAACGAGGCCAAGCGTCGTGCCCAGCACGCCGATATAGAGAAACGCCAACTGGTGATCGAGAACGCCCGCCGTACCGCCAAAGGCGAAGAGCCGCTGGCCGAACTGAAGAAGGAAGACGAGGACGACGTCCTGGCACAGAGCACAGACGAGAAGACCAAACCGGAAGACGACGCCTATCTGTCGGAAACTGGCCACATCCTGATCGACTACCTCAAGCTCAATACTCGCTTAGCTAAGCAGTAACCAGGAAGCGGTCACCAGAAAGGGTGTCGTATTCACGACACCCTTTTTTGTGCCCCCACCATTCCTGGCGGGCGCCCTTCATTAAACGGTCATCAATCTGTAGTGAAATCACGGGCATTCAGCGGTATTTATCCGCAGGCGGCGTCCCCACCGTTCGCTCCCCGATTTCCATAGAGACCTGCCATGACCGTCACCGAGCAATCAAGCGCGCTGGGCCAGATCCTCGCGCACGGCGACCTGCATAGCCTGTTTCAGCCCATCGTGTCGCTCTCCGAACGGCGCATTCTTGGCTATGAGGCCCTCACTCGCGGCCCGTCCAACAGCCCGCTGCACTCCCCGATCACACTGTTCGCCGCCGCGCGCCAGGTCGGCCTGCTCAACGAACTGGAACTGGCCTGTCGCAAAAGCGCCTGTCGCCGTTTCAGCGAGTTGAAGCTGAACGGGCTGCTGTTTCTCAACGTGTCTCCGGATTCGCTGCTCGACGCCCATCATCAGCCGGGCCGCACCCTGCAGTTGCTGCAGGCCTACGGTATTTCGCCAAGCCGGGTGGTGATCGAACTGACGGAGCAATCTCCCACCGACGATTTCAATCTGCTCGACACCGCTCTCCACCACTACCGTGACATGGGATTTTCCATCGCCCTGGACGACCTCGGCGCCGGTTATTCGAGCCTGCGCCTGTGGTCGGAGCTGCGTCCCGATTACGTGAAGATCGACCGCCACTTCATCGATGGCATCCATCAGGATGCGGTCAAGCGTGAATTCGTTGGCTCCATCCTGCAGATGGCCAAGGCCTCGCGCGCTCAGGTGATCGCCGAAGGCATCGAACTCGAGGAAGAGCTCGCCGTGCTCTGCGAAATGGGTGTGGATCTGCTTCAGGGCTACCTGCTCTGTCGCCCTCAGGAACAACCGCCAACCGACGCACGCGCACTGCTACCGGCACTGGGCAGCCCGCCGACCTCGCTCAGCGAAGAAGGCAGCGATCTCACCGCCCTGCTCAACGAACACCCGGCAGTGTCCATCAATACGCCCACCGCTGATGTGCTCGAAGCCTTCCGCGCCCAGGCCAACCTCAACTCGCTGGCGGTGCTGGACGAGGCACAACGGCCGGTCGGTATCGTCCACCGTCACTCGCTGTCGGAGGTACTGCTCAAACCCTTCGCCACCGAGCTGTTCGCCCGTAAGCCGATCAGCCGTCTGATGAGCAACGACTTTCTCGCCGTGGAAATCAGCCAGTCGCTGCAGAAGGTCAGCCGCCTGCTGACCAGCCGCGCGCGCCAGCGTATCGAAGAAGATTTCGTCATTACCGTGGACGGCCACTACCTGGGCCTGGGCCGGGTGATCGACGTCCTCAAACTGATCACCGAACTGAAGATCCAGCAGGCCCGTTACGCCAACCCGCTGACCCTGCTGCCCGGCAACGTACCGATCCAGCAGTGCCTGACCCGGCTGTTGCAGCAGAGCCGTGAGGCGGTGATCTGCTACGTCGACATCGACAGCTTCAAACCCTTCAACGACCTCTACGGGTACGCCAAGGGTGATGAAGTGCTGCTGTGCCTGGCACATTGCCTGAACGAACGGATCGACCCGACGCGTGACTTCGTCGGCCATATCGGTGGCGACGATTTCTTGCTGGTGTTCGGATCGAAGGACTGGCGTGCCCGCCTCAACCGGCTACTGGAAGACTTTCAGGGGCAGTGCCGGCGCTTCTATCTCGATGAGCATCTGGATGCTGGCTGTTTCGTCAGCCACAACCGCCAGGGCCACCGCGAGGAGTTTCCGCTGTTGTCGCTGTCACTCGGCGTCGTCCATCTGCACCCACAGCACTGTGCGCTACTGGACGCCAGCGAACTGGCCGGCCTGGCTTCGGAAGCCAAGCGTCATGCCAAGGCGGTGCCCGGTTACAGCCTGCACGTGATCGATACGCACACGCTGCAAGGCGCGCTCACTCAGGGTTCGGCGGGATAATCGAACTCGAATACCCGGGCCACTTCGGAGGCGTGCCAGGACGCTGCGGCAACACCGTCGGAGGCGCCATCGAAACGGCCCAGGCGGGTAACGCATTCGAAGAACCCAGTGCGCGGCAGGCGGCTGGCGCCCTGGCTGATCACCAGAGCGCTGCGCAGCGGGCGCTCGCCGCGCGCATCCAGTGCAGCCAGGTGTTCCAGTGCAGCGGTCAGGGTCTGCATGGCCGGCGCAGGCAGCGACAGACGCTCGATCAATGCACGGTAGGTCAGCAGGTGGCGCTGCCGCCGGGCATCGTCCAGAGCGGCCAGCAACGCCTCCCAGTGCCCACGGCTGATGCGCACGCTCATGCACTCGCCTCCCAGCCGGAGATGCCGAGCACCCAGGCCAGGGCGCGGAGGATAGCCGCATCGGGTTGTCGCTCGCCATTCTCGATCATGCCCAGGTAATGCGGGCTGATACCCACGGCACGGGCCAGCTCATCGCGGCTCAGGCCCTTGCCCTCACGCAGTGCGGTCAGTTGCGTCAGCGGCTTTGGGGCGTCGGTGGCGGGCTGGATCGATGGGGCAGCGACGCTCTTGCCTGCGGCCTGAAGCAGCGCCTGATATTCGGCCCAGGGCAGTACCGCGTATTCAGGTTCGCCGTCACGTTCGATCACTTGTACATTCATGCTTCGTTTCTCCGCGAGGCGCAGCATCCCTGTGCGTAATCCGGCCTGGGGCAAAACCGCCTGCCATGTTGTTTGCGCCATCTTATCAGCCATCTCGCCCGACGCGCTCGCCGGACGAACTCGCCACCGATTCGCTCACTGTCCGGCGGCGGCGCCCCGCATGAAGAACTGCATCAACGAGGTGCCCATGCCTGCCCGCGCCACCCGTCCACGACGCTCGCCATCGACCAGTCCGAACAGCAACGAGGCGAAGAGCTCGGTCAACACTGGCGCACCGATGTCGATACGGAAAACGTTCTCACGCTGCCCACGCAGGAAAAACCGATCCAGGGCGTTGGTGTAAGGCAGCCAGCGCGCATGCTCGCCGCAGGCATCCAATGAGTCCGGCCGCCACTGGAAAATCAGGAACACCAGCAGTTCGCGATGAGCCAGATGCCCATCGACCAATCGCTGCAAGGCTTCCTGCGGCGGGGCCTCCTGCAGATCGGCATCGGCGATGACCTGGTTCATGACCACCGAGCCATAATCGAAGAGCATTTCGATCAGATTGTCGCGGGTTCCGCAAAAACGATTCAGGGTCGCCTTGCTCACCCCGGCAGCTTGGGCTATTTCCTTGAAGGTGCCGCGCGGGTGCTCGACGATGGCGACAGCCAGGGCCTTGAGCAGTTTTTCTTCAGCAGCGGGTCTATCCATCAATTCCAGTCTTCATTCAGGCGTCGGCAACGGCGCGTCATTGTGCAGGAAAAACCTTTTTCCTCAAGGGGACTATCTACCTTGTCCACAAAATCCGCAAATGAGTCAATATTGACTCATTTGCATTCATGGACAATCATCCGAGCCTTTCAAGGACTAACTAATGGGCTGCGCCCCAGGTGAAGCATGAGCAAGATTCGCGAACGTTGGGTTTTTTCGGCGATAACACTTTTGGTTGCTATCAGCCTCGTAGGCTGTGACAAGGGTGAACAAGGCTGGGGTGAAGCACCGCCTCGCGAAGTCGACGTGCTCAGCATCAAGACCGAGCCCTTTACCGTAGTCGCCGAGCTGCCCGGCCGTATCGAACCCGTGCGCGTTGCCGAAGTACGAGCCCGAGTCGCCGGTATCGTGCTCAAGCGCACCTTTGAAGAGGGCGCCGACGTCAAGGCTGGCGACCTGCTGTTCCAGATCGATCCGGCACCTTTCAAGGCCGCGCTGTCCCGCGCTCAGGGCGAACTGGCCCGCGCCGAAGCGCAACTGTTCCAGACCCAGGCCACCGTCAAACGCTACGAACCGCTGGTGAAGATCGACGCAGTCAGCCAACAGGATTTCGACGTTGCCCGCGCTGCGCTGCAAAGCGCCCAGGCGGACAAGCGCTCGGCCCAGGCCAACGTGGAAACCGCACGCCTGGATCTGGGGTACGCCGAAGTGCGCGCGCCCATCGCCGGACGCATCGGCCGCGCCCAGGTCACCGAAGGCGCACTGGTCGGCCAGGGTGAAACCACCCTGCTCGCCCGTATCCAGCAACTCGATCCGGTCTACGCCGACTTCACTCAGCCGGCCGCCGATGCCTTGCGCCTGCGCGCGGCGATTGCCGACGGCAAGGTTTCCGGTGACGGCGACAAAACGCTGTCTCTGCGCGTCGACGGCACCGATATCGAGAGCAGCGGCACCCTGCTGTTCACTGATATATCGGTGGATCGCAGCACCGGTCAGATCGCCCTGCGTGGACGTTTCGACAACCCGCAAGGCGTGCTGCTGCCGGGCATGTACGTGCGCGTTCGCACACCGCAAGGGCTCGACCAGGACGCCATTCTGGTACCGCAGCGCGCCGTGCAACGCTCTGCCGACGGTAAGGCCAGCGTGATGCTGCTGGGCGCCGATAACACCGTGGAAGCGCGCCCGGTCACCACCGGCGCCATGCAAGGCGCGCGCTGGCAGATCGTCGAAGGGTTGAAAGCCGGCGACCAGGTCATCACCAGTTCCCTGGCGGCGATCCGACCAGGCATCACGGTCGTGCCGCGACAGCCAGGCGCTGAAACGCAGAACGACACCACTCCCCAGGCGCAGTAAGTCGGAGCAACGACATGTCCTTGTTTTTTATCCGGCACCCCAATTTTGCCTGGGTAGTCGCCCTGTTCATCTCGATGGGCGGGCTGCTGGCCATCCCGTTCCTGCCGGTGGCGCAATACCCCAACGTAGCGCCGCCGCAGATCACCGTCACCGCTACCTACCCGGGTGCCTCGGCGCAGGTATTGACCGACTCGGTGACCAGCGTCATCGAGGAAGAGCTCAACGGCGCGAAGAACCTGCTGTACTTCGAGTCCACCAGCAACGCCAACGGCATCGCTGAAATCACCGTGACCTTCCAGCCCGGTACCGATCCCGAACTGGCTCAGGTCGACGTGCAGAACCGCCTGAAGCGTGCCGAGGCACGCATGCCCCAGGCCGTGCTCACCCTCGGCATCCAGACCGAGCAGGCCACCGCCGGCTTTCTGCTGATCTACGCCCTTAGCTACAAGGATGGCAGTGCCACCGACGACACCACTGCCCTGGCCGACTATGCCGCGCGCAATATCAATAACGAGATTCGCCGCGTGCCGGGCGTCGGCAGGCTGCAATTCTTCGCCTCGGAAGCCGCCATGCGCGTGTGGATCGACCCACAGAAGCTGGTTGGCTATGGCCTGTCGATCGACGACGTCAACGCTGCCATCCGTGCCCAGAACGTGCAGGTTCCGGCCGGCGCCTTCGGCAGCACGCCAGGCACGGCCGAGCAGGAGCTGACCGCGACCCTGGCGGTCAAGGGCACCCTGGACAACCCGGAAGAGTTCGCCGCCATCGTGCTGCGTGCCAACCAGGACGGTTCCAGGCTGACCCTGGGCGATGTCGCCCGTATCGAAGTCGGCAGCCAGGATTACAATTTCGGTTCACGCCAGGACGGCAAGCCGGCCGTGGCCGCCGCCGTGCAGCTGGCACCAGGCGCCAACGCCATCCAGACCGCCCAAGCGGTCAAGCAGCGCCTGACCGAACTATCGGCCAACTTCCCGGACAACGTGCAGTTCTCCATGCCGTACGACACCTCGCGGTTCGTCGACGTGGCCATCGACAAGGTCATCATGACCCTGGCCGAAGCCATGGTGCTGGTGTTCCTGGTGATGTTCCTGTTCCTGCAGAACGTGCGTTACACCCTGATCCCCAGCATCGTGGTGCCGGTGTGCTTGTTAGGCACACTGACCTTCATGTACCTGCTCGGCTTCTCGGTGAACATGATGACCATGTTCGGCATGGTGCTGGCCATCGGCATCCTGGTGGACGACGCCATCGTGGTGGTGGAGAACGTCGAGCGGATCATGGCCGAAGAAGGTCTGGATCCCGTACCGGCGACCATCAAGGCCATGGGGCAGGTATCCGGGGCGATCCTCGGTATTACCCTGGTGCTGTCGGCAGTGTTCCTGCCGCTGGCTTTCATGGCCGGCTCGGTGGGTGTGATCTACCAGCAGTTCTCGCTGTCGCTGGCGGTGTCGATCCTGTTCTCAGGCTTCCTGGCGCTGACCTTCACCCCCGCCCTGTGCGCCACCCTACTCAAACGCGTGCCGGAGGGGCACCATGAGAAACGTGGTTTCTTCGGTGCCTTCAACCGCCTGTTCGGCCGCCTGACCCAGCGCTACACCAAGCTCAACAGCAAGCTGGTGCCACGCGCCGGGCGTTTCATGTTCATCTACCTGGGCATCGTGATACTGATGGGCTTCTTCTATCTGCGCCTGCCGGAATCCTTCGTGCCGGTGGAAGACCAGGGCTACATGATCGTCGACATCCAGCTGCCGCCAGGCGCGACCCGCATGCGTACCCAGGCTACCGGCGCGGAGCTGGAGCAGTTCCTGATGTCCCGCGAGGCCACGGCCACTGCCTTCCTGGTACTCGGCTTCAGCTTCTCCGGCATGGGCGAGAATGCGGCCATCGCCTTCCCGCTGCTCAAGGACTGGTCCGAGCGCAGCGCGGAGCAATCCGTGCAGGCGGAAACGGCAGCGGTCAACCAGCGCTTCGCCAACCTGGACGACGGTGCGATCATGGCCGTGCCGCCACCACCGATCGAAGGTCTGGGCAACTCCGGCGGCTTCTCGCTGCGCCTGCAGGATCGCGCCAGCCTCGGGCGCGAAACCCTGCTGGCCGCCCGTGACGAGGTGCTCGGCAAGGTCAACGGCAACCCGAAATTCCTCTACGCCATGATGGAAGGCCTGGCCGAAGCGCCACAACTGCGCCTGGTCATCGACCGGGATCAGGCCCGTGCCCAGGGCGTCAGCTTCGAGTCGATCAGCAGTGCGCTGTCTACCGCGTTCGGCTCTTCGGTGATCAACGACTTCGCCAACGCCGGCCGCCAGCAACGCGTAGTGGTACAGGCCGAGCAAGGCGCACGAATGACGCCGGAGAGCGTGCTCAAGCTGCATGTGCCCAACGACAGCGGCAGCCTGGTACCGCTGAGCGCCTTCGTGACCACCAAGTGGGAAGAAGGCCCGGTGCAGGTCGCCCGCTACAACGGCTATCCGTCGATCCGCATTTCCGGTGATGCCGCCCCAGGCGTCAGTACCGGCGAGGCCATGGCCGAACTGGAGCGTATCGCTGGCGAATTGCCGGAAGGCATCGGTTATGAATGGACGGGCCTGTCCTATCAGGAGAAGGTCGCCAGCGGCCAGGCACTGATTCTCTTCGCCCTGGCCATTCTGGTGGTGTTCCTGCTGCTGGTGGCGCTCTACGAGAGTTGGGCGATTCCGCTGGCGGTCATGCTGATCGTCCCGGTCGGCGCCCTCGGTGCCGTGCTCGCGGTGACTGCCGTCGGCCTGCCCAACGACGTGTACTTCAAGGTCGGCCTGATCACCGTGATCGGCCTGGCGGCGAAGAACGCCATCCTCATCGTCGAGTTCGCCAAGGATCTGTGGGAAGACGGTTACTCCCTGCGCGATGCCGCCATCGAAGCGGCGCGTCTGCGCTTCCGGCCAATCATCATGACCTCCATGGCCTTCATGCTCGGCGTAGTGCCGCTGGTGATCGCGACCGGCGCCGGCGCTGCCAGCCAGCGCGCCATCGGCACCGGGGTCATCGGCGGCATGTTCAGCGCAACCTTGCTCGGGGTGATCTTCGTGCCGATCTTCTTCGTCTGGGTGCTCTCGCTGCTGCGTACCAAGCCTAAGCAAACCGACAATCACCCCCTGCATAAAGCGGAGTAATGCCATGACCTCCCAGATCATGCTGCGCCCCGCCCTGCTGACCCTGGCCGTCATGCTCGGCGGCTGTTCCCTGGCACCCACCTATCAGCGCCCCGAAGCACCGGTCGCCGGGCAATGGACGGCCGCGAGCACGGCCGGCACCCGCGCCGACTCGCTGGACTGGCAGACCTTCATCGTCGATGCCGACCTGCGTCGTGCGGTGGACACCGCACTGAGCAATAACCGCAGCCTGCGTCAGGCACTGCTGGATATCGAAGCGGCGCGCGCCCAGTACCGCATCCAGCGCGCTGATCGTTTGCCATCGATCAACGCCAACGCCAGCGGCAACCGCCAACGTCTGCCGGCAGATCTGTCGCAGACCGGCCGCTCCGAGGTCGCCAGTTCCTATCAGGTCGGCCTTGGCCTCGCCGAGTACGAAGTCGATCTGTTCGGCCGTGTACGCAACCTCTCCGAATCGGCCCTGGAGACCTACCTGGCGACCGAGGAAGCGACCCGCGCCACACAGATCAGCCTGATCGCCGAAGTGATCCAGGCCTACCTGACCCGCGACGGCGCGCTGCGCCGCATGGCGCTGATCGAACAGACCCTGGACAGCCGCCTGGCCTCTCTCGATCTGGTCACTCAGCGGCGCCAGGCCGGCACCGCCACGGCCCTGGACTACCAGGAAGCCGTCGGCCTGGCCGAACAGGCCAAGGCCGAGCGGGAAAGCACCGAGCGCCAACTGCGCCAGGCGGACAACGCCCTGGTGCTGTTGCTCGGCACCCCAGATGTAGCGCAGTTGCTGCCAACCAGGCCGCGCGACAACCTGATGGTGCTGCAGGACATCGCCCCTGGCACCAGCTCGGCGCTGATCGAGCGGCGTCCGGACATTCTCGCCAGCGAACACCAGTTGAGGGCACGCCATGCCGATATCGGCGCAGCCCGTGCGGCCTTCTTTCCGCGTATCTCACTGACCGGCTCGGTGGGCAGTTCCAGCGCCGAGCTGTCCGGCTTGTTCGACGGCGGCTCGCGCGCCTGGAGCTTCGCCCCGACCCTGTCGCTGCCGATCTTCGCCGGCGGGCGCAACCGCGCCAATCTGGACTTGGCCGAAGTACGCCGTGACTTCGCGGTAGCCGACTACGAAGGCACCATCCAGACCGCCTTCCGCGAAGTCGCCGACGCCCTCGCCGCCACCGATACGTTGCGGCGCGAGGAAACGGCGCGTCGGGCGCTGGCCGATTCCAGCCGGGCCGCAGAAACATTGGCCGAAGCGCGCTACAGAGGCGGCGTGGACGACCACCTGCGCTATCTCGATGCCCAGCGCAGCAGCTTCACCGACCAGACCACCCTGATCCAGATCAGCACCGAGCGGCAACTGGCTCTGGCCGACCTGTTCAGGGCTTTGGGCGGTGGCTGGGTGGATGATGGGCCGAGCCTGTCGCAACGCTGACCGACGCGGCGAGACACCTCGTCTCGCCACATTTTCCTGCTCGGGTCGCGGCCTGGATCGCACGACCCGCTGCTCAGCCCATCAGGGCGATCAGCGCCGGAACACTGAGCACCGCGGTGTAGTAGCCCATGAACTGCACCCCGATGTTGAACCCCAGGAAACGCCCCAGGAAGCCGCCTAGCAAACCGATGGTGACGATCACCAGCAACCCGAGCAGACCGCCCTCCCAGATGCCGACCACCAGCACCAGGCCGATGAAGGTGGCGATCACCGCTTCGTGACTGATCTTGCGCGACACGAACGAGGCCGCCTGGTGGGCGAAGTTCATGGTGAAGGGATAGGCGATGAGGATGGCGACGATCACCGCCAGCATGCCGTAGCCGAGGAACTCCCAGTTGTTCAGCAGGTTGTGCAGGTTGTTGACCTCGCCGGTGGCGCTGTCCACGCTGAAGCGTGGCGGTGCGTTGAACAGCGGCGCGGCCGGCCCCGCGGCTACCGGGCTCAGCGGCAGGCCGAAGGCGATCAGTGGAATCAGCGCCTCGGCGATGTAGGTCGATTCGGTCACCCCGTTACGGGCGGTGATCACCGTGGTCAGTCGCTCGTAGGCCTGTTTGATGCGTGCGCCGATCAGCTCGCCCATGATCACCGTCATGGCCACCGGGCTGAACACGAAGGTGGCACTGGTCACGCTCGCCGCCATGGCGGTCATGCGCGTCTGCCGTTTGTTGATCACCCGGAAGGGATTGGGAAAGTAGCCACGCCAGCCTTTCATGTCCGGTGCCAGGGAAAACACGCGGAATTCATCGCGGCGCATCCGCTCGCGCTCGGCCGGAGCCAGCATCGAGAACAGCGAAGTGATCAGTGGCGCAACGGCAATGCCGAGGAAGTAACTGACCGCCAGTTTGACGCCATACAGAGTGGTGAGATTCTGCAGGGCGACGATGACCAGCACGAAGGGCAGCAATGCCAGCACCGACGCCCAGCGACCCGCCGAGAAGTAGGCGATGGTGAAGGCCGCGCAGAGAAACACCCAGGGCGCGAACTGTTTGATGACGTCGCCGAACGGCGCCAGCAGCACGGCGAACAGCACCGCCAGCGGTACCGCGATGACCGCCGCCACGGCGCCGCCGGAGATCATCTTGCGCAGGGCCACATGGGGCACACCGAGCCGGCGCAGGTGGTTGGCATCGCCGATCAGCGCGGTCGCCGAAGTATCGCCGGGAATCCCCAGCAAAGCCGTGGGCACCGCGTGGGTCATATGCTTGGCCACCGCCCCGGCCAGGAAAAAGGTGAGGATGCCGGCCGGCGGCGCACCGAGCAGCACCACCAGCATGGTCAGCGGTGCCAGTGTGGTGGTCTCGTCAGTCCCCGAGACCAGGCCGATGGCAGAGAACAGCACCGCGCCGAACAGGCCGAGGCTCAAGGCCATGAGAATCTCGTAGAGCAGGCCGTCCATCATGAACGCCCTCCGCTCAGCGCCAGGGACGCACGCACATCCGCACCTGACTCGGTCGCCGCGCCACGTTCCCGCTCCTCCCTGGTCTGCGCCTCGCGGAACAGCTCGTAGAGTCCCAATTCATGCAACTCGGCCACCACCTCGGGCGAGGTGTCTTCGAGCCGACCAAGGCTGCCGTATTCCTTGAGCAGGTCATTGACCACCTGCTCACGAAAGGCCGGATCCGCCACGTGCTCGACCACATCGCGCTTGGGCTTGAACAACATGGCACTGATCGCACCACCACCCAGGCAGCCGAGAATACCGAAGAGCATGGCGTAGGCCTTGGCCATCTGCGCCGACTCGACGAGGCTGCCGAGTATCCATAGAGCCGTTGCATAGGCGCCGAGACTGACGATGGCGCTGACGATGATGGCCAGCACCAGATGCCTGGCATCGACGGTGTCGCCCCACACCTCGTAGAGGTTGTCGGTGTTGCGGGTCGCGTCCGCCAGGGGTGGTGTCGCGACCGCTTTGGCAAGCTCTTGACTCATGGTGTCCTCCGCCCTTTCGGGCTCTTGTTGTTATCGAGGAAACAGCGTGGTGATTCAGGGTGTTGTCTGGATCTAGTGAAGCGCGACGACCGCTCGTCCCTGGGTGGTGACCTGGCCATGCTGGTTGACCAGGCGCAGTTCCAGCGTCACCTGCTGCGCGTCCACGCCGGTGATTTCGCCCTCGGCGGTCAGCGCGTCGCCGACGTAGGCCGCACGCCGGTTGCTGTAGCTGAAGCGCAGGATTCGCCCGCCTTCGCCCATCCAGGCCTCCACCAGTTGCGTCAGCCAGTCGCCCTGCAGCGGCCCGTCCACCAGCAGACCCGGGTGCCCCTCGACCTGCTGCGCATAGGGCAGGTCGTAGTGGATGCGGTGCGCATTCCAGATCGCCGCGTTGTACAGGAACAGTTGCACCGTGCCCGGCGCATGATGTCGCTGCGGCAGGCGCTGGCCCACCTCGACAGTGCTTGCTTGAGTCATGTTCACCTCGCGATTCGCGTCAGGCGCTCGGTCACGACCGGCTCGCCCTGTTCGCTTTCAAAACGATTTTCGAAGAGCAGAAAGATCAGCGGCCCTTCGCTGCCCTGTTTTTCCTGGATGTCCACCAGGGTCTGCCGACAGAGCAGCACATCGCCGGGGCGGATGGCGCGATGAACCTCGAACTCGCTGCCACCGGCCAGGATGCGTTTCAGCGGCAACTCGGGAATCAGTGCGTCGCCCGGCTTGTGGCCGTCCGCCAGCAACTGGTCGAGGGGCAGCACCGGCATCAGGGCGCTGAACAGGAACAGCAGCGGTGCTTCGTCACCGTTCAGGTAACGCGCTTGCTGCTGGCCGGTGGCAACCGCGTACTTGCGGATGTCGCTGCGCTGTACCTCGAAACGCACCGCCGGCAGCGACGCGCCGATATGGCTGCGGATGGCCTCGGTGAGCAAGCCCATCAGATCACCCCCAGGCGAATCAGCTCGTCGTACTCGGTTTCATCCAGGCCCAGCCACTCGCGGTAGATCGAAGCGTTGTGCTGGCCGACACCGGGAGCCGATGCGCCGCGTTCCAGGGTGCCGCCGGAGAGTTTGATCGGGTTGCCGAACACCTCGAAGCGCGCGCCCTGATAGTCCACCGGCACCACCATGTCGCGTTCGCGCAGATGCGGATCGGCCACCACTTCATCGATGCTCTTGATCGGCGACAGCGGAAAACGGTCGCCGGTCATGGCCTCCAGCTCGGCCTTGGTATACGCGCCCAGCCAGCGTTCCACGGCAGGTTTTACCTTGCGCAGGTAAACCTCGGTCTCGAAGCGTTTGGCCATGCTGTCGACCTCGGGGTCGCTGGCCATCGCCTCGTCGCCGAAGGTCAGGCAGGCCTCGCGCCAGAACTTGTCGGTGTAGGCGCCGAAGAACACATAGCCATCCTTGCAGGCGTAGCGCCCGTAGGGACGCACGAACGGATGGCCATTGCCCTCGGGCACCGTGACCTTGCCGGTTTCGGTGTAGGTCACCAGGGCGTTTTCGGTGAGCGAGACTATCGAGTCCTGCTGCGACACATCGACCAGTTGGCCCTGGCCGCTGCGCTCGGCTTCACGCAGCGCACCGAGGGTGCCAATGGCGGCATACAGCGCGGCGGACAGGTCGCCCAGCACTGTGCCCACGCGCATCGGCTCCTGCACCGTGCCGTTCATCGACCAGAGTCCGCCACTGGCCTGGGCGCTGCTGTCGAACGCAGGCCGCAGGGAGTTCGGGCCATGCTGGCCGAAGCCGCTGATGGCGGTGAACACGATGGCCGGGTTGACCGCCTTGAGCACGTCGTAGCCCAGCCCCAGCTTGGCCATGGTGCCAGGGCGGAAATTCTCGATGACGATATCGGCCTTGCGCACCATGTCGAGAAAGGTGGCCTTGCCCTCGGCCTTCTTCAGGTCGAGGCTGACAGCCATCTTGTTACGGTTGAACTGGGCGAAGAAGCCGCTTAGCGGTTCACTGCTGCTGCGGCTCAGTGGCGGAAACTCGCGAGTGAGGTCGGGATCCTTCGGATTCTCGATCTTGATCACCGTGGCGCCCATGTCGGCCAGCAACATGGCGCAGTAAGGCCCGGCGACGACCCGGGTCAGGTCGAGAATGGTCACGCCCTTGAGCGGGCCGGCAGTTCTGGCGAAACTCGCCAGTGCATCGGTGAGTGAATTCATGGGTTCTCCTGTGTCGGTACGTCGCCGCCGGTGCGCGGGTGCGCCCCTGTAGAAAAGCAACCTACGTTCAGACAGTGAGTTGACGGAGTGATCCGGGCAGTAGACGCAATGCCTGTCGCCTGCTTGCCCGCACCCGTTCCGGGTTATTGTTGTCGTCCGTGCCAGCCCTGCAGCTAACGCACCCTGCTGCGCATGGCGGTGGCTACCCTCGAGGCTGAAGGCTTGCCCAGCGCCGCATCGATGAAAGTACCGGCCTCGAGCAGCGCCGGCAGATCCACGCCGGTCTCCAGCCCCTGGCCCTCGAACAGGTACACCAGTTCCTCGGTCGCCACATTACCGGTAGCGCCGGGCGAATAAGGGCAGCCACCGAGGCCGGAAACCGAACTGTCGAACACCCGCACCCCGGCCTCCAAGGCCGCCTGAACGTTGGCCACCGCCATGCCGTAAGTGTCGTGAAAATGCCCAGCCAATGCCGTGATCGGCAGCTCGCTGGCGCAGGCGCCGATCAGCGTCCTGGCCTTGCCTGGCGTGCCCGTGCCGATGGTGTCGCCGAGGCTGATCTCGTAGCAGCCCATGGCATGCAGTTCGCAAGCGACCCGCACCACGTCCGCCACCGCCACTTCACCACTGAACGGGCAGCCGAGCACGCAGGAGATATAGCCACGCACCGCCACGCCCTGCTCCCGCGCCTTGCCCAGCACCGGCTGAAAACGCTGCAGGCTTTCGGCGATGGAGCAATTGATGTTCTTCTGCGAGAACGCCTCGGAGGCCGCGGCGAACACCGCGACCTCCCGGCAGCCCACTTGCAGCGCGGCATCCAGGCCTTTCAGGTTGGGTACCAGCGCCGTGTAGGTCACCCCCTGGCGTTGCCCGAGCCGCCGCAGTACCTCGCCGGAGTCAGCCATCTGCGGCACCCAGCGCGGCGAGACGAACGCCCCGGCTTCGAGGGTACGCAGCCCGGCCGCGACCAGCCGCTCGATCAGCGCCACACGCACCTCGACCGGCAGGGTCAGGGCTTCGTTCTGCAGACCGTCGCGAGCGCCGACCTCCACCAGCCGTACCGCGTCCATGCTCATTGCCCGCGCTTTTCGCGCAGCAACGCTTCGGCGCGGTCGGCGCGTACGTCCCGGGTTTCGATCATGCGCTTGACCAGCCAGTCCAGCTCATCGCCACGGGCACCGGCCGACAGCGCGATATTGCGCGCATGCAGCGCCATGTGGCCACGCTGGATGCCTTCGGTGGCCAGCGCACGCAAGGCCCCGAGGTTCTGCGCCAGACCGACGGCGACAGCGATCTCGCCCAGTTCCTGGGCACTCTTCACGCCGAGGATGCGCAGCGACAGCTGCGCCAATGGATGGGTCTTGGTGGCGCCGCCGACCAGGCCGAGCGGCATGGGCATTTCCAGGGTGCCCACCAGATGCCCCTGGCTGTCTTTCTCCCAGGTGGTCAGGGAGCCGTAATGACCATTGCGGCAGGCATAGGCATGGGCACCCGCCTCCACCGCCCGCCAGTCGTTGCCGGTGGCCACCACCAAGGGGTCGATGCCGTTCATGATGCCCTTGTTGTGGGTCGCGGCGCGGTAGGGATCGATGGCGGCGAAGGTATAGGCGTCGATCACCCCTTCGATGACCTCGCTGCCCTTGTACTCGGCGGTATCCAGATGCTCCGGCGCGATGCGCAACTGGGCGCGGGCCAGGCGCAGGTCGGCGAGGTTGGAGAGGATGCGCAGGCGCACCTTGCCACCCGTGAGCTGTTCCATCAGCGGCGCCACGGCTTCGGCCATGGTATTCACCGTGTTCGCCCCCATGGCGTCGCGCACATCGACGATCAGGTGGGCGACCAGCATCGGCCCACGCGGACTGTCGATGAAGGTGTGCACCTCGATATCGCGACAACCACCGCCAAGACTGTTCAACAACTGATCCTTGCTGTTGGCCAGGGCGATGATTTCGTCCTTGTTGCGCAGCAGGCTGAGGCGCGCGTTGTAAGGGTCACTGACAGCGATGATCTGTACCTGGGCACGCATCAGCGGCGCACTGCTGGAGGTTTGGAAACCGCCAGCCGGGCGGGTCAGCTTGGCCATGAACGAGGCGGCGGCGACCACCGAAGGCTCTTCCACCACCAGCGGAATCAGCATCTCGCGGCCGTTGATGCGGAAGTTGCTGGCCAGCGCGTAGGGCAGCTCGAACTTGCCGATCACGTTCTCGATCATGCCGTCGGCGATTTCCAGCGGCAGCGCCCCGGCATCACGCAGCAGTGCCGTGTCCTCGGCGGACAGGCCAAGCAACTGCTGCACATGCTCGAGGCGTTGAGCGGGAGAAAGATTACGGAAATTGGGCAAGCGGGAATCGATGGGCATGGGCGCTCCTCGGGGAGTCGTTTGTTATTGGTTGAGCGCACGTTATCGTCACTGTATCCCTTAAAGAAGGTACAGTTTGCCCGGACACTTCGTGCCTGTACCCAAGGAGCTCAACCATGCCCCGACAGACGCTCGCGCAGAAAGTCGCCGATGCCATTGCCCGGCAGATCGCCGACGGCGCCCTGCAGACCGGCAGCAAGCTGCCCTCCCTGCGCGAATACATGCGCCTGCACGGGTACTCGAAGAACACGGTGATCACCGCCTACGAACACCTGGCCTCCCAGGGCCTGGTGGAAGCCCGGCACGGCAAGGGGTTCTTCGTCTGCAAGAACGTCAGCGCCAGCGTCGAGGACGACGAGTCGCAGCCCTATACCAGAGCGCTGGACACCATCTGGATGATGCGCCAGCAGTTCGTCCGCGACCCGGGCCACTCGCACCTGGGCGAGGGTTTCCCGCCAGTGGAATGGCTGATGGACATGCGCCTGGACAAATTCCATCGCCAGGTGGTGCGCGGCGGCGTCACCACCCTGTTCCGCTACGGCACGCGGTTGGGCAATCCCGGCTTGCGCCAGCGCCTGGCGCAGAAGCTGGCGGACTACCGCATCGCCGTCTCGCCACGGCAACTGGTCACCACCCTGGGCGCCAACCACGGCATGGATCTGATCATCCGCCGCTACGTCATACCCGGCGACGCGGTACTGGTCGAGGATCCGGGCTATTACCCGCTGTTCGGCAAGCTGCAGCTGCAGGGCGCGCGCATGCTCGGCGTGCCGCGCGAGGCCGACGGCCCGGATCTGGATGCACTGGAACGGGTGCTGAAAAGGGAAAAACCCAAGCTGTTCTTCCTCCAGTCGATGGGCCACAACCCCACCGGCTCGGACATCTCCCCGGCCAAGGCCCACCGCCTACTGCAGATTGCCGAAGCCCACGACCTGCTGCTGGTGGAGAACGACGCCATGGCTGACTTCAAACCCAGCTCGGCGACGAAACTCACGGCGCTGGATCAGTGCGAACGCACGCTGTACCTGGGCAGTTTCTCCAAATCGATTTCCGCCGCCTTGCGCGTCGGCTTCATCGCCGGCAGCAAACAGCGCATCGAGGAACTGGCCGACCTGAAGATGCTGCTGCACAACAGTGGCGCCGAATACAGCGAGCGCACCATCGACGTGATCCTCGGCGAAGGGCATTTCCTGCGCCACCTGTCACGCCTGCAGGATCGCCTGCGCGCCGCCACGCAACGTGGGCTCGAGGTACTCGATGAACTGGGCGCGGAGGTGTTCTGCCGACCGGAGCAGAGCCTCTATCTGTGGGCGAGATTTCCCGGCGTCGACGACGCCAACGCCCTGACCCGCCATTGCCTGACCCAGGGCGTGATGCTCGCCCCCGGCTCGATCTTCGCCGTCAACCGGCACACGCCGGTGCCCTGGACGCGGCTCAACGTGGCCTATCTGGATGACCCGGCATTTCGCCGCAGCCTGATGCGCTGACGAGCGTCCCCTGCTCGCCAGCGCCTGCAGCCGGCCTCATGCGTAGGGTGGACCGGGACGCGCAGTCAACGCTCTTTTTGTCCACCATTGCGATCATAAAGTGGTGGACGGCTCGGGCCGCGTAGGTAAAGCGTCAGCTACGCGCCCCGATCCACTCTACGGAGCTGGCGATCGTCCCTGCTCGCCAGCGCCTGCAGCCGGCCTCAGAAGGCCTTGGCCAGATCGATCACCAGGGCGCGGTAGCCGACGTTGCCTGGCTGCTGGCTGGTGACCCGGTATTCGGCCAATACTTCCTGAGTGCCGTACTTCACTTCGCTGAGCACCGGGCGGGTGAGTTTCTCGCGAGTGAGGTAGCTCACCGAGGCCGAGTAGATCAGCTGCGTATCGCTGTCGGCGCGGTACTCCACCACCGAGGTGATCGGGCTGTACCAGTCGTCGCCACGCTCCTTGCCGTACTCCCAGACCTGCTCGACGGTGCCTTTGGCCTCGTCGATGCGGTACTCCACCGCACGGCTGTAATTGCCTTCCAGGCGTGTCGGCGCGAAATCGCGGCCCCAGCCATTGTCGAACACGGTCAGTGTGCCTTTGCCGCTGAGCCACGCGGTGTGCTGCGTCCACGACCAGTCGAAGCCATCGGCGTAACGTCCCTGTTCGTCCAGCGCCAGCGGCTCGCCCCTGGCATCCACCGGCGTCAGCACCTTGTCCTGCAACCCTGTACGCCAGCCCTGGGGCGCGGCGAGAATCCACTTCACCTGCTTGTCGCGGCCAATCTTGACCACGCCCTGATGGCGCGCCGAAACGATGATGCCGTCGTCCGACGGGTCATGGGCGATGGAGTTGACGTGGGCCCAGTTGCGCCCGATGCCGACACCCGGCACATCGCCGAATGGCAGGTTCTCGCCTTCCTGCGCTTCGTTGTCGACCAGGCTATCGCCCCTACTCGCACCCTCGGGTAGGAACACCGCCGCCTTGCCAAGCGTGTGCAACAGCTCGGCGCGATAGGGATCGAGGATGCGCCCCAGATCCCAGAACTCCACCACTTCGCCGGCCTCGTCGAGCTCGATGATCTGGTCGCGCACCGAACGCACCTGCTTGCCATCGTCGCGCCGGTAGTCGCTGCTGCCAACCCGCAGCAGGTAGGTGCCCTTGGCGGTCTGGCGGATCTCGTGGGAGAAGTCGGCGAACTTGCCTGGCAAGCGGCGCTCCCACACCGGCCGGCCGAGCAGATCATGCTTGAAGTAACGCTGCCCCTGGCCCCAGATCAGCTTGCCATCGGCGGTCTGCTGGAAGCCCATGCTGGCGCCCAGGCCATCGACCCGGGTCGAGTCGTGCAGGCGCTCGATATCCAGGTACCAGCGCACATCGCCGTTGCTGTCGGTAATCCAGTTGATGCCCACCGAATCCCATTCGGCGGCACCGCCCTGTGCATTCCATTTCAACTGGCGGTTGCTGCCGGGCACCTCGGTCAGCAGATGGTTGAACAGGTACAGACGGTTCTTCAGGGAAGCGTCGACCTTGACCGGTTCGACCTGCGGCAATGCGCCTTGCTGAGCGGCGATGCTCGGCAGACGCACGGCCGGCGCGTAGACGGTGTAGCGCTCACGGACGCGTTCGCCTTTGAGGGTGTAGGCGACTTCCACCTCGTTGCGATGATCGGGGTACAAGCCAAATAGCGGAATGCCGCCGTGGGTCCACAGCGCCTTGTCGCTTACCGGATAATCGATATCGATGCCCTGTTCGCCACGGCCCAGTACCCTCACACGGGCATCACTGAGCGTCTGCCCGCCATCGCGGATCAGCGCGGTGAGCGGCGCGATGCCATAGGGATTGAGCACGATGGCGCCAAGGCGGCTGACCGTACTGTCTGGGATACCGGCAGTCAGGCAGGCGCCCTCGGGCAGGCCGTCCTCAAGCTGGTTATCGTGAGATGGGTTGTGATTGCTCATAGGGGCTCCGAAGCATTTGGACGACGCACCAGCGCCGCCCGCCATGGGTGTTATTGGGGAATACGGAAATCGCTCAGTGCCGGTGCTACGACCGCCTTTTCACTGCGTGGCGTGCCGGCCGGAACCCAGTCGTAGGGAACGGGCTGGGCGCGGTAGACCCAGTTGCTGGTGGCATTGCCGTAGGGGAACTTGCCGAAGTAAGGGCTCACATACTCCCAGACGATCTCGCCAGCCGGCGTCACCTGAAAGATGCGCCCGAACATGCCTTCATCGATCAGCGTATTGCCGTTGGGCAGGCGCCGGGCGCTGCTGATGAAAGTGCTGTTGAACTGCCACAGCGGCTGGGCCGAATCCGTCGCGCTGTACTGCCAGACGATCCGTTTGCTGATCGGGTCGATTTCGACCACGCGCGAGCCGCTGATGACGCTGGCCGGCAGCGCCGGGTAGCCAGAACCGCCCTGGTTGTCGAAGATCAGGATATTGCCCTCGCCCGGATACTCCCTGGGGATCAGGTTGGCGTCGTGCAAGCCGGCCAGTTGATCCACCGGGCGCGGCAGTGGTGCATTGACCGGGGCCAGCTTCGGATAGTTCGGCCCCAGGTTCCACACCACCTTGCCGGTCTGCTTGTCGATGATGGCGACGAAGTTGGCTTCCCGCGAATCGACGATCAGGTTGTCGGGATGGAAGCGCTCATCGCCCTGCTCGTACCATTTGTTCGAACCGAGGGTCTTGAGGTCGTTGAAGTGCAGGTAGTCGGCCTTGTCGGTGTTGCGCACCAACTTGAGCTGCTCCGGGGTGAAACCGAATTCCTCCAGGTGCTCGGAAGCCAGCCACTGCCAGACGATCCTGCCGCTCGGGTCGACCTCGTAGATCGCGTCATCGATGGTTTCATCCAGCTTGAAGCCATCGATCCTGTGCAGCTTGTTGGCCAGCAGCAAGGTATTGCCATTGGCCAGGCGCTGCCAGTCATGGTGCTGGAGCGCCGAACCAGTCGGCGCCTGCTCGCCCCATTTCCATACCGGCTTGCCATCCCAGTCCAGTTCGCCGATGGCATGGGTGTTGAGGCCGTTGCCGAAGCCGCGCGGATCGAGTTCCTGGCGTTTTTCCAAGCGCACCAGTACATGCCCACGCTTGCCGCCGTTGACCGCCGGATCGATCAGTTGCGAAGGGAAGCCGACATGATCCCAGCGGCGGACTTCGTTGCCGTTGGCGTCGACCAGGTAGGTCTTGTCGTCGGCGGCGCCGAACAGCACGTAGCCATTCCAGGCCTTTTCCGGGTCATAGCGGGTCACACCCGTCGGGTAGACGCTCGGGGCGGCCTGGGCGACGCCGGCCAACAGGGAGGCGGCCAGCGCCAGGGTATGCAGTCGCGGTTTCATCCGTTTCTCCTCAGAAGTCGTAGCGGGCGGTCATGCCCAGGGTGCGCGGCGTGCCGAGCACGCCGGCGTAACCGCCGTTGGCGCCGTTCCACAGGCTGGTGAAGTAGGTCTTGTCGCCGGCGTTCTTCAGCCACAGCGAGACATCCCACTGCCCATCGCCCAAATCGCCACGCAGGCCGGTGGACAGGTTGACCACGGCATAGCTGGGGATCTGTCCGTACTCGGAATCGTCGATGGTGCCCACCGCCCGGGAGCGGAAGGCATAGCTGGCATTGACGTAAGGCTGCAGGCCGTTGTCCAGATCCCAGCGATAGCTGCCGTTGAGATTGGCGATCCATTTCGAGGCACCCACCACCTGGTGGCCGGTGAGGTCGCAGGACGCCGGGGCACCGTCCTGGAACGCCACTTCCGGGGCACAGGGCGCGTCTTCGTAATCGCTGTAGCGCACGTCGTTGAACGAACCGTTGGCGTTGAGGGTGAGCCTGCGCAGCGGTTGCCAGGTGGCCTCGGCCTCGACGCCGCGCGAGCGTACCGAGCCGGCGTTGGTCAGGTACTGGGTGCGGGTCACCTGGTCATAGGCATTGGCCTGGTAGCCGTTGACCTCGGTCCAGAACAGGTTGGCATTGAGCAGCAGGCGGTTGTCGAGCAGCGTGCTCTTGAAGCCCAGTTCGGCGTTGTTGGCGCGCTCGGTGCCGACCAGCAGCGAGTCGACCCCGGCGGTCGGTGCGGAACCCACGGTGAGGTTGACCCCGCCGGATTTCTCGCCGTGGGACAGCGACGCGTAGCCGAGCATCTGCGGGTTGAATTGGTAGCTCAGGCTGAGCAGCCCGGAAGGACTGAAGCTGTGCTGGCTCAGATCGCCGGAATCGAACGCACCATGCCGGCCCTCGCGCTGCGCGGCAGCGGCGCCGCTGACCACTGCACCGCCGAGTGGTGCATCGCGAGTCACCCAGGCTTGCTTCTCCTCGTAGGTACCACGGATACCGGCGGTGAAATCCAGCTTGTCGGTCAGGTGCCAGGTACTCTGGGCGAACAGCGCATAGCTGTCGGTATCGATATGGCCGTTGCCGAAGCTGCTGACATTGGCCAGTGCGCCCGTAGCAGTGCCATTCCACACATCAGCCAGCGGGCCGTAGATATTGTGCTGGCGATTATCCAGATCCTGCTTGAAGTAATAGGCACCCAATACGTAGTCGAAGGCACCACCGCTCGGCGAGGCCAGGCGGATCTCCTGGGAGTACTGTTTGTCGCGCACCCGCACACCGGCATTGATCGAGGCCGAGACGTTGAGACCGTCATCGTTTCGCGGGGTGAAATCCCACCAGCGATAGGCGCTGATGGAGGTCAGGGTGAAATCGTTGGGCAGCGTCCAGTTGGCTTCCACCGAGGTGCCGCCCTGGAACACCGTGACCTGCTGATCGGAGTCGAAGTTGACCTTGCGATCCTTGCCGTACACCAGGGTCGCGCCAGCGGCGGCCGCACGCTGCTCGTATCGGTTGACGCCGTTGATGGTCGGCCCGGTGCTGTACAGCGAGAGGATACCGTTGTTGGAATCCTCTTCGTTGTACTCGCCGATCCAACGCAGGTTGAAGGTCTCGCTAGGCTGGAACAGCAACTGTCCGCGAAAGCCCTGACGCGCCCCGCCGTTTAGCGTGTCGCCATTGTGCACGTTGTCGACGTAGCCATCGTCGCGAGTGCGATAGGCGGAAAAACGTCCAGCCAGGGTGTCATTCAACGGGCCGGAAATGCTGCCCTTGGTCTGGAAGTAGCCGTCCTCGCCCACCGAGGTCTCGATGCTGCGCTCGGGTGTGAAGGTCGGCTTGCGGGTGCTGATGTTGAGCACCCCCGCGGTGGTGTTCTTGCCGAACAGCGTACCCTGGGGGCCACGCAGTACATCAATCTGCTCCACGTCGAGCAGGTCGAACACCGCCATGCCGGGGCGGCCGAGGTAGACGTTGTCCAGGTACACCCCGACGCTGCCCTCCAGGCCGTCGCTAGCCGGGTTGTTGCCCAGGCCACGGATGGAAATGCTCGACTGCCGCGCATGCACATAGGCGACGCTGGTACTAGGCACCAGTTGCTGGATGTCTTGTACCCGGTAGATGCGCTGGTTCTCCAGGGTCTCGCCGCCGAGCACGCTGATCGGCGTCGGTACCGACTGGGCGCTTTCCTCGCGGCGTCGGGCATTGACGGTGACCGTGCCCAGGGCCGTGCCACTCTCGACCGAGACCTGGGCGCCGCTGCTGGCGGCGTCGTCGGCACGTGCCTGCAGCGCCAGGCCGGCAGAGCCGAGCAACAGAGCGGCAACCAGGGGTTTCAGGGGAATCGATGGGACGGTAACGCGCTCGGGATGGCTCGAGTTCATCTGTTGCTCCTTGAGATCGCGGCGAGCGCTGCCGTATGGCGGAGGCGAATCGGGCGCAGAACGGGCTCTTGATATTCGATATAGGTATTTATTTATGCTTACTTCGATGTTTTCGTAATAAGCGATTACCTTTATAAAGAGCCACGAGCCATTGCAGCAATTGCATTCGACCGAATTTTTCCATGTAGAAAATGCATATCGATCTCCGCCAGCTCCGTCACTTCGTCGCCCTTGCCGAGCACCGCAGCTTTGTCGCTGCGGCCGAAGCGGTGAGCCTTTCGCAGTCCGCCTTCAGCCGCAGCATCCAGGCGCTGGAACATGCTGCGGGCTTTCAGCTGGTGGATCGGGCGAGCAAGGAATTGCCGCCCACCAAGCAGGGCCTGGTAGTTCTGGAGCACGCCAGGCGGCTGTTACGCGACGCCCACGACCTGAACAACGAAATCAGCCGGTTCAACGATGCCGGTACCGGCGCCCTGCTGTTCGGCAGCGGCCCGGCCCCCGCGGCACAACTGATCCCACGGGCGGTGGCGCGCTTCATCGGCGATTACCCCAAGGCGCGGGTGCATTTTCAGGTCGATAACTGGCAGGAATTGAACAAGCGCCTGGTGGCCGAGGAGATCGAATTCTTCGTCGCCGACACCCGCCGCTTCGAGGCCGATCCGGATTACCGCATCACTCGCCTGCGCCCACAGAAATGGCACTTCTGCTGCCGCATCGGCCATCCGCTGACCCGCCAACCCAGCGTCAGTTGCGCCGAGCTGTTCAGCTATCCGCTGGCCACCACCTTTCGCCCCCCGAACATCCGCAAGGTGCTCACCGAATACAGCGGCCGACGTGATTTCGCGCCAGCGGTGGAATGCGAATACAGCCATGCCCTGCTCAACGTGGTGCGCTATTCGAACGCCATCGGCATCGCCAATCCCGTCAACCTGGAGGACTACCTGCTGAGCGAAAAACTGCAGATCCTCGAGGTACATGACCTGCCCTGCCACCTGGAGGAACTCAATACCCGCTATGGCATCGTCAGCCGCGTTGGCCGGGCGTTATCGCCACTGGCCCGGGCCATGGTCGAGCAGATCGAGCGCAGCGATGCCGGGCTCGCCGACCAGATGGCAGGCATGCCATTGGCACAGGTAGGGGTCTAGGGTCTGTTGATGAAACGTCAACAGACCCTAGGTATTGCACGCCATGCATACAAAGTATTCCCGCTTTGCGTTTGTCAGCCGGACGGGGGATTCGTGAAATGGCCATCACGATTCCTTACCGAGACCGGCTCATGATCCGACTGACCTCCCTGCTCTGCGGCGCCCTGCTGGCGCTGACCACCCTCATCACCCAGGCAGCCGAGCAGCCGGCGGTGATCCGCATTGGCGCGCCCGATCAGGGTGCGGGCGACAAGCCCTTCGCCTCCGGCGTGCTGGGCCTGGCGCATATTCGCCAACAGCTGGAAGAAGCCTTCGCCGCCGATGGCACCAAGGTCGAATGGCACTTCTTCAAGGGCGCGGGCCCTGCGGTCAACGAAGCCTTCGCCAATCGCCAGCTGGACTTCGCCGGACTCGGCGATCTGGCGGCGATCATTGGCCGATCCTCGGGTCTGGATACCCGCCTGATCCTCGGCGGCCGAGGCGCCAACATGTACCTGGCGGCAACGCCCGAGTCAGGCATCAAGACGCTGGAAGATCTCAAGGGCAAGCGGGTCTCGGTGTACCGCGGCACCGCCGATCAGTTGTCCTTCGCCCGAGTGCTGGACGCAGCCGGTCTGAAGGAGCGCGATCTGCGTATCCTCAGCCTGGACTGGAGCGCGGCCCGAGCAGCCCTGGCTGGACGGCAGATCGACGCGGCCTGGTCGGGCATGGGCATCCTCGCCCTGGGCAGGCAAGGCATCGAATTCCCCGTCGGCACCAAGCAGTTGCCAGTTACCGCCACCACCCAGACAGGGGTAATCGCCAGCAACGCCTTTATCGAACGCTACCCTGAGGCGACCCAGAAGCTGGTCGACGTGCTGGTCGCCAATGCCGACTGGATTTCCAAGACAGAGAATCTGGACGCCTACATCGCCCTGCTCTCGCAACAGAGCGCGGTACCCGCCGAGCTCTACGCTCGGGAATACCAGGGCGATGACCTCGCGTTTCGTGCCTCGCCGCTGCTCGATACCTTCCTGCGTCACAGCTATCAGGACAGCATCGACAAAGCCAAGGCACTGGGGCTGATCCGCCGCACCTTCCAGGTCGAGGAATGGTTCGAGCCGCGCTTCGTCGAGCAGGCAATCGAACGGCAGAGCCTGCAGAACCGCTGGCAACGCTATGACGCCTCAGGCACGGCCGAGTGATGCGCCCCAGGCATGGAAGATATGTGGCGAATGCATTGGCCGTCCCCTTACGAGGCACTTTTAATGCAGGCTCTTATTTCCCGAAAGAATTTATATTCGATCTTTTATGCAAAAAATAACATCCAGTCATAAGCCTGACGCTGACGGAACGCCCTCATGAGTGCGCCGCCTCTGCCCATTTCTCAAGCTCAGGGCCATACCCGCACGGGCTTCTCGACCAGCCGCCTGGTGCCCTGGTTGCTGCCGGTGGGCCTGTTTGCACTCTGGTACCTGGCCAGCCGCTTCGGCTGGATGAGCGAACAGATCCTGCCGACACCGGCGCTGGTCTGGCAGACCTTGCTGGAACTGGCTAGAGACGAACTCTGGTTCAATCTTGGCATCAGCTTGCAACGCCTCGCCTACGGCCTGCTCGGTGGTGTGACGGCCGGTGTGCTGCTGGGTACGTTGCTGGGCATCAGTGGCCGTGCCGAACGACTGATCTACCCGACCTTCGCGGCATTGGCTCAGGTGCCGACCCTGGCCTGGATTCCGCTGTTCATGCTGCTGTTCGGCATCGGCGAAGCACTCAAGCTGGTGGTGTTGATCAAGGCGGTGATCGTGCCGATCACCGTACACACCCTGGTCGGCGTGCGTGACGCGCAACCGCGCCTACGTGAAGCGGCGGCGGTTCTGCGCCTGCCCTGGCACCTGCGCATCACCCGCCTGGTGATTCCCGCTGCCCTGCCCTCGTTCATGGCTGGCCTGCGTCTGGCCCTGGCTACCGGCTGGTCGTCGCTGCTGGCGGTGGAACTGCTGGCCTCCAGCGAGGGCATCGGCTATCTGATGGTCTGGGGGCGCCAGCTGTTCATGCTGGATATCGTGTTCGTCTGCATTCTGGTCATCGGCCTGTTCGGCATCGCCTTCGACCGCGGCGTGCAATGGCTCGACGCACGCCTGATCTATTGGCCACATCCGCCCACTGCCGAATTGCGCCTGCGTGGCCGGGCGAAGGGCTGGGCGCGCCTGCAGGCCTGGCTGTTGCCACTGGGACTGGCCGCACTGTGGCAGGTCGCGGTGCTGGCGCGCTGGGTCGACGCGAGCATTCTGGTCGCCCCGCTGGATGTGCTGCGCACCACCTGGCAAGGCCTCGTCGATGGCAGCCTGATCCAGGCCATGCTGCAGAGCCTCGGTCGTGCTGTCGGCGGTCTGTTGCTGGGCAGCAGTCTTGGCCTGCTCAGCGGACTGATCCTGGGGCTGTGGCGACCAGCCGAACGGCTCTGCGGGCCGACGCTCAGCGCCCTGCGGCAGATCGCGATTTTCGCCTGGGTGCCGCTGCTCACCGCCTGGTTCGGCCTCGGCGAGCTGGCCAAGGTGGTGTTCGTCAGTCTGGCCACCTTCTTCCCCTTGCTGATCGCCACCCAGCGCGGCGTGGCCAACCTCTCGCCACAACTGGACGAAGCCGCCCGCGCCCTGCGCCTGAACAACCGCCAGCGCCTGCTGCGCCTGATCCTGCCCGGCGCCGCACCGGCGATCTTCGCCGGTCTGAAGCTGGCCCTGATCTTCGCCTGGCTGAGCACCATCGGCGCCGAGTACTTCATGCCGTCCAACGGCGGCATCGGCAGCCTGATGATCGGCGCCCAGCAACTGTTCCGCATGGATCAGGTGATGGCCGGCATGCTGCTGATCGGCCTTACCGGCGCCCTGCTCAACCACCTCGGACAACTGATCGAAGCGCGTGCCACGCGCTGGAGAAACGCATGACCGCCCCAGCTCCCATCGTCAGCTTCGACAAAGTCGGCAAGTTCTTTCCCGTGGAGAGCGGCGAGCTCGAAGCGATCCGCGAATTCAGCCTGCAGATCGCCGAAGGCGAATCCATCGCCATCCTCGGCTCCAGCGGGTGCGGCAAGTCCACCCTGCTGCGCCTGCTGATCGGCCTCGACCGGGCGTTTCGCGGCACCATCCAGATCGACGGCAAGGCAGTCGACGGCATTGGCAGCGAAAGCGCCATCGTCTTTCAGGAACACCGCCTGTTCCCCTGGTTGAGCGTGGAGCAGAACATCGAGCTGGGCCTGGTCAACGAAAACCTGACCCAGGCCGAGCGCTTGCGCCGGGTCAACGAGTTCGTTCATCTGGTTGGCCTCGATGGCTTCCAGCGGGCTTATCCGCACCAACTCTCCGGCGGCATGGCACAACGCGTGGCCATCGCCCGCGGCCTGGTATGCAGCCCGCGTATCCTGCTGCTCGACGAGCCCTTCGGTGCACTGGATGCTCTGACTCGCCAACAGATGCAGGAAGAACTGCTGACCATCCGTGCCCGCGCCGGCATCACCAGTCTGCTGGTGACCCACGATGTCGAGGAAGCCATCTTTCTTGCCGACCGCGTGGTGGTGATGGAGCCGCGACCGGGGCGAATCAAGCGCATCGTCGATATCGACCTGCCGCATCCGCGCAACCGCAACAGCTACGACTTCCTGCAGTTACGCGAAGACCTGCTGTTCCAACTTACCGGCGACGGCGAATACCGCGCCCCGCCACCGCGAGTGGAAGACCTGCCGCTGGCTTCCATTGCCTGGTGAGCGCTCGGCATCGAGAAAGGGGAAAAGCGGTAGCGTGATGGCAAGGGGTGGGCTGAAGCGAATCACCGTCGGCCCCACCTACCGACTTAACGAACCAGCTCGGCTGCCTGACTCCAAAGGATCCGGGCGGCCGAGGTGGTTGATCAGGATCAAGCAGCGCGTTCTTCGCTAGGAATCTGCTTGTGCCACAAGGTGGGGATCAGGAACACGATCGCCAGCAGACACGCGCCGACCAGCAGCACGAAGCCGCCGTCCCAGCCGAAGTGGTCGACGGTGTAGCCCATTGCCGCACTCGCGGCGACCGAACCGCCCAGGTAACCGAACAGACCGGTGAAGCCTGCGGCAGTACCCGCCGCTTTCTTCGGCGCCAGCTCCAGAGCATGCAGGCCGATCAGCATGACCGGGCCGTAGATCAGGAAGCCGATGGAGAACAGCGCGGCCATGTCGACGACCGGGTTGCCTGGCGGGTTGAGCCAGTACACCACGGTCGCGACCGTCACCAGCCCCATGAACACCACGCCGGTCAGGCCGCGGTTGCCGCGGAACACCTTGTCCGACATCCAGCCGCACAGCAGCGTACCGGGAATGCCCGCCCACTCGTAGAAGAAATACGCCCATGAGGTCTTGTCGACCGTGAAGTGCTTGACCTCCTTCAGGTAGGTCGGCGCCCAGTCCAGCACGCCGTAGCGCAGCAGGTAGACGAACACGTTGGCCAGAGCGATGAACCAGAGCATCTTGTTGCGCAGCACGTACTTAACGAAGATGTCGCGGGTGCTGAATTCCTTCTCGTGGCTGGCGTCGTAGCCCTCGGGATAGTCGTTCTTGTACTGCTCGATGGGCGGCAAGCCGACCGATTGCGGGGTATCACGCATGGTGGCGAAGGCGAACAAGGCCACCAGCAAGGCCACTGCAGCAGGGACATAGAACGCCGCATGCCAGTCGTTGAACAGGCCCATACCCACCAGGAACAACGGCCCGATCAGGCCACCACCAACGTTGTGGGCGACGTTCCAAACCGAAACCACGCCACCGCGTTCCTTCTGCGACCACCAGTGCACCATGGTTCGACCACTGGGCGGCCAGCCCATGCCCTGGGCCCAACCGTTGATGAACAGGAGGATGAACATCATGGTGACGCTGGACGTGGCCCAAGGCGCGAAACCGAAAACGAACATCACGCCCGCCGACACCAGCAGGCCGAATGGCAGGAAGTAACGCGGATTGGAGCGGTCGGACACCAGTCCCATGAGGAACTTCGACAGCCCATAAGCGATGGCGATGGCAGACATCGCCAGGCCAAGCTGCCCGCGGGTATAGCCTTCCTCCTCGATCAGATAGGGCATGGCCAGCGAGAAGTTCTTGCGCAGCAGGTAGTAACCGGCATAGCCGATGAATATCCCGGCGAAGATCTGCCAACGAAGGCGGCGGTAGGTGTTGTCTATCTGCTCATCAGGCAGGGTTTCCCGATGAGGGGCTGGGCGGAAGAAGGCGAACATCCAGGGACTCCAGTTCTTGTTTTAGCTGCGCACTCGAATATGACAGTTATATGACATTTTCATTAACGAAAATAGCACTCACTACCGAAGCGGTAAAGACAAGAAACTGTTGGAATTCGAACGAGGCGATTTATTCAGACCGAAGGACAATTCGAAGTCACCCGGGTCGAGCGGAATCGGCAACTATCAATCGATGCTCGAACAACAAGGTTGATGTGTATCGTCGCAACATGCCCCGTTTCCCTCCCGTGATTGCGCGTGAAGCTGTCCAGTCGGCAGCCACAGCGCCAACAGTCCGCACAGCGGCAAACACGCGACCACCACGAACAACGCCTCTATCCCCCAGCGATCAGCCAGCAGCCCCAGCGCCGCGGCAGCAATACCACTCACACCGAAGGTCAACCCGAAGAAATAACCCGCCACCAGACCGACCCGATTCGGCAGCAACTGCAGGGCATACACGATGATCGCGGGAAAGGCCGACGCCATCAGCACGCCGATCACCACCGACAGCAGCACACAGGCGGAAAACCCGACGTGCGGCAACAGCAGAGTGAACGGACAGCTGCCGAGCAACGACAGCAGAATCACCCAGCGATGACCGATGCGATCGCCCAGAGGCCCACCCATCATGGTGCCGACCGCCACGGCAGCGAGAAAAACGAACAGTTGCAGTTGCGCTTCGGCCACGCTCAGTTCGAAACGCTCGATCAGGTAGAAGCTGTAGTAGTTGGCCATCGCCGCCAGGTAGGCGTACTTGGAGAGGATCATCACGCTGAGCAGGGTCATCGCCAGCAGCAGGTGTCGCCGCCCGATGCTCGCCATTGGCGGCAAGCTGCTGTTCATACGCAAGCGCGCGCCGAGATGTCGCTTCACGCTACGCCCGGCCCGCACCAGCAGAATAAACCCCACTAGCGCCAGCAGCGGCAACCAGGTCATCCCCTGGGCACCTGCGGGCAGCAGCACGAGAGCGATCAGCAGCGGTGCCAGTGCCGAGCCGATATTGCCACCGAGCTGAAACACCGACTGCGCCAGGCCGAAACGACCGGCCGATACCTGACGACAGGCGCGGGCCGCTTCAGGGTGAAAGATCGAAGAACCGAGCCCGACCAGCGCCGCCACCCACAGCAACCCGCTGAAAGACTCGGCCTCCGCCAACAGCCACAGCCCGACCGCCATGCACAACATGCCTGAAGGCAGTAGCCAGGGCTGGCTGCGGCGATCGCCCCAATAGCCAATCAGTGGCTGACAAAGTGCGCCAACCAGATGAAATACCAGGGTCAAGAGACCGAGTTGCCCATAGCTGAGGTCGTACTCGGTCTTGAGTGCCGGATACAGAGTCGGAAGCACTGCCTGCAGCATGTCGTTGAGTAGATGGGTCAGGCTGATCAGCAGCAACAGCGACATGGCGGGACGATCTTGCAGCGAGGCAGCGGCTGGCGTGTTGGGCATGGGAGGTCCGATAACGAAAGGTCGCGATACCGGGCCGCAAGCCTCTGCAGCCCGGCGCGCGCGAGACAAAAACCGGCGGGCATTCAACGTCGGCATCAGCCCTGGCACCAATGCATTTCGAGCATAGTTTTTTTGCTGTCTCCACATAGTGGCGGCAGGCCACGCCAGACCACGCTTATGCAATAAATGACTTAATAAATCATTTTTTAGTATTAGTTCGATTTCCTGTTTTGCCTGATCGTCCGTGCCCATCGCAGTCCTGGCGCCACCCTATTCTTCACGGAGCACCGATCATGGCCGTTTCCCGGCTCGCCACTTTTCTTCACCGCCTGCAAGCAGGCTTCGCTCTGTTCGCACTGCTGTGCCTGGCACAAGGCGCGTTGGCAGCCGGGCAAATCCGCATCGCCGTTTCCGACATCGGTGCAGGCGGCAAACCCGCCGGCGGCGGCCTGGTCGACGTACTGCATGCGCAGAAGCGTCTGGAACAGGAATTCGCTGGCGACGGCATCGAGGTGCAATGGGTGTTCGTCAAAGGCGCCGGCCCGGTAATCAACGAAGCCTTTGCCAATGGCCAGGTGGACATGGCTTTCCTGGGCGACCTGGCCAGCATCGTCGGTAAGTCGGGCAATCTCGATACCCGCGTGATCGCCGCCGCTGCCCGTGGCGTGAACCATTACCTGGCGGTGCGCCCCGGCTCATCAATCAAATCCCTGGCGGATCTCAAGGGCAAACGCGTCGGCCTGTTCCGTGGTACGGCGGCGCAGTTGTCGTTCATCAGCGCCCTGCGTTCCAGCGGTCTGCGCGAACGCGATCTGCAGGTCGTCAATCTGGACTTCGCCGCTGCCAGCGCAGCCCTGGCAGCCGGCCATATCGATGCCACCTGGGGTGGCAACAATACCCTGGCACTGGCGCAGCGCGGCCTTGCCGAACTGCCGGTGTCGAGCAAACACACCAGGCATGGCGCCGGTCAGTTGAGCGGCCTGGTGCTGGTCACCGAGCGTTTCGCCACACAGCACCCGCAGTGGGTGCAGCGCCTGCTCAAAGTACAGCGTGAAACCGTGCGCTGGGCCGGCGATCCAGCCAACCGCGACGCCTACATCGAACTGCAAGCCTCGCAGAGCGGCTACCCGCAGAGCCTGTTGCGTGCCGAGCTGGAGGGCGCCGAACTGGCCCAGTTGCTGTCACCGGAGCTGGACGACGCCTTCGTCGCCCGGCTGCGCGAATCCATCGAGATCGCCCAGGAGGCCAGGCTGATCCGCCGCCCCGTCGATCTCGACGCCTGGCTCGACAAACGTTTTCTCGAACAGACCAACGACCTGCCCTGATCCTTCAACCCCACTGCCTGCCCCACCGCCCGGTACGCCCGGCGGCGGGCGCCACCTGCACGCAGAAAGGAAACACCATGAAGCACCTGCCCTCCCTTATCACGCTGGCCCTGGCACTTTCCCATGGCATGGCCCTGGCCCAGAGCGCCGACATCAGCCAGGACAACGCCCGCCTGAAGACCGTGCGCGTCGATGGCCAACGCCTGCAACAGGATCCACAACGCACGCCCAGCTCCTCCACCGTGATCGACGGCAAGGAACTGGAACGCCAGGGTATCCAGTCCCTGGAAGACCTGCCGCAACTGGCGCCCGGCCTGGACGTGGCGGTGGTCGACCCCTTCGATACGCGCCTGACCATTCGCGGCATCGGTGACGGCGGCGGTACCGAGATCAACATCGGCATGCCCAGCAGCATCGGTTTGTTCCTCGACAACGTTTACCTGAGCCGACCGGGGATGCTCTCCAACGACCTGCTGGATATCGAGAGCGCGACCGTACTGGCCGGGCCGCAAGGCACACTGTACGGTTACAGCACCACGGGTGGCGCCATCGACATCCAGACGCGCAAACCGACGTTCACCCCAGAAGGCTCGATCCGCCAGTCCTTCGGCCAGCGCGGCCTGACCCAGACCCAGGCGATGTTCTCCGGCCCCCTGAGCGAAACCCTGGCCGGGCGTATCAACGTCTCCCATAGCGAGCGCGGTGGTTACATCAAGAACCAGTACAGCGGCCATCAGCTCGGCGGCAGCCTCAAGGATGGCGTGCGCGGCCAGTTGCTCTGGGTGCCGGCCGACGACTTCAGCCTGCGCCTGATCGCCGACTGGAACGATGCACGCAACGCGCCGGTAGCGGTACTGGAATCCACCAACCGAACCAATGGCCGTGACCTGTTCCTCGAGCGCGCCCAGGCTGCGGGCGCCCATCCGGTAGTCGGTGGCGTGAACACCGACGACGAGAATCACACCCGCCTGCAGCAGGGCGGCGTTTCCGCCGAAGCCAACTGGACGCTGGATGGCGGCTACAACCTGCGCTCCACCACCGCCTTCCGCTACTTCGGTTACAAGCCCAGTACCACCGACACCCTCGACATTCCGCTGTACTCGGACAGCGGCGCCGATGTGCGAGACCGTATCTGGTCGCAGGAGATCCGCCTGGATTCACCGCGCGGCGAGCATTTCGACTACGCCCTCGGTGCCCTGTACTTCGGCGAAAACCTCGACACCTACGCCCACGACCATTACGCCGATAACGACCAGGCCTCCACCTGGTATGGCAACAACGCCCTCAACGGCAAACTGGTGCAGCGCTGGGGCGAAATCGACGAGCGCATCTTCTCACTGTTCACCCAGGGCACCTGGCACGTCACCGACCGGTTCGACATTACCGCGGGCGTGCGCGGCACCCATCAGCGCAAGCAAGGCTCCTTCGTGCGGGTCAACCGCAACGACTTCGATTCCGGCGAGCTGGTGCAGCGCAAATTCCTGCCGTCCGGGCTGCTCAATTTCAGCTACTGGTTCCAGCCCGATGTACAGGGCTACCTGACCCTGGGCTACGGCGAAAAAGCCGGTGGCCTGAACATCTCCTCCGGCGCAGCAGGCAGTGCCGGTACCGAAAGCCTGTTCATCCTGCCGGAGTCCACCCGCGGCGCCGAGCTGGGCCTCAAGAGCAAATGGTTCGATCAGCGCCTGAGCGCGGATGTGGCGCTGTTCTGGTCGCGGGTAAACGACTTCCAGACCAACGCCTATGACGAGGAATTCCAGACCTCGTACCTGATCAACGCCGGCAGCATCCGTTCTCGCGGCGTGGCGGCCAGCATCGGCCTGACGCCCATCGAGGGTCTGAGCCTGAACCTCGACGGCACCCTGCTCGATGCCAGCTACATGGAATTCGACAACGCCCGCTGCCCGGCCGAGGTGACCCTGGCCGGCAATGCACCGGCCACCTGCGACCTCTCCGGCGAGCAGGTCTTCCGCTCACCCAAGGTCACCTACAACCTGACAAGCCGCTATGACTGGGGGCTGGGCGACGGCCTCGACGCTCACGTTCAGGCGCGCTGGAACTACCGTTCCTGGGCCTATGGCACCGTCGACAACTCGCGCTACACCCGCATCCCCGGCTACGGCCTGCTCAACCTCTCCGCCGGTCTCGGCGGCCAGTACGACGACGGTCGCTGGAATGCCTCGGTATGGCTGAACAACGCCCTCAACAAGACCTACTACCGCACCCTCAGTGCCGGCAGCTATGGCGAGGTGTACGGCAACCGCGGCGAACCGCGCACCCTGGGTGTGACGCTCGGCTACGACTTTTAAAGCTTAAGAACGGGTGTCGCCATGCACAAACTGACCTTCTCCCGCCGAACCTTCGTCAAGGGCAGCGGCCTCGCCGCCCTGGCCACCCCCCTGCTGGCGGCCGGCGCCCTGGCACGTTCACCTGGCCGAGGCAATAGCGCACCCGCAGGCGCCGCCCTGCACTGGCTGGACGGTGAATTGCCACCAGCCTTCGCTGGTGTCACCTGGGGTACGCCCTGGGCTCAGGGCCAGGTGCCCGGTGACAGCGGCTTCGAGATCCGCGATGCCGTGGGCCGCGCCCTGCCGCTGCAGAGCTGGCCCCTGGCCTGGTGGCCGGATGGTTCGCTGAAATGGTCGGCGCATGCCCTGGCGCCTCATCCGGCGCCCAGTGAGCACTATGGCCTGCAACCCGTACCAGCGGTCGAAGCGCGCGGATCTTCACTGGTCAGCGAATCGCCTGGATCCATCACCGTCGATACCGGCGCCCTGCGCTGCGTCATCCCGCGCAGTGGTTCGCTGCTGATCGAACGCATCCTGCGCAAGGATCAGCCGGCACTGCTGGCCGGCGAACTGGTGTTGCAGGTACAGGGCGATCCCGATCGGGACGAGGTGGTGACACGCCGCTATCGCAGCCATGTCACTGAGGTGGAAGTCGAGCAGCCTGGCCCGGTACGCGCGGTCATTACCCTGCGCGGCGAACACCGCAGTGAAACGCCAGGGCTGCCGGCCTTGCTGCCGTTCACCGTGCGCCTGTACTTCTATGCGGGCTCTGCGGCCATGCGGCTGATGCATACCATCGTCTATGACGGTGATGAGCAGCGCGATTTCATCAAAGGCATCGGCCTGCGCTTCGGCGTACCGCTGGACGCCCCTCTGCATGATCGTCACGTGCGCTTCGTTTCGGCCAATGGCGGCCTTCTGCGCGAATCGGTGCGCGGGCTCAGCGGCTTGCGTCGTGATCCCGGCCCCGGGGTGGTGACGGCACAACTGGCAGGCCAGGCCACCCCTGCGCTGGTTTCGCCGATAGCCGAAAACCTTGGCTACGTGCCGGCATTCGGCAGCTATCGGCTGCTGCAGGCACACCCCGATGCGTACAGCATCAGCAAGCGCACGGCCAGCGGTCAGGGCTGGGTGCAGGTCGCCAATGGCGAGCGCGCTGCGGGTGTCGGTTACCTGGGCTCCCCCAACGGCGGCGTGGCATTCGGTCTGCGCAACTTCTGGCAGAGCTATCCAGCGCAGCTGGATATCGAAGATGCCCATCGCGATCTTGCCCAGGTTACCCTCTGGCTGTGGGCGCCCCAGGCCGAGCCGATGGACTTGCGCTTCTACCACGATGGCCTCGGCCAGGACACGCACGCCAAGCAGCGCGAAGCGCTGGATATCACCTACGAGGACTACGAGCCCGGCTTCGGCTCTCCCAAGGGCGTGGCGCGCACCAGCGAACTGCAACTGGAAGTGCTCGCCGCCACGCCGTCGAGCGAGCACCTGCTGGCCATCGCCGCGCGTATCCAGGAGCCACCGCTGTTGCAGGCCAGCCCGGAACGCCTGCATGCCGCCGGTGTATTCGGCCCGGCCTGGTCGCCGATCCAGCCACAGCGCCCCGGCGAGGACGAACTGGAAAAACAGCTGGCCTGGTACTTCGACTTCTACAAAGGCGAGGTCGAGCAGCGCAAATGGTATGGCTTCTGGGACTACGGCGACGTCATGCACACCTACGATGGCGATCGCCATGTGTGGCGCTACGATGTCGGTGGCTACGCCTGGGACAATTCGGAACTGAGCACCGATCTGTGGCTCTGGTACTACTTTTTGCGCAGCGGCCGGGCCGATGTGTTCCGCATGGCCGAAGCCATGACTCGCCATACCGGTGAGGTCGACGTGCACCACCTCGGCCCCTTCGCGCCACTCGGTTCGCGCCACAACGTGCGGCACTGGGGCGACAGCGCCAAGCAGCTGCGCGTGTCCACCGCTGCCAACCGACGCTTCCTGTATTACCTGACTGCCGACGAACGCACCGGCGACCTGCTGCGCGAACAGGTCGAGGCCCTGCGCACCCTGCGCGACGTAGTGCCTGCGCGCAAGATCGGCCAGCGCAAGGCGCAGGATCCGGACAAGGTCAACCTGTTCTTCGGCATCGACTGGGGCGCCATCGCCGCCGCCTGGCTGACCGAGTGGGAACGCACTGGCGACGCCGGCATCCGCCAGCGCCTGCTCAATGGCATGGAAAGCATTGCCAGCCAGCCACAGGGTTTCTTCAGTGGCTCGGCGGACATGCACATCGCCAGCGGGCGCTTCGATCGCAACGACAGTGGTCATCTCTACGTACTGCACCTGAGCGCAGTATTCGGCCTGGCGGAGATCTGCGGCGAGCTGCTGCAATTGTTGCCTTCAGCCACGTTCGAGCGCGCCTGGCTGGACTACTGCCGCCTGTACAACGCCAGCGCTGAAGAACAACGCCAGGCGCTCGGTCAGCCGCTGACCAAGACCAACCTGACCCAGGCCCACGCCCGGCTCAGCGCCTTCGCCGGCAATCACCTGCACGATGCGGCCCTGCAACGCCGCGCCTGGCAGGAGTTCCGCAAGGGTGAAGGCGGCATCCCGCGGCCCAACCGTACCTATCGGCAGATTCCCACGCCGGCCTACCTCTATCCGCTACGCGAAGCCGAGCCGGTTTCAATGATCGACCAGCGCTCGGGCAGCACCGCGACCGCCAACCTGTCGACCAATGCCGTCGCCCAGTGGGGACTGACTGCCATGGCGCTATTGGCACTGGCCGGCCCGCCGCCAACCATCGACTGAATCCACACGCCGGCCATACCGGCGCCCCAGCCGTAACAGAGAACACCTCATGCCTTTTCCCTCGTGCACCGAGCACCCCGTCGGCGGCAACAAGCTGCCGGACATCCTGCTCGAAGACGACTTCTCCCACTTCTCCACGCAACGCTGGCACGTCGAGGCCGAGGATCCGGCCACCCGGGTGCAGACCGAAAGAGGCCAACTGCTGATCGACAGTCCCCGCGGGGTGACCGTGTGGCTGAAACAGCCGCTGGACGGCGCCTACCGCATCGAATTCCAGCGCCAGGTGCTGCTGGGCGACGGCGCCAACGACCGCCTTTCCGACCTCAATCAGTTCTGGGCGGCACGCGACCCGGGCAACGCCGACCTGTTCACCCGCAGCGGCGCCCTGGCCGAATACGACAGCCTGGCCCTCTACTATGTCGGCATGGGTGGCAACTACAACAGCACCACGCGCTTTCGCCGCTACGACGGCGGCGGCCAGCGCCTGGTGCTGGGGGAATACCTCGATCCGGCACACCTGCTCGAAGCCAACCGCCCGTACCACATCGCGCTTGAACTGGACGCCCGGGGCACGCGCTATCTGGTCGATGGCGACACCTTCTTCCAGGCCCGCCACGACGGGCTTCCGCCGCCGGGGCATTTCGGTTTCCGCCAGGTCTGGTCGCGCCAGGCCATTTCGGCGTTTCGCGTGACACGACTGGGGTAGCTCGTCGGGAACCGCTCACCCCATCAGCAGGGCCGGAACGGAGGATGCGAGCAGAGCGACTCCCGAAGCCGTGAGCAGGCCCAGCACTATCTGCCGACATGGCTACCAGGCCGAAAGCGAACCCAGAAAGCCCCTGGGCGAAACCAGCCACCGCGGCTCCCAGGGCCACGATCAGATAGACGGAAGCAATCGCCATCACTCCTCCCGTCCCTGCAACGTCCTGTCGAGGAATGTCACGTTGGCCTCCAAGGCCCTGCGATTGGCTGCACGGGTGACGGCCAGCTCCGATCCAACCAGGCCGTGCCCCACGGCGGGGATCAGCACCAGCCCGACCTCGGCCCCTTGGCGGCGCAATGCCTCGGCCATGGCAACCGACTGCGCGGGGGGCACCACTCGATCATCGTCACCGTGGATCAGCAGGCTCGCAGGAGCGCGCCTGCCCAGCCTCGCCAGCGGGCTGGCGGCCTGCGATACCGCCCTGGAACACTCCGCCGGGGCGCACCCCAGCAACTTGCCGGCGGCCGCGGCGATGTCCGGATAGCTTGCATCCGCCAGCAAGGTCGACAGGTCATAGGCCCCGAACCAGCCGACCAGCGCACGCACCGGCAAGGGCGAGTCGAAAGCCGCCAGGGCGGCCAGATGCGCCCCTGCCGAAGCGCCCCAGATCGCCACTCGCGTCGGGTCGATGCCATACCATGACCGCGCGGATAGCCTCCAGCGGCGCGGGAAAGTGTGCCTCGCCGCTCAGGCGGTAATCGATCAAAGCGACTATGTAACCTCGCCCGGCCAGCTCCGCCAACAGCGCCGGGAAATCCTCCAGCTCCCCCAGCGCACGCGAATGGCCCCCCGACCAGCCGCCGCCGTGCACGAACAGCAGTAGCGGGCTGGGGCGGGCTTCTCCGGGCGGCAGATAGAGGTCGAGAGCCAATGGGCGGAATCCGTCGCGGCGCTCGTACACCAGCCCTGGCAAGCCCCGCACACCGCCAGCGAACGACACCTCGGCAAGCGGATAGGGGTCGCCTTGCTGAGAGCGTGCCGCTACCCTCGCTTCGCTGACTGAATCGGCAAGGCCGGCTGGTGCACACCACAGCAGCAACCAGACCAGTGGCAATAGACGCCTGTCAGGCATCCGTCGTCCCCGATTCGCGCACCTGCAATTCGCGATCGGCGTCGAGAAAGCTCTCGATCAGCAGTTGCGCCGGGTAGGACAAGCGATAGCCGGCGCGGCTGATGATGCCGTAATGGGTGTAGAACTCCTCACCCCGCATATCCAGCCCGGCCACCGCGAGCAACTTGAGACCGCCCGCACCGAGGTGAGGGTTGCTGTCGCTGACATTGGTAGTGCCGATGGCATCGGAATGCTGCAACACCGCGATCAGACTGTAGCCGTTCTCGCACTCGATACTGGTCTGGAAGTCCGGTTTGCCACTGAGCTCGACCAATGCCTTGCGCAGGTTCGGCGGGCGCACCGTACCGGCAACCGGATAGCCTAGGAGCTGCTCAACCGTGACCTCGTCGAACGCGGCCAGTGGATGTTCCTGGCGGCAACAGAAACCCCAGCGGTGCTGACTGAGTGGCTGCACCTGGTAGTCCGGATCGATCTCGAAGTTACGGCTATCGGCGACGAAGAACTCGAACTCCTCGGCCAGCAGGCGCTGCCCCAACGCCTGCCAGTTATCCACCTGAAAACGCAGGCGAACCTTGGGCAAACGCCGGTTGAACAGGCCGATGGCCTGAGGCATGAGCCAGGCAGCGGGCGCCGGGCCACAGGCGAAGCGCACCTCGCCAGCGTCCTGCTCGTTGAACTGGCGTACCTCGTTTAGCAACTCCTGGGCATCGCCAATCAACCGCCTGGCATGCTCCAGCACCAGACGCCCCTTGCGGGTCGGCTCCAGATTACGGGTGCGATCCACCAGCCGTGCACCAAAACCCTGCTCCAGCGCCTGGATACTGCGGCTGAACGCCGACTGGGAAATGCTCATCGCCTCGGCGGCCGATGTGAAGTTGCGATGTTCGACCAGCGCGATGAAATGACGAAGTTGGCGAAGATCGATATGCATGGAGCGCACAGCCACGAAATGGGATGTCGGAAATGGACAAGGGCCTGAGCAATCGCTGCAGGCCCCAGGGTCTGTTGCGGCAGTTGTACCGTTAATCAGCGTGCGGTGATCACCGCCAGCTTGGTGATGCCGGCGCGCTCGATGGCGGCCATGGCCTTGGCCACCGAACCGTAGTCCACCTGGTCATCGGCCTGCAGTTGCACCTTCAGCTCGGCATCATCGGCCTTGGCCTGGATCAGGCTGCTTTCCAGCAACTCCGGCTCAATCTCGTCCTTGTTGATGAACAGCTTGCCGTCACCGTCGATGCTGATCACCAGTGGGTCTTTCTGATCTGCTGGGGCCACGGCTTCGGTCTTCGGCAGGTTGATCGGAATCGAGTTGGTCAGCAGCGGTGCGGTGACGATGAACACCACCAGCAGTACCAGCATCACGTCTACCAGCGGCGTGACGTTGATTTCGCTGAGGACTTCATCGTTGTCCTGGGTCGAGAAAGCCATCTCACACCGCCTCTTTTACAGGTTGGCCGCTGGCGATACCGCCGCGCTTGGCGCCCGGATGGACAATAACCTTGAAGGCACTCTTCTGCGCCAGGCTGTAGAAGTCATGGGCAAAGTCGTCCAGATCCGCAGCGGTCAGCTTGAGGCGACGCAGGAAGTAGTTGTAGACCAGCACCGCCGGTACCGCGACGGCGATACCCACGCCAGTAGCGACCAGGGCGGCACCAATCGGACCAGCCACGGTTTCCAGGCTGGCGTTGCCCGCCGCGCTGATGCCCTTGAGCGCTTCCATGATGCCCCACACGGTGCCGAACAGGCCGATGAAGGGTGAGGTGGAACCGATAGAGGCGACCACCGCCAGACCGGATTCAAGCGAACGACGCTCACGCTGGATCTGCTGACGCAGGGCGCGTTCGAGGCGATCCTGGTGGTTGATCGCCTGACTGAGGTCACCTGGCTGCTGGCCGTCCGGTACCTGGATGGCGGCGAAGCCGGCCTGGGCCACATGAGCTACCGCGCCGGACTGGTTCTGGCCCAGTTCGGCGGCCGAGTCGAGACTGGTGGCTGACCAGAACAGCTTCTGGAACTTGCGATCCTGATGGCGCTGGCGAGCGAACTGGATGCCCTTGATCAGGGCCAGGCCCCAGGTGACGACGGAAAAGCCGATCAGCAGCCAGATGACGGCATGTTCGACCGATTGCAGGGGGGAGTCCACTAACAGGTTCATGATGCGTTCCTCGGAAAACGGTATGTCGATGACGGGGTTCGAACCCGGGCTGTCCCGGGCTCGTGGAAAAAGGGTGTTGCGGTGCGCTTAGTTCAGGCGGAAGTCCAGCGGTACGGTGACCCAGCCTTCCTGGGCGACATCGCCACGCTTGGCGGGCACGAAGCTCCAACGCTGTACGGCTTTAACCGCGGCCTGGTCGAGTACGTCACGACCGCTGCTGGTCTGGATCTGGATGTCGCCGGGTTTGCCATTGGCCAGCACGCGGATGCGCAGCAGTACGGTGCCTTCCCAACCGCGGCGCTGGGCCAGCGAGGGATACTCCGGCGCCGGGTTGCGCAGGTAAGCGGCATTGGCGGACGGCGGCGTCTCGGTCACCGGTTTTGGTGCGGGCGGTGCAGGCGGTGCCGGTGGCGCTTCGACCTTGGGTGGTGCAGGCGCGGGCTCGACCGGTTTCGGCACGGGCTTGGGCTCCTGCTTGGGTTTAGGCGGCTGTGGCTTGGGTGGTTCCGGCTTGGGCGGCGGCTTGACTGCCAACTCGTCGACCACCGGTGGTGGCGGCTCGACGACAGGCTCGGGCGGTGGCGGTTCGATCACGGGCTCCGGTGGCGGAGTCGGGGCCGCGAACTCGATGGTCATCGGCGGGATTTCCACTGGCACTTCCGGTAGCACCGGCTCGGGTCGCTGGCTCAGCCAGACCAGTACCGCGGCATGCAGAACCAGCGCAAAGGTGCCAAGCAGAATCGCTTCACGACGCCCCAGGACGGGACGCGAGGCATGGGGGGTGTGACGCAGCGTACCCAGCGCCTGACGCAGAGGTACACCGAGGTCAAAGACCTCTCCGGGCACACGAGCCTGCTGCCAGGCCGCGGTGGAACGCACGGAGGATTGAAGATTACCCATTACCAACAGACTCCTGGAAGTACCGGCTTAGAGCCGGTCTAAGCAAAAACGGAATTCCAGTTGTCTGGTGCGGCCAAGAATGAGGGTTACCGATTATTTCGTAAAATCACTTTTTTTCAGATGGTTATTCGATTGGAGAATATCGATTCTGGAGAACGGCTCCTGGTGTCAATGAGATGGAAATGTGATGGCGACAGGTGGCCCAGTCAGCGCCATGCGATCAGGGCGCGTCAGCCAACAGGAATTGAGGAGAGCAGAAACAAGAAAAGCGGCCAATGGCCGCTTTTCAGGGAACCTGCCCAAGGCAGGTTGATATGGCGCAGCGGACGGGACTCGAACCCGCGACCCCCGGCGTGACAGGCCGGTATTCTAACCGACTGAACTACCGCTGCGTGTCGGTGGACTTGCGTCCGTACAACTCTTGCATCGCAGATGCGAAACTTGCTTTCGCATCACATGCCAGACAATGTCTTGCATGGAAAATATGGCGCAGCGGACGGGACTCGAACCCGCGACCCCCGGCGTGACAGGCCGGTATTCTAACCGACTGAACTACCGCTGCGCGTCGGTGGACTTGCGTCCAATCTCTCAAGTGAAGTGGTGGGTGATGACGGGATCGAACCGCCGACCCTCTGCTTGTAAGGCAGATGCTCTCCCGGCTGAGCTAATCACCCTTCGTCTTGCGAGGCCGCGAAATTTACGCGGGGGCCAAACCTAAGTCAAGGCCCCGCTTCGATTTTTTCTAAAATAATGGTTTTTACAGCGCCGCCAGACCACGAGCCAGATCGGCCTTGAGATCGGCCACGTCTTCCAGGCCGACCGCAACCCGGATCAGGCTGTCACGAATACCGGCATTGGCACGCTCTTGCGGCGACAGGCGACCGTGGGACGTCGTCGCCGGATGGGCGATGGTGGTCTTGGTGTCGCCCAGGTTGGTGGTGATGGAAATCACTCGTGTGGCATCGATGAAACGCCAGGCGCCCTCCTTGCCTCCCTTGACTTCGAAACTCACGACTGCACCAAAGGCGCTCTGCTGACGCGCAGCCAGTTCATGCTGAGGATGGCTGGCGAGACCAGCGTAATACACGTGCTCGATCCCCTCCTGTTGCTCCAGCCACTGAGCCAGTGCCAGGGCGCTGGCACAATGGGCCTGCATGCGGATACGCAACGTCTCCAGGCCTTTGAGAAAGATCCAGGCGTTGAACGGGCTCAGGGTCGGCCCTGCGGTACGCAGAAAGCCCACCACATCCGTCATCAGTTTGGCACTACCGGCCACCACACCGCCCATGGCGCGGCCCTGACCGTCGATGAACTTGGTAGCCGAGTGCATGACGATATCCGCACCGAGCTTCAGCGGCTGTTGCAGCGCAGGCGTGCAGAAGCAGTTGTCCACTGCCAGCAGCGCACCACGCTCGTGGGCGATTGCGGCCAGCGCAGCGATATCCACCAGCTCGGCCAGCGGGTTGGAAGGCGACTCGACGAACAGCAGCTTGGTGTTGGGCTTGAATGCACCCGCCCAGGCTTGCAGATCAGCCAGCGGCACGTAGTCGACCTGCACACCGAAACGCTTCAAATACTTTTCGAACAGGCTGATGGTCGAGCCGAATACGCTGCGCGACACCAGTACATGGTCACCGGCGCTGCACAGGCTCATGACGATGGACAGGATCGCCGACATACCCGAAGCGGTCGCGACCGCCTGCTCGGCGCCTTCCATCGCTGCGATACGCTCCTCGAAGGCACGTACCGTGGGGTTGGTGTAGCGCGAATAGACGTTGCCCGGCACTTCACCGGCGAAGCGTGCAGCTGCGTCGGCGGCGGTGCGGAACACGTAGCTGGAGGTGGTGAACAGCGCCTCGCTGTGCTCGCCCTCCGGCGTGCGGTGTTGCCCGGCACGCACCGCCAGGGTGTCGAAGCCGACACCGTCCAGATCGCTGTTGAGCCGACCGGCATCCCATTCCTGCGTCATATCGCGTCCTCGTCCAGAAACCAGTCCGGGCCACATGGGCCCGGTCGTCAATCAATTGCTAAGCGCTTCAAGTCATGTAGGGTGGATCGGGGATACTCTTTTCATCCACCATTGCGATTGCAAAGCGGTGGATGGGTGAAGCGTCATCCACCCTACGTACCTGTCGATCAGTTGTTATACAGGCCGATGATCTCGCTGACCTGACCCTCGGTCTTGGAGCCATCGTTACGCGCCAGGTCGATGCGATTGAGGTAAGCCTCGTCGACGTCGCCGGTCACGTACTGGCCATCGAACACCGCGCAATCGAAGTGTTCGATCTTGATCTTGCCACCACCGACAGCCTCTTTCAGGTCATCGAGATCCTGATAGATCAGCCAATCGGCACCGATCAGCTCGGCTACCTGCTCGGTCGTACGGCCATGGGCGATCAGCTCGTGTGGGCTCGGCATATCGATGCCATACACGTTCGGATAACGCACGGCAGGTGCCGCCGAACAGAAATACACGTTCTTCGCGCCAGCTTCACGGGCCATCTGGATGATCTGCTTGCAGGTGGTGCCGCGTACGATGGAGTCGTCCACCAGCATCACGTTCTTGCCGCGGAACTCCAGCTCGATGGCATTGAGCTTCTGGCGTACCGACTTCTTGCGGGCCGCCTGCCCCGGCATGATGAAGGTACGACCGATGTAGCGGTTCTTGACGAAACCTTCGCGAAACTTCACGCCGAGGTGGTTAGCCAATTCCAGCGCCGAAGTACGGCTGGTATCGGGAATCGGGATGACCACGTCGATATCGTGTTCCGGGCGCTCACGACGAATCTTGTCGGCCAGCTTCTCGCCCATGCGCAGGCGCGCCTTGTATACCGATACACCGTCCATGATCGAGTCCGGACGAGCCAGGTAAACGTGTTCGAAGATGCACGGCGCATGGTGCGGATTAGGCGCGCACTGACGGGTATGCAGTTGACCTTCTTCGGTGATGTACACCGCCTCGCCGGGAGCCAGGTCGCGGATCAGGGTGAAGCCGAGGACGTCCAGCGCCACGCTTTCGGAAGCGATCATGTATTCGACGCCTTCGTCGGTATGACGCTGGCCGAAGACGATCGGGCGAATGCCGTTCGGGTCGCGGAAGCCGACGATGCCGTAACCGGTGATCATCGCCACCACCGCGTAACCGCCACGGCAACGCTTGTGCACGTCCTTGACCGCAGCGAACACATCTTCCTCGCTGGGGTTGAGCTTGCCGCGCACAGCCAGTTCGTGGGCGAATACGTTGAGCAGCACCTCAGAATCGGAGCTGGTGTTGACGTGGCGCAGATCCGATTCGTAGATCTCCTTGGCCAGTTGCTCGACGTTGGTCAGGTTGCCGTTGTGCGCCAGGGTAATGCCGTAGGGCGAGTTGACATAGAACGGCTGCGCCTCGGCAGAGCTGGAGCTACCGGCAGTCGGGTAGCGCACGTGGCCGATGCCCATGTGGCCGATCAGGCGCTGCATGTGCCGCTGCTGGAACACATCGCGCACCAGGCCATTGTCCTTGCGCAGGAACAGCCGTCCCTCATGGCTGGTAACGATACCGGCAGCATCCTGGCCGCGGTGCTGGAGGACGGTGAGCCCGTCATACAGCGCCTGATTGACGTTCGATTTACCGACGATACCGACAATGCCACACATGTGACGCAACCCCTACTCAGTGGAACGACTAATTACCAGTGCCAGCGGGAATGGTTCCCGGCAGCACGTCTTTGAACGGCAGTTCGACCGGCTCGCGGATACCGCTCGCCAACCACTCGCTGGACATCCCCAGGATGAGGTTCTTCGACCAGTCTGCAACCATCAGAAAATGCGGTAGCAACGTCGACTGCTGCCACCAGACATCCTGCTCGACAGGCGCCAGGCTCAATAGCCCGACTGCGACCACCACCAGCAAGGCACCGCGAGCAGCACCGAATACCATACCGAGAAAACGATCCGTGCCCGAAAGCCCGGTCACCCGAACCAGTTCACCGATCAGATAATTGATCAAGGCCCCGACCAGCAGGGTCAATACGAACAACAAGACACAGGCGGCGATGACGCGGGCGGAAGGAGTTTCGATGTAGGCACCGAGATGCTGCGAGAGCGCACCGCCAAACATCCAGGCTACGACGCCAGCGATAATCCAGGTGACAAGCGACAGGGCTTCCTTGACGAAGCCACGGCTCAAGCTGATCAGACTGGATACGGCGATGACGGCGATGATCGCCCAATCGACCCAAGTGAATGCCACGATGCAGGCTACCGATGGAAGAGGCGCTGTATTTTAGCAGAGCCCTGCCCATCGGTTAAGCGCAGATACCGAGTCAGTTGCTTTCTGGCTGGAAGCGCACCACGAAGCCATTGAGCTTGTGCTGACGGTTGAGCTGATCACGCAAACGGTCGGCCTCGACCCGCTCGATCAACGGCCCGACGAATACCCGGTTCATGCCATCGACGCTACGGATGTAGGCGTTGTAGCCCTGAGCACGCAAGGTTTTCTGCAGGGTTTCCGCCCCCGGGCGACTGGACAGACTGGCCAACTGCACCGACCAACTGACCGGCAGGCTGTTGGCATCCAGACGCTCGGCCGGAGCCTTCTGCGGCGGTGGAGTCACTTCGGCGGGCTTGCTCGGCGTTGGTTGCGGAGCTGGAGTCGCCACAGGCGTTTCGTCGGCGGGCAACTCGACGATCGGCTGCTCGACGGGTGCCTGCGCATCTCCGGCAGCCGCGCTATCGCCGGGTATCGGCTCCTGCGGTAACTCCTGGGGATCCGGAACGATCACCGGTTGCATCTCGATTTCCGGCACCACCGGCTTGGCCGGTATGCTTGGCGCATCGACCACCACATGACGCAACTCGTCAGGACGGGACAGCAGCATCGGCAGGAAAATCACCGCCAGCGCTACCAGCACCAGAGCCCCGACAATACGTTGCTTCGTTCCGCTATCCAGCATTGCCATCCTGCACACCCTCCTGGGCGTGACGCTCCAGCCACATCAGGGCTTCGGCCACGCAGAAAAAAGATCCAAAGAGCAGAATTTCATCCCCTGCCGTGGCGCGCTCGCACTGTGCCTGCAGAGCACTCGCCACATCGCTATACATCTCGGCCTGCGCGGCGCAGGCGACCAGATGACCATGCAACTCGGCCGCGGGACGTGAGCGCTCGGTTGGCAATGAAGTCACCGCCCAATGCGCCACTTCGCCCAACAGCGGCGCCACCACGGCAGGCAGATCCTTGTCGGCCAGCAGGCCAAACACCGCCAGACACCGGCCTGCGGACGGACGGGCCTGCAGACGCCCGGCAAGGAACTGAGTTGCGTGGGGATTGTGCCCTACATCGAGCAACAGAGTGAGGGACTTGCCCTGCCAGTTCAAGTGACGACGATCCAGACGCCCGGCGACCCGCGTCACCTGCAAAGCACTGGCGATACGATCCGCATCCCACGGCAGGTCGAGCAAGGCATAGGCCTGCAGCGCCAGCGCGGCGTTCTCCATGGGCAGATCGAGCAATGGCAAGCCCGCGAGGCGCAACACTTCACCGCGGGCAGTCAGCCCATACCAGTTCCAGCCATCTTCAGCGATGCTCAGATCGAAATCCCGGCAACGCAGGAAGAACGGCGCATCGAGCTCGGCGACACGCTCCAGCAGCGGCAGCGGTGGATCGAAGTCGCCGCATAACGCGGGTTTGCCAGCACGCAGAATGCCAGCCTTCTCGAACGCAACGGACTCGCGGGTATCGCCCAGCCAGTCGGCGTGATCCACGCCAATACTGGTGATCAGTGCCAGGTCGGCGTCGATCAGGTTTACCGCATCCAGGCGCCCGCCCAGGCCGACTTCCAGCACCGCGACATCCAGAGCGGCGCGCTCGAACAGCCAGAAAGCGGCCAGAGTGCCCATTTCGAAATAGGTCAGCGAGGTTTCGCCACGCGCCGCTTCGACCGCCGTGAAGGCCTCACAAAGACCTTCATCGCTGGCCTCCAGGCCGTCGATCTGTACTCGCTCGTTGTAGCGCAGCAGGTGCGGCGAGCTGTACACGCCGACTTTGAGGCCCTGAGCGCGCAGCAACGAGGCGAGAAAGGCGCAGGTCGAGCCCTTGCCGTTGGTGCCGGTCACCGTGATCACTCGCGGCGCCGGCCGGGAAAGCCCAAGGCGCTCGGCGACCTCCCGGGAGCGCTCCAGGCCCATGTCGATGGCGCTCGGATGCAAACGCTCCAGGTACGCCAGCCACTCGGCCAGGGAGCGCTGGGTCATGCAGTGACCGGCAGCGCTGCAGGAGATGGCTGGTGGGTGAACTGAGCCAGCAGGCGAGCCAGGCGCGGACGCAGCTCGGCACGGTGAATGATCATATCGATGGCGCCGTGCTCGATGAGGAACTCGCTGCGCTGGAAGCCTTCTGGCAGTTTCTCGCGAACGGTCTGCTCGATCACTCGCGGGCCGGCGAAGCCGATCAGCGCCTTCGGCTCGGCAACGATTACATCACCCAGCATGGCCAGGCTGGCGGAAACGCCGCCGTAGACCGGATCGGTGAGCACGGAAATGAACGGAATGCCTTCTTCGCGCAGACGCGCCAGAACGGCCGAGGTCTTGGCCATCTGCATCAGCGAGATCAGCGCTTCCTGCATGCGCGCACCACCGGAAGCGGCGAAGCACACGAACGGGCAGCGGTTCTCCAGCGCCACATTGGCGGCACGCACGAAGCGCTCACCGACGATCGCACCCATGGAGCCTCCCATGAAGGAGAACTCGAAGGCGCAGGCCACGATCGGCATGCCTTCCAGGGTGCCGCTCATGGAGATCAGCGCGTCCTTCTCGCCGGTCTGCTTCTGCGCAGCAACCAGGCGATCCTTGTACTTCTTGCTGTCGCGGAATTTCAGGCGATCGCTGGGCTCGAGATCGGCGCCGATCTCTTCACGACCCTCGGCATCGAGGAAGATGTCCAGGCGCGCCCGCGCATTGATACGCATGTGGTGACTGCACTTGGGACAAACGTCCAGGGTCTTTTCCAGCTCGGGCTTGTACAGCACGGCCTCGCAGGACGGGCACTTGTGCCACAGGCCTTCCGGCACCGAACTCTTCTTGACCTCGGAACGCATGATCGATGGGATCAGTTTGTCTACCAGCCAGTTGCTCATGCTCTCAATTCTCCAACGCTGTAGGCTTCAACATGCTTGCTGCACATGACAAGCGAATTCACAAAGCGGTCGCCACAGGGGCCGGCGTTACGCCCACCACCTTGCCCGACCACGAAAAAAGCGCGCACTCGTCGCGGCGATAGGAGTATGGACGGCCCGCTGAGCAGCGCCGTCACATCAAGTCTCCTACCGCTCGAACAGCACGCACGAAGTCTTTTACCCTGGCGGCATCCTTGATGCCCTTGCCCGCCTCGACGCCTCCGCTGACATCCACTGCATAAGGACGTACCTGAGCGATTGCCGCCGTGACGTTTTCCGGGGTCAGGCCGCCCGCCAGGATAACCGGCTTGCTCAGTTGCACCGGCACCAGCGACCAGTCGAAGGCCTGCCCCGTACCACCGGGCACCCCTTCCACGAAGGTATCGAGCAGTACCGCGCGCGCGCCTGGATAAGCATCCACCAGGGCCGTCACATCATCCTGCGCACGAACCCGCAGGGCCTTGATGTAAGGCCGCCCCACCGCTTCGCAATCGGCTGCGCTTTCATCACCGTGAAACTGCAGCAGATCCAGCGGCACCGCGGCCAGTACCTCGTCCATCTCGGCTCGCGGCATGTCGACGAACAGGCCGACCGTGGTCACGAACGGCGGCAACGCTGTAACGATGGCCCGCGCCTGCTCGATCGACACCGCCCGCGGGCTGCGCTCATAGAACACCAGACCGATCGCGTCGGCACCGGCCGCCACTGCGGCGAGCGCATCCTCGAGGCGGGTAATCCCGCAGATCTTGCAGCGAACGACTGACAAAAGACGAATACCTCCGCGAAAGGCCGGATGGTAACAAATGACCAACAAAGGCGGGCCATTAATTGCTGTGCCCGCCCTGCTCCGCCGCTTACTCCGGGATCGCCACGTCTCTCAGGCCGGATAGGAAATGCGGCCCCAGATAGCGTGTCGGCAACTCGAACTCGGCCGGATAATCCACCTGCACCAGATACAGCCCGTATGGATGGGCCGTTACGCCGCCAGTGCGTCGTACACCGGTTTCCAGCACCTCGCCAGCCCACTCCACAGGCCGTTCACCAGCACCGATGGTCATCAGCACACCGGCGATGTTACGCACCATATGGTGCAGGAAGGCGTTGGCGCGAATATCCAGCACGATGAAACGCCCGTGCTGCAGCAATTCCAGATGGTGCACCGTCTTGATCGGCGACTTGGCCTGGCACTGTCGAGCACGAAAGGCACTGAAATCATGGGTACCGATGAATACGCGCGCGGCTTCACGCATGCGTTCGATATCCAGCGGGCGGTGGTTCCAGGTCACCTCTTCGGCCATGTGCGCCGGGCGGATCTGATCGTTGTAGATCACATAGCGATAGCGGCGCGCCATGGCGCAGAAGCGTGCATCGAAGTGCCCCGGCATGGCCTTGGCCCAGGTCACGCTGATGTCACCGGGCAGATTCATGTTGGCGCCCATGACCCAGGCGTGCATGGAGCGCTCGACCGTGGTGTCGAAGTGCACCACCTGGCCACTGGCATGCACCAGGGCATCGGTACGCCCGGCACAGCTCAGCGTCACGGGCGCGCCACCGGCGACCTTGGAAAGGGCTTTCTCGAGGGACGCCTGGATCGATGGGACACCATCGCGCTGACGCTGGAAACCACGGTAACGGGCGCCACGATACTCGACACCCAGGGCTATCTTGTAAATGCCGACGGCAGCCATTTCGGCTGCCGTCGAGGTACGCACATCAGACATGTATCAAACCAGTTTGCCGATCAGCTCTCGCGCTTCCTGCTGCTGACCATCGTTACCTTCGGCGATCACTTCATCGAGGATGTCACGGGCACCCTCGGTATCGCCCATATCAATGTAGGCCCGCGCCAGATCCAGCTTGGTAGCGGTCTCGTCGGTACCCGAGAGGAAGTCGAAGTCCTCATCGTCGTCGAGCGACGGGGCATCCGCCTGCTGGCCTTGCGGCTCCAGCTGACCTTGCTGCTCAAGGCTTTCGGCCAACTGGTCGAGTTCGGCAGTCACGTCATCGAGCTGAGCGGCGAAGCTGGCATCCGCGGCCGGAGCCGGCGTTTCGTCGTTGAGCGACAGGTCGAAATCGGCTGGCAGGCCAAAATCATCCTGAGCCTTTTCGTCCGCAAGAGCCGAGGAGAAATCAGTCAGACCATCGTTGGCTGGCGCCTTGTCGACGTCCTCATCGAGGCTCAGCAGGAACTCATCTTCCTGAGCCGCTGCTGGAATGCCAGGCGAGTCCAGATCAAGACTGAAGTCCGCCAGCTCACCACCGAGCTCCTGACGGTTATCGGCTTCATTGCCGAGATCCAGATCGAAAGCCACTTCGTCATCCTTGCTTGCGGCTGGTTGTTCGGGAGCCTGCAGATCCAGATCGGAATCCAGGCTCAGGGTGTCGATTTCGTCGAAACCGCTGGTGTCCTGAGCCGTCGCCTGCGGGTCAGCGGCGAATTCGGCCTCGAGTGCATCCAGGTCGAGATCGAAGGCGTCGTCGGCAGGTTGCGATGCCGCCGGTTGAGCGGGTTCGTCCAATTCCAGGTCGTCCAGACTGAAGGAATCCAGATCATCGGCGGCGGCAGCGCCAGCCAGCGTAGCGGCGCCGCCAAGCACCACCATGGCCGGGTAACGACTTTTCAGCTGCTCGACTTCGGCATTGGCACCGCCGATTTCACGCAGTTCGTTTTCCTGGCGGGCGAAGCCTTCGCGGTCGCCCAGCTCGGCGTAGACTTCCATCAGCTTCAGACGCAGGTCGGTGCGCTGCGGCTCGTCGTTGATGGCGTTGTGCAGCAGCTCGGCGGCCTGATTGAAGCGGCCGTAAGCGACGTAGATATCGGCCTCGCCCAGGGCGTCACCGGTCTGCGCAGTGACCCGCTCCTCGCCGACTGGCTGCAGCGGAGCAGCCAGGTCATCCGGCAGATCATTCAGACTGTCGGCAGGCAGTTCCAGGTCGCTGTCGAAGCGATGGGTGTCTTCCTGGTATACCGCGAGACTCTCTTCCTCCTCGGCTTCCTTGCGCGCATTGCGACGCGACAGGATCAGCAACACCAGCAGCAATGCCAACAACAGGCTGCCACCGATCAAACCCAGCAGCATCGGGTTGGCCAGCAGCTTGTCGAGGGCGCTGTCTTCATCGACTGGCTCGGGCGCGGCGGCTACCGGCTCCGGGGCCTTGTTGACGATGGGAGCGGCAGGTTCGGCTGGCGCCGGCTGACTGGCTACCGCTGGCTCTTCGGCCGGAGCAGCAGCGCCATCGGTTTGTGCTGCGGGAGCACCATCGGTACCAGGCTGCGGAGCTGGCTCGCCGACTACCGGGGCCTCAGTTGCAGGCTCAGTTGGAACCGCGGGTGTTTCGCCCGCAGGAGCAGCAGGCGTGGCAGCCTCACCTGGATTGGTCGTGGACTCAGTCGGCGCCTGGCCCGTGGCGGCAGGTGCTGCGTCATCATCAGCGGCAGCCTGACCGTCGGTGGCTGACACATCGGCCTGCATCTTGGCCAATTGGTTGTCTTTCAGTTGAATGAGCCGCTGCAGCTTGTCGAGCTGGCTTTGCAGGTCGTTCATGCGATCTTTCAGCTCGTCGTTTTCACGACGGGTCGAATCCAGGCTTTCCTGGGTGACTGCCAGTTGATTGCTCAACGCCGCACTGTCGTTGGAACCGTTTTCGCTGCCCGCAGTGGCCGTACCCGCATCGGCGGCCAGCAGTTTGAGCTTGTCTTCGGCCTGCACTTCGGCAGGTGCTGCGCCGGCACCGGTGCGGCGCGTGGCATCGATCTGTCGAGTACCGGCAGTTGCCGGAGCGCTGCGCGCCTGGCGCCAGGAACTGTTCTGTTCGCCAACCTGAGCCAATGCCTCGGCCTGACTGCGACTGGCGATCTGCCCCTCGTCCGGCAGGCGCAGCACCTGGCCGCTCTTCATGCGGTTGATGTTGCCATCGATGAACGCATCCGGATTGAGATCCTGAATGGCGAGCATCGCCTGATGGACGCTGCCGTTACCGCGTACGCGCTGGGCAATCTCCCACAGGGTGTCGTTGGTGTTGGTGCGGTATTCGCTGCCCTGCTCTGCCGCTGCAGTACGCGGAGCAGCCGGCGTTGGCACAGGCGCCGCGGCGCGCGGCGGCGTGCTCGGCGCGGAAGTAGCAGGCCGTGGCGCAGGAGCGGCGACCGGCAATTGCGGTGCGGCTGCGGCCTGGGGGGAGTAAAGAGGTGGATCGAGCAGCAGTGTGTATTCACGCAGCAGGCGGCCATTGGGCCACAGCACTTCCACGAGGAAATTCAGGTAGGGCTCGCGAACCGGCTTGGTCGAGGTCACGCGAATCACGCTCTTGCCGTTCGGCTTGATGACAGGCGTGAACTTGAGGTCGGTCAGAAAATACTGGCGGTCGACTCCGGCCTTGTTGAACTCTTCCGGGGAGGCGAGCGCCGGGCGCATTTCCTCGGCGGAAAGATCACGCACATCCAGGAGTTCAATTTCTGCTACCAGAGGCTGGTTCAGAGATGACTGGAGTGTCAGCTCACCGACACCCAGCGCATGCGCCATACCGGAAGACAGCGCCGACGCCGCAGCGATAGCCAGTACCAGTTTACGAACCCGAAGCATAGCCTTTTCCTTTGTGTTAACTGCTCTCGCACAACGAGAGGGTTGGTGATTGCCGGCTGCCCCTCTGCAGGTTCCCCCAGCCAACAATCAGCTCGCTCAGTAATTGCCAAGCTCGAATAAATCTTCAAATTTCCGGATAAGTATCTTTTACAGATGGTGTTTTATCAATAACTCGCCCAGTTGCACGGCGTTCAAAGCCGCACCTTTTCTCACATTATCAGACACAATCCACAAAGTGAGCTCGCTGGGGTCGTCCAAACCACGCCGCACGCGGCCTACGTACACCTCATCCTGACCGACGGCATCACCGATGACGGTCGGATAATCCCCCGCATCGACCAGCTCGATACCGGCTGCGGCATCCAGTGCAGCGAGAACCGGCTCCAGCTCGACAGGCGAAGAAGCCTGCACGGTAACGTTCAAACTATCGCCAAAGAATACCGGCACCTGGTGACAACTGACCGCGACATTCAGCGAAGCATCATTGAACAGGGCCTTGATGTCTTCGTTGACCCGACGCTCCAGGCGGCCATGCCCCTGCGCGTCCGGCTCGTCGATCTGGGCGAGCACGTTGAAGGCCATCTGCCGGTCGAACAGACGCGGCTCGAACGACCGACCGTTGAGCAACTCGGCGGTTTGCCGGGCCAGCTCGGTTACCCCCTCCCGCCCACGGCTGGACACCGCGAGCCCGGCGTCGATCACCAGTCGGCGCACCTGCACCTGCTGCCGCAGCGCCGCCAGCACCAGCGCTACCGCCACGGCGATCGAGGATGGGCTGGTCAGCGCGAACGGAGCCTCAAGCCCTTCGAGCGCGCCTGCGTTGACCTCAGGCACCACCCGCGGCGCCTGCTCGCCGGGCAGTGCGCCAGAAAGATCGATCAGCGAGCAGCCGGCCTTGCGCACGGCATCGGCATGGGCCAGCGTCACCGACTGATCCGCGGCGAAGAACGCCAGTTTCACGGCACGGAAATCAAAACCTTCGACGGCACGCACACGCAGATTGCGCCCTTTGTAGGCAAGCGTACGGCCTGCCGATTCGCTGCTGGCGAGCAAATGCAGGTCACCGACCGGAAAGTCGCGATCTTCGAGAATTTGCAGGAGGGCTTCGCCAACACTGCCGGTGGCGCCGACGATGGCGATATCAAAGGTAGAAGTCATGAGGGGGAGCCTGACGCTCGATAGCTGAAACAGACCCGGCACTCTACCGAAAAGCAGAGGGGCGGGCGATGGCAATCGCAAGCGATCACTATACAACCCGCCCCTTGGGTGTTTCTGCCTTAGCGCTCCAGCAGGATCCGCAGCATGCGGCGCAGTGGCTCGGCCGCCCCCCATAGCAGTTGGTCACCCACGGTGAAGGCACCCAGGTATTGCGAGCCCATGTTAAGTTTGCGCAGACGCCCGACCGGCACGCTCAGCGTGCCCGTGACGGCTGTCGGGCCGAGATCGCGAATGCTGGCTTCGCGATGGTTCGGCACCAGCTTGACCCAGGGATTGTGCTGGCTGATCAGCCCTTCGATATCGGACAGCGGCACATCCTTGTTCAGCTTGATGGTCAGTGCCTGGCTGTGGCAGCGCATGGCGCCGATGCGTACGCAGATACCATCGACCGGAATCGGGTTCTTGAAGCGACCGAGAATCTTGTTGGTTTCCGCCTGGGCCTTCCACTCTTCGCGGCTCTGCCCGTTAGGCAGTTCCTTGTCGATGTAAGGAATCAGGCTGCCAGCCAGCGGTACGCCGAAGTTGTCGACCGGGAACGCATCGCCGCGCATGGCTTCGGCCACCTTGCGGTCGATATCGAGAATGGCGCTGGCCGGGTCGGCCAGCTCATCCGCCACACTGGCGTTGACCGCGCCCATCTGCTTGATCAGTTCGCGCATGTTCTGCGCACCGGCACCGGAAGCCGCCTGATAGGTCATGGCGCTCATCCACTCGACCAGACCGGCTTCGTAGAGACCACCCAGCGCCATCAGCATCAGGCTGACGGTGCAGTTGCCACCGATGTAGTTACGCGCGCCCAGGTCGAGCTGCTGGTCGATGACCTTGCGGTTGACCGGATCGAGCACGATCACCGCGTCGTCGGCCATGCGCAGCGAGGACGCTGCATCGATCCAGTAGCCCTGCCAGCCGGCTTCGCGCAGCTTGGGGAAGACTTCGTTGGTGTAGTCGCCACCCTGACAGGTGAGAATCACGTCCAGACCTTTCAACTCATCGATGCTGTAAGCATCCTTGAGCGTCTCGGTTTCCTTGCCGATGGCCGGGCCCTGGCCGCCGACATTGGAGGTAGTGAAGAACACCGGCTCGATCAGATCGAAATCCTGTTCTTCCAGCATGCGCTGCATGAGTACGGAACCCACCATGCCACGCCAACCGATAAGACCTACACGTTTCATAACCACTACACCTATATGAACAAACCGCCGGACAAGTTCCAGCGGCCTGGAAGATTACAGACTACGCAGCGCTTCGACTACCGCATCACCCATCGCCGCCGTGCCGACCTTGGTCGTACCCGCCGAGTGGATATCGCCGGTACGCAGACCCTGATCGAGCACGCGGCTCACGGCCAGTTCGATGGCATCGGCGGCCTGGGTCTGATTGAAGCTGTAACGCAGCATCATGGATACCGAGAGAATGGTCGCCAGCGGGTTGGCGATGCCCTGCCCGGCGATATCCGGCGCCGAACCGTGGCACGGCTCGTACATGCCCTTGTTGTTGGCATCCAGCGAAGCAGACGGCAGCATGCCGATGGAACCGGTGAGCATGGAAGCTTCATCCGACAGGATGTCGCCGAACATGTTGTCGGTGACCACCACATCGAACTGCTTGGGCGCACGCACCAGTTGCATGGCGGCGTTGTCGACGTACATGTGGCTCAGTTCGACGTCAGGATAATCCTTGGCCACTTCTTCGACCACCGTGCGCCACAGCTGGCTGGAGGCCAGCACGTTGGCCTTGTCCACCGAGCACAGCTTGTTGCCGCGAACGCGGGCCATGTCGAAACCGACCTTGGCGATACGGCGGATCTCGCTTTCGCTGTACGGCAGCGTGTCGTAGGCCATGCGCTCGCCATTATCGAGTACTTTGCTCTCGCGGGGCTGACCGAAGTAGATGCCACCGGTCAGCTCGCGCACGATGAGGATATCCAGGCCCGCGACCACTTCCGGCTTCAGCGATGAGGCATCGGCCAGTTGCGGATAGAGGATCGCCGGACGCAGGTTGGCGAACAGGCCCAGTTGCGAACGGATCTTCAGCAGGCCACGCTCCGGGCGGATGGCCGGGTCGATCTTGTCCCACTTCGGCCCGCCCACTGCGCCAAGCAGCACGGCATCGGCAGCGCGTGCGCGCTCCAGGGTTTCGTCGGCCAGGGGCACGCCATACTTGTCCACGGCAGCACCGCCCAGCTCGTCGAACGAGAGCTCGAAGTCCAGGGCGAACTTGTCGTTGGCCAGGCGCAGCACCTTGACTGCTTCGGCCATGATTTCCGGGCCGATACCGTCACCGGGGAGAATCAGAATCTGCTTGCTCATCGTTTTTTCCTTCACGAAACCCAGGTCGCACGCCCCCATCTATGGGTCAAATGCCTGCGACATTTAGAAACCTGAACAGGCCTGCGACCTCTGCCCTGCCGAAAAGGGCGCCATGTTCGACGCCCAGGCAGCATGGGTCAATGGTACGCACGGCCCATCGACAGACAACACGTAACCTTATCTTTCCGCCCAGAGCACCAGCACATCGGTGCTGAAAGAGCCGTCCGCGGTGATCTCGAAGTACTCGCGCACCTCCTCGCCGACAGCCCCCTGCAAGGCCAGGATCGCCTCACGCATCACCTGCGGCGTGCGCATCCGTTCGACCCAGGAAGCGAACTCCAGACGCAGACGCTGCCGGGTATGGCTGCGCACCTGCAAGCCCGCCTCGCTGACCTGACGCAGCCATTCGGCCGGCGAATAGTCACGCACATGGCTGGTGTCGCGCAGCACCTCGACGCTCTGCAGGTAGGTGTCCAGCAACGGCCGGCCCGGCGACGCGACATCGATGAAAGCGGCCACGCCACCGGGCTTGAGCACTCGACGCACCTCACGCAGGGCCAGGCCGAGATCGCTCCAGTGATGCGCCGAGTAACGGCTGAAGACGAAATCGAACTCGCCCTCGGCGAAAGGCAGTCGCTCAGCGGCGCCGTGCACGGTGCGCAGATTGTTCAGACCACGCTCTGCAGCAGCACGGGCGACCACCTCGAGCATTTGCTCGGAGAGGTCATAAGCCACCACCTCGCCCACCTGCGGCGCAATCTGGAAGCTGACATGCCCAGCACCGCAGCCCAGATCGAGCACACGAGCCTGGTCATGCCCGCTGACTTCGGCCTGCAACAGGGCGAATTCGCTGCCCTGGGCATGCACCGTACTGGTCAGATAAGCGTTGGCCTGCTCACCGAACTGGCGCTGTACCACCCCTGCGTGACCTTTATCCGTCATCTGCGACTCTCCAGCGACGCTGTTACTTGATAGCGCCGAACAACCAGGGCTGACGCTGCTGATAACCGACTTCGAAAGCGCGGATCGCGTCAGCGTCCTGCAAGGTCAGGCCGATATCATCAAGGCCGTTGAGCAGGCAATGCTTGCGGAAGGCATCGACTTCGAAGCTGTACTGCACACCGTCAGGACGGGTCACGGTTTGCGCCGCGAGATCGACGGTCAGTTGATAGCCTTCCTGGGCCTCGGCCTGCTCGAACAGTGCATCCACTTCGCTTTCCGCGAGGATGATCGGCAGCAGGCCGTTCTTGAAGCTGTTGTTGAAGAAGATGTCGGCGAAGCTCGGCGCGATCACGGTGCGAAAACCGTATTCGTCCAGCGCCCAGGGTGCGTGTTCACGGCTCGAGCCGCAGCCGAAGTTCTCGCGGGCCAACAGCACGCTGGCGCCCTGGTAGCGCGGGAAGTTCAGCACGAAATCCTTGTTGATCGGACGGTTGGAGTTGTCCTGATTCGGCTGACCGACATCCAGGTAACGCCACTCGTCGAACAGGTTCGGGCCGAAGCCGGTGCGCTTGATCGACTTGAGAAACTGCTTGGGAATGATCTGGTCGGTATCGACGTTGGCACGATCGAGGGGAGCGACCAGGCCGGTGTGTTGAGTGAAAGGTGTCATGTCGTGCTCCTCAGGCCTGGATCAATTCGCGAACGTCGATGAAGCGACCGGTCACCGCAGCAGCGGCGGCCATGGCCGGGCTGACCAGATGGGTACGGCCACCGGCGCCCTGGCGGCCTTCGAAGTTGCGGTTGGAGGTCGATGCGCAATGCTCGCCGTTGCCGAGTTTGTCCGGGTTCATCGCCAGGCACATGGAGCAGCCTGGCTCACGCCATTCGAAACCGGCCTCGATGAAGATCTTGTCCAGGCCTTCGCTTTCCGCCTGGGCCTTGACCAGACCAGAGCCCGGCACGACCAGCGCCTGCTTGATGGTACCCGCGACCTTGCGGCCCTTGGCCACCTCAGCGGCGGCGCGCAGATCCTCGATACGCGAGTTGGTGCAGGAGCCGATGAACACGCGATCCAGCTGGATATCGGTGATCGGCTGGTTGGCGGCGAGCCCCATGTACTTGAGGGCGCGGGTGATCGAATCCTTCTTCACCGGGTCGCTTTCGCGGGCCGGATCCGGCACGTTCTGGTCGACGGCCAGCACCATCTCTGGCGAAGTCCCCCAGCTGACTTGCGGCTTGATGTCTTCGGCACGCAGTTCGACCACGGTATCGAAATGCGCATCGGCATCGGACACCAGGTCGCGCCACAGGGTAACGGCCTGCTCCCAGTGCTCGCCTTTAGGCGAATACGGGCGGCCCTTGACGTAGGCCAGGGTCTTTTCGTCCACGGCCACAAGACCGACACGAGCGCCAGCCTCGATGGACATGTTGCAGATGGTCATGCGCCCTTCGAGGGACAGCTCGCGGATCGCGCTGCCGGCGAACTCCAGCGCATGGCCGTTACCGCCGGCGGTGCCGATCTTGCCGATCACCGCGAGCACGATGTCCTTGGCGGTGACGCCGAATGGCAGCTTGCCTTCCACGCGCACCTGCATGTTCTTCATCTTCTTGGCGACCAGGCACTGGGTGGCGAGCACGTGCTCGACCTCGGACGTACCGATGCCGTGGGCCAGTGCGCCGAAAGCGCCATGGGTGGAGGTGTGCGAGTCGCCGCAGACCACGGTCATACCCGGCAGGGTGGCGCCCTGCTCCGGGCCGACCACGTGAACGATGCCCTGACGCACGTCGTTCATCTTGAATTCGAGGATGCCGAAGTCGTCGCAGTTCTCGTCCAGAGTCTTGACCTGGATGCGCGAGACTTCATCGGCGATGGCGTCCAGGCCACCCAGGCGCTCGGCGCGGGTGGTCGGCACGTTGTGATCGGGCGTGGCGATGTTGGCATCGATGCGCCAGGGTTTGCGCTGGGCCAGACGCAGGCCTTCGAAAGCCTGGGGCGACGTCACTTCGTGAAGAATGTGGCGGTCGATGTAGATCAGCGACGAACCGTCGTCGCGTCGCTTCACTTCGTGCATTTCCCACAACTTGTCGTAGAGCGTCTTGCCTGCCATCAGCCTGTCCTCATCGGTCTTTCTATGCCCGGGCAATAGCCCTTTGGCTTATGGGGTAATGCTACGACCAGGCGTCAAATTACTCAAATTCATATTTTTCATCCAAAGCATTCCCTGACAGAATGCGAGAACCCTCGATTTCAGCCACGGACTCCCAATGGATCTGGCCACCCTCAACGCCTTTATCGCCATCGCCGAACTCGGCAGTTTTTCCGAGGCGGCGATGCGCCTGCACCTCACCCAGCCGGCGGTGAGCAAACGCATCGCCAGCCTGGAGCAACAGTTGCGGGTGCGCCTGTTCGACCGCCTGGGTCGCGAAGTGAGCCTGACCGAGGCAGGCCGCGCCTTGCTGCCGCGCGCTTACCAGATTCTCAACGTGCTGGAGGACACACGCCGCGCGCTGACCAACCTCAACGGCGAGATCACCGGTCGTCTGACCCTCGCGACCAGCCACCACATCGGCCTGCACCGCTTGCCGCCACTGCTGCGCGCCTTTACCCGCGCTTATCCGCAGGTAGCCCTGGACATCCAGTTTCTCGATTCGGAAGTGGCTTATGACGAGGTGTTCCATGGCCGCGCCGAACTGGCGGTGATCACCCTGGCGCCCGATACCCGGGAGCCGGTACGCGCCGTCGCGGTATGGGACGACCCGCTGGATTTCGTCACGGCTCCGGAGCATCCGCTGGCACAGAGCGGCGGCGTGACGCTGGCCGATGTCGCCCTGCACCCGGCAGTGTTTCCCGGCGGCAATACCTTTACCCACCACATCGTGCAGCGCCTGTTCGAGGCCGAAGACCTGACACCCAACATCGCCATGAGCACCAACTACCTGGAAACCATCAAGATGATGGTGTCCATCGGTCTGGCCTGGAGCGTGCTGCCGCGCACCATGCTCGATGAACAGGTCGCCCGTCTGCCCCTGCCGGGCATTCAGCTGTCGCGCCAGCTGGGCTATATCGTGCATACGGAACGCACCCTATCCAACGCGGCCAGAGCCTTCATGCAGTTGCTCGACAGCCAGCGTGACAATCTTGCTTTCGCGCCCGGGCAACGGCTAACGTGATACCTATGCAGGCTATCCGTCGCGCATCATGCTGCGCGACGGATAGCCTCACTGCATGTTCTGCCGTCCTTTTTGTAGAGGAAGGGTTATGGGCAACTCCAATGACAAACGCCCGCCATTGCCCTACGTCCCGGCGCTCGACCCTGCCGAGTTCGAGAAGACCTGGCACGACTCCCAACATCTGCTGGCCGCCCTCAATGGCGCCGGGCTGGGTGCCTGGTTCTGGAATATCGACACGGGCGAAGTCAACTGGTCGCGCGGAGCGCAGAAGCTGTTTGGCCTCGACCCCAACAGCCCGCTGAGCGCTCCTGTCGATTACATCGCACTGATCCCTGAAGAAGACCGCAGCGAAGTCCTGCGCATGTTCCAGGCCGTGCTCGACGGCTCGCCCAATCCAGAGCCGATCCGCCACCGCATCCACTGGCCGGATGGCAGCCTGCACTGGCTGGAAATCACCGGAAGCCTGCAGGCTGGTGACGCAGGCCACCACAGGATGTTCGGGGTAATCCGCGACATCAGCCGCCAACGCACCCAGGAACAGGCCTTGGCCGATAGCCAGGAGCGCCTGCGCATGGCGCTCGAGTCGGCTGATCTGGGCACCTGGGACTGGCACATTCCCAGCAACACCATGTTCACCTCGTCACGCGCGGCCACTTTGCACGGACTACCGGCCGAACCCTTCCACGGCCCCTTCCTGGATTTTTTCGTCCACGTACCCATGAATGACCGCCAGACCATGCGTCAGGCTTACCGGGATTTGCTGTCGAACAATGGCCAGGACTATCAGGTCACCTATCGCACGGTGTACCCGGACAAGCAGGTGCATTATCTGGAGAGCACCGCCAAACTCTATCGTGATGCCCAGAACCAGCCCGTACGCATGACCGGCATCCTCATCGACATCAGCGAACGCACCCTGCGCGAACAGCGCCTGCAGGCTTCCGAGCGCAAATTCGCCACCGTGTTCCAGGCCAGCCCGGATCCAATCTGCGTGACCACACTGCCGCACGGCCGCATTCTGGAGATCAACCCGGCCTTTAGCCAGGCGTTCGGCTGGCGCTCCGCGGAAATCACCGGGCGCAATATTTTCAAGCTCAAGCCCTGGCAAGCCTTGCCAGAAGCCTCGGGCCTGCGTCAGAAAATCTTCAACGGTACGGATCTCACCGACGAACGCATCGACCTGCTCGACCCCCAAGGCCATAGCATGACCTGCGTGGTGTCATGCCGACGCCTGGAGCTCAGCGGGCAACCCTGCGTGCTGACCACCTTTCGCGACATCACCGAGCAGCAGCGTGCTGAAGCAGCGCTCAAGGCCAGCCAGGAGAAATTCTCCAAGGCCTTTCACTCCAGCCCGGACGCCATCACCATCACCACCCGTGACAGCGGCCGTTATATCGAGGTCAACGACGGCTTCACCCGCCTCACCGGCTACAGTGCTGACGAGGTAGTTGGCCGAACCTCCGCGGAGCTGGATATCTGGGCCGATACGGAACAGCGCCAGCGCATGCTCGATACGCTGCGTGACGACGGACACATCCAGCGTATGGAAATGCGCGCCTGGGATCGCGACGGTCGCCATCTGGAGGTCGAAGTGTCGGTCGAGCAGATCGAACTGGATGGGCAACCCTGCCTGCTGCTCACCGCCCGCGATATTGGCGAGCTCAAGGCTGCCCAGGCGCAGATCCAGCACCTGGCCTATCACGATCCACTGACCAACCTGCCCAACCGCGCCCTGCTGATGGATCGCCTGACCCAGCAGATCGCCCTGCTGCAACGCCACGGCTTGCGCGGTGCCCTGCTGTTTCTCGACCTCGATCACTTCAAGCACATCAACGATTCGCTCGGCCACCCGGTCGGCGATGCGGTACTCAAGCTGGTCACCGCACGCCTGGAAGTCAGCGTGCGCGAGGAGGACACCGTGGCCCGCCTGGGCGGTGACGAGTTCGTGGTGCTGCTGACCGGTATCGAGGGCAAGCTCAACCAGGTCATCAGCCATGCCCGCAGCGCTGCCGACAAGCTGCGCAAACTGCTGACCGAGCCGATGCTGCTCGATGGTCACCGCCTGCAGGTGACACCAAGCATTGGCATCGCGCTGATCCCGGATCACGGTCAGACCCCGGCCGACCTGCTCAAGCGCGCTGACATCGCCCTGTATCGCGCCAAGGATTCCGGCCGTAATGCCGTTCAGCTGTTCCACAGCACCATGCAACACGCCGCCAGCGAACGCTTGCGCCTGGAGAACGAGCTGCGCCTGGCCCTGTCCCGCGGCGAATTCGAGCTTTATTTCCAACCCCAGGTGGACGCACGCAACGACCAGATCATCGGCGCCGAAGCACTACTGCGCTGGGCCCATCCAACCCTTGGCGAACAGTCACCAGCGCTGTTCATCCACGTGCTGGAGGAAAGCGGGCTGATCCTGGAGATCGGTGCCTGGGTGATGGTCGAAGCCTGCCATGTCTGCGCCCAGTTGCTGGAAGAGCACATCATCGATGAGCACTTCAGTCTCTGCGTGAATATCAGCACCCGGCAGTTCCGCCAGAACGATTTCGTCGAGCGGGTAGAGCAATGCCTGCTCAAGAACAAACTGCCATTGGGCATGCTCAAGCTGGAGATCACCGAAGGTATCGTCATCCAGGACATCGACGACACCATCGCCAAGATGAATCGCCTGCGGCAGCTGGGCGTGAGCTTCGCCATGGACGATTTCGGTACCGGCTACTCGTCGCTCACCTACCTCAAGCGCCTGCCGGTGGACGTACTGAAGATCGATCAATCGTTCGTGCGCGACGCCACCAGCAATTCCAGCGATGCGGAAATCATCCGCGCTGTCGTAGCGCTTGGCTTGAGCCTGGGCCTGGAGGTCATCGCCGAGGGCGTGGAGCAGCAGAGCCAGCTGGACTTCCTGCAAAGCCAGGGCTGCCACTGTTATCAGGGTTACCTGTTCAGCCGGCCACAGCCACTGGCCGAGTTCCGCGCCCTGCTGGCCCATACCAGCCAGCGCCCGCGGCTCGACTGAAACAGAAAAGGCGCCACGCGGGCGCCTTTCTGGCTGATTGCCGAAGCGGGAGATCAGCTCTCCAGCGCCGGGCGCGCAGCACCGATGGGAATGCGCTTGGCTTTGGCCTCTTCTGGAACCAGGCGCTCCAGCTCGATGTTGAGCAGGCCATTGACCAGGCTGGCACCCTTGACTTCGATATGGTCGGCCAGGCGGAACGACAGCTTGAAGGAACGCTGGGCGATCCCCTGATACAGGTAGGTGACATTCTCGCCATTGCCTGCGCGCTTGCCCCCGGTCACGGTCAGCACGCCGCGCTCGACTTGCAGATCCAGGTCTTCATCCTGGAAGCCGGCCGCTGCGATGACGATGCGGTATTGATCGTCGGCATGCTTCTCGACGTTGTAAGGGGGATAGCTGCTGCCCGTCTCGTTGCGCATCGCCGACTCGAACAGGTCGTTGAAACGGTCGAAACCGATGGACTGACGAAACAGCGGGGTCATGGAAAATGCATTGCTCATGGTAAAGCTCCTGATTTTTCAGCGAGTGAATTAGGGTCTGTTGACGTTTCACGCACGGCCGCGCCGGAGCCCGTTTTGCCGCGAGGCAAGGCACGAGCTGCGAAGTTTGGCTGGCCAAATGAGCCGGCGAGAAACGCAGCATCGCGGTAAAACGGGCCCGGCCCTACGGGTTGCGCGGGAAATCTCGCCATGCGTTGTTGGAGGACTTGGCAAGGGAACGACCATTACCGGCGTCCTCCGCCTAGCCTGGCGAGATTTCTCGCGGCAACGCGGCTCGCGCTGAAACGTCAACAGACCCTAGGTGCGAGACCCGACTTCGGCATCCCGCAGTGCTAAAAATATGGCTGCCCGAAAAAATTTCAAGGGCCGGCAAAAAAGGGAGTTTTCACGATGAGCAAAGTGATTCTGATCACCGGCGCCAGCCGTGGTATCGGCGCCGCCACCGCCCGCCTGGCCGCGCAACGCGGCTATGCGGTGGCGATCAACTATCGCCAGCAGGCCGGTGCGGCCGAAGAGCTGGTCAGCGAGATCACTCGCGCCGGCGGTAGAGCCCTGGCGTTGCAGGCCGATGTGGCGAACGAGACGGAGGTCAGGCGCCTGTTCGCCACCGTCGATGAGCGCCTGGGCCGGTTTGACGTGCTGGTCAACAATGCCGGCATCCTGGAGCAACAGATGCGCCTGGAGGCGATGACCCTGGAACGCTGGCAGCGGGTCTTCGCCACCAATGTGTTCGGCAGCTTTCTGTGCAGCCGCGAAGCGGTGAAACGCATGTCCACCCGCCAGGGCGGACGCGGCGGCGCCATCGTCAACGTGTCGTCGATCGCCGCCCGCCTGGGCGCGCCTGAGGAATATATCGACTACGCCGCCGCCAAGGGAGCCGTGGACAGCATGACGGTTGGGCTGGCCAAGGAACTGGCCGCCGATGGCATCCGCGTCAATGCCGTGCGCCCCGGCGTGATCGACACCGAGATCCATGCCAGCGGTGGCGAACCGGAGCGCGTCGCCCGTATTGCCAAGAGCATCCCTCTGGCTCGGGGCGGGCTCGCCGAGGAAGTGGCCGAAGCGATCCTGTGGCTGGCCAGCGACCAGGCTTCCTACACCAGCGGCACCCTGCTCGACGTCAGCGGTGGCCGTTGAGTCGCCTTGGCTAAACCGCCTGACGGTCGTCCTGCTCGCGCGGCGCAAAGGCTACGCCGAGTAATGCGTCGATATGTTCGCAACTGGTTTCCCGGCGCAATTTAGCGAACAACTCCACGGCCTGCGGATAGCTGCGCGTGAGCATGGCCAACCATTGCTTCAGGCGCCCCGGTGCATAGCGCGGGGAAATCTTGCGCCGTGCCTGTAGCCAGAAATCCGCCAGCAGCGGCTGCAGCTCCTCCCAGGTCATGACTCCGGCGTCCTGCCCTGCCCGCGCGGCGGCGATCTGCCGCGCCAGGTCGGGCCGCGCCACCACGCCGCGACCGAGCATGATGTCCTCGACGCCGCTCACCTCACGACAGCGCCGCCAGTCGTCCAGCGACCAGATATCGCCGTTGGCGTACACCGGAACCGCCACGGCCTCCTGCACCCGCGCCACCCACTCCCAATGGGCTGGCGGCTTGTAGCCCTCGACCTTGGTACGCGCATGCACGACGATCTGCGAAGCGCCGCCCTCGGCCAGCGCCTGGGCACAATCGATGGCCCAGTCCTTGTGATCGAAGCCCAGGCGCATCTTGGCCGTGACGGGAATGGCGGCCGGCACGCAGCGGCGCACCTCACGCAGAATCGCGTGCAGCAATTCCGGCTCCTTGAGCAACACCGCTCCGCCCCGCGACTTGTTGACGGTCTTGGCCGGGCAGCCGAAGTTGAGGTCGATCACCGGCGCACCCAGGGTGCAGGCGTAGGCCGCATTGTCACCGAGGCACTGGGGGTCGGAGCCGAGCAACTGCACGCGCAGCGGTGTGCCCGCGGCGGTTCTTGCGCCGTTGAACAGCTCCGGGGCCAGCTTGCGATATGTAGATCGCGGTAGCACGCGGTCAGTGACCCGGATGAACTCGGTCACGCACCAGTCGATACCACCGACCCGGGTCAGCACATCGCGAAGGATTTCATCGACCAATCCTTCCATGGGCGCCAGGGCGATCTGCATAGCTGTTCTCTCGAAAAATGGCGGAATCCTGGAAAGTCGCAAGGCACGCCAACGACTACTTCAAAGCGGCGCGTAGTGTAGCGGTGCCCAGCCGGGCAGCACAGCCACCGGCGAGCTGAACATCCGCCAGCCACTCGCAGTCCATTGCAGTATCGATCCATTGCCTGGAGCCACCATGATTCGACGCCTGCTAACCGGCAGCCTGCTCGCATCGCTACTGTCCACGCCAGCCAGCTTCGCCGGGACGCCGATATCCGAAGGCGTACCCATCGACCCGGCAGCCAGCGCCAAGCTTATCGTCAGCCGCGACCGCAATGCGCCCAATGCCTGCGACTTGCAGTTACGCGTGGACGAGCAGTTGCTGGTGCCTATACCGGCGGGCGAGAGCGTGACACTGGATGTGCCCAGCGGCGAACGCAGCATCGTGCTCACGCCTTCACGGGAAGGTTTCTGCGCGGAGATCGATCTGGTAAGCAGCCAGTCGATTTTGCTGCTGCCCGGCGAAACCCGGCGTTACCAGGCGATTTATGAAGAGCAGAAGTTGTTTCTGGCACCGCAGCAGTAGCGTCCTAGGCCGGTAACAGCGCCTTGCCATAACCATCCACGAACTCGGCCGGCATGCGCTTCGGGCGTCCGCTGGACAGTTCGATGCAGACGAAAGTGGTTCGCGCACGCAATAACGTCACGCCATCCTGCGGACGAACCAGCTGGAAGCAGCGATCCATCTTCAAGCGCTGATCGGACTCGACGATCCACGTCCCCATCAGCAGCTCCTGGCCCTCATAGGCGCTGCTCAGGTAATCGATCTCATGACGCACCACCGCCATGGCGCGATCGAGGCGACGATACTCGACCAGATCCAGCCCGAGCGACTGCGAGTGACGCCAGGCGCAACGCTCCAGCCAGGCCACGTAGACGGCATTATTGGCGTGCCCAAGGCCGTCGATATCCTCGTCGCCGACCATCAGCTCGAGGATGAAAGGATCGGGACGATCCCAATTCATGAATAGCACTCCCGATTACCGGCCGGTTCGCAGGCCTCGTCGACTGCCGGCAAAACCGGTCGCGCCTGCTGCAGCACGGCATCCATTGTCAGCTTCATGCAACGATCCTCTATCGGCCAGAACGATGTTCAGGGCCAGACATTAGGGGCTGTTGACGTTTCAGTGCAAGCCGCATCGGGCGCCACGCGTCTGGCAGTCACGGCTTTTCGAGTGCACAAAAACAAAAGGGCCACTTCCGGAGAAGTGACCCTTAAAAATCCCGCAGAGCGGGCAAAACTGGCGTCCCCTAGGGGACTCGAACCCCTGTTACCGCCGTGAAAGGGCGGTGTCCTAGGCCACTAGACGAAGGGGACGAAACCTTCGAAGAACAAGGCCAGCGCTAGGCTGGCCTGTCGTGGAATTGGTGGAGCTAGACGGGATCGAACCGTCGACCTCTTGCATGCCATGCAAGCGCTCTCCCAGCTGAGCTATAGCCCCGGATTTAACGTCTCTCGACACACATCGCCGAAGCAATGCGGCTGGAAATAATGGCGTCCCCTAGGGGACTCGAACCCCTGTTACCGCCGTGAAAGGGCGGTGTCCTAGGCCACTAGACGAAGGGGACGCAAGGCCCTTCTTTACAACTCAACCCGTTCCGCAGAACCGATTGTGGCTATCGAGATTGGTGGAGCTAGACGGGATCGAACCGTCGACCTCTTGCATGCCATGCAAGCGCTCTCCCAGCTGAGCTATAGCCCCATCTCGAGGACGGGGCGCATGTTAAGTGCGGCCCCGCACCCTGTCAACAAAATTTTGGCTGGCGGTGCGTTTTTTTTCGCTGACATAACAAACACTTACCTCCCCAACCCGGCGTTTCAGCAGCGAAAACGACCGGTGGCCAGGTATCAGGCGATGCTGGCCAGGATTTTTTCCCATTCCTTGTTCTCTTTCTTCGACACGCCACCGAGTAGCTCGATGGCCTGGCGCAGGCGGAAACGGGTGAGATCCGGGCCAAGAATTTCCATGGCATCGAGCACCGATACCGAGCTGGCCTGGCCGGTGACCGCGGCGAACATCAGCGGCATGGCATCGCGCAGCTTCAATTCCAGGTGCTCGACCACTGCCTGGATGCAACCGGTGATGCGCTCCTTCTCCCACTGGCGCAGGGCTTCGAGCTTCCACAGGATCAGTTGCATGAGCTGGCGTACCTGATCGTCGGAAAGCTTCTTGTGGGCGAACAGCGCCTTGTCCGGCTGCACACCACCAGCGAAGAAGAAACCGGCCAACGGTGCGATCTGGCTGAAGGTTTCCACCCTGCCCTGCACGTGGGGGGCGATCCGCATCAGGTAATCGCTGTTGAAAGCCCACTTCTGCGCACCGGCGGCGAACTCTTCGACACTCAGATCGCGCATCCACTGGCCATTGAGCCAGGACAGCTTCTCCAGATCGAAAATCGGCCCGCCCAGGGAGACACGCTGCACGTCGAAGTGCGCGATCATCTCGTCCAGGGTGAATTTTTCGCGCTCGTCCGGCATCGACCAGCCCATGCGACCCAGGTAATTGAGCATCGCCTGGGGCAGGAAGCCCATACGCTCGTAGAAGGTGATCGAGGTCGGGTTCTTGCGCTTGGACAACTTGCTCTTGTCGGGATTGCGCAGCAACGGCATATAGCACAGCTGCGGTTTTTCCCAGCCGAAATACTCGTACAGCAGGATCAGTTTGGGCGCCGATGGCAGCCACTCTTCACCGCGCAGCACGTGGGTGATCTTCATCAGGTGATCGTCGACCACGTTGGCGAGGAAGTAGGTCGGCAGGCCGTCGGTCTTCATCAGCACTTGCATGTCCATGCGATCCCACGGGATCTCGACATCGCCGCGCAGCATGTCCGGCACGACGCAAATGCCCTCGCTGGGCACCTTCATGCGGATCACGTGGGGCTCGCCCGCCGCCAGGCGGCGCTGCACTTCTTCCTCGGAAAGCAGCAGGCCGCGACCGTCGTAACGCGGCGTCTCGCCACGAGCGGTCTGCTCGGCACGCATCTGGTCGAGCTCTTCCGGCGTGCAGAAGCAGTAGAAGGCATGGCCTTTCTCTACCAGCTCGAGGGCGTACTTGCGGTAGATCTCGCCACGTTCGCTCTGCCGATACGGACCATGGGGGCCGCCAACATCCGGGCCTTCGTTCCACTCGATGCCCAGCCAGCGCAGGGCGTCGTAGATCTGCTGTTCCGACTCGCGGGTCGAACGCACCTGATCGGTATCCTCGATACGCAGGATGAACTCACCACCGTGCTGGCGTGCGAAGCACAGGTTGAACAGGGCGATGTAGGCAGTGCCGACATGGGGATCGCCAGTTGGCGACGGTGCGATGCGAGTACGAACGGTGGTCATGGAAAGTCCCGAGACAATGGGGCGAAAACCACCATCAGGCCGAACCGGAGAGGCTTTCGCGGAAAGTGCGAATAGTAGCAGGGCCAAGCCCGACGGCTCCAGCGACTAACGAGTGGCAATAGACCGTAGCCTGGATTAGCCGAAGGCGTAATCCGGGGTTCGGCATGGCCAGACCTGCACCGTCTTACTGCTCGGGCAACAAACGCTCCAGATGCCGGCGCAACGCCGGCACCGCCTCCTCGACACTGGCACTGCAGCCAGCCCAGGAACAGGCCAGCATCAGATTACGCGGCAAGCCGAAGTCCTCGATCAGAAAACCCTGGGCATCGCGTCCGTCGGCATCCCCGGCCAGCCAGTCGCGCATGGCGCCACAGGCCTCGAAATACACCCAGACCGGCTTGCCCAGCGCCACGGCGGCGCCAATCTCGAAGGCGGTACCCGAATCCGGCTCGTGCCCCCGGAATAGATTCAGATTGGCCAGCACCGCGTCCGCCTCACGGATCATCGCCATGTTCAGGCGACAGATCAGCGCGGCACGCTCGCCCGGCGACAGCCCGGCAGCGACCTCGTTGTCGAAGGGATAGAGCCCCTGCATGCCCTGCTCGCTGCACAGGCGCTTGAGATACTCGCCATGCTCGACGGCGTCGCCACGAAATACATCGAACCCGGCCAGGTAGATTCTGGCGTTGTCAGCCTGCTTCATACGGCCAGCAGCCGCTCACGCAGTTTCTGGATCTCATCGCGCATTTGCGCGGCTGCCTCGAACTCCAGGTCGCGCGCCAACTGGTACATTTTCTCTTCCAACTGGCGAATACGCTTGGTGATTTCCGAGGGAGAACGCAGCTCGGCCTCGTATCGGGCGCTCTCCTCCGCCGCCTTGGCCATGCCCTTGCGCTTGTTGCTGCGCGCGCCAGGCACGACAGCGCCTTCGAGGATGTCCTTGACGTCCTTGAACACACCCTTGGGCACGATGCCATTGGCTTCGTTGAAGGCGATCTGCTTGTCCCGACGCCGCTCGGTCTCACCGATGGCACGTTCCATGGAGCCGGTCATGCGATCGGCATAGAGGATCGCGCGGCCATTGAGGTTACGGGCGGCGCGGCCGATGGTCTGGATCAACGAACGCTCGGAGCGCAGGAAGCCCTCCTTGTCCGCATCGAGAATCGCCACCAACGACACCTCGGGCATATCCAGGCCCTCACGCAACAGGTTGATGCCCACCAGCACATCGAAGGTGCCAATGCGCAGATCGCGAATGATCTCGACCCGCTCCACCGTGTCGATGTCCGAGTGCAGGTAACGCACCTTGACGCCGTGATCGCCCAGGTAATCGGTCAGATCCTCGGCCATGCGCTTGGTCAGGGTGGTGACCAGTACACGCTCCTCCAGGGCGACGCGCTTGCTGATCTCGGACAGCAGGTCGTCGACCTGGGTACGTGCCGGACGCACCTCGATCTGCGGATCGACCAGCCCCGTAGGCCGCACCACTTGCTCGATCACCCGCCCCGCATGGTCAGCCTCGTACGGGCCGGGGGTCGCAGAAACGAAAATGGTCTGCGGGCTCGCGGCCTCCCACTCCTCGAAGCGCATCGGCCGGTTGTCCAATGCAGAGGGCAGGCGGAAGCCGTATTCGACCAGGGTTTCCTTGCGCGAACGGTCGCCTTTGTACATGGCGCCGACCTGCGGCACGCTGACGTGGGACTCGTCGATCACCAGCAGTGCCTCGCCCGGCAGATAGTCATACAAGGTCGGTGGCGGCGCCCCGGAATCCCGCCCGGATAGATAGCGCGAGTAGTTTTCGATGCCGTTGCAGTAACCCAGCTCGAGGATCATCTCCAGATCGAAACGAGTGCGCTGCTCCAGGCGCTGGGCCTCGACCAGCTTATTGGCACCACGCAGGTAATCCAGGCGCTCCTTGAGCTCGATCTTGATCTTCTCCATCGCCTCGAGCAGCGTGTCGCGCGGCGTCACGTAGTGGCTCTTGGGGTAGAAGGTGAAACGTGGCAGACGACTGATCACCTCGCCCGTCAGCGGATCGAAGGCGCTGATATTTTCCACCTCGTCATCGAACAGCTCGACACGAATCGCTTCCAGCTCCGACTCGGCCGGAAAAATATCGATCACATCGCCACGCACCCGGAAAGTCGCCCGGGCGAAGTCCATGTCGTTGCGCGTGTACTGCAGCTCGGCCAGGCGACGCAGCAGGGCACGCTGATCCATCTTGTCGCCACGATCGAGGTGCAGCACCATTTTCAGGTACTCCTCGGGGCTGCCCAAGCCATAGATCGATGACACGGTACAGACCACGATGACGTCCTTGCGCTCGATCAGCGCCTTGGTCGCCGACAGACGCATCTGCTCGATATGGTCGTTGATCGAGGCATCCTTCTCGATGAAGGTATCCGACGACGGCACATAGGCCTCGGGCTGGTAGTAGTCGTAGTAGGAAACGAAGTACTCCACCGCGTTGTTCGGGAAGAATGATTTGAACTCGCCGTATAACTGCGCCGCCAGGGTCTTGTTCGGCGCCAGCACCAGGGTCGGTCGCTGCACCTGGGCGATCACGTTGGCGATGCTGAAGGTCTTGCCGGAGCCCGTCACGCCGAGCAGGGTCTGGTGCGACAAGCCCGCCTCCAGGCCCTCGACCATCTGCCGGATCGCCTCGGGTTGATCGCCGGCAGGCTGGAAACGGGTGACCAGTTGGAACTCGGACATAAATACCTCTACAAAAGGCTGTGACGCCGCGAAAAAGCTGGCGTCATACCTGGTGTACGCTGTCGCGACACAGAATATGGGCCGCTATACTAACGGCCCGCTTGCGCAACCCCTAGTCTCAGTTGCCGGGGTTGCTCTAGGAACGTAAATCGGTTTCTAAACCCACCCTCACTACAGAGCTGCCGCCCTCATGAGTTTGTTCTCCGCCGTCGAAATGGCTCCGCGCGATCCTATCCTGGGCCTCAACGAAGCATTCAACGCCGATACGCGTCCCAACAAGGTCAACCTTGGCGTGGGTGTCTACACCAACGAAGAAGGCCGTATTCCCCTGCTGCGCGCCGTGGTCGAAGCGGAAACCGCACTGACCGCCGCTCACGCGCCGCGTGGTTATCTGCCGATCGAAGGCATCGCTGCCTACGACAAGGCGGTGCAGACGCTGCTGCTGGGCAACGACTCGCCGCTGATCCAGCAAGGCCGCGTGATCACCACCCAGGCCATCGGCGGCACCGGCGCTCTGAAAACCGGTGCGGACTTTCTCAAGCGCCTGCTGCCTGACGCTACCGTGGCCATCAGCGACCCGAGCTGGGAAAACCACCGCGCCCTGTTCGAAGCCGCCGGCTTCCCGGTGCGCAACTACCGCTATTACGATGCCTTCAGCAATGGCGTCAACCGTGGCGGACTGCTCGAAGACCTGAAAAACCTGCCGGCTCGCTCGATCGTCGTCCTGCATGCCTGCTGCCACAACCCTACCGGCGTCGACCTGACGCCTGAAGACTGGCAGGCGGTGCTTGAAATCGTGCGCGAGCGCGAACATGTGCCATTCCTCGATATCGCCTACCAGGGTTTCGGTGACGGTATTGAAGAAGACGCCGCCGCGGTGCGTTTGTTCGCCCAATCTGGCCTGACCTTCTTCGTCTCCAGTTCGTTCTCCAAATCCTTCTCGCTGTATGGCGAGCGCGTCGGCGCCCTGACCATCGTCACCGGCGACCAGGAAGAGACCGGCCGCGTGCTGTCGCAGGTCAAACGCGTGATCCGCACCAACTACTCCAACCCGCCAACCCATGGCGCCAGCGTAGTGGCTGCCGTACTCAACAACCCTGAACTGCGCGTGATGTGGGAAACCGAACTGGGCGAAATGCGTGACCGCATTCGCACCATGCGCCTGGCCATGGTCGAGCAACTGGCTGCTCTGAACGCCAAGCGCGACTTCGGCTTCGTCGCACAACAACGCGGCATGTTCTCCTACTCGGGGCTGACCACCGAGCAGGTCGAGCGCCTGAGAACCGAGTTCGGCATCTACGCCGTGGGTACCGGCCGCATCTGCGTGGCTGCATTGAACACGCGCAATCTGCCGGTAGTCACCAAGGCCATCGCCGCAGTACTTTGAGTGAATCGAGGGGAAGCAGGTAGATGCTTGACTTCCCCTTCGTAATCAGTAGGATACGCGTCGTTGTTCCGCGATAGCTCAGTCGGTAGAGCAAATGACTGTTAATCATTGGGTCCCTGGTTCGAGTCCAGGTCGCGGAGCCAAATTCAAGAAACCCGGTCAATAGGCCGGGTTTTTTATTGCCTGCGGACTCTCCCAGGGACTACGTCCCAGGTTATTCGCTTCGCTCACCCCTACGGGGCCGCGCTGAAGCGCGTTCAGCTGCGCTGTCGAGTCCAGGTCGCGGAGCCAAATTCGAAAGCCTCGGTTCATACCGGGGCTTTTTTGTGCCCGCCGGACTCTCACCAGGGACTACGTCCCAGGTTATTCGCTTAAGCGTGCTCGGCAGAGAATGTAGGGTGGGTTAGCGACGCCTGGCCTCGTCATGCCAGGCACAACGTTCTCGGCGCGGCGCGTAACCCACCAAGCGATAGTCGCCGTTGATGTCATGCCGGATCAGGACACGCTCCTGAGTGCTTCCCGGGTATCGTCTTCGCCAGGCTACCTCAGGATTCAAAAGCGCGTGACCTTCTGGTGGATAAGCTACGCGCCCGATCTAGCCTAGGAGCGCACTCAGCTCGCGTAAAGATAAGCCTCGACATCCATCCCGGCATCTCGCATCTGTGCCAGCTTGTAGCGCAGGGTACGAGGGCTGATACCGAGACGCTCTGCGGCTTCCTTGCGACGGCCTCGCTCGGCGCGCAGGATATCGATTATCACCTGATACTCCCTTCGCCGCAGATCCTCGCCCAGCACACCATCCGCCACGGCTGGCTCCGACGCCGATGGCACCGCCATGCTCGGCACCACAGCCAGTTGCGGCTGCGTTGCCTGAAACACTGGAGCAAAGCCAATCGGAGCGGTCAGGCACAGGTCGTGAGGCTCGATGACGCCGTTGTGCTGCAGGATGACAGCCCGCTGGATGGCGTTATCCAGCTCGCGCACGTTGCCCGGCCAGGCGTGGTTCGTCAGGCAGGCGACCGCCTGAGCAGAAAGGCGCAACGGCGCGAGGTTCATCTTGCGCACGTACTTGGCCAGCAGGCGCTCGGCCAGCGGCAGGATATCCGCCGGACGTTCACGCAGCGGTCGCCAGGCCAAGGGAAATACCGACAACCGATAAAACAGATCCTCACGGAAGCGCCCTGCCGCTACCTCAGCCGCCAAATCACGGTTGCTGGTCGCCAGCACGCGAATGTCCAGATTGATCGGTTTGCGCGCCCCGACCCGCTCCACCTCACGCTCCTGCAGCACACGCAGCAATTTGGCCTGCAAGGCGAGCGGCATCTCGGAAATCTCGTCGAGCAGGATGGTGCCCCCCTCGGCCAGTTCGAACTTGCCTGGCGCACTGGCGACGGCACCGGTAAACGCACCTTTCTCGTGCCCGAACAGGGTGGCCTCCAGCATGTTGTCCGGGATCGCCGCACAGTTGATAGCGACAAAAGGCCCTGCCGCACGTGGCGACTGCTGATGGAGGTAACGCGCCAATACCTCTTTACCGGTGCCCGACTCACCGGTGATCAGCACAGTGGAATCACTTCGGGCCACCCGCGCAGCCAGCTCCAGCAACTGCAGACTGGCCGGCTCGCGCGCCACCGGCCCATCCTGCTCCAGCCCACCGGCACGCCCCAAGGCATGGCGTGCAACCAGCGACAGCAGTGCCTTGGGCTCGAACGGCTTGACCAGATAATCGACTGCACCGCGACGCATCGCTTCGACTGCCCGCTCCACCGCTGCAAAGGCCGTCATCAGCAGCACCGGCAATTGTGGCTGACGCTCGCGAATCGCGGAAAGCAACTGATGACCGTCCATACCGGGCATATTCACATCACTGATCACCAGACCGAATGGCTCCTCGGCGATGGCAACCAGCGCCGCCTCGGCACAGTCGACTGCCCGATAGTCATGGCCGCCCAGCTCCAGGGTGTCGGCCAGGGCCTCTCGTAGCGCGCGGTCGTCTTCAACCAATAGAACTTTGGCAGCCATGGGTCACTCCTGAATCGAGGGTTGTGCTGCGGCGATCAGCGGCAGGATCAGCAAGGCACAGGTGCCACGCCCCGGCCGCGAACGCAGTTGCAGCTCGCCCTGGTGAGCGCGGGCAACTGCCTTGACCACCGCCAGCCCGAGGCCGGTTCCGGTGGTTTTGGTCGTGAAAAAGGGTTCACCCAGGCGTGCCAGGGTCACCGCGTCGATGCCTGGGCCGTTGTCACTGATGCACACACGCAAGGTGTCGCCACGCACGTAGGCATGAACCTTCAGACGCACACCCTGGCCTGCCGCCTGAATGGCGTTCTCGACCAGATTCAGCAGCGTGCCGACCAGCGTATCGCGATTACACAGCAGCTCACCTCGCCATGCGTCGCACTGCCAGCGCACCTCGACGTCCTGCACCAGCGATTCGCCTGAACGCCTGAGCGCATCGAACAGCTGGCCGGGGGAAATTCGATCCGACAGCGGCAGCTCCCCACGGGCGAACACCAGCATGTCGCGCACCTGGTGCTCCAGCTCATGCAGCCGCTCTTTCAAGCGACCAGCGAAACGCTGCTGCTGCTCTACCGGCAACACCTGCTCGGTCAGGTGGCTGGCATAAAGGAGCGCGGCAGATAACGGGGTACGCACCTGATGCGCCAGGGAGGCGACCATGCGCCCCAGGGCGCTCAATCGCTCATGACGGGATAGCTGATCCTGCAGGCGACGGGTTTCCGTCAGATCGGTAAGCAGTATCAGTTGCCCTGGTTCGCCCTGCAGCGAGCGCGTGGAGATCGACAGACGACGGCCATCCGTCAGTGAAATCTCGTGGCCGTCGTCCTGGCGCGGCGCAAAGCGCTGCGCAATCACTTCGCGCCAAAGCCTGCCGAGCAGCGGCTCGCCGAGCATATCGCGAGCAACCGGATTGGCCTCGTGCACGACGCCATGACCGTCGATCACCACCACGCCACCCGGCAGCAAATCCAGCAGACTCTGCAGACGGTGGGCAAGACGCTCCTTCTCGTTCAACTCCCGCACGCGCTGCTCACTGACCTGGGCCAGTTGGCCGGTCAGTTCATTGACGCGGTTTTCCAGAAGATCGTAGGAGCTACCGAGCCGGCTCGACATCTGCTCGAACAACGCCAGCGACTGCTCGAGATCCCCACGCTCCGCCTGTACGGGCGGTATGGGGTCTATCGAGGCAACTATGTACGGGCTGGGTTTCATCGCGCTCTCTCGCGTGGCGAGCCGTCATAAGACAGTCAGTTGCCAAGGAGATAGCAATACTCATGCCTGAAAATAAATTCCTTTATTTTCATAAAGATAGGTAATTTCCCAGTGAACCGCGTCAATCTGGTGACTGTAATAACGCGAATGTCGTGATTGACCTCAAGCATTCGGCGGATTACGCCTTCGGCTAATACGCCCTACGAAATCGTGACATATGGAGCTTTCGCAGGATGGGTCAGGCGCCGATCCGGTTCAGGATACAAACCGGTTCCCGCGCGCCTAACCCATCGAAGGACTCCCGGACACTCCACAACTCACTCGTCCTGAGCCTCATCTTCGCGTCGGCTCATGCCGTACTTGCGCATCTTCTCGACCAGGGTGGTTCGACGGATGCGCAACCGCTCGGCTGCGCGCGCCACGATGCCGCCGGCATCATCGAGCGCCTGCTGGATCAGGCCCTGCTCCAGGTTGCCGAGATAATCCTTCAGATCCAGACCCTCGGCCGGCAGCATGGCTGACGATCCCATGCCTGGCGAGGCGGAGGTCAACACTGCCCGCTCATCGAGTTCTTCGCGCAGGCTGGCAGCCAATTGCTCGTCGTCATCGTCCACGTGGCGGAATTTCTTTGGCAGCTCGCCCACGCCAATCACCCCATAGGGATGCATGATCGCCATGCGCTCGACCAGGTTCGCCAGCTCACGGACGTTACCGGCCCAGTCATGGCGACAGAGCGACATGATCGCGGCCGAGTTGAAACGAATGGAGCCGCGCTTCTCGTGCTCCATCCGCGAAATCAACTCGTTCATCAGCAACGGAATGTCTTCGATACGCTCGCGCAACGGTGCCATTTCGATGGGGAACACATTGAGGCGGTAATACAGATCCTCACGGAAGCTGCCACCCTCGATCATGTTCTCGAGATTCTTGTGCGTGGCCGCGATGATTCGCACATCGGCGTTCTGGGTCTTGTTACTGCCCACCCGCTCGAAGGTGCGCTCCTGCAGGACACGCAGCAGCTTGACCTGCATCGGCAACGGCATATCGCCGATTTCATCGAGAAACAGCGTGCCGCCATTGGCCAGTTCGAAGCGCCCGGCGCGCGTGGTGATCGCACCGGTGAAAGCGCCCTTCTCATGGCCGAACAGTTCGCTTTCCAGCAATTCAGCGGGAATCGCACCGCAGTTGACCGGCACGAATGGCGCTTCACGGCGTTTGGAATGGTAATGCAGGTTGCGCGCGACCACTTCCTTGCCCGTGCCCGACTCACCGAGGATCAACACACTGGCCTCGGTATCGGCGACCTGCTGCATCATCTGCCGCACCTGTTGAATGGCCCGGCTGGTGCCCACCAGACTGCGAAACAGGTTCGGCTCACGTTGCCGGCCACGCTCGCGGGCCTGGTCGTACATCTCGCGGTACACCTGGGCACGGTGCAGGGAATCGAGCAGCTTGTTGTAGCTGGGCGGCATCTCGAGTGTTGCCAACACGCGGCGGCGAAATTCCTCCGGCCAATCGTTGCCAGCATGATCGTCAATCAGCAGCACCGGAAGGAACTCGTCCCATACCGCGAACTGCTTGAGCAGATCCAGCGTCCCGCCCCTGAGCTGTACTTCACCGAGCAGAACACTCAGAACGCCCCGACTGGACTCGACCTGCGCCACGGCATCGCGCCAGTCCTCGCTGCCGCAGGCGATATGGTCTTCGCCCAGGAAATTCAGGATCACCGCTAAATCGCGACGTCTCTCGGTGTTGTCGTCAATCAGTAGGAGTTTGGTTTCACGCCACATAGTCGTCGATCGAACCCTGGAGGGAAAAAGCCACGCTGAACGCACAAGAACGCCAGCATTTAGCCACTAGTTAAGTCAATTATCGACGATTAGTCAATTTTATGACGTATTTTTTAACTTAATGGCGCAGAGGCTAACAGATTGAGGCGGTACGTACCGGCGTGAGTCTCTCGATCGAGAGACTCAGGGGGAAGGAATTTCAGGGAAACGAGACAATAGCAAGAAAGGTGGTATCAGCCAAAAAGCTGATACAGCTTGGCGCCCTGCTGGCCTTTTTTCATTTGCAATATTTGCGCCCCAGTCTTGGCTTTCTCAACCTGACAGGCTGAAACGAGATCACGGTACACATGCAGCAAGGACTCAAGATTGCGCTTCAGCTCAGTCTCGCCACCGACCACAGCCATGGCTTCATCGACTTCGGAACGACAACGCAGATCGAGCTCCCCTACCGCCGCCCAGTCTTCGTTGAGCAGGGCCGAGCGTAATGCTTCAGCAGTAATTTCCAACTTTCGGGCGGCCGATGTCATGGCGCAAAACCTCTCAATCCAGTTCAGCTATCAGCTTTGCGGGGCAATGCCGTCCCAGCCTTCCTTGACCTGACGCAGCAAACCGGAGACTTCGCTCAGCTTGCTCGCATCGTTATTCAGGTTGGCCTGCATAAGCTGCGCAGTCATGTAAGCGTACAGGCTATCAAGGCGGTCGGCATACTCACCACCCTTTTCCTTGTCGAGGGCCTGCTGCAGGCCGTTGACGATATTGATGGACTTGCCGATCAGTTGAGCTTTTTCAGCAACCTGCCCACGCAGCATCGCACCCGTTGCCTGGGAAATCCGATCCAGAGCACCCTCGAACAGCATCTGAATCAACCGATGCGGGCTGGCCTCGACGAGTTGCGTCTGGATACCGACCTGCTGGTACTTCCTCATGGCCGAATATGCGTTCATACCACCTGCTCCAAAATTCAGAAGAATCAATAACTACTGACTTATGTATCGGAGCAAGCGTAGAAATCTTTAGCGTTCTTTCCAGCCTTTTGCAGTTCAGATAGCCTCAGCGATCCTTGTTGTTCAAGGCCTCGAGCGTAGCCAGCACGCTATTACTGGTGGCGGTCAGTTGGGCAACCAGCACATCCATATTGTTGTACTTGCTATACAGATTGGTCTCCAGCTTGGCGACTCGGGTATCCAGGGCAGCCTGCTGCGTCTCGAGGTCTTTCTTCGTGGCCTCCAGCGCATCCGTTCGGGTCGCCAGAATACCGCCAGAGGCGATATAGGTCGTATTGACCGCCGACATCCGACTGAAGAGCCCATCGCTACCCGTGAAAAAACTACTGATCTGGTCGTAGTTTTGCTCAATACCACTGGACAGCTTGGCATCGTCAATCGCCAGAGTCCCGTCCTTGTTGGTCGTCACCCCAAGCTGGGCCAGAATACTCAGACTACCGCCGCCACTGGCCGGCTCAACCAACGCATTACGCAGTGACGACATCAGTGAGCGCATGGTCGCGTCACCCAGCAACGCACCGGCTTCGGTGATCGCGTTGCCATCTTCGTCAGTGGTGGTGCTAACCGATGTCAGAGCATTGCTGACCGTCATCAGCGTGTTGTAGGCCGACACGAAACTCTCGATGGACTCCTTGATGCCATCGGTATTCGCTGTAACCGACAGCGTGGTGCTGCCTGTACCAGCCAAGGTAATGGACAACCCACTCAGCGCGGAGACGGTATTGGACTTACTGGTCATTTCCAGCCCATCCAGGATGAATACTGCGTCAGCTGCCTCAGTGATATAACCGGCGGCACTGCCGCTCTGCTTGGTCAGTGCGTGCGCACCATCCTCGTCAACATTGACGTTCAACTGAGCAAGATCACCGCTGCCCGTCACATAGATATCCGTGCCGGCGCCCGTGGTCTCGGACGACAGCACCAGACGAGAACCATTGGCGTCAGTGACGATGTTGGCACTGATGCCCGAGGTCGCAGTGAGCTGGGAATTGATCGAGTCACGAATATCCGTCAGCGATGCCCCCGCGCTGACCGACAGGTTGTAAGCCGTGGTACCCACTTCGATCTTCAGCGTACCGCCGGAGGCGAATTGGGTCGAAGCACCGCCCGCCAGGGTTGCAGACGCAACTCTGGAGCCCTTGGCGAGGCTCTCGACCTCGAGGGCGTAGCTGCCGGTAACCGCGCCCGACGCGGTTTTGACAGTCGCCACCGACTCCAACGAAGACTTGGCGGCCAGGCCAGCGAAGCTGGTCGAACTGGATTTCAGCGCCGTCATCGACGCCTCGAAATTTTCCAGTGCGGCCTTCAGCGTACCGATAGCCGTGAGACTGGTGGTTGCTTTGGAGGTCTGCCGATCGATCTGCGCCTGCTTCGGCGCCTTCTCTGCGGCAACAGTGGCCTCGACGATAGCTGTGATATCCAACCCGGAGCCCAGCCCCACTATGCTCGAGATAGCCATGATCGACCTTCCTCCAATGACTTTATCTTGACGTTGAAGCTCACTTCAGCAAGAAGCGAGCCAGTCATGCCTTCTCCTGCAACAGAAGACTGCGCGCATCCTCGAGACGGGAAGCCAGTTCCAGCACTTCCTCGGAAGGGATCTGCCGAATCACCTCCCCCGAATCACTGTTGATCACCTGTACGACTACACGCCCGCTCGAATCATCCACCTTGAAGTCGAGATTGCGCCGAGCCGATTGCGCGTAATCCTGAATCCTGGCGACAGCTTCGCCCAGCTCCGTCGAATGATCCACTGCCTGGGCAGAGGTATTTTCCTGCAGCGAAACTGTGCCTTTGTCCTGAGCCTTTCCTTGCACACCAGTAATGGCAGAGCCGGAAACGGCCCCCGTGCTTACCGTTGTAATGCTCATAAAAGATCACCTCTCAATGGGAAAAGGGGAAAGCCTTTCGGCCCTCCCCTCTGATCTCCCGCTTGGACTGCAGATTACTGCAGCAGGCTGAGAACCGAGCTTGGCAGCTGGTTGGCCTGAGCCAGGATCGCCGTCGAAGCCTGTTGCAGGGTTTGCTGCTTGGTCAACTCGGCGGTTTCCGCTGCGAAGTCGGCGTCCTGAACCCGGCTGCGTGCGGCAGTGGAGTTCTCGGAGATGCTCTGCAGGTTGGAAACCGTACTGTCGAAACGGTTCTGTACGGCACCGAGGTTGGCACGCTGACTGTCGATATTGGAGATGGCTTTATCGATTACCGCGATGGCGCTTTGAGCACCGCTATCCGTGGTGATATCCGTGTTGCTGATGCTGGTCAGAGAAGATTTTGCGACATCAGTCCCAGTCTCCGCAAATAAGCCGTCAACGCCCTCACCAGCCAGCGAGTATGCCTTGGCAGAGTTCAGCTCTACCGAGCCAGTAACAATCATACCTTCCGTGATATCCGTAGCCGTTCCGCTAAGCGCACCACTGCCATCTTGCACATCCACCGAAATACCACCGTACTCAGCGTCAATCCCGGAAGCCGTGCTCGGCTCACCGAAGGTGATGTTCTCACCGGATTCGGAAGTAATGCTCAGCGCCTTGGTGCTTTCGTTGAAATTGACGGTGATACCCAGCTTGGAAGCGTTGGAGGTCAGTTGCTCGGCCAGATCGTCAGCGGAGGTGACACCGACCATATCCACACTTACTGCATCATCGCCACTACCTACGGTAATGCTGAAGTTGGCTGCGGTCGTACCAGTGGCAGTGGTGTCCACTTCGATGCTGGCAGTGGTGCGAGCAGACGCGCTCAAGCCGCTGACAAGGCCATCAAGCTGCTTGGCAACCTCCTTAGCGGAGGCGCCTTCGGCAACAGTGACCGTCTTGGATTCGCCACTACCGGTTACGACGATGTCACCACCAACCAGGCCAGTATCATCAGGCGTCACAGCTACGCTTTGGAGCTGCTGGGAGCCGATTTTGCTGGCCGAGATATTACCCAGCGTTACGTTGATGGTTTCATTGGCGTTGGCGCCCACCTGGAAGCTGGTGGTACCGAAAGAGCCATCCAACAGGTTACGACCACCGAAGGTAGTAGTGCTGGCGATACGGGTCAACTCGGAAGTCAGCGCGGCATATTCGGACTGCAAGGAAGTCCGATCCTCAGCACTGTTGGAACCGTTCGCCGATTGCAGAGCCAATTCACGCATACGCTGCAGGATATTGGTGGATTCCTGCATGGCGCCTTCGGCGGTCTGGGCGATGGAGATACCGTCGTTGGCGTTTTTCACCGCAACGCCCAGGCCGTTGATCTGGCTGGTCAGGCGGTTGGAAATCTGCAGGCCGGCGGCATCATCCTTGGCGCTGTTGATTTTCAGGCCGCTGGAGAGACGCTGCATGGTGGTGGAAAGCGAGTCGGATGCCTTGTTCAGGTTCTTCTGGGTGGTGAGCGAGGCGATGTTGCTGTTGACTGTCATTGCCATGATGATTGTCCTCCAAAGGACTCTGATGTTTGCCTGAGCGTGCGACCTTGGGTGGGCAGTGCCCAGGCACCCATGAAGTTCGCATTCGATCTTTGTATCGGCACCTGCTCGGAAAGCTTTAGGGAGGGATATTGATTTTTCCTGCCTTGGCTTTCCGTATTCCCGCACGCGGGAAACGCACCGCTACTTTCCGACCACCGATACATCCGGCGCCGTTGAATTACTTATCGGAAGCGACGACGAAAACTTTAGCGGAGGGAAGAAGCCCGTGATTTCACGGATGACGAAGATGCAGGAGGGAACTGCTCGCAGGTGTTTCCGTCGTTTATCGCGCAACTCCACCGTGGTGGCTTGCCTGGAACAACGGTGCACGACCTGCCGAATGTGCGGCGGATTACGCCTTCGGCTAATACGCCCTACGGGTTGTGGCATGGTTGTCGATAGTGGGTATCTGCCAAGCCACTATCTCTGATCCAACTGTCTACAGCTTATCGAACAAACTCAACTGTGCGATCCGCGCAAATGCCGCCTGAGCGGCTTCCAGCTTGGTTTGCTGCAGCATCAGGGTGGAGATTGCGGCAGCCATGTCGGTGTCGCGAATGCTCGACTGGGTGGAGGCATTGGCGATCGACAGGCTTTCGTTCTCGGTACTCAGGGTATCGATAGTATTGAGCCGGGCGCCGACGCTGGTGCGCAGGGCATCGACCTGCTTCATGGCATTGTCGATATTGCCGATACCGGCGGCTACCGCCTCGTTCAGCGCGTATTGCGCGGCGACATCGCCATCGCTGGCATTCTTCAGCGCTGACGACAGGGTCGAAATGGTTTCGAGGATGCCCTGGGTATTGGAGGAGCTGCCCTTGATCGAGAAACTGTCGCCTGCCGCCGGTGTACCGGTCACTGTGAAGGACGCACCGGCATAACTGATGGTGCCGCTGCCATCCAGAGCCCCATTGGCCAGAGGCGCATCACCGTCCTTGCGCGGCTGGGCATAGACGGCATAGTTGGTATCGTCGTTGAACTGAATGACGATACCGTTGGCCGGAAAGGTGGTCTTGTAGGCCCCGGTGGCGGACATGTCGGCAACGGTACCGCCGGAAATCTGTGCACTGGAGCTGTTGTTGCCGGCAACCGAAAAACTGTCAGGAGCGACGTTCAACTCGAAGACATGCCCAGCCAATTGAGTAGCTGCCGTTTCGGAGCTGTCGGGATCCAGTGAAACGTTGAGCTGGAAGTCCACGCCGTGGAAGGAAATCGTGTCGGTACTGAGCGACGACGAGTCGTAGGTACCCGTGCTCAGCGGCGTCTTGTCATCGTCACCTACGCTGTAGATGATGTATTCGCTGTCGCTGGTCAGTTCCAGCGCGTATGGCGCACCAGCGGCGAACTCCTTGTAGCCTTTTTCGCTGCTGACCTGCCCCTGCCCCACGTAAGCAGCCTGCCCACTGTCAGGTGACTCGGTAAGGGTCGAGGTGGTGCGGCTGACGCTGGGCACGTTCTCGAACGAACTCCAGCCATTGTCGTTGACGATCAGGCTCATCGAACTGGAGACCTGTAACGACAGGGAGTTCTGGTCGCCCTGGTAGCTGTAGCTGCCGTCCGCATTCTTGACGAATGGCTGGGTACCGCTCTGAGCCCCGGCGAACAGGTACTGACCGTTGGCATCCTTGCCATTCATCATGGTCAGCAGTTGTTCCTGGATCTGATCCAGTTCCTGGGCGATGGCGGTTCTATCCTCGTCCGACAGGCTGCCGCTACCAGCACGCACGGAGAGCTCGCGAGCCCGCTGCAGGACGTTGGTCATCGACCGCAGCGTGCTTTCCTGCTGGCTCAGTGAGTTGGTCGCGGTGCTCATATTGTTGCTGTACTGGGTGAGCTGGGCCTGTTGCTGCTCCAGTTGCAGCAGACGGGCAGCGCCGACCGGATCGTCCGCAGGCGTATTGACGCGCTTGCCGCTGGAAATCTGCTCGTAGGTCTTGGTGATGTCCGAATAACCCTTCGAATAGCCTGAGATGCTCGAGGAGTACATCTGCGAAGTGGAAATACGCATATAAATCTCCCCTAATTATCTGAATGTGTTGATCAAGGTATCGAATATTTCGGACGCAACGGCGATAACCTTAGCCGAAGCACTGTAATACTGTTGGAACTTGACCAGGTTAACGGCCTCTTCATCGAGGTTCACCCCGGACAAAGATTCTCGGCTGGCAGTGGCACCGCTGAGAATGCTGCCGGTAGCCTTGGCATCCAGCTCAGCCTGGTTGGTTCGGGCACCCACTTGCTCGATCAACGAGCCATAGGCACCACTGATGCTGGCACCGCTGCCGCTTTGCAGCCCCACCGTGGATTTGGTCTGCAGATCGAGTAGCGATTGTGCGTTGCGGTTGTCCGAAACACCGTCGCTGTTGAAGGAGACGGTGAAGCTGTCTCCCGATGCCGGGCTACCAGACACGTCCATGCTGAAGGAAAACGCTTCGCCGCCCGCACCATCGGGGATGGAAATTTCCAGGCTATTGCTGTTACCCGGCACGATGCTCCCGCTCGCGACAGCGGTACCACTGGAGTCGTAGACCGAGTAGCTTTGCGAGCCGTTACTGCTGGTACCGAACACGACCTTGAGCGGAGTTCCCTCCTGGATTGCCGCCTGGGTCGCGGCATTGGCCGTCGCATCATGGATATCCAGCCTGGTGGTCAGGGTTGGCTGGGTGATGGCGCCTGTCCCCAGGTTGCCCGTGGTCAGATTCGCCGACAACGGCGCGGCAAGAGCCAGTTTACTGGCGTCGGTCATTGACGTGCCGATAGTGCTGGCCGCGGAGCGGGTAGGGATAAGCGTAAAGCGATCCCCCGATGCCACGGTACTGCCACCCGGCAGAGAAATGGAAAAGCCATCGAATTCGCTGGGCGGATCATCGCTCAGATTGCCCGAACCCAGTTCCACCCCATCGGAAAGGCGGCGCACGCTGTAATCGCCATTGTCGCCCATGGTGACTTCATAGTTGCTGGTGGTCAGCTGCCCGGTATCCGAAATGGTCACGTTCAGATTTCCAGACCCGACGGTATTACCGGCATTGGCCAGGCTGCGCTGGGCGATGGCAGTAGCGCTGTTGATATTGGAAAACAGCGCTGCTCCGAACTCACCATTCAGATCCAGGCCCTGCCCCAGCTGGCTATTGACCTGATCGGCCAACACCAATGCCACGCGGCCCAGCTCGTTCATGGTCGAGTCGAGCACCTGGGAGCGGTAGGTCAGAAGGCCACCAATGGAGCCCGTGGAAATGACCGAACTGATGTCCTGGGTGGAGCTGCCTTGAGACAGGTAGACCGAGAAACGCGAAGGATCCGAAGCACTCGGCGAAGCGGACAAGGTCGAGGCCGTGGCGCCAACCACCAAGGGTTGCCCGGAACCGATGAACAGATTGTAATTGCCGTCCTGCTCAAGCACGGTCACGCCAATCAGCTCGGACAGCTGGCGCACGGCTTCGTCCCGGGCATCGAGCAGGTCATTGGGACTGGCGCCGCTGGCACTGGCCTGGGTGATGGCGAGGTTGTAGCTCGCCACATTGCTGGCCAGCTTGTTGACCTGACCAGTCATGGTCGACATTTGCTGATTGAGGTAGGCGTTCTGGTCAGCGAGTTGGTTGTAAACCGAGTTGAATCTCTCGGTCAGCCCACTGGCCTGGGTCAGTAACAACTGTCGGGATGCGGTATCCGTTGGATTCGAAGAGGCGGTCTGCATCGCAGCGAAAAAACTCTGCAGCACACTGCTGATACCGGTGGTGCTATCGGCCAGCAAGGCGTTGGTCTGCTGAATCTGGGTATTGAATGTCTGCGCAGCGCTGTCCAGGCCAGTAGCGGTACGCACCTGGGTGGTCAGATAACTGCTGTAGATGCGCCGGACATCTTCGATGGTGGTACCGGAGCCGATATACAGATTACCGGACTGCTGCGAGGCAGCAGAGACCTGCGTCGTCGCCTGCCGGCTATAGCCGGCCGTATCGACGTTGGTAATGTTGTTGCCCGTCACGTTCAGCGATGTCTGGCTGGCTCGCACGCCGGACAGACCGATCGACATCAGGTTGCTCATGGCTCAGTCCTTATATGCGTTTGTTGCCAGTATCGACCGACGCGAGCATCTGCACCGATTGGTATGCGCCAACCTTGCGAGCGATCTGTGTCACCTTGCGGGCGTACTGTGGGTCGGTGGCATAGCCGGCTTTCTGTAATTCACGGGCAAACTGCTCGGGGTTGGCGGTCGAGCCCAGCGCCTTCTCGTAACGCCCGTTGTTCTGCAGGAAGCTCACGTAGTCTTCGAAGCTGTGGGCAAAGGATTCGTAGGCGCGAAAGGACGCTGCCTCCTTCACCGGTTTGCCGTTCTGGTATTCGGTCGTCATCACCCGGGCGGAATCGCCGCTCCAGCTGTTATGGGTCTTGATGCCGAACAGGTTGTGGCTGCTGCTGCCATCGCCCTGCTTGATGATCGACTTGCCCCAGCCGGTTTCCAGCGCGGCCTGGGCGACCAGATAGCGAGGGTCGACGCCCAGCTTGGCCGCCGCTTTCTCGGCCATCGGCAGCATGGTCTCCATGAACTCCTTGGCCGACTTGAACGTCGTGCGACTGGCAACTTCTTCGCTGCCATTGATGTTCAGGCTGCGCTCAGCCGGCGCTGCATAGGCTTTGGCGGGCAGCCAGTCACCCTTGACCAGCGGCTTGCCGACCGCTTCACCCGCTGGCGTGCCTGCAGCCGTAGCGGCCGTGACCGCCTCGGCGCCCGGCACGATACCGGCCTGGATCCGCTGGGCCAGTTTGCCCGGCAGCGACAGGCGTCGCTGGTTGAGCAAGGCCATGTCGTTGCGCTCATTGTCAGCCGAACCCTGGGACTTCTCGACCGGAGCAATCGCTGTGGTTTCTCCGTTTCGGGCCAGCGGCTTACTCGGCGCGGCGGGCACGGGCGCATCGACCTGGGCGAACGGATTGGGCCGCTCGCTGACATTGCGCATCTTCGACATCTGCCGCGCCATCACGTCCGCCAGCCCGATACCGTTCTTGTTGCCGGCCATGGTCACGGACAACTGCTGGTCGTACATCTCCTGATAGGTCTTGGCCTCATTGCTGTTCATGAAGTTGCCTTCGCCGAACACTTCGTTGGCCGAGCGCATGGTCTTGAGCATTTCATTGAGGAACAGCGACTCGAACTCCTGCGCGACCTTGCGAATGTTCTGCTCGCTGTCGCCGCCGACCTTGAACTGGTTGAGGCGGTTGAGATCGGTGTAGGCCCCGCTATCGAGAGTGCTGGTGCCGGCGGCCGAGAGTCGAGTATCCATGTCTCGTTCCTTTTAAATCACGATCAGGTCGGCCTGCAGAGCGCCGGCTTGTTTGAGCGCCTCCAGGATGGCCATCAAATCGGAAGGCGCAGCGCCCACCTGGTTCACCGCACGCACGATCTCGTCCAGGGTGGTACCGGGGCCGAACTTGAACATCGGCTTCATTTCTTCGTCGATGCCAACGCGCGAACGTGGTACCACGGCGGTCTGCCCGCCGGACAGCGCGCCTGGCTGGCTGACGATCGGGTCTTCGGTGATGGTCACCGTCAGGCTGCCGTGGGTCACGGCGGCGGGCTGCACACGCACGTTCTGGCCAATCACGATGGTGCCGGTACGCGAGTTGATGATGACCTTGGCCACCGCCTGGCCCACTTCGACCTCGAGGTTTTCCAGAATCGACAGATAGTCGACACGCTGGCTAGGGTCGAGCGGCGCGCTGACGCGAATCGAACCGCCATCGAGTGCCTGGGCCACGCCTGGGCCGAGCAGCTCGTTGATGTGGTCGACGATATTCTTGGCGGTGGTGAAATCCGGACGATTGAGGTTCAGCGTCAGAGTGTTGCCCTGATCGAAGCCGCTCGGCACCGGCCGCTCGACCGTGGCACCACCGGGGATGCGACCGGCCGACGGCACGTTGACGGTGATGCGCGACCCATCGGCGCCACTGGCATCGAAACCACCGACCACCAGGTTGCCTTGGGCAATCGCATAGACATTGCCGTCGATGCCCTTGAGAGGCGTCATCAGCAGGCTGCCACCACGCAGGCTCTTGGCGTTACCGATGGAAGAAATGGTGATGTCGATGGTTTGCCCCGGTTTGGCGAAAGGAGGCAGATCGGCATGGATCGACACCGCGGCGACGTTCTTGAGTTGCACGTTGCCGCCTTCCGGCACCTTGATACCGAACTGCGCCATCATGTTGTTGAAGGTCTGCACGGTGAAGGGCGTCTGGGTGGTCTGGTCACCGCTGCCGTTGAGGCCCACGACCAAACCGTAACCGATCAACTGGTTACTACGCACACCCTGGATACTGGCCAGATCCTTGAGCCGCTCGGCTTGAGCGGTCGAGGCCAGCAGCAAGGCGGCGATAGTGACGATCCATTTACGCATGATCATGAGCCTCAGAACGGCCACAGCGGGCTGATGAAAAAGCGATCCAGCCATCCCGGCTGGCTGGCATCGGCGAATGCGCCAGTACCGGAATAGGTGATGCGTGCATCGGCGATACGGGTCGAGGCCACAGAGTTGTCGCGAGCAACGTCGTCAGAGCGAACCAGACCTGCAATTCGCACCAGCTCGTCACCGGTATTGAGGGTCATCCACTTCTCACCGCGTACCACCAGCAAGCCATTGGGCAACACTTCAGCGACGGTCACGGTGATCGAGCCGGTCAGGCTGTTGCTCTGCCCGGCCTGGCCGGAGCCCTGGGTATCACGCGAGCCACTGTACTGAGCGCCGAGGCTCATGGGGTTGCCGGTCAGCGGATTGGTCGCCGACACGCCACCGCCAAACAGCGAGGTCAGCCCCATGTTCGCCGTGCTGTCCTTCTGCAGCTGCGAGCTGGCGTTCTTGCTGGCCTGGGTGCGTTCATTGAGAGTGATGGTGATGACATCGCCTACCCGAAACGCCTTGCGATCACCGTACAGGTTATTCTCGAAACCGGACTGGTAGATCGAACCGTTGTTCTGCGCAGCCGGCAGCGGCGTACGCGGCAGCACCGGCGCGTAGTACGGATCATTGGGCTTGGCGGCAGGCGCCACGCAGCCACTCAGCACTACGCTACCGAGAATCGAGCACACACACATCAAGCGGTTCATTACCACTACCTCACAACGTTCAGGCGTATCGAGGGGCGGGCTCGTACCCTACCCCGGGGTCTTAAAGGGTCTGCGTGATGAACGACAGCATCTGGTCAGCGGTGGAGATGACCTTGGAATTCATCTCGTAGGCGCGCTGGGTGGTGATCATGTTGACCATCTCCTCGACGACGCTGACGTTGGAGTTCTCCAGGGTGTTCTGCAGGGTGGTTCCCAGGCCGTTGAGGCCGGGAGTGCCCACCTGAGGCGCACCACTGGAAGCCGTTTCCAGGAACAGGTTGTTACCGATCGCTTCCAGGCCTGCCGGGTTGATGAAGTCGGAGATCTGGATGTTGCCGACGATCTGCGGCTGCGGGTTGCCGGTGGTGGTCACCGACGCGGTACCGTCCTCCCCCACAGTGAAGGTGCGCACCTCCGGCGGCAGCACGATGGCAGGCTCCAGAGCGAAGCCTTGCGAGGTGACCACCTGGCCATCCGAGTTCAAGTGGAAGCTGCCGTCACGGCTATAGGACACCGTGCCGTCGGGCATCAACACCTGAAAGAAACCGCGACCATTGATCGCCATGTCCAGTGGCTGCTCGGTGGTCTGCAGGCTGCCAGCAGTAAAAATCTTCTGCGTACCGGTAACACGCACACCGGTGCCGAGTTGCAAACCGGAAGGCAACTGACTGTCCTGGCTGGATTGACCGCCGGGCTGCCGGCGAATCTGATACAGCAGATCCTCGAACTCGGCGCGATCACGCTTGAAGCCCGTGGTGGATACGTTGGCCAGGTTGTTGGAAATGGTCGTCAGGTTCATGTCCTGGGCGGACAGGCCGGTCTTGCTGACCCAAAGTGCCGGAAGCATAGCGTTTCTCCTCGGGCGCCGGATTCATGGCGCCGCGCGTTGGTTATCAGGTCATCTGCAAGACGCGCGCCATGGCGGTGTCGTTGTCTTCTGCGGTACGCATCATCTTGACCGACAGCTCGAACTGCCGGGACAGCGCCAGGATCGAGGTCATCTCCTCGACCGCATTGACGTTGCTGGATTCGAGAAAGCCCGAGGTGATTTGCACCGTGGCGTCGGCTTCCGGCGGCTGCTGGCCGGTGTAGCGGATCATGCCGTCGCTGCCCTTCTGCATCTGCTTGAGATCAGGGTTCACCAGCCGCAACCGATCGACCTCGGCCAATACGTTGGGCGCTTCGCCCAGGGCGCGGATGCTGATGGTGCCGTCCTGACCGATCTCGATCTTCTGCTCTGGCGGCACGGCAATCGGCCCCGCATTGCCCATAACCGGCATACCGTTGCCGGTACGCAGCATGCCCATGGCATCGACATTCAGGCTCGCGGTACGCACATAGGCCTCGGTGCCATCGGGCGACTGCACTGCCAACCAGCCCTTGCCGCCGATCGCGACATCCAGATCACGTCCGGTTTCCTGCAGGGAGCCTGGTGTGAAATCGGTACCTGGCCGCTCGCTCATGGCGAATACGCGCGAAGGCTGGGTTTCACCAAAAATCGGCATCGAGCGTGCTTGCTCGAAATCGCGGCGAAAACCGCTGGTGGAGATGTTCGCCAGATTGTTGGCGTGGGCACGCTGGGCCAACGTGTTGTTGTGGGCACCAGTCATGGAGACGTACAGCATCTTGTCCATGTTTCCTCCGAGGTGGGGCAACTCGCCCGCGACTCTGACAAGAGCGTTAAAGCAATTCATGTGCCATTTTCTTAAAAAATAGATAAGCACATGATTTTATTGAGCTTATAAAAACAGAACAGGCTCCCGAAGGAGCCTGTAATTTGTCGTTTGGCGAGTTGTTGCCGCTAGCGGCAACAACTCCCTGACGCGCCTATCAACGCAGGTTGATAATCGTCTGGGAGAGAGTACTTTCCGTCTCGATAGTCTTGGCATTCGCCTGATAATTGCGTTGGGCAACGATCAGGTTGACCAACTCGGCAGTCAGGTCAACATTGGAATCTTCCAACGCTCCAGACGTCAACGAACCCAGGGTGCCGGCACCAGGCGTGCCGATAACCGGCTCACCGGAAGCATAGGACTCCACCCAGTTGGTACCGCCCACCGGGGTCAGCCCCTGCATGTTGGCGAACGTGGCCAGAATGACTTGGCCGATCACCTTGGATTGGCCATTGGTGTAGGTGGCGAACATGCTGCCGTCTGCACCGATGGAGAGTCCGGAGAGCTGACCGGTGGTATAACCGTTCTGTGTCAGAGTGTTGACGGCAAAGGCCGTGTTGGTCTGTGACGAGCCTCGTATGTCCAACTCGACCCCGGTCGCGCTCGCGGCGGCTCCGTTCGTGCCCCAAGTCACCGGATTGGTGGTGCTATCGGTGATGGTCGCGGGCACCCAGTTATTCAACGAGAATACGCCGTTAATATCGCTGGTCAGCCCTGTCGAGTTTGACGTAGTGCCGACAAGATTTCCTGAAGCGTCGAAGTTGACCGTGGCATTGTAAGGAACGGTGCTGGTCGGATCTTCTGGATTACGACCATCGATGGTGACATACATGGTCCAGGAATTGCTGTCAGTATCGCTTTTGACGAAGTACTGCGACATCGTGTGGGAGTTGCCTTGCGAATCGTAGATATCGACCGAAGTAGACCAATTGTAGCTAGAGGTTGCGGAGGGATCGAAAGGCGTAGTGGTGGGCGTTGACGCCGTCGAGTTCAGCGCAACTTTCTGGGTGATCGACGATGTGGCATTAGGCAACTGATTAGAGGCATCGATGACCAGATCCGTTACCACGCCATTGATGATTGCACCATTGGCATCGATACCATAACCCTGCAGCTTATTATTCGAGCTGTCGACGACATAACCGTCCTTATCGGCATGGAACGTACCATTACGGGTATAGGCGCGGGAACCGCCATCGCTTAGCACGAAAAAACCATTACCACTGATGGCCAGATCCAGGCTGTTACCCGTGGATGTGATATTGCCCTGGGTAAATTGCTGAGCGACAGCCGCCGTGACCACACCATTGCCGGTGGCATTGCTGCCAGAACCGAGCATAGAGGTTGCATATACATCCGCGAACTCGGCGCGTGACGCCTTGAAGCCCGTAGAACCCACGTTGGCAATGTTGTTGCCGGTGACGCTCAAATTTTTGCTTGCGGCATTCAAACCGCTCAAGCCGATATTGAAAGACATCTATCACTCCTCCGGCGAGCCGGTTATTGGCCGATCATCTTGACTTTCGACAACGCGATGCTGCCCAGTCCTGCGAGATTGAGGGTCATTTCCTCAGTATCCTGCCCCAGCGTTACACTACTGACGATAGCGGGCAGGTATGTAGTAAGCGCTGTTTCGGTACCATCAAGGGTGGCGCTGGCTTTGAAGGTATAGGTGCCTGACTCGAGCGCATTGCCCTCGTCATCGGTGCCATCCCAGGAAAACTCGACAGTACCTGCGCTTTGCTGCCCCAGGCTGATGGTGCGAACCTTCGAGCCGGAATCATCGTAGACCGCGACGGAGACGCTCGAGCTAGTGGAAGGCAATACAAGCGAACCATATAAGCCGCCACCGCTCTCGTCCACGCTGACCAAAGCCTGATCCGTTTCCACCAGTACCGAGCGGCCCACCAGTGCTGATGCCTGCAACGCTCGAGACGATTGAAAGCTACTCAGAATCGTATCCATCGAAGCGTTGAGACTCTGCAGACTCTCGACACTACTGAACTGGGCAAGCTGGGCAACGAACTCGGTGTTGCTCTGGGGATCCAGCGGGTTCTGGTTGTTGAGCTGAGTAACCAGCAACTGCAGAAATTCCGTTCCGCCGAGAGAACTTTCGGAATTACTGGTGCTGCTCGTACTGCTACTGGAGCTAGAGCCGGAAAGACCGGACAGTATGGATTCAGACGTGTTGATGGTGCTCATTTATGCCACTCCCGGCTCACTGACCCAAGGTCAGTACACGCTGCATCATCTGCTTGGCGGTATTCATCATTTCCACGTTGGTCTGGAAGGCACGACTGGCGGAGATCATGTCCGCCATTTCCTCGACCACGTTGACGTTGGGGTAATACACGTAGCCCGCTTCATCCGCGGCCGGGTGATTCGGCTCGTAGCGTGGCATCAGACTGCTCTGATCCTCGACGATACCCAGCACCTGCACACCCGCGCCGGCCTGATCCTGATCAGCGAACAACGAACCGTTTTCGCCGCCCTGCGCCTGCTGAAACACGGTGGCGAACACGGGATGGCGAGCCCGATAGGTCTGGTCGATGCTCGAGGAGACCGTTTCGGCGTTGGCGATGTTGCTGGAAATGGTATTCAGACGAGTGCTCTGGGCACTCATAGCGGATCCGGCGATGTTGAAAACGCTGGTAAGTGACATATCGGGCTCCTTTATTCGCCACGCAGGGCGCTGACGAGCCCTTTGAATTTGTTGTTGAGAAGCGTGAAGCTGGCCTGGAAGGCCACCGCGTTCTCGGCGTAATTGGCCTGCTCGACCTGAGCATCGACGGTGTTCTGGTCGATCGATGGCGCAGTCGGCGTTCGGTAGGCCAGCGCCGCATCACCCATTGGCACGCCTTCTGCTGCAATGTGCCGGGCATTGGTACGATTGAGCGCCGAATTACCGCTGCCGCTGCTCTTGGCAGCCTGCTGGGCCAGTACGGAGGCGAAATCCAGATCCCGGGCCTTGTAGTTGGGGGTATCGGCGTTAGCCATGTTGTTGGCCAACACCTCCGCACGCTGGGCGCGGAAGCCCAGTGCCTTCTCGTGAATGCCAAGTGCGCTATCGAAGCTGATGCTCATCTCAGGAACCTTTGCCGTGGCGGCTAGCCTGTTTTCGTGCAAACTTCTCAGCAAAGCACGTGCCAATTTATTTTTTATCTTATAAATCAGCCTGATAAGCTAAAAACGAAGAGAACAACAGGCTCAAGCGGCAAAGCTTTTCCGCCGCTTGGCAAGGAGGGAGCGGCAATTGGACGAAGGCTTGCCGCTTTTCTGACGCTGGGGTGACAGAACACCGTCAAGCGCGATGAGGGAGATGAAATGAAAAACGGGAGGCCCAGGCTTCCCGTTTTTTCGATCTACTGAATCATTTGGCTTTGTAAATGATGCCTGGACTGCATTGCACCATCTGATAACGCTCAGGCAACCCGTTCAGCGCTTCGGAAGCGCCTAGGAACAGATAGCCGCCAGGCTTGAGCATGGCATGAATGCGCGTAAGGATGTCCTTCTTCACTTCGGCGGAGAAGTAGATCAGCACGTTGCGGCAGAACACGATGTCGAACTTGCCGAGGCTGGCGTAGCTGTCCAGCAGGTTCAGCGGACGAAATTCGACACGGCTCTTGATCGCTGGCTTCACCACCCAGCGCCCAGGCCCCTTGGGATCGAAATAACGCTGCAGACGCTCCTGGGCAAGACCACGCCCCATCGCCAGGCTGTCGTACTCACCCGACTTGCAGTTATTGAGCATGGTCGGTGACAGATCGGTGGCCACGATCTGCACACCGGCCTTGAGCTGACCAATATTGCTGCGCTCGAACTCATCGATGCTCATCGACAACGAATAAGGCTCCTGCCCCGAAGAACAGGCTGCCGACCAGATACGCAGGCGCTGCCCTGGATAAGCCTTGATAAGCTCGGGCAATACGCGACTCTTGAGCACCTCGAAGGGGTAGGCATCGCGAAACCACAAGGTTTCGTTAGTGGTCATGGCATCGACCACCTGCTCGCGCAGGCCACTGCGCGGCTGATTCTGCATGCGCTGCACCAACTCGCCCAGCGTCTTGATGGCGTTAGTCTCCATCAGCTTGTTCAGCCGACTGGAAACCAGGTACTGCTTATTGCTACCCAGCACGATGCCACAGGCTTTTTCCAGAAAGATCCGGAACTGCTCGAAATCCAAATTACCTGAAGACACTCGCGAAGCCTCGCCCATCTATAAAGTCGAATACGGCAAGCGAGCCAATGCGCGCCTGCCGATCTTGCCGCCAACGCCCGGTCGAAAACCCCGGGCGGCTCATTCGTTATGCCGAGTGATCGCTCAACTTGATTCGTTCGACCACACGGGAAGCCAGATCATCCGGGTGAAATTTCGCCAGAAAATCGTTGGCCCCCACTTTCTTCACCATCGCCTGGTTGAATACACCGGATAGCGAAGTATGCAGGAGAATATGCAATTTCTGCATACGCGGATCGGAGCGAATCGCTGCGGTCAGCGTGTATCCATCCATTTCCGGCATCTCGATGTCGGAGATGAGCATCAGCAACTCCTGCTCCGGCGACTTGCCCTCATCCGCCATCGCCTGCAGGAAACTCAGTGCCTCGCGCCCGTCATTCAACGCAGTCACCTCGACACCCACCGTCTGCAGGCAGCGCATCACCTGCTTACGTGCCACCGACGAATCATCGACGATCAGCACATGCTGGCTGACAGCCCTGGCCTGGGTCTCAACGTCCACCACACCGACGGAAATCACCTCGGAGGTCGGCGCCACTTCGGCGAGAACCTTCTCCACGTCGATGATTTCGACCAGTTTGTCATCCAGATGCGTTACCGCCGTCAGATAGTGGTCGCGCCCGGTGCCCTTGGGTGGTGGGTGGATTTCTTCCCAGTTCATGTTGACGATGCGCTCCACGGAGCGCACCAGGAAGCCCTGCACCTTAGTGTTGTACTCGGTGATGATAACGAAGCTGCCCTGCAGATCACCCAGTGGCCGCCTGCCCGTCGCCATGGACAGATCCAGGATCGGAATGGTACCGCCACGAATGTTCGCCACACCACGAACCACCGGGTTCGATTTGGGCATTACGGTGAGTTTCGGGCATTGCAACACCTCCTTCACCTTGAAGACGTTGATCCCGTACAGCTGTGGGCCATCGAGACGAAACAGCAACAGCTCCAGGCGATTCTGTCCAACCAGCTGAGTACGCTGGTTGACCGAGTCCATCACTCCGGCCATGTACGGCTCCCATGATTCCAGTAACGCATCTGGTTTGGTTAGCGTAGCAGGCGGCACGCGCCTTGCTTCTAATCAGACATGAATGCACAAACGACAATTATTCGACGCTCAATGGCCAAGAGCTTCCGTTGCCTGGCAGTTTTACCTGCTTTGCTGGCGCTCGGCTATAGCACGCTGACAACTGCCTCAGTCACTCTGCCCGATCAGCTTATCGGCGAGACCCAGCGCTTTCTTGAGCAGGCCGTTGAAGACTATTTGCAGCGCAGCAACATCCAGGCGCGCCACGAGACCCAGATCAATCGCCTGGATCCACGCCTGCGACTGCCTTTGTGTGATCAGCCATTGACGACGACCCTTGAAACGCCAGCCGAACCCGTAGGCCGAGTGACCATGCGCGTGCGTTGCGACGGCACTTCGCCATGGACGGTATTCGTTCCCGGCCAAGTGCGCCTTTATCGTGAGGTGGTTACCCTGGTACGACCAGTCAATCGCGAGGGCGTGCTCAGCGAGGCCGATATAATGCTGGCGGAGCGAGATGTCGGCCTGCTCAATCAGGGCTACCTGACCGCGCTGGAGCAGGCGATCGGCAGAAAAGCCACGCGCGCCATGCAGCCGGATCAGGTCTTGGCGCCCGTGCACATCCGCCAGGCGGAAGCGATCCGCCGCGGCGATCAGGTGGTGATCAGCGCACGCAGTGGCGGCATCAATGTACGCATGCCCGGCGAGGCGCTATCCGACGGCGCCGTGGGCAAGCAGATCAGCGTACGCAACCAGCGCTCGCAACGGGTGGTTCGCGCCCGGGTCATCGGCCCTGGACAAGTTGAAGTCTCCATGTAGGCATGATTCATGTTTATTATCCAATGGATTGGCTGACTGGCGAAGAAGGGTGTTTTAGACTGTGCAAGCGACGCGATTTTTTTGCCTAAAGTTTTCCCGGGCATAGCCGACACACTAGGCAAGCGTCCAAACTCTGTCAGAGGTTTTGCATCATGGTCATCGATTTCAACCGACTCAACAGCACCACGCCAGCCAGCACAACGCGTGCGGGTAGCACCCAGGGCGGCAAGAACGAAGCCATCGACAACAAGGCAGCTGCCAGCGAAACCGCAGGCCAGAATGCGGCCATCAGCGGCAAGAGCGGCGAATCCGTGCAGCTGAGCAGCGAAGCACAGCAATTGCAGAAAACCGTCGACCAACTGCGCGACCAACCTGTCGTCGATACCGATCGGGTAGCCAAGCTCAAGCAGGCCATTGCCGACGGTAGTTACCAGGTCGATAGCCAGCGCGTCGCCAGCAAACTGCTCAATTTCGAATCCCAGCGCTAGTCTCCGGGCTTGCGCTGGGGATGTTGGACGCCCAGGAACCGTTTCGACGTTTTGCCAGCCTGTTGGCCGGCAGACCTTGAGCAGGTTCCTCCCCAGAGAGCCCGCTAATGAACGCTACAACCCTGCTTGACCTGTTCAATGAAGATATCGGCCACGCCGAGCAATTGCTTGAGTTGGTCGAGGCCGAATTCCAGGCCCTGAGCGAACATGATCTGCCACGCCTGCAACAGATACTGGCCGACAAGCAACCCTTGCTGGCCAACCTTGATCAGCATGGCAAGAACCGCACCCAGATACTCCTCGGTCTCGAACTGAGCGCTGATCGCGCCGGCTTGCTCACGCTCGCCGAGCGCTCGGATCAGGGCGATGCGCTGGTGGCCGCCAGCGATCAACTGAGCAGTCTGCTGGAGAGCTGTCAGAGCGCCAACCTGCGTAATGGCCGGATCATCCGCTCCAGTCAGAAAAGCACGGAAAGCATGCTCGGCATTTTGCGCGGTAACGAGACGCCGTCACTCTATGACAGCAGCGGCGGTACCGCTAAAGTCGACAGCAAGCGCCCGCTTAGCCAGGCCTGACTATAACGACAAGATGCGCAATGATGCCAAAATGGCATTATCATTGACGCAGCAGCTTGCCTCGGAGATCACTGGACCGTGTCCACCCCCTTCGCTCAGGACGATGATGGCCCGCAACCCCCAAAAGTGCTCAAGGCACCCGTGGAAATCGTTGCCAACCTACGCCTTCTGCAACATCACCATGACCCTCTGATCATCATGTTCCAGGAGCGCAACCAGCGCTTCCAGAGCTATGTGATAGAAGTAGATCGCGCCCAGAATCTGTTGATTCTCGACGAGCTGATCCCCAGTGAAGGCGAACGCTATATGCAGAACGGCGAAGCCTTTCGGGTCGAATCGCAGCATGATGGTGTACGGATAGCCTGGGATTGCCCAGCCGGCATGCAAACGGGCGAATACCAGGGAGAGCGTTGCTACATCGGCGGCATTCCCGACGAGGTGCTCTATCATCAGCGCCGTAACGCGTTCCGGGCAGCGCTCAAGCAGTCAGATCAGGTCAAGGTGGAACTCAACAGCACCACGCTGCGCACACCACTGGAAGGCCTGATGCTCGATATTTCCGCTTCGGGCTGCAAGATTCGCTTGCCCGGCAAAGCCAGCGAAAAACTGCAGTCGGGCCAAATCTATGAAGGTTTCCACGCCCCGCTTCCAATAGGCCGGCTGGAAGCCGCCGTGGAACTGCGATACGCACGCTATGACGAAAAGCTCGATCTCACTTTCGCCGGCCTGCATTTCGCAAACCTTAGCGGGCTGCAACAGCGGCTGGTGGAGCGTTTCGTCTACCAGCTGCAACGCGAAGCACGGCGCTTCGAGAGCGACACCTTTCTCTGAGTCACTCCCTCCAGCCGATCAGGCCTGTGGCGGTGCTGCAGGCTTCTCTTCAGAATCGGCGTCAGCCTGCACATCAGGATCGGCCACCACGGGCTCCTGCATCTGTTCCTGAACCACCTGCTCATCGACACGCGGATCCAGTGCCGCCACCAGTGGCGATGCCGTCATGTTCACGGGCATGGCCACGTGCTGCAGCGGCGCATCGTCGACCTGATGGAGATGCGTGACGATATTCGAGCGTACTCGCCAGACCAGAAACAGTCCGCAGACGCAGAAGAAGGCATACAGCATGTTGGCGCCGAAAAAGCGCATCAGCACACCGACCAGCAGCGGCCCGAGACAGGCGCCGACACCAAATGTCACCAACAGCATTGCCGTCAGCGACACCCGCCGATCCGGCTCGACGTGGTCATTGGCGAACGCCACCGCCAGCGGATAAAGGCTGAACTGCAGCATGCTGACGACGAAGCCGACCGATACCAGCAACAACAGAGGTGCTTCGGCAAGTACCGCCAGCGGCGCGGCCACCACCACCATCACACCCGACATGCCGCGTATGAGCTTGACCCTGTCGAAACGATCCGAGAGCCAGCCCAAGGGCGCCTGGACGACCAGACCGGCGAGAATGCAGGAGCCCATGAAGATACCGACCTGCTCCGTCGCCAATCCCATGTCGGCGGCGTAGAGCGGCGCCAAACCATAGAAGGAGCCGATCATCAGGCCCGCGACGCCGATGGTGGTGAGCGACAGAGGCACACGCTGAAAGAAGAAACGCATTTCCAGCGGAGCCGGGTGCAATGGCGAGGGGTGCAAACGTCGGGTCAGTGCCACGGGCACCAGACACAGTGCGAACGCCAGGGCCACCAGCATCAGCAGCTCAAGGCCCAGGGTCGGGTGTACGACGAGCACCAACTGGCCGAGTACCAGGCCGAGGTATGAGGCCGCCATGTAGCCGGCGAATACCAACCCGCGCTGCTTGGTATCGGCCTGCTCGTTGAGCCAGCTCTCGATGACCATGTACTGGCACATCATCCCCAGCCCCACCAGCACACGCAGCACCAGCCAGGCCGGCAGCCAGTCGAGCAGCCCATGCCCCAGCACCGCCGCAGTGACCACACCGGCACACGCCACGTAGGCGCGAATATGCCCGACCCGAGCAATCAGCCGGTGGCCAATCTTGCCCCCCAGCACCAACCCGAAGTAGTTGGCAGCCATCAACGCACCAGCCCAGACGCCCTCGCCGGATTCGGCCAGACGTAGTGCCAGATAGGTACTCAGCAGGCCGGAGCCCAGCAGCATTAGAACGGTGGCGATATACAGCGAACTGAAGGACTTCCAGATCATGCGCATTGGACTGCGACGGCTCCTTGTAACCAGCTTCCCGGGCGGGCAGCTCAACCTAAATCAAACAAATAAGCCAATGGCAGACAGCGACCACGGCTCGGGCTCGTGGTCGCTGTGTCATATTGATAAGACGCAGCCTGTACAGTTCATTATTCCGCAACCAGACTCACAACCTGCGCAAATGCCCTTCGAACGCAGCCTCTACCTCAAGCGGACTGGCCGCCTTCCAGCACAGCCAGACGCGCCTCGAGCTCACTGATCCGCAACTCAAGCGTATCCAGGCGATCCGAAGAGGATCCCGCGGAGGAGCGCTCTCCCTGCCCTGCCCGCTCTTGCAGCTGCGCCTGCAGCTCTGCCGGATCTCCCAGCAGATGAGCATAGCGATCTTCGCGCTGTCCAGGCTGGCGCCCTACCAGGCTCACCAACTCCCGCCCAATCAAACGCTCCAGATGATGTTGCACCTGTTCGCTATCGTCGAAGTCATGCAGGCGATTGCTGCGTGTGAGCAGCTCGCTGATCGTCTGTGGCCCGCGCAACAACAGCAAGCCAATCAGCGCCAATTGCGGCGCTACCAACTCCAGCGCCTTGTCGGCCCGCTGTTCCCAGCGATCGGCACGACTGCCCATGACCAATCGCGCGAAGCCTCGCTCTTCCAGGCTTCGCAGGCCCTGTCCGACAGCACCCTGGGTGAGGCTCATCAGCGGATCGCGACTGGTCTTCTGGTTGCAGGCCAATACCAACGCATTCAGCGTCAGGGGATAGGCTTCCGGGGTCGTGGCCTGTTTCTCGATCAGGCTCCCCAGAATGCGCGCTTCGACAGCAGTCAACGGCTCTACGCTGGATACATCGTTAGGCTGATCGGACATATCGCTTACCTGACTGAGGGAAATGCCCACTAGCGTAGCCTGCGGACAGGCAAGATGACACGCTCAGAGCAGAATTTCGCAGAGCGCAAATCCCTGATTTTCCTGCGCAAATAAAAATCAGGAAAAAGATAATTGTAAATGAGAAGGATTTGTATTGATTAAATGTCGAGAATGATTATTATCTACTTCGTCAGCTGCGAAGCTGGCTTGATAATCTGAATGCATCCAGACGGAAGCTCCAGTTTATCTCCTCATCAGGCTAATCACGGTTATTGACCCGGCTTTTCGCCGGGTCTTTTTTTGATTTTTATCAGGCTAACGCAAACTGGTATGGCTGAAGCACTCACTGGCCGGGCGATATCAGGGCCAGATAAACAGACGGAAGCAGCTCCATCTTCAGCACTGGATCATGGCGTCCCCTGCTGGAATCGAACCAGCATCTAGCCCTTAGGAGGGGCTTATTCTATCCGTTGAACTAAGGAGACCCGCTCGATCCGGCGCCCGTTACAGCAGCCGGCCGGCATGTTAACCATCACAACGGAATTTGTCATGCCATCAACGCCATAGACGTGCCTTATCAGGCTGCTGGCTCGAACACCCTTACCACCGCAATTTCACCCGCCTTCATCCGTATCTGCAACTGCCGCTCCTGCGCCCGAGCCTGCTCTACCGCTTTTTCCTTGACGTGACCATAACCGCGGATCTGCCCTGGCAGCTCTGCAATGGCCAGCGCAGTTTCGTAGTTGACGTTGGTCAGCCCCTCCAATATCGCCACAACGCTGCGCTCGTATTCGTCGATCAGCGTGCGCTCAAGCTTGCGCTCCTCACTTCGGGCGAATGGATCCAGCCAGGTGCCACGCAGGAACCGTAGTGTCGACAGCACCTTGAAGGCCTTGAGCATCCAGGGGCCGAAGCTGCGCTTGCGCGGCTCTCCGGTCGTTTTGTCCGTATGACTGAGCCAGGAGGGAGCCAAATGAAACTGCAAACGGAAATCGCCCTGGAACTGCGCCCGTAACGACTCGGCGAATGCGGCATCGCTGTACAGACGCGCCACCTCGTACTCGTCCTTGTAGGCCAGCAGCTTGAAGTAATAACGCGCCACGGCCTGGCTCAGCCGACGCTGAGGATCGCTGTCGCGCTCACTCACGCGCATCACCAATTTGCGGTATCGCTCGGCATAAGCCGCGTTCTGATAAGCCGTGAGGCGCGCCACTCGATCCTCGATGATCGCCTCCAGCGTTTCGCAGCGCGGTGCCTGTGTGCTCGCTGGCCGTACCAGTCGCTCGACCGCAGCAGCGTCATGAGCAGCACGTCGCCCCCAGAGAAATGCCTGCTGATTGAACTCGATCGCGACGCCGTTAAGCTCGATGGCCTTGTCGATGGCCTCGGCACTTATGGGTACCAGACCTTTCTGGTAGGCATAGCCAAGCATGAACAGGTTGGTAGCGATACTGTCGCCCAGCAGACGAGTCGCCAGATGAGTGGCATCGACGAACCACGTCTTGTCCGCCCCCACCGCATCGGTCAGCGCCTCGCGCATGGCCTGCCCCGGTACCTGTGCGTCGGGATTGCGAGTGAATTCGGCGGTGGCCGCCTCATGGCTGTTGATGACCGCATGGGATACCTGCTCGTTGAGTTTGGCGAGGGCATCCTCACCGGCCGCCACCACCAGATCGCAGCCAATCAGCAGGTCGGCCTCGCCGGCAGCGATACGTACGGCGTAAATATCGTCCTGATGACCGGCGATGCGCACATGGGTATTCACGGGGCCGAACTTCTGCGCCAGCCCTGCCTGGTCAAGCACCGTGCACCCCTTGCCTTCCAGGTGCGCCGCCATACCCAGCAACGCACCCACGGTAGTCACGCCGCTGCCACCGACGCCAGGTAGCAGGATACTCCAGGGCCTTTCCAGGGACGGCTGACGTGGCTCCGGCAGAGCCACGAACAAAGCACCTGCACCTATCGCCTGAGGCTGGCGTAACTGCCCGCCGTGTACCGTTACAAAACTCGGACAGAAGCCATCCAGGCAACTGAAATCCTTGTTGCAGGCGTTCTGGTCGATCTCCCGCTTGCGCCCCAACTCGGTTTCCAGCGGCAGCACCGACAGGCAGTTGGATTTCACGCTGCAGTCGCCACAACCCTCACATACCGCCGCGTTGATGAATGCCCGCCGCGCCGGATCGACCAGTTTGCCGCGCTTGCGCCGACGGCGCTTTTCGGTGGCGCAGGTCTGATCGTAAATGATCACCGAGACGCCTTTGAACTCGCGCAACTCTCGCTGCACGGCATCCAACTCACGACGGTGGTGGAAGCTGGTGATAGGCGCGAAGGTCGAGCAGCTCGGGTATTTTTCCGGCTCGTCGCTGACCACCGCGATGCGTTTTACACCCTCGGCGAATACCTGCTGGCTCAATTGATCGACCCGTAGTTCACCATCTACGGGCTGGCCACCGGTCATGGCCACCGCGTCGTTGTAGAGAATCTTGTAGGTGATGTTGACGCCCGCTGCGACGGCTGCGCGTAGAGCGAGATGTCCGGAATGGAAATAGGTGCCGTCACCCAGGTTCTGGAACACGTGAGGTGTATCGGTAAAGGGCGCCTGGCCGATCCAGGTCACCCCTTCTCCACCCATCTGCGTGAAGGTTTCGGTACTACGATTCATCCACTGGGTCATGTAGTGGCAGCCGATCCCCCCCATCGCCCGACTGCCTTCCGGCACCTTGGTGGAACTGTTGTGCGGGCAACCCGAACAAAAGTGCGGCGTGCGCACTGTGCTGTAGCTGCGCGCCGCCAGCGCCTTTTCCTTGGCATCCAGAAAACCCAGGCGCGCGCCGATCACTTCGCTGGTGTAGATGGGCGCCAAGCGCCGGGCGATGACCCGAGCGATCATCGCCGGCGTCAATTCGCCCAGATTGGGCAGCAGTGACTGCCCCTGCTCATCGAACTCACCAACGACCCTTGGTCGCTTGCCCACAGGCCAGTTGTAGAGTTGCCCGGTCAGTTGGTCTTCGATGATGCTGCGCTTTTCCTCGACCACCAGAATTTCATCCAGCCCTTCGGCGAAACCGTGCACGGAAACCGGTTCCAGCGGCCAGCTCATGCCCACCTTGAGCACCCGCAGGCCGACTTTCGCGCAGAGCGCGTCATCCAGACCGAGATCCTCCAGAGCCTGGCGCACGTCAAGGTAGGACTTGCCCGTGGTGATGATGCCCAGTCGCGGGTTGGGCGAATCGAGCATGACCTTGTTCAGCCCGTTGGCGCGGGCAAAGGCTCGCGCCGCATAGATCTTGTAGACGTTGAGGCGTTTTTCCTGAGCCAGGGGCGGATCCGGCCAGCGGATATGCACGCCGTCGTCCGGTAGCTCGAAATCATCCGGCAGATTGATCGTCACGCGCTGCGGATCGACATCGACCACCGCCGAGGAATCGACGTTCTCGGCGATGGTTTTCAGCGCGACCCAGCAACCGCTGTAACGTGAAAGCTCCCAGCCGATGATGCCGTAATCGAGAATTTCCTGGACGTTGGCGGGATTGAGCACCGGAATCGACGCGGCGATAAAGGCATGCTCACTCTGGTGAGCGATGGTGGACGACTTGCAGCCGTGGTCGTCGCCTGCCAGCAACAACACACCGCCATGAGGCGATACGCCCGCCGAGTTACCGTGCTTGAACACATCGCCACTGCGATCCACGCCAGGGCCCTTGCCATACCACATGGCGAATACGCCGTCATAGCGGGCGCCGGGAAACAGGTTGGTCTGCTGGCTGCCCCATACCGCTGTAGCACCGAGCTCTTCGTTGACACCGGGCTGAAAGTGAATGGCGTTCTGCTGCAGAAACTCGCGGGCCTCCCACAGACTCTTGTCCAGCCCACCCAGGGGGGATCCGCGATAGCCGGAAATGAAGCAGGCGGTGTTGAGACCGGCGGCGGTGTCGCGCTGCTTTTGCAACATGGGCAGGCGGGTGAGCGCCTGAGTGCCGGTGAGGTATAGGTGACCCGTGGCAAGACGATACTTGTCGTCCAGGCGGATTTCGGCCAGAGACATGGGCGGCGCTCCTTTTGTTCTTATGGCGACCTTTTTCAAGTGGCAACGGTAGGTACCACCTGTTCACATCCACCAGGATCACTGTGCGGACGGCTGTCTTAAGCATAGACCGGAGTCTGGCGATTTTTTCTTTCTAATTTGCGCCGCCAATGCCAATACTGAGCATGAATGTTCCAATAAAAACAATTAACCGGAAAAGAACATGCACGAGCCATTAAGCGCCATCGACCGTCGCATCTTGCGCCTGCTGCAACGTAACGCCGACCTGAGCGCTGCCGAAATCGCCAAGAAGGTCGAGCTGTCCCAATCCCCCTGCTGGCGACGCATCAACCGCCTGCAGGAAGAAGGCTTTATCGAACGCAAGGTGGCGCTGCTCAGTCATAAGCGGCTCGGCTTCAACATCACCGTGTTCGTCAGCATCAAACTGTCGGCCCACGGCCGCAGCAATCTCGACGAATTCGAGCAAGCCATCATCGGTTATCCGGAGGTGCTGGAATGCTTCACAATGGCCGGCAGCTCGGACTACCTGCTCAAGGTCGTGGCGCGGGACATCGCCAGTTACGAGCGTTTTTTACGCGATCAACTTTTGCAACGCCCCCACGTGCTGGAAGCACATTCGGGCATTGCGATGAGCGAAGTGAAGCGCACTACCGAGCTTCCCCTGGACTGAAACCCGCGCATCGATCATGCATTTTGCAAGGCGGCAGTTGGGCCACCTTGCAACATGCACGAAAACCCTCGACAAAAACCAACATAACCAATTGTTTTATAAGTATTTTTTTATCAATAAATATTGGCATGAGAACTGCTCTCTTACTCGCATAGAACCCGAATGCGAGATTCCCCACCATGAACAGCCTCATCGCTCTGGCCGCCGCCATCGCCCTGACCCTGCTAGCAGGCGCCGCATTCGCCACCTTTCAGAATAACCAGCAGCAGGCCACTGCCATGCAGCTGGTGCAGCAGATGCGCGCCACGCCTGTGCAATTTCAACACGCCACCCAGGCTGAGCCTGGCCAGTTCGCCGCCAAACCTCTGACCAACAGCGAGTGGCAACCCCGTCCACAGCAACGCTTCACGTTCTGAATGATGGACATGTGGAGGGTATTTTTTCCTGGGTTCGTACTGCTGCTGGCCACCATCACCTGCGTTGCCATTTGGCTAATCGACGGGCTCTCGGAGCGAGCACCGCCGCAAACGTCCAGAGATGAACAGAATGACTCCATGACCCCTTTTTCCAGACGTCAAACATGCAGCACGAGGAAAGCATGATGTCCAAACCCGCTTTGTTGTTTCTGCTGATGGCAGCTATCTCCGGATGCCTGTTATGGGTCGCACCTGAGCAAGCCGAATGGCTGATAGTTGCCGCCAAGGTCGGGCTGGCTGTTAGCGGGATGTCGTTGACGGTTGCACTGCTGATCGGCAAACGGGTCAAGTTCGATCCGGTTCTGCGCTAACTCGCAAATCCGCCCCTGGCGAGTTGTTGCCACGCGTTAATAGCCAACGCCTCAGTCAGCGAAGCCTGTTGGCGCTTTTACCAGTTGCAGCAACCTTGTGACCGTATCCTCGAGGGGCCCGGAGTTGTCGAGGCGGATTACACCGTGCTCGGCCACCCCTTCTCCGTCAGCAACAAATTTCGCGTTGCGCGCCAATCTGGCTTCGATCTCGTCGAGCGCCTCCCGACCACGACACAACAGCCGTGAGCGCAGTACATCTTGCGAGACCTCCAGCAGGATGGGCAACAGGTCAGGGTAGCGCTGCCGAGCCTCGCCCAAGTATCCCCGAGATCCGTTGACCAGCACCTGCCAACCCGCCGCCAACCACGCGTCCGTTTCCCCGGGAATCCCATAGGCCAGGCCATTGGCCCGCCAGCTCATTGCGAAGGCACCGGACAGCAGACGCTTTTCGAACTCCTCGCAAGAAACGGCAATAGCATCCTCACCCATGGCTTCCGCGGAGCGTGTGATTACACGTCTAGCGACCCGGCATCCCTGAGCCTCAAGACGCTCGCGTGCAGCATCGAGCAGGCTGTCCTTGCCCGACCCCGAGGGGCCCATGAGATAGATCAGCCTACCCGCCATTCAGAAACACCTCTTTGGCTAGCGCCATAGCGACGCAGTTCACTGCGCAAATCAAGCGAGCCGATATCATTGGCTTCCTGGAGACAGCGGCACGTGCCGAATGATACCCGTGCTGCGCTTCGGCAGCGCCACACCCCATCCAGGACGGGTGATCAGCGATGGCTACGACAACCGAGGTGCCCTGGCCGCGAAAAATCCGAATGCGAGCCGCGATGATTTTGGCGCTAAAGCGCCCGACAAATGCGACTTTCCGCCCATTCGAGGCTAATTTCGATAACTGGTGCTGGCAAAAAGCCTCCACCCAGGCCAGAATACGACATGTAATTGGCGTCAATTATCCGATACAAAGAAATACGACCACCAAAGAAAACGCCGACCGAGTTGAACGGCTAGCGATAAAGATGGTCAGATTGCTGACACTCCCGTAGCTATATGCCACTACAGCTTCGTTTCCCTGAACTAATTGGTTGATGTATGCGCCCTATGAAACAGGCTATCTACTCCAGCCGTACGGCTGACAAGTTCGTCGTTCGGTTGCCCGACGGCATGCGCGAGCGCATCGCTGATGTCGCACGCCAACACCACCGCAGCATGAACTCCGAGATCATTGCGCGCCTGGAGCAGAGCATGCTTCAGGAAGGCGTTCTGGACGACGAGCTTGGCGTGCGCCTGGACAGCCCTGAGCTGTCCCTGCACGAGCGAGAACTGCTGCAGCGCTTCCGCCAGCTGTCACGCCGCCAGCAGAACGCCCTCGTCGCACTGATCGCGCACGACGCAGAGATGGCCGCCGGCAACGACGACTAATCTGCAAAAACGAAAAACCGGCTCCAGGCCGGTTTTTTTGTTGCTTGCCTTCCCTGGCAGCCACCCTGCGGGCCGTCGCAAGCGACGTCAAAAATGGCTCCCGGCCATTTTTTGTTGCCTGCGAAAAGCCGAATCGCCCTAAAGGAGGAACAGCGAAGCCAGCCCCAGGAAGATGAAAAAACCACCACTATCGGTGACTGCCGTGATCATCACACTGGCCCCCATGGCCGGGTCGCGCCCGAAACGCATCAGCGTCATGGGAATCAGCACGCCCATCAGGGCCGCCAGCAGCAGGTTGAGCGTCATCGCAGCGGTCATCACCACGCCCAGCGACCAGCTGTCATATAGACCGTATGCCACCACACCGATCACCCCGCCCCACACCAGGCCGTTGATCAGCGCAACGCCCAGCTCCTTGCGAATCAGCCGCGAGGTATTGCCATTGCCAGTACTGACCTGATCGAGCGCCATCGCGCGGACGATCATGGTGATGGTCTGGTTACCCGAGTTGCCACCGATACCTGCAACGATCGGCATCAAGGCCGCCAATGCCACCAGCTTCTCGATGGAGCCCTCGAACAGACCGATAACCCGCGATGCCATGAAGGCAGTGACCAGGTTGACGGCCAGCCAGGCCCAGCGGTTACGTAACGACTTCCAGACGGAGGCGAAGATATCTTCCTCTTCGCGCAGACCTGCCATGTTGAGGACTTCGCTTTCACTTTCCTCACGGATCAGGTCGACCATCTCATCGATGGTCAGACGACCGATGAGCTTGCCGTTCTTGTCGACTACCGGCGCGGAGATCAGGTCATAACGCTCGAAGGCCTGAGCAGCGTCGTAGGCATCTTCATCCGGATGGAAGCTGACCGGATCATTGGCCATGACCTCGGCAACCTGCTTCTCCGGATCGTTGACCAGCAGACGCTTGATCGACAGAACGCCCTTGAGCACACCGTCGTAGTCGACCACGAACAGCTTGTCGGTATGCCCTGGCAGCTCCTTGAGGCGGCGCAGATAGCGCAGCACCACCTCCAGACTGACGTCCTCACGGATGGTGACCATCTCGAAGTCCATCAGCGCACCGACCTGATCCTCCTCATAGGAGAGCGCAGAACGCACCCGCTCGCGCTGCTGGGCGTCGAGGGTTTCCATCAGCTCATGGACGACATCACGCGGCAGCTCGGATGCCAGATCGGCTAATTCGTCGGCATCCATCTCCTTGGCCGCCGCGAGGATCTCATGATCCTCCATGTCGGCGAGCAACGTCTCACGCACGGCGTCCGAGACTTCGAGAAGGATGTCACCGTCACGATCAGCCTTGACCAGCTGCCAGATGGCCAGACGATCGTCCAGCGGCAGGGCTTCGAGAATATAGGCGACGTCGGCAGAGTGCAGATCATCGAGCTTGCGCTGCAGTTCGGCGAGGTTCTGCCGGTGCACCAGACCTTCGACGCGATCCTGGTGGTGGCCTTCCTGGCGATGGGTAAGGTCTTCGACCAGTCGATGCCGCTGCAATAACTCGACGACCTGAGCGAGTCGATCCTGCAGGCTTTCTTGCGGCTTCTTGGTTTCTACTTCTGACATGGCACACTCCGCCCCCAGCGGCGGCGCGCGCGCGAGGGTCAATCAGTCAATACGTGATTGCACACTTGGAATTCTGAGTTACTACTGGGTAAGTCCATGGTGAGGATCCACAAGCCCCGGCGGGGCTGACAGATGAATAATAACACGCTAATCAGTCATGTACGTGACAAAGGCATGGCAAGACAAGCGCTTGCAGCATTTTCCTGATCCCGTCCGCAAGAGTTCGAATAGTCCGACGCCTGCGGCTCGGCAGAAGACACCTGGCAGCGAGAAGAGCATCGGCTAAGCTTGCCAGAACACGTCAAGGAGGACGCCACCATGCACTGGATGCGCTGCGCAGCCGTCTGCGCCATCATGCTCTGCCCTACCCCACTGCTCGCCTCGAGCGTCTTTCGCTGCGAAGACGGCAATGGCCACATCACCTTCACTCGGCATGGCTGCACTGAAAGCCAGCAACAGCACATTCAGGACACTCATAATCCCAGACCCGGTAGCGGTACAGCCGTTCCGCTGGCGATACCGCAACCAGCCACTAAAAGCGCAGCAGCAAGCTCTACCAGCAGCTCACTGACGGTTGTCGGCGAGCTGCAGGACGGTTGCGGTAATGCCGTCACCGGCAGCGCCAGGCGCGAAGCGATCATCAGGAAGCAGGTACGCGCCGGTATGACCCGCAGCGACGTGGAAAGCGCTCTCGGCAAGCCTGAGCGCATCAGCCGACGCAACGGCCAGACGACCTATCACTACGCCAGCAAGTACAACAGCGAGCGGCGCACGGTCAGCTTCGATCAGAATGACTGCGTCACGGGAAAACGCTGAGCAAAGAAAAAGGGCCTGCATCGCTGCAGGCCCTTTTTTGTATGGCGGACTCAGGAGGATTCGAACCTCCGACCGCTCGGTTCGTAGCCGAGTACTCTATCCAGCTGAGCTATGAGTCCGTTACAGATCACCTGAAAGCTACTGCGCTTGGTCATGCTGCGTTGAAACCAATCTCAGAATGCTCATTTAGAAACCTAAACTGCGCTTCTTCGCTTGCTTTCGCCTTGCCTGCCCTTCGCTCGCTACGCTTTCATGCGATCTTTGGTGTTTTTAGACCAGATCACCGCTGGTTGACGCAAAATGGTTCGCACTGCTGCAAGCCATTCAATATGGCGGACTCAGGAGGATTCGAACCTCCGACCGCTCGGTTCGTAGCCGAGTACTCTATCCAGCTGAGCTATGAGTCCGTTACAGATCACCTGAAAGCTACTGCGCTTGGTCATGCTGCGTTGAAATCAATCTCAGAATGCTCATTTAGAAAACTAAACTGCGCTTCTTCGCTTGCTTTCGCCTTGCCTGCCCTTCGTTCGCTACGCTTTCATGCGATCTTTGGTGCTTTTAGACCAGATCACCGCTGGTTGAAACAAAATGGCTTGCACTGCTGCAAGCCATTCAATATGGCGGACTCAGGAGGATTCGAACCTCCGACCGCTCGGTTCGTAGCCGAGTACTCTATCCAGCTGAGCTATGAGTCCGTTTGGTGTTTTTAGACCAGATCACCGCTGGTTTCTTCGCTAACCCGATTTAAAACCAGGCTTGCCAAATAATGGCGGAGAAGGGGGGATTCGAACCCCCGACACCCTTTTGAGGTGTACTCCCTTAGCAGGGGAGCGCCTTCGGCCACTCGGCCACCTCTCCGCAACACGGGGCGCATGATACTCATGTTCTCCCCGTTTGCAAACCAAAATTTCGAGAAAAATTAGTGGTTTGGTTCTTCGCCTTTCTCTTTCTGGATGCGCTGGTAAATCTCTTCACGGTGCACGGCGACTTCCTTAGGCGCATTGACGCCAATCCGCACCTGATTACCTTTAACGCCCAACACGGTGACAGTGACTTCGTCACCCACCATCAGGGTCTCTCCGACCCGGCGAGTCAGAATCAGCATTCCTTTCTCCTTACGGATTCAATTTCGGACAACAAGTCTGCAAGCAGTTGAAAAGCACCGACCAGGATCAATACGAAACTGTCGGCACCCAAGTATTGACCAGCACGGACGGACGGAAAGTTCCACCAACACCAACCAAAAGAGCAAAAGGCGCGGAACAACCGCGCCTTTTGCAGAATGCCTCAGTCGCCCTGACGGGCCGGGGCATCGAGTTCGAACGCAGTGTGCAGGGCACGCACGGCCAATTCCAGATATTTCTCTTCGATGACCACCGAGACCTTGATCTCCGAGGTGGAGATCATCTGGATATTGATGTTCTCCTTGGCCAGTGCCTCGAACATACGGCTGGCCACACCAGCGTGGGAGCGCATGCCGACGCCGACGATGGACACCTTGGCGATGTTCACGTCACCCACTACCTCACGCGCGCCCAGCTCGCGTGCAGTGGCTTCCAGCACCTGCTGAGCGCCCTGGTAGTCGTTGCGGTGCACGGTGAAGGTGAAGTCGGTGGTGTTATCGTGCGCGACATTCTGCACGATCATGTCCACTTCGATATTGGCGGAGCTGATCGGGCCAAGGATCTTGAAAGCAACGCCCGGCAGATCAGGTACGCCACGGATGGTCAGCTTGGCTTCGTCGCGATTGAAAGCGATGCCGGAAATGATCGGCTGTTCCATGGATTCCTCTTCATCAAGGGTAATGAGGGTGCCCGGGCCCTCCTGGAAGCTGTGCAGGACGCGCAGCGGGACGTTGTACTTGCCGGCGAATTCCACCGAGCGGATTTGCAACACTTTGGAGCCGAGGCTGGCCATTTCCAGCATCTCTTCGAAGGTGATCTTCTCCAGACGCTGAGCTTTGGGCACGACGCGCGGGTCGGTGGTGTAGACACCATCGACATCGGTGTAGATCTGGCACTCATCGGCCTTCAGGGCCGCAGCCAGCGCCACGCCAGTAGTGTCGGAACCACCACGCCCGAGGGTAGTGATGTTGCCCCGCTCATCGACGCCCTGGAAACCGGCCACCACCACCACACGACCAGCCTTGAGGTCGGCGCGGATGTTGCTGTCGTCGATGCTCAGGATACGCGCCTTGGTATGCGCGCTATCGGTCAGGATGCGTACCTGGCTGCCGGTATAGGACACCGCCGGCACACCAAGCTTGATCAACGCCATGGACAGCAGCGCGATGGTCACCTGCTCGCCGGTGGACACCATCACGTCGAGCTCGCGTGCTGTCGGTTGACCGTCGCTGATCTGCTTGGCCAGGTCGATAAGGCGATTGGTCTCGCCACTCATGGCGGATACCACGACGACGATGTCGTCACCCTTTTCGCGGAATTTCTTCACCTTCTCGGCGACCTGCGCGATACGCTCGACGGTGCCGACGGAAGTACCGCCGAATTTCTGTACGATCAAAGCCATTTCAAAGCTGCCTCAGCCCATGATGGGCGCCCATTAAACAGACAACACCGCACACTACCAAACCACTCGCCGGGCATGGGCGAGTGGTTTGGTCACGCTTCCGATACGAGCCTCAGAGGCCCTGCTCGACGAATGGGCCGATCAGCGCCAGGGCGGCATCCAGCGCGGCCGCATCGACCCCACCACCCTGGGCCATATCCGGCCGACCGCCACCTTTGCCGCCGACTGCCGCTGCGGCCTGTTTCATCAGGTCGCCGGCCTTCAATTTGGCGGTCAGATCCTGGGTCACGCCAGCCACGAGTACGACCTTGTCGTCCTGCACGCCGCCGAGCAGGATCACCGCACTGCCGAGCTTGTTCTTCAACTGATCGACCAGAGTCAGCAGGCCTTTGCCATCCAGGCCGTCGATACGCGCACTGAGTGTCTTGACACCCTTGATGTCCACGGCCGAACCGGCCAGGTCGCTGCCGGCCGCGCTAGCGGCCTTGGCCTTGAGCTGCTCCAGCTCTTTCTCCAGCTGACGGCTGCGATCGAGCACCGCTGCGAGCTTGTCGAGCAGATTGTCGCGGCTGCCCTTGACCAACGCCGCGACTTCTTTCAACTGTTCTTCGGCGCCATTCAGGTAGGCGAATGCCGTTGCGCCAGTGACCGCTTCGATACGACGCACACCGGCAGCCACACCGCCTTCGCTGACGATCTTGAACAGACCGATATCGCCGGTACGATTGGCATGGATACCGCCGCAGAGCTCGACCGAGAAACCATCGCCCATGGTCAGCACGCGCACCTGGTCGCCATATTTCTCGCCGAACAACGCCATGGCGCCCTTGGCTTTGGCAGTCTCGATGTCGGTCTCTTCGGTCTGCACCGGCGTGTTACGGCGCACTTCGCGGTTGACGATCTCTTCCAGTTCCTTGAGCTGCGCAGGTGCAATCGCCTCGAAGTGGCTGAAGTCGAAACGCAGGCGCTGGCTATCCACCAGCGAGCCTTTCTGCTGGACGTGCTCGCCGAGCACCTGGCGCAGCGCAGCATGCAGCAGGTGAGTCGCCGAGTGGTTGAGCGAGGTGGCCGTGCGCACCGAAGCATCCACTTCGGCGTTGATCGAGGCGCCGACACTCAGGCTGCCCTTGCTGACCACGCCGTGGTGCAGGTAGGCGCCACCGGCCTTGGTGGTGTCACGCACATCGAAGCGCACGCCTGGGCCTTCGAAGAAACCGCAGTCACCGACCTGACCACCAGCCTCGGCATAGAAAGGCGTCTGGTCGAGCACCACCACGCCCTCTTCGCCCTCGTTCAGGGTGTCGACGGACTGGCCGTCACGCAGCAGCACCAGCAGCTCGCCGCTGGCGACAGTGGCGTTGTAACCGAGGAAGCGGGTGTCGCTATCGACCTTGACCAGGCTGTTGTAGTCCATGCCGAACGAGCTGGCGGAGCGGGCACGTACACGTTGGGCTTCCATCTCACGCTCGAAGCCGGCCTCGTCGAGGGTCAGCTCACGCTCACGGGCGATGTCGCCGGTCAGGTCGACCGGGAAGCCGTAGGTGTCGTACAGCTTGAAGATCACTTCACCCGGAATCACCGTGCCGCTCAGCTCGGCCAGATCCTGCTCGAGGATCTTCAGGCCCTGCTCCAGGGTCTTGGCGAACTGCTCTTCTTCGGTTTTCAGCACGCGCTCGATATGCGCCTGCTGCTGTTTCAGTTCAGGGAAGGCTTCCCCCATCTCGCTGGCCAGCGCCGCGACGATCTTGTGGAAGAAACTGCCCTTGGCGCCCAGCTTGTTGCCGTGACGGCAGGCACGACGCACGATGCGGCGCAGCACGTAGCCACGGCCTTCATTGGACGGGGTGATGCCGTCGGCGATCAGGAAGCTGCAGGAGCGGATATGGTCAGCCACCACCTTGAGCGAAGCGTCGCCATTGTTGGCGCAGCCGATGGCCTGGGCGCTGGCGCTGAGCAGGCTCTGGAACAGGTCGATCTCGTAGTTCGAGTTGACGTGCTGCAGTACCGCGCTGATGCGCTCCAGGCCCATGCCGGTGTCCACGCTAGGTGCCGGCAACGGATGCAGAACACCGTCAGCCGTGCGATTGAACTGCATGAACACGTTGTTCCAGATTTCGATGTAGCGGTCGCCGTCTTCTTCCGGGGAGCCGGGTGGGCCGCCCCAGATGTGCTCGCCGTGGTCGAAAAAGATCTCGGTGCACGGACCGCACGGGCCGGTATCGCCCATGGTCCAGAAGTTGTCGGAGGCATAAGGCGCGCCCTTGTTGTCGCCGATACGGATCATCCGCTCAGCGGGCACACCGACTTCCTTGTTCCAGATGTCGTAAGCCTCGTCATCGGTGGCGTAGACCGTGACCCAGAGCTTTTCCTTGGGCAGGTTCAGCCACTTGTCGCCGGTGAGGAATTCCCAGGCGAAATGGATGGCATCGCGCTTGAAATAGTCGCCAAAGCTGAAGTTGCCGAGCATTTCGAAGAAGGTGTGGTGACGCGCGGTGTACCCGACGTTTTCCAGGTCATTGTGTTTGCCACCGGCGCGCACACACTTCTGGCTGGTCGCGGCGCGGGTATAAGCGCGCTTCTCCAGGCCCAGGAAGCAGTCCTTGAACTGGTTCATGCCCGCATTGGTGAACAGCAACGTTGGGTCGTTGTTCGGAATCAGGGAGCTGGAAGCGACACGGGTGTGTCCCTTTTCTTCGAAGAAGCTCAGGAAAGCTTCACGGATTTCTGCGCTTTTCATTGGCATTTTCCAGGAAAACAGGCGGCCACGGCGAAGCCGGCAAAAGCCCGCATTATATCGGGCTTGTCCGTGGCGGCTAGGGCATAGCCTGAATTATTTGCCGGCGGCTCGATGGCCGGAAATCACTGACGTGCACCGCTGACCGGCAAACCGGGAGTGGGCCACCCGATGCGCCCCACGATCATCATCCGCAGGTAAAGAGCCTGCTTCGCAGCGCAGGCTCAACCGCGAAAGGCGGCGAAGGCCTCGATCACCTGCCCCACTGCCTCGGCCCCTACATCCAGATGAGTGACCATCCGTAAGCGCGGCGCAGCGCTCAGGCGAATACCGCGCTCGGCGCAGAAGGCTTTCAGCTCGCCAGCACGCTCACCGACCTGCACATAGACCATATTGGTCTGCACCGGCTCGACCGAGTAGCCCAGCTCGCGCAGGCCCGCGGCCAGGCAGTCGGCATTGGCGTGATCTTCGACCAGACGCTCCACCTGATGATCCAGCGCATACAGACCGGCTGCCGCCAGCACGCCGGCCTGGCGCATGCCGCCGCCGACCATCTTGCGCAAGCGCCGGGCCTTGGCGATCAGCGCTTCGCTGCCACACAACACCGAACCGACCGGCGCTCCCAGGCCTTTGGACAGACACACCGACACCGAGTCGAAATACTGGGTGATTTCCCCCGCCTCGACACCCAGTTTGACCACCGCATTGAACAGTCGCGCGCCATCGAGATGCAGTGCCAGACCTTTACTTCGTGTGAAGGCACGGGCGTCGGCCAGGTATTCCAGAGGCAGCACCTTGCCCTGCATGGTGTTTTCCAGGGCCAGCAGACGCGTGCGCGCGAAATGGAAGTCGTCCTGCTTGATCGCCGCTTCGACACGGGCCAGATCCAGGGAGCCATCGAGCTCCATGTCCAGCGGCTGGGGCTGAATCGACCCCAGCACCGCAGCACCACCGCCTTCGTACTTATAGGTATGCGCCTGCTGACCGACGATGTATTCATCACCGCGCTCGCAGTGCGCCATCAGGCCCAGCAGGTTACTCATGGTGCCGGTCGGCACGAACAGCGCCGCGGCGAAACCCAGTTGCTGCGCCAGGCGTTGCTCCAGGCGGTTGACGGTCGGATCTTCGCCGTACACGTCATCGCCCAGCTCGGCGGCCAGCATCGCCTCTCGCATGCCAGCGGTGGGTTGAGTGACGGTGTCGCTACGCAGATCGATGATGGACATGGGTACTCCTGTGCGAACAGATAACGAAAGGCCGAATGCGGCGCCTCTATGGGCGATCACTCCAATAACGAAGCGTCGGCCGGCACAACCAGAATTCCAGCGCGCTGGCCATTCTGTACCTTGGGATTGGGGAAAATGATCCGGGCATCCTGCTCTTCCACCACCCAGCGGCTACTGGCCAAGTCCTCTGCCAGCAGGTAGCCGGGCGCCAGTTCGGTGAAGTTTTCCACATCAGTGGGAAGATGCAGGGTAAAGGCGTCACTGTGCTTGATCACCTCACGCGCAAAAGCGAAGAGTTGCAGATGCTCGGTTGCCGACGCCTCGACCGGCGGCTCGCACCCTTCGATGAGGGCCTGCAGGCGCAGTTCCAGGCGATCCAGATTGACCATCTCGTTGTGCCCGAACGGCCTGGCCTTGCCCAGCTCCAGGGTAAAGGCCTCGGCCCCCAGCTGGGCGTAGGTATAGGCACTGAATGTGGTCGATGCCTTGCTCTGCAGCAGCACCGCGTCGATACCGGCCGCCTGCAGCCGTGCGCATTCATGCCGGGACTGGCGACGCCCTTCGGCCCAGGGATACAGGGCGAATTGCTCGATGCGCGAGGCGCGGATCGCGGTGTGCAAATCGTAATGCAGGCGGGTGCGCTCGGCGTCGGCAAAGAACGAGGACGCCAGATGCTCCAGTTCACAGGCGCGCATCGCCTCGGCACCGCTGCTGAGCTCATGGCGACCGCTGAACAGCCGGTTGATGTCCTGCTCGATGAAGCGCTCGCCACGGCGCATCGCCAGGGGATTGCCGAACAACAGCAACAGGCGCGCCCGCGGCTGCAGCTCATTGCGGGCGATACTGCGCATCAGGCGGTCGAGCAACTCGATGGGTGCGGTCTCGTTGCCATGGATACCCGCCGAAAGCAGCAGATCCATGCCATTGTCGCGGCCACAGGCGGGGGTCACCTCGAGTGCGCCTTCGGCCAGCCAGCGCAGGCGCGTGCCCTCCGCTGTCAGCTGAATCTTCGAGGCCGGCTCATAGCCGGCCAGGGTCAGTTCGAGCAGTTTGCCGAGGGCGAGCATGGGCGTACCTCAGTGATTGCAGTCCGGGCCATGGACATGGTCATCGTCGGCTCCGTCATCGGCCGGCTCCATTTCCAGCTCCAGGCTGACCAGGTTGGTGGCCAGCGGGCGCAACAGCAGGTTGGCGTATTCAGTGTCACCCTCGGCCACATCGACGCCGATCATCAACTGGCCGTTGCCGACCTGCTGGATCCACACTTCCTTGCCCTGCCAGAGCACGGCAAAACGGGTACACGAGGTTTCCAGTTGGGTGCCGTCGCTATCTTCGAGGATCAGTTGCAGGGCGTCGCTCATAGGTACTCCAAAGGTCAACACCGGCTCATGGTAGGAGCCGATTCAATTCAATTGAAAGGGATATACAGCGCCCAGTTCAAGGATCCGGGTCAACTCGTCCAGCGCGGTACGGCATTCGTTCAGCAGTTGCGGATCGGCCAGATCGCTTTCGCTCAGGCGATCACGATAATGCTGATCGACCCACTGCAGCAGCCGCTCATACAGCGCGGGCGTCAGCATCACACCCGGATTCATGGCCGCCAGTTCCTCCGTCTTCAATGCCACCCGCAAGCGTAAACACGCCGGGCCGCCACCGTTCTGCATGCTCTGCTTCAGGTCGAAGGCACGTACTTCGGCAATCGGCCCATCGGTGCCCAGCAATGTTTGCAGGTAGGCCCAGACTCGCTGATTGCTCCGGCACTCTTCCGGCACCACCAGCAGCATACGCCCGTCGGCGCGGGTCAACAGCTGGCTGTTGAACAGATAGGAACGCACCGCGTCTTCGACACCCAGTGCGTGTCGCGGCACGCACACCGGCTGCAGGCGGCCGCCGAGACGCGCCAACTTGTCACCGAGCTCACCGATGACCCGCGCACTGTCGAGAAAGGCATCTTCGTGGTGGAACAGCACCTGGCCGTTGCCCACTGCGATCACATCATTGTGGAACACGCCCTGATCGACCACGGCGGGGTTCTGCTGGGCGTAGACCACCGCACTATCGCTGAGACCGTGCAGGCGAGCCACGGATTGGGACGCTTCCAGGGTCTGCCGCGCGGGATAGCGTTGCGGCGCGGGCAGGCGCAGATCGAAGGCGCTGCGGCCGAAAACGAAGAACTCCACGCCCGGCTCGCCATAGTCACGGCACAAACGGGTGTGGTTGGCCGCGCCTTCGTCGCCGAACTGGCTGACCGCAGGCAAAGCCGCGTGGTGGGCGAAATAGCGCTCGTCAGCGAACATGGCCGCCAACACGCGACTGGTGGTCGGGTGCTCGATGGAACGGTGAAACTTGCAGTTGAGATTGGCCGCGGTGAAATGCACACGACCATCGGCCGTGTCAGCGCTGGGGCTGACAGTGGCAGCGTTGGCCGTCCACATGCTCGACGCCGAACAGCTGGCGACCAGCAGTGGCATGGCCTCACGTGCAACCTTCTCGATCACCTGGGCATCGCTGCCATTGAAGCCGCAGCCCCGTAGCGCCTGCACGTCGGGCCGTTCCTGAGGCACCAGCACCGCCTGGGCAAAGCCCATATCCATCAGCGCCTTCATTTTCGCCAGCCCCTGGCGGGCAGCCTCACGAGGGTTGGAGGCTACCTGGCTATTGCTCTGCGAGGCGACGTTGCCGTAGGACAGGCCACCATAGTTGTGCGTTGGGCCAACCAGGCCGTCGATATTCAGCTCACAGGCCGCAGCGACCGGGAAACTCATAGACTGACTCCCGGCGCCAGGCTGTCCGGTAAAACGAGCCGTTCACTTTCCAGCGAGGCAACCGGATACGCGCAGTAATCCGCCGCGTAATAGGCACTGGGGCGGTGATTGCCAGAGGCACCGACGCCGCCGAAAGGTGCACTACTGGAGGCACCAGTCAGCGGTTTGTTCCAGTTGACGATGCCAGCGCGGCTGCGCAGCCAGAACTGTTCATAGCGCCCACGGGAATCGGACAGCAGGCCGGCAGCGAGACCAAAACGGGTGGCGTTGGCCTCCTCGATTGCCGAGTCGAAATCGCCATAGCGAATCACCTGCAGCAGTGGCCCGAAGACCTCCTCGTCGGCGTGCGGCTGCACGGCCGTCACATCGATGATCCCTGGCGTCAGCAACGCCGCGCCTTCAAGCGGTTGACTCATGTCCAGTAGCGGCCGCGCGCCCTTGTCGACCAGCCGCGTCTGGGTCTTGAGCAGATGCTGGGCGGCGTCCAGGGAAATCACCGCGCCCATGAACGGCGCCGGCTGGGCGTTGAAGGCACCGACCTTGATACTCGCCGCCACGCTGACCAGGCGCGCCAGCAAGGCATCGCCCCAGGCGCCTTCCGGCACCAGCAGGCGTCGCGCGCAGGTGCAACGCTGCCCGGCTGAGATGAAGGCGGACTGAATAATGCAATACACGGCCGCATCGATATCGGCGACCTGGTCGACGATCAGCGGGTTATTACCCCCCATTTCCAGGGCGAGGATGGTCTCCGGGTGGCCGCCGAACTGGGCGTGCAAGAGGTTGCCCGTGCGGCTGGAACCGGTGAAGAACAGACCGTCGATGCCAGGGTGCGCCGCCAGCGCGATACCGGTATCACGCGCACCTTGCACCAGGTTCAGCACACCTGCCGGCAAGCCGGCCTCGATCCAGCACTTGAGCGTCAGCTCGGCCACTTTCGGCGTTTGCTCACTGGGTTTGAACACCACGGTATTACCCGCGAGCAGCGCCGGGACGATATGCCCATTGGGTAGATGGCCCGGAAAATTGTACGGGCCGAACACCGCGACCACGCCATGGGGCTTGTGGCGCAACACCGTGTTGGCATCGCCTTGCACGCCTTGCCTGTGCCCCGTGCGCTCGGCGTGGCTCTGAATCGAGATGGCCACTTTGGCGATCATGCTGGCGACTTCGCTAGCGGCCTCCCACAAAGGCTTGCCGGTCTCTTCGCCAATGGTTTGCGCAAGGTCATCCTGCCTGGCCTTGAGTACCGAGGCGAAGCGCTCGAGCAGCGTGACTCGCTCGTTCAACGGCACGGCGGCCCATGCAGGAAATGCATTGCGGGCCCCCTGCACGGCGGCTTCGACCTGCTCTGCATCAGCTTCGCGGCCCACCCAGAGCACCTGCTGGCTGACCGGATCGAGGGATTCCAGGGTATTGCCCCGTCCTATCTGCCAGAGACCTGCAATGTAATGCGTGCTCATGGTCTATCACTCCAGGCTTCACGGTTCGACAGGCCACCGCCAGGCGACGACCTTGTACCTATAACGGCTGCCGCTCTATGGCGACATCACCGGTCGGGGCAGACGGCACGTCGCCCCCTGATCACATCGAAAACAGTGGCTCAGGCTTGTGCGGCCAACGCCACGGCACGCACCTGATCACCCACGTTCAGGCGCAAGCGCCGGGCAGTGAGTGGATCGACCACCAGGGTGCCAGCAGCCATGCGCGCCCGCGCCGCGGTGATGCGGCAATCCTCGCGCTTGCGGTTATGCACCAGATACACCGGTGCATCATCCCCGGGTGTGCCGATGGCCAAGACCAGCAACTGGCTGTCGCGAATCGCACGGATCTTGGCGGTTTCCGCTTCGATAGCAGGGCCGGCGTCGAAGATGTCGACGTACCCCTGGTAACTGAAACCTTCTGACTTGAGCATCGCCAGCGCCGGCTCGGTGTCCGGGTGTACGCGAGCGATCACCTCCCGCGCCGCCTCGGAAAGGAAGCAGGTATACAGCGGGAACTTGGGCATCAGCTCGGCGATAAAGGCCTTGTTGCCGACGCCGGTGAGGTAGTCGGCCTGGGAGAACTCCATGCGGAAGAAGTGCCGTCCCAGGCATTCCCAGAACGGCGATCGCCCTTCTTCGTCGGAGACACCGCGCATCTCGGCGATGATCTTGTCGCCGAACTGCTCACGGAACTCGGCGATGAACAGGAAACGCGCCTTGGACAACAGACGCCCGTTCAGCCCAGTGCGGTGATCGGCATGCAGGAACAGCGAACACAACTCGGAATGGCCGGTCAGGTCATTGGCCAGAAACAGCGTCGGTACCTGACGGTGGATATTCAGTTCCTGGGACGCGCAGACCGTCAGGCCGACCCGGTAGTTGTACCAGGACTCGCGCAAGCCCACCCCGCCGGCAATGGCGGAGATGCCCAGCACGCGGCCGTCGTCATCCTCGAGCACGAACATGTAGTCGCAATCGCCACGCTCGGCCTCGCCACGAAAGGTCTTCTCGGCACGGCCGACCCGGTAGGCCAGTCGTGCCTCGTTGGCCGGCAAGGTGGTCAGGCCGGTGCCGGTGCTGCGCGCCAGGTCAATCAGCGCCGGCAGATCGCCGGCACGTACGGAGCGAACGATCATGATGCCTCCGGAAAACTGCGAGCCAGACGCGTGGCATTCATCACTGGCGAGCTCATACCGCCACCAGCCTTACCTGGCCGCCGTCGCTGACGCCAAGGGTTTGCGCGGTAAGAGGATCGAGCACTGCGGGTTGGCCTGGCGCCCAGTTCAGCTCGGCGATCACCGCACGAAAACCCTGCAGTTGCTCGTTGCTGACCAGATACGGTTGCCCACTCTCGCCCGCTTCGCTGAGTACCACCGGCGCCAGTACGCTCTGGGCGATGGAACGAATGCCCGAGGTACGCGCGTGCAGGGTCGGGCCACCATCGAAGATGTCGATGTAGTGGTCGGTTTCGAAGCCATCGCGCATGAGAATGTCGAAGGAAACCTGCGCCCGCGGATGTACCAGTCCCATGGACTCCTGCGCCGAATCCGGTAGCAGCGGCACGTAGATCGGATAATGGGGCATCAGCTCGGCGAGATAGGCGCGGCTACGCAAGCCGCACAGGCGCTCGGCCTCGGCATAGCTCATGCCGAAAAAATGCCGCCCCACCGCGTCCCAGAAGGGTGACTCGCCGGCCTCGTCGCTCTCACCGACGATCTCTACCACCATGGCGTCGGCGAAACGCTCCGGGTGGCAGGCGGCGAAGAGCAGACGGGCACGGGAGTTGAGCTCGGAGCAGACGCTGTCCACCAGCGAGCGCTCCATGTAGAAGCTGGTCAGCAGGCTGTTGCCGGTCAGGTCATGGCACAGCGAGAGCACGTGGATCTTGTTGTGGATCTTCAGCTCGCGGGAGTTGTGAACGAAGGTCTCGTTACGAAAGCTGTAGAACGGCTCGGAATAGCCGGCCGAGGCAACGATGCCCGAGCAGCCGACCAGACGAGCGGACTCGCTGTCCTCGAGTACGAAGAAGTAGCGCTCCTCGCCATTGAAGCTCACTTCAGCCGCGAACGAGGCCTCCGAGGCGGCGATCTTGTCGCGCAGACGCTCGGCGTTGTCCGGAAGCGACGTAACCCCTACCGGGCTGTCAGCGGCCAGGCGCTGCACTTCAGCGAGGTCGGTCATTCGCGCAGGGCGCATCACCAGCATGGTGTCACTCCTTCAGCAGAGCTCGGGCACGGCAGTCCCGGCAGCGAGAAACATCATCCATGGAGCCGACCGGAGCATCCGGTCGAACAAATATGAGCACTGGCGGCACTCGGGCCGCCAGCAAGGCAGATCAGGCGGCGGCAGCCAACTTGGCCACCGCGCGCTCGAAACGTGCCAGGCCTTCGTCGATATCGGCGTCTTCGACCACCAGGCTCGGCGCAAACCGCACCACGTCCGGGCCGGCCTGAAGAATCATCAGGTTTTCGTCGGCAGCGGCGTCGAAGAAGGCGCGCGCCTTGCCCTTCCAGGCGTCGGACAACACCGCACCGATCAGCAGGCCCATGCCACGCACGCCGGAGAACACGCCATACTGCTCGCCAATCTGCTCCAGACGCGCCTTGAAGCGTTCATGCTTGGCTTTCACGCCGTTCAGCACTTCGGGCGTGTTGATGACGTCGAGCACCGCTTCGGCCACCGCGCAACCCAGCGGATTGCCGCCGTAGGTGGTGCCATGGGTGCCGACTGCCAGATGGCTGGCCAACGCTTCGGTGGTGAGCATGGCCGCGATCGGGAAGCCACCGCCCAGGCTCTTGGCGCTGGACAGCACATCCGGGATCACCCCGTAGTGCTGGTAGGCGAACAGGTGGCCACTGCGGCCCAGACCGCTCTGCACTTCGTCGAAAACCAGCAGGGCATTGTGCTGATCACACAGCTCGCGGGCGCCTTGCAGGTAGGCCAGGTCGGCCGGCAGCACGCCACCCTCGCCCTGGATGGGTTCCAGCACCACGGCGCAGGTCTTGTCACTGACCGCCGCCTTGAGCGCCTCGAGATCGTTATAAGGCACATGGGTGATGCCCTGGATCTTCGGCCCGAAGCCATCGGAGTACTTCGGCTGGCCGCCCACGCTGACGGTGAACAGGGTGCGCCCGTGGAAGCTATTGGTGGCGGCGATAATTTCGTACTTGTCAGCGCCAAAGCGGTCGTGAGCCACGCGGCGCGCCAGCTTGAATGCCGCCTCGTTGGCTTCGGCGCCCGAGTTGCAGAGGAATACCCGCTCGGCAAAGGTGGCATCGACCAGCTTCCTGGCCAGACGCAAGGCCGGTTCATTGGTGAACACGTTGGAGACGTGCCACAGGGTATTGGCCTGCTCGGTCAACGCCTTCACCAGCGCCGGATGAGCGTGGCCCAGCACGTTGACGGCAATGCCGCCGGAGAAGTCGATCAGTTCACGCCCACTCTGATCCCAGACGCGCGAACCGGCACCGCGCACCGGCACGAACGCCGCGGGCGCGTAGCTGGGCACCATCACCTGGTCGAAATCGGCGCGTTGCACCGGGTCGTGCTGAACGGACATCGGAACTCTCCTGACGAGACACGCCAGCCCGAACAGGCCAGCGATGCGAAAGATTGTAGGGGGTGCCCAAGGGCCGGCATTGCCGGCATGCGACAACTTCTTACAGCGCCATCCCCCCAGGCTCCCGGCGCTTGCGGAAAAAGGCCGCATGCAGCGTCGGTGAGGCGCAGTTTAAACGTTGCCACCATCCAGACGCACGAGGCGACAGATATTTATCCGCACAACCACTGCAAAGAGGCGCGGTGCGTACAGCGCCAGGAAAGGTGATCAGCAGTGTTGCGGTTTGAAACACTCATATGAAAATTATTGTCACCCGCACCCCTACGACATATTGCCAACGCCTGGAGTGACGGTAATATCACTTTGCCGGTATCACGGCGCTCGTTCGTGAACAACATCCAAATGCCGGCTTAGTCAAGGATCTGACGGTCTTGTTGCAGTTTTACTCAACGCAACGCATAGACTCATCACAGTCAAGGAAGCGCAAGATGAACGCCAAAGAACAACAGCTGACCGAACTGCTCACCCTCACTTCACGCAGCATTACGCATATGACCGCAGCCATGACTGCGCTGTCCTTCGATCTGCTGCGCAGCGACGACAGCGGCGTTCGCTCCGCCGCTTCGAAGATGATCATCCGCCTCGGCACCGTGAGCCAGGAACTGGATCAGCAGTGGGCGCTGATCAGCGAACTGACCGGCGTGGAAGCCCCACAACGCGCCGACGCCGTCGAAGAAGTCCAATTGCACACGGCCTGATTATCCTGCCGCCAGATCGCTCGACGCGGCCTGCACCTCACGCCCAGTACGGCTTTGCCGCTCGCCGCCCATATCGACCAATCGAGTCATTCACTGACTCAGGTCATGGGTGAGCGCGCACACCGCTCCTACCATCGAAGCGTCCCTTCCATGGCAGGAGCAGAATCCTTATGTCCGAATCCACCAGAAAACTCAGACTCGGTGCGCTGGTGGCCCTCGTCGTGGGCTCGATGGTCGGCGGGGGGATCTTCTCCCTGCCGCAAAACATGGCCGCCAGCGCCGGCGCCGGGGCGATTCTCATCGGCTGGGCGATCACCGCGGTGGGCATGCTGACCCTCGCGTTCGTATTCCAGACCCTGGCCAACCGCAAGCCCGAACTCGATGGCGGGGTGTACGCCTACGCCAAGGCCGGTTTCGGCGACTACATGGGTTTCTCCTCGGCCTGGGGCTACTGGATCAGCGCCTGGCTGGGCAACGTCGGCTACTTCGTGCTGCTGTTCAGCACTCTCGGCTACTTCTTCCCGATCTTCGGCGAAGGCAATACCCTGGCGGCGATCGTCGGTGCCTCGCTACTGCTCTGGGCCGTGCATTTCCTGGTACTGCGCGGCATCCGCGAGGCCGCGTTCATCAACCTGGTGACCACGGTGGCCAAGCTCGTGCCGCTGCTGCTGTTCATCCTCATCGCTGTGTTCGCCTTCGAACTGGAGATCTTCACCGCCGACATCTGGGGCATGGGCAATCCGGATCTGGGCAGCGTCATGGATCAGGTACGCAACATGATGATGGTCACCGTCTGGGTGTTCATCGGCATCGAAGGCGCCAGTATCTTCTCCGCCCGCGCGGAGAAACGCAGCGACGTGGGCAAGGCCACCCTGATCGGCTTCGTCACCGTGCTGCTTCTGCTGGTACTGGTCAATGTGCTGTCGCTGGGCATTCTGACCCAGCCGGAACTGGCCGGGCTGCAGAATCCGTCCATGGCGGCGGTGCTGGAGCATGTGGTCGGCCACTGGGGCGCGGTACTGATCAGCCTCGGCCTGATGGTGTCCCTGCTCGGCGCACTGCTGTCCTGGGTGCTGCTGTGCGCGGAAATCCTCTTCGCCGCCGCCCGTGACCACACCATGCCGGCCTTCCTGCGCCAGGAGAACGCCAACCACGTACCGGCCAACGCGCTGTGGCTGACCAATGCCCTGGTGCAACTGTTCCTGATCATCACCCTGTTCTCGGCAAGCACCTACCTGTCGCTGATCTACCTGGCCACGTCGATGATCCTGGTGCCCTACCTGTGGTCGGCGGCCTACGCCGTGCTGCTCGCCGTGCGCGGCGAAACCTATGCGGGCGCCGCTGGCGAGCGGCGCAAGGATCTGGCGATCGGTGCCATCGCCCTGTTCTACGCGGTATGGCTGCTGTATGCCGGCGGCATCCAATACCTGCTGCTCTCCGCTCTGCTCTACGCCCCGGGCGTACTGTTCTTCGCCAAAGCCAAGCGTGAACTCGGCCAACCCCTGTTTACCAACCTGGAAAAACCGATCTTCGCCGCCGTGCTCATCGCCGCGCTGTTCGCCGGCTATGGCCTGTACAGCGGTTTCCTGAGTCTCTGAAGGAGAAACCACCATGTCCACTGTCCCACTCGGCGTACATTCCGAAGCCGGCAAGCTGCGCAAGGTGCTGGTCTGCTCGCCGGGCCTGGCGCACCAGCGCCTGACCCCGAACAACTGCGACGAGCTGCTGTTCGACGACGTGCTCTGGGTCAACCAGGCCAAACGCGACCACTTCGACTTCGTCACCAAGATGCGCGAACGCGACGTCGAGGTGCTGGAGATGCACAACCTGCTGACCGACGTGGTCGCCATGCCCGAGGCCCTGGAGTGGATTCTCGAGCGCAAGGTGACGGCGAACCTGGTCGGCATCGGCCTGCTCAACGAGGTCAAGAGCTGGTTGCGTAGCCTGGAGCCCAGGCATATCGCCGAGTACCTCATCGGCGGGGTATCCGCCGATGATCTGCCGGACAGCTTCGGCGGTCAGACGATCCAGATGTTCCGCGACTTCCTCGGCCATTCCAGCTTCATCCTGCCACCGCTGCCCAATACCCAGTTCACCCGCGACACCACCTGCTGGATCTACGGCGGGGTGACGCTCAATCCGATGTACTGGCCGGCGCGGCGCCAGGAGACCCTGCTGGCCAGCGCCATCTACAGGTTCCATCCGCAGTTCGCCGGGGCCGACTTCAAGGTCTGGTACGGCGACCCGGACGTGGATCACGGCAGCGCCACCCTGGAAGGCGGCGATGTCATGCCGATCGGCAACGGCGTGGTGCTGATCGGCATGGGCGAACGCTCGTCGCGCCAGGCCATCGGCCAACTGGCGCAGAACCTGTTCAGGCAGCAGGCGGTGGAACGGGTGATCGTCGCCGGCCTGCCGAAATCCCGTTCGGCGATGCACCTGGACACGGTGTTCAGCTTCTGCGACCGCGACCTGGTGACCATCTTCCCCGAGGTGGCCAACGCTATCGTGCCCTTCTCCCTGCGCCCGGACGAGAGCAAGCCCGGCGGCATCGACGTGCGCCGCGAGGAAACCGGCTTCGTCGACAGCGTCGCCGCGGCGCTCGGCCTCAAGGCCCTTCGCGTGGTGGAAACCGGCGGCAACGCCTTCGCCGCCGAACGCGAGCAATGGGACGACGGCAACAACGTGGTGGCCCTGGAGCCCGGCGTGGTGATCGGCTACGACCGCAACACCTACACCAACACCCAGTTGCGCAAGGCCGGTGTCGAAGTCATCACCATCAGCGCCAGCGAACTGGGCCGCGGACGTGGCGGCGGTCACTGCATGACCTGCCCGATCATCCGCGACGCCATCGATTACTGAGACCGTGCGGGGACGAGTCCCCGCCGTGCCACGAGGAACACCGCCATGTCGTTCAATATGCGCAACCGCAACCTGCTCAGCCTGATGCACCACACCCCGCGCGAACTGCGCTTTTTGCTCGACCTGTCGCGCGACCTGAAGCGGGCCAGGTACACCGGCACCGAGCAGCAGCACCTCAAGGGCAAGAACATCGCGCTGATCTTCGAGAAGACCTCGACCCGCACCCGCTGCGCCTTCGAGGTGGCCGCCTATGACCAGGGCGCCAACGTCACCTACATCGATCCCAACTCCTCGCAGATCGGCCACAAGGAAAGCATGAAGGACACCGCCCGGGTGCTCGGGCGCATGTACCACGCCATCGAGTACCGCGGCTTCAAGCAGGAGATAGTCGAGGAACTGGCGAAATACGCCGGCGTGCCGGTGTTCAACGGCCTGACCGACGAGTACCACCCCACGCAGATGATCGCCGACGTGCTGACCATGCTCGAGCACAGCGACAAGCCGCTGCACGACATCAGCTACGCCTACCTGGGCGATGCCCGCAACAACATGGGCAACTCGCTGCTGCTGGTCGGCGCCAAGCTCGGCATGGACGTGCGCATCGCCGCGCCCAAGGCCCTCTGGCCGCACCAGGAGCATCTCGACGCCTGCCACGCCTTCGCCGAGCAGAGCGGCGCGCGTATCACCCTCAGCGAAGAGCCGAGGGAAGCGGTGCGGGGCGTGGACTTCGTGCACACCGACGTGTGGGTGTCCATGGGCGAGCCGGTAGAGGCCTGGGGCGAACGTATCGCCCAGCTGCTGCCCTACCAGGTCAACAGCGAACTGATGAAAGCCACCGGCAACCGGCGGGCGAAGTTCATGCACTGCCTGCCGGCGTTCCATAACTGCGAAACCAAGGTCGGCCAGCAGATCGCCGCGCAATACCCGCACCTGGCCGGCGGCATCGAGGTGACCGAAGAGGTGTTCGAGTCGCCCTGCAACATCGCCTTCGAACAGGCGGAAAACCGCATGCACAGTATCAAGGCGATCCTGGTCTCGACCCTGGCCGACCTGTAACCATCCCTGCCCTTGCGGCTTCAGCCGCGAGGGCCCTTCAGAGGGTGTTTAGAAAAGTAGCGAGCGATGGCCAGGCAAGGCGAAATCAGCCGAAAAAGCGGAGTGTACGAGCTGTACATGAGCATTTTGAGGCTGATTTCAACGCAGCATGGCCGAGCGCAGTAATTTATAAACACCCTCTCAGTCAACCAGGAGATCCCCATGCGTATCGTCATCGCCCTGGGCGGCAACGCCCTGCTGCGCCGCGGCGAACCCATGAGCGCGGAAAACCAGCGCGCCAATATCCAGCTCGCCTGCCGGCAGATCGCCCGCATCGCGCCCGGCAACGAACTGGTGGTGGCCCATGGCAATGGCCCGCAGGTCGGCCTGCTGTCGCTGCAGGCCGCCGCCTACACCCCGGTCAGCCCCTACCCGCTGGACGTGCTCGGTGCCCAGACCGAAGGCATGATCGGCTACCTGATCGAACAGGAGCTGGGCAACCTGCTGCCGTTCGAGACCCCGCTGGCCACCCTGCTCACCCAGGTGGAAGTGGACGTCGACGACCCCGCCTTCCGGCACCCGAGCAAGCCCATCGGCCCGATGTATGACAAGACCGAGGCCGAGCGCCTGGCCGCCGAGAAGGGCTGGAGCATCGCCGCCGACGGCGACGGCTTCCGCCGCGTGGTGGCCAGCCCCCGGCCGAAGCGGATCTTCGAAATCCGCCCGGTGCAGTGGCTGCTGGAAAAGGGCAGCGTGGTGATCTGTGCCGGCGGCGGCGGTATTCCGACGCGCTACGCCGAAAACGGCAAGCTCGAAGGCGTCGAAGCGGTGATCGACAAGGATCTGTGCTCGGCCCTGCTGGCCGAACAACTCCAGGCCGACCTGCTGGTGATCGCCACCGATGTCGCCGCGGCCTACGTCGACTGGAAACGACCGACGCAACGGGCCATTGCCAGCGCCCACCCCGATGCACTGCAACAGCTCGATTTCGCCGCCGGCTCCATGGGCCCGAAGGTACAGGCCGCCTGCGAGTTCGCTCGCCATACCGCCAAGGATGCGGTGATCGGTGCCCTGGCCGATATCGAAGAGATCGTCACGGGACAGGCCGGAACGCGGGTCAGCCTCTCGGCGACCGGCATAAGTTATCGCTGACTGACGCGCCAGAAACATTCACAGGAAACCGCCAGCATGTTCAAACCCGGTCAGTTGCATATCCACTACACGCCCCTGCTCCCCGGCGAGATCGGCTTCGAGATCAGCCTGTGCTACGAAGTGCGTCAGAACGCCGACAACGAGACGGTCGTGCATTTCGACATGTCCGGGGAAATAAACGGCAAGGCCTTCGCGGACAGTTTCGAACTGCCCCGCGACACCGCCTTCAACTTCGCCAGCAATGCCACCCGCATCGCCGTGCGCCATGGCCTGCCGACTGCCGCCGTGCATCCGCTGCACGCGCATCGCCAGTACGACCTGATGTTCGAGGACATCCGCCAGCAGCTGCATGCCCGGCCAGGCGAACCGGTCAAGCCGGAGCATCTGTACTAGGGTCTGTTGACGTTTCAGCGCAAGCCGCGTTGCCGCAGGAAATCTCGCCAGGCTAGGCGGAGGACGCAGGGAATGGTGTTCCCTTGCCAAGTCCTCCAACAACGCATGGCGAGATTTCCCGCACAACCCATAGGGCCGGGCCCGTTTTGCCGCGATGCTACGTTTCTCGCCGGCTCATTTAGCCCGCTAAACTTCGCGGCTCGTGCCTTGCCTCGCGGCAAAACGGGCGCCGGCGCGGTCGTGCTGAAACGTCAACAAACCCTAGGTTCAACCCAAGCTGCGCTGCCGCGCAAATGCCGAGAGAGCCGTAGATGAGCGCACCGATCAACCGCGTCGTGCTGTACGCCAACGACGTGAGCAGAACCTGCACCTTCTACAGTCGCCATTTCGGCTTCGTCGCCGCAGCGGAGGAAGATGGCCTGGTCGAACTGCGCCATCCACGCGGCGGGCTGGTGCTGCTCGTGCACCGTGCCGCCAAGTCCCTGCGCACCAGCCAGGCGCGGGTCAAGCTGATGTTCGACGTCGAACAGCTGGATGCCTTCAAGGCGCGGGCACTGACCCAGGGCCTGGAATTCGGCCCCACGCACCAGGCACGGGGCTACGCCTTCGCCAACGCCAAGGATCCGGACGGCAATGGCATCAGCATTTCCAGCCGGGCCTTCCGTCCGGCGGACTGAATACCCTGCCAGACCCCGTCAGCCCACTGCCGCCAGGTATTCCCGATGCAGCAGCGCCAGCAGCTCGGCGGCCGGCAGCGAACGCGCCAGCGCCGCGCCCTGCCCGGCCCAGTGGGCGGCGAATTCGTGGTTGTCGGCCTTCGCGGCCGCGGCGATAAGTTGCTTGCCGGCATCGTAGGCGATACCGAAACCCGGCACGGCAGGATGCCCCGGCGCACCGACCTCGGCCATGAAGCGGTTGAGAATGCCGCGTGCCGGACGCCCCGAGATCACCGTAGTCACCTGAGTGACCCGCGCCCGCTCACTGCTCAACATGCGTCGATAGGCCTCGTTGGCCGCGGATTCGGGGCAGAGAATGAACGCCGTACCCAATTGCGCAGCACAAGCGCCCAAGGTCATGGCGGCAGCGATACCAGCGCCGTCCATGATGCCGCCGGCAGCGATCACCGGCCGAGACAGGTGACGCACCAGCACGCGCACCAGCGCCAGGGTGCCAATGCCCTGATCGCCACGCTGAGGCTCGAATACACCGCGATGGCCGCCGGCCTCGATGCCCTGGGCGACGATCAGGTCGATGCCAGCCTCTTCCAGCAACTGCCCCTCTTCCAGCGTGGTCGCCGAAGCCAGCAGGGTGATGCCTGCTTTTTTCAACGCATCGATACGATCCTGGGAGGGCAGCCCCAGGTGAAAGCTGACGATCGGCGGGCGCTCCTCGAGCAGCACCTCGAGCTGACCGTCGTCATTCTGGAAGCTGCTGTAGATATCGCCGATGACCTGTGGGGCCGGCACCTCGAACTCGGCGAAGTAAGGCTGCAGGTGATCCAGCCACGCCTGCTCCGCTGTACGATCGGCAACGCTGGGGCGATGGCAGAACACATTGATATTGAAGGGCTTGTCCGTGCCTGCGCGGGTCTCGACGATCATCTGCCGCCCGACCTCGGCCTGCACTGCGGCAATCGAGATCGAGCCCAGACCGCCGGCATTGCTGACTGCCGCAGCCAGGGCCGGTGTGGCCGTACCGGCCATCGGCGCTTGAATGATCGGATAGTCGATACCCAGGGCTGTACAGTTCATACGATCCTCGATGATGTCCGCATTAAGGGGTTCGGACTATAGCCCACTTCACTCGAAATCCCGACGCAGGGTCTGCAGCACCTGGTCATGCAGGGCGTCGACCAGCGCCGGTAGCGCAGGCGCACGAGTACGGATCACCACCACATCGAGCATCGGCAGGCCCGGCAGCCCCTGGGGCGCACCCAGAATCTGCAAGCTGGCCGGCACGCAACAGCGAGTCAGTACGCCGAGCGCTGCGCCGCTTTCGGCCACCGCCAGTTGCCCGGCGACACTGGGGCTGTTGTAGACCACCCGGTAATCGCGGCCCAGTGCCTCCAGACTTTTGAGAACGCGGCTGCGCGCCTGGCTGCCCAGTTCGTATACGGCAATCGGCAACGGTGTCTGCCGCCAGGTTTCCTGGCGGGCATTGCCGACCCACACCAGTTCCTCGCGAAACAGCAGCTCGCCACGCAGCGGCTTGTCACGGGTGACGATGGCGACATCCAGCTCGCCGCTTTCCACCTTGGGGATCAGTTGCGTGGATGGCTCGCACACCAGGCTCACCTCTACCGCCGGCTGCCCGCTGGCAAAATCGTTGAGCAGGGGCGTCAGATAACCCAGGGCGTAGTCATCCGGAATACCCAGGGAAACCTTGCCCTCCAGCCGCACGCCGCCCAGCGCCAGCAGCGCTTCGCTGTGCACCCTGAGCAACTTGCGGGCATATCCCAACAGCTCCTCGCCTGCCGGCGTCAGACTCAGGTGCCGCGGCCCGCGCAGCAGCAACGGGCGATCCACCGCGGCCTCGAGCTTCTTGATCTGCATGCTCACCGCCGATTGCGAGCGCGCCAGCCCCACGGCCGCCGCGGTCAGGGAACCACTGTCGACTACCGCGACGAATGCCTGTAACCAATCGATCTGCAAATCCTGCCTGGCCATGACTAACCATTCGATTTTCGAATAACAATCCGCACTATAATCCGTTTTACGGGATCACCTGTACTTGGCACCCTGTGCACATCTCATCAGGCAGATCACCCATGAGCCGTCGCACCGCCCATTTTCAGTTGCATTCAGCCGCCCTGCTGGTCGGCGTCTCCGCCCTGTTCGGCCAGTCGCTGAACGTCAGTGCGAGCACGATCGTGCTCGGCCGGGCGGCATTCGCCCTGCTGGCCTTGAGTGTGATCTGCCTGTGTCTGAATATGCGCCCCTGGCGCGGCGTTAGCGGTGGCACCGAGGCCAAACTGCTGACCACCGGCGTGGCGCTGGGCGGGCACTGGATTCTGTTTTTCCTGGCGGTACAGACCGGCGGCGTGGCGGTGGCCACCCTGGGCTTCGCCTCGTTTCCCGCCTTCACTGCGCTGATCGAGCGACTGGTATTCGGCCAGCGCCTGGGTCGTACTGACAGTTTGATTCTGTTACTGGTCTCAGTCGGGCTGATTCTGGTTACGCCCTCCTTCGACTTGCGTGACGGTGCCACGCAAGGCCTGCTCTGGGGCGTTCTGTCCGGGGCCAGCTATGCGGCGATAGCCGTCGCCAACAAACACTTTGCCAGCAAGGTCGATGGGCTGCCGTCGTGCTGGTGGCAATGCCTGGCCATCAGCCTGGTGCTGCTGCCCTGGTGCCTGCCGGAGCTTCCCACGGTCAGCGCCCGCGACTGGTGGCAACTGGCTGCGCTGGGCGTGCTCTGCACAGCGCTGGCCTACAGCCTGTTCATCGCCTCGCTGCGTCATGTGCGCACCCACACCGCCGCGGTGGTGATCGCGATGGAACCGATCTACGCCATCGCCGGGGCCTGGCTGATCTTCGGCTCGGTGCCGACTAGCAACATGCTGCTCGGTGGCCTGCTCATTCTCGGAGCGGTCGTCTGGGCCGGGCTGAAGAGCAAAAGCTGACCCCAACATCCACACAGGTACACGCAGAGGCAGCAAACCCGGTCACAGCAAGGCCAGCAGCCATACCTTTGATCGCTTCCGAGGCGGGATTCACGCAGTTGTCGCAATTGCTGCGGTAGCTTTCGCCAAGCGGCTTTATCGCCTATGCTCAGGCATCGGGCACAAGACCCGTACCGCGTCGTATCCTCCGCGCGGAAAAACGTTCCCTGCCACGCGCAGCGAAATGCTACCCAGCCTGAGTGCAGAATCATCGAGACGCCGGCCATGAGCGGTGCCCGCCCTGCTCTCTGGGCACAACCACATAGCCAGCACTGCATCACTAATGGACTTCAGGGCATTGCGACCATGGACTGTTTGATCATCTATTCGCGTGATGGCGAAAAGCGATTCCAGACCCTTACTACCCGCTTCATCCCCAATATGAAGGCGGTGGAATTCACCGTTCTCAACGCAGAACTGTCTGCAGGCCATCAGGAAGATCTCGACGCCACCGGCTCAGTCAGGCAACTGATCCAGCAACTCGGCATCGAGATCATCGATGTACTGCCCGTGCGCAAATCTCCCATCCAGCAAGGAGCGGGTATGACCGCCCCGCCCGAGCAGCGGTGATTCATCAGGGCTGCCATGTGGTGCGTTCGCCGCTGAGTTTGTGATCGAGAAAACTGGCGGCACTGATCAGTGCCAGATGACTCAATGCCTGGGGCGTATTGCCCATGTGATGGGCACGCCGGTCGAGCTCCTCGGCATACAGCCCCACCGGGTTGGCATAGCGTAACAACTGCTCGAACTCCAGGAGTGCCTGCTCGGTTCGTCCGGCACGCGCCAGGCATTCCACGTACCAGAACGAACAGGCGACGAAGGAACCCTCCTCGCCTTTCAGGCCATCATCGGTGTGGTAGCGGTAGACCATACCGTCGCGTACCAGTTGATGCTCGATAGCTTCGAGCGTGGCCAGCCAGCGCGGATCGGTGGCGGCGACAAAACGCATCAATGGCATCAGCAACATCGAGCCGTCGACGTCCTGACAACCGATGCGCTGGATGAAATGGCCGCAGTCCTCATCCCAGAAATTACTCCAGATGTCGTCATGGATCGCCTGGCGCTGTTCGTTCCAACGGGCGAAGGGTGCCGGTAGCGAACGTTTCTGGGCCAGGCGAATGGCTCGATCCAGCGCGACCCAGCACATCAGTCGCGAATGCAGGAAATGCTGTTCCTCGCCACGAATTTCCCAGATACCGACATCCTTCTGCTGCCAACTGACGCAGACCCGATCGACGATGCCCACCACATGCCGCCAGCCGTCGTGGGAAATCGCCTCGCCGTATTTGTTGGCGAGATAGACCGCATCCAGCAACTCGCCAAAGATATCCAATTGGATCTGCTCATGGGCCTCGTTGCCAATCCGTACCGGCCGCGCGCCGCCGTGGCCGGCGAGATGATCCAGAGACTTTTCCGGCAATTCATGCTGGCCGCGAAGGCTGTAGAGAATGCGCAGATGGGCAGGCGTTTCCGAGCAATCGTCGACCCGTTCGCGAACCCAGCGCATGAAGGCATTGGCCTCCTCGGTGAATCCCAGGCGCATGAACGCGTAGACGGTAAACGAGGCGTCGCGAATCCAGGTGTAACGGTAATCCCAGTTGCGTTCACCACCTGCCGCTTCCGGCAGGCCGTAGGTCGCGGCCGCGAGAATGCCGCCATGTTTGCGCGAGGTCAGCAGCTTGAGCGCCAGCGCCGAACGATGCACCATCTCGCGCCAGCGCCCCCGGTAGTTGGACTGTTTGATCCAGCGCCGCCAGTAGGTCAGGGTTTGCTGCAGACAGTGTTCGCAGGTACCTGCGGCTACCAGCGGATCGTCCAGGGCACCGAGCACGAATTCGGCGTGCTCGCCTTCCTGCAGCTCGAATTCGGCGACGCCGCAGTGCTGATCGACCGTCAGCGGCTGGCTGGAGGACAGGCGCAGGCTCGGCTGGCCAGGCGCATGAAACACCACATCGCGGCCATCCATCTGCGCCACGGTGTCGGCGCGACTGTAATCATGGCGAACACGGCAACGCATGCGGATTCGCGCACTGCCGGAGACCACCTGGATGCGACGGATCAAACGCGGATGGTCATCCACATCGGCATTGATCGGCATCAGATCGGTGCTCTCCACTACCGCGTTCTCGTCCAGCCAGCGTGTCTGCAGCACGTTGGTATCCGGTAGGTAGAGTTGTCGACGGCGCGCCCCTGGCAGATCCGGCGCTAGCTGGAAAACCCCGGCTGCGGGGCTGTCGAGCAAGGCGGTAAAGATCGATGGGCTGTCGAAATCGGGCCAGCAGAAAAAGTCCACGCAGCCACTGTCGGCGACCAGAGCCGCACTGCGCATATCGCCGATGATGCCGTGCGCTTCGATGGGCATCTGCTTCCCCTGAATCTCAGCCATTGTCACGAAACTCCGGATAGAGGCTCATACCGCCGTCGATGAACAGGGTCGTGCCGTGGACGTAATCGGCGGCATCGGAGGCCAGCCAGACCACCGCATTGGCGACGTCTTCGACATCACCAAGGCGGCCATAGGGAATCAGTTCGAGCAGCGACCGGGCGGCCTCGCCTTCGGTAGCCTCGCGGTTGATCGCAGTACGGATCGCCCCCGGCGCGATGGCATTGACGCGGATGCGCTGCTCGCCAACCTCCTGAGCCACGCTGCGCATCAACAGATCGAGGCCGCCCTTGGACGCAGCATAGTTGGCGCGCCCGGCCCAGGGGATCAACTGGTGCACCGAGCTCATCTGGATGATCTTGCCGACTGCTCGCGACACGTTCTCGCGAATTTCCTGTTGGCGAAACTGACGCAGCGCGGCGCGCACGCAGAGAAACTGGCCAGTGAGGTTGACCTGCAGCACCTGGTTCCATTGTTCCAGGCTCATGTCCACCGTCGGCGCATCTCGCTGCACGCCCGAATTGGCCAGCAGGATGTCCAGCCGCCCGAAAGCGGCGACCGTCTCGGCGAACAGCGCCTCGACCTCCTCCTCGCTGGCCACATCGGCAGCAACGGCAACTGCCTGCCCGCCACCGCGGCGAATCTCCTCTGCCAGCTGTTCGGCCGCCTCGCGCCCGGATCGATAATTCAGCACCACTGCAGCCCCGGCTTGAGCCAGCGCCTTCGCCGACGCCGCACCGATCCCCGAACTGGCACCGGTGACCAATGCGACCTGTTCATGCAGAGAAATAAGCACGGGTTTCCCCTCTAGGGGCTGTTGACCTGTAACACCTGACTGACCGGCAAGCGGCAGAGTTCCGGGAAAAGACAAGGGTCTGTTGACGTTTCAGCACGACCACCGCCGATCCGAATGACAGCACCTACCCGCCCAGACACAAATCCATATTCAGAACGGGTGAACCACAGGAAACCACCATGCATGACATCGAAACGCTGCTCGACTACCTGAAACAGCACAAGCTGTACCTGACCACGGCGGAATCCTGCACGGCCGGCATGATCGTGGCGCTGCTCGCCAAGCACCCAGGCAGCGGCGAATGCCTGGACAGCGGCCTGGTGGTCTACTCGCCCGCGGCCAAAAAACGTCTGCTCGGGGTCAGCCAGGAGACCCTGGACAACTTCAACCTCACCAGTGAAGAAGTCACTCGGGAAATGGCCAGCGGCGCGCTGAACGGCAGCCCGGCCAACGTAGCGGTCGCCACCACTGGCGTGGCCGGGCCGGACGCGCAAGGTGAGATTCCGCCAGGCACGCTGTGCTTCGCCTGGGCGTTCCGCACCCAGGCTGGCGCCGTTCGCCTGTTCTCCAGCACCGAGCGCTTCACCGGCGATCGCTCGCAGGTTCTCGATGACGCAGCCAGATTCGCCCTGCTGCGCCTGCCGCACTGGCACGCGCAGCTATTGGCTGAAATCTAGGGTCTGTTGCCGTTTCACGCACGGCCGCGCCGGAGCCCGTTTTGCCGCGAGGCAAGGCACGAGCCGCGAAGTTTAGCTGGCTAAATGAGCCGGCGAGAAACGCAGCATCGCGGTAAAACGGGCCCGGCCCTTCGGGTGGGGCCGCCTAGGTTGCGCGGGAAATCTCGCCATGCGTTGTTGGAGGACTTGGCAAGGGAAAACGCGGACGGCTAGTCCATTACCGGCGTCCTCCGCCTAGCGGATCGCCGCCCGGCCTGGCGAGATTTCTCGCGGCAACGCGGCTCGCGTTGAAACGGCAACAGACCCTAACGCCGACCTTTACCCGGCAGAATCGAGCCGAGTACCTGCTTGGTCGCCTGGCGGATGATGCCACCCTGATCCGGGTCGCCCTGCCACAGCGCCGAAGCGAACGCCTTGGCCTGCGCCAGGGTGATATGCGGCGGTAACGGCGGCACATCGGGATCGGTCTTGAACTCGATCAGCACCGGTCGATCCGATGCCAAGGCCTGCTCCCAGGCCTGGGCGACATCCTCTTCACGATCGACGTAAATGCCCCTCAAGCCGATGGACTCGGCGAATTGGTGGTAGGCGACATTGGGAATGTCCTGGGACGCCGGGAACTTCGGATCGCCCTCCATGGCCCGCTGCTCCCAGGTCACCTGGTTGAGATCCTCGTTATTGAACACCGCGCAGATCCAGCGTTTGTCCTGCCATTGCTGCCAGTATTTGGCGACGGTGATCAGCTCGGCCATGTTGTTCATCTGCATCGCACCATCGCCGACCAGAGCCACCACCGGGCGATCCGGATGGGCGAACTTGGCGGCGATGGCATAGGGCACTGCCGCCCCCATGGAGGCCAGGCCACCGGACAGCGAACAGAGCATGTCTTCGCGAATCTTCACATCGCGGGCGAACCAGTTGGCACAGGAGCCGGAGTCGCAGGTGACCACGGCGCGATCCGGCAAGCGCGGCGACAGCTCGTAAGCCACGCGCTGCGGGTTGATCGGCGATGCCGAGGCCATGGCGCGGCGCCGCAAGGTGGTTTCCCATTGCGCCGTCCAACGCTCGATGCGTTTGCGCCAGGTGCGCAGTTTCTTGCGCTCGAGCAGCGGCAACAATGCCCGCAGAGTGTCCGCGGAGTCGCCCTGCAGGTTGACTTCCATGGGATAACGCAAACCAAGCATGTCCGCCTGGATATCGATCTGCACACCGCGCGCCTGGCCTTCCTTGGGCAGAAACTCGGCATAGGGGAAGCCGGAGCCGATCATCAGCAAGGTGTCGCACTCATTCATCATCTGATAGCTCGGTTTGGTGCCGAGCAAACCGATGGAGCCGGTCACCCAGGGCAGACCGTCCGGCAGCACGGCCTTGCCCAGCAGCGCCTTGGCGACACCCGCACCCAGCACATCGGCGATCTGCGCGACCTCCTGGCTCGCCCCCAGCGCACCGGCACCAACCAGAATCGCCACCTTCTTGCCGGCGTTCAGCACCTCGGCGGCGCGCTCCAGGTCAGCCTCGTAGGGCACCACCCGCGGTCGGCTGTAGCCGACGCCGGAATGCAGGGCTCCGTGCTCGTGAGCCGGTTCTTCGTAAGGCAGGGTTTGCAGGTCATTGGGCAGGATGATCGCGGTCACCCGGCGGTCGCCCAGTGCCGCGCGAATGCTGCGGTCGACCAGATGACGAACCTGAGCTGGCGAGCTGGCCTGCTGCACGAAGGCACCCGCCACGTCCTTGAACATCGACAGCAGATCCACTTCCTGCTGGTAATGCCCGCCCAGGGCATTGCGGGCTTGCTGGCCGACGATGGCCAATACCGGCATGTGATCCATGCGCGCATCATAGAGGCCCGTGAGCAGGTGCGTGGCGCCCGGGCCGGAAGTGGCGATGCATACACCCAGATCGCCAGAGAACTTGGCGTCGGCAGATGCCATGAAGGCGGCCATCTCCTCGTGTCGAGCCTGGATGAAACGAATCTTGCCATCGGCCTTGGCCAGGGCACCGAAAACCCCGTTGATGCCATCGCCCGGGTAGCCATAAATACGTCGAACGCCCCATTGATAGAGGCGTTCGACGATGAAATCTGCGACTGTCATGCTCATGGAAAACTCGCTCGAAGTTCAGGCCCGAAGCAGGCCCACATGGATGGAGTTGCCACGCGACGTCAGCGTGCGCGACCGCTTGCCCGAGCAGCGTCACTGCAGGGGATTCACAAATCTTGACCGGAGCCAATCCGCAGAGGTTTAAGGTTTCTGCCGAAAGCAGCTGCGCCTGTGCCGTGCCCAGAGGAACGGCATGCGGATATCGCTTGGCAAAAAGATCGAACATGCAGCGCGCGCTACCCTCAAACCACGTAGAGCACAGACCGGAGGGAAGTGTCATGAGCCAGCGAATACCAGAGGATCCTACCCAGGCACCCGGCACACCGGACACGCCGGGCGAACCGGCCCCTCTCGGTCACCCCCATGAACCGGACAACGATGTCTTACCGGAAAAACCGCAGCCAGACCCCGTATGACAGGGCGTGTATCCGGCTTCCCATCAACAATCAGGCAGGAGTGAATCCATGGTCGCCTTCGAACCGCAATCGCAACCCACTCGACAGGGCCCGGCACGTCAGAACGTAAGAGGCTGGGAGCGCTTGCTGTCCATCGGCGGCGGCCTGCTGCTGGCCGCACTGGGTGCAAGCAAACAAGGCCAGTTGGGTAATCGTCAATTGAGCGCCGGCAGCCTGCTGCTGTTGCGCGGCCTGAGCGGGCATTGCAGCGTGAAAAGCGCAGTGGACGATCCACTGGAAGAAATCCGTTACCTGCGTGCTCGCATCCAGCGCGCCCAGGAACTGCTGCTGATGGCCGAAGAACTGGCGGATCGCACCCGCACCGCGGCGACGCCTCCTGTGCCCCCCGCTCCAGCAGCCCCGGCACCCATGGATATCAATGTGCCGATCGCGGATGAATTCGCCAGCCGCGAGCAAAGCCGCTGAGTCCGGCAATTGACGGACAGCCCTTTCAAGCATGAACAGGTGTAGCCACATGGACAACGACAGCAAAGAACGGCCGCACAAGCGCCCCACCAAGATCATCTCCGGGCACTGGCGACAGGACGCTCAGGAACAACTGCGCGCACGCATCCAGGCCGATCAGTCGCATACCGACGAACTGGAGGCCTTGGCGCAGATGGCCCGTTCGACCATCGCCGATCTGGAAAATCCGGATGCCCCGCAGTCGCCGGATCGCCTGCGCGAAGCTGCCCGCCAGCTTGCCGCGCTACGCGATGCCTTGAACAGTGCCCGCGGCGACGCGGTTTACAAGGTAGAGCGCTTCGCCCACACCCATCCGTTTTGGCTGGCGGCAGGCGGTATCGCCCTTGGCTTCGCGCTCGGCCATGTGTTGTGCAAGCGTGAGCGCGCTCTCGAAAGTCACACGCGAAAAGGAGCCCTGCAATGACTGAAGATCCGCGGCACCCCCCGGTAGATCCTTCCCTGCTCGGCCTGCTGCGCCAGCTGACTCGCGAAGTGCAAACGCTCTTCACCAAAGAGTTGGCACTGGCCAAGGTCGAGCTCAACGCCTCCCTGCAGGCCACCAAGACCGGCATCGCCGCGGTAGCCATCGGGGCTATCGTGCTGCTGTGCGGTGTGCTGATGCTGCTGCTTTCCGCCGTGTACGGGCTGAGCACCGTGGTAGCGCCCTGGCTGGCCGCCCTGATCGTGGGCGTAGTGGTCATCGTGATCGGCCTGATCATACTGAAGATCGGCCAGCAGAAATTCACACCTTCTCAACTCACCCCCGAACGCACCCTGGACTCCTTGCAGAAGGACAAGGAAGCCGTGCAGAGGCAAATGTCATGAGTACCAATAGCAGCATTGCAGCCGAATCGCGCAAACCGCCGGAAATCCTCGAGCAGGAAATCGACCAGCAACGCAGCCGCATCGACGCTCTGATCGATGACGTGGAAGCGCGCCTGACCCCTCAATACCTGATCGATCAGGCTCTGGCCTACGGGCGTGAAAGCGGCGGCCTGGAAATAGCCGAGCGCCTGGGGCAAACCCTGAAATCCAACCCGGTTCCCGTGGCCATGACCGCCATCGGCCTGGCCTGGTTGGCCGTGGAACAGACGCGCGCACGCGCGCAACCGGCAACCGATTTCGAGCATCCCGAAGATCATGAATCCCTGGCCGATGCGCTGCACGAAGCGAAACAGTCGCTGCACCAAGGCACCTTCGCGGCCAGACAGAAGCTGCATGATCTTGCCGACAGTGCGGAAACGGTCAAGAACCAGGTGAAACAGGGAGCCGACAAGCTGAACCTGGCACTGCATCGCCGCCCCTGGGCATTCGCCGCAGCGGGCCTGGCGCTGGGCGCGGTGATCGGCATTCTGGGCACGGCCCGCAAGGATGAAGTCGAGACCGAGACCTATGAAGTTCCGGATCTGGACGACGGTTTCGACGATCTGGACGATCTGGACGACGAACCGCCCTTCCGCCCCGGCGCAATTTAGATCATCGAGGATTCTTGCGACTGGAAGGCACCGGCCATGTCGCAAGACCAATGCTTTTCACGCAGAAACGAAAAAAGCGCCCTAGGGCGCTTTTTTGCGTTGCTTCCGGGTGTTCAGTGGGCCCTGGAAGCTATATATGGCGCAGCGGACGGGACTCGAACCCGCGACCCCCGGCGTGACAGGCCGGTATTCTAACCGACTGAACTACCGCTGCGCATACTACGAGTTGGTGGGTGATGACGGGATCGAACCGCCGACCCTCTGCTTGTAAGGCAGATGCTCTCCCAGCTGAGCTAATCACCCTTCACTCTCGAAGTGGGGCGCATTCTAGAGAGCGACCCGCACCTTGGCAACCCCCTTTCTGAAAAAAATTTATCGGAGTTCCAAAGGCTTAGGAATTCAGAGCGGAAACCTCCACACCCCTCGATACAGGGTTGGCCTAATCAGCCGCCGGAAGGAATAATGCGCCCTCGCGCTGGTCTGATCGTCGCGCGGCATGTTTCACCATCTGCCGCCAGACGGCCCACGCTCTGTGCCTATGCAGAAGCCCTGCGCCCGGACTCATGATTTTTTGCGCGCCAAGCGCGCGCCCGCTAACTGGAGACACCCCGCTCATGTGGTTTCGCAACCTGCTGGTCTATCGCCTCACCCAAGACGTTCCCTTCGATACCGAAACGCTCGAAGCAGCGCTGGCCGCCAAACCTGCACGGCCCTGCGCCAGCCAGGAACTGGCCACCTACGGTTTCATCGCACCGTTCGGTAAAGGTGCCGACGCGCCACTGGTACATGAAAGCCAGGGCTTCCTGCTGCTCGCCGCACGCAAGGAAGAACGCATCCTGCCCGGCAGCGTGGTCAAGGACGCCGTGAAGGAAAAGGTCGACGAGATCGAAAACGAGCAGATGCGCAAGGTCTACAAGAAGGAGCGCGACCAGATCAAGGACGAGATCGTCCAGGCCTTCCTGCCGCGTGCCTTCATCCGCAAGTCCGCCACCTTCGCGGCCATCGCCCCGGCCCAGGGCTTGATCCTGGTCGACGCCTCCAGCCCGAAACGTGCCGAAGACCTGCTGTCCACCCTGCGCGAAGCCATCGGCTCGCTGCCAGTTCGCCCGCTGACCGTGAAGATCGCCCCGAGCGCGACCATGACCGACTGGGTGAAGACGCAGAAGTCCGCGGAAGGCTTCTACGTTCTGGACGAATGCGAGCTGCGCGACACCCACGAAGATGGTGGCGTGGTGCGCTGCAAGCGCCAGGATCTGACCGGTGACGAAATCCAGCTGCACATGACCTCCGGCAAGCAGGTCGTGCAACTGTCCCTGGCCTGGCAGGACAAGCTATCCTTCGTGCTCGACGACAAGCTGGTGGTCAAACGCCTGCGCTTCGAAGACCTGCTGCAAGAGCAGGCCGAACAGGATGGCGGCGACGACAACCTCGGCCAGCTGGATGCCAGCTTCACCCTGATGATGCTGACCCTGGTGGAATTCCTGCCATCGCTTTTCGAAGCACTGGGCGGCGAAGACACCCCGCAGGGAATATAAAAGGCAGCGGCAAGCCTCAAGCCGCAAGTGAAAGCAGGTCTGCACGAGGCTCTGGCTTTTGGCTTGCCGCTGCTCCTCTAACAATAACCGGCTCTGCCTGCCCGCTGCGGAGCCAGCCTTCTGTCGCTACGGAAACATAACCATGTCTGCCTTGATCGCCCTGAGCCGCTTCGTCGGCAACACCTTCGCCCTGTGGGTACTGCTGTTCGCCGTTCTGGCCTTTCTGCTGCCCAGCGCCTTCTTGCCGCTGACGTCGTGGATAGTGCCGCTGCTCGGCCTGATCATGTTCGGCATGGGCCTGACCCTCAAGGCCGCGGATTTCCGCGAAGTGGCCCGGCATCCACTGCGGGTGCTGATCGGCGTGCTCGCACAATTCATCATCATGCCGTGTCTGGCCTGGCTACTCTGCAAGTTGTTCGCCTTGCCGGCGGAAATCGCTGTGGGCGTGATTCTGGTCGGCTGCTGCCCGGGCGGCACCGCTTCCAACGTCATCACCTGGTTCGCCAAGGGTGACGTAGCGCTGTCCGTTGGTATCACTGCAGTGACTACCCTGATGGCACCGATCGTCACTCCCGCGCTGATTTGGCTGCTGGCTTCCGAATGGCTGCCAGTTTCCTTCTGGGCCATGTTCAGTTCGATTCTTCAGATGGTGCTGCTGCCGATCGTCCTTGGACTGGTCGCACAACGACTGCTGGGCGAACGCGTGAAGCTGGCAATCGATGTATTGCCACTGATCTCGGTGGTTTCTATCGTCGCGATCGTCGCGGCAGTGGTTGCCGCCAGCCAGGCGAAGATCGCCGAATCCGGCCTGCTGATCATGGCCGTGGTGATCCTGCACAACAGCCTCGGGCTCGGCCTCGGCTACCTGGCCGGAGTGCTCACCGGTATGCCGCTGGCCCAGCGCAAAACGCTGTCCATCGAAGTCGGCATGCAGAACTCCGGGCTTGGCGCCGCCCTGGCCAGTGCTCACTTCTCACCGCTGGCGGCTGTGCCCAGCGCGCTGTTCAGCGTGTGGCACAACCTCTCTGGTGCGCTGCTGGCGACCGTTCTACGACGCCTGAAGGACGACAAGCAGGAAAGCTGACCAGGCGATAGCGGACGGTCGTAGGATGGGTGCAACCCATCGGTAATTGATGGGGTTCACCTGCGCGGCCCGACCCGTCCACCGCTCCGCAATCGCAATGGTGGATGAAAAGAGCGCCAGCTACGCGCCCCGATCCACCCTACGGCCGCTATCGCCTTATCTCGGTCGGCTCTGGCGTCATGGCAACCCCTGCAGCCGATTTGCCCTGCCAGGCACTTCATGCACAATAGTGAGTGGCGCACGCCGGGGACGACCCCACACAGTGGAGTCGTTCCATGTCCTGGATCATTCTGTTCTTCGCCGGCCTGTTCGAGGTCGGCTGGGCCATCGGCCTGAAGTACACCGACGGTTTCAGCCGCCCCCTTCCGACCCTGCTTACGGTTGCCGCCATGGTGGTCAGCCTGACGCTGCTCGGCCTGGCCATGAAGGAACTGCCCCTGGGCACCGCCTACGCTATCTGGACAGGCGTCGGCGCGGTGGGCACGGTGATCGCCGGCATCATCCTGTTCGGCGAGTCCATGGCACTGCTGCGCCTGGCCAGCGTGGCACTGATCATCTGCGACCTGATCGGGCTGAAGCTGAGCCACGGCTGAAACGAAAGAGCCCGCCAATTGGCGGGCTCTTTCGTTTATGCACTGCGACGAAGGAATCGCAGCTGGTACCTCCACAATCGAATCAGCGCTTGTCTCCACGCAATGCCGAGACCTCGGCTTGCAACACCTGGCGCGTGGCCGCAGCCGCCTCGATCGGCATCCCGGCGATCAGGTCGACGCGCGACCAGAAGCGGCGGAACAACCGTTTCTGCGGATCGCGACTGAAGATACTGCCCCACAGGCCACCCAAGGCCATGGGAATCACTGGCACCGGATTGTCCTGCAGAATGCGTTCGACACCTGCCTTGAATTCGCTGATCTCGCCGTCGGCGGTCAGCTTGCCTTCGGGAAAAATGCACACCACCTCGCCGTTACGCAGGTATTCGCCAATGCGCTTGAACGCCGCGTCGAACACCAGCAGATCCTCGCTGCGTCCGGCGATTGGCACGGTGCCGGCGGTACGGAAAATGAAGTTGAGCAGCGGCAGGTTGTAGATCTTGTAGTACATGACGAAGCGTATCGGCCGACGCACCGCGCCACCGATCAGCAGCGCATCGACGAACGACACGTGGTTGCACACCAGCACCGCCGGCCCCTCGTCCGGAATGGCGTCCAGGCCCTTGTGCGACACCCGGTACATCGAGTGCCCGAGCAGCCAGATGAGGAAGCGCATGGTGAACTCGGGGACGATCTTGAAGATGTAGCTGTTGACCGCCACGTTCATCAGCGAAACGACCAGGAACAGCTGCGGGATCGACAAGCCGGCAACGCTGAGAAAGAGGATCGACACCAGTGCCGATACCACCATGAACAGCGCGTTGAGAATGTTGTTCGCGGCAATCACCCGGGCCCGCTCGTTCTCGGCGGTTCGCGACTGGATCAGGGCGTACAGCGGCACGATGTAGAAACCGCCGAACACGCCAATGCCGAGAATAGAGCCCAGCACCCACCAGGCATGGCCATAACCGAGCAGCGCCAGCCAGCTGTGCGGTTGCGCCGCCTCGGGCACGCCGCCCGAGCCCCACCACAGCAGAATGCCGAACAGCGACAGGCCAATGGAGCCGAACGGCACCAGGCCGATCTCCACCTTGTGCCCGCTCATCCGCTCGCAGAGCATCGAACCGAGCGCGATGCCTACCGAAAATACGGTAAGGATCAGCGTGACCACACTCTCGTCCCCGTGCAGCCATTCCTTCGAATAGGCCGGAATCTGCGTCAGGTACACCGCGCCGAGAAACCAGAACCAGGAGTTGCCGACCAGCGAACGTGATACGACCTTGGGCTGCGTGAGACCCATGCGCAAGGTCAGCCAGGTCTGGCGCAGGATGTTCCAATCCAGGGTCAGGTCAGGCAACGCGGCATCCGCGCGCGGAATACCACGGCTGGACAGGTAGCCCAGCACTGACACCAGCACCACCGAAGAGGCGACGATCACCCCGTAATGCGCGCTGGTGAGCATCAGCCCAGCACCGATGGTGCCGGCCAGGATCGCCAGAAAGGTACCCATTTCCACCAGGGCGTTGCCGCCGACCAGCTCCTCGGGCTTCAGCGCCTGGGGAAGGATCGAGTACTTCACCGGGCCGAACAGCGCCGACTGCAGCCCCATGGCGAACAGCACCGCGAGCATCAGCGTCAGGTTGCCGAGCAGCACGCCGACCGCGCCGACCAGCATGATGAAAATCTCGAAGAACTTGAGCCGGCGGATCAGCCAGTCCTTGGCGAACTTTTCACCGAACTGCCCACCGAGTGCGGAGAACAGGAAGAACGGCAGAATGAACAGCATGGCGGCCAGGTTGACCAGCAGATCACGATCCGTGTCGAGGCTGAGCTTGAACAGAATCGCGAGGATCAACGACTGCTTGAAGATGTTGTCGTTGAATGCACCGAGCAGCTGCGTGATGAAGAACGGCAGGAAGCGCCTGCTCTTCAGCAGGGCGAATTGCGAATGCTGGCTCATCGATACCTTCCCTATTGGTGATTCGCTGAGCATTGGACTCGACGAGAGCTGCAAGCCGCAAGCCTCAAGCTGCAAGAAAAAGCCAAGAGCCTGCGGATGGCCCTTAGCTGTCGCTCGTGGCTTGTGACTTGGCGCTGCTCAAATCTGCCCCATCGCCCAGCGCAGCAGGAAGAAGATCAGCAGACCGCCGCCAATGGTCGCCAGCAGGTGCCGGGTTACCACCGCGATGGCAATGGTCGCCAGCCCTGCCAGGAGATAGGCGTTGTCCCAGCGCAGAGCCCAGTGCTCGCCGTCCGGCAGCAACATGCCGGGCACCACGATGGCCGTGAGCACGGCGGTCGGCACGTAATGCAGGGCCTGGCGCACTGCCTGGGGAAAGCGCAGATCGGGAAAGGCGAACAGGCTGTAGCGCGTGGCGAAAGTGATCGCCAGCATGCCGAAAATCAGCATCCAGTTTTCCATCAGCAAGGCTCCTCCTGCAGTGGGCGCTGATAACGCTCCAGCAGCACGCCGACCAGAATGCCGGCAAAGGCAGCAGCCATCAGGCCTAACTTGTACGGCAACTCATGACACACCAATGCGACCACCGCGGCCACCAGCGCCGCCGCTACCTGCGGGCGGTTGCGCAGCATCGGTACGACGACACCGATAAAGGTGGCAATCATGGCGAAATCCAGCCCCCAGGCCGCGATGTTCGGCACCGCCTGACCGAACACCAGGCCGATCAGGGTGCAGCTCACCCAGTTGACGTACATGGCCAGCCCGGCGCCGAGGAAATACCAGTGCTTGTGCGGCGACGCATCCGTTTCGGCGTAACGCTGCTGTACCACGGCAAAGGTCTCGTCGGTCAGCCAGAATGCCAGCGGCACGCGCCAGCGCTTGGACAGGTGGCGAACGAAAGGCTGCAGGGTGGCGCTGTACAGGGCGTGGCGCAGGTTGACCACCAGAGTGGTCAGCCACAGCACCGCCAACGTCGCGCCACCGCCGAGCAGGCTGATGGCGATGAACTGCGCGGAGCCGGCAAACACCAGCACCGACATGCCGACGGCCTGCCAGGCACTGAGCCCGGCGGCGCCAGCCAGGCTGCCATAGATGATGCCGAACGGCATGGCACCGAGCAGCATCGGCAGCATGTCGCGCAGCCCCTGCAGGAATTCGTGTTGACGGGACATACCAGCAAACCTGTAGGAGCCCCGACCCCGGGGCGAATCGCGAAGATTAAGCAGTTGATCCGGCAAGGCCACAATCGCCTCGCGCCGGGGCGATGCTACGGGATTGCAGCCCAGCCGATCACGCCAAGAGCGCGCAACGTTAGGCGGTCAATGCGACGGTGTCTTGAACAATCTTGCGGTCCTCGACGAGATATACCTCCACGCGCTCCTTGCCCTTACCGATATTCTTGCGTTTCAAACGAATCGAACCGACCTCGCCTGTCGTGCGCGGATGGGTTCCGCCACAGGGCATCTGGGCAAAACCGTCTACACGCCACAGGCGTCTCTGCGCTGCAACATCGGTAAACTCACAGATGATCGGCCGGTTCTCGGCCACAAGTTGCGCGGCCTGTGCCTCAATCCGAGAAAAAAGCGCGCCGATGTTGGCGTCCAGAGCAAAGTCGATACGCGCTTTGTCCTGAGCAATATGGGCGCCGATACGCTGAATCCCGGGATGCAGTTGGCAAACCAGTTGCAGCACCATTTCTGCGGCAAAGTGCAGCCGCATCAGGCGCTGGCGTCGCACCCAGTCGATGAGCAAAGCCACCTCATCCCCGACCTTCAACCCATGCCCACTGGGCAACAGATAGAAGATGTCCAGTCCATGCTTGCGCGCCTGCAGCACCGGCAGGCCCGCCAAGGTGCCCGTATCGCTCTCCTGACCACCGGAAAACGCAAAAAATATGGTCGCTTCCAGGCTGACCTCATCCCGGATGACCTGGGCCACACGCGTAACCAGCTGCGTTTGATAAGGATCCTGCCAAAACACTTTGTCCATCATCCCCCTGCTTCCTAGAAGGTGTGCCCAGGTCGCAGATTAACAAGCCGTTCCGCCGGTTTTATTGAACAATCTTGCTGTGCTGCTGCACGTTTGGCAGGTGCGAGAAAACCCTCACCACGTCAAGCGAACTCTGGGGTTGCTTGCACAACCCTTGCGATATTCACCGGGCGCCACCCCATAAGCCTGCTTGAACTGCCGCCCAAGGTGGCTCTGGTCGGAGAAGCCCAGTTGCAGGGCCACATTCAGGGGTGCGCAGCCATCTCGCAGCAGGGCTCGCGCCTGCTCGAGCCGCCGTTGCTGCAGCCAGGCATGGGGCGGCAGGCCGGTGGAGCGCCGGAATACCCGAGCGAAATGGAACGGAGACAGATTCACGGCAGCGGCCAGTTCCTCCAGTGACGGCGGCTCGCCCAGGCGTGAAGCAAGCAGCTCCTTGGCCTGCATCACGGCACGGGGCTCCAGACCAGGTACAGTCGCCTGGGTGACACCGGCGTGACGCTGGAACAGCAACAACAGCGTTTCGCGCCATACCGTCTGCTGTTGCAATACACTCGCGTCGCTATCGAGCAAGCGATGCAACTCGCCGAATGCCTGGTGTAGCTGCGCATCCTGCAGAACGCTGGCGGCGAAAGAAGGCATGCCGCGATGTGCCAGCCCCAGCTCTTCGAGAACCCCATCGACCTGTGCAGGAGCTGGATAGAAAGCACGGTAGAGCCAGCCCTGCTCGTGGGCTGCCGAGCCCGTGTGCACTTCATCCGGATTGATCAGCACCATGCTGCCGACGGGTGCCAGGTGGTCGGCCCCACGGTGACGAAAACGCTGCGCACCGTGCTCGATCACGGTAAACACGAACCCCTCATGCACGTGAGGGGTGAAGCGCTGCTTGATATAGCGTGCCTGCAGCAGCTCCACGCCGACCAACGCCGAACTTTCCCAGAAGCGGGTGCGTTCACCGGAATCCATGCTTGATCAGACGCCGAAGCGCGCCTCCAGACCTGCCTTGACCACCGGCCACTCCTGATCGGTGATGCTGTACATCACGGTATCGTCGAGACGCCCGTCAGCCAGGCGGCGATGATTGCGCAGCAGCCCTTCGCGGACGGCACCGAGCTTTTCGATGGCACGCTGGGAGCGCAGATTGCTGCCAGCGGTTTTCAGTTGTACGCGCACCATCTGCCAGCTTTCGAAGGCATGGCGCAGCATCAGGTACTTGATCATGCTGTTGAGACCGGTGCCGTGCTGGCTGGCGTCCAACCAGGTCCAGCCGATTTCCACGGTAGGCAGGGTCGGCACGAAGTCGGCGAAGCGGGTGGTACCGACCAACTGATCGCCCAGGCGAATCACGAACGGCAACGCCCGATCCTCGCGCTGCTCGTGCAGCGCCTGGCGATACCAGTCCAGGCGCTGGGTGCCGCTCATGTAGACCAGTTCCTGCCGGTTGGCTTCGGCCAGGGTCACCAGAGCAGGAATATCTCCATCGAGCAGCGGCTCGATGCGCAGGGCGCCACGTTGTAGCGTGATCAACTGCGGCTTGAACATTGATTCTCTCCACGAACAGCGGCGAAGGCCCATCAGTCTCGCATCGAACGCAGGGCCTGTCTGCCTTAAAACAGGTTGCAACAGGGTGCCGCAACGACTCCCCATGTACATGTGCGACCTTGGTCGCGACTGACGCTGCGGTGCTTTGCTGCGACACTACTGCGCTATCTTCTACGTCTCGATACAAGCACGTAAAGGCGCGCATGCGATGATGCGCTCGCCCCTTGGTTTTCCCGGAGTACGCATGTCGCTGTCCAGCTGGCTTATCGCTGCGGTCGCCCTGATCTATATGGCCGTTCTGTTTGCCATCGCCTTCTACGGTGACCGTCGGCGCAAACCGCTGCCGCCCAGGGTGCGTGCCTGGGTCTACAGCCTGTCGCTGGCGGTGTACTGCACCAGTTGGACCTTCTTCGGCGCCGTCGGCCAGGCCGCCGAGCAGTTGTGGTCGTTCCTGCCGATCTACCTCGGGCCGATGCTGCTTCTGCTGTTCGCTCCCTGGGTGATCGAGAAGATGGTGCTGATCAGCAAGCAGGAAAACATCACCTCGATCGCCGACTTCATCGCTGCCCGCTATGGCAAATCACAGTCGCTGGCCATCGTCGTCGCGCTGATCTGCCTGGTCGGCGTACTGCCCTACATCGCCCTGCAGCTCAAGGGCATCGTCCTGGGTGTCAACCTGCTGATCGGCTCGGAAACCGATGCCGACGGCACCCGTGCCCAGGACACCGCGCTGATCGTCTCGGTGATCCTGGCGCTGTTCACCATCCTGTTCGGCACCCGCAACCTCGACGTCACCGAGCACCACCGTGGCATGGTGCTGGCCATTGCCTTCGAGTCGCTGGTCAAGCTGCTGGCCTTCTTCGCCGTGGGCGCCTTCGTCACCTACGGCCTGTACAACGGCTTCGGCGATCTGTTCGCCCAGGCGCAACGCAACACGGAGTTGGAGGAGTACTGGGCCGTGGCGGTGAACTGGCCGGCGATGCTGGTGCAGACCGGCATGGCGATGATCGCCATCGTCTGCCTGCCTCGCCAGTTTCACGTTACCGTGGTGGAGAACACCGAGCCGCGGGATCTGCGCCTGGCGCGCTGGGTGTTCCCGCTGTACCTGCTGCTCGCCGCGCTGTTCGTCATCCCCATCGCCCTGGCCGGGCAGATGCTGCTGCCCGCAGGCGTCAGCCCGGACTCGTTCGTGATCAGCCTGCCGCTGGCCGAAGCTCACCCGGCCCTGGCCCTGCTGGCCTTCATCGGCGGCGCCTCGGCGGCGACCGGCATGGTGATCGTCGCCTCGGTGGCGCTGTCGACCATGATTTCCAACGACATGCTGCTGCCCTGGCTGCTGCACCGCAAGAGCACCGAGCGCCCCTTCGAGGCGTTCCGCCACTGGATGCTCACCGCGCGCCGGGTCAGCATCGTGCTGATCCTGCTGCTGGCCTATGTCTGCTATCGCCTGCTCGGCACCAATGCCAGCCTGGCGACCATCGGGCAGATTTCCTTCGCCGCCATCGGCCAACTGGCACCTGCCATGTTCGGCGCTCTGGTGTGGAAGCAAGCCAACCGGCGCGGCGTGTTCGCCGGCCTGATCACCGGTGCCGCCCTGTGGTTCTACACCCTGGTGCTGCCCGTGCTGGCCCGCGGCCTCGGCTGGCCGCTGGATATTTTCCCCGGCCTGCGCACGCTGCTATACGCCCCACTGGGTTTCGAGGTGGATGCCCTGACCCGGGGCGTGGTGCTGTCGCTGGCCGGCAACCTGACGCTGTTCGCCTGGGTGTCGTTCTTCTCACGCACCCGGGTTTCCGAGCACTGGCAGGCCGGGCGCTTCGTCAACCACGACTTCGGCAGCAAACAGGGCGGCCGTACCGCGCTTGCGGTGCAGATCAACGACCTGCTGTTGCTGGCCGGGCGCTTCGTCGGTGAGGAACGCGCGCAGCACAGCTTCAGCCGTTTCGCCGCGCGCCAGGGCAAGGCCTTCAACTCGGCGCAGCCGGCCAACAGCGAATGGATCGCCCACACCGAACGCCTGCTGGCCGGCGTGCTCGGTGCTTCTTCGACCCGGGCGGTAGTCAAGGCAGCCATCGAAGGCCGCGACATGCAGGTCGAGGACGTGGTGCGCATCGTCGGCGAAGCCAGCGAAGTGCTGCAGTTCAACCGAGCCCTGCTGCAAGGCGCCATCGAGAACATCACCCAAGGCATCAGCGTGGTCGACCAGTCCCTGAGCCTGGTGGCCTGGAACCATCGCTACCTGGAAATTTTCCAGTACCCGGAAGGGCTGATCTGCGTCGGTCGGCCGATTGCCGAGATCATCCGCTTCAACGCCGAGCGCGGCATGCTCGGTGACACCGACGTAGAGGAAAGCGTGGCCAAACGCCTGTACTGGATGCGCCAGGGCACCGCCCACAGTTACGAGCGGGTGTTCCCCAACGGCCGGGTCATCGAGCTGATCGGCAACCCGATGCCGGGCGGTGGCTTCGTCATGAGCTTTACCGACATCACCGAATTCCGCGAGGCCGAACGCGCCCTCAAGGCGGCCAATGAGGGCCTCGAACAACGCGTTGCCGAGCGTACCCATGAACTGTCGCAACTGAACCAGGCACTGACCGTGGCCACCGGCGTCGCCGAAACGGCCAACGCCTCGAAAACCCGCTTTCTCGCCGCAGTCAGCCACGACCTGATGCAGCCGCTGAATGCCGCCCGCCTGTTCTCCGCCGCCCTCTCCCACCAGGAAGACGCGCTGCCGCGCGAAGCCCAGGAGCTGGTGCGCCACCTGGACAGCTCACTGCGCTCCGCGGAAGACCTGATCAGCGATCTGCTCGACATCTCGCGCCTGGAGAATGGCCGCATCACCCCGGATCGCAATGCCTTCGCCCTCAACAGCCTGTTCGATACCCTGGGTGCCGAATTCAAGGTGCTGGCAGCAGAGTATGGCGTCGACCTGCATCTGCGTGGCAGCAAGCTGCGGGTGGACAGCGACATCAAGCTGCTGCGCCGTGTGCTGCAGAATTTCCTCACCAATGCCTTCCGCTACGCCAAGGGCCGCGTGCTGCTGGGCGTACGCCGCCAGGGCGGGTACCTGCGCCTGGAAGTATGGGATCGCGGGCCGGGTATTCCCGAGGACAAGCGCAAGACCATCTTCGAGGAATTCAAACGCCTGGACAGCCACCAGACCCGCGCCGAAAAAGGTCTGGGTCTGGGTCTGGCCATCGCCGACGGGCTGTGCCGGGTACTCGATCACAGCCTGGAGGTGCGTTCCTGGCCGGGCAAAGGCAGTGTGTTCAGCGTCACCGTGCCGATCGCCCGCAGCCAGGTGCCCACGGTTCAGCGCCCACGGCCCGAAGGCAACGGCCAATTGCTGACCGGCACCCAGGTGTTGTGCATCGACAACGAAGAAAGCATCCTCACCGGCATGCACAGCCTGCTGTCGCGCTGGGGCTGCCAGGTCTGGTCTGCGCGCAACCGCGCCGAGTGCGAGCAACTGCTCAACGACGAAGTACGCCCGCACCTGGCGCTGGTCGACTATCACCTCAACGAGGGCGACACCGGCACCGAACTGATGGCCTGGTTGCGCACACGCCTGGGTGAACCGGTACCCGGTGTGGTGATCAGCGCCGACGGCCGCCCCGAGCTGATCGCCCAGGTGCATGCCGCGGGCCTGGATTTCCTGCCCAAACCGGTGAAGCCAGCCGCCTTGCGCGCGCTGATCAGCCGCCACCTGCCGCTGCAGTGAACGAAGAGGGTCTTGCCAGGCGCCCCGTTTCTTGCGAAAACGCAGGCCCTCGAAAATGAACGGACAAGCGATATGAGTGATGAGCTGCGTGTAGAAGACCTGCAGGTGGGGGATGGCAAGGAAGCGGTCAAAGGCGCCTTGATCACCACCCAATATCGCGGCTGGCTGGAGGACGGCAGCGAGTTCGACTCGTCCTACTCGCGCGGCAAACCCTTCCAGTGCGTGATCGGTACGGGTCGGGTCATCAAGGGCTGGGATCAGGGTCTGATGGGCATGAAGGTCGGCGGCAAGCGTCGCCTTTTCGTTCCTGCTCACCTGGCCTACGGCGACCGGCAAATGGGTGCGCACATCACACCCAACTCGAACCTGACGTTTGAAATCGAACTGCTGGAAGTGCTGACGCGGGACGACTGAGCCGCCTCTGTGTCTTGGGCGTGGCTCGACCCGCTCGAAGCTCAGCCCTTCGCGGCCCTTGATGCCTCAGGGATCCAGGAAACGAAATCGCCCTGGCAGTGAGAGAGTCAGATGCAGACTCAGTCGTCCTCAGGGTCATCCAGTGGCAGGCCAGCGGCTCGTTCGAGCAGCTCGGGAGGCAGGCTCTTGCTGGCCCGGGCGCCGAGCAGCTTGAGGTTTTCGGCGCGGCTGATCAGGTTGCCGCGACCGTCGACCAGCTTGTTGCGGGCACCGGCATACGCCTTGTCGAGTTGCTGCAGGCGCATGCCCACCTCGTCCAGATCCTGGATGAAGGCCACGAACTTGTCGTAAAGCGCGCCCGCCCGCTCGGCGATCTCCCGGGCATTCTGGCTTTGCCGCTCCTGACGCCAGAGGCTGTCGATCACCCGCAACGTAGCCAGCAACGTGGTCGGGCTGACGATCACGATGTGCTGGTCGAAAGCCTCCTGGAACAGGCCCGGATCGGCCTGCAAAGCGGCTGCGAACGCGGCCTCGATGGGCACGAAAAGCAGCACGAAGTCCAGGCTGTGCAACCCGTCGAGATGCTGGTAATCCTTGAGTGACAGCCCCTTGAGATGGCTGCGCAGGGACAGCACGTGCTGCTTCAGGGCGAGTTGCCGCGTCGCATCATCGGTGGCGGCCACGCACTGCTGATAGGCAGTGAGGCTGACCTTGGCGTCGACCACCACCTGCTTCTCGCCCGGCAACTGGATCAGCACATCCGGCTGGAAGCGTTCACCGTCGGCACTCTTGAGGCTGACCTGGGTGTGGTACTCGCGGCCCTTTTGCAGGCCGGCGTGCTCCAGCACCCGTTCGAGCACCAGCTCGCCCCAGTTGCCCTGGGTTTTCTGGCCCTTGAGCGCCTGGGTCAGATTCATCGCTTCCTCGCTCAGGCGCTGATTGAGCCCCTGCAGGCGTTCCAACTCCTTGCCCAGGGAAAAGCGCTCGCGCGCCTCCTGCTGATAGCTTTCCTCGACGCGCTTCTCGAAGGATTGAATGCGCTCCTTGAGCGGATCGAGCAACTGGCCGAGGCGCTGCTGACTGGTTTCCGAGAAACGCTGCTCGCGCTCGTCGAAGATCTTGCCTGCCAGCTCGGCGAACTGCGCCCGCAAGGCATCGCGGGCGCCTTGCAGATCGTCGAGGCGCTGCTGATGGTGCTCCTGCTGCTCATGCAGTTCGGCGGCCAGCCCGGCTCGCTCGGTGTCCAGACGACGCAGCTCGGCTTCCTGCTGATCACGCAACGCCTGCCCGCCCTTGATCTGCTCGCGGGCCAGTTGCAGGTCGTTTTGCAGCAGATGGGTTTCCCGGCGCAGCGCGGCCAGCTCGGCCTGCTGGTCAGCCTTGATCTCGATGATCTCGGCCAGTTCGTCGCGGCAATTGTCCAGTTGCGCACTCAAGCCCGCCTGGGCCAGTTGCGCCGCATTCATCCGCTCCTGCGCCAGACCGGATTGCAGACGCATCTCCTCGGCCTGCCGCGACAAGGCGACGGTTCGCAGCAATAAAGGAATGGCAGAGAGCAGAGCGCCGATCAGAAAGGCCGGCAGCAGCGAAGCGAGATCGAAGGGCATACGAACATCCAGGCGAGACTGCCAGGCAGTATACCCGCGCGGACGCGCCTACGAAGGCTACAGACGACGCAGCAAGTCTCTGGCCTCCTCGACGCCCTGCAACGCCGCCAGCTCGAGCCAGTGCCTGGCTAGCTGCGGCTCGAGGGTGCGCGGCTGGCAATAGAGACGGCCCAGCTCCAACTGAGCGGCGCCGTCACCGGCTCGTGCGGCCTGGCGCAGCAGCTCCACGCCGATACGACGATCGCGGGTATTGCCACAGTCGCGGCAGAGCATCTGGCCGAGACGGCTCTGCGCCTGAACCACCCCCTGACGTGCAGGTTGCTTGAGCAGGCGACCGGCAATGCGTTTTACGCTGGGTGCATGCCCCAGACGCGGGCTGTCCAACAACCAGGCGGCAACGCGAACAGGTACCTGGGCACGCACGGGAAGCATATGAAGTTTGGGATGGGATAGAGCGCGGGGCATATGGAGTAAAGCGGGGCTACGGAACAGGCGCGCCACTCTACTCTTTTTTATTCACAGGTAAACCCCGCCCTACTCCCTGCTGGCCTGCTTGTGACAATCCACAGAAGCTGTGGATAACTTTGTGTGTATCGTGGGAGAAATGCTCCCCAACGCCGATGGCGTGGGCTCCTGAGTCAAACTGGTTATTTTTTGGCCACATCAAAAAAATCCATATTTTTCATGTACTTAAAAACACCCCTACGATAATCGGAGGATTTGTGCAAGCGCCAATAAGCTGCTTGACAAGCTACATCGCGATTGTGCACAAGTCCGCCGGCAGACCCGCTGCAACGCCCTTTTGCAGGGCACCAGCCAGGCGTTATCGGCTCTACGCCCTGATAGACGGAGGGTTTGGCCCCTGCACCAATAAAGCCCATGTCACCTTGCTGACATAAAACTCTGAGCGAGCCACCCGCGAAACCAGGTTTGGCAGGTCGTGCTGCTTCGGGTTACCGTCGCCAATCCACCCGCCGATGGATGACGCCCATGCTCAGCCGCCGCACCAGGCTGCGACTGTTTGTTGTTTTCACGCTGCTCGTGGTGTCCATCGCTGCCCTTTATCTCGGTGGCCGCTACCTGCTGCAGCGCAATGGCGTCGAAAAACTCGATTGGCATGGCGTTTCGCTCTCCAGCGCTGGCCTGCTGGTCAAGAACCTGGAGCTGCGACAGCGCAGCAGCGCTGGCACCCTGGATATGCACAGCCAGGATCTGCAACTGGCCTGGCGCGACTTCGGCTTGAGCCTGCCGTTCTGGCAGCACCTGGATATCGACCGCCTGACGATTACCTGGCTACCGACAGACAATGACGTAGCGCCGCCCACTCCATCGGCCGATCTCGACCTGCAGCAATTGGCTGCGCCGCTCGCCTTGCTGCCACGCAGCCTGAAGGTTCGCGACCTCGACGCCACCCTGCCCTGCGCCCGCGGGCAATGCACCGCCACAGGTGACCTGAGCCTGCTGCGCGGTGAGGATGACCACATCACGCTGCAGTTGAATGTCGATCACCAGGCACAGGTCTTGAGTGGCTCGCTCGCTCTACAGCCGCAGAGCGAGGCACTCGACCTGCAACTGACCCTGGCTGTCGATCAGCAGCCGCAACTGACCGTGAAAAGCAGCCTCGCGCAAGTTGGCGATGGCCTGGCCTGGAGTGGTCAGCTCGACGCGACGCAACTGACTCAAGCGGCGGCCCTGCAGAACTGGCTGAGCGCCTGGACGGTGCCAGACGGCACGCAGTGGCCTCAGGCCCCAGGAGAGGTTGGCCTGGAGGGCTCATGGCAGTTGAACCTGCCACGCCGCGCAATCGATGTGGACAACCTGCTGGCCGCCAGCGGCCAGTTCGATGTGCAAGGCAACCTGCCGCAGCCCTGGCCATTTCCCGGCCTCGGACAGTTGCAGGGCCAGTTGGCACTGGCAGCGCACAATGACGGGCAGCAATGGATCGCCAGGCGCGTCGAGGCTGACCTGCAACTGACAGAACCGAGCGCTGACTGGCTGAACGCTCTGCCAGCGGAATTACGCGGCGAATCCCTGCGCGTACAGGTGCAGGCCGATACGGTGCTCGGCGGCCTGCGCGCCGAACTGGCCGAGCGCAGCCTGCCACTGAAGCTGACGCTGGCACTGCGTGGCGCTACCCGCTTGGACTTGCAGGGCCGCCTGGCGCTGGCAAGCTCAGCCCCCTGGGCCCTGCAGTTCGCCGACACGCGCCTCACCACGCGCACCGCCAAGGCGAACCAGGCTGGCTGGCAAGCCGGCGAACTGACCAGCGACCTCAAGCTGGCCGGCCATGCCGATGGCAATGGGGTCGAGCTGAACATTGGCCAGGGCTCGCAGGTTCAAGCGGCAACGCTGAAAAGCGCCGACCTGAGCGCACAAAAGCTGCAGGTCAGTCTCGGCGGCAGCGCCCTGAACCTGCAATTGCAGGACGGCGCTCTGCAGCACTGGCAGTTCAAGGGCCCGCTGAACCTGAGCACCACGCGCCTGGAGCAGGCCAATCTCAAGCCGCAGGGCTGGCGCTTGCAGAGCCAGGTAGCGGCAGCGGATCTGGCCGGCACCTTGCGCGGCAAGCTGAGCAACGACAGCGACCTGCAACTCGACCTCGACGCCCGCCTCGATACGGCGCACAACCTGCAGCTCAAGGCGACCCTCGGTGAACTGTTCATGCGCTCCGGCAACCCACTGGCAAAAACCCTGGTGCAATGGCCGGAATTGCTCGACCTCAATAGCGGGCGCCTGAACGCTACTGCAAGCCTGGCGCTGGCCGCTGACAGCAGCGCCCCAAACGTTGACCTGACCCTCACCGGCAAGGGCCTCGGCGGTATTTATGACCGCTCCGAACTGAGCGGCCTGGACACCCGCCTGCAGTTCAAGCTGGCGCGCCAGCGCTTCGACCTGAGCATAGAGGAACTGCATCTGCAGCAGGCCAACCCCGGCCTGCCCATCGGCCCCGTACAAGTGCGCGGCCGCTACAGCGCGACGCTGGCCAGCGCGGACAAGGGCCAGTTGCAGTTGAACCTGGCACAGACCGATCTCATGGGTGGGCGCGTCATCCTCACGCCAGGGCAATGGGATCTCGCCGCCAGCAATCAGTTGTTTCCAATCCAGATTCGCGGCCTGGAACTCCAGCAGCTTTTCACCCTCTACCCGGCTGAAGGCCTGGCCGGTAGTGGCACCCTGGATGGGGATCTGCCCGTACACCGAGGCCAGAACGGTATCGAGGTGGAGCAAGGCCATATCGCCGCACGCAAACCCGGCGGGCGCCTGCAGTTCAGTTCGGAGAAGATCAAGGCCCTGGGCCGCAGCAACCCGGCGATGCAACTGGTTACACAGTCCCTGGAAGACTTCAACTTCACCACCCTGAACAGCTCTGTCGACTATGATCAGCACGGTAAACTGCGCCTGGTCATGCGCCTGGAAGGTCAGAACCCGGCCATCGAGAATGGCCGGCCGATTCACTTCAACATCAACCTGGAGGAGGACATCCCCAATCTGCTCGCCAGCCTGCAACTGACGGATCGGGTCAACGAGATCATCACGCGGCGCGTGCAACAGCGAATGTTGCAACGCAACACCGCACCCAAGGAGCCTTGACGAGGAGAAGCGCCATGCGCTTGCGTAGTTGCATCACCGCCCTGCTGCTGGGGCTACTGAGCGTAGCCTGTACCCCGACGGTACAACTGGCGATGCCCAACGAGCCGATCAACATCAATCTGAATGTGAAGATCGAGCACGAGATCTATATCAAGGTGGATAAGGCGCTGGACAGCATGTTCAGTGAATCCAGCGGACTGTTCTGAGGAAAACCTACATGAGTCTGATCAAACCCTTCGCCGGTCTGTTGCTGCTACTCAGCCTGAGCCTGCCAGCCCACGCCCTCAGCCTCAACGAGGCGATGTCCGCCCTGGGTGATGCCAAGGCCAGCGGCCAGCTCGGCGAGATGCCCAGCGGCTACCTCGGCGTGGTCAAATCCGGCGGCCAGGCCGACGAGATCGCCAAGCTGATCAACGCGGCCCGCCGCGCCGAGTATCAGAAGCTCGCCCAGCAGAACGGCATCCAGCTCAGCGACGTGGAAACCATCGCCGGGCAGAAAGCCATCGACAAGACCCCGAGCGGCCAGTACATCCAGCAGCAAGGGCAATGGCGTCGCAAGTGATGACCGCCAAACCACCCGCTGCCGAGTGTTGCGGGTGGTTTCTGGAGAACGTATGAAAGGCCCGCCGACCGACGCAGCCAGAATCTGCGGCGTGACCGACAATCGCCGCGGGGGCGCGGTTTCTACAAAAGCGTGGCAGTTCGTGGATGGGTGGCAACCTTCGATGGGTTGCCATCCATCCTACGGTTCCAGTAGTAGGATGGATTAGCGAAGCGTAATCCGTCGTTTACCGCAAACCGCCTGTATCCGCGATAGGCCAGAACGCCTCACCTTCGTGCGGAGCGCTCTGCCGTTTGAGCGCGGTGATGCCGCTTTCTTGCGGCGGATTACGCCTACGGCTAATACGCCCTACGGTTTACGAGTTGCATGGGTCATGCTGTACGGGGTGCAACGCCCAGGTTCGTCTCCCCTCTCTCGCGACGAAACGATCCGCCCGAAGCGAATGGCACAGTGAAAAAAGCCATTCTTGGATCTTTCCAGCACCGTTCCTTTGCACAAGGATGAAGCCCCTTTTTAGCGGGTCGAGCCGCACTCAGGCGCTCGATATCCCACCAGGCACATGGAATACAAGGAGATACAGGTGCAACGATCCCCACTCACAACCCTGCTGGCAGCGCTCCTGCTGACGGCGGTCGCTCAATGCTCATATGCCGATCAACAAGTGGTCGACGAAGGTGAGCGTCGTGCCCGGAGTGCCGGCGCCGAGCTGGTCGGCAAACCCGCCCCCAACGCCGTACTGACCAGCATCGACGGCGAACGCATCGATCTGGCTCAGTTGTACGGCAAGAAGCCGGTGTACCTTAAATTCTGGGCGACCTGGTGCGTACCCTGCCGTCAGCAGATGCCCGGGTTCGAAGCCATCGAGCAGAGCCTTGGCGAGCAGATTGAGGTGATTGCGGTCAACACCGGTTTCAGCGATGACGCCGAGTCCATACGCGCCTACCGCAAGGAGCTGGGCCTCAGCATGCCGGTGGTGGTCGACGATGGCAGCCTGGCTGCCGCCCTCAATCTGCGGGTCACGCCGATGCATGTGCTGATTGGCCGCGACGGGCGCATCGCCTATATCGGCCACCTCGACGATGCTCCTCTGCATGCCGCGCTGGCAGACCTGTTGAAAAACGAGGCGGCCGAAAAAACCGCCGATACTGGCAGCGCTGAAGCGATAACCACGTTCAAGGTCGGCGATAAGGTGCAAGGCCTCCAGGCCACCACCCTGGATCAACACCTGATCAACCTCGACGAACCGGCAGGCAAACCACGCGCTCTGGTGTTCTTCGCTCCCTGGTGCGAGTCTTATCTGGAACAGAGCCGTCCGCAAACGTCGCAGGCGTGCAAGCGGGTACGCGAAACGGTCGACGAGCTGACTGCCAGCAGCGACGTCGAATGGCTGGGCGTTTCCTCCGGCCTGTGGGTCTCACGCGAGGATTTGCAGGAATACGCCGACACATCCAAACCGAACCTGCCGCTGGCGCTCGACGAGAGCGATGCGCTGTTCCGGGCCTTCGCCATTCGTGACATCCCCAGCGTGGTACTGCTCGACCGCCAGGGCCGCGTGAAGCGCATCCTCGGCCCGCAGGACACGCAACTGAAAGAAGCGTTGCACGAACTGAGCGCGCGCTGACCGCCCCGCGACAGAGACCTGCCCATGATCAGGATTATCGTCCTGCTGCTGACCCTGGCCGCCTGCATGCAGGCGGCCGCACAACAGATGCCCGATTACGACGAGGTGCTGATCGCCTCTTCGCTGATGGCCGAAAGCCCCAACCCGGCCCCCGGAAAACACACCACCCTGGCCGTGCTGATGGAGCCCCAGGGCGACTGGCACGGCTACTGGAAACAACCCGGCGATGTCGGCTTGGCACCGACCCTCGACTGGCAGCTGCCTGCTGGTATTACGGTGGGAGAAGCCGCCTACCCGGTACCCGAGACCCTGCTGCTCGATGGCCTGATGAATCATGTCTACGAACAGCCCTATGCCGTGCTGGTTCCCCTTGAGGTGCCTGCAGATATGGCACCCGGCACGCTGCTGAAGATCGGCCTGCAGATGCAATACCTGGCCTGCCGTTACGATGCCTGCGTACCAGAACGCGCCACCTTGTCCATAGACCTCATGGTTGGTGATGGTCGCCCGGATGCTGCGCTGACCACACGCTTTGCCGACTGGCGCAGAGCGCTGCCGCGCCCCCTGGGTTCGCTCGCCAGTTTGCAGATAGAGAACGGTCGTTTTCGTCTGCAGGTGCCAGTGCCTGCCGATCTGGACATCGGCGAGGCGCATCTGTTCTCGGCCAGCCCCGGAGCGCTGAAAAACGCAGCGCCACAACAATTCAGCCGGAACGGCGACCTGCTGATCATCGAGACCGAGGCAGGCGACGAGGCACCCGCCACCTTCCGCGGCGTCCTGGCCCTGGGCGACGGTAGCGGACTGGAGATCCAGTCCGGATCCGCCGCCATCCCGCCGCAGGCGTCAGCTCCCAATAGCCGCACGGCGCTGACGACCACGCTGCTCGCGGTGGCTGGTGCAATTCTCGGCGGCCTGCTGCTCAACATCATGCCCTGCGTTTTCCCGATTCTGAGCCTCAAGGTGCTCAGCATCACCCGCGCCAACGGTCGGGCTGAAGACGCCCGTAGCGAAGCCCTGGCCTACACCGCCGGGGTCATGCTGGTGTGCCTGGCGCTCGGAGCGTTGATCCTGCTGCTACGTGCAGCCGGCACTCAGATAGGCTGGGCCTTCCAGTTGCAGGATCCCAGGGTGATAGCCCTGCTCCTGCTGCTCACCACCGCCATCGCCTTCAACCTCGCCGGCCTGTTCGAACTGGGCTCGGTAAGCGTGGGAGATCGACTGGCATCCAGTGGCGGTCGCCGCGGCGCCTTCTGGACAGGCGCACTGGCAGCCTTCGTCGCCACGCCCTGCAGTGGGCCTTTCATGGCCACGGCGCTGGGCGCTGCGCTGATACTGCCGACGCTATCGGCCTTGCTGATTTTCGCCGGGCTGGGGCTGGGCATCACCCTGCCCTTCCTGCTGCTCGGATTCTCCGCACGCCTGCGTCGGTGTCTGCCCAAACCTGGCCCCTGGATGGAGACGGTACGCAGGGTATTGGCGGTGCCTATGTTCCTGACGGTACTGGCGTTGCTCTGGGTGCTGGCGCAGCAGGTTTCAGCCAACAGCCTGGTACTCGGCATTGCCGCCGCCATGCTCCTGGCCCTCGGTCTTTGGATGACCGGCCTGCGCCAGCGCCGCGCCAGCAAGGCGCCCTGGCTGCCGGCCGGCCTGGCCGCGGCACTCGCTCTGGCAGGCTGCCTCAGCCTGGCCGAAGCACCAGAGCGGCAAACATCGAGAGGCGAAAGCAGCGTGGCAACCGAAGCCTTCGACGAACAGCGCCTGGAGACTTTGCGCAATGGGCCAGACCCACTGTTCGTGTACTTCACCGCTGATTGGTGCGTGACCTGCAAGCTCAATGAAAAAGCGGCCATCGACCGCGAGGAAACCCGCCAGGCCCTCGCCGACGCGGGTGCGATCGTGATGATCGGAGACTGGACACGAGGCGATCCGCATATCACCGCCTTCCTGGAGGAACACGGCCGCTCCGGTGTCCCTCTCTACCTCTGGTATCGCCCCGGCGTTGCCGAACCGGAGATCTTGCCACAGTTGCTCAGCCCGGGGCTGCTGGTCGAGCTGGCGGGCTCCTGAGGCAACGGCTCAACCGCCTTTCAGGATCCGCGCCACATCCCTGGCGCCGCGCTCGATGGAGTCTTCGTCATAAGGTGCGAAGCCCATTATCAGGCCGGGCGCCTGAGGCTTCACGCAGTAGCGCTGCAAGGGCATCACATCGATGCCCTGCGTGGCCAGACACGCCAGGGCATCGAGCTCATCGCACGCTTGCAGACGACATACCACATCCAGCCCGGCGCGTATCGGCGGCACCTCGAGCAGCCCTTGCCAGTGCCGCTCGGCCGCATGGGCGAAGGCCTCGGCACGGGCGGCGTAAAGCTTGCGCATACGCCGCAGGTGACGGTCGAAATGCCCCTCGGCGATAAAGTCGGCCAACACCGCCTGGGCCAGGCTGTTGGCGTGCCGCGCGGTCAGCGAAACCAGTCGGGTGAAGCTTTCCAGCAACTGCGGCGGCAGCACCACGTACGCGATGCGCAGCGACGGAAACAGTAGCTTGCTGAAGGTGCCGGCGAGAATCACCTGAGCCTCGGTATTGGCCATGCTGCGCAGCGCCGGGATGGGTTTGGCGACGAAGCGGTATTCGCTGTCGTAATCGTCTTCGAAGATGTAGCTGCCGTTCTCGCTGGCCCAACGCAGCAACGCCAGACGCCGCGCCGGTGACAATTCACCGCCGAGTGGCGCCTGATGCGATGGGGTGACATACGCCATGCGTGCATTCGGTGCCAGGCGCACGGCCTGCTCGACCTGCATGCCTTCGCGGTCGACCGGGACATCGACCAGCTCCACGCCGCTGGCCTTCATCAACTGCCGCGCGCCAGGGTAGCCTGGATCTTCCATCCATACCTTCTCGCCGGGCGCGACCACCAGCCGGAGGGTCAGATCCAGCGCCTGCTGAACGCTGCCGAGAATGACGATGCGTTCGGCGCCGACCTGCACGCCGCGGGCAATCGACAGATACTGGGCGATAGCGCTACGCAGTGCCGGCAGGCCCGCCGGGTCGGCATCCAGCATGTCGAGTAGCCGGGACGAGCGCAGGTGTCCGGCATGCAGTTTGCGCCACAGGTCGATGGGGAACGCCAGCACGTCGCCACGATGGGGAAAGAACGGCCGCAAGCCAGGCTGTACACCACCCGTCATGAAGATCGGTTTCTCAGCTGCCAGACGCTTCACCCATAGGGTATCCGGTGCCTCGCGCTGCTGCTCTGCCGGCGGGGTGATGCGCCGTCTTACATAGCCGGCGTTCAGGGTGGCATCCGGCAGCACGGCGCAGACCCGCGTGCCATAGCCGCTGTCGGTATCCAGATAGCCCTCGGACTGCAGTTGCTGGTAAGCCGCCTGCACCGTGCCGCGGGCCAAGCCGTAGTGCTCGGCCAGCGAACGCGTACTGGGCAGCAGGCTGCCCGATGGCAGGCGGTTGCTGAGAATCGCCTCACGCAGCGATGCATACAGCCAGCGCTGCAGGCTCTCGCCCGGCTGCGGTGCACCGAGCGGGAGAGATACCACCAACGGCCCCTGATTCTTGCCAGCCATACACCCTCACTTGGATCAATTCACTTGCTGCTTTATGGATCAATACGCTGATCCAATTCAAGCAGAGAATCATCTCGTCACCGATCACGCCCCATGGCGTATCGCCCTCCTGCGCCGCAATTCGTGGCCAGGGTCATCGTTTTCGAGGAACCGCTGATGAAACAACGAATTCTGGTCGTCGGCACCGGCTTCGCCGGTCTGTGGAGCGCCCTGAGCGCGGCGCGCCTGCTCGACCTGCAGACACGTGACGATATCGAAGTCTGCGTGATTGCTCCCAAGGCACAGTTGCACGTACGCCCTCGCTTCTACGAGGCGGATGTGGCGCGGATGAGCACCACGCTGGATGAGCTGTTCGCCGTGGTCGGAATCCGCTTCGTGCAGGGCTGGGTCACCGGGATCGACAGCGTCGGGCAAACCCTGACCTATCGAGATGAACGGCACACCGAAAGCGAGCTGAGCTATAGCCGTCTGATCCTGGCTAGCGGCAGCCAGGTGATCCGCCCGTCCTTGAGCGACGTCGAACACTCCTTCGATGTCGACAGCCTGGAGCAGGCCGTGGCTCTGGAACGTCACCTCCACGGTTTGCGTGACCTGCCAGACAGCCCGGCACGAAATACAGTGGTGATCGCGGGCGGTGGTTTCACCGGGATCGAAACTGCGACCGAGCTGCCGGCACGCCTGCGGACGATTCTCGGCAGCGAGGCCGACATTCGCGTCATCGTGGTCGACCGCGGCGCGCAGATCGGTGCCAGCCTGGGAGAGCAGGTCGCCCCGATAGTCGCCGAAGCCTGCGCCCAGCAGGGCGTCACCTGGCGCCTGGGCAGCTCGGTCAGCGCGGTGGACGCAGGCGGTATCACCCTTGCGAGCGGCGAGCGCATCGACGCCCTCACGGTCATCTGGACGGTCGGCGTACAGGCCTCGCCGCTGACCGGACAGTTGCCCGCCAAGCGTGATGCCCAGGGCCGCCTGCATGTCGATCGACACCTGAGGATCACAGGGCTGCAAAACCTGTATGCCGCCGGTGATACCGCTTTCGCGGCAACCGACGACAAAGGCAACCACGCCCTGATGACCTGCCAGCATGCCATCGCCCTGGGCCGCTCGGCAGGCAATAACGCCGCGGCCGATCTGCTCGGTATCGACCCCATCGCCTACAGCCAGCCCAAGTACGTCACCTGCCTGGATCTCGGCGAATGGGGCGCGCTGTTCACTGAAGGCTGGGAGCGCAAGGTGGTGCTGACCGGTGCCGAGGGCAAACAGCTCAAGACCCAGATCAACACGCAATGGATCTACCCACCGGCAGCCGTCCGCGAAACCGCACTGGCCGCGGCCGACCCGTTGATCCCGGTGGTGGCCTGAGCCCTGTCACGCCCATGGCGACGAGCGCCAACGGGTGACATCGGTGAACTTCCGCTGGTGAGATAAACCACCTCGGCCGTCATCCGAACAGGATGCACGGCCGACGATTTTCTTCAATACAGCCACCACCGCGCATCGACAGACTGCCGGGCATCTTTTCTCGAGAAGCGATGCCCGTCATGCAGCAGTTCCTGATCATTGCCGCCGCCCACTTCCTGGCGCTGCTTTCCCCCGGCCCGGATTTCTTTCTGATCGCCCGCACCTCGCTGTCCGTTGGCTGGCGAGTCGCCAGCGGCGCCTGCCTGGGTATCGCGTTGGCCAATGGCCTGTTCATCGTCGCGGCGTTTACCGGCGTGTCGATCCTGCAGCCGGGCAGCGTGCCCTTCATCGCCCTGCAACTGATCGGCTGCCTGTATCTGCTCTACCTCGGCGCATTGTTCATCCGCCACGCCGGCAGCAGCGTGCTGCAGGCCTCGGGCGGGGTCGTGCCAGCCAGGCAACTCACCTGGCTACAGGCCACCGGCATGGGTTTTCTGTCCGGCATCCTCAACCCCAAGAACGCGCTGTTCTACGTCAGCCTGGCGAGCATGCTCGGCAGCTCGCACAGCAGTGCCGGCTGGAAGCTGTTCTACGGGCTATGGATGTTTGCCGTGGTGCTCGGTTGGGATCTGCTGGTGGCGCTGGCAATCGGTAACGGGCGCCTGCTGAGCCGTTTCCAGCGCGCACTGCCTGCTCTGGAGCGGCTCTCGGGGTTGTTCCTGATCGCCTTGGCGCTGGGAATGCTCAGCGTGTTGCTACTGGGCTGATGGGTGATGCTCCAAGGCAGGCAGGGCAGTCAGCAACGGAACCAGCAAGATCGACTGCCGCAATTGGCTCTATGTATCACCCGCCTCATAAAAGCGACCGGCCTTTCCGGTAATAGTTATCCATCTCCTCGGCAGGCACCATGCTGCCGCCGGTGGCCCAGATGACGTGGGTTGCATCGCGTAGCAGACGGGTATCTGCGAGAGCTGGGCTCAGCTCGGATTGTGCGCGGTGCAGGTGGGAAAAGCCGGGGGCACCGGCAACTGCGGAAGGCTCCAGGGCCAAGCCTTCGCTATCGCGAATAAGCGCAACCATAGCGTACAAGTGCTCATCCGTGACGGTGTAGATACCGTCAAGGAGTGGCTCCATCATACGCCCGACGAAGGCAGAGGAGCGTCCCACGGCCAGGCCGTCGGCGCATGTCAGGTTATCCAGCCCAATGTCCTGCACGCTGATCACGTTGTGCAGACCACTGTGCATACCTAGCAGCATGCAGGGCGAGTGTGTGGGCTCGGCAAAGAAGCACTGCACCGCGTCGCCGAACACATGCTTCAAGCCGAACGCAATACCACCAGGCCCACCACCGACACCACATGGCAGGTAGACGACGAGGGGGTGCTGCGCATCGACCTTGATCCGCAGGTCTTGCAATTGTGTCTTCAAGCGCAGAGCCGCCACTGCATACCCCAGAAACAGCGCCGTCGAGTCCTCATCGTCGATGAAGTGGCAGCGCGGCATGCTGCTAGCCTCCTCGCGGCCCTGGGTTACAGCGACGCTATAATCGGACTGGTGCTCGACCACCGTCACGCCCAGGTCTCGCAGCAGCGCTTTCTTCCATTGCCTGGCGTCGGCTGACATGTGCACCGTCACATCGAAGCCCAGCTTGGCGCTGATAATACCGATGCTCAGCCCCAGGTTGCCGGTAGAGCCGACCATGATTGAATGGTGCGAGAACAACTCGCGAAACGGCGGCGTTGCAAAGCAAGCGTAGCTCTCCTGCCCCTGCAGCAAGCCCTGCTCCAGTGCCAGCTGTTCGGCATGCAGCAGCACTTCATAAAAGCCTCCACGTGCCTTGATCGAGCCCGATATAGGCAGCTCGCTGTCACACTTGATAAGCAGGTGTTCCGGCTTGGCAGCCTTCAGCCAGGAAGAAAGCTGCACAGCGGCTCGATCGGCCCGCACCAACGGGGATTCGATAATGCCGCCCTGCTCTGCCGTTTCTGGAAAGGCCACTGCGAAGAAGGCGGCGAAGCGTTCCAGGCGAGCCACAGCATCTTCAATATCGGCATAACTCAGTGGCAGTTGATTACGCACATCGGCGAACGGCTTGCGCTTGGGGTTCAGCCAAAGCGTCTCGCTGCCCGTTTGCAAGCAGCCTATCAGCGCGTCCTTAGAGATTTTAGCGGCTGCGAGCCAAGTCGCCAGCTGAGCCTGTGTCTTAGTATCGTCCATAGCAGCACCCCTAACCTTATCGATGAAAGCCGACCACTTGTAGCCGGCCGTCGTTGATACCTCTCAGGCGAAGCCGAGAAAGCCTTCAACCTCGCTCAGCGGTCTGGAGCGCGTCAGATAGTCAAGATTGACCTGTGGTCGACTCAGTTCGCTATCGCCGGCAAACAGCGCCTCAAGCTCACTGGCAAATGCCAGGGTCTGCAGGTCGCTGCCGCGGCGCCCGATGATCTGCAGACCAAACGGCAGACCGTTGCCATCACGCCCGGCGGGCAAGGTCACTGAAGGGTGCCCGGCAAGCGTCGAGGCATAGGCCATCGACAGCCAATGGTAATAACTTTGCGTCGGCTTCCCGTCTATCTCGGTCGGGTACAGCTCATGCCAGTCACGCGGGCTGATGGTGGTGGTCGGTGAGAGGATGAAATCATGGTCTTCAAAGAAGCGCTGCCAGCTTCTGTAGAGACGAGTCTGGTTGGTGAATGCGCGCACTACGTCAAGGGCCGAATAGCTCTCGCCTTCGCGGATATTGTCGATGATGTTTGGCCCCATCTTATCCGGGTAGCGATGCAAGAGGTCACGGTGATGGCCAGAAAAGCCCAGGGCGCGGATAACGGCGAAGGTGTCGTCCGCGTCCGCGCAATCGGGGTGAACCTGTTCGAGCTGGCCAAACACGTGACCAAATCGCTGCAGCTTGTCGTGAAAGCTACCCATGATGAGTCGCTCTGTCATCGCGAACCCGAAGTCATCGGTAAAGGCAACCCGCGCATTACACAGGTCGAAATGCGGCAGGTGGCGATACGGCTCCGCTTGGTGCGCGCCCTGCCCGTCTATTACCGGAACCCAGGGATCTCGACGATCCGGGCGGATCATCGCCGACAGCATCAATGCCACGTCACCGACGGTACGTGCCATCGGCCCATTGATGGACATGGGTAGCAAACCCTGCGGACGGCTGTGCCCCGGCACCAGACCCGGTGTACTACGAAAGCCCACTACGCCGTTGAAGGCAGCCGGGTTGCGCAGGCTGCCGCCAGTATCCGAACCAGTGGCCAACGGGGCCATCCCACAGGCCAGTGCCACGGCCGAGCCTCCGGAAGAACCGGCTGCCGAACGGGTCAGGTCGAAGGGATTGGCCGTCACGCCATACACGGCATTACGCGTGTTGCCACCCGCGCTCCACTCCGGGTTGTTGGCCTTACCCATCACCACGGCGCCCTCGCCACGTAACTGAGCGACCATCGGGTCATCGGAAGCGGCGATGTTGTCGGCGTAGATCTCACTGCCGAAGGTGGTCGGCAAACCCGTGACGTCGACCATGTCCTTCACACACACCGGCAGGCCATGCAGAGCCCCCAATCGCTCGCCGCGATCAATAGCGCGTTGCGCCGCGTGGGCTTCGCTGCGCATGACATCGAAGTTCTGGGCGACCAACGCATTGACCGCTGGGTTGACCGCCTCGGCGCGGGCGATACAGCTTTCTGCCAGCTCCACCGCAGACAGTTTTTTACATGCCATCAGGCGGCGCGCCTCTACGGCGCTCAGATCACAAGGGTTCATGTATATTTCTCAAAGCAGGTTCTTGGACGGGTCGGTGACGATGCGCAGCGTCATCAATGAGCCGGGGAGAAAGCGGCAAAATTCCAGGAGCGCCCGGGTGCTACCTGGATCAGTTGCCGGGTGTAATCGGCTTGCGGATTGCCAAGCACCTGTTCAGCCGGGCCGTACTCGACCACCTGACCACGTTGCATCACCAACACGTCGTCGCAGATCTGCGCAGCCACACGCAGATCATGGGTGATGAACAGTACGGCGATGCCCAGACGCTGCTGGATGTCATCGAGCAGCGCCAGCACCTGGGCCTGAACCGACACATCCAGCGCCGATACCGCTTCGTCAGCGACGATCACCTTTGGCTCCATCGCCAGGGCACGAGCGATGGCGATACGCTGCCGTTGCCCGCCGGAAAACTGATGTGGAAAGCGCTTGATCGAATCGGCGGGCAGCCCCACCAGGCTCAGCAGGTTCTCCGCATTAGCCAACGCCACTTCACGGGTGGTGCCGTAATTCATCGGCCCCTCGATAAGGCTCTGGCCCACAGTGCGACGAGGATTGAGCGAGCGGTACGGATCCTGAAAGATCATCTGGATACGTTGCCTATGCGGCCTGAGGCCGGAGGACGAAAGCTCGGATATCTGCTGCCCGGCAATCCGCACACCACCGCCTGTTGGATCAATCAGGCGCATGACGCAACGCGCCACGGTTGACTTGCCGGAGCCGGATTCACCGACGATGCCGAGGGTACGCCCCTCGCGCAGTTGAAAACTGACATTGTCCACAGCCCGCGTACCGGCACTGCGCGTTTTACACCAGGGAAAAAAGCGGCGCGGTGCTGCGTAGATCTTCTGCAATTCCGCCACGTCGAGCACCACCGCTTGCGCCTTCTCGGCCCGTGACGGACGCGGGGTAAGGCTGGGTACAGCGGCCAGCAGATCACGCGTGTAGGCCTCCTGCGGAGCGCTCAATACCTCACGCACGGTGCCCTGTTCGACGATGACACCGTGGTGCATGACGCAGACCCGATCGGCGATATCGGCAACCACACCCATATCATGGGTAATGAACAACACCGCCGTACCGTGCTTGTGCTGCAACTCACGAATCAGTTTGAGAATCTGGTGCTGAGTGGTGACGTCGAGTGCCGTGGTGGGCTCGTCCGCGATCAACAACCTCGGCTGCAGCAGCAGCGCCATGGCGATCATGATGCGCTGCCGCTGGCCACCCGATAGCTGATGAGGATAGCTCGCGTAGATGCGCTGGATATCAGGCAGGTGAACCTGCTCCAACGCCTCGAGCACCCGTTCGCGTCGCCGTGATGCCGCATCCTGGGTATGGCGAGCGAGCACTTCCTCCAGTTGCCGGCCAACGCTAAGCACCGGATTCAAGGCCGTCATCGGCTCCTGAAAGATCATCGCCATACGGCTGCCGCGCAGCTCGCTGATGCGCTTGGGGCTGGCCTGCAACAGGTCTTCGCCATCGAGCAGGATACGGCCAGCGACCGCCTTGAGCGCTCCGCCAGGCAACAGCCCCATGGTGGTCAATGAAGACACCGACTTGCCTGAGCCGCTCTCGCCGACCAGGCACAGGGTTTCCCCGGCGTGAATGTCGAACGAAATGCCCTTGAGGATCTGCTTGGGCGCCTGGCTCTCGGTTTCCACCACCAGCGCGTCCACTTTCAATACCGGATTGTCAGTGCTCATGGCTCAGCCCTCCCTGCGCTTCATTTTTGGATCCAGCGCGTCACGCGCCGCATCACCCAGCAGATTGATCGAGAGAATGCACAGCGACAGCAATATGCCCGCCCAGAAGATCAGCGATGGCTTGAGCTGAAAGTAGACGCGCCCCTCCGATATGATGTTGCCCCACGTCGGCGTCTCTGAACTGATCCCGACACCCAGGAACGACAGTGTCGCCTCGGTCAGAATCGCCGCCGCGCAGATATAGGTGCACTGCACGATCAGCGGAGCCAGCGTGTTGGGCATCAGGTGTCGCCAGATGATGGTCAGCGTGGGTGTGCCCATCAACACCGCGGCCTCGACATAAGCCTCCTCGCGCGATGAAAGCACCTGGGAGCGAATCAGCCGCACGATCTGCGGTACCTCCGGAATCGTGATGGCGATCATCAGCGTCCACAGGTTGGCCGAGGTCAGCGACACGATGGCAATTGCCGCGAGGATGCCGGGAATCGCCATCAACCCATCCATGAAGCGCATCAGAATGGCGTCGATGCTGCGGAAATAACCAGCCAGCAGGCCCAGCGGCATACCGATCAGCAACGTCAGGAAGGCGACGCCAATACCTACCATCAGCGAAATCCGAGCGCCGTAGACGACGCGTGAGAACAGATCCCGGCCATAGGCATCAGTGCCCAGCCAGTGCTCTGCGCTCATGGGCTTCAAGCGGTCGCCAGGAGACAGCTCGGTGGGGTCGAAGGGGGCAATCAGCGGCGCGAAAACCGCCATCAGCACCACGATGATCAGGAAGAGCGTTGCAAGCAGCGTTGCGCCTTTCGGCCGCCCCCGCAACAGCCCCGAGAGCAACCGCTGGAAGCCACGAGCCACCGGCAGGGAATGAGGATGAGTCCGTGCTTGCATCAGTAACGGATCCTTGGGTCGGTGATTGCGTAGGAGAGGTCGATCAATAGATTGATCACCACGTATAGGCCGGCGGTGAGCAGGATCAACGTCTGGATCACCGGGTAATCACGCGCCAGTACCGCATCGACGATGAGCCGACCAAGACCGGGAATGTTGAACACGCTCTCGGTCACCACCACGCCCGACACCATTAGCGTGAAACCCGCACCGATCACCGTGAGGATGGGCACACCGGCATTGCGCAGTGCATGGCGAAAGAGCACCACACGCTGGCTGAGCCCCTTGGCGCGGGCGGTGCGAATGTAATCCTCCTGCAACACCTCGAGCATGCTGGCGCGGGTCATGCGAGCGATCAGGGCGATGTACACCGAGGACAGCGTCAGCGCGGGAAGCACCAAGCGCCTCAGGTACTCGGCAACGCCCTGATCCATGCTGCGAAAACCCTGCACCGGCAACCAGCGCAACTCGATGGCGAACACTTGGATCAACAGGTAGCCGATCACGAATACCGGAACCGAAAAGCCGATAACCGAGGTGGACATCACCACATTGTCGATCCAGCTACCCTGCCGCCAGGCCGCGACCACGCCTAGCGGCACAGCAACCAGTACGGTGATCAGGATGGCAGCCAGTGCCAGGCTGATGGTTGGCTCCAGGCGCTGGGTGATCATGCTGGACACCGGTATTTGGGAGATCAGCGACGTGCCGAAGTCACCTTGCAGCAGGTTGCCGATCCAGATCAGGAACTGGCTATGAATCGGCTGATCGAGCCCCAGTGCACGGCGAATATTAGCGACCTGCTCAGGGTTGGCCATGTCGCCAGCGATGATGGTGGCCGGATCGCCGGGCGAGAGCCGCAACAGCAAAAAAACGGAAAGCGCGACAACCAACATGACCGGAATGGCCATCAGTAATCGGCGGATGAAGTAACTCAGCATGGAAGGCTCCCAGAAAGACGTGGTGTTGGCTCAAGCGCCGCGCCACCTGGGCGGGCGGCGCAGCCTCACTTGGCTTTGCGCATGCCCCAGAATGCAGTGACCGGACCGGTCACGATGTCGCTCAGCTCCTCGCGCCAGGTCGTCACGCTCTGGAACTGCCCAAGCGGTATAACGATCACCTCATCCATCGCTCGCTGCTGCACCGCGGTCGCCAGCTCCATGCGCTTTGCAGGCGTGGTAGCCACGGAGAAGTCAGTGCGCAGCTGCTCAAGTGTCGGGTCGGTCGGCCAGCCAAACCAGCTGCCCCCGGTACCGGTCGCAATCAATGTTGGATTGATGGTCGGGCTCCACATGCTGTCCACGGTGAAGTTGGTGAACATCATGTTCCAGCCGCCTTCGGACGGTGGGTTCTGGCTCGCACGCTGGCTGACCAGGGTTTGCCAGTCCATCTGTCGTAACTCGACGTTGAAGCCCGCCTTGCGCAGCGCCTGGGCCACCACCACTGGCTGCGGCGCCAGGGTCGCAACATCGGAAGGTTGCAGGATGACCACCGGGGTCTGCTGGTAACCGGCCTCCTTCAACAAACGGCGTGCCTCGTCCAGATTGCCGTCGGCGGTCAGCGACTGTGCGCCGGCCTCGGTCGACTGGGGAATGTTGCAGCCGTACACCGACCCGCATGTCTGATAATAACGCGGGTCGCCCACCAGCGCGGCCATGACGTCTTTCTGGCCGATGGCTTGCAGCGCCGCGCGACGGATACGCACGTCGTCGAATGGCGGCTGCAGGAAGTTCATACGCGCCACGGTCAGCATGCCCAGGGGGTCGAGTACTTCGTTCTTGATCTCCGGGCTGCCTTCCACGAGCGGCAACAGGTCGTAGGGAGTGCGCTCGATATAATCGATATCGCCGCTGTTGATGGCATTGATCGTGGTCTGCATGTCGGGCATGTGGATCCACTCGACGCGATCCACGTACACCTCTTTGCTGCCGGCAGTACCGGCAGGCGCCTCGCTACGGGGCTTGTAGTCGGCGAACTTGGTGAATACCGCCTTGACCCCAGGCTGGTATTGCTCGTCGACGAACACGAAGGGGCCGGAACCGATGTGGTTCGCCAGCGGCTGGCCCGGTTCGGCAGACGCGACCTTCTCCGGCATGATGAAAGCCGCCACGGCTGACGGTTTGGAGATCAGGTCGATGGTGTCGCCGAAAGGCGCAGACAGCTTCAGCTCGAACTGCTGGTCGTCCACTGGCTCCAGGCTTGCGACGTGCTCCATCAGCAACTGACCGCCAGCATCGAAAACTCCCCAGCGCTTGAGCGAGGCCACCGCATCCTTGGATGCCACCGGCGTTCCGTCGTGCCACAACAAGCCGTCACGCAGGCGGAAACTGTAGGTCAGGCCATCTTCGGAGACGTTCCAGTCGGCCATTTGCGGTTTTGGCTCGTTGTTCTCGTCCAGACCGATCAAGGTGTCGTACACCATGTAGCCGTAGTTGCGGGTGATGGTCGCGCTGCTGGCTACCGGATCCAGTGCGCGCAGCGCCGCATGCATCACCGCTCGGACAGTGGTCTCGGCATGGGCGTTGGCTACCGGCAGCGTACCTGCCATTGCGATTGTCGCCAGCAGGCTCATGGCCCGCAAACCGCGGCGAGTGGAGTTCAGCTTCTGCATCGTCTCGTACCCTTCGCTGTGTCAGTTGTCTGTGAGGAGTCGAGATATTCACCTTGGCAAGCCGTGACCCCTAAGTCGAATTCGATACTATCGCTCGCGAAAAGCATGCCGTTAGATGTATTTTTCGAACGTCGTATTGCCTTTTCGGCAATAGCACAACGGTGGAGTACCCGGCATGACCGAACGCGTTCTGATCGATACGGCGCTGCGCTATTTCCTGGCTGTAGTGCGCTATGGCTCGATCAACAAAGCGTCCGTGCAACTGCACGTCGCACCTTCTGCGGTCAGCCGACAGATCTCGCATCTGGAGGCGGAGCTGGGAACCCAGCTGTTCGAACGCCAGAACTCGGGCATGCGCCTGAGCCCGTCAGGTGAGCTGCTGGCCGACCATGCCCGCAAGGCTCGGCTCGAAGCCTTGCGCGTGGTAAACGAGATCACCGGGCTAGAAGGGATACAGAAAGGCAAGGTGCGTATTGCCAGCATCGAAGGGCCCGCAACCTATTACCTGCCCTATCTGATCAGCCGCTTTCGTGAACGCTACAGCGGCATCCACTTTGAGCTGATCGCATGCTCCAACAGCAACGTGACGCGCAGAGTTCAGGAAGGCGTCAGCGACATCGGCCTGACCCTGAGCCCACCGCCAGCCAGAGGTATTCGGGTCGAAAAAAGAATCTCGTCCCCGGTCAATGCCATCATGAGTCGCGATCATCCACTGGCGACTCGCAAGCAGGTCACCCTCGCACAACTAAGCGGCTATCCATTAGCTCTTCCGCTCGAAAGCACCAGCATTCGCAACCTGTTCGACATCAGCTGCAGTCGCCAAGGCTTGCTGTTGGAACCGGTGATGGTCAGCAACTACGTAAATGCGCTCATCAACTTCGCATTGTCAGGAGGCGGTGTGACGCTGTTCGGAGAGCTATCCGTGCGTCATCACAGTGACCGAGCCAGCCTGGCGGTACTGCCCATCAAAGACAGGGAAATGAGTTCGCGAACGATAGAAATACAAACCCTGGCGGGGCGAACCCTTCCCAAGGGCGTAGCGGCATTTTTGGAAATGCTGTGCCAGGAATTGGCATGATGCCTGGCGTCGACTTCGTTGACGCTCATGAAGCGGCCATGGGGCGTGCTCAAATGTCGGCCACAGCCTTAGGTTATTCGTCAGCAATCGCCGGAGACAGCCATCGTCGGGGTACTGGCCGGCTTCAGACTTCAGGAGTCACCCGCTCAGAGCTGATGAAACAAAATGGCTAGTCAGCAGTTCATCGCGCCTGGTGATCGTCAGAACGGTCACGCAAAGGCCATCCCCCGTATTTACAACCGCCAGTTTACAACCACAGTGTTTGGCATCGCGCTGGCGGTGGAACGCATTGGTCAAACGGCTGCCAGCCCTATGGACGTGTCATTTTTCAAAATCGGCGCGGCTCGCTCGATCAGTCTTTCAAGCGCGCCGCCAACGTCGACAGATCGCCGGACAGCCCCTGCATGGCACGGCTCGCCGACTCGCTGCGCTGCAGGTCGGTCTCGTTGCTCTGGGCGATGGAAACGATCTCGACCAGGTTGCGGGCGATGTCTTCGGCGACCGAGGTTTGCTCCTCGGCCGCAGTGGCGATCTGGCGGTTCATGTCGCGGATCGCTTCCACCGCCAGGGTGATGCTGTGCAAGCGCTCGCCGGCCACACCGACCTGGGCACGGCCCGCAGCACTCTGTTGAGCGCCGGCGTTGATGGCCGCAGTCGCCTCCTTCGAAGCGCTCTGCACATTGGCGATCAACTGATGGATTTCGCTGATCGAACTGGCGGTACGGAACGACAGATTGCGCACCTCGTCAGCGACCACCGCGAAGCCCCTGCCCGCATCGCCAGCCCGCGCCGCTTCGATAGCGGCGTTGAGAGCCAGCAGGTTGGTCTGGTCGGCTATGCCACGGATCACTTCCAGCACGCTGCCGATGCGCTCGCTGTCGCTTTCCAGGCGCGTGATCACTTCCGAGGTGCGAGTGATCTCGCCGTGCATCTGCTCGATGGTGGCGATGGTACGGGCCATGGTCGCCTCGCCTTCCTGCGCGGCCTGATCGGCTTCATCCGCCGCTCGCGCCGCCGTGGCGGAATGCCGCGCGACCTCCTCGGCCGTCGCACTCATCTCATGCATGGCCGTGGCCACCTGATCGGTACGGGAAAACTGCTCGCGAATGCCGTGGCCAATATGCCCGGCCACGCTGCTCAGGTCGTTGGTCGCGGCATCGAGTTCGCCCGTACCACGGCGCAGTTGCTGCGACAGCGTCTGCATGAACTCGCGCAGGCGATTGGCCGCCTGAGCCAGACGGCCCACTTCGTCCTCGCGGCCTTCGCTCAGGCGTTCACCGAACTGCCCGCGGCTGAGCAGATCGAGCTGCCCAGTCGCCTGCAACAGCGGCGTGGTGATGCGCCGATTGACCAGCCAGGCGCTGAACAGCGCCAGCAGTACGCCAAGCCCGAGCATCGCCAGGCTGCCGAACAGCACGCTGCGCTGGGCGATCTCGCTCAGTTGCATGGCACTCGCCTGGCTGCGTTCGTGCAGTTCGTTGACCAGTGCCGACAACTGCTCGGTGGTCGCCCGGTCGATGCCCTTCACCGCCGCATCGCCGGCCTGAGCGGAAAACCCGGCCGCGACAAAGGCCTCGTAACCACGGCGATAGGCCTGGCCCATCTCGGCATGTGCACGGCGCAATTCGCTCAGGCGCTGGCGAAGCTCGGCACTGCCCGCCGTTTCGATCAAGTGCCCAATCTGCGTCTGCACCCGCCCTTCCTCTTCCTGAAATTGCTGCCAGTAACGATTGCGCTGCGTTTCGTCGGAGCCGCGCAGCAACACGTTCTTCCATTCCTGCACCTGGATCTTGAACGCCAGGTTGGCCGCATCCACCTGCCGCGCCTCTTCGAGAGGACCGCCGAGCAACGCCTGATAACCATCCAACTGCCGCGACAGCAGCGCAAAACCCGCCAGCGCAATCAGCAACATCAACACCAGAGCACCGCCAATCAGCAACACCAATTGGGCACGCAGCGAACGACCAAGGCTCATGAAAAACTCGAACGGAAGGGAGAAGTACGATGATTTTATGAAGGCTGTGTTACAAATATGTTTCAGGCGGATTGCCGGCGGTCAGCTAGATTCGCTTCAATTTGCGCTTCATCGACACCATCTTCGTTCACCTGCTAAGAGCGCCGTTCGGGATCGGGTAGGAAACGAGGGCTATCGAGCCACCGCCTCTCCGATCCGTATGCGCTCATCGGACTATTCGACCGAGGAGCACGCCTGCACTTTCACCCAGCTCATGAAAGCCTGGATTTCAGGAATCTTCTCCTTCCCTTGCGCGCACAAGAAGTAGTAGCCGCTGTCGGTGTCCAGCTCATCGGGGAACAGCTTCTGCAATTCGCCGGTCTTCAGCTCATCGCTGATATGGGAGGTGCGCGCCATCGCCACGCCCAGACCTCGGAGCGCCGCCAGTACTGCCATGCTGGTGTGTGGCACGCTCAACGCGCAATTCAGCGACTCGCCAGCAACGCCGTGATGATCGAGCCAGTACTCCCAGGACGGTGAGGACACCATCTGCCCGTTCAATTTGCTTCTCGAGCGCAGGATGAGCGGATACCTGAGGATATCGTCTGCCGCGGCAGGAAGGCCCAGCGCCTCGATCAGAGCGGCACTGCAAACCGGAAAGATCCGCTCGGCGAAGATGAACTCCGAATACAGCCCCGGCCAGCTGGCAGCGCGCGTCTCGAGCCTTATGGCGACCTGCGCGTTGGCATTGTCGAATCGGGCGAACTCCTCGGTGTTGAGTTTGATCCCGATACCTGGACATAACGCCTGAAACCTCGGCAGGCGGGGTATCAACCAGGTATTGGCGAACGAGTCATGCACGAAGACTTCCAGCACGGGGATCCTTCGCTCGCCTCTTTCAAAACCATCGACAACGCGGCTCATCTCCTTGAAAAACACCCGCACGACGGGCAGCAGCTCGGCACCGTTGCGGGTGAGCTTCATGGCTCCCGATTGTCTTTCGAAAAGCTCGACGCCCAACAGGTCTTCCAGTTGTTTTATCTGGTGACTGATTGCGCTTTGGGTGATGTGCAGCTCGGCAGCTGCCTGCGAGAAATTCAAATGCCTCACACAGGCTTCGAATCCCCTCAGCGAGACCATCGAAGGAAGTCTTCTCAACTGCATGTGCTGGTCTCCGAAATAACTTCATGGGGCATAAATTCCTTTCATTACCACCCCAACCGAACGCCGCGACAGAATGGGCGTGTCCATCATTTGCTCCTTGTACTTCATGGTCGGCGCCCGGGCAATCGCCCATCGACTCGGCATCATTCAGGCCTTGAGCCGATAGGGAACGACCCCGCAGCCGGCCACGGCGAACGTCCACGCCAACCTGGGGCCGATGCATCCCGGCAGCTCAGCTTCATGCACCAGCGGCATGCTGGAGAAATCTTTTCCGCAACACTGACCAACGCTACGACCGGCAGATAACATGACCCCCACTCCGACTGCAAACGATGCCCCAGGTGACGACAAAGCGGCGAAGAAGAAAACACTTGTCGCGGCGTGCGTGGCCCATGCCACCCATGACGGCCTGAGCGACCTCGTGTATGTCTTCCTCCCCATCTGGCAGGAAATGTTCATGCTCAGCTATGTATGGTTGAGCATACTCAGGAGCGCCTACGCCCTTACCCTGGCGTCTTTGCAGATTCCCGCCTCGACACTCGCGACGAGGATCAGACCCGAGTACCTCCTGGTGATCACCACCTTGGTGACGGGTATCGGCTGGCTGGCGGCGGGCTGGGCAGGAGGCGCCACGACACTCGGCATGGCCCTGGTGCTGGCGGGCATCGGGGCCAGCGCCCAACACCCCGTCGCCTCGGCACTGGTGTCCAGGGCCTACGGGCGAAATGCGAAAAGGCCACTGAGTCTCTACAACTTTTCCGGCGATCTCGGAAAGTCGCTGTTACCGGCGTCCGCCGCGCTGCTATTGACCCATACTGCCTATGGCTACGCGGTCACACTGTATGCGGGTATCGCGGTACTCGCCGCGCTGTGCATCGGCTCACTGCTCAGGCAGGCGTCGGCTGAAACCCCAGCGCGCCAGGACAGCGCCAACCTCGCGCCCGGCGCGCTGCCCGTTCAGGACAACCCCGGGGCCTTTCATGCTTTATTGTGCACGGCGATATTGGACAGCGCCGTGCGCATGGGCTTGCTGATCTTCCTGCCGTTCATCATCAAGGAAAACGGCGGCTCTCTGGCCCAGATAGGCATGGGCCTGACTCTGGTGTTCATCGGTGGAGCCTTGGGGAAATTCTTCTGTGGCTGGATGGCAGACTCGATCGGAGCCATCAAGACCGTCATCGTTACCGAGCTGGCGACGGCGCTGCTGATAGGGGTCGTGCTTTCGGCACCGCTCGGCATCGTCCTGCTGGTGCTTCCACTGCTCGGCGCGGTGCTCAATGGCACGTCGTCAGTGCTGTATGGATCCGTGACCGACGTTGTCGATCCGAAAAAACTGGAGAAGGCTTTTTCGATCTTCTACACAGGCACGATCGGCTCAGGTGCGTTGTCGCCAATCCTGTATGGGTATGCCGGCGATCAACTGGGCGTGACCACCGCGACAGCAACCGTCGCTATCACGGCCGCGATGGCACTCTTTCCGGTATCGCTCTACTCGCTACGAAAACCCGGCACCTTTGATCCGCAACCGGGTTAAAAGTCGAGTGGTGGATTATCTTGAAATCAGGTTAACCCAGCCGATTTCACGGTATCAGGGAAAAGAGGACGGATTTATTTTCATCATCCTGAACACCCCGCCTCTGTCCGGATGCGGAAATTCAGAGCAGCAAAAATAAATCTGTCCCGTTTGGCCGACGAACCTGGCAAGACTGAATACAATGTGCGCCAGATATCCCGAGCCATGAATATGGCTGCACTGGACAAGGAACTCGCCTCCATGGCCTCCTCTGATAAGCAGCAAAAACGTGCCCTGCGGGCCAAAGCCAAGGCCAAGCAGAACCGTATGGGCAAGCCCAAGGCCAATGTCGTACATCCGGTGTTGGCCAATCCGCTGATCAATGAACCCTTCGATGATGTCGAAATCGACCTGAGCACCTTCGATTTCAAAGACATCGAGGAGAACGGTTTCGACCCGGCACATTTCGACGATCTGTTCCAGGCCATGAAAGTGGGTGAAGGCATCAGCCTGCTGGCGATGTGCCTGGTGTTCCTGCAATACCCGGTGTTGGAGCTGGTGGTCGCAGAGGAAGCGGAAGATCCGGCGACCGACTTCATGATGGGCCTGCTGATCACCTATCGCGGGATCTTCCACGATGAAGACGAAGACGCGGCAATGCATTGGATCAGCAGTGACGCCTTCCAGAAGGCCTACAACGAAGCGTCGATGATCCTGCAGAAGAAGAACGCCCGCTGCAGTGCCCGCGCTTAGATCTGTCCCCCTATTGGCCTCGGTGACCATCAGCAAATGGCTACGGCAGCTTAGTGAGGGTCAGAACAGGCGAGCGCGGCGCATTGCAGTTCAGGCATCCGGCAGCTTGGCGATGACCTTGATCTCGAACTGGAAACCATTCAGCCAGGTTACGCCAATGCACGTCAGCGTCGGATGCGGAGCATTGCCCCAGAATTCAGGCACGACGCTCCAGGCGGTCTCGAATATCGCTTCGGGATTGACCAGAAACACGCTGGCATCGACGACGTCATCGAAGGTGCAGCCTGCGGCCTTCAGCACTGCGTTGAGGTTTTCGAACGCCAATCTGACCTGCTTCTCCAGGTTCGGCTCGGGTGATCCGTCTTCACGGCTTCCCACCTGACCCGACACGAAGAGAAAGCCGTTCGAACGAATGGCAGGGGAGTAACGGTCTCGCTCATAGATCGCCTGCCGCCCTGCAGGGAAAATAACGTCACGCGTGGCCATGGCCGTCTCCTTATCTGTTTACTTGGAAAGGAGACTGTAGAGGTACCTCCGCGACGGATAAACTCGCGAGTCTGCTTATCACTGTTCTCGATTCCCAAACAATCAAATGGTGCAGGAGGTGCTTATGCGCCGTCTCGCTACCCTGCACGCGTGCACTCGAAATGGTTTGTAGTGCTCGCCCTGCCCCGCGTACGAACTGCCGTATAGCCTTCAATAAGGGTCGCCAAGGAGCTGCCAAATGGATATGTCCGTTTTCGGCCGAAACAAACGTTCGCCTAGACGGATGAACCAGGCATCGCAGTTGGCAGTATCAGCCGAATCGATGATAGGCATGCGCAATACGCATTCGAACCCCGGGCTAAATCCAGATAGCCTTGCTCTCGAATGCATTGCTCATGAAGCCGATAGCGAGGAATCGATGACCCAATCTACCTATGTACCGCCGAAGGTTTGGCAACACCTTGAGACTTCCGGTGGCCAGTTCTCCAAGATCAACCGGCCTGTCGCAGGCGCAACCCACGAGAAGGCACTGCCGGTCGGCAAGCATCCGTTGCAGCTCTATTCGCTTGCCACGCCCAACGGCGTGAAGGTGACCATCCTGCTGGAGGAACTGCTCGCACTGGGGCATGGCGATGCCGAATACGATGCCTGGCTTATCCGGATTTCCGAGGGGGATCAATTCTCCAGCGGCTTCGTCGGGGTCAATCCGAACTCGAAGATTCCGGCACTGATCGACCAGAGTGCGGGTACGCCCATCCGCGTGTTCGAATCCGGATCGATCCTGCTTTATCTGGCGGAAAAATTCGGCGCGTTCCTGCCTGCAGATCCGGCAGGCCGTACCGAAACCCTCAACTGGCTGTTCTGGCAAATGGGAGCGGCGCCCTATCTGGGCGGCGGCTTCGGGCATTTCTACGCCTATGCGCCGGAAAAGCTCGAATACCCAATCAATCGGTTCACCATGGAAGCCAAGCGTCAGCTGGATGTGCTGAATCAGCGGCTCGCCGAGCATCGCTACCTGGCAGGCGACACCTACACCATCGCTGATATCGCCGTGTGGCCCTGGTATGGCGAACTAGTGAGGGGCAACGTGTATTCGGCCGCGGAGTTCCTCGCCGTTCATGAATACCCCCACGTACTGCGCTGGGCCGATGAGATAGTCAATCGCGAAGCGGTCAAGCGTGGCCGGCGGGTCAATCGCACTTGGGGCGATGATTCGGAGCAAGTGCCGGAGCGGCACCAGGCCTCCGATCTGGATACGGTCTGAGCCGAGAAGCTCCTGGCGAAGGCCAGGAGCTTCTCTGGTTAAACAAAGAACAACGCGGATAGGCATCGAGTTGCCTTTACGCATCGGACAGAGGACTCCACATAAGCCCTATTAATTTCATCTGCTTATGATTTAGATATATCGGAAATATAGGGGCTCCGTTACGTCGCAATACATATTGGGATGGTGCGAGCTCACTGAATATGAAAACGAAAATACTTGATGCAGCCTTGAGAGAAGCTGGGCGATGAGATGACTTAAACCGGGCTAAAAAGTGATACACCATCCAACCCGGTGAAGGCACGAAGCTATATTAGTGAAAGTAGCTTTTCACGAACCTTTTCAGCAGCAGTACCCGCTCTTAGTCCCTCTGCGACAATCTCGCCGCCACTGCGCTGGAAATCGATGTAACCAGCAAACCGTGGGCGAACCCAGGCGGTTTCCATCGAACCTCGTACGGCACTGAAAAAGTGGTTGAAACGAGCGTCGAGATCGCTCTGCAGCCATCCGTCACGCGTTGCCGCTTGACCATGATGCTCACCAACTATGCGGGTCTGTACTTCGTCCCCCAGGATGAATCGCATGAACTGAAGCGCCTCTGTCTTGGCCTTTGAATAACGTGACAGGCCAAGTGCCGTACCACCTATGGCCGAGCCTGCTTCATAGGGTGCACGAACACCGGCAAAGTTGGCGAAGCTGAGCGGCCGAGAGTGATCATGCTCTCCATGGGCCGCATAACCGTAGACAACGGGGGCATATACGATGTCGTCACGCTCCCCCATCGCCTGGTGGAGATCAATGCTGTTCCAATGTGCCGCCTCTGGCGCGGACAGTGCGAGCACATCGGCAACAGCGGTATAGGCCTGCGCAAAGCTTTCAGCGGGAATATCAAGAATGCTCTTTTCGTCAGCCAATACCGGTTGCCCGAGGTTAGCCATGTATGACCAGATGGAGAGAATTGCGTGTGGTGTATCGATGGCTGTTCCCAAATACAGCCCAGCCTTGCGCACTTCGGTTCCAAGCTGGAGAACATCGGCATGGCTCTTCGGTACGACGCCAAATCTCGCCATCAGATCGGCTCGATACAGGGCATGCTGAGTAGCGCCATCGATGGGCGCTCCCCATAGATGCCCTGCGAAGCGGTAGCTGGCAAGGCTGTTACCGATGTAGCGACTGCCCTGTTCCTCGCCCAGTAAATCCGGGATCAGGAGCTCCAACGGCTCGAAGCAAGCGCTCTGACTGATCACCCCGCAAAAAGGATGATCGAAAATGATCAGGTCATACTGCCGGGCAATGGTATCGATGCCCTGGTGTTCGAAGTCGCTCAACGGGCGTGTCGAGTGCTTCACTGAAATGCTTGGGTTCGCATCCTGAAACCGCTCAATCGCGGCCTCGATTGGCCCGGTTGCACGGCGGTGCTGCCAATTGAGTACGGAGATCTCGGTCACGTCAGCAGCTCCTGCGATTCACAATATGGATGTGATGGCAGACGAGCGCGAGACTATCATCCTGCTTGAGTACCTCGACCTTCTCGATAACCAGGCCGACTTCGGCACGCTTATGGTCTTTCTTCTCCTCGATCGTCGAACGGACACGGATCGTATCGCCGATATGCACCGGATTGACGAAGCGCAAGCGATCGTAGCCATACGACATGCTTTGCGGATTGATCACACTGGCCGCCATGCCTATTCCGACACTAAAGATCAACGTGCCGTGAGCGATACGTTGCTTGAACGGCTGAGTCGCGCACCATTGCGCATCCATGTGGTGGGGGAAAAAATCCCCGGTTTGTCCAGCATGAAGAACGATGTCCGCTTCCGTGATGGTACGACCGGAAGTGAGGAACGTTTCGCCAATGTCATAGTTCTCAAAATAACGCTCGATGATCATATCGATACCTCAAAGGTTGAAGGTTGTCTGAATGGCGGCATTGTCTTCGCCCACTTTTGGGGCCCCTTTGGACGAGCGCAGGACGCGACCGTCGAACCGTATCGGGCAGCGTGTAGTGCGGACGCGCTCGCCGCTGGCGGTGAATACGTTCTGAATCATGTCCAAAGCCTTGAATCCGTCGTGCGCGACCAGTGTTGGCCAGTCCATAACCTCTGCACACCAGATGTCCGCTGGCTCCAGAAGCGTTAGCCAATCCGCTGTCGAACGGGAGGACAGGCAGTCACGAATGATGGATTTGATGAGGTCGCGATGGCTGAACCAGGTGTCCGGATCGGCCGCATAGATCCCTAGTTCAGGACTCTCGAGCATCTCGGCCAGTTTCTGGATCGGCATCATCGCCAGTGCCAGAAACCCATCGCGAGTCGGATAGATGCCATAGGGCGCAGCAAGATAAGCGCTTGCACTGCATACCCCGCTTCTCACTGGCGCTCGCTCGTTATCGTTGAGAAAGGTGCTGAAGAACTCGAACTGCAGATCCAGGATCGACTCCATCAAGCTGACATCAACCCGCGAGCCCTTCCCACTGACGCCGCGACGGACGAGAGCGGCCAGAATGCCCTGAACCAGATGGGCACCGGTCATCATGTCGGCCACGGCCACACCGGTTGCCACCGGTGGCTTGTCGGCATCTCCGCTCATCCAGGCAAGACCGGAAAGCGATTGCACGAGCAAATCCTGTCCAGGTTTGCCTTTCCATGGCCCCTCGTTGCCATAACCTGAAATCGATGCATAGACGATACGCGGATTAAATTCCTTTACATCGTCATAACCCAACCCAAGGCGCTCGATGATCCCAGGTCGAAAGTTTTGAATCATTACGTCAGCCGACTCGATCAGCTTGCGAACCTTAACCAGATCGTCCGGGTTCTTCAGGTCAGCAGCAAAGCTTTGCTTATTGCGGTTGATGGTATGAAACAGCGTGCTATCGCCATCTATTTTCAGGTTCGACACGTACAAGCGACGACTCAAATCACCACCATCGGGGCGCTCGATCTTGATGACCGTGGCGCCGAGATCCGCGAGACGCAAAGCGGCGGAAGGCCCCGCCAGGAACTGGCTGAAATCAAGGACGAGAAGTCCTTCCAGCGGCAGGTGAGGCTCCTCATTCGAAAGGCGAATTGATGTATCCATGCGATCCTCCAGAGGTTCAAGGCATGATTAGGGCAGGAAGGGTTAGCGATATCTGGGGGAAAAGCGTCACCAGCGCCAGGATCAGGAGCAACGTCGCGAGAAGTGGAATGGACTCCCGGAACGTCTCGATGACAGGGGTTCGGAGGGTACTGCTGGCGGTAAAGGTAAGAGTGCCAATAGGCGGTGTCACACCGCCGAGCGTAAGGTTGAGAACCATGATCACACCGAAGTGAACAAGGTCGATATCAAGTGAAGCGGCCACTGGTGCCAGTATCGGGGTCAGCAGGATCAGCGCAGCAGTTCCCTCAAGGAACATGCCGATCACCAGCAACATCAGGTTCACACACAACAGCAATAACAGTGGGTTGCTGGTTAACTGGATCAGAGCAGAAGCGATCTGCGTCGGAATCTGCTCCCAAACCATGTAATAACCGAACACAGCGGCGGCACAGATGATCAACATCACGATCGAGATGGTGGTAATCGAATCGCGGATGATGTCGGGCAATTGCCCGATGCGAAGCTCGCGGTAACAGACAACGCCCACGAAAACCGCATAGAAAACAGCAATGGCACCCGCTTCGGTTGGCGTGAAAATGCCGTAGCGCAGCCCCACGACGATAAACACGGGTATCGTCAACGCCCAGATTGCATCGACGAAGGCTTTCAAAAGCTCCTTGCCACTGACCATTCGCGTACGAACGGGCTTGAACCCTCTGCGGCGGGAGATGAAGTAGATGGAAATCATCAGGCCGACTGCGATCAGGAAACCTGGCGCGATACCGGCGATAAACAGACGCCCGACCGATACGTTGGCCATGAAGGCGTACACGATCAATCCGATACTTGGCGGAATCATCGCGACGATGATCGAGGAACAGGCCACCACCGCTGCGGCGAAGCCCCGCGGATAGCCATTCTTGATCATGGTCGGGCCGAGCATCTTGGACAGCATCGCGGCATCGGCATTGGCCGATGCGGTGAGCCCGCCCATCATGGTCGCCATGATCACACTGACTTGCGCCAGACCACCAATGAAGTGGCCCACGAAGGCATCAGCCAAGCCTAGAAGACGACGTGTGATACCCGCCGCATTCATTATCGCGCCGGCAAGAATAAAGAACGGCAAGGCAAGCAACGGGAACGACTCGGTGCTGGACACCATTTTCTGGGCAAAAATGCCCATAGGCAGCGCACCGTCAAGATAGAAGTACAGCAAGCTGGGTGCTATCAGTGCGATGGCAACAGGAACACTGAGTACCAGCAGGACGAGTACTAGCAAGAGTGGCCAGATAATCATGGGCGCACCTCCTCAGTGGAGAGTTTTTCCCATGTTGCCGCGGCATGTCGGACGGCCATCAGAAAGAATCCGAGTGCCGCCGAGGCATAAACCACCGCTTGCGGAAGCCGCAGAATTGTCGTTGGTACGTCCATTGTTTCCAGAGTAAAACTGCTCGCCAGTGCCGTTAGAGATATCAGGGTAATGAGCACCACCACGGCAGCGATCACCTGAACAGCGCGCGACAGCTTCACGGGAAGCAGCCGCAGGAGAGAGTCGATCATGATGTGGCCCGAGCGCCGAAATACGGCCGCGGAACCGAGAAAAACCAGCCAGGCAAAGGCGATGGTAGCCAGTTCGCCACTCCACGCGGCAGGTGCCGAAGTTATGTAGCGAGTGATCACGCCCCACGCCACACCACTGACGACAATTACCAGTGCGATACCAGCAAGCATTTCTTCAAGTAGCAGATCCGAGAAGCGCAGCTGTTCGCCGCCGGACTCAACATTCTGTTGATCGGTCATAAGAATCACCAAAATTCAGGAAATAGGGTTAGTCGAACTACGCCAGCTCAGTCGCTGAGGATCTTGCGTATTTCGCTATAGGTACCCGGCGTCCAGCCCGGCATCGTCTCGTAGACCGATTGGGTCGTCTGGCGAAACGCTTGTATGTCGATGTCACGTATGACCGTGACCCCCTGCGCTTCCAGATCCTTCAATATTTTCTGGTCGTTTACGAGCGTTCTGCGTGTCATCGCATCGCCAGCCTTTTCGGCCTCCTCGGTAAGAATGTTCCTGAGGTCAGGCTCCATTCCCTCGAAAACCTTTTCACTCATCACCAGGCCCAGGTAGGCATCGAAATGGCGGGTCAGCGACAAGGTTTTACGTTGCTCTTGTAAACGCGCACCAACCATCGACCCCAGAGGAGTTTCAACGGCGGCCACCACGTTCTGGGACAGAGCGCTGTAGACCTCTGTCCATGGCAATGGCACTCCTCGGGCCCGTAATGAGCCGAAGGTCGCAGCCCAGATCGGGTTTGGGGCTATGCGCATGGTGACGCCGGCAAGATCAGCCGGAGTCCGGAACGGCTTATCGCCCAGCATATGTCTGCTGCCGAAGAAGAAGTTGAATGCCAGTGGATGAAACCCGGCCACCGCTGCCCGCTTCTTTAGGTTCGCATACCAAGGACTGTCGAGAATGCGCTGAAAGTCCTGCGGCCGATCGAGCAGATAAGGGCCATTGAGCACGCCAAAGTCAGGAACGAAGTCCGACATGAATGCAGGGTCTGCTACCTGGATGATCGGGGCTCCCATGCGAACCTGCTCGAGAAGTCCACGATTGGCTCCCAACTGTTCAGACGGGAAAACGAGGATCCTGAGCCTTCCATCACTGCGCTCGCTGACCGCCTTGGCAAAGGCTTCCAGCTCAACATTGATAGGCTCGGTAGGGGCTAGAGCGTGGGCTACACGCAGCGTGAATGGCTTTGCCCAGCAAATGGGACTTAGCAGTGCAAGAAGGGTGGCCGCAATGGCCCCAACAAATAGCTTGTGCATTATTATTCTCCCGGATCTGGCTTGAGCATGGGCCTGCGCTGCCAGTCTTATTTTCATATTTGTCGAGATGATTTTGTATATGATATTACTAGGGTGTCAAGGATAATTATGGAAATCGAACCCCAGCACCGCGCGCCTGCGCTCGAAAAAGGCCTCGACATACTCGAAGCACTGGCAGAACAGCGAGGCGGGCTCTTGCAGAAGGAGGTTGCCGACCGCGTAGGCCGCTCGGTCAGCGAAGTGTTTCGTGTGCTAGGCGCACTGGAACGGCGCGGCTACATAGCCCGTGATTCGGGCTCAGGCCTGTACACATTGACCCTGAAAATGTTCGAGCTTGCCCACATTCATCCGCCCACCCGGCGGCTGATTGAAATCGCCACCACAAAGATGGAAACGCTGGCGACTCAGATCAACTGCACCTGCCATCTGGTTATTCGCCATGGGAATCGCCTGATGGTGATCGCACAAACGCAACCAGATACGTTGGAAATGGGGTGGAGCGTACGGGTAGGCGGCGTTCTACCAATGTCTCCACGCTATGCATCAGCCAGAACGCTTGCTGCTTTTCAAAAGGATCATCAGCGAGAGGCGATGCTTTCCATGATGCTGGGCGATGCAAATCAGGCCGACCAGCGCGCACTCGAGAAAAAACTGGAGAACGTTCGTATCCAAGGCTATCTGATTTCCCCAAGCGAACTGGCGCCAGGAATCACCGACATCAGCTGCCCTATCCTCAATCATTTTGGTGACGCAATCGCTGCATTGACCGCACCTACCTTCGGGCCTCATGTGGAGGATGAGGCTCACATCGCCGAAGTAGTAGGAAAAGTAAGAGCGACCGCAGATGCCATATCGATCGCCATAGGTGGTCAGAGCTTGGCGCAGGTGTATGAATAGAAAGCTGGGTGGCGTTGTCCAGTAAACGCGCCCGCTTCTCGCAATTGCCTGCTTGAACCCGAACCTGGCTCTGCCTTAAGACGGTACAACGAGTACGGGTTCTGTTCGCTGGTCGAGTCCAGAATCCGCATCGCAGCCTGGCACAGGAATTACAACGAACATCGACCACACAGTGACGTTGGCAGTAATCGCTGGCTATGACCATACGCTATGCGCACCTTGCGCCGGATCACCTGCAGGGCGCTGTCAAACTCGGGCCGGTAAGCGATTATCAGCGTTTTATAGAGCTGACCACGCCCTAGGCCTCATGTGCTGGTGGCTTCTCGGTATCGACGTCTTGGCTTAACACGCATCCAAAACGTATATACGTCGTACACACGAACAAAGGTAAACCCGCATGGCCAAAGAAGCTGTTTTCAATCTGAAACTTGAGCCTGAATTGCGCGAAGGGTTCATGGCTGCTGCACAAGCCGTTCACCTGCCAGCCTCACAGGTAATGCGTGACCTGATGCGCGACTTCATTCGCCAGCAGCAAGCCAAGGAGCATGATGAGTTTGTTCAGCGCAAGGTAGCTGTAGTAACTAGGGCCTCAGTAGAAGCTGGTCGTGGCCGCGCCAATGAAGACGTTGAAGCTGCCTTCGCCGCACGTCGTGCTAAGGCATTGGGTCACGAATGAAGGTTATCTGGGCGCCTGAAGCTGAGCAGGATCGTCTGGACATTTGGGACTATATCGCTGCCGATAACCCCGTCGCTGCCGTGCATATGGATGAGCTAATCAGCACTGCTGCATCCACTCTGGCTGACTTTCCCGGCAAGGGGAAATGGGGAAAGGTCGCGGGCACCCGAGAACTTGCTCCCCACGAAAATGACCGCTTTGTCTATCAAACTGAAGATGACGCGGTATGGATTCTTGCCTTGGTACATGTAGCCAGAATGTGGCCCCTGCTCCAAGACTGATCCCACAGGCCTTGGCCTGCTTTTGACACTTTGCATGCCGCAGATAGCAAAAGTCCACGAAACTCTATGAATTTCATGGATTTAGGCTTTAGATATGGCGGGAAGATAGGGATTTGAACCCTAGGTACCATCGCTGATACAACGGATTTCGAATCCGTCCCGTTCGGCCACTCCGGCATCTTCCCAGGCGGCGCGCATGATATCAGCAGAAATCGGTTTGGCGAAGCCCATCGGGCGATTTTTTTCGGTTGCTTTCAATCGCTTGCCTCATTTGGCATGACGGTAAAGCGCGACAGGGTCGGCGGTTACAGCCGGATGGGCATGTCCGGCGGTGAATAGGTGCAATGAGTTGCCGGTCGCGGCTCGGGATTTCCATTGGCCTACAGTGGCGATCAGCCCTCGCGGCGCATGCCGATATGCGGAATGTCGTCTTCCAGGTACTCGTCAGTCACCGCGATGAAACCGTAGCGGCCGTAGTAGCCCTGCAGATGGGCCTGGGCGGACATATACACGGGAACGCCTGGCCAGCGCTGGGCGCAGGCTTGCAGAGCCTGCTCCAGCATGCCGTGCCCCAACCCTGTGCCGCGGGCGCTGGCCGCTGTCACTACACGACCGACCACCACCTCGCCATCATTGAGCGCCGGGTCGAGCAGGCGCAGGTAAGCCACCAGTTGCTCACCCTGCCAGCCCAGCAAATGGCAGGTATCGCCTTGCAAGTCGAGGCCATCGACTTCCAGGTACGGGCAGTTCTGCTCGACGACGAAGACCTGGGTACGCAGCTGCAGCGCAGCGTAGAGTTCGGCCTTGCTCAGCTCGGCATGGGGTTTGAGGTGCCAGATGACGGACATGATCGACTCGCTAGGTGAATATGGTGCAGGCCGCAGACTCTAGCGTTTTCAGGGCGAGCCGTCATGGCGCAGGCATGAAAAAGGGCCGGCGGGTTGCCCCGACGGCCCTTTGCACTGCGCTAGCCGTTATTGCGGCAGTGCGTAGGTGATGACGTAGTCACCGGTCGGGGTTTCCATGAAATGGTGCCCCGCCGCGACGATCATCAGGTACTGACGGCCATTGGCTTCATAGACCAGCGGGTTGGCCTGGCCACCGGCTGGCAACACGTCTTCCCAGACGGTTTTACCGGTCTTGATATCGATGGCACGAATCAGGTCATCGGTAGCCGCGGCAATGAAGATCAGGCCACCGGCGGTGACCACCGAGCCGCCGTTGTTCGGCGTACCGATGTCGATAGGCAATCCGGAGCGGATATTCCAGGGGCCATTGCCACGCGCCGTGCCCAGCGGACGATCCCAGAGGGTCTCACCGCTCTTCAGGTCGATGGCACGGATGCCACCGTAAGGCGGTTGCTTGCACAGCAACCCGGTGTATTTCAGGCGCCAGCCGGCATTGACGTTGATCGCGTAAGGCGTACCAGCCTGCGGATCACCCGCGCCCTCGGCGCCGCCGCGGTCAGCGACCAGCTCTTCACGGGGTTTCCAGCCCATGCGGTCGGCATCTGCGCGGGGTACCAGTTGCACGTGGTTGGGCATGTCGTTGTAGTTGGCGATGATCACTCCACGCTGGGTATCGATAGCCACACTGCCCCAGTCGGAGCCGCCGTTGTAGCTCGGGTATTCGATGCTCGGGCGATCGGGGGTCGGCGGTGTGTAGATTCCTTCGTAGCTGGCTTGCTGGAACTGGATGCGGCAGGCCAGTTGGTCGAAGGGCGTCATGCCCCACATGTCACGGTCGGTCAGATCCGGCTTGCGCAGGGTGTGGTAAGTCGAGAACGGCTGAGTCGGCGAACGCTGCTCCGGCTCGGCGCCGCCCTGAGGCACTGCACGCTCTTCGATATCGAACAGCGGTTCACCGGTACGGCGGTCGAACACATAGATATCGCCCTGCTTGCTCGGTAATACCACCGCCGGTACCAGGCCTTTGTCGGTGGGGAAATCCACCAGGCTCGGCTGCGAACCCAGGTCGTAATCCCAGACATCCTTGTGGGTGGTCTGGAACTTCCAGGCAGGCAGGCCGGTTTCCACGTTCAGCGCAACCAGAGCCACGCTCCACTCGTTGACTTCCGGCGTACGCGAGCTGCTCCAGTAGTCCGCCGCGGCGTTGGCCATCGGCAGGTAAACCATTCCCAGCTTGTCGTCGCCCGAGGCGATGGTCCACATGTTCGGCGAACCACGGGTGTAGGTTTCGCCCTCCGGCAGTGGCGCGCTCTGATCGGGACGCGCAGCATCCCAGGCCCACTTCAGCTCGCCAGTGACGGCGTCGAAGCCCTTGATCACACCGGACGGCGGATCGACGCGCTGGCCATCCAGCACCTGGTGGCCGGTTACGATGACGTTGCGCACGATCACGGGTGGCGAGTTGATCGACACATAACCCTCGGGCGTGACGCCCATGCCGGTCTTGATGTCCACCTGGCCGTTGTCGCCGAAGTCCGCACAAGGCTCGCCGGTCTTGGCGTCCACGGCGATGATGCGCCCGTCCAGGGTGCCGGAGATGACGCGAGCCTGGCAGGCTGTCGGCTGCGTGTCAGCGCTGGCCTGAGTGTCGCTCTGCTGCGGTACTTCGTAGTAGGACACGCCACGGCAGGCTGCGGTGTAGGGAATCGCTTCATCCGGCACTTTCGGGTCGAAACGCCACAGCTCCTTGCCGCTGCTCGCATCCAGGCCGATCAGGATGTTGCGCGAGGTGCACAGGTACACCGAGTTGCCGATCTTCAGCGGCGTGGTTTCCGCGCCCCAGCGGTGATCGAGCAGATCGCCGGTGCGGTATTGCCAGGCACGTTCGAGCTTGCCGACGTTGTCGGCGTTGATCTGATCCAGAGGCGAATAGCGGGTCGCGGCTGCGTTACGGCCGTAGGCCGCCCAGTCACCATCCTGTGGGGCATCCGAATGCTGCGCCGAGCCCACGTCGGTTTCCAGCGACTGGCCCTGCGCCTCAGGCACCTCGGCCAGGTTGACATAACCATAGGGCACGAACGCCAGGACACCGGCCGCCGCAAGGCCAAGGAACAGTACCCCCGCCAGCCCGCGGGAGGCGCCTCGGGAAAATCCGCCCAGACGTGGCAGCAACAGGGCGACGATGATCGCCAGGATCAGCACCACGTCCAGACGCGGAATCCAGCGCCAATAGTTGAGCCCGGACTCCCAGGCCGCCCATATCAGGGTGCCGACGAACACAGCGGCGAACCACCCGGCACCGGAGCGCCTACGTCGCGCCAGCAACACGCCGGCTATCAGCAGACCAACACCGGCAATCAGGTAATACCAGGAACCACCCAGTACGGCGAGCCAGCCGCCGCCAGCGGCCAGCAGTACCCCCACCAGCCCGATCAGGCCCCCGAATAGCAACAGCAGTGGGTCGCGCCCGGCGCGCCGTTGGTGAATCTCCGTCATGACAAAAACTCCTTGGAAAAAACCTGTGCAAAGGCAGACGTCCTCCTAAGGGAGGACGCCAGATGTAAATGGATGTTTCAGTGTAGATGAAAGTTCAGACTGAAAAGCCATCCAGTTTGCAGGGCCAAGCCTTGAAATAGAGCGGTCGGCATAACGAAGAGAGGTGACGAGGGCATGGAGGGAAAGATCAGCTTTTGCGCAGTCCAGCGATGCCGCCCCTGGTGAAGAAGCGCACGATGCGCGGGCTGCGCGTCACGTTGAGCAGCATCACTGACAGCGAATCACGAGGCATCGGTGATGTATACGTAACCGGCCATCCAGTCGTGGAAACTGCACCCCAGCAGCGCCAGTCCAGGCTTGCCGAACACCAGCGTCGCGCTGGGCGTGCCCTTATTCGCTACCGCGCAGCCGCTTCGGCGTGAGCCCGAGGTAACGGCGCATTGCGGTAGTCAAGGCGCTCTGGCTGGAGAAGCCGCACTCCTCGGCGATACGGATCAGCGGCAGGCTACTTTCACGCAGCAATCGCGTGGCACGGTCGAGGCGTGCCTTGAGCAGGTACTGATGCGGCGTGAGGCCAACGCTGTCCTTGAACTGAGCATGGAAGTGGCTGGGACTCAGACAGGCGACATGGGCCAGTTCAGCCACGCTGATACGCCGCGCCAAATTGTCGGCGATGTAGCCATCCAGACGCTGCACATCCATCGATCCATGGCTGCGCCCTGCCGATTCGCCGAACAGGCGCAGATGCAGGGCACGCAACAGCACGCCGCCAAGCGAACGGGCCAGCAAGGGGTCACTGCCATAACGTTCCAGCTCGGCACCGGCATAGCAGAGCAGGTGCTGGAAATCGGCATCCAGCTGCGGGTAGCGCGGCGTATCGAACAGGTGGCCGAGCAGTTGCAAATCCTCGGCGGACATGTCCTGCTCGTTGAGATCGACGATCAGCATGCGGTTGTCGCCAATGCCCGCGAACTGGTGGTCGGCATCCCCCGGCACCAGGCAGGCGCGCATTCGGCACACTTCGCCACCACGCCCGACCACCTCGAACTCGGCACGCCCCGACACCGACATCACCAGTTGATGGTGGTCGTGGGTGTGTTCGTGGGCCTGATCGTCCAGGCGCATGAGGCGGGCATTGAGCATGATTCGCAACTCGATGGATGAAGCGCGCACTCTACCGCGTTGCATGAAAAAACTGTATGGGCCACGACGGGTGGAATGTCGGCCATTGCGCGAAACACCCTGCAAGCATTGCGCAAGCCCCACAAGCGTGCAGATCACGGGCAGGCAAGCGAATAAATATTGAAAAAAACCAGCGGCGCCCCATCTAACACTCAACGTGAAAAGACAGGTGCCGCATGAACGAGACGCAAGATATCGAGATCGCTTCGGAGCAGACCGGCCACAGCCTGATGCTGCCCGGCCAGAGCCTGCCGGACAAACTCTATGTGATTCCGATCCACAATCGGCCGTTCTTCCCGGCGCAGGTGCTGCCAGTGATCGTCAATGAGGAGCACTGGGCGGAAACCCTGGAACTGGTCAGCAAGACCGAGCACCGTACCCTGGCCCTGTTCTATGTCGATCAGCCAGTCACCGACCCGCGCCATTTCGACACCTCCAGCCTGCCGGAGCACGGCACCGTGGTGCGTGTGCATCACATCAGTGGAGACGACGGCAAACTGCAGTTCGTCGCCCAGGGCCTGACCCGCGTGCGCATCCGCGGCTGGCTCAAGCACCATCGCCCGCCCTACCTGGCCGAGGTCGACTACCCGCGCAATGCCAATGATTCGCGTGATGAGGTCAAGGCCTACGGCATGGCGCTGATCAACGTGATCAAGGAGTTGCTGCCACTCAACCCGCTGTACAACGAAGAACTGAAGAATTACCTCAATCGCTTCAGCCCCAACGATCCGTCGCCACTCACCGACTTCGCCGCAGCCCTGACCACGGCTCAATCCACGCTGCTGCAGGAAGTGCTCGACACCGTGCCGATCCTCAAGCGCATGGAAAAAGTGCTGCCCATGCTCCGCAAGGAAGTGGAAGTGGCACGCCTGCAACATGAGTTGTCCGCCGAAGTGAACCGCTCCGTGGGCGAACACCAGCGCGAGTTCTTCCTCAAGGAACAGCTGAAGATCATCCAGCAGGAACTGGGCATCACCAAGGATGACCGCAGCGCCGACTCGGAACAGTTCAGCCAGCGCCTGGAAGGCAAGACCTTGCCCGACCAGGCGCGCAAGCGCATCGACGAGGAGATGAACAAGCTCTCCGTGCTGGAAACCGGCTCTCCCGAATACGCGGTAACGCGCAATTACCTGGACTGGGCCACCAGCGTGCCCTGGGGCGTGTTCGGCAAGGACAAGCTCGACCTCAAGCATGCCCGCAAGGTGCTCGACGACCACCATGCCGGAATGGACGACATCAAGGAGCGCATCACCGAATTCCTCGCCGTCGGCGCATTCAAGGGCGAGATCGCCGGCTCCATCGTCCTGCTGGTCGGCCCACCCGGCGTCGGCAAGACCAGTATCGGCAAATCCATCGCCGAATCCCTGGGCCGCCCCTTCTATCGCTTCTCCGTCGGTGGCATGCGCGACGAAGCCGAGATCAAGGGCCACCGCCGCACCTATATAGGTGCGCTGCCGGGCAAACTGGTGCAGGCGCTCAAGGATGTCGAGGTGATGAACCCGGTGATCATGCTCGACGAGATCGACAAGATGGGCAGCAGCTTCCAGGGCGACCCGGCCTCGGCACTGCTGGAAACCCTCGACCCGGAGCAGAACGTCGAATTCCTCGACCATTACCTGGATCTGCGCCTGGACCTGTCCAAGGTGCTGTTCGTGTGCACCGCCAACACCCTGGATTCGATCCCCGGCCCGCTGCTCGATCGCATGGAAGTGATTCGCCTGTCCGGCTATATCACCGAAGAAAAACTGGCCATCGCCAAACGCCATCTGTGGCCCAAGCAACTCAACAAGGCCGGCGTGTCAGGCAAGCAGTTGTCGATCAGCGACAGCGCCCTGCGCGCATTGATCGAAGGCTACGCCCGTGAAGCTGGCGTGCGGCAGCTGGAGAAACAGCTCGGCAAGCTGGTACGCAAGGCCGTAGTGAAGCTGCTCGAGGATCCGCAGAGCAAGGTCAAGATTGCCGCCAAGGATCTGGAGCAGTACCTGGGCATGCCGGTGTTCCGCAGCGAGCAGGTGCTGTCGGGGGTCGGTGTGATCACCGGCCTGGCCTGGACCAGCATGGGCGGTGCCACGCTGCCGATCGAGGCGACGCGAATTCACACCCTCAACCGCGGCTTCAAACTCACCGGCCAGCTCGGCGAAGTGATGAAGGAGTCGGCGGAGATCGCCTACAGCTACATCAGCTCGAACCTGAAAACCTACAAGGGCGATCCGACCTTCTTCGATCAGTCCGCCATCCACATGCACGTGCCCGAAGGCGCCACGCCCAAGGACGGCCCCAGCGCGGGTGTCACCATCGCCAGTGCCCTGCTCTCCCTGGCTCGCAACCAGGCGCCGAAAAAGGGTGTTGCCATGACCGGCGAGCTGACCCTCACCGGCCAGGTGCTGGCCATCGGCGGCGTGCGCGAGAAAGTCATCGCCGCACGCCGGCAGAAGATTTACGAACTGATCCTGCCCGAAGCCAACCGCGGCTCCTACCAGGAACTGCCGGACTACCTCAAGGAAGGCATTACCGTGCATTTCGCCAAACGCTACAGCGATGTCGCCAAGGTGTTGTTCGACTGACCACTGCAACCACTTCGAAACCCGGATTACGCCTGCGGCTAATCCAGGCTACGAATGGGTATGGTACCGATGGTATGGTTTGGCCGGTAGCCTGGATTAGCCGCGTAGCGGCGTAATCCGGGTCTGGCGACTCCACCAGCCCCTCTTTGCCTACTGCCCCCGGAAAATCAGATAGATCGAAATGCGATTGCCGCTGTCAGACGCAAACCCGGCATGCCGCAAGGCTGCGCAGCGAAGCTGTCTGCGCAGGCTGATCCGTGCCCGGAAGATGTCGATATAAGGAGAACGGGGATGACCCGAACCGACAAGGAACATTTCATCGGGCTCGAATGGCTGCGTTTCATACTCGGCCTGTACATCGTGGTCTTCCATACCCTGCACAACTACGCGGAACAGAAGCTGCCGATCATCAAGCAGCTCAGCGGCGTCGGCTTCTTCGCCACCAGCACCTTCTTCGTGCTGTCCGGTTTCCTGCTCGCTCACGTCTACTGCAAGCGCGGCGAACTGCGCGAGCCGGCGGTGAGTTTCTGGAGCCGGCGTTTCGCCAACCTCTACCCGCTGCACATCTTTTCGCTGCTGCTGACCATCACGGTCATCTTCATCATCAGCAACCTGGGCATCCCGCCGGACGAGACCAAAGCCACCATCCGTTTCGTGGTGTACGACACCAACGAAGACATGACCGGGATCTCGCGCACCACCCTCGAACACTTCATGGGCAACGGCGAACTGGCGCTCAATACCGTGCTGCAGTTGTTCATGCTGCAGGCCTGGAACCCGCTCTACCTGACCTTCAATCCGCCGCTATGGTCGATTTCCACGCTGTTCTTCTTCTATCTGACGTTTCCTTTCGTCGCTCCACGCCTGGCTCGCCTCAAGCACAAGGTGCTGTGGCTCGGCGTACTCACACTGATTTACATGATTCCGCCGGCCCTGGTGATCCTCAATGGCGATTACGGCATGCCCTTCACCGGCATGCTGCATCGCAACCCACTGATACGCCTGCCTGAATTTCTTGCCGGCATCCTCGCCTACGGCCTGTTCCGCGACATGCAGGACGCCGGCCGCACACCGGGCGCCGCCGGTATCGGGCTGATGATACTTACCGTGCTGACCTGCTTCCTTGGCGCCGCCTGGTTGGTCGAGGGCGAACAATACTGGTACTACCTGCTGCACAACGGCCTGCTGCTGCCGTCGCAAATGATGCTGATCTACCTGTGCGCGCTCGCCCCTTCGCCGACGAGCGAACCGGTACGACGCTGGTCACGGCGCCTGGGAGCGGCCTCGCTACCATTGTTCGTACTGCATGTACCCGCCTTCACGCTGTTCTCGCGTTCGGAGAAGATGCTCGGCGTGATCTCCAGCGAGTGCCTGGCCAACTGGACGCAGTGCGCGATCCAGGCCGGCGAACAGACCTTGTCGATCGCCTTCTACCCGCTGTTCCTGCTGCTCACCGTGATCCTCTGCGTCTGGGCCCAGGAGAACGCCGTGGTGCCAACGCGCAAACAGCTGCTCAAATGGCTGCCTGTGAGGCCTAGCACAGGCTGAGCGAAACGGGGGAAAATCACAGGAATCATCTGCAACGATAACGGTCGGAATGAGATGTTCGGCCGACCGTGCCGCTGTTTCTTACTGTTTTCTGGAGGGATCCGTGATCCTCAAAACCGTCAAGGCATCTGTCCGCCACAGCATGCTTCCAGCCGCACTGTGCCTGGCCTGCACCACTTCGCTGTTCAGTGCCCATGTGCTGGCCTTCTCGCTCGATGATGTGGCCTCGGAGGCCAAGGAATTGCTGGACAAGCCTTATGTCGCTCCAGCAGCCAACCTGCCTGCCGAACTGCGCAACCTGCAATTCGCCGATTACCAGAAGATCAAATCTCTCGAAGACAAGTACGAATGGGCCGACAGCAAGACCCCATTCAAGCTGAGCTTCTATCACCAGGGCATGCACTTCGACAGCCCGGTGAAGATCAACGAAGTGACCTCCACCAGCGTCAAGGAAATCAAGTACGACCCTGCGCGTTTCGATTTCGGCGACCTGAAGTTCGATCAGGAAGCCACCAAGGATATGGGCTACGCGGGCTTTCGCGTGATGTACCCGATCAACGCCAAGGATCAGTCCGACGAGATCATGAGCCTGCTCGGCGCCAGCTATTTCCGGGTAATCGGCAAGGATCAGGTCTACGGCCTGTCGGCTCGCGGCCTGGCCATCGACACCGCGCTGCCCAGCGGCGAGGAATTCCCCTATTTTCGCGAGTTCTGGATCGAGCGTCCCAAGCCCGAAGACAAGCATTTGGTGATCTTCGCACTGCTCGACTCGCCGCGCGCCACCGGCGCCTATCGTTTCATCCTGCGTCCCGGCAAGGACGCGGTGGTCGACGTACAGTCGCGAGTGTTCCTGCGTGACAACGTCAACAAACTGGGCATCGCCCCGCTCACCAGCATGTTCCTGTACGGCTCCAGCCAACGTTCGAGCAAACCCAACTACCGCCCTGCCCTGCACGATTCCAACGGCCTGGCGATCCATACCGGTAGCGACGAGCACATCTGGCGCCCGCTGAACAACCCGCAGAACCTCGCGGTGAGCACCTTCGAAGTGGAGAACCCGAAAGGTTTCGGCCTGCTCCAGCGTGGTCGCAACTTCGCTCAGTTCGAAGATCTGGAAGACCATTACGAGCAACGCCCAAGTGCCTGGATCGAACCCAGGGGCGAATGGGGCAAGGGCAAGGTCGAGCTGGTGGAAATCCCTACCCCGGATGAGACCAACGACAACATCGTCGCCTTCTGGACACCTGACGAGCAGCCCAAGCCGGGTGAACCGATGGAGTTCGATTACCGTATGCACTGGACCAAGGACGAACGTGCCCAACTCGGCAAGGACACTGCCTGGGTCAAGCAGACCATGCGCAGTGCCGGCGAAGTCAGACAATCCAACCTGACCCGCAAGCTCGATGGCAGCACCGCCCTGCTGGTGGACTTCGAAGGCCCGGCACTGGCCAAGCTCAAGCCCGATGCAGCGGTGACGTCCAACTTCAGCGTCAATGACAACGCCGAGCTGCTGGACAACAGCCTGCAGTACAACCCGGCGACCAAGGGCTGGCGCCTGACGCTACGCTTCCAGGTCAAGGATCCCAAGCAAGCGGTGGAAATGCGCGCGGCTCTGGTCGAGGGGGACAAGACCCTCAGCGAAACCTGGAGCTATCAACTCCCGCCCAATACGGTTAACGGCCAATGAAAACCAACGAGCCGTCCGCCCTGAGCGAGTACCTGGACAGCCTGCCTCTGAGTGCCAGCGAACGTGAAGAATTGGCCGACTGCCGCGACTTCACCGAACTGCACAGCCGCCTTGGTGGCGTGCAGGCGGCGAGTGCCGAAGAGGCCGTTCACAAGTCGGCTGCCCGGCGTATCGAGCTGGGCGCCGGAGAAGCACTGGAAGCCACCGGCCTGCTGTCGATGGACGCAGCCGGACGGCCCATCCTGCGGGCCGCTCCGCCTCTCAAACGCACCAAGATGACTCCCGAGCCATGGCGAACCAACCTGCTGGCCCGCGGTTTGCGTGCTTTATTTGGCAAGGCCAATCCCCCACGACCACCCAAACGCAAACTGGAGCCAGCACGCTGGCGCCGGGTCGGCTCGCTGCGTCGCTATGTATTGCTGCTGCTGATGCTGGGGCAAACCGCAGTCGCTACCTGGTACATGAACAGCATCCTGCCCTACCAGGGCTGGACACTGATCAACCTGCAGGAAGTCATGGAGCAAGGCTGGCAGGACAGCCTGCTGCAGGTTCTGCCCTATGTGGTGCAAGGCAGCATTCTGGCGCTGTTCTCGCTACTGTTCTGCTGGGTGTCAGCGGGTTTCTGGACGGCTCTGATGGGCTTCTGGGAGTTGCTGCGCGGCTATGACCGCTACGGTATTTCCGGCAGCAGCGCCGGTGACGAACCGATCGACGCCAAGGCTCGCACCGCGATCATCATGCCGATCTGCAACGAGGACGTGCCTCGGGTCTTCGCAGGCCTGCGCGCCACCTACGAATCCGTGGCCGCCTCCGGCGAGCTCGATCAGTTCGACTTCTTCGTCCTCAGCGATACCGGCGATGCCGACATCGCTGTGGCCGAACAGCGCGCGTGGCTGGAGCTATGCCAGGAGACCAAGGGTTTCGGCAATATCTTCTACCGCCGCCGTCGTCGCCGGGTGAAACGCAAGAGCGGCAACATCGACGACTTCTGCCGTCGCTGGGGTGGCGATTACCGCTACATGGTGGTGCTCGACGCCGACAGCGTGATGAGCGGCGAATGCCTGACCAAGCTGGTGCGGCTGATGGAAGCCAACCCACAAGCCGGCATCATCCAGACGTCGCCAAAAGCCGCCGGCATGAACACCCTGTATGCGCGCCTGCAGCAGTTCGCCACCCGCGCCTATGGCCCGCTGTTCACCGCCGGCCTGCACTACTGGCAGCTGGGCGAATCCCATTACTGGGGCCACAACGCGATCATCCGCATGCAGCCGTTCATCGAGCACTGCGCCCTGGCTCCGCTGCCAGGCAAAGGTTCGTTCGCCGGCGCCATCATGTCCCACGATTTCGTCGAAGCATCGCTGATGCGTCGGGCCGGCTGGGGTGTATGGATCGCCTACGACCTGCCGGGCAGCTATGAAGAGCTGCCGCCCAACCTGATCGACGAGTTGCAGCGCGACCGTCGCTGGTGCCACGGCAACCTGATGAACTTCCGCCTGTTTCTGGTCAAGGGCATGCACCCGGTACACCGCGCCGTATTCCTGACCGGAGTGATGTCCTACCTGTCGGCACCGCTGTGGTTCATGTTCCTGCTGCTGTCCACTGCCCTGCTGGCCATTCATACGTTGATGGAACCGCAGTACTTCCTAGTGCCCGGTCAGCTGTTCCCGGTATGGCCGAGGTGGAACCCGGAAAAAGCCATCGCGCTGTTTTCTACCACCCTGACCCTGCTGTTCCTGCCCAAGCTACTCGCCGTGATCCTCATCTGGATCAAGGACGCCAAAGCCTATGGCGGTGCCTTCAAGGCGACCCTGAGCATGCTGCTGGAGATGCTCTTCTCCGTGCTGCTGGCTCCGGTACGCATGCTGTTCCACACCCTGTTCGTAAGTGCCGCGTTCCTGGGTTGGTCCGCCACCTGGAATTCGCCGCAGCGTGACAACGGCGTCACCACCTGGGGCGACGCTGTGCGCCGCCATGGCTGGCAGACATTGCTGGGTGTGGTCTGGACGGCAGGCGTGGCCTGGCTCGATCCGAACTTCCTGTGGTGGCTGTCACCGATCGTGGTATCGCTGATGCTGTCGATTCCGGTGTCGGTGTTCTCCAGCCGACTCAGCCTGGGTCTGCGCAGCAAGAAGCGCAGCCTGTTCCTGATCCCCGAGGAATCCAACCCGCCTCAGGAACTGCTGTCCACCTATGCCTATACCCGGCATAACCGCGAACACGCCATGGAGAATGGTTTCCTCGAAGCCGTGCTGCGCCCCTTCCCCAACGCACTGGCGTGCGCCATGGCCACGGCCCGTCACGGTGAAGCACCGTTGATCGAGCAGGCGCGGCAGCGGGCCCTGCGCGAAGCCCTGGAAATGGGCCCGAAAAAGCTCGACGGCAAGAGCAAGCTGGCACTGCTCAGTGATCCGGTACTGCTTGCCCGCCTGCACGCGCAGCTTTGGCAAAAGGCCGAGCAGCACCCGCTGTGGCGCCATGCTTACAACCAGAGCCCCCCGCCGCAGGCGGATCAGGGCAACCTGGCGTTCAAGCTGCCTGAGGTCGGCGTCACCTCACCCCTGGTCAACTGACCGCAGGCGCCCGCCACGCGGTCATCCAGCCCAGGCTGGTACGAGTATCGTCTCCTTCGGGACGGTACTCGGCACCTAGCCAGCCCCGATAACCACTGTCACTCAACGCCTGCCACAAGGCAGCGAAATCGATATCGCCACTCCCCGGCGCACCGCGCCCCGGACAGTCGGCGAATTGCACATGACCGATGCGCCCGGCCAACGTTTTAACAGCCGCGACTGGATCGATCCCCTGCCGCGCCATGTGATAGATATCCAGCTGAACCTGGAAATTATCATGCCCGACCTGCGCCAGCAGCGTCTGTAGATGCTCCGGTGTGTTGACCAGAAAGCCCGGCATGTCGATGGGATTGATCGCCTCACTCACCACCCCGATCCCTAGTGTCTGAAACGCCTCGGCCGCCTTGTGGATGTTGTCCCTCAAGACAGCCAGCGCCTGCTCCGGCCCAGCGCCCTCTGGCAGCCGCCCGGGCAGAACGTTGATCAACTGCGGACGCACCATGGCGGCATAGGTCAGTGCATCCTGCAATGCCTGGTCGAATTCACGCTGGCGCGCGGGAACCGCCGCCAGCCCAGGCCCGCCGGTAAGGAAATCGCCACCCGGGAAATTCATCAGCACCAGCGGCATACCCGCCCGCGCCAATTCGTCTTTCAGGCGAAGCGCCGGCACTTCGTAGGGAAACTGGATTTCCACACCGTCAAAGCCCGCCGCAGCGGCGGCAACGATACGCTCGAGCAATGGCCGCTCGGTGAACAGCATCGTCAGGTTGGCGGATATCTTCATGCATGACCTCAGACTGGCGCCGACCAATGGAGCAACCGGACGCTCGAAGTGGTTGAACGTACTCACCACCCAACGGCGGTGTCTGCGCCATTGCTCGTGGCGCATAGCTTTGCCCATGGGCCGCGCTGCGGCAGGTTGGAACCTACAGCGCAGCCTATTGGTGCTTTCAGAGCTGTTTTTAATGCCACAGGGCTGACACGCTGCAGACCGTGACAGGTGCTTACAGACCATCCTTCTCCAGATGATCGAGGTCGACCGGATCGCCACTGTGGGCCCCCAGGCGCTGACGGATATCCTCGAACATCTGATCGAACTCTTCATGCTCGTGACTGATCAGCACCACGCTGGTCGGCAGACCATGCTTGTGGGCCAATCGGCTTACCACGCTGGCGAAATTGAACGCGGTATCACGGTGCAGTTCGAACGACTCGTCGAACGCCGCACCTGCGATTTCGCCCTTGAGGGTCATGTGCAACATCGCCCCTTCGGCCGCATCCTGACGCACGTCGTAATGCAGGTCGATGGCATAGATGGGGATATCCCCGGTCGCCACGCTGTTGCCGCGAAATAAATGGCCGGGCTCGAACATATGCAGGCTCCTGCGCTGAAGGGGTTACCGGAACATCGATTACGTTCCAGGCTCCTGAGCATAGACACCAGGGTTCAGCGATGATGCCAGACAGTCGATGCACAAAAATAGCGCAATTTACGCACCAAAAAGAACCACGACTATTATCTGCAACCTCTGGAAATGCCCATTCCAGAGCGGCTAAAACGGGTGTTCGAAACCAGCGCTACTTTTCGGCGCGCTCCTGCACCAGAACCCAGGGGGCGACCACCACGGCCCAGAGCGACGGATCACGCGCCAGCAGATCCTCGGCGTGAGCATCGCTCAATACCGCGACCCGTCCCGAATCCAGCCAGGCGGCAACCGTTTCTCGATGGTTCTCGGCAACCGCCTCGGCGACCGCGATCAGATCTTCGTCACTGTCGACCCAGAGCAGCGAGCCCCGGGCGAAAAACGGTTGCAGCTCCTGCCAGCGGATGGGGGCGGTTTCGCCGAGCAATTTGGCATAGAGGGTGCTTGGTTGTTCGTTCATGGCAGGTTCCATCGTGAAGGGCCGTTTTTTCGACGGCCGCCATGATAACGGTGGGTGGCGAGCAGACAAACCGTGTCAACCATCCGTCAGTCAGGAATCCGCCGTTTTTCTATACATTCCTTGCAATTACGCGACATTCCTACCCTTCGCCCTCGACTGCCGACTTTCCAAGGCGCAAATCAGCGCTCTACACTGTATCGGTACAGTTGCCGGGAGTATGGCCGGAAAGTCGACTCCGGTTCTGTTGCCTTGGCTACCAGAACTACAACAATGAACACAACGAGTGGAGCACTATGAACAACGCTACTAAGCAGATTTCCAAGCTGTTCGCCGCTATGGCCCTGGCTGGCGCTGCCAGCTACTCGGTCGCCGCCGACAACATCAAGATCGCCATGGCTGGCCCGGTGACCGGTGCTGTTGCCCAGTACGGCGAGATGCAGTTCATCGGTGCCAAGATGGCCATCGAACAGATCAACAAAGCCGGTGGTGTGAACGGTGCTCAACTCCAGGGCGTGGTCTATGACGACGCATGCGATCCCAAGCAAGCCGTGGCCGTTGCCAACAAGATCGTCAACGATGGCGTCAAGTTCGTCGTTGGCCACCTGTGCTCCAGCTCCACCCAGCCAGCTTCGGACATCTACGAAGACGAAGGCATCTTGATGATCACCGCGGCCGCTACCAGCCCGGAAATCACCGCCCGTGGCTACGAGCTGATCTTCCGCACTATCGGCCTGGACAGCCTGCAAGGCCCGACCGCCGGCAACTTCATCGCGGATAACATCAAGCCGAAGAACGTCGCCGTCATCCATGACAAGCAGCAGTACGGCGAAGGCATTGCCAGCGCGGTCAAGCAGACCCTGGAATCCAAAGGCGTGAAAGTCGGCCTGTTCGAAGGTATCAACGCCGGCGACAAGGACTTCTCCTCGCTGATCGCCAAGCTCAAGCAACAAGGCGTGGACTTCGTCTACTACGGCGGCTACCACCCAGAGCTGGGCCTGCTGCTGCGTCAGTCCAAGGAAAAAGGCCTGGACGTTCGCTTCATGGGCCCTGAAGGCGTCGGCAACAAGGAAATCTCGGCCATCGCCGGCCCGGCTTCCGAAGGCATGCTGGTGACCCTGCCGCAATCCTTCGACCAGGATCCGAAGAACAAGGCGCTGGTTGACGCGTTCAAGGCCAAGAACGAAGACTCTAGCGGCCCGTTCGTGTTCCCGGCCTACGCTGCCGTTCAGGTCATCGCCGAAGGCATCGAAAAAGCCGGTAGCACCGATACTGCCGAAGTAGCGGCCGCACTGCGCGCCAATACCTTCGACACCCCGACCGGCACCCTCGGCTTCGACGAGAAGGGTGACCTGAAGGACTTCAACTTCGTGGTTTACGAATGGCACCAGGACGGTAGCAAGTCCGAAGCCAAGTAAGTCCCCCCCGCCTGAACCCAAAGCCCACTGCACACGCAGTGGGCTTTGTTTATTGAAAGAATTCCGGTTTCGCGCTGCGCCACAAGCGCTGCCGTGCGCGACGACCCAGGAGTTAGGCAATGCCTGATCTTTACCACTACCTGCAACAACTGCTCAACGGTCTTACCGTCGGCAGTACCTATGCCCTGATCGCCATCGGCTACACGATGGTCTACGGCATCATCGGCATGATCAACTTCGCCCACGGCGAGGTGTACATGATCGGTTCCTACGTCGCCTTCATCGCCATCACCCTACTGGCCATGATGGGGCTCGACAGCCTGCCGCTGATCATGATCTGCGCCTTCGCGGCGAGCATCATCGTCACCAGTGCTTTCGGTTACAGCATCGAACGGGTCGCCTACAGGCCGCTACGCGGCGGTAACCGGCTGATCCCGCTGATTTCCGCGATCGGCATGTCGATTTTCCTGCAGAACGCCGTGATGCTTTCCCAGGACTCCAAGGACAAGGCCATCACCAATCCGCTGCCCGGCAATTTCGTGTTCGGCGAAAGCGCCATGAATGGCGTGGTGATTTCCTACATGCAAGTGCTGATCTTCGTGGTCACCTTCCTGACCATGATCGGCCTCACCCTGTTCATCTCCCGCTCTCGCCTGGGCCGCGCCTGCCGCGCCTGCGCCGAGGATCTGAAGATGGCCAACCTGCTCGGCATCAACACCAACAACATCATCGCCCTGACCTTCGTCATCGGTGCCGCGCTGGCCGCCGTCGCTGCCGTGCTGCTGGGCATGCAATACGGTGTGATCAACCCGCACCTGGGCTTCCTCGCCGGCATCAAGGCATTCACCGCCGCGGTACTCGGTGGTATCGGCAGCATCCCTGGCGCGGTACTGGGCGGCCTGGTACTGGGCGTGGCCGAAGCATTCGGTGCCGATATCTTCGGTGACCAGTACAAGGACGTCGTCGCTTTCAGCCTGCTGGTGCTGGTGTTGCTGTTCCGTCCGACCGGTATCCTCGGCCGTCCGGAGGTTGAAAAGGTATGAGCAAGAACCTCAAGACCGCTCTGTTCAGCAGCATCCTTCTGCTGCTGATCTCCTACCCGATCCTCGGCCTCAAGCTCAGCGTCGTCGGCATCAGCCTGCAGGTGCATGGCGCCAGCGCCAAGACCCTGTGGACGATCGGCATCGCCGCGGCGCTGCTGTTCGCCTGGCACCTGGTGCTACGTGATCGCCTGCTCGGCGGTGACAAACTCAAGGGTGTGCTGCCAAGCATGCCATCGAGCCTGAAGGGCACCCTGACCCTGCCCAGCGTACAGCGCTGGTTCATGCTGGCGCTGTTCGTCGTGGCATTGGCCTGGCCGTTCTTCGGCTCCCGCGCGGCGGTGGACATCGCCACCCTGATCCTGATCTACGTGATGCTGGGTATCGGCCTGAACATCGTGGTCGGCCTCGCCGGTCTGCTCGACCTGGGTTACGTCGGCTTCTACGCGGTAGGTGCTTACACCTATGCGCTGCTCGCCGAGTACGCCGGCTTCGGCTTCTGGACGGCGCTACCGATCGCCGGCCTGATGGCCGCGACCTTTGGCTGTTTGCTGGGTTTCCCGGTACTCAGGCTACGCGGTGACTATCTGGCCATCGTGACCCTGGGCTTCGGCGAGATCATCCGCATCATGCTGCGTAACCTCACCAGCATCACCGGTGGCCCGAACGGCATCAGCTCGATTCCCAAGCCGGAACTGTTCGGTCTGTCGCTGGATCGCCGCGCCCCGGATGGCGGGCAGACCCTGCACGACTTCCTCGGCATCGCCTACAACTCCACCTACAAGGTGATCTTCCTTTACCTGATCGCCCTGTTGCTGGTGCTGCTGGCCATCTTCGTGATCAACCGCCTGATGCGCATGCCGATCGGCCGCGCCTGGGAAGCCTTGCGCGAAGACGAGATCGCCTGCCGTGCCCTGGGCCTGAACCCGACCACGGTCAAGCTCTCGGCCTTCACCATTGGTGCCAGCTTCGCCGGTTTCGCCGGTAGCTTCTTCGCCGCCCGCCAGGGGCTGGTGACGCCGGAGTCGTTCACCTTCATCGAGTCGGCGATGATCCTCGCCATCGTCGTGCTGGGTGGCATGGGTTCGCAGCTGGGCATCATATTCGCTGCCATCGTGATGACCCTGCTGCAGGAAATGCGCGACTTCAACGAGTACCGCATGCTGATATTCGGTCTGACCATGATCGTGATGATGATCTGGCGTCCGCAGGGGCTGATGCCCATGCAGCGCCCCCACCTGGAGTTGAAACAACGATGAGCCGCCCGATTTTAGAAGTGAGCGGCCTGTCCATGCGTTTTGGCGGCCTGCTGGCCGTCAACGGGGTCAGCCTCACGGTCAATGAAAAACAGGTTGTGTCGATGATCGGCCCGAACGGCGCCGGCAAGACCACGGTGTTCAACTGCCTGACCGGCTTCTACAAGCCGACCTCGGGCAGCATCCGCCTCAACGGTGAGCAGATCGAAGGCCTGCCGGGCCACAAGATCGCTCGCAAGGGCGTGGTGCGTACTTTCCAGAACGTTCGCCTGTTCAAGGAAATGACCGCTGTGGAGAACCTGCTGGTCGCCCAGCATCGCCACATCAACACCAACTTCCTCTCCGGTCTGTTCAAGACTCCGGCGTTTCGCCGCAGCGAACGCGAGGCCATGGATTACGCGGCGCATTGGCTGGAACAGGTCAACCTGACCGAATTCGCCAACCGCACCGCCGGCACCCTGGCCTACGGTCAGCAACGCCGACTGGAGATCGCCCGCTGCATGATGACCCGGCCGAGCATCCTCATGCTCGACGAGCCGGCGGCCGGCCTAAACCCGCGGGAAACCGATGACCTGAAAGCCCTGATCAGCATGCTGCGTGACGAGCACAACGTCACCGTGCTGCTGATCGAGCACGACATGAAGCTGGTCATGAGCATTTCCGACCACATCTTCGTGATCAACCAGGGCACGCCCCTGGCCGACGGCTCGCCGGAGCAGATCCGCGACAATCCGGACGTGATCAAAGCCTACCTGGGGGAAGCGTAATGCTGTACTTCGACAACGTTTCCACCTTCTACGGCAAGATCCAGGCGCTGCATGGCGTCAGCGTGGAAGTGCGCCAGGGCGAGATCGTCACCCTGATCGGCGCCAACGGCGCCGGCAAATCCACCCTGCTGATGACCCTTTGCGGCAACCCGCAGGCGGCCAGCGGCAGCATCCGTTATCAGGGTGAAGAGCTGGTCGGCATGGAAACCCCGCTGATCATGCGCAAGAGCATCGCCGTGGTGCCGGAAGGCCGCCGCGTGTTCGCTCGCCTGACCGTCGAGGAAAACCTCGCCATGGGCGGCTTCTTCGGCAGCAAGGCGGACAATCAGGAGCAACTGGACAAGGTGCTGCATCTGTTCCCGCGCCTGAAGGAACGCCTGGTGCAGCGTGCCGGCACCATGTCCGGCGGCGAACAGCAGATGCTCGCCATCGGCCGTGCGCTGATGAGCAAGCCCAAGCTGCTACTACTCGACGAGCCGTCTCTGGGTCTGGCGCCGATCATCATCCAGCAGATCTTCGACATCATCGAACAGCTGCGCAAGGACGGTGTGACCGTGTTCCTGGTCGAGCAGAACGCCAACCAGGCGCTCAAGCTGGCCGACCGCGGCTACGTGCTGGAGAACGGCCGGATCGTCATGCAGGGCAGCGGTCATGACCTGCTCAACGATCCCAAGGTGCGTGACGCCTACCTGGGCGGCTGACAGGCTATCGAAACGACCGTTTTCGAAATCCTGCCGACCCCAATCAACCTGCGGCCGCAATGGCCGCAGGTGCAGATTTAGCCTGAACGATGCCAACTGCGCTCCAGTCCCAATACTGAACGGACAAAACAGGAGTCGCTCCCATGCTGAAGTTCCTCGGCAGCACCATCGGCATCATCTTCATCATCGGCCTGCTGGTCGTGATCGGCATCTTCTCGCTGATTTTCTGATCGGCAGCACCTGCAGGCCGGGCGCCCTGCCCGGCTTTCTTCATGCCGCGCGCATCGTGGGCCTCACGGCGGTACAATGGGCATCACTTCGCTGACGATGTCCTGCCATGACCGAACCCCTACGCCTCTCCAAACGCCTGATCGAACTGACCGGCTGTTCACGCCGTGAGGCCGAACTGTATATCGAGGGCGGCTGGGTCACTGTCGACGGCGAAATCGTCGATGAGCCCCAGCGCAAGGTGCAGGACGAAACGGTCGTACTGCTCCCGGATGCCGTGGCGCAACCTCAGGAACCGGTCACCCTGCTGCTGAATGTGCCCAGCGGGCGTTTCCCGGAACGGGCGGCCGAAGAAGTGACCCCGGACAAGCGCTGGCCCGAGGATCGCTCCGAACTACGAACAGTCAAAGGCCATTTCGACCGGTTGACCCCGTGCATTCCCCTGCAAGCAGGCGCCGATGGCCTGCATGTACTGACTCAGGATTGGCGTATCGAACGCAAGCTCAAAGAGGATCTGAGCAAGCTGGAGCAGGAATATGTGGTCGAAGTCAGCGGTGAGTTGTCCGAGCGCGATCTCAAACGCCTCAACCATGGCTTGGTTTTCAACGGCACCGCGTTGCCGCCCTGCAAAGTCAGTTGGCAGAACGAAACCCGCCTACGCTTTGCCCTGAAGAACCCATTACCGGGTCAGTTGGTGTTCATGTGCAACAGCGTTGGCCTCAAGGTGCTGGGCATGAAGCGCATCCGTATCGGCGGCGTGCCGATGTCCAAGGTGCAGCCCGGGCAGTGGCGGTATCTGGGCGCCAAAGAACGTTTCTAAGAACCTGCCAAAGCCAGCTGCGCGTCGGCACTGCGGCGTTAAAACAGGCTCGGAATGCTCATTTACAACAGTAAACTGCGCTTCCTCGCCTGTTTTGCCTTGCATTACTCTAGCTCGCAAGGCTTTGAACAGGTTCTAACAGCCCATTCTTCCGGCCTCGCCCTCTGGCGTGGGCCTCTTCAACCAGGAATTTTCATGCTCAATAATGATGTGCTGCGCAGCCTGCGCTATATGCTCGATGTCAGCGATGCACAACTGGCCGAGATCGTTCAGCTAGGCGGCAAAACGGTGACCGCGGAAGAGATCACGGCGGTACTGAAGAAGGATGACGAGCCGGGTTATCAGGATTGCAGCGACGAGCTGCTGGCCCATGCCCTGGACGGCCTGGTGTACTTCAAGCGCGGCAAGGATGACAGTCGCCCGGCACCGGCCTTGGAACTGCCGGTTACCAACAATCAGGTGCTGAAGAAGCTGCGGGTGGCCTTCGAGCTGAAGGAGGACGATGTGCACGCCATCATGCGCAGTGTCGACTTCCCCGTGTCGAAACCGGAAATGAGCGCGCTGTTTCGCAAGCAAGGCACCAGTAACTACCGGGCCTGCGGCGATCAGTTCCTGCGTAACTTCCTCAAGGGCCTGACCCAGCGCCTGCGTGACTGATACCCCATGAGCTATCAGGTTTCGCCCATCGGCTATGTGCGCTCCTGCTTCAAGGAGAAGTTCGCCATTCCGCGCCAGCCACAACTGGCGCCCGCCGCGCGTGGCGTGCTCGAGCTGTGCGCGCCGTTCGATCAGGGCGATGCGCTGCAGGGTCTGGAAGAGGTCAGCCATGTCTGGCTGCTGTTTCTTTTTCACCAGGCCCTGGAAGACAAGCCCAGACTCAAGGTTCGTCCACCACGCCTGGGCGGCAACCGCGCCATAGGCGTATTCGCGACCCGGGCGACCCATCGTCCCAATGGCATCGGCCAATCGGTGGTACGCCTCGATCGCGTCGAAAGCGGGCGCTTGTGGCTGTCGGGTATCGACCTGCTCGACGGCACCCCGGTGCTCGACATCAAACCCTACGTGCCCTACGCGGACAGCGTGCCCGACGCCCATAACCATATCGCTGCGCAGGCTCCCGTCAGGATCGAGGTGCAGTGGCAGGACAGCGCACTGGCTCAGGCCCGCGAACACGGCCTGCGCCTGAACGAGCCCCTGGTCGAGCTGATCGAACAGTGCCTCGCCCAGGATCCACGCCCGGCCTACCAGCAACCGCAGCCGGAGCGCCGCTACGGCGTACGTCTGTGGGATGTCGACGTACATTGGCACTATCCACAGCCTGGCTGCATTCGAGTGCTGGATGTAACGCCGCCCTAGGCTGATCGATTGGCGCTTTGGCATCAGCCGCTTCTGCATAATGCACAAGCCAAGGCGAAAGCAGCCGTAGGGTGGATGACGCTTTTTTCATCCACCATTGCGATCGCGTGGTGGTGGACGGATCGGGCCGCGTAGGTGAAGCGTCAGCTACGCGCCCCGATCCACCCTACGAATGCCCACTACCGCCACGGCCCTGACGTTGTGCCGAAGAGCCACAAGTTCCAAAGCACCTTTCCTGCAGACGAAAAAAATCCGCAGCCATCGCTGGCTGCGGATTCGGAGTCGTCAGACGATCAGGCGCCGGCTTTCTGCACGGCTTCCTTGATCAGGGTCTGCAGTTCGCCCTTTTCGTACATCTCACTGATGATGTCGCTGCCGCCGACCAGCTCACCGCCCACCCACAACTGCGGGAAGGTCGGCCAGTTGGCATATTTGGGCAGGTTGGTGCGAATTTCCGGATTCTGCAGGATGTCGACGTAGGCGAACTTTTCGCCACAGCCCATCAGAGCCTGTGCAGCGCGAGCGGAGAAGCCGCACTGTGGCGCATTCGGAGCGCCTTTCATGTACAGCAGAACGGTGTTGCTGGCGATCTGCTCTTTGATCGTTTCGATGATTTCCATGGGGGCACCTCAGAACTGGACTATCCGACTCACGGGTCGATACGGTGCGCGCATTGTAACCAAAAGCCGAGCGCAATGCTCGGCCATGCTGCATATGCATGCCAGGTAGTGGTCAGGCAGCAACCACCTGCACCGGAACCCCATTGAGCACCGCATTGCCCGACAGACGATCCAGCAGACGCTCATCCGTCAGGTCGTTGGCGCTGGCACCGGGCGTCGCACTGGCGATACTCATCTGCACCCCCGGCCGCCCATGTCCCCAGCCATGTGGCAGGCTGACCACACCCGGCATCATCTCGGCACTGGCGAGCACCTCGACCTCCACTACGCCGATCCGTGAACGAACGCTGACGCGCTGACCATCACTGAGCCCACGCTGCTGCATGTCCTGCGGGTTCATCAACAGCTGATGGCGCGGCTTGCCCTTCACCAGCCGGTGATAGTTGTGCATCCAGGAGTTGTTGCTGCGCACGTGGCGGCGGCCGATCAGCAGCAGTTGCCCGGGATCGACGGCGGGGTACGCGGCGAACCGCTGCACATCGCCCAGCAACAGCGTTGGTGCGGCCTGCACCTGGCCATCGGCGGTTTTCAGGCGCGCCGCCAGGTTCGGGTCGAGCGGCCCGAGATCCAGGCCATGGGGATGCTGCCGCAGGCTCTGTAGCGAGAGCTTGAGCGGCGTCCCATCGCCGTAAGCACCGAAACGCAGCCCCAGGTCGATCATCTGCTGTGGCGTCTGCGTGGGTTTCAGCACCGCACCGGTCTGCGCTGCAAAGGCCTTGGCCAGACCGATGAAAATCTCCCAGTCGTCCAGCGCTCCCTCCGGCTTGGGCAGTACCGCCTCGTTGAAGCGGGTGACGTTGCGCACCGCGAACAGGTTGAACGTGGTGTCGTAATGGTCATGCTCCAGCGGCGCAGTGGATGGCAGGATCAGGTCGGCATGGCGGGTGGTTTCGTTGATGTACAGATCCACGCTGAGCATGAAATCCAGGCCTTCGAGCCCCTGCTCCAGCTGACGCCCGTTGGGCGTCGACAGTACCGGATTGCCCGCCACGGTAATCAGCGCGCGCACCTGCCCGTCCCCAGCGGTGAGCATTTCCTCGGCCAGCGCACTCACCGGCAGTTCACCGCCGTACTCGGGTAGCCCGGAAACCCTGCTCTGCCAGCGATCGAAATGCCCCCCGGACGTCGTCCCCACCAGATCCACCGCTGGCTCGGTGCACAGTGCCCCGCCGACTCGGTCGAGATTGCCGGTCACTAGGTTGATCACCTGTATCAGCCACTGGCACAGCGTGCCGAATGCCTGAGTGGATACGCCCATGCGGCCATAGCAGACCGCTCGATCCGCGGCGGCGAAATCGCGCGCCAACTGGCGTATCGCCGACGCCGGTACGCCGCAGCGCGGGGCCATGAGTTCGGCGGTAAACGGCAGCACGGTTCGCTGCACCTCATCCAGGCCAGCGATTGGCAGATGGCTGGCTCGGCCCAGCCCTTCCTCGAACAGGGTGCTGAGCATTGCCAGCAGCAACGCGGCGTCCTGCCCTGGGCGAATGAACAGATGCTGATCGGCAGTCGCGGCGGTCTCGCTGCGCCGCGGGTCGATCACCACCAGACGGCCGCCACGCGCCTGGATCGCCTTGAGGCGCTTTTCCACGTCGGGCACGGTCATGATGCTGCCGTTGGACGCCAGCGGATTGCCACCGAGGATCAGCATGAAGTCGGTGTGATCGATATCGGGAACGGGGATCAGCAAGCCATGGCCGTACATCAGGTGGCTGGTCAGATGGTGGGGCAACTGATCCACCGAGGTGGCAGAGTAGCGATTGCGCGTCTTGAGCAGGCCGAGAAAGTAGTTGCTGTGGGTCATCAGTCCATAATTGTGCACGCTGGGGTTGCCCTGATAGACCGCTACCGCATTCTGCCCATGCCCGGCCTGAACCGCGGCCAGACGCTCTGCCGCCAGCTTGAAGGCTTCATCCCAGCCGATCACCTCCCAGCGCTCGCCAATACGGCGCATCGGCTGGCGCAGGCGATCCGGGTCGTTCTGGATGTCCTGCAATGCCACGGCCTTGGGGCAGATATGGCCGCGACTGAAAGGGTCATCGCGGTCACCCTTGATGGAGCGCACATGAGGCTGACCGCCAGTATCGCTCTCGATTTCCAGCGTCAGGCCGCAGATGGCCTCGCACAGATGGCACGCACGGTGATGGAGGGTCGTGGTCATGGCCAGCCTCGTCTTCTTGTTCGAGTCGCCATCATGGGCGTCTCAAGGTCATCACACCAGCAGCCTCATCGCCGTGAATCCCCGGCCCATCAGGGCGGTGCATCAGGCGCCGCCGGCAGGCCGATCAGGGCGTCACACCTGGCAGTCCGGGCGGATTTGCGCGTAGGCGTCATTTACTTATAAGATCGGCGGCTTCCCCGTTTCGTCGCACTGTGCGGCCCCCAGCCGCAGGTTCTCCCGTTTTTCCGTGAAAAAAGGAGCCTGCGCCCAGTTGTCAAAAGGTAGTTAACGATGAGCGCAAGACACTTTCTCTCGCTGAAGGACTGCACACCGGATGAACTGGTGGGCCTGATCCGACGCGGCATGGAGCTGAAAGGCCTGCGCAATAGCGGCGTGCTGTTCGAGCCGCTGAAAAATCGTGTGCTGGGCATGATCTTCGAGAAGGCCTCGACCCGTACCCGCCTGTCTTTCGAAGCCGGCATGATCCAGCTCGGTGGCCAGGCCATCTTCCTGTCGCCACGGGATACCCAGCTGGGCCGCGGCGAACCGATCAGCGACTCGGCCATCGTCATGTCGCGCATGCTCGACGCGGTCATGATCCGCACCTTCGCCCACAGCACCCTGACCGAATTCGCCGCCAACTCCCGCGTGCCGGTGATCAATGGCCTGTCGGACGATCTGCACCCGTGCCAGTTGCTGGCTGACATGCAGACCTTCCATGAGCAGCGCGGTAGCATCGTCGGCAAGACCGCAGCCTGGATCGGCGACGGCAACAACATGTGCAACTCCTATATAGAAGCCGCCATCCAGTTCGACTTCAAACTGCATGTCGCCTGCCCGCAAGGCTACGAGCCGAACGCCGCGCTGCTGGCCGAAGCGGGCGAGCGCGTGAAGATCTTCCGCGACCCGCGTGAGGCGGTTGCCGGCGTTCATCTGGTCAGCACCGATGTCTGGGCGTCCATGGGCCAGGAAGAGGAAATCGCCGAGCGCCACAAGCTGTTCGCGCCCTACCAGGTGAACCGCGCCCTGCTCGATGCGGCCGATGACAATGTGCTGTTCCTGCACTGCCTGCCTGCCCACCGTGGCGAAGAGATCAGCGTGGATCTGCTCGATGACCCTCGCTCAGCCGCCTGGGATCAGGCAGAAAACCGTTTGCATGCGCAGAAGGCGCTGCTCGAATTCCTCGTCGAACCGGCGTATCACCACGCATGAGCCAGCCGATGCTGTTGAGCCTGCGTAACCTGGGTTGCGGCTACGGTGAGCAGCGCATCGTGCAGAACCTCAACCTGCACCTCAATCCGGGCGACATCGGTTGCCTGCTCGGCCCATCCGGCTGTGGCAAGACCACCACACTGCGTGCCATCGCCGGTTTCGAGCCGGTGCTGGAAGGTGAAATCCGCCTGGCTGGCGAAGTGATCTCCAGCCCGGGTTTCACCCTTGCGCCGGAAAAACGCCGTATCGGCATGGTCTTCCAGGACTACGCCCTGTTCCCGCACCTGAGCGTGGCGCAGAACGTGTCCTTCGGCATCCGCAAGCAGGCCGACTGCGACCAGGTCACTCGTGAGCTGCTGGAACTGGTGAAGCTCGATCACCTGGGCAAACGCCATCCGCACGAACTGTCCGGCGGGCAGCAACAGCGCGTGGCACTGGCTCGGGCACTGGCCACCAACCCGCAACTCCTGCTGCTCGACGAGCCGTTCTCCAACCTCGATGGCGAGTTGCGCCGGCGCCTCAGCCATGAAGTGCGCGACATTCTCAAGAGCCGTGGCACCAGCGCGATTCTGGTCACTCACGATCAGGAAGAAGCCTTTGCCGTCAGCGATCAGGTCGGCGTCTTCAAGGCCGGGCATCTGGAGCAATGGGACACGCCGTTCAACCTCTACCACGAACCACAGACCCCCTTCGTCGCCAGCTTCATCGGCCAGGGTTACTTCATTCGTGGCCAGTTGCAAGCGCCGGACGAGGTGCACACCGAACTGGGCAGCATCCGCGGCAATCGCGCCTATGCCTGGCCTGTCGGTAGTGCAGTGGACGTGCTGTTGCGCCCGGACGATATCGTCCACGACCCGCAGAGTTCACAACAGGCGCTGATCGTCGGCAAGAGCTTCCTGGGCGCCGCGACCCTGTACCGCCTGCAATTGCCCACCGGCTGCCAGCTGGAAGCATTGTTCCCCAGCCATGCCGATCACCAGCCCGGCGAACAGGTCGGAATTCGAATCGCTGCGGATCACCTGGTCGCGTTCGCCGCAGCGGGCAGCGTGGCGGCACCCTCGATACTGGAACGAAACGACTAGATGTCGAGGTGCAGTCGGCCGCTACTTACCAGGTAGGCATGGCCGGCGATCTTCACCCGCTCCCCGTCCAGGCGGCACCAGAGAAACCCGCCGCGCTTGCCGCCCTGGTAGGCGCTCAACTCACTCTTGCCCAACTGCTGCGTCCAATAAGGCGTGAGGATGCAATGGGCGGAGCCGGTCACCGGATCCTCGTCGATACCGACTGCCGGGGCGAAGTTGCGTGACACGAAATCGACAGCCTGGCCCGGCGCAGTGACGATGACTGCATCCCTGGGTAACCTGGCCAACGCTCGTAGGTCGGGGCAACAGGCGCGCACCGCAGCTTCAGATTCGAGCAGCACCAGCAATTGCGGGGCATCCAGTACGGCGACTGGAGTCTGCCCAAGGATCTCGGCCAAACCCTCGGGCACGGCGATGGGCGTTGGCCGCTGGCACGGGAAGTCCAGAACCAGGCGATCCTTTTCGCGGCTCACTGCCAGCATGCCGCCTGCGTACACGAAGTCGATGCGCTCACCGGGCTCGCCGTAGCACTCGAACAGCACATGGGCGCTGGCCAGCGTCGCATGCCCGCACAGTGGCGCCTCGGCCGTCGGCGTGAACCAGCGGATGCGCCAGGCCGCCCCCTCCTTCACCACGAACGCGGTTTCAGCCAGGTTGTGCTCGGCGGCGATCTGCTGCATCAACGCGCTATCGAGCCAGTACTCGAGACGATAGACAGCAGCCGGGTTACCGGCGAAAGGCCGGTCGCTGAACGCATCGACCTGATGGAACTCGAGGGGCATGAGGATAACTCCTGTCGGCGAGCGAGAAGGGTCAGCATGTCTGCATCTGCACCGTCCGTTGCGATACAGCGAGCCCCCAATGTGGCGTAACAGTGAGGAAAATATCAACGTTCCGGGCGAATCCCGTAGCGCTGCAAGAGGGCATTCAGGCGGCCATCCTGGCGATAGCGGCGCACACCTTCGTCGAAGATATCGCGATAGCGGGCACTGGAGGAAAGCACGGGCGAAAAGGCGATATAGATCGGCACATCCGGCACTCGGCAACCGACCTCGATCAGATCACCGGCATTGCCGTGCTGATCGAGATACATGGACATCACCCAGGTGTTTTCCAGCATCGCGTCGAGGCGCCCCAGCTCGACCTTGCGCACGTTCAGCGCCAGCGCCTGCTCACCAGCGGCAAACTGTAGACGATCCAGATTCTTCTGGTGACGATGGATGTAGCCATCGATCTCCTCGCCATAGCTGTAACCATTGATCACTCCCAGGCGAATCTGCCCAAGGGATGCCAGGCCGGTATAACGCCAGGCGCTGTCGGCACGAGCGTAGAAACAGTTACGGGAAATACCGGGCGCTGCATCGCCGAAAATGAAATCAGGGGCATCACGAATGCCAGCGCCGACCAGCGCGTTGACTCGGCCGTTACGCACATCCTGCACCGCACGCGCCCAGTTGGTGACGCGGTACTCCACCTCGATACCCGCCTCGGTAAAGATCTCCCTGGCCAACTCGACGAAGATGCCAGGCCGCTCGGCATCCTGAGCACAATTGACCGGACACCAGACGTCTGCCTCCATAACCAGGGTTTCGGCCCTGAGGCAGGTACTGCCCAGCATCGCAACAGTCAACAGGCTGCCTGCCACCCACCGAAATCCTTTCATCGCCCGCAAGCCTCCTGCTTCTGTTTCCGAGCGCGATCAATCTTCGCTGCGCACCCGTTGTAGCGCATCCAGCCAGCCAGTCACTCATGGCGCACTACGCACATGGTCGAAATTACGCGCGGCTGACCGTGTCAGTGTCTGGCGATCGCTTCAAGGTCACCGTAAAAACCAACCTGCATGCCGACCAGATCAGCGACTCCATACAAGCTGATTCCGATCATACAGGGACGCGCAATCCCCGCCCACGCGTGCGCTTCAAGGCTGCAGCACGCAATCGTTTCACTGCACAGTTTCGCGTGCGACATCACATTCCCTGAGTCAGGCTTTCAGCAGGTCGCGGGTGACTCACCGCTCGCGGTGAAACGGTAGCAATTACCGCCACCACGAGGAGGCGGCCCAATGGCCAACAGCATCGATGATCATCGCGCAGCCGCAGAGGACGCCTGAACCGGTCAGGGGCTCGAGACTATCGACCGATGACAGCGAACTGCGCCTGCGTATGTTGGGCGAGGATTTCAGCGCTCAGTTCGACCTCGAGCCCACGACGCCCGGCACTGACATGGATGCGAGGGAAATCGAGGGCGCTGCTGTCGATGAAAGTACGCAGGCGCTTCTTCTGCCCCAGCGGGCTGATACCGCCGACCAGGTAGCCGGTTGCCCGCTGCGCCACATCGACTGCGGCCATATCGACTTTCTTCACACCCGCCGCCTGGGCCAGCGCTTTCAAATCCAGCGTTCCGACGACCGGTACCACCGCCACCAGCAACTCCCCTTTTTCACTGCTGGCCAGCAGCGTCTTGAATACCTGTGCGGGATCGAGATCGAGCTTCTCCGCCGCCTCCAGGCCGTAGGACACCGCCTTGGGATCATGTTCGTAACTGTGGATTCGATGTTCGGCGCGAACCTTTTTCAACAGATCCAGTGCAGGGGTCATGGCAGCTCCAGGCGAAAGGTAAGAGCAAAACAGATCGCAACGATTCTAGCGCCGCTCGTCAGCAAAAAGCTCTGTTTCAATCCTGAAACGCGGATCTTGAATCGTGCGCCACGATGGAACCTATCACTCGCGCCACTGACTTATTGAACCATGCATACGATTGGTATCGAAAAAAATGACCGCCCCACAACGTTCATTTTTTGACAATACTCATTATTTGTATATATTTTTTTCGATAATGAACATTTTGTAGTGGCATCACCGTCACTCCCATCAGCCATGGCGATTTTGCAAACGGCGCCCTCTGGAGGTCTCGCCCCTGCTCTGCAACAGCGCCATACAACAACAAAAATCGAGGTTCACCATGACAGCTGCTCCACGACAACCATCACTATCGGGCCAATGCATGGCCGAGTTTCTGGGCACGGCGCTGCTCATTTTCTTCGGCACTGGATGCGTTGCCGCTCTCAAGGTCGCTGGTGCAAGCTTTGGTCTCTGGGAGATCAGTATCATCTGGGGGATCGGCGTCAGCATGGCGATCTACCTGACTGCCGGTGTTTCCGGCGCGCACCTGAATCCTGCGGTGAGCATCGCTCTGTGGCTCTTCGCCGGTTTTGAAAAACGTAAATTGCCGTTCTACATCCTCACCCAGATCGCTGGCGCTTTCTGCGCTGCCCTGTTGGTCTACACACTGTACAGCGGCCTGTTTTTCGAATTCGAACAAGCCCACCAGATGGTTCGCGGCTCCCAGGCCAGCCTTGAGCTGGCTTCGGTCTTTTCCACCTTTCCTAATCCGGTACTGTCCACCAGCCAGGCGTTCATGGTGGAAATGGTGATCACCGCAGTCCTGATGGGGGTGATCATGTCCCTGACCGATGACAACAACGGCCTGCCTCGCGGCCCGATGGCACCACTGTTGATCGGCCTGCTTATCGCTGTGATCGGTAGCTCGATGGGCCCGCTGACCGGGTTCGCGATGAATCCGGCTCGCGACTTCGGCCCCAAGCTGATGACGTTCTTCACTGGCTGGGGCGAGATCTCGCTCACTGGCGGCCGTGATATTCCATACTTCCTGGTGCCGATCTTCGCCCCGATCCTCGGTGCCTGCCTGGGCGCAGCGGTCTACCGTGGCATGATTGCCCGGCATCTGCCCAGCGCGACAGACGCCCCCGCGGTAGAACGGGCCGCCGTTAGCGACGTCAAAGTTTCCTGAATCCAACGACGCGCGATCCTCGAACGGATCGCTCGCCATTCACCCTCCGCTCATTCGTCCAAGGCAATCGACATGACCGACATTCAAAACAAGAATTACATCATTGCCCTCGATCAGGGCACGACCAGCTCCCGGGCGATCATTTTCGATCGCGACGCCAACGTGGTATGCATCGCCCAGCGTGAGTTCACTCAGCATTACCCGCAAACCGGCTGGGTCGAACACGACCCGATGGAAATCTTCGCGACCCAGAGCGCGGTGATGGTCGAAGCGCTGGCGCAGGCCGGCCTGCATCACGACCAGGTGGCTGCGATCGGCATCACCAACCAGCGTGAAACCACGGTCGTCTGGGACAAGAACACCGGCCGGCCGATCTACAACGCCGTCGTCTGGCAATGCCGCCGGAGCACCGAAATCTGCCAGCAGCTCAAGCGTGATGGCCTGGAGGAATACATTCAGGAAACCACCGGCCTGGTCACCGATCCCTACTTCTCCGGCACCAAACTCAAATGGATTCTCGATCACGTCGAAGGCAGCCGTGAACGCGCCCGCAACGGCGAGCTGCTGTTCGGCACCATCGATAGCTGGCTGATCTGGAAATTCACCGGCGGCAAGACACACATCACCGACTACACCAATGCCGCGCGCACCATGCTCTTCAACATCCACACACTGGAGTGGGATGCGAAAATGCTGGAGGTGCTGGACATTCCGCGGGAGATGCTCCCGCAAGTGAAGTCGTCTTCGGAAATCTACGGCCACACCAAGAGCGGCATCGCCATTGCCGGTATCGCTGGCGACCAGCAGGCAGCGCTGTTCGGCCAGATGTGCGTCGAACCAGGGCAAGCGAAGAACACCTACGGCACCGGTTGTTTCCTGCTGTTGAACACCGGCGACAAGGCGGTGAAATCCCAGCACGGCATGCTCACCACCATCGCCTGCGGCCCACGCGGCGAAGTGGCCTACGCTCTGGAAGGCGCAATCTTCAACGGCGGATCCACCATCCAGTGGCTGCGTGATGAGCTGAAGGTCGTCAACGACGCCTACGACACGGAATACTTCGCGGGCAAGGTCAAGAACAGCAATGGCGTGTACCTGGTACCGGCCTTCACCGGCCTGGGCGCGCCCTATTGGGATCCCTATGCCCGTGGTGCCCTGTTCGGCCTCAGCCGTGGCGTGAGCATCGACCACATCATCCGCGCCGCCCTCGAATCCATCGCCTATCAGACCCGCGATGTGCTCGACGCCATGCAGCAGGACTCCGGTGAACGCCTGAAATCCCTGCGGGTAGACGGCGGTGCGGTGGCCAACAACTTCCTCATGCAGTTCCAGGCCGACATCCTCGGCACCCAGGTGGTGCGTCCGCAAATGCGCGAAACCACCGCCCTGGGTGCAGCCTACCTGGCAGGCCTGGCGTGCGGCTTCTGGGGCAGCCTGGAAGAGCTGCGCGGCAAGGCGGTGATCGAGCGCGAGTTCCAGCCACAACTGGCGGAAGCGGAAAAAGAACAGCTGTATGCGGGCTGGAAAAAAGCCGTCAGCCGTACCCGCGACTGGGAACCCCACGACGAGGCCAAATAGGCCCTCGGCCGGATTGGTCTCCGGCTGTAACTGGCAGTGAGCGGATTCGTGCGGCATCATGGGCAAATTCTGCATGGCAGCCCCAAGGATCCCCCATGAATCTGCCTCCCCGTCAGCAGCGAATCCTCGACCTGATCCGTGAGCGCGGCTATGTCAGCATCGAGGAGCTGGCCACTCTGTTCGTCGTTACTCCGCAAACCATCCGCCGAGACATCAACCAACTGGCGGACGCCAATCTGCTGCGTCGCTACCACGGCGGCGCCGCCTATGACTCAAGCGTGGAAAACACCGCCTACGCCATGCGCGCCGATCAGATGCGTTCCGAAAAACAACGCATCGGCGAAGCTGTCGCCGCACAGATCCCCGATCACGCCTCGCTGTTCATCAATATCGGTACCACCACCGAATCCATCGCTCGCGCCCTGCTCAATCACAGTCACCTGAAGATCATCACCAATAACCTGCACGTAGCCTCGATGCTCAGTGCCAAGGATGATTTCGATGTGTTGCTCACCGGCGGCAACGTTCGTCGTGACGGCGGCCTGGTAGGCCAGGCCAGTGTCGACTTCATCAACCAGTTCAAGGTCGATTTCGCCCTGGTAGGCATCAGCGGCATCGACGACGACGGCAGCCTGCTGGACTTCGACTATCAGGAAGTGCGGGTTTCCCAGGCGATCATCGCCAATGCCCGCAAGGTGATCCTGGCCGCCGACTCCAGCAAATTCGGGCGCAACGCCATGATCCGTCTCGGCCCCATCAGCCTGATCGACTGCCTGGTGACCGACCAGCAGCCGGTACCAGCACTGAGCCAGTTGCTCGATCAGCACAAGGTCCGTCTCGAAGTGGTCTGACCCTCACTCGCTATCGCACTTCCCTTCCCTACCCGCGCCCGGACGATGGAACGGCTGATTGCCATCGTCCTCGAGAGGCTCCCTGCCTCCTCCGCCGTTCATTCGAACGCAACCCGAACCTTCCACGGCTACAGTCATGGGTTCGTGTATTTTCATTCCAGCGTACGGTGATGAGTTTTTTCAATCGAATCTCACTGGATACGTGACTCTTCATGCGCTAGTATTTTCGAAAATGAACATAGATGTTCGAATTCAAATGCAAAAGCAACACGAGGCCTGACGATGCCCACATCCAGCTTGTCCACCAGCCCGCTGTCCGAGATTTACGACATTGCCGTCGTTGGCGGTGGTATCAACGGTACCGGCATCGCCTGTGATGCAGCCGGTCGTGGCCTGTCCGTGTTCCTTTGCGAGAAGGACGATCTCGCCCGACATACCTCATCGGCGAGCAGCAAGTTGATCCACGGCGGCTTGCGCTACCTGGAGCATCACGAGTTCCGCCTGGTGCGCGAGGCTCTCGCCGAACGCGAGGTATTGCTGGCCAAAGCGCCACACATCGTCAGCCCGATGCGCTTCATCCTGCCCCACCGCCCGCATCTGCGCCCTGCCTGGCTGATCCGTGCCGGGCTGTTTCTGTATGACAACCTGGGTAAACGCAAAGCGCTGCCCCGCTCACGCGGTTTACGCTTCGATGCGGGCAGCCCGCTCAAGGCGGAGATCAGCAAGGGCTTCGAATATTCGGATTGCTGGGTAGATGACGCACGACTGGTAGTGCTAAACGCCATGGCCGCCCGCGAGCACGGCGCCCACGTGCACACCCATACGCGCTGCGTCAGCGCACGGCGCAGCAAGGGGTTGTGGCACATACACCTGGAACGAGACGACGGCAGCCTGTTCTCGATTCGCGCCAAGGCGCTGGTCAATGCCGCTGGCCCCTGGGTGGCGCGCTTTATCCGCGACGATCTGAAACAGCAATCGCCCTACGGCATTCGTCTGATCCAGGGCAGCCATATCATCGTGCCGCGGCTGTTCGACGGTGAACAAGCCTACATTCTGCAAAACGAAGATCGCCGTATCGTCTTCGCCATTCCGTACCTCGATCGCTTCACCCTGATCGGCACCACCGACCGTGAATACAACGGCGACCCGGCCACGGTCAGCATCAGCGACGAGGAAATCGATTACCTGTTGCAGGTGGTCAACGATCATTTCCGCGAATCGGTCAGCCGTACCGATATCCTCCACAGCTACGCAGGCGTGCGGCCACTGTGCGACGACGAATCGGACGAGCCGTCGGCGATCACCCGCGACTACACCCTGTCGTTGTCGGCTCAGGGTGACGAACCACCGCTGCTATCGGTGTTTGGCGGCAAGCTGACCACCTATCGCAAGCTGGCGGAGTCGGCATTGGCGCAGTTGGCGCCCTTCTTCCCCAACCTTGGCGCACGCTGGACGGCGGAGGCGCCTCTGCCTGGTGGCGAACAGATGCAGGATCGGCAAAGCCTCATCGACGCGCTCTGTGAACGTCACGGCTGGCTGGATACGTCGCTGGCACGCCGCTGGGCCGCCAGTTATGGCAGCCGTACCTGGCAGTTGCTCGCGGACGTGGAGAACGCGGATCAACTGGGCGAAGACTTCGGCCACGGTCTGTACGCCCGCGAGGTGGATTACCTGCGCCAGCACGAATGGGCGACCGAGGTAGACGACATCCTCTGGCGGCGCAGCAAGCTCGGCCTGTTTCTGTCCCCGGCGCAGCGCAGCAAACTGCAGCGCTACCTGACTCCGCAAGCGCACCCGGCAGCGTCGAGCCCTACATCTGCACCAGTTGCGCATCCAGGCGATGAGCCTGCAGATGTGGCAGCACGGCCGCCAGCAACGGCGCCTTGAAACGCTCCTGAAGGCGGTGGGCGAGCCCAGGGATCAGCCGCAGCTCACTACCACGAACATGCGCGGCCACATGTACACCATGCATCACCGGCAACAGTGGATCAGCCGTGCCGTGTACCACCAGCGTCGGCACCTGCAGGCGGTTGAGCAGATCCACCCGGCTGGTCTCGGCCAGAATCGCCAGCAGTTGCCGCTCCACCCCCAGCGGATTGAAGGCACGGTCGTAAGCGACCTCGGCCTGGTGCAGCAACATCGCACGGTCATCCACCACCGTCGGGCTGCCCAGCGCGGCCAGTAGATCGGCCTGCTGCTCAAGCGCCACCTCGCGGCTGGGTGCGTCACGGCGGGACAACAGTCGCAACAGCGCAGGGCTCGGCGCCGGCAGCCCCTGGGCACCGGAGCTGGTCATCACCAAGGTCAGACTACGCACCCGCTGCGGCGCCATATCGGCGACGTGCTGGGCGATCATCCCGCCCATACTGGCGCCGAGCAGATGGAATTGACGAATGCCCAGGACATCCATCAGACCCAGCGCATCACCGGCCATATCACGCAGCTCATAAGGCGCTCCGACTGATAGCCCCAGCCGGTAGCGCAGCACTTCGTAGGCCAGGTTGACGGTGGGTGCCTCGGCATTCCAGCGGCTCAGGCCAACATCCCGGTTGTCATAGCGAATCACCCGAAAGCCCTGCTCGCACAGCTGCTCCACCACGTCATCCGGCCAGTGGATCAATTGTCCACCCAGGCCCATGACCAGCAACAGCGCCGGGTCGCTATCGCGCCCGATGCTCTGGTAAGCCAGACTTACCTCGCGCAGAGACACGCGCTCGACGTCCGAGCCGACCTTGCATGTTTCAGTCGCCAGGGACGACAGGCTGCACAGCAAGGCAGCCAGAAAAATCACGACGCGCATCATTGATTCCATAAGCGATAAACCGAATAGCCAAGCAGTGTCGCAGTGATCGGCAGAAGCCCGCTGCCACACAATGGTGACAGTTTGATGAAACCTGCCAGGTGGGCGGTGCAAGTCCGGCTCGACAGTGAACGAACACTGGGACACACTGCTGCCCATGAAAAGCGCTCATCTTCCAGAGCGCTCAGTTGAATATCTCGCAGGTCAGCATATGCTCGAAATACGCCATTTGAAGACGCTTCACGCCTTGCGTGAGACCGATAGCCTGGTCGAGGCCGCTGAGCGCCTGCACCTGACCCAGTCGGCGCTGTCGCACCAGTTCAAGGAACTGGAGGAGCGCCTGGGCATGCAACTGTTCGTACGCAAGACCAAACCGGTGCGTTTCACCAGTGCCGGGCTGCGCCTGCTACAGTTGTGCGACAGCGTGCTACCCCTGCTGCGCAGCGCCGAGCGGGATCTGTCGCGCCTCGCCGGCGGCACTGCGGGCCGCCTGCACATGGCCATCGAATGCCACAGCTGCTTCCAATGGCTAATGCCGACCATCGATCAGTTTCGCGATGCCTGGCCGGAAGTGGAGCTGGATCTGGCCTCCGGTTTTTCCTTCGCACCGCTACCCGCCCTGGCCCGCGGCGACCTCGACCTGGTGGTGACTTCCGATCCCGTGGAACTGTCCGGCATCACTTACGTACCGCTGTTCACCTATGAAGCCATGCTGGCGGTGGCCAATCAGCACGCGCTGGCCAACCGGCCATTCATCCGTCCCGAGGATCTGACCCGGGAAACCCTGATCACCTACCCGGTGGAACGGGATCGATTGGACATCTTCACGCGTTTTCTCGAACCCGCCGATATAGAACCGGCCCAGGTACGCACCTCCGAGCTGACGGTGATGATGATGCAGCTGGTGGCCAGCGGCCGTGGTGTTTGCGGCCTACCCAACTGGGCGCTGCACGAGTACAGCTCGCGCGGCTACGTGACCGCCAAGCGCCTGGGCGACAAGGGGCTGTTCGCCACGTTATATGCCGGCATCCGCACGGACATGCTCGATGCACCGTTCATGCGCGACTTCCTGCTCACCGCCAAGGACACCTCCTTCGCCAACCTCGAAGGGGTCAGCGTCGCCCGGCAGTGACGGCTCAGGCTGCGCCTGATGACGCCCTGAACACTCTCCCGACGGAAACTCCCCATGAACATCAGCGATATCCCTTTTGGCATTACCGACCAGGTGGACGCCACCGAGCATCCCGGCGAAACGGGCGTAGCCCACTGGCGAACCCGCCAGTTCGGCGCGCTACGCGTGCGCATGGTCGACTATTCGCCCGGTTATCTGGCCGATCACTGGTGCAGCAAGGGCCATATCCTGCTGTGCCTGGAAGGCGAGCTGCATACCGAACTGGAAGATGGTCGCCGCTTCGTGATGACCGCGGGCATGAGCTATCAGGTCGCCGATCAGGCCGAGGCGCACCGCAGTTCGACGAATAGCGGCGCGCGGCTGTTCATCGTCGATTGACCCTTGTCGTACGGCAGCACGGGTTACAGGCCGCCCATCAGCGGCTATGCTGACGAGCGTTTCCAGCCACCGGAGCCACTGATGACCTTCTCCCACAGCCTGTCGCTCCTCGCGACAATAGCCTTGTTGAGCGCCTGCGCGAGCCAGTCCAGAAGCGTCACCGTGCAGGAGCAAAGCCAGTGCCCGATCAACCTGCACGCCGGCCAGCAGGTGATCCTCAGCCTGCCGAGCAACCCCACCACCGGTTATCGCTGGGCGGTGCGCGAAGATGCCGCGAGCATACTCAAGAGCCTCGGCCCTGAAGTTTACAGTGCCGCTGAAAACTCCGATCTGGTCGGTGGCGCTGGTCATTCCACCTGGCGTTTCCAGGCGACTGGAAGCGGTGAAGCACGCCTGCTGCTGACTTATGCACAGCCCTGGGATGCCAGCGCCGAACCGGCCGAGACCTTCGATTGCCGGATTCGTGTTCGCTAGGGTCTGTTGAGATTCATCGTGAATTGATAATGGTAGCGGCAAGATTGACCATGGCGCAAAAGCTTGCATCGGTCTTGTCACAGCGCATTGCAATACGCTTGAACTCCTTGAGTTTGCAAAAGAAGTTTTCGATCAAGTGCCTCCACTTGTAAACCTCCAAA
>NZ_QJUI01000030.1 GCF_004327285.1 Phytopseudomonas daroniae
TGCTGAGGCCTGATACATAGATGCAACCGGGTTTCTCTGTTCAAAGCGGGTTGACAGGTAAAGGCGAGTCCATACATAGGATGGGTGCAACCCATCGGCAATTGATGGGTTTCACCCATCCTACGGGTGCCGGGACGCGACCAGTAAGTAGTGGAGTAGCCTGGATTAGCCGCAGGCGTAATCCGGGGCCGCAGGCCGTGATCTATGATTCAACGCGGGTCACCGACCGGCCGCTCCCGCCTTAAACCACTCAATCAGCCTTCTTGCGAATCCAATACAGATAACTGCCCGCGTCTTCCTCCTGCTCCACCAGCTCATGACCGAGGAATACGCAGAATTTGGGAATATCGCGGCGGGTCGAGGGGTCAGTGGCGATGACCTTGAGCAAACCACCCGCCGGCAGATCGCGCACTTTGTTGTGCAACATCATCACCGGCTCCGGGCAGAACAATCCGCTGGCGTCGAGGGTGTCATCGGGTGTGGCATCGAGCATCAAGCTAACTCCGGAAAACGCTGATTCTTTCATGGGTCGCACATTACCGCTTGCGTAGCAACTGCAGGGGTATCTGGCTTGCGACCGTGTTGATCGCGATCTCCCCATGGAAACACATCACGGCCACCACTCGCCGGCAAGGGCTAGGCCCCGGCCCCTACAATTTCATTTACCTAGCCGGCGCAGGTGGCAGGTCACTTCCTCGCGGTCGTGATACAGCTGCTTGCAGGCGATGGATACCTTGACCTTGCGCGCCGCCAGGCCATCGGCAATGCGCTCGAGCAAACGGCGTACCTCGGCGTAACGCTGCTTCATCGGCAGTTTGAGGTTTACCACCGCTTCACGGCAATGCCCCTCGCCGATCCAGGTTTCCAGCAGGGCTGCACTGCGAGCGGGTTTCTCGACGATGTCGCAGACCATCCAGTCCACCGGTTGCTTGGGCTTCCAGGTGAAGCCATCGACCATCAGATGCTGCACCAGGCCGGTATCCATCAGGCTCTCGGCCATCGGCCCGTTGTCGATGGCGGTCACCAGCATGCCACGGCGTACCAGTTGATAGGTCCATCCACCGGGTGCAGCGCCAAGGTCGACGCCGGTCATCTCGTCCGACAGGCGTTCGTCCCACTGCTCGCGGGGGATGAAGGTGTGCCAGGCCTCTTCGAGCTTGAGGGTCGAGCGACTTGGCGCTTCGCGGGGGAACTTGAGGCGCGGAATGCCCATGGGCCAGATCGCCGAGTTGTTCGCCTCGGCCATGCCCAGGAACACCTCGCGGCCACTCTTGAAGGTCAGCAGCAGGCGCGACGCGCGGGCGTTCTCCACCAGCTTGCCAGCCGCCGTCAGCGCCTTTCGTAGCGGGCCTTCGAACTTCTTGCAGAAACCGGACAGTTCCTTGCCGTCGTTGGTATCCAGCACCTCCAGCCACAAGCTACCGAAGGCCGGCAACGGCGCCAGATGCTCCAGCAACACGCTGATGCGATCCTTTTCCGGCAGTTCGATAAAGCGGCCCCGCGCCCACTGGCGCACGAAGATCAGTTGGCTGAAGCGCAGCCCGGCCATCAGCCGTTCGGCGCCCTCTTCATCGCTGCAGATGAATTCGGCACAAGCGGTATCGGGCTTGGCCTTGGCGTAACCTGGCACATCGAGACGCGCGGCGTGTTCGGCGATTTCCGCACACACCTCGTTCTCGAAACCGGGACGGCAATGCAGCAACAAAGTTTTCATCGGGGTTCTCCTTGGGGCGCGCATGATAGCGAAAACTGGAACCCACGGCGCCTGCCCCCTGTCCAGTGAACAGAATCCCAGTATTACCGGCTCCGCTGAACAGGCGTTTCATGCCACGCGCAAGACCGGACGACGGCTCATCGCAAGCCGCAGGGAACCATCGAGCAGAGCCCGGAGAGAGCCTCTGCCAAAACCAGAACGGCTTGTACCGTGCAAGCCACAAGGAGATGCACGATGCCTTCCATCGATAGCCTGAATTGCCGCCGTACCCTGAACGTCGAGGGCAGATCCTACGAATACTTCAGCCTCCCGGAGGCCGCCAAACAACTGGGTAACATCGACAAATTACCGATGTCGCTCAAGGTTCTGCTGGAAAACCTGCTGCGCTGGGAAGACGACAAGACCGTCACTCGCGAGGATCTGCAGGCCATGAGCGACTGGCTGCACAAGCGCAGCTCCGACCGCGAGATCCAGTACCGCCCGGCCCGCGTGCTGATGCAGGACTTTACCGGCGTGCCGGCGGTGGTCGACCTGGCCGCCATGCGCGACGCCATGGCCAAGGCCGGCGGCGATCCACAGAAGATCAACCCGCTGTCGCCCGTGGACTTGGTCATCGATCACTCGGTGATGGTCGACAAATTCGCCACGCCAGAGGCGTTCGGTGAAAACGTCGAGATCGAGATGCAACGCAACGGCGAGCGCTATGCGTTCCTGCGCTGGGGGCAGAGCGCCTTCGACAACTTCAGCGTGGTGCCACCGGGCACCGGCATCTGCCACCAGGTCAATCTGGAATACCTGGGCCGTACCGTATGGACGAAAGAAGAAGACGGCACCACCTTCGCTTACCCCGATACCCTGGTCGGCACCGACTCGCACACCACCATGATCAACGGCCTCGGCGTACTCGGCTGGGGCGTCGGCGGCATCGAAGCGGAAGCCGCCATGCTCGGCCAGCCGGTGTCGATGCTGATTCCGGAAGTGATCGGCTTCAAGCTGACGGGCAAGCTCAAGGAAGGCATCACCGCCACCGACCTGGTGCTGACCGTCACGCAGATGCTGCGCAAGAAGGGCGTGGTCGGCAAATTCGTCGAATTCTACGGCGACGGTCTGGCCGAGCTGCCTCTGGCGGATCGCGCCACCATCGCCAACATGGCACCGGAATATGGCGCTACCTGCGGCTTCTTCCCGGTCGACGAGATCACCCTGGGCTACCTGCGCCTGTCCGGTCGTCCCGAGGAAACGGTGAAGCTCGTGGAGGCCTACTCGAAGGCTCAGGGCATGTGGCGCAACGCCGGTACCGAGCCGGTGTTCACCGACAGCCTGAATCTGGACATGAGCGAAGTGGAAGCCAGCCTGGCCGGCCCCAAACGCCCACAGGATCGCGTCGCCCTGCCCCAGGTCAGCCAGGCCTTCGATGACTTCCTCGGGCTGCAGCTCAAGCCCAGCGGCAAGGAAGAAAGCCGTCTGGAGAACGAAGGCGGCGGTGGCGTGGCAGTGGGCAACGCCGCACAGAACGAAATCCACTACGAGATGGACGGCAAGCGTCACCCCCTGAGCGACGGTGCCGTGGTGATTGCCGCCATCACCTCCTGCACCAACACCTCCAACCCCAGCGTGATGATGGCCGCCGGCCTGTTGGCCAAGAAAGCCGTGGAAAAAGGCCTGCAGCGTAAACCCTGGGTCAAGAGTTCCCTGGCGCCTGGCTCCAAGGTGGTGACCGAGTACTTCGCCGCTGCCGGGCTGACCGAATACCTCGACAAACTGGGCTTCGACCTGGTCGGCTACGGCTGTACCACCTGCATCGGCAACTCGGGCCCGCTGCCTGACCCCATTGAAAAAGCCATCCAGGAAAACGACCTGACCGTGGCCTCGGTGCTGTCCGGCAACCGCAACTTCGAAGGCCGTGTGCACCCGCTGGTGAAAACCAACTGGCTGGCCTCGCCCCCCCTGGTGGTCGCCTACGCCCTGGCCGGCAGCGTGCGAATCAATATCGCCGAGGAGCCGCTGGGCGAAGACCGCGACGGCAAACCGGTGTACCTGCGCGATATCTGGCCGAGCCAGAAGGAAATCGCCGACGCGGTACAGAAGGTCGACACCGCCATGTTCCGCAAGGAGTACGCCGAAGTGTTCGCCGGTGACGAACAGTGGCAGGCCATCGCCGTGCCCGAGGCTGATACCTACACGTGGCAGAACGATTCCACCTATATCCAGCATCCGCCTTTCTTCGAAGCCATCGACCAGGCGCCACCGGCCATCACAGACATCGCCAACGCGCGCATCCTCGCCCTGCTCGGCGATTCGGTGACCACCGACCACATTTCGCCTGCCGGCAACATCAAGGCCGACAGCCCTGCCGGCCGTTATCTGCGCGAGCAAGGGGTGGAACCGCGCGACTTCAATTCCTATGGCTCGCGCCGCGGCAACCACGAAGTGATGATGCGCGGCACCTTCGCCAATATTCGTATCCGCAACGAAATGCTCGACGGTGAAGAAGGCGGCAACACCCTGCACGTGCCCAGCGGCGAGAAACTGGCGATCTACGACGCGTCCATGCGCTATCAGCAAGAAGGCACGCCGCTGGTGGTGATCGCCGGCAAGGAATACGGCACCGGTTCGAGCCGCGACTGGGCCGCCAAGGGCACCAACCTGCTCGGGGTGAAGGCGGTGATCGCCGAGAGCTTCGAGCGCATCCACCGCTCCAATCTGGTGGGCATGGGCGTGCTGCCGCTGCAATTCACCGAGGGCGCCGACCGCAAAAGTCTCGGCCTCACCGGCCAGGAAACCCTCGCCATCAAGGGCCTGGACGGTGTGGAACTGCGCCCGCACATGCCACTGACCCTGGAGATCACCCGTGAGGACGGCAAGCAGCAGAGCGTCGAGCTGCTCTGCCGCATCGACACCCTCAACGAGGTGGAGTACTTCAAGGCCGGCGGCATTCTGCACTACGTGCTACGCCAGCTGATCGCGGGCTGATCGCCAACCTGCACAGTCGCCGCAAGGATGCGGGCGGCTGCGCAATGGGGAAGGACACCAATGATCTTGTGGAAGCGTCGCCCCGGCGCGAAACGATTCAACGCAATGGATGCGTTGCTCACACCATTCGCCGCGAGGGCGCGACTCCTACAAATCGCAGGGTCGATAGGCACGAACGCCCTTTTTATTCACCACGAACGCCGCACTTTGGGTGCAATCGTCGCCATCGAAACAGCAACCCTACCAATGGATCGTCGTTCTACTGGCGCCAAAATGTGCTCCAGTTCCAATTCCAGTTACACTCCCACTCCTGCCACGCGTACGCGATAAATCAAAAAAATCATCAGGGTAGATGCCATGCGTAACAACCAGCCGATCACAGGAAACGAGCGGACGTTTCCGGCGCACCAGCGTTTGATCTCGACGACCGATCTCAAGGGCCAGATCACCTACTGCAACGACGCCTTCGTCGAAATCAGCGGCTTCGACCACAATGAGCTGATACGCGCGCCGCACAACCTGGTGCGTCACCCTGACGTGCCGCCCGCCGTGTTCGAGCATATGTGGAGCACCCTGAAGAATGGCCGGCCGTGGATGGGCATCGTCAAGAACCGCTGCAAGAATGGCGACCATTACTGGGTCAACGCCTACGTGGTGCCGGTGCTCGATGACGGCAAGGTCACCGGCTACGAGTCGGTACGCAGCAAACCTACCGCCGAGCAGGTTCAGCGGGCTCAGGCGCTCTACGGCCGCCTCAACGCCGGCAAGACCGCCATACCGAACCGCGACCGCTGGTTACCAGTGCTGCAGAACTGGCTACCGTTCATTCTGGTCAGCCAGGTCGGCTTTCTGGTCGGTGCCTGGCTGGATAGCACCTGGGGCTTTATCGCCGCGGCAGCACTGTCGATTCCCCTCGGTCTGCTGGGCCTGGCCTGGCAAAGCCGCGGCATCAAACGCCTGCTGCAGTTAGCTGAGCAAAGTACCTCCGACCCGCTGATCGCGCAGATGTACACCGACAGCCGCGGTGTCGAGGGCCGCCTGGAACTGTCCATCCTCAGCCAGGAAGCACGCCTCAAGACCTGCCTCACCCGCCTGCAGGACAGCGCCGAAAACCTCGCCAAACAGGCCCGGCAGGCCGATACCCTCGCCCACAACAGCTCCGCCGGGCTGCAGCGCCAGCGCGAAGAAACCGATCAGGTCGCCACCGCCGTCAACGAAATGGCCGCCACCACCCTGGAAGTGGCCAACAACGTGGCCCGCACCGCCATCGCCACCCAGGAAGCCAACCGTCTCACCCAGGAAGGCCGCACCATTGCCAGCGAAACCCGCGAAGCGATACAGCGCCTGTCGCTTTCCGTGGGCGAGACCGGCGAAACCGTCACCCGCCTGGCACGCGACAGCAACGAAATCGGCGGCGTGGTCGACGTGATCAAAGGCATCGCCGACCAGACCAACCTGCTAGCCCTCAACGCCGCCATCGAAGCCGCCCGCGCCGGTGAAATGGGCCGCGGCTTCGCCGTGGTCGCCGATGAGGTTCGCTCCCTGGCCCAGCGCACCGCCCAGTCCACCGGGCAGATCCACGAACTGATCGCCAAACTACAACGCACCGCCGACGAAGCCGTACTGACCATGGACATCGGCCGCAAGCAGGCCGACGAAGGCGTCGAACGCGTACAACAAGCCGACCACGCCCTCGCCGGCATCAGCGACGCCGTGGCCAATATCGCCGAAATGGCCGACCAGATCGCCGCAGCCGCCGAAGAACAGAGCGCCGTTGCCGACGAAATCAGCCGCAACATCACCACCATCGCCCAACTCTCCGACCAGACTGCTGGCGAGGCCCAAAGTACGGCATTGCTGAGTGAGGAGCTGACCAGTACGGCGCAGGGGCAGTATTCGTTGGTGGCGCGGTTTAATCGGTAAGTATGAAAGAGCACTAACGTCATGTTGTGCTCTTTAGCAAGGCTCACACCCGAAGCCAAGGGCAGCCCCAAACGCTTGCCAGCTTACTGTAAGCGTGGTGTATAACACGCCAAAAGACCCAGCACCTCGCCGTATGCTTCGGGTTAGACGGGTTCAGCACAAAGGCCAAGGAATGTTATACACCACGCCCGTCCGGGGAGTTATGCACCACTTGGTGTCTATTTATAGTTACCCAACAATAGGCACGATCGGCGTAGGAAAACCGTAAATGGCAAGGAATCCGACTGGCGAAAAATCGAAAAAGCAACTATTACGCGGTATAGACACTCGGTGGAGCATAACGAAGTTAATGCACACACCGAGTGTCTATACAGCGGTGAGCCGTATTTTTTCGTTTTCCTCCCGCCTGAGCTTTCATTGTATTTACAGCCCTGCTGCGCAGGTCGGAGTGTATTGTTGGATAACTAGTCGCTCAAGCACACACTCGCCAAAAAGCGCGCGAGCGGTGCTTAGCTCCAAACGTTAGGTATCGCATGGATATTTCTCGCCTATTGCGGAAGCGTCAGCTAAATGTGCAAGAGCAAAACGCGCTTGCAGAGCACAGAATATATTTGACCGCAAATTACTGGCAAGACAATGAACTACCGCGCGCGCTCTTTGAATACGGAAAGAAAAAGAATTTATCTTGGAACCAAAGCATTATTTTGCAATTGGAAATAGATTTTCCTGGTATGCCTAGGCTAATTGGCACAATCCTTACCGACAAAGGTCGCTTCGTTGACTTTGAGTTAGACACAGATGAAACGCACACAGAGCTAAACTCAGTTGATTTGTGGGACGACATAACAGACTTACAGAACTTCTCCACACACAACAAAGGTAAGGGCGTTGGATATGGCGCACTCGCATTAAGCGTGCATTCCAAACTCTGCGGCGAAACCTAACTAGTGGTTCAAACCGTTCGCTTCGCTTTCTGGAACCGGCTAAAGCCGGCCCTTTAACCAAACGTTAGGAGTCACAATGCATATTGATCGTGCGCGTCAAAAAGGGATACTAGAGAGCCTTGCGGCTGTTTATCCCTCTTACACCATTGGTTGCGTATGCCAATCAGAAGAATCAGAAGACCTGAAAATCCTTTAGTACCTGCGAGAGCATGAGCTTATCGAAGGCGCGTTAGACCATACGCTATCTGGTGCAATAATATTTCAAGGTGCAAAAATCACCGCGAAAGGCCTCGACTTCCTAGCCGACGACGGCGGCTTATCCTCTATTCTTGGAACCGTGGTAGTTAAACTTCATGCTGACACCTTGCGCGAGCTAATATTTTCTAGAGTCGATGCTTCATCATTGGCCTCCTCCGAAAAATCCTGGCTCAAAAAAACTATCGAAACCATGTCATCTGAGTCACTTAAAATATTAACAAAATCTTTAATTGAGAAAGGCATTGAACATGCGCCAAATTTATTGCAATTGACAAAAACCGCAGCGCAGAGTTACTCCTAACAATGCGCTCAAGCACACACTCGCCAGAAAGCGCGCGAGCGGTGCTTAGCTCCAACGTTATACCTTAGGAGAAATCATGCCAGTATCCATTAGCCCTCACTACGAGGCCGAGAAGCTTGAAGCTCCTGATATCGACGACATCATTGATGTTTATGAGGATCGTATACAGCACTGGGTTATTGAGCCTGCTAAACTTCTAGCCAATACAGAGCACGGCGGCCCAGCCGCATTTTGTATTCTACTCACCTACTTCGAGGGTGCTTGGAGCTACCTGATGAGAAAATCATCATCTGGTCGCTCCAAAGAATACTTTAAGTATGGTTTCACCGACGCATTCACGCTTTCTGGAAACCCAGAACAGCTCCTGTTACGTGTAGGGCAGCTTCTATACGAGGATGCAAGGTGTGGTTTTTTTCACGACGGCTTATTCCGTGGAAAGGTTTTCTTTGCTGATATGAACAGAGATATGGTCATCACCCTTCCAGTGCGTGATGGAAACCTAGATATTGAGGGGGAAATACAGTCCATACTTATTGATGTGAAGCGCTGTATTTCCGCAGTAGAAAAACACTTCAGCGCAACAATTTCTTCTCTTCGAGATACATCCAGCACGGAGAAGAGAGCAGAATTCTTTAAGTTCTTTAAATCCCAATGCGACTGGGAGCAACCCGGCCCAATAGTCGGTATTCGAGAGCCTGGAAAGTAGGGCTCATCATCACCGCGCACCATATAAAGCAGCGAGTAGGGTGGATGACGCCTTTTTCATCCACCATGGCGATCTCAAAACGGTGGACGGATGAAGCGTCGTCCACCCTACGGAACGTTTCCACGCCAGCGTTGCGGGCAAGATTGCAGACAACTGTAACGAGATAAGGTGGATCAGTCTTTGTAGGATGGATTAGCGAAGCGTAATCCGTCGTTTACCGCGTGGCACGCCCATCAACCATATGAAGTAATACAGTTCGTGTGGCGGATTACGCCTGCGGCTAATACGCCCTACAAATTCTTCAATGGCTTTACCAACGGTTGTCATGCGCCCTTCAGCGCGGCAGGATTGACTGCACAACGACAAGGATGCCGAGCAATGACTCCGGATGACTACAACCGCTTACGCAAACACGTCGACTTTCTCGAATCCCTGCTCGCGGTACTGGTCATCGCGCTATTCGTGCTGGCCATGTTCCGGCCCGATGGCGAGTTGTTGATTGCGTTGGCAGTGGTCATTGCTGGCGTGCTGCTGAGCCTCTATCGCCAGCATCGAACGTCGTCGCGTTACGCCTGCCCTGGCTGCGGTGAGTCGCCCCATAGCAAGACCGATGGCGTTGCGGGTGAACGGCATGATCCGGCGACGCCGAATTGCCTGCATTGTGGACAACGGTTGTCGGAGTGAGCAGACGATGATTGCATCGTTCTGTAGGAGCGGTGGGGGCGCCTAGCCTTGCCGGCGATAGCGGCAGTGAGCCCCGAGGCATCGACTCGTTACCAGTGACCGCAAGAGAAACTAAGAGATCAACGCGTATCTCTAAATTCCTCTTCGCGGACATTTCAGAAAACCAGGACTACCTGCTCAGATCACAATATCGTACGTACGAATATTTTGGCGCAAAGCTGATAAAAAGGAGAAGGCATTCTCTACTTGCCCCCCCTGAAAACCAAGATAATAGTTATTGGGAGTCAAAACCGTACCGGATCCACGCTTATTATCGGGATGCAAGCAATATGGAATCGAAAGAAGGCCGCAATCAAACGCAGAAAGAATAGCTTCCGATATATTAGAATCAAGCACCAATGTTCCTGAAATTAATTTAGTGGCTTTATCCAATATCCGATTATGTTCATCATAATCAAAAGGCACTTCCGACAAGACGCCCCCTGTCCGGAGACAGTACTCGGCGTACTCCAAAGCCGCGATGTTCTCCTCAATACGTGGAATCCGCCGCGATTCTACCGGAGTCTTGACGATAACCCGATGAACGCCAGCGGCGCGGACAACTGAAAGTGCATCTTGCGTGATACGACAGAACCCCCCGATTGTACGAGGAAAGAATCCCATAAATACATAGGCAACGAAATGGTAGCTACCTGGCGTGAAACGCTCCCCAACAAGCTTCTTCAATGCTGATAACGCGGCCAGATCCTGCATAGGAGAAATTCCTTGCGCATAGGAGAACGACAGAGTCGAAATTCCATGCTCACGCAGGAACAAGCCCTCGAGAACGTTGAGAGCCACCAAAACAGCGGGATCACACATTTGTCCCATCATGCAGCCTGCAAAGCTCTCAATGTGGCTGTGCTCTACACCTTGCGACAGTACCTCACAGGCGCTCCTCCAGTGAGAGAATGCATCACGCAAAGGAGTGCGGCTATACGGTAGACAATAGGAGACTGGCCCTCCTTCGGTGGCGGCCAAGCCCACTTCGGTCATTCTCCGGAAAATGTGAACAGGATCCGGAGAACCATGGCGGATCTGGACAGGAACATTGTAAATATCACGAATACGACCCAGCATCTCCCGCGTCTCTGCAACAGGATGGTTGACGATGGGATAGCCATGGAGCATCGCGCCGTTGTCGATCGCCCGTTGCGCTGCGTCCAAGTCATTCACTCGGGTGAATGCATCCAGCGTGATGGTGCAAACAGTGTTGGCATGACTGCCGGCAGTGGCCTTCAATCCTGCCTGCATCCGGCTACGGGAACTGAAGCCCATACGTGGCTGGAGCACTGGGCCACTCAAGGCATAGCGGTCGAGTACATACGCGTTAAAATCATGCATTCTTAAAGAACTCCACTGGCCTGAATGCCTCATACCTTATGATCAACTGCTCAGAGGATCAGATCCTAATATTGGGAACTCCACTACGACCGCCTTCCACGGTCTCCATAACAAGCGCCTGAAAGTAGTCGAAACTATTCTTCACACTGTCATCAAAAACCCCATCAAAACCAGCTTCCTTGAGTGCTTCGCTATGCCGCGCAATGGTCAAGGGATCATTTTCAGTACAGATTTTTCCACCAACACACAGCAGCCCATGAAACTTTGCGTCCCCGCGAACCCGGCGAGCAATTTCAATCCCTTCTATATAACCATGACCGTTGACAGTACTCACAACGACCATTTCACAGGGGTTGGACTTCAGCCAGTTAACAACATCACCCACGGGGGTGTTAGGTCCCATATTCTCTATCTGATACCCCCACTCACCCAATAGAAAATCCATAAATACCAGGTTCCAGCTATGAGAATCCGATGGAACAGTAATTAAAAGAACAGACTTCCTGCGACTCATATCTCACCCTATTAGACCGAAGTAGCTTTTTCATAGTACGGACGGGCCCTCTGGAAATTCCTGAAATTTCTTGTAACAGAAGCTCCATACCCCCAGTAGCCCACATAATTGCTCGGAAATGGCTTAGATCCATCGAGCATGTCACGCTCGCGCGCCGTTATATAGTTCGGCCAATCCGTTGACCTCGGGCGCCGGTGATGAAAGTCATGGCATGGAGTATCGCCAACCATGATGAATATCCGCACGAAGAGGTGAACAGTAAGCATCTTCAGGAGCCATAACGAAATCCAGACAACCCGTTTGATTAGTCCCGCATCTTCCTTTATGTAAAGAGCTTCCCCGATAAAGACCCCGGTCGTACTCTCACAGATGAATTCGACACCCCGCTTCTCGAGTACTTCCACACTAGGCCAAGTATGCTCGGCAGCTAGCCGAAATGTAGAGCTGATGTGGTATCCCATAAAGACTGGAAGTACCCAGGCAATAATAAAGACATCAAACTGCCCTAGAAATAGAGCGATCACTGATGCTATCGACCAGCAGCTCAGCGTCAACGCAGCTATTCTTTTGTTTGGTGCAGTTGCTGTAGACTTCACGCGCCCCCAGGAAGATCGGAGAATCGCCAACGGCGACAGCGCTGTCGTAACCAGTTTCGCCCACATAACGAAAACACTGTCAGACGGTTTTAATCCGACCGTCCCCTGCAAGTACGAAAGCGTATCATCCTTATCCGTTAACAACGACTTGGAACTGTGATGAAGCAAATGTTCTTTCTTATATACTTCGAACGGCTTCAACATAAGGAAGCCCGAGATTAAATTCCCTACAAGTGCATTCAGCTTCTTATTGGTAAATACCATGTCGTGGGCGCAATTGTGGCATATCATGACTTGAAACTGCTTTATCCCCCCTGAAGCGAGAATAAACCCCAAAGCCCACATCACCGCATTGGCTTTTATGTAACCCGACGCCAACAGCATCACGCCCAATGAAATAAAACCGACTGAAACAGCAACGTGGAACATCGGAGTCAATTTGCGCACATTCCCCAGGTCTTCCGCCAATGGCTTGGCCGTGAGCCAGCTTAAGAACGGCTGAAAATATTTAGGAAGCACTCGCATTGTTTCTCTCGGCATATCCCACCCCCAATTAAATTCCTTTCATGGGAAAACGATACGCCGCAATTGATACTGGTTTATATTGATTTTTATGGGGATCGATTTTTCATTTTTGGAATGCCATGCTCCTCATGAATGTGTATAAATATCTTGATTGACACAGACGTTTGGCAATCTGGGAAAATGATACCGTAACGACCAACAGCAACGAGCAACGCTATTGCTGGTAACATGAAACTCACACCCCCCAGCTGCACTCGGCCTGCCCGGCCGGGCATCGGTCTGCGGTACGCGCCCAGGCAAGGACATTGCTACCACCAAAATGCATACGCCAAGCTAAGAGATGAGGACAGAAGCAAGTGAACTGGGATGATCTAAGGATATTCATTTCCGTTGCAAAGACCAGTAATGTCACTGACGCAGGACATTCTCTAAAGGTTTCCGCTTCCACAGTGGCGCGTAAGATTGCTGCACTGGAAGAGTCATTAGGAATAAGCTTATTTCTGAAAAAAACCAACGGTTACTTTCTCACTGAGGCAGGAAAGAATCTTTTGCCATTGGCACTTGAAACCGAAGAACGATTTAAACTTATTGAACGACAGATATCGCACCCAAACGAGGGTGCCGCAGGCCGCGTCCGGATCGACTGCCCGGAGATCATGGGAACCCACTTCATAATCCCCACGCTATCAAAGGTACGCGAACAGTACCCCGACATCAGCTTCGATGTAATTAATTCCGCTATATCGTCAAAACTGACGCAAAGTCACAGCGATATCATCATCCGTCTGCGCAGACCGGAAAATGGCAATTTCACGATGCGCCGCCTTGGACAACTCACTCAGTGCCTTTTCTGTTCAGAACGATATGCAATCAAGTACGGCATACCAACTGAACCATCCGAGTTGATCCACCATCACCTCATCGGCTGGACAGAAGAGATGGCGCACATGCCGCTTGCACAGTGGCTAAACGAGATTAGTCGCGGTCAAAAAATCTGGATGAGACTTCACAATCTAAACGCGCAGATCAAAGCCGTTGAAGCCGATCTTGGCATAGCGGTACTTCCAGCTTACATTGGGCAAAAAATGGGGCTACGCCATCTTTTTCCCGATATACCTTCGCACCGTTCCGATATTTGGCTTCTGCGAAACCAAGCAAGTCAGGATCTCAGGCGTGTCACAGTTGTGGTAGATTATCTGATCCAGTTATTTGAGACTTCGCGCACCGACATACAATGACAGGTTCCTCTCCAGAGTATTACTGGGATCCTGGAATCAGGATAAGAGAACCCCGAACTTTCCTTGCTTGAAGAAGGTGATGTGCCTGAGCAGCTTCCACGAGAGGCATTCTCGTTACCTGCAGAGGAGGAATTTCACCGCTGGCAAGGGCGGTCATCACCCGAATCGAAGCATTTGTGAGCTCGGCCTTCGTACCGATGTAGTGCTTTAAGGTTGGTCGAGTCACATGCAATGAGCCCAGTTGCCCGAGCCGTGACAGATTGAATCCTGTCACATCCCCTGATGAATTTCCAAATAATACCAGCCGACCTTGCTGTCGCAGGCAAGCAAGTGATAACTCGATTGTTGCATTTTCGATAGAGTCGAAAACCACATCAACGCCTTTCCCTTGCGTCAATTCTCTAATCGCCAGAACGGTGGAAGGATCTGCAGCATCAAAAGCCGCGACGCAACCCGCGTCCAAGGCTTGAGCTCTTTTGGCAGGCGTCGAAGCAAGGCCAATGACACGGGCGCCCCTGGCGGCGAGCCAACCGGTAGCGATACTCCCTACTCCCCCTGCTGCTGCGTGCCAAACAATCCAATCACCAGGCCCCAGCGGGACGCAGCGAAAGGTAAGATATTCAGCAGCAATTCCCTTAAACATTGCAGCAGCCGCTAGATCTGTCGATAAGTCATCGGCCAGTTTGATCGCACGAGCAGCCGGAAGAATTGCATGAGAAGCGTAGCTCCCAGTAGAAGAATCCACAAAGGCAACCCGATCGCCTACAGAAAACTCGGTTACAGCTCGCCCACATGACACTATGTAACCTGCGCCCTCGAAGCCGATGCTTTTGGGGAATGTCAGACTATCGTTCAACGCGCCAGAGCGCCGGTAGAGATCGATGAAGTTTACTCCTGCAGCTTCAATCGCAACGGCGATCTCTTCCGAGCCAGGCGGCTGCAAATTATAGGTACTGAGCTTTAGCACCTCAGGCCCGCCAGGAGCTGTGCACATAACTCCATATGCTTTGATCATGCCCCCTCCTTTACAAAGAGTCAGTTCTGATAAATATCCAGACTGCCACTGCAATAAGCATTAGCCCAAATACAGCGTTTTGCGCCCTCAGCAGCTCTGGACGCGCACTCAACAATTTCTGAATAGTCGCCCCCAATGAAACCCAGATAAGGTGCGCAATAAAATTCAATGAAATCAATGCAAAGCTGAGCGCAAGAACTACGCTGCTACTTGTCTTTCCAGTTGGAATGAATGTCGAAAACATAACAAGCAGCATCACCAACCCCTGCACATTCCCAAGCTGTACCATGACCCCATCCCGGAACTGCAAATCCAGATTTTCGTTATTCGTGGATATCATTGGGCGCAATAGCAACCGCATACCCAGCCACATGATGTAAATACTGCCAGCAACCCGAAGTCCCCACACAAGTGCGGGCTCACTCATTAATGTGTGATACAAGCCCAGGCCAACCAGCATCGAAATAACAAAATAGGCAATGTCCAGGCCTGCAATGAATAGTACCGAGCGCCGGACACCACTCTGCGCACCCGAGGTCGCCACCATCAGGTTGCCTGGACCTGCACTCATGGCTAATGGAATCATAGTGGTCAACCATAACGGCCAATTGATTTCTAGAAGCACTTTCGCTCGCCTTTTGTTATTGGCACAGGGAATCTAGGCCTATTGTAATTCTTGCGCCACATCAAAGTTATCTCCAATTTTGGAAAACGCCCCCCCATAACTGGAGATCCGAGCATGTGAGCAATCAAGAGAACGGCAATGGTCACGGTTCCGTCAGGCACCAATTAAATGGGTTACAAGATATCGCCTTGTTTGCATACGATGTTGGTCATCCCTACCTATGCGTATATCGACTCCTCAACAGGCAATGAAAAGTAATGCCGTCAGTACGCTTTCATTCGTATATCTGGCCTGTTTTTGGCACATCTAGAAACGTTGGCGAGACAGCCAGTGCAATACCGATGGCGATCCCGCAAAAACAGGCGAAAAGAGCTTGGACTCCCACACGAGCCTGTTTTTAACGCAACGATGACAACGCAGATAATTTTTAGAGGTGCCTTGGTGGGCTTATCCGCTGGCCATTCTGTCGTCCGTATAGCAGGGCCAAGCACTCACTGGATCATGATTGTTATTGGCCTTGCGCCACTCAGCAATGAGCAAAGACAGTTGCTACGTGCTTGGCATCGCGACAGGATTCAGCGAAGAACAACAAGGTGCTGTGCAATGACTCCGGATGACTACAACCGCTCACGCAAACACGTCGACTTTCTCGAGTCCCTGCTCGCGGTACTAGTCATCGCACTATTCGTGCTGGCCATGTTCCGGCCCGATGGCGAGTTGTTGATTGCGTTGGCAGTGGTCCTTGCTGGCGTGCTGCTGAACCTCTATCGCCAGCATCGAACGTTGTCGCGTTACGCCTGCCCTGGCTGTGGTGAGTCGCCCCATAGCAAGGCCGATGGCGTTGCGGGTGATCGGCATGATCCGGCGACGCCGAATTGTCTGCATTGTGGCCAGCGGTTGTCGGAGTGATCAGGCGATGGATGCACCGTTCTGTAGGAACGGCGGGGGCGCCTAGCCTTGCCGGCGATAGCGGTGGCGAGGCCCACGCAGGAGTAGCGGGCAAAATCGTATCGCCGGCAAGCCGGCTCCTACAGGTTAGCGGTGCAGTGTGTAGGAGCGCGGCCCGGCGCAGGGGCTTTTGTCCCATTCGGCACTGAACAGGCTTAGCGATACGCCCTTGCCAGGAATGGCGACAAAACCGAGAGGTGCACTACGTTCGCCATCGCGGGCGATGTAGGTGAAGGTGCCGCAGGTACCGTGATGATTACTGAGGATCAGCGATTCAGGGTCGGCGCCCGCGCCTCGCACATAGTCTTTCATCATCTCTACCGAGATCGGGTTCGGCGGCGCGCCGGTAAGGTGCCAACGGCTACCACCGAACAGCAGAATGCAACCCAGTATGGCCAGGCCCCAAACCGCCAGCCGTTTGAAACGCTTTGCGGTTTTCTGCATTTCCAGCACATCGCGATAATCCATCCCTTTCCCGCCCGGCTCTCCGGATCGACAACGATCCTACCCACTCGACATTAACCGGGCTGCCAAGCAGGCCACGATTCAGCGACCTGCATCGCCCTGCTGCGTCAGGAATGCGGCCACTGCATCCGCGGCCGACTCCAGGTGCTGCTCATGGCTGTACCCGGAGACCTTCAGCGGTTTGAGGTCGTGATCCCCCGCGGTCAGCCAACACAGTTCAATGGCGCGCGATAGCTGATAGCTCGCCACGGTATGGCGGTCGCCCATGGCATCGCGCTCGCCCTGGACGATCAGGGTCGGCGTCTTGAGGTCGGCCAGGTGGGCGGTGCGTGGTTTGTCGGCCTTGCCGATGGCGTGGAAGGGGTAGCCCAGGCAGATCAGGCCATCAGCACCCAGCTCATCAGCCAGCAGGCTGGCCATGCGACCGCCCATGGACTTGCCGCCGATGGCCAGCGGCCCAGTGACCTGTTGTCGCACGGCGGCATGCACCTCGCGCCAACGTTCGAGCAGTTTCGCCTGGGGATTGGGTGGGCGTTTCTTGCCGTCCTGCCGGCGCGCGGCCATGTAGTCGAACTCGAAGCGCACCACCGTCAGCCCACGGGCGGCGAGCTTGACTGCCATCAGGTTCATGAAATCGCTGTCCATCGGCGCACCCGCGCCATGGGCGAGGATCAGTGTGGCCAGGCTCTCACCCGCCGGCCGATCCCATAGCAGCCCCGCCTCCTCGCTCCCCTGCGCGCATTGACCAGCGTCAATACCGCCCTTGTGCCCATTGCTCATGCTTGCCTCGCTCATAAAAGCCCTTCAATAACGTGCGGATATGTCAATCCGCGCGGGGCTGCTTCGAAAGATCTGCCCATAACCGTGGATGGAAACCCAGACATGAACACAACAACCAGTTCCGCCTATAACTACAAGGTGGTTCGCCAATTCGCCATCATGACGGTGGTGTGGGGCATAGTCGGGATGGGGCTCGGCGTGCTTATCGCAGCGCAGCTCGCCTGGCCGTGGCTCAACTTCGATCTGCCCTGGACGAGCTTCGGTCGCCTGCGACCACTGCACACCAACGCGGTGATCTTCGCCTTCGGCGGCTGCGCCCTGTTCGCCACCAGCTACTATGCCGTACAGCGCACCTCACAGGCCACGCTGTTCGCGCCCAGGCTGGCGGCCTTCACCTTCTGGGGCTGGCAACTGGTAATCCTGTTGGCGGCCATCAGCCTGCCGCTGGGCTACACCAGTTCCAAGGAATACGCCGAGCTGGAATGGCCGATCGACATCCTGATCACCATCGTCTGGGTCAGCTACGCGATCGTGTTCTTCGGCACCATCTTCAAGCGCAACGTCAGCCATATCTATGTCGGCAACTGGTTCTTCGGTGCCTTTATCCTCACCGTGGCCCTGCTGCATGTGGTCAACAATCTGGAAGTGCCGGTCACGCTGACCAAGTCCTACTCGCTGTATGCCGGCGCCACCGATGCGATGATCCAGTGGTGGTACGGCCACAACGCGGTGGGCTTCTTCCTCACCGCCGGCTTCCTGGGGATGATGTATTACTTCGTGCCCAAGCAGGCCGGGCGCCCGGTGTACTCCTATCGCCTGTCCATCGTGCACTTCTGGGCATTGATCACCCTGTACATCTGGGCCGGCCCGCACCACCTGCACTACACCGCGCTGCCGGACTGGGCACAGTCGCTCGGCATGGTGATGTCCCTGGTGCTGCTGGCACCGAGCTGGGGCGGCATGATCAACGGCATGATGACCCTCTCCGGCGCCTGGCATAAGTTGCGCACTGACCCGATCCTGCGCTTCCTGGTGGTCGCCCTGGCGTTCTACGGCATGTCGACCTTCGAGGGGCCGATGATGGCCATCAAGACCGTCAACGCCCTCTCCCACTACACCGACTGGACTATCGGCCACGTGCACGCCGGCGCCCTCGGCTGGGTGGCGATGATCTCCATCGGCTCGCTGTACCACATGATTCCCAAGGTGTTCGGCCGCGAGCAGATGCACAGCCTGGGCCTGATCAACGTGCATTTCTGGCTCGCCACCATCGGCACCGTGCTGTACATCGCCTCGATGTGGGTCAACGGCATCGCCCAGGGCCTGATGTGGCGTGCAGTCAACAGCGACGGCACCCTCACCTACTCCTTCGTCGAAGCTTTGGAGGCCAGCCATCCCGGCTTCGTGGTACGGGTGATCGGCGGTGCGATCTTCTTCGCCGGCATGCTGCTGATGGCCTGGAACACCTGGCAGACCGTGCGCGCCAGCAAGCCAGACGAGCTGGAAGCGGCTGCGCAGTTCTCGGTACAGGGAGCCCACTGATGAAACACGAAATCATCGAAAAGAACGTCGGCCTGATGGCTCTGTTGATGGTGTTCGCCGTCAGCATCGGCGGCCTGACGCAGATCGTCCCGCTGTTCTTCCAGGATGTGGTCAACGAGCCGGTGGCCGGCATGCAGCCCTATACAGCGCTGCAGCTCGAAGGCCGCGACGTGTACATCAAGGAAGGCTGCGTCGGCTGCCATTCGCAGATGATCCGCCCGTTCCGCGCCGAGACCGAGCGCTACGGCCACTACTCGGTGGCGGGCGAAAGCGTCTGGGATCACCCCTTCCTGTGGGGCTCCAAGCGCACCGGTCCGGATCTGGCTCGGGTCGGCGGCCGCTACTCGGACGAGTGGCACCGTGCGCACCTGTACAACCCGCGCAACCTGGTGCCGGAGTCGAAGATGCCGTCCTACCCCTGGCTGGTGGAGAACACCCTCGACGGCAAGGACACCGCCGCCAAGCTGAAGGCCATGCGCTTCCTCGGCGTGCCCTACAGCGACGAGGACATCGCCGGCGCCGCGGCTGCGGTGAAGGGCAAGACCGAGATGGACGCCCTGGTCGCCTACCTGCAAGTGCTCGGCACTGCCTTGAAGAACAAGAGGTGATTCCATGCTTTTCGACCTGATCGACATCGGCATGCTGCGTGGCATCGGTACCGTACTGGTGCTGGTCGCCTTCACCTGCGTGACGCTGTGGGCCTACAGCGGCAAACGCGCCAAGGCCTTCGACGATGCGGCCAACCTGCCCTTCGCCGATGAACCCAACAGGCCGTTGAAAAACGTAGACGAGGCCGCCGGCGCGAGGCAAAAGCAGGCGAAAAAGCGGAGTGTACGAGTAGTACATGAGCATTTTGAGCCTGCTTTTAACGACGCGACGGCAACGCAGGTAGTTTTTCAACAGCCTATTCAATCTGCAGCATCGAGGACTGACACCCCATGAGCACCTTCTGGAGCTGGTACATCACGCTGTTGACGGTTGGCAGCCTGGTCGCATTGTTCTGGCTACTGTTCGCCACCCGCAAAGGGGAACGCAAGAACACCACGGATCAGACCATGGGGCATGCCTTCGACGGCATCGAGGAATACGACAATCCCCTGCCGCGCTGGTGGTTCATGCTGTTTCTCGGCACGCTGATCTTCGCAGCCGGTTACCTGGCACTGTACCCGGGCCTGGGCAACTTCAAGGGCCTGCTGCCGGGCTATGAAGATGGCTGGACGCAAGTCGCCCAGTGGGAGCGCGAAGTGAGCAAGGCCGATGCCCAATACGGGCCGATCTTCGCCAAGTATTCGGCCATGTCCCTGGAGCAGGTGGCGCAGGATGAACAGGCGCTGAAGATGGGCGGCCGACTGTTCGCTACCTATTGCTCGATCTGCCATGGCTCGGACGCCAAGGGTGCGGTGGGTTTTCCCAACCTGACGGATCAGCACTGGCGCTGGGGCGGCGACGCCGAGACCATCAAGACCACCATCCTCAATGGCCGCATCGGCACCATGCCGGCCTGGGGTGAAGTGCTCGGCGATGACGGCGTGCGCAACGTCGCGGCCTACGTGCGTAACGGCCTGGCCAGGCTACCGTTGCCGGAAGGCAGCAATGCCGACCTGGAAAAGGGCAAGCAGTTATACGACAGCACCTGCGTCGCCTGCCATGGCCAGACCGGCAGCGGTATGGCGCTGCTCGGCGCACCGAACCTGACTCACCCAGGCGGCTGGATCTACGGGTCGAGCCTGGCGCAGTTGCAGCAGACCATCCGCTACGGCCGTAACGGTCAGATGCCGGCCCAGGAGCAATACCTGGGCAACGACAAGGTGCATCTGCTGGCTGCCTACGTGCTGAGCCTGAGCCACAATCAGGCCGCTGGTGAGATGAACGCCGAATAAGCCGTAGCGGGCGTTGAGCGAAGCGATATCCAGGAAGCCGGTACCCGGGTTTCGCTTCACTTTACCCAGGCTACAAAATCCAGTCGCCCGTCCGTAGCCTGGTGCTGAGCGCAGCGATGCCCAGGGAGCGATTCCCGAACCATCATTTCGCTCGCCCCTGACCACTCGCGCTGCCAAAACCCCGGTCAAATGGTCGCAGGCACTCTGCTGCCTACCGCGAGTAAATCACCCCTCCTGTCCGCCATCCGGCATCCGAAGCGCCCTCTCCCGGCAGAAAGCGCGCGACAGAAAGCTTGCACCACATTTCCCACGCATTGCACCGCCTGAGCCCGTCGGGGATACTCGCGCCGCCTGAAACGCCCATCGCCGCAACAGCAGCACCCAAGCCCAGCGTGGAACCCAGCATGAGCACAGCAAGCAGTCCGGCTGCGTACAACTACAAGGTCGTCCGCCAGTTCGCCGTGATGACGGTGGTCTGGGGTGTATTCGGCATGGCGCTCGGCGTGTTCATCGCCGCGCAGCTGGTATGGCCACAGTTGAATCTGGACATGGAATGGACGAGCTTCGGTCGCCTGCGCCCGCTGCACACCAATGCGGTGATCTTCGCCTTTGGCGGCAGCGCGCTGTTCGCCACCAGCTATTACGTGGTGCAGCGCACCTGCCAGATCCGGCTGATGTCCGACCGCCTGGCGGCCTTCACCTTCTGGGGCTGGCAGGCGGTGATCGTCGCGGCGGTGATCAGCCTGCCGATGGGCTACACCAGCAGCAAGGAATACGCCGAGCTGGAATGGCCGATCGATATCCTCCTGGGCATCGTCTGGCTGGCCTACGTGGTGGTGTTCTTCGGCACCATCGCCAGGCGCAGGACACGGCACATCTACGTCGCCAACTGGTTTTATGGGGCTTTCATCCTGGTCACCCTGATGCTGCACGTGGTCAACAGCGCGGCGGTGCCGGTCAGCCTGTTCAAGTCGTACTCGGCGTATGCCGGCGCCACCGATGCGATGATCCAGTGGTGGTACGGCCACAACGCCGTGGGCTTCTTCCTCACCACCGGCTTTCTGGGAATGATGTATTACTTCGTGCCCAAGCAGGCCGCACGGCCGATCTACTCCTATCGCCTGTCCATCGTGCATTTCTGGGCACTGATCACCCTGTACATCTGGGCCGGCCCGCACCACCTGCACTACACCGCATTGCCGGACTGGGCCCAGAGCCTGGGCATGGTGATGTCGATCATCCTCCTCGCTCCGAGCTGGGGCGGCATGATCAACGGCATGATGACCCTCTCCGGCGCCTGGCATAAGTTGCGCACGGATCCGATCCTGCGCTTCCTCGTCGTCTCCCTGGCGTTCTACGGCATGTCGACCTTCGAGGGGCCGATGATGGCCATCAAGACGGTCAACGCCCTCTCCCACTACACCGACTGGACCATTGGCCACGTGCATGCCGGCGCCCTCGGCTGGGTGGCGATGATCACCATCGGCTCGCTGTATCACCTGATTCCCAAGGTGTTCGGTCGCGAACGGATGCACAGCCTGGCGGCGATCCATGTGCACTTCTGGCTGGCGACCGTCGGCACCGTGCTGTACATCGTCGCCATGTGGGTCAACGGCATCACCCAGGGCCTGATGTGGCGAGCCGTGAATGAGGACGGCACGCTCACCTACTCCTTCGTCGAGTCCCTGGAGGCCAGCCACTACGGCTACGTGGTACGCATGATCGGCGGGGCGATCTTCTTCAGCGGCATGCTGCTGATGGCCTGGAACACCTGGCGCACCATCCGTGCTGCCCAACCGGCGCAGTACGAGGCCGCCGCGCGGATTCCCGTTGCCCACTCCGGGAGTGCGAACGGATGAAACACGACATCATCGAAAAGAACCTCGGCCTGATGACCCTGCTGATGGTCATCGCAGTGAGCATCGGCGGCCTGACCCAGATCGTCCCGCTGTTCTTCCAGGACGTGGTCAACGAACCCGTCGCCGGCATGCAGCCCTATACCGCGCTGCAGCTCGAAGGCCGCGACGTGTACATCAAGGAAGGCTGCGTCGGCTGCCATTCGCAGATGATCCGCCCGTTCCGCGCCGAAACCGAACGTTATGGTCATTACTCGGTGGCGGGCGAAAGCGTCTGGGATCATCCCTTCCTGTGGGGTTCCAAGCGCACCGGGCCAGACTTGGCACGAGTCGGCGGCCGTTACCCGGACGAGTGGCACCGCATGCACCTGATCAACCCGCGCAACCTGGTTCCGGAATCGAAGATGCCGGCCTATCCCTGGCTCGAAAAGAAAACCCTGGATGGCGCGCTGACCGCCGAGAAGATGAAGGTGATGCGCGGCTTCGGCATTCCCTACAGCGATGAAGACATCGCCAAGGCCAGGGAAGCGGTCGAGGGCAGGAGCGAGCTGGACGCCCTGGTCGCCTACCTGCAGGTGCTCGGCACCGCCATCCAGAACAAGCGGTGACCCATGCCTGCCTTTCTGACCGACATCGGCACCATCCGCGGCATCGGCACCGCAGTGGTATTCATCGCCTTCGTCGCGGTGGTGCTCTGGGCTTACAGCAGCAAGCGTAAATCGAGCTTCGACGAGGCGGCCAATCTGCCTTTCGCCGACGAGCCGAAAGCTGCCGACAAGGACGAGAACGACGCTGCCGGGAGCGACAAGCCATGAGCACCTTCTGGAGCCTGTACGTCGCGCTGCCTACCCTCGGTACGCTATTGGCCCTGACCTGGCTGATCTTCGCCACCCGCAAGGGCCAGCGGCCCGACAACACGGATCAGACCGTCGGCCACAGCTTCGATGGCATCGAGGAATACGACAACCCGTTGCCACGCTGGTGGTTCCTGCTGTTCGTCGGCACGCTGGTATTCGCCGTCGGCTACCTGCTGCTCTACCCCGGCCTGGGTAACTTCAAGGGGCTGCTGCCGGGCTATGACGACGGCTGGACGCAAGTCGCCCAATGGGAGCGCGAGATGGCCGTCGCCGATGCGCGCTACGGCCCGCTGTTCGCCAAGTACGCCGCCATGCCCATCGCCGAAGTGGCCAAGGACGAACGGGCGCTGAAAATCGGCGGCCGCCTGTTCGCCAACACCTGCTCGGTGTGCCACGGCTCCGACGCCAAGGGCGCCTTCGGCTTTCCCAACCTGACCGATGACGACTGGCTGTACGGCGGCGATCCGGACACCATCAAGACCTCCATCATGCAGGGCCGCCAGGGCGTGATGCCTGGTTGGCAGCAGATTCTTGGCGATGACGGCGTGCGCGACGTCACGGCTTACGTGCGCAGCCTTTCCGGCCTGGAGAATCCTGCGGATATCGCCGTGGATCCGGACAAGGGCAAGCAGCTGTACGCCACCAGTTGCGCCATGTGCCACGGGCCCGAGGGCAAAGGCATGCAGGTGCTCGGCGCGCCCAACCTGACCGACCAGGTCTGGCTGTATGGTTCCAGCTTCGCCCAGGTGCAGCAGACCATCCGCCATGGCCGCAGCGGCCAGATGCCGGCGCAAAAGGACTTTCTCGGCAACGACAAGGTGCACCTGCTGGCCGCTTACGTGTACAGCCTGTCGGCGACGGTAGAGCGAACCCAGGAGAACGAGTGAGTGCACTGACCTGGGTCAGGGCGGAGTTTCGATGCTGCGCCTAGGATGGTCACGCCTGATCCCTGCGACGGGTAGCCGCAAGCCCTGCCGGGGCTGGAGGCGTACCATCGGCGCAGCGAACGATCACGACCGGCAAGTATCGGTCGCGACATGCCCGACCAACCGTTGCGGTAGCCATCGATGAGCCAACAGATCCCCGTCAAGAACGTCACGCCCGCTGCCGCCGGCGAGACCATCGACCTCTATGCCAGTCGCGAGAAAATCCACACCCGCGCCTTCAGTGGTTTCTACCGCAATCTGCGCCGGGTCGGAGGCGCCCTGTTGCTCACCCTCTACTTCGGCACCGTGTGGCTGAACTGGAACGGCCACCAGGCAGTGTGGTGGAACCTGCCGGAGCGCAAGTTCCACATCTTCGGCGCCACCTACTGGCCCCAGGATTTCGTACTGCTCTCGGCGCTGCTGATCATCGCCGCCTTCGGGCTGTTCTTCATCACCGTGTTCGCCGGCCGCGTGTGGTGCGGCTACACCTGTCCGCAGAGCGTATTCACGTGGATTTTCATGTGGGCGGAAAAGGTCACCGAGGGCGACCGTAACCAGCGCATGAAGCTCGAAAGAGCCCCCATGAGCACCGGCAAATTTCTCCGCCGCTTCGCCAAACACGGTATCTGGCTGGGTGTTTCGCTGGCCACCGCGCTGACCTTCGTGGGCTACTTCTCGCCGATCCGCGAGCTGCTCGGCGAACTGCTCACCTTCGAGGCCAGCGGCTGGGCGCTGTTCTGGATCGGCTTCTTCACCCTGGCCACCTACGGCAACGCCGGCTGGCTGCGCGAGCAGGTGTGCATCCACATGTGCCCGTACGCGCGTTTCCAGAGCGTGATGTTCGACCAGGACACCCTGATCGTTTCCTACGACCCGCGCCGTGGCGAAGCCCGCGGGCCGCGCAAGAAAAGCGCCGATCACAAGGCCCAGGGCCTGGGCGACTGCATCGATTGCACCCTGTGCGTGCAGGTCTGCCCCACCGGCATCGACATCCGCGATGGCCTGCAGATCGAATGCATCGGCTGCGCCGCGTGCATCGATGCCTGCGACAGCATCATGGACAAGATGAATTACCCACGCGGGCTGATCAGCTACACCACCGAGCACAACCTTTCCGGGCAGAAGACCCAACTGCTGCGCCCACGCCTGATCGGCTATGCCATCGCGCTGCTGGCCATGTTCGCGTTGTTCGGCTGGGCGCTGAACAACCGTCCCCTGGTCGAACTGGACGTGCTCAAGGATCGGGTACTCTACCGGGAAAACGAGCTGGGTCGGATCGAGAACGTCTACACCCTGAAGATCATGAACAAGGCGCAACAGGACATCGTCTACCGCATCGAGGCCGACGGCCTGGACGGCCTGCTCTACGAAGGCCGCCGCGAAGTCCGCGCGCTGGCTGGCGAAGTGCTGGCGATCCCGGTGGAACTGTCCATCGACGCCGAAAAACTGCCGTCCAGCACCAACGAAATCACCTTCCGCATCCGCGCCACGGATGACGAGAGCATCCACAACGACGCCAGCAGCCGATTTATCGGCCCCAGCGTCCGCTGACATAACAGGCCCCGCCATGACCGAAGATGTCCAACCCGCTCCCTGGTACAAGCAGTTCTGGCCGTGGTTCCTGATCGCCCTGCTCGGCTACTCGGTGATCCAGGGGCTGACCCTGTTGACCGTCGCCACGCGCAATCCGCCGGGGCTGATCTCCGACGATTATTACGACGTCGGCAAGGGCATCAACCAGTCGCTGGAACGCGAGAACCTGGCCGTGCGCCTGCAACTGCGCGCCACCCTCGACCTCGATGACGAGCGCGGCATCGCCGAATTGCAGTTGCATGGCAACAGCGCACCGCAACAACTGGTGCTCAACCTGGTGTCGCCGACCCAGCCTGAGCGCGACCGCCGCGTAGTGCTGCAGCATCAGGGCGAAGGCCTGTATCGCGGCAACCTGCAGGACAGCGTGCAAGGCCGGCGTTTCGTCGAGCTGATCGGCCAGGAAGGCGGTCAGGACTGGCGCCTGTTCGAGGAGGAAACCCTGCAATCCGGCCAGAGCATCCAGCTCGGGGATGAACACTGATCGACGCCTCAGCCTCCGGGACGGCGCCACTCGTTCACGCCAGCCCAACGCCCTGCTACCACTGCGGCCTGCCAGTATCCGCTGGCACGCGTTTCGCGGCCGTGGTGCTGGGGCAATCTCGTGAAATGTGCTGCCCCGGCTGCCAGGCGGTGGCTGAAACCATCGTGCAGAACGGCCTGGAGCATTACTACAGTCACCGCAGCGAGGCCGCCAACAATCCGCAGCAATTGCCCCAGTCCCTGCCGGATGAGCTGGCGCTGTACGACCGCAGTGACGTGCAACAGCCCTTCGTCGAACACCACGGCGAGCTGAGCGAAACCAGCCTGCTCATCGAAGGCATCAACTGCGCAGCCTGTGGCTGGCTGATCGAGAAGCACCTGCACGCCCTGCCGGGTGTCGCCGAAGCGCACCTCAACCTGTCCAATCACCGCCTTCAGGTGCGCTGGGACGCAACCATATTGCCGCTCAGCCAACTGCTCGGCGAAATCCGCCGTATCGGCTACGCCGCCCATCCCTGGCAGGCCGATGCGGCAGCCGAGCAGTTGACCCGCGAAAACCGCCGCGCCATGCGCGAGCTGGGGGTGGCCGGGCTGCTGTGGATGCAGGTAATGATGGCGAGCATGGCCACCTGGCCGGAGTTCAACATCGACCTCAGCCCGGAACTGGACACCATCCTGCGCTGGGTCAGCCTGTTTCTCACCACCCCCATCGTCTTCTATTGTTGCGGCCAGTTCTTCCGGGGCGCCCTGCGTGACCTGCGCACCCGCCACCTGAGCATGGACGTATCGGTGTCACTGGCCATCGGCGGCGCCTACGCGGCGGGCATCTGGTCCACCGTCACCGGCCACGGCGAGCTGTATTTCGATGCCGTGGGCATGTTCGCTCTGTTTCTGCTCAGCGGCCGCTACCTGGAACGCCGTGCCCGCGAACGCACCGCGGCGGCCACCGCGCAACTGGTCAAGCTGCTGCCGGCCTCCTGCCTGCGCCTGGATGAACGAGGCCAGAGCCAGCGCATCCTGCTCAGCGAGTTGCGACTCGGCGACCGGGTACTGGTACCGCCGGGCGCGCTGTTGCCCGCCGACGGCCGTGTGCAGGAAGGCCATTCCAGCGTCGATGAATCCCTGCTGACCGGCGAGTACCTGCCGCAGCCACGCACGATTGGTGATGGCGTCACTGCCGGCACCCTCAACGTCGAAGGCCCACTGACCGTCGAAGTGCAGGCGCTGGGCGACGCCACCCGGCTGTCGGCCATCGTCCGCCTGCTGGAGCGCGCCCAGAGCGAAAAACCGCGCCTGGCGGAAATCGCCGACCGGGTCGCACAATGGTTCCTGCTGATCGTCCTGGTGGTGGCCGCCATCGTCGGCCTGGTCTGGTGGCAACTCGACCCCTCGCGGGCATTCTGGGTGGTGCTCGCCCTGCTGGTTGCCACCTGCCCCTGCGCCCTCGCCCTGGCCACGCCAACCGCCCTGACCACCGCCACCGGTACCCTGCACAAACAAGGCATGCTGCTGACCCGCGGCCACGTACTGGAAGGTCTGGAGCAGATCGACACACTGATCGTCGACAAGACCGGCACCCTCACCGAAGGTCGCCTGACCCTGCGGGCGATACACCCGCTCGGCGCACTGGATGGCGATGCCTGCCTGGCCCTCGCCGCCACCCTGGAAAGTCAGTCCGAACACCCCATCGCCCGCGCCTTCGGCCATGCTGCAGCCCGTGCCGAGGAACTCGAAAACATCCCCGGCCTGGGACTGCAAGGCGTGGTGAACGGTCGCCGCCTGCGCATCGGCCAGGCCGGGTTCGTCAGCGCGCTCAGCGCCAGCCCGGCACCCGATATTCCGGGGGATCAGGGTCAGTGGTTGCTGCTGGGTGATGAGCACGGCCCACTGGCCTGGTTCGTCCTCGATGACCGCCTGCGTGACGATGCGTCGGAGCTGATCGAGGCCGCTCGGACGCGTGGCTGGCAGATTCTGCTGCTGTCTGGCGACAGTTCGCCGATGGTCGGCGAAGTCGCCACTCAGTTGGGTATCGAGCAGGCCCGCGGCGGCCTGACGCCGGATGCCAAGCTGGCCATCCTTCGTGAGCTCCAGGCCCGGGGGCGGCGCGTGTTGATGCTCGGCGACGGCGTCAACGACGTGCCGGTACTCGCCGGCGCCGATATCAGCGTGGCCATGGGCTCGGCCTCCGACCTGGCCAAGACCAGTGCTGACGCCGTGCTGCTGTCCAACCGCCTGGGTAGCCTGGTCGACGCCCTGCGCCTGGCCCGTCGCACGCGCACCATCATCATCGAGAACCTGGCCTGGGCCGGGCTGTACAATGGCCTGGTGCTGCCCTTCGCCGCCCTGGGCTGGATCACACCCATCTGGGCCGCGCTGGGCATGTCGCTCAGTTCATTGCTGGTGGTGCTCAATGCGCTGCGTCTGGCGAGGTGCTAGCGATGTGGATGGATATGCCGATAGTCGATTCTCGTAGGCTGGGTCACGCTCCATCGAGCCACGCGGAACACCTCTGCCATGCACTCAATTCAGGCTCAGAGAAACGATCATGTCAGCCCTATACATTCTGATTCCCGTCGCGCTGCTGCTGGTCGCCTTCGCCGTGTGGCTGTTCTTCTGGGCGGTGGACAGCGGCCAGTACGACGATCTCGACAGCCCGGCCCACCGCATCCTGTTCGACGACGATGACCCGCGCCACAAGGCCGCCGTGGAACAGGCCAACGAGCCAGACCAGAAACCCCATGACTGACCTGCTGCCACAGCTGCTGTCCGCGCTGATTCTCGGCCTGCTCGGCGGCGGCCACTGCCTGGGCATGTGCGGCGGGCTGATGGGTGCCCTGAGCCTGGCCATCCCGGCCGAACAACGCAATCGACGCCTGCATCTGCTGCTGGCCTACAACGCCGGGCGCATCCTCAGCTACGCACTGGCCGGCCTGCTGCTTGGTCTGGCGGGCTGGGCGCTGGCCAGCGGGCCAATGGCAACGGTATTGCGAGGCATCGCGGGTCTGCTGCTGATAGCCATGGGCCTGTACCTGGCCGGCTGGTGGAGCGGCCTGACACGCATCGAAACGCTCGGGCGTGGCCTGTGGCGGCATCTGCAACCCCTCACCCGGCGCTTCATGCCAGTCACCAGCCCGTCTCGCGCGCTGGTTCTCGGCGGCCTGTGGGGCTGGCTGCCCTGCGGCCTGGTCTACAGCACCCTGCTATGGGCGGCAAGCCAGGGTGACGCCCTGCATAGCGCCGCGCTGATGCTGGCATTCGGCATCGGAACCCTGCCGGTGCTGTTGGCCACCGGCCTGGCAGCCGAGCGCCTGGGCAGCCTGCTGCGCCAGCGTGGCGTGCGTGTGGCCGGCGGCCTGCTGGTGATGCTCTTCGGTGTCTGGACGCTGCCCGGCCCGCACCAGCACTGGCTGATGGGGCACTAGTATCGCGTCACAGATCGGCTGTCAGTCGATCGACTTCTCGTGGATACCGTCTTGACCCCAGACCTGCAAGGGCCGTTCGGAGTCAGAGGGCCCACTTGTAGGAGCGTCGCCCCGGCGCGAATCGATGGCGGCCTTATCGCAATATCCGGTGTTACGCATGCAGAACCGTAGGGTGGGTTAGCCGCCTGTCACATTGACTGACGGTTTTACTATCTCTGTTGCGGCGTAACCCACCATCGGCGCAACACGGTCTGTCGCCTGTTCACTCATGGCCGGCAGGCACACGCCCAGCGGTAGCGCTGCCGCTGTGCCGCCATGACTCAGATCAAAAAGACCGAACCGGGCGCCCCCTAGACTGCCAGCACTCAACGCTGAAGCGGAACTCACCATGCTCGACGCCATCCAGTGGGATTCCGACCTGATCCGCCGATACGATCAAGCCGGCCCGCGCTACACCTCCTACCCGACCGCCGTGCAATTCCATGACGGTGTAAGCTCCTTCGACCTGCTCCATGCCCTGCGCGACAGCCGCCGTGCCCTGCGCCCGCTGTCGCTGTACCTGCACCTGCCGTTCTGCGCCAACATCTGCTACTACTGCGCCTGCAACAAGGTCATCACCAAGGATCGTGGCCGCACCCAGCCTTATCTGCAGGCGCTGGAACGGGAAATGGCGCTGGTCGGCCATCACGTCGACAAACGCCAGCACATCGAACAACTGCACCTGGGCGGCGGCACTCCGACCTTTCTCAGCCATGACGAATTGCGTCGGCTGATGGACAAGCTGCGCGAACACTTCGCCCTGCTCGACGACGACTCCGGCGACTACAGCATCGAGATCGACCCTCGCGAGGCGGACTGGTCGACCATGGGCCTATTGCGCGAACTGGGCTTCAATCGCGTCAGCCTCGGCGTGCAGGATCTCGACCCCAATGTGCAGCGCGCCATCAATCGCCTGCAGAGCCTCGAGGAAACCCGCGCGATCATCGAGGCGGCGCGCACCCTGCAGTTCCGCTCGGTGAACATCGACCTGATCTACGGCCTGCCGCAACAAACGCCGGAAAACTTCGCCCATACCGTGCAGCAGGTGATTGCCCTGCAACCGGATCGCCTGTCGCTGTTCAACTACGCCCACCTGCCGGAACGCTTCATGCCGCAGCGGCGCATCGACAGCCGTCAGTTGCCCAGCGCAGCGAACAAACTGGCCATGCTGCAAGGCAGCATCGAGCAGTTGGCGAGCGCCGGTTACCGCTACATCGGCATGGATCACTTCGCCCTGCCCGACGACGAGCTGGCCAGCGCCCAGGAAGACGGCAGCCTGCAACGCAACTTCCAGGGCTATACCACCCACGGCCATTGCGACCTGATCGGCCTCGGCGTCTCGTCGATCAGCCAGGTCGGCGACCTGTATTGCCAGAACAGTAGCGATCTGGCCACCTATCAGGCCAGCCTAGGCAACCACCAACTGGCAACCCAGCGCGGCCTGCTGTGCAACGACGACGACCGCGTGCGCCGCGCCGTGATCCAGCAACTGATCTGCCACTTTCACCTGGATTTCTCGGCAATCGAGCAGCGCTTCGCCCTGAACTTTCGCAGCTACTTCGCCGACACCTGGCCGGCCTTGCAGCAGATGGATCGCGACGGGCTGATCGAATTGAGAGACGGCGGCATCGAAGTGCTGCCGGCCGGGCGGCTTATGGTGCGTTCGCTGTGCATGCTGTTCGACCGTTACCTGAGCGAACAGAACCTGCAGCGTTTCTCGCGGGTGATCTGATGTGTCTTACATCAAGGAGGCTATTGAGGCGCTTTGCTCGGCACTCAAACCTTCCTCGCGAATCACCTTGACCAACTGTGCGTTGGCGCTGCTGAGCGCCCCACTGAGCGAGCCGACCTCGGTCTGCAACGCCTGGGCACGCATCTGGCGGGTTTCCGCGTCCAGACCCTGCTGGGCCATCAGTGCCTGCAGCTCGGCCATCTTCTCCGCGAGCTGCGCCTTGAGTTCGCGAATCAGCTTGAGCAGTTGCCTGATGGTCGCAGACAGATCGCTTTCGCCGATATCGCTGTTCTTCTCCGACTCGTTCGAGCGGGCCAGCCCGGCTACGGACAGGCTGACCTTGATCCCGTTTTCACTGGGCTCAGCCGCTGCAGACCCTTCGCCAACCGCAGCCTGCACGGCCGCAGAGGCCTTGCTGGGGGCCGCCGACACGACACTACGCTCGAGCGAAATGGAAGTATCCAGGCGCATGATCACGCTCCTAAGCAAACAAATATGCTGATCCGGGTTTATCGGCTCTGCCCCGCGACACTTTAGTGACTGGCCCCCTTCCCTCCACTGCGGTACCCTTACGACTTCTGTGTGTTTACTTCAGGGATAAGGCCGATGTCCGAAAGCATTAAGCTGCGTACAACTCATCAGGCGCACTGCAAGGATTGCAGCCTCGCCAGTCTTTGCCTGCCCCTTTCGCTGGATCTCGAAGACATGGACGCGCTCGACGAGATCGTCAAACGCGGCCGGCCCCTGAAGAAAGGCGAATTCCTGTTCCGCCAGGGTGACACGTTCAACTCGGTGTTCGCGGTACGCTCCGGGGCCTTGAAGACGTTCAGCCTGAGCGACGCCGGCGAGGAACAGATCACCGGTTTCCACCTGCCCAGCGAACTGGTCGGCCTGTCCGGCATGGACACCGAGTTATACCCGGTTTCCGCTCAGGCTCTGGAAACCACCTCGGTATGCGAGATTCCCTTCGAGCGTCTCGACGAGCTGTCGGTCAGCCTGCCGCAACTGCGCCGCCAGTTGATGCGCATCATGAGCCGTGAGATTCGCGACGATCAGCAGATGATGCTGCTGCTCTCGAAGAAGACCGCCGACGAGCGCATCGCCACGTTCCTGGTCAACCTGTCCGCGCGCTTCCGCGCCCGCGGCTTCTCCGCCAACCAGTTCCGCCTGTCGATGTCACGCAACGAGATCGGCAATCACCTGGGTCTGGCAGTGGAGACCGTGTCGCGGGTATTCACCCGCTTCCAGCAGAGCAAGCTGCTCGAAGCCGAAGGCAAGGAAGTGCACATTCTCGACCCCATCGAGCTGTGCGCCCTGGCTGGTGGTAACCTTAACGGCTGATATCCGGCCGCTCAGGACTCCCAGATGATTTTCGATGAATTCAGCATCAAGACACTCATTCGCCCAGTGGTCGACTTCCCCAAACCGGGCGTGGTGTTCCGCGACATCACTCCACTGTTCCAATCGCCCCGCGCGCTGCGCATGGTCATCGACAGCCTAATCCAGCGTTATGTCGAGGCTGATTTCAGCCACGTAGGCGCCATGGATGCCCGAGGCTTTCTGATCGGTTCGATCATCGCCTATGAGCTGAACAAGCCGCTGGTGCTGTTCCGCAAGCAGGGAAAACTGCCGGCCGACGTGCTCAGCCAGGGCTACCAGACCGAATACGGCGAAGCCTTTCTGGAAGTGCATGCCGACAGTCTTTGCGAAGGCGACAAGGTGTTGATCGTCGATGACCTGATCGCCACCGGTGGCACTCTGCTCGCCGCCGTGCAACTGGTGAAACGCATGGGTGCCAGCCTGCATGAAGCGGCGGCGATCATCGATCTGCCGGAACTCGGTGGCTCACGCAAGCTGCAGGACATGGGAATTCCTACCTATAGTCTGACGGCCTTCGCCCTCGACGAGCGCTAAGAGCAGCTTCAAGTCTCAAGCTACAAGCTTCAAGTAAGTCCGTACGCGGCCATGACCTCTTGCGTCTGGCTCTTCACTTGCGCGGATCATGCGTAGTGTCGCGTCACACATCGAATCTCGTATCCGAGCGATTGGGCCGAGTGGTCGCTCAAAGGCGCAAGCAGCCGTAGGATGGGTCGGGCCGCGCAGGTGCAACCCATCGGCCATTGATGGGTTGCACCCATCCTACGACCTCACCCCGCCATGCCGCCTCGTATCCGCTTCCTGTTCGTCAGGCCAGCGCTTTGCCTCGGGCTTCCTTCAGACTCGCAGTCGCCCGCGAAACCCTTGCCTTTAGCTAGCACTTCCCCTTGCCGGGTGTGCGGGGGACTTTCACCCCTGAGTGGGTGCGCCCTGCCGGGCGCACCAATAAAAAGCCCCGGTCAGATAGGCCGGGGCTTTTTATTGGAGTCGTAGGCAATCAGCGCAGTGCCGGGCCCTGGAAACCCATCCACATCGCCAACTGCTCGGCCACGCTGGTTCCGAGCTTCTTGGTGAAGCGATCCAGTGGGCTCTCCTGCACGGTGAAGTCCACCAGCGCTTCCTGGCCGATCACATCGCGCGCCACGTAGCTGGTATTACCCAATGCGTCGATCAGGCCCAGGCTCAGCGCCTGCTCGCCAGACCAGATCAGCCCGGAGAACAGCTCCGGATGCTCGGCATCCTTGAGGCGATCGCCGCGTCCCTGCTTCACGCTGGCGATAAATTGCTTGTGGGTGGTTTCCAGCACGGTTTTCCAGAACTCGGCCTCTTCCGGTTTCTGCGGCTGGAACGGATCGAGAAACGCCTTGTGCTCGCCCGAGGTGTAGACGCGGCGGTCGACACCGAGTTTGTCCATCAGCCCGGTAAAACCGAAACTGGCCGCAGTAACACCGATGGAGCCGACCAGGCTGGCCTTGTCGGCATAGATCTCATCAGCGGCGCTGGCGATGTAATACGCACCCGAAGCACCCAGGTCGGAAATCACCGCGTATACCTTGGTGTCCGGATATTCGCCACGCAGACGAAGGATCTCGTCATAGACGTAACCCGACTGCACCGGGCTGCCGCCAGGGCTGTTGATGCGCAGGATCACACCCTTGGTGTTGGGATCCTTGAACGCCGCACGCAGGCTGCCAACGATGTTGTCGGCGCTGGCCGCTTCCTTGTCGGCGATCATGCCGCGCACTTCGATCACTGCGGTATGCGGCGTGCTGCCGGAGCCCTTCTGCAGGTTGAGCAGTGGCGAGAATAGCGCCAGTGCGCCAAACAGATAGATGAAGGTCAGCAGCTTGAAGAAAATCCCCCAGCGCCGCGAACGCCGCTGCTCATGCACGCTGGCCAGCAGGGTCTTCTCGAGGAGTTTCCAGCTCTTCGGGTCGCTCTCGGAGACCACCGGCGTCTTTCTCTCACCCCACATGCTCAATCTCCTCGATTCGGGGCTCGGCCACCATCTGGTTCAGCCAGGCACTCAGTTCCATGAAATGGTTGATCGACAGCCTCGGCTCATGGGTACTCAACGCTGTCAGCGTCTGCGCACCGTAGCCTACCGCGACCGCATCCATACCCGCACGCTGCGCCATCAGTAGATCGAACGAGGAGTCGCCAATCATCAGCGCCTGCTCGGCAGGCACGCCACAATGCTGCAGGATCTCGTGCAGCATCCGGGGATCGGGTTTGCTCGCCGTTTCATCGGCGCACCGCGTGATATCGAAATAATCCTGCCAGCCCAACGCGTCGAGGATCCGTTGCAGGCCGCGGCGGCTCTTGCCGGTGGCAACAGCCAACTGATAGCCCTGCTCACGGAAGCTCGCCAGGCTCTGCTCCACGCCCGGAAAAAACGCCGACGGCGTTTGATCCATGATCACATAACAGTCGCTGTAAGTGGCACGGAAGCGTTCGACGTGCGCGGCTTCGACGAGTTCCGGATAAAGCGTGGTGATCGCCTCGGGCAGCGCCAGGCCGATGATGCCCTTGACCGCCTCGTCGCTGAGCCGCGGCATGGCGCACTGGTTGGCGGCCTGGTGCATGGCCGCGACGATGCGGCCAATGGAATCGACCAGCGTACCGTCCCAGTCGAAGATCAGCAGCCGGTAGTCACGCACTCAGGCGCTCCAGCGTACGTGCCCACATGTCGTCGACCGGCGCCTCGACTTTCAGCACACCACCCTCGGGCAGCGGGATGTTCAGTTCATAGGCGTGCAGGAACAGGCGCTTGCCGCCCAGCTCGCGAATCTCGCGGGTGAAGTCATCATCGCCGTACTTGCTGTCACCGGCGATGCAGTGCCCGCCATACTGGGCATGCACGCGAATCTGGTGGGTACGCCCGGTCACCGGTTTGGCTTCGACCAGGGTGGCGAACTCGCCGAAACGGCGCAGCACGCGGAAGACGGTCAGCGCCTCCTTGCCTTCCGGGGTGACCTCGACCATGCGTTCGCCGGAACGCAGATTGCTCTTGAGCAACGGCGCGTTGATCTGCTTCTTGGCCGTCGCCCAGTGGCCGCGCACCAGCGCCATGTAACGCTTGTCGACGCCATCGCCGCGCAGCGCTTCGTGCAAATGACGGAGCATGCTGCGCTTCTTGGCGATCATCAGCAGGCCGGAAGTATCGCGGTCGAGGCGGTGCACCAGCTCCAGATCCTTGGCATCCGGACGCAATTGGCGAAACGCCTCGATCACCCCGTAATTGAGGCCGCTGCCACCGTGCACGGCGATGCCGGCCGGTTTGTTCAGCACGATCAGTGCCTTGTCTTCATAAACGATGGCCGCTTCCAGGCGCTGCAGTAGCCCTTGAGCCAGCGGCTCGGGCTCGTCACGCTCGGCCAGGCGCAGCGGCGGAACACGCACGATGTCGCCGGGCTGCAGCTTGTATTCGGGTTTGATCCGACCTTTGTTGACTCGTACTTCACCCTTGCGCAGGATGCGGTAGATCAAGGTCTTGGGCACGCCCTTGAGCTGGGTACGAAGGAAGTTGTCGATGCGCTGACCCGCGAGTTCAGGCGCGACCTCGAGCAGCTGAACGCCGGAGGTTGGGGGAATGGGTGTCGTCATGGCCGCGATCATACAATTTTTATGGAATTGAAGCACTTAATCATTGCTGCTATAGTCGCGAATGCCGCCAAAAGCGGCCTGATTCGCGGATGTTGCCAAACCGCCATCGTGAATCAAGCAACCCATTCAGGACGTAAGGCCGTCCGACGGGCTTCTCATAGAGCGACAAGGCCGCCAAGGCTGCTCGAGAAACTCGGAAATAAGGTCTGAGACACAGATGCGCGACCTGCCCACATGGACGGTCGCGGTAATGCCAACCCGCTGCGGATTTTTCGCGAGCGGCACCCGATTTTCAGCGATACGTGTAGGGTGGAGATGCACAACGGTCGGCCTGCGTAGCAAACAGCTTTATCCAAGACGCGTCATGTCGTCCGCTACCGACCCTTGATTCCTCCTCCTGACTGAGAACCTGTTTACGGTCTCGCAAGCTAGCGCCATGCAAAACGCTACGTTAGTAACAGCCTCCAATCCGGGGCAGGCAAAGAAGCGAAGTTTACTCACGTAAATGGGCCTTCCAAGCGGGTTTTAACGCAGCAGGCCGATGCTTAGCCGATCGCAAGCGAGTTCTGAGTGCTTTCTGTCACATACAGCAAGCAGGAGACGTCCGTCGCGGCCCAGCACAACTGCTGCTGCCGCTCGACAATGAAACGATTTACGCCCGTTTCTGACGCGCCTGACACCGACCCTGAGCGTCGTGTGTGCCTAACGCGGCTTCCGGCAGCACCGGAAACCATTGGTACCACATGAAAAGAATGCTGATTAACGCAACTCAACCCGAAGAGTTGCGTGTTGCGCTGGTAGATGGCCAGCGCCTGTACGACCTGGACATCGAGTCCGGCGCCCGTGTACAGAAGAAATCCAACATCTACAAAGGTCGCATTACCCGCGTAGAACCCAGCCTCGAAGCGGCGTTCGTCGACTTCGGCTCCGAGCGTCACGGCTTCCTCCCCCTCAAAGAAATTTCCCGCGAATACTTCAGCAAGGCCCCCGAAGGCCGCGTCAACATCAAGGACGTGCTCAAGGAAGGCCAGGAAGTCATCGTCCAGGTCGAGAAAGAAGAGCGTGGCAACAAGGGCGCAGCCCTGACCACCTTCATCAGCCTCGCCGGCCGCTACCTGGTGCTGATGCCCAACAACCCGCGTGCCGGTGGCATCAGCCGCCGCATCGAAGGTGAAGAGCGCAACGAACTGCGCGAAGCCCTCAACGGCCTCGATATCCCCAACGACATGGGCCTGATCGTGCGCACCGCAGGCCTGGGTCGCTCCAGCGAAGAAATGCAGTGGGATCTCGATTACCTGCTGCAACTGTGGAGCGCCATCAAGGAAGCATCCCTGGATCGCCCTGCTCCGTTCCTGATCTATCAGGAAAGCAACGTCATCATCCGCGCCATCCGCGACTACCTGCGCCAGGACATCGGCGAAGTGCTGGTCGACAGCGTCGAAGCCCAGGAAGAAGCCCTGACCTTCATCCGCCAGGTGATGCCGCAGTACGCCAGCAAGATCAAGCTGTACGAAGACAGCGTGCCGCTGTTCAACCGCTTCCAGATCGAAAGCCAGATCGAAACCGCTTTCCAGCGTGAAGTGAAGCTGCCGTCCGGTGGTTCGATCTACATCGACCCGACCGAAGCCCTGGTGTCCATCGACATCAACTCGGCGCGCGCCACCAAAGGCAGCGACATCGAAGAAACCGCACTGCAGACCAACCTGGAAGCCGCTGAAGAGATCGCCCGTCAGCTGCGTCTGCGCGACATCGGCGGCCTGATCGTCATCGACTTCATCGACATGACGCCGGCCAAGAACCAGCGCGCCGTCGAAGAAAAGGTTCGCGAAGCCCTGGAAGCCGACCGCGCCCGCGTACAGGTCGGCCGCATCTCGCGCTTCGGCCTGCTGGAAATGTCCCGTCAGCGCCTGCGCCCATCGCTGGGCGAAAGCAGCGGCATCGTCTGCCCGCGCTGCAACGGCCAAGGCATCATCCGCGACGTCGAGTCGCTGTCCCTGGCAATTCTGCGCCTGATCGAAGAAGAAGCCCTGAAGGATCGCACCGCCGAGGTTCGCGCCCAGGTGCCGATCCCGGTCGCGGCCTTCCTGCTCAACGAAAAGCGCAACTCGATCACCAAGATCGAACTGCGTACCCGTGCACGCATCGTCATCCTGCCGAACGATCATCTGGAAACGCCGCACTTCGAAGTGCAGCGCATCCGTGACGACAGCCCTGAAGCCCAAAGCATCCAGACCAGCTACGAAATAGCCACGGTCGAAGTCGAGGAAGAAAAACCGGCAGCCGCCACTCGCACCCTGGTTCGCCAGGAAGCGGCGATCAAGGCCGCTCCTCCTCGCAGCGCCCCCTCTCCAGAGGTTGAAGCAGCCGCGCCGGCAGCTCCGGTTGCAGCCGCTCCGCAAACGGGCCTGTTCAAAGGCCTGGTGAAGTCCCTGGTGGGTCTGTTCGCCGGCGCCGAAGAACAGAAACCGACCGTGGTCGAGAAGAAGCCAGGCGAGCGTCAACCGCGTGGCGACGAGCGTCGCAACGGTCGCCAGCAGAACCGTAACCGTGGCAACCGCCGCGACGAAGAGCGCAAGCCGCGCGAAGAACGTGCCCCACGTGAAGAACGTGCACCGCGTGAAGCGCGTCAGGCCCGCACCCCGCGTGAAGATCGCCAGCCGCGTGAAAACGTGGAAGTCCGCGAGCCTCAGGAAGTGCGTCAATCCCGTCCGCCGCGCGAACCGCGTGAAGGCCAGGAAAATCGTCGCGAACGTCGCCCGCGTGAAGAGCGCCAGCCGCGCGAACTGCGCGCTCCGCTGGATGCCGAGCCGCAGAACGAAACCGCTGGCGAAGAAGTACGTGCCGAGCGTCCGCAACGCGAGCCGCGCCAACCACGTCAGCCTCGCGAAGAGCGTCAACCACGCGCCGAGCAGGCACAGGCCGATGCGGCTGAAGAAGAAGTGCTGAACAGCGAAGAGCAGCAGGACGAGGATCAGGAAAGCACCGAGGGCAGCGAACGCCCACGTCGCCGCTCCCGTGGCCAGCGTCGCCGCAGCAACCGTCGCGAGCGTCAGCGTGATGCCGACGGTAACCCGATCGAAGGCAGTGACGACAACGCTGAAGAGCCTGTAGATGCCGCCAACATCGCTGCCGCTGCTACTGTGGCCGCCGTTATCGCGGAAACCGAGCAGCCGGCCGAGCAACAGCCTGTCGTCCAGGAGACCAGCACACCTGCCGCTGCTGAAACGGCAGAGCCTGTCGCCGCACAAGAGGTAGCGGTCGAGGCCGAGCAGCCTGTGCAAGCCACAGTTGAAGTAGCTGAAGCGGCTCCAGCCCCCGTCGAAGTGCCGACCGAAGCAGTCGCCGAGCGCGCCGATGCCGTGATCGAGCCTCTGCCTGAGATCGAACAGCCGCGTGCCTCGGCACCCGCTTTCGAAGCGACGCCGCAGGAAGCTCCAGTGGTGATCGAGCCGGCAAATGAGCCAGTGGTTGTCGAAGCACCCGCTGCCGAGGCGCAGGTCATCGAAGCACCGGTCGCCGAGACCACCTTCACTGCCGCACCCGAGACCGCTCCGGCAGTCGAGGAAGCGGCAGCCGAAACACCTGTGGTCGAAGAGCCAGCGGCACCAGTCGTACCTGCCGCAAGCAACGGCCGCGCGCCGAACGACCCACGCGAAGTGCGTCGCCGCAAGCGTGAGGAAGAGCGTCTGGCTCGTGAAGCTGAAGAAGCCGCCAAGGCCGCTCCAGCCGCCGCGGTCGTGGAAGCAGAGCCAGCCGCTCCGGCAGTGGAAAGCGAAGCCGTCGTCGATACTCAACCGGCCAGCGAGCCAGTCGAGCAAGCCGAGGTCATCGTCACTCCGGTCGACGAGAGCGCTCAGCAGGATCAGGACGCGCCCAAGCCGCAAGCCTGATAGGTAACGCGCAAAAGAAAAAGGGATGCTTCGCAGACTGTGTGAAAACCTAGCAGTCTGAAGGCGAGTTGAAGACAATGCCTCTATCGGTTGATAGGGGCATTGTCGTTTATGGGCTATATCCAGGGCGAAGGTCGCGAGCAAAGCAGCCTGTT
>NZ_QJUI01000031.1 GCF_004327285.1 Phytopseudomonas daroniae
TTGGCTTGCCCAGGCAATGTGGCTCCATCTTCGCCCATTGGGCGTCGGTGAGTACAAGTCTAGTCATACCCAAAATTTCACCACAGGAAGGCGGGGTAGGGAAAGCTGTATCTCAACAGACCCTAGGGCCTATGGTCGTTGCGACAAGCCGGACTATGCCGGGCGCAAGCAGTGGGAAGCAGACCGCCAGCTTCGGAGGCGGCGCACCGTCAAAGTTCGGATTTCAGGCTGTCGAAGGCGTCCCGCAGGAACTTGGCCGCAGGCTTTCGCTGGCCGGTTTGCTCCCTCCATGCCGAAAGCGCGACTCTCATCGCACCGATGGACACCATGGCCACCATCCTCAGCGCCGCACGGCGCTCGGGCTGCCGCCAGACCTCGCATAGTGCATTGAATAGCGACTGTTCCTGTTCCGCATAGTGCGCCTGCTTGCGCGCAAGCAGCGATTCGCTCGACAGCATGAGATTGTCGACGGCGATCATCTGCTCGGTCGTGTAGCGCGCAATGTGCTTCACCATCGCATCGCGAACCGCATCGAGTGGCGGCACATCGGGCGATGTCTTCAGCAGGCTGGCAAGCAGACTGGCCCTATCGGCCTCCAACCAGAAAAAGATGATGTCGTCCTTCGACTTGAAGTACGAGAAAAAGGTGCGGCGCGAGATGCCGGCTTCTGCCGCGATCGCGTCCAGCGTCGTGCTGTCGTAACCCTGGCTGAGGAACAGGCGCTGGCCGACCTCGGCGATGCGCTGCTGGGTTTCGCGGCGCTTGCGTTCCCGCAAGCCTTCTGTGGGCGCAATGCCCGCGCGGGAAGGGATTTCCGACATTTCTGGATGGCCTATTGCGTATTTGCACTCGGTGCACTAATGTCTGCACTTAGTGCATTTATTTATGCACCTAGATTACCTTCCTTTCCCATGCAAGGCAAAGACCATGGCTAACTGGGCAGCTTCCGATATTCCCCCTCAACATGGCCGCACGGTGGTCGTCACTGGAACTGGCGGTCTTGGGTTTGAAGACGCGTTGGCGCTGGCCCGTGCCGGTGCCAACGTCATCATCGCAGGCCGGAGCCAGTCGAAAGGGATGGCCGCCGTCAACCAGATCCGCCAAAGCGTTCCGGGCGCCAATGTAAGGTTCGGAGCGCTGGATCTCGCCAGCCTCGATTCCGTGGAGGCATTCTGCGAGGGCCTGTACTCCTCGATCAATGGCCTCGATCTGCTGATCAACAACGCGGGAGTGATGATGCCCCCGCAACGGCAGGTGACCGCCGACGGATTCGAGCTGCAGTTCGGTACGAACTACCTGGGCCACTTCGCCTTGACCGCCCAATTGCTGCCGCTGTTGCGCAAAGGTGAAAACCCCCGCGTTGTCAGTCTCTCAAGCATCGCTGCCCCACAGGGTGCGATCCACTTCGACGATCTGCAGTTCGAGCGCGACTACAAGTCGATGGCCGCCTACAGCCAATCGAAACTGGCCTGCCTGATGTTCGGCCTCGAACTGCAACGCCGCAGCGATGCGGCGGGCTGGGGTATCCAGAGCATCGCTGCCCATCCGGGCGTGTCGCGTACCGACCTGTTGCCCAATGGTGCAGGCGCAGGGAGCGCCGCGGGCATCGCCCGTCGTTTCTTGTGGTTCCTGTTCCAGCCAGCCGCGCAGGGTGCGTTGCCGACGCTCTATGCCGCAACTTCGCCGCAGGCGCAAGGTGGTGCCTACTACGGGCCCGACAAGCTTGGCGAAACGCGAGGCTATCCCACGCTCGCGAAAGTGCCTGCGCAGGCACTGGACAGCGATGCCGCGGCAAAGCTTTGGGTCGAGTCGGAACGGCTGACCGGAGTGTTCTTCTCTTCGGGTGAAGAGCGGAATCCTGCGTCGCTGCCATCCGCAGAATAAATCCCCATTGATCCTCCGACCGGTTATTACTCGATGACTGCACTGAAAGCTGACCCCATCACTCCAGTTTCGCCGCCCTTGAACATGAGCCGCCGGCAAGTGAATACCATGCTGCTGTTGGCTGCGTTGGCCCCGTCCACGATTGCGAGAGCACAGTACTCAGAGCCGCCCTACCTGGTGACTGATTTCGACTGGGTCGATCACGCTCGTTCGCGACCGGTGCCTGCGCGTCTGTACTGGCCAAAGGTCGCGACGCCCGAAATGTCGGTGCCATTGGTAGTGTTCTCGCATGGCATCGGCGGTTCGCGGCAAGGTTACAGCTACCTCGGAAAACACTGGTCAACCCAGGGCATCGCTAGTCTGCACGTCCAGCATGTCGGCAGCGATGCGGCACTTTGGCGGGGAAATCCGTTCGGCTTGGTTGGCCGTCTGCAGGCCGCGGCTCAGGAGAAGGAGGCCATCGCACGTGCCGCCGATGTGCGCTTCGCGCTCGACCTAATGCTCTCGGACGAAACTGGCAGCCGTGGTGCGGCGGTGAACCGCCAGCGCCTCGTCGCGGCGGGCCACTCGTATGGCGCGAACACCACGCTGCTCACGGTCGGTGCGCAAGTCGTGAGAGACGGCCAGATCATCGACTGCTTGGATTCTCGCTTCTCTGCGGCGGTTGTTATCTCCTCGCCGCCGTTCTATGGCGAACCCGATGTGGCGGCAGTGCTGAGCAAAGTATCGATCCCGACCATCCATGTGACCTCGACCGACGACGTGATCGAGATTCCGGGCTATCGCTCGGGCGTGGAGGATCGACTGGCCATCTTCGATGCGATTGCCAATCCGCACAAGCTGCTTGCCGTTTTCCATGGTGGCTCCCACAGCATGTTCACTGATCGTCCATTCACCGGCGGCCTGTCACTCAACGCCAAGGTGAAGGTGGCCACTGCAGATCTCGCCTTGGCGTTCTTCGACCTGATTTTCGAGGGTGACGGCGCAGCGCTCATGCAGTGGCAAACGATCTGGCAGCCCATTCTGGCGCGGGCACCAACCATCGATCTCGCACACCGAATGAGGATGGCACCCGCCAATGTGATTCCAAGCCTGTCCTCTTCGGAAGCTGTACCCGTTCAACCCAAGGCAATCTAGGAGAAGCGAGGCACCGTGGTGCATGGCCTGGTGGCCTGCACGACGCTGGTCGGTATCGACCCGGCGCTTTCGTCTGCGCAACGTGACCAGGCCCGCAGGCTATCTCCGATCTACAGGCGAACTTAACCATGCACCAATACATCGTTTATACGGCCTACGGCTGGCTCACCCTGACTGGATCACTTCACTTTATCGTTGACGTGGTTTCCCAGTACCTGCGAGGCAAACGCGAACCCGGTCTGGAGACGACCCTGTACTACGGGCTGAACGCCGCCTTTTCGTTGGGACAGGTTGCCTTCGGGTTGCTTGGGCTGTTCTTGGCGTGGCGAGCCATGCATCTCCTCAGCGAAACCCCCGTGCTGATCCTGTCTGTCGCAACAGCACTTGGATGGCTCGCAATCACCTTCCTGTTCATGGAGTACTGGGAACCAAAGTTCAACGTCGGAATTTTCTGCCTGCTCATTGTTGCCGCCTTTGTTACGCGCTGATCGCACAGCGGATGAGCGCAAGGTGCTCAAACAAATTATCGAGCGGTAGAGGTAATCCATGAGCAAGTTCGACAACCTGCTGGAAAGCATTCAATAGATGGACGAGATTCACTACGCCAGCCTTCGTGGGAGTTTTCCGTGGTGCCCCTGAAGGTGAAAGATATCTGCAAGGCCACTCGCCTCGCTCAAGCCAAGTTCGCAGCCATGATCGGGGAACCCTGAGTAACTGTGAGCAGGGACGTCGGCCCGGCCAAGGCACTATTGCGGGCGATCCACAACGACCCCAAGCATGTCATCCAGGCGCTGTCCGCCTAGGTTACGACACTTCTACGACACCGGTTTAGTGCGGAAACTAAAAAGCCCTGAATAATCAGGGCTTTAGTTTTTCTGATATGGAGCGGGCTAAGGGAACTACTCTGCACATCCAACCCATTGATTAACAAAGGCTTTTCCCGGATCAGATAAGCACGACGGGCCACCTAATGTACCATTCCGCTGCACCAGGCGCCAGAAGCGCATCCACTGACGTCTTCTGATGGCCACCGAAAGCCACAGAGATGTTTCTCCGAGCAGCACACAGCTCGACGCACTCGGGTTCTCAGTATCAGGCATGGGCGGCTTCAGCGACTTGTAGCGCTCTACGCTCGAACCGCTCCAACGCGGGGTTGGAATGCCCAATGGGCTGCCGCAGGTACGTGATGATCTGGAACGGATCATCGGACAGGGGGCGCATGGTGAGGCCCCAGGAATGGGCACGCGCGATACAGGATTGCGCGGAAATCCCAATGCCATCCGGCCGCCACCCACAACGCCATCATCTCGAATGAGGTGACGTACTGAATCCTGTCCTGCTGCTCATGCAAGGTGACAGGCATATGCTGGATCAACGAGGGACTGGCCTCCACCGGCCAGAAAAAAACGGGATAGTCCAGCAACTCATTGATCGTCAGTCTCGCCTTGTCGAGCAAAGGAGATCGCGACGGCACAACGGCAACCATGCTCTCACGCCACAATGGCTGACTCCCCAAAGAAGGATCAGCCTCGCTGTAAAGCGACATTCCTGCGTCGTAGCGGCCTTCATGAAGGCCTGTCACCAGGTCGTCACCCGAGGTCTCGAAGAACGCGATGGTGATGTCCGGCTCTTCCGCGCGCTGCAGGGCAAGAAGCGTGGAGAGACAGGGAGACGACACCCCAGGAGCTATAGCAAGCCTGAAATGGGAGTACCGGCTGGTGGCATCGTGCATGAGGGCCCCCAAAAAGCTATCTGGTCGGAAAGGCAAGTCAACATCGCAGCCAAGAGTGAAGTTTAACGTCGTTATCTTTAACGTGGTTAATCTTGGAAGATTGTTCGACGCTTCTGCTGATGCAGAAATCGACAATTAAGCCAGGCCGTCCTTCTGGCACATCGACATATGAATCCGAGGCGGCGTCAGCCTTCGGACAGGCCGTGCGCTGCGCGCGTCGCTCAAGGAATCGCGCAGGACGAGTTTGCATCTCGGGCAGGCATTTCGCGCTCGCACATGGGCAAGATCGAACGTGGTGAGCACGTGCCCACGCTGCCGCTCATACTCAAAATTTCTACGGCGCTCAGGATAAGCGCGGCTGAACTGATGACGGCGACCGAACGCAATCTGCGTGCCGAAACCGATCAGTGAGGGTGTACGCCGACGGTGTTCCGTCAGCCGCCCGAAGAGTCGCGTAGGCGAACGATAAATCGCTCCAGCGAAGCCGACAAAGTGCTGTTGTCGGGCCGAAGCAGGTAAGTGGTGATCACGGCGGAGTCCATCGCCAGGGGACGAATCACCACATCCGGCCGTTGGGAGACCGGAATCTTGTTTGCCGTCATGAAGCCGACGCCATAGCCTGCACCGACCAAGGTGAGCATCATGTCCAGTGAGGACACCTCCTCCACGACGTTCAGCTTGTGCTCCACCGCCTGCAGGAGGCGCCCCAGCTCGCGGCAATAGCCCTCGCATGCGTGCGGGTCGCACAAGACAAGCGGATGCCCTCCGAGTTCGTGGAGTGGAACCTCCTTGTGAACGAGCAATGCGTGTCGGGCTGGCACGGCGATCACCAACGGGTCTTGCCAGATGGGTTCAGCAACGATGCTCTCACCGACATCGGCCGTATGCGCGAACCCGATCGTGAAGTCGCCCGAGCGCAGGCCGCGCAACTGCTCGGCCAAAGGCACCTCTGATAGACGTATCTCGATCTCCGGCTCTTCTGCACGACAGCGCGCAAGAAACGCCGATAGCCGTGGATCAATCGCCCCATCGGATACCGCGATGCGCAAGCTACCTCGCAAGCCCGAGCCAACGGCCTTGGCATTCTCCCGTGCCTGCTCCAGCACGGTGAACAGACGGCGAACATCCTGCAAAAAGACGGCACCGGCTGCGGTCAGCGCGGTGCCACGGCGGTTTCGGTCAAAAAGCACCACCCCCAGCTCGTCCTCAAGCTCCTTGATGGCGCAGGATAGAGGGGGTTGCTCGATGTGCAGGCGCTCAGCGGCATGCGTGAAATGCAATTCCTCGGCCAAAACGACAAAATAGCGAAGGTGTCGCAATTCCATAGATCACCCTCTCAATCTCGATTGCTTCGCAAGTCCTTCTTGATCTGGCAACCGTCATGCTTCACCCCCGCCTCTTACGGAACACTTACGAGGAAAACGGCCAGCATCTTCCAAGTTCGAACCGGCGCGCACGGGTCGCCGGCTCGACCAGCGCGGAGCGGCGGAGCTAGGACACCCATGACTCGGATCACCCTTTAAGGGGCGCCGCCAGGACGCCAATTCCGCTTGCATCGCACGCATCTGCAGACCGCGGCGACGACATTGCGGAGGTCCAAACCCCATCAAGCTCGGGAACTGGGCTCCACGGACTATTTCTGGCGGTAGAAGATCATGCCGCCGTGGTGGAGTTCGTCATCGTTGACGAAAGTGCCGTCGGCCGTGAACCCGGTATCGTCCCAGTAGTTGATTCTGTTGCCACGGACTTCGTAGCGCCCCTGATAGGCGCGCCGACGATTGCCCCGCGCTTCGTCGTATCGCCCGTTGGGCAAAAGCTCCTGGCGAATGTGTCCATCCGCCGTGACCCACATACCGACGTAGACGTTCTGGTGCATTGGACTGTCCTCATGATGGGAAGGCTTGGATGTGCCGACTGGCCGGGGAGCCGCCTTCTTCTCGGTGCTTGGTGTGCTCGGATGTGCCGCGACCGAGGACGTCGCCAGCACTCCTACGATGCCAAGCGAAATCAGCGTAATCACATTCATGAGCGCTTCCCACTCACCGGTGGTAGCGGAACGCGCCGCAGCACCTCGTCGTAGGGCGTGAGGTCGAGGAACGCGGTCACTTCCACTGCCTTTCCACCACGCATGCGAAGAATCCACGCGTAGCTGTTGCGATAGGGAACGCCATCGCCCGCCACGCCTTCGCCGTCGAAATTGACGATGACATGTTCACCGTCCGCCCATATATGTGTCGAGATCGGCCTTACTGCGGTTGACATGCGCGAGGCAAACGGACGCACGGCACGCTCGACGAACATCTCGCGTCCATTAAAGGTGCCTGCGCTCGGCCCGGAGCCCTTGATCGTCCATACGACATCAGACGATAGGACTTCATCGAAAAATCCTGTTCCTTCTCCTGTCTCGATCCATCTCTGGAATACCGCTTCGACGATATGGCGATTGTGCTCAGTGGGCGATGGTTGGCGTTGGCTCAAGGGTTGCGCCTTCACATTGGCACCAGGCACGACGATCGTCGCAGCAAGAATCAGCACTGCAACTGCGAGAAATGGGGCATGGTTCGCTTCATTCTGTCACCCCCTCCGATTCACGACCGTCGTGCCGCCGAACATCAGTTGCTGCGCCATCGGGCGGCCCATGAAGCGCTCCGGAAAGATCGGGGCCAGCGCGCTGGCCTCGTTAAGGCGGGCGAGCTGCGCATCGGTGAAGGCGATGGAAAGCGCGCCGAAGTTGTCCTCGGCCTGCGCGAGCGTGCGCGCACCCACGATCGGCGAGACCACGGCCGGATTGCACAGCGTCCAGGCAAGCGCCACCTGCGAGCGCGAGGCGCCCAGTTCCTCGGCGATTTCGCCGACCACGTCGGCGATGGCCAGTGCGCGCTCGTTCAGGTGCCCGGTGGAGGCGATGACGCCCTTGCGCGTTGGCGAGACGTCGGCGGCATTCTCGTCGGAAAGGTCGGCTCGGCTGTACTTGCCGGTGAGGATGCCACCGCCGAGCGGAGACCAGGGCAGGATCCCGAGACCCAATGCCTGCGCCATGGGGACGAGTTCATGTTCGACCGTCCGCTCGACCAGGCTGTACTCGATCTGTAGCGCGACGAACGGCGACCAGCCACGCAGGTCGGCGATCGCCTGCATCTGCGCGACGCGCCAGGCCGGCGTATTGCAGATCGCGACGTACAGAATCTTTCCGGCGCGCACGAGATCATCGAGCGAGCGCAGCACCTCTTCGGGCGTGGTGGTGAAGTCCCAGGCATGGACGTGGAGGAGATCGATCCGATCGGTGTCGAGCTGGCGCAGGCTGGCTTCGACCGAGCGCACGAGGTTGAAGCGGTGATTGCCACCCGAGTTCGGGTTGCCCTGCTCGCGCGCCATGGTGAACTTGGTGGACAGGACGATGCGGTCGCGCTTGTCCTTGATGAGGCCGCCCAGGATTCTCTCGGAGGTGCCGTTGGTGTAGTTGACGGCGGTGTCGATAAAGTTGCCGCCGCGATCTACGTAGGCGTCGAAGATGCGCCTGGCCTCGGCGTCGTCGGCGCCCCAGCCCCACTCGGTGCCGAAGGTCATGGTGCCGAGCGCCAGGGGGGAAACACGGAGACCGGATCGTCCGAGCAGGCGGTACTGGTCGAGAGCGCTTGATGTCGTCATTTATTGCAGTCCTTCAGGTGCCAGGGATGTAGATTTACCTGCAATATCGTCGTCCGGTTCCGGCCGCCCCCGGTAGCCTGCTTGTCCGGTTTGCTTGCACGATCGTCCGGCTTCGGGCGCTTTTTGTTTTACGTTCCGCGATTGCCGCCGTAACATGGCAGTCATGCACAGGCTCGATACGCTCGTTGATCTCCTCGGCCGCCATGCACCGGTCGATGGCACGCATGAGACCCCCATTCCCGGGGTGAAACTGCTGCGCGCGTCTTCTCCGACCATGCCCATGCCGGTGATCTACGCGCCCACGCTGTGCCTGGTCGCCCAGGGCACCAAGCGAGCGGCCCTCGGGAAGACGACGTATCGCTACGACCCGGCGCAGTTCCTGGTCGCCTCCGTCGAACTGCCGGTGATGGGATCGGTCATCAAGGCCAGCGAGAGCCACCCCTATCTGTGTCTGCAACTCGATCTGGATTCGGCCGAACTGTCGGATCTTGCGATTCGCTACCCGACATCGGCCAAGGACGAGATCACCATCCCCGCCGGGTTGACGCTCAACAGGACCACTCCGCAGTTGCTCGATGCAGCCATACGACTGGTGAGCTTGCTCGACACCCCGCAGGACATTGATGCACTCGCATCGCTCACCATCCGGGAAATTCTCTATCGCCTGTTGACCGGGCCCGGCAACGGCGTGATCCGCCATATGGCCCAGGGGGACAGCCGGCTCAACCAGATCGCCCGCGCGATCGTCTGGATCCGGGCGAACTTCCGCGATCCCTGCCGCATCGAGGATGCGGCGGATGTTGCGGGAATGAGTCGCTCGACCTTTCACCTTCACTTCAAGGCCGTCACGACCATGAGCCCCATCGAGTTCCGCACGCACTTGCGCATGCAGGAAGCGCGGCGGTTGATGGTGAGCGATGCCGTGGATGCGGCCAGCGCCGGTTTCCAGGTGGGTTATGAAAGCCCCTCGCAATTCAGTCGTGACTACGCCCGGATATTCGGTATGCCGCCAGCCAGGCATGCCAGCCAGACGAGACGGCAAATCACCCCAAGCATGCCGGATACTCGCAGGCCTGTCATGGTCAGCGGCTAGATTCCGTCAGCTCAAGGCTGATTGCTCTAAGGTGCCGTCGCGCCTCGATATCGTAGTCTGGGAGTTCGCACGCGCTTCGCGTCTGCCTTTGAAATACCTGCCCGTCGTGCCCGCGAGGGCATTCTCTACCACCGGAAGGCATGCTTTAGCGCGGTCGCATCGACTCAGCGAGCCTGCAGGAAGTCAACCACCGCTGAGTTCAGCGGCGCTGCGCACTCCTCCGGCAACCAATGACCGCAGCCGGGCAGCACCAGGCCCGTCACGTCGGTGGCATAGCGCTGCATCTGGTCGACCTGGTACTGCCCCATGCCACCATGGCCGCCGCCGCCGATGGCCAGCGCCGGAATGGTGATCTTGGTCTGCGCGAGCGTCTTGTTGTCCTGCACCCCCTGGTTGAGGATCCGGTAGTACTCGAAGGCGGCGTTGAGGGTATGAGGCTTGGCGTAGGACTTGGCGTAGAGGTCGAGCAGCTCGGGCGTGAAAACATCCTTGTTGGTCGCATGCTCCTTGATGAAGTGCTCGAAGAACACGCGCTCCTTGCCGGTAATCAGCGTCTCGGCCAGGCGTTGGTCGGCGGCGAAGAAGCTGAAGTGCCACACCAGCGATTCGCCCTCCGGCGTAAAGGCCGGGAACGAATAGATGCTGTCGTCCGGGATCGGTGCTTCCATGTAGACCACGCGGCGGATGTCGGCCTGGTGCTGGATCAGCATCGGGTAGGTGTTCCAGATGCCGATGTCGTGCGCCACCAGGTCGAACTTGTCGCCGCCGCTGAACTGGACGGCCAGCTTGTGCAGCAGCGGGGCAATGTCCGTGGCGCGATAGGACGGCGGCACGGCGGACTGACCCAGTCCGGGCAGATCCGGCGCGACCACTGTGAACTGCTTGGCCAGCTCAGGCATCAACTGGTGCCACTCGTACCAGCTCTGGCCAAAGCCGTGGACCAGGTATACCAGCGGCCCGGAACCGCCCTTGACGTAGTGGAGCCTGACGCCGTCGATGGTCTGGTAGCCGCTGGTGAAGCCCTCGGGCAGCGGGAACTCGTCGGCGGCGAACGCGGGCGCGGCCAGCACCAGTGTGATCACCAGAACAAGCGTGTTGAAAAGACGTCGAAACATGGCAGTGAATCCTCTTGAGGTGGGTGAAGGGTGGGGAAAATCCAGATTCGATTCGGTATGGCCGCCGGCTCAGCGTCCGGCGATGTGTGTCCGCGGGCCTGGACGGAATCCATGTGTCCTGGCCGACCAGGCGATGACGAAGCCAATGGCCAGCAACGCGCTCAGTGCCCAGGGGAAGGTCTGTGCACCCCAGCGATCCAGCAGGATCCCGCCCAGCAGACCGCCGCCTGCGATCACGCTGTTCCAGGCCACGACATTCATCGACAGCGCCACGTCGGCGCCATCGCCGGCGGTGTCCGCCAGTGCGGTCTGCAGCAGGGTCGCCGCGCCGCCGAAGGTCAGCCCCCAGACCGCCACCCCCACGTAGACGACGGCCGGCACGGTCGCCAGCCAGACGAACAGCAGCGACACGATGAAGAACGTGGCCAGGCTGGCCAGAACCGTGCTGCGCAGGTGGCGCTCCACCAGACGACTCGTCAGCCCGATTCCCAGCAGCGCCGCGACACCGAAAACCAGCAACACCATGTCGACCCGATCGAGCAGCCCGGCCTGCGCCACGAATGGCGCGACGTAGGTGTAGAGGATGTTGTGGGCCAGCATCCAGGCCATGACCGTGGCGAGCACCGGGCGCACGCCCGGCGTGGCGAGCACCTTGCGCAAGGCCATGCGCTCGCGCCCGGACTGGCCGGGATAATCGGGCACCTTGGCCAACACCCAGACGACGAGCAGCAGGGTCAGCGCGGACATGACGCCGAAAGCACTTCGCCAACCCACGGCGCCGCCCAGCCAGGTCCCCAGCGGCACGCCCAGCGACAGCGCGATGGGCGTGCCGACCATCGCGATCGCCATCGCCCGGCCCTGTTGATGCGGCTGCACCATGCGCCTTGCGTAGCCGGCCAGCAGGCTCCAGGCCAGGCCCGCCGCAACGCCGGCGAAGAAACGCGCCGCCAGCGTGAGCCAGTAGTTCGATGACAGCGCGGTGATCGAGTTGAATACCAGGAAGCCAATGATCGTGAGCAGCAGCACGTTGCGCCGCCGCCAGCCGCGGGTGGCGATGGTCAGCGGAATGGCCGCCAGTACCGAGCCGATCGCATAGGCCGTCACGGTCTGCCCTGCCAGCGAGGCGCTCACGCCCAGTCCTTGGGATATCTGCGGCAACAGGCCGGCGGGCAGTGTTTCGGTGACGATGCAGATGAAGCCGGTCATCGCCAATGCCAGCAAGGCGGACAGTGGCAACCGTTCGGCCGTCGCTTCAGCAGTCAGAGAAGTTGGAGAAGTCACGCTTTTTCCTCGGGGCAATCCAGGGTGTCGGGGAGATGTACGCTCCCAACATAAATATCAATCGGTACATATATAGGCGAAAAAATAGCCGCCTATATCGCGGGAGGCGACAGGCGCGGCGACCGACCACGACAGCCAGCCGATCGACGACCAGAACGACGCCGGGGCAAATGCCACCGGATGCACGATCCGTTTTTCCTTCGATCAAACAACATATGTATCGATCGGTATAAATATAAGCGATGAACCAGCACTTGTCAACGACTTATGTATCGACTAGTATTTATATTGCAAGTAAGGAGTACGCCATGGCGCAAATGGGCAGACCACGCACCTTCGATCGAGATGCTGCGATCGAACAGGCCCTGCACCTGTTCTGGGAACAGGGTTACGAATCCACGTCTCTCAGCAAACTGAAGGCCGCCATCGGCGGCGGCATCTCGGCGCCCAGCTTTTACGCGGCCTTCGGATCCAAGGAAGCGCTCTATCAGGAGTGCACGGCGCGCTACTTGGCCACTTACGCAAAGGTCACCGAATGCCTGTGGGACAAAGAGCTGCCTCCCAGGGAAGCACTGGAGCTGGCCCTCAGGCGTTCGGCTCGAATGCAATGCGAACGCGGGCATCCCAAAGGCTGCATGGTCGCCCTAGGCGTCATGAGCGCGCCATCCCCCGAGCTCTGCACCGTCACGGCGCCGCTGACGCGTTCTCGGGCACGGACTCGCGCCGGCATCAAGGCCTGCATCGAGAGGGGCGTCGCCAGTGGTGAACTCAGGCGTGATGTCGATCCGCGTGCGCTAAGCACCGTTTTCGACAGCTTCCTGATCGGCCTTTCCACGCTTGCCAGGGACGGAGTCGGCATTCAGGCCATGGACGCGGCGATCTCCCAGATCATGGATGTTTGGGATGTGTCCACAGCCCAGCGAAATCAATCCTCGACAACCTAGTGCCATCAGGTATGGCTCAGGGTATTGTGCTGTTTCTCCATCCGGTCACACTACCCAGGGTGACGAGGCCCTGACGGCGCAGGCCGGGAGTAACCCGGGCGCAAGTCCACTGGCAGCAGTGCTCCTGCGACCTCGGTGACGTGAGCCTCGCCGGTCGTCCGCAGGACGAGGCGACAGATGGAACGTGTGCACCTCGCATGGCCGATACCTTGCTCCTGATCTATGCCGAGCCCGGTCAATCCGCCACCGAAGATTACTTCGACCCCGAGAGCACCAACCCCCAGGTTGCCTCGGAGCTTGCGGGGCGCGAATTGTCGCAACGCGGCGTGAATGTATCGGTGGTGCGCTTGTCCCAGATCCATGACACCCGCAAGCAGGGCCTCGTCACGGACATCGTCAAGCTGGCAATCAGGAATGGACGTGTGGCCTATGTTGGAGAAGGGCTCAACCAGTGGTCTGCAGCGCACGTCTGCGACGCGGCGCGCCTGTTCCGACTTGCCTTCGAAAAGCATGAGCCGCAGGCCCACTATCACGCGACTGCAGAGTCGGGCATCGCGTTTCGGCGAATTGCGCAGGCCATCGGCCAGCGTCTCGGGCAGCCTGTAGTCGCTATTGCGCCGGAAGAAGCGGCCGACCACTTCGGCTGGCTTGCGGCGTTTGCAGACAAGGACATGATGGCTACGAGTGCCATGACGCAGGAACGGCTGGGATGGAAACCGACCGGCCCTGGCCTCATCGCCGATCTGGAACAGATGCAAGCGGCCTCTTGAGGTTTCCGGTCGACGCGACCAGAGGGGTGGCAGGAGGATCGATGGCCTGGCCTGGCGCCGACGACGTCACATCGGGTGCCCGCCGCGGCCGCCTCGCTGCAGGCGATCGTCGAGGCGCGCCCCTGGCGCCGCGTCGCCGCTTCGGTGAGGACTCTGCCGCCAAAGGCCGTGTCACAACAACTTGTCCTCGACGGCCTGGTAGACGGTTCTCACCGTGGGCTGAAAGCCAAGGCTACGTGCGAGCGAGCCATCGACATGGAGGTGCCAGGGGTTCTCCAGCGGCTCGGAGGATGATTCCAGCGTTTCCCCCACCAACTCCGCCAGTTCGTAAATCGACGTGGGCGCCTCATCGGAAATGTTGACGACGCGACCGTCGAATGCGCCGTCCAACGCAAGCTGGATGGCTGTGGCGATGTCGCGATGGTGGATCGTACTGATCCTCTTTGCCGGGTGCCACTTACCGGCGATCGCATGTTTGGGCAGTTCCTCAAGATGGCCATCCCGGTCACCGTAGACGAATGGAAAGCGGAGCACGGCCCAATTGAGTCCGCTCTCCCGCAACGCCTTCTCGGCTGCGACCTTGCTGGCCGGATAGGCATGCTTCGGATCGACCGGATCGTCCTCGCGCCCGGGATGCGAGCCGTCTGGGTCATAAACGTTGCTGGTGCTCGCGAGGATGAAGCGAGCCTGCGGCGCATAGGCCTTCGCCGCAGCGATGACGTTACGCGCACCCTCCAGATTGCTCTTCCAGATGAGGTCGGTGTCCTGAGTGCGAAAAACCGCGGCAAGATGGATGATCTCGGAGACGCCTTCGACAGCTTTCCCGAGTGCCGAAGGGTCAAGGAGGTCGCCCTCGACGGGCGTCACACCGGCAGGAACCTCTTTGCCTGCGCGCACGAGGGCGCGGCAATCGTTTCCGGCAGCCAGGAGACGCGGTAGAAGGCGCGCGCCCACAAGTCCAGTCACACCCGTGATCAAGATCGTCATGCGTCGGTTCCTTTTCGTAAAAGCTCGTCGAGCCGCCCGGTAGCGGTTTGGAGCACCTTGATGGCGGTGGCGATCTCGGCCTGGTCGATGCCCTCGAACGCCGCCGTGCGAATGAAAGTGAGATCGGGCAGCTCGGCCCACAGCTTCTTGCCCGCCGCCGTCATCCGGAGACGCTTCTGTCGCCGATCGATACAGTCGGGCACCTGCTCGACCCATCCTTTGCGAACCAGCGCCCCGACGACGATGCTCAACGTCGCGCGTTCGATCTGAAGCAGCCGCATTAGATCGCGCTGCATCGTCGATCCCTCATGGGCCAATTGATACAGCACGTACCACTGCGTCGCCCCGATGTCATACGGACGAAGGGCGGCATCCATGACAGCGCGGCCTGCGAGGTAGCACCGCTTCGCCCATGCGGCGATCGAGTCGTGGTGGAACTTGCCGGAATTGTTTGCCATAAAACAATTATGTTTGCTGGCAAACAATAGGTCAAGTGGCCTGTCTCGCTTCAGTCACGTAGAGCGGCGGCAGCCGCCATCCACCAGCAACCGACCGCACCGTACCAAGCGATGCACGCGCGAGCGCAAGCCACCGCCATCGGCGTGCCAGCGAGCCGCCACCGTGTCGGCTCCGATGGCGGGTGATAACGGTTGCGTTCGTACAGGGCTTGGCGTCCGGCAGGAAATACGGCGTCAGCAACTGTCTTGAATGTCGAGCCTTCGGCTCGATAGGCGTTCTATTGCCGCCTCGCCTTGACACATGGCCTGATATGAAAAATCATTAGTTACATGAAACGCGACAGCCGCCTGTCGTCCGTCCTGCATGCGCTGCTGCACATGGCTGAGCAGGATGGGCCGGTCACTTCTGACACCTTGGCGCAATGCCCGAGCACCAACCCCGTCGTCGTCCGGCGCACCATCGCTGTGCTTACCAGCCGCTGCACAGTCTGCCTCGCCTGGATCGGCAGTTCCTCCGATTGCGCGCAAGTTCATCCACCTCTATGACTTGTGCGGCCACCAGCCGAGCTGCAAGATGCAGGTTCGTCGGGCCACCGCCTCAATGGCTGGACGCTTGCCCAGAGCATCGTATGGTCGTAGGAGCGCATGGTAGATGTGCCAGGTGTCGATACCACGCGGCACCAGCTTCAGAATGGCCTGAATCAGTTTTCGCTTGATGGGATCGAGCCGCCAGTCGGGAACGCGTTGCCCACGGTTACCCATGTGAATTGACAGCAGATTGCCTGAATCTCGTAGGTGATCCAGCGGCGGGACTTGCCCACCAGCTTGGCGTAATCGGCCACCGACAGGTTGTGAGGCGCCTCGAACATCTCCAGCAACTGCAACCGCTCGCGCTGCACCTCTGACAGCCTGGGCCGTGCGTACTCGGGCAGATGCATGGCAGATAGCCGGTGTACGAAAGCCGGAACCGCTGGCGCATCAGGTATCGGAGCAACGATCAACTGGGGAGCGTTGGGGTTCAGCACAGGCGGATGCGCGGCCGCCTGCCCGGCAATCGTGGGCAGGCCCTGCAGAGTAATGGTCAGGTGCGTACTGGCAACTTCGACCTGATTTTGCTCGAACAAATCCAGACGGTTCGCCCAGTCCTGCATCATGACGCGGCGCTGCTCCACGTACTCGGCGTGGTTGTAGGTCGCGCTGGTTTTGTCCGGGTCAGCATGCGAGAGTTGGGCATCCACCCACTTTGGCGGATATCCCAGTTCATTGAGCGCGGTCGAGATGGTGGCGCGAATGCCATGCCCGGTGAGTTGGTCTTCGTATCCCATGCGTTTGAGCGCGCCGTTGAACGTGTTCTCGCTGATGCGACTCTTGAGATCCCAATCGCCGGGGATGAGATAGACCTGCGCCGGCTTGAATTTCTCCAGCAGATGCCGAACGATTTCCTGCGCCTGCAACGACAACGGCACAATGTACGGCGGGATGTCAGTGAAGCGCTGGCGCTTCTTCTATGTGAGCTGCTTGCGTTGCTTGAGCCTGACTACCGGGACGATCCAAAGACCGCGGTCGAGATCGAACTGATCGGGGTGGCATAGCGTAGTTCGCCGATCCGGACGCCCGTGAGCAGCAGCAGTCGCAGGCCCAATTGCGTGTTGAGGCGACCGCGGTACTTGCGCAGCGTCTGCAGCATTGTCGGCAGCTCGGGCATGCGCAGGAAAGGATTGTTCTCTACCGGCGGCAGCGGCATCGCTACCACATCCAGATCCTTTGATGGATTCTCCCTCATGTTCGGCACCACCACCGTGGCGTAAGTGAACAACTGCGTGAACCAGGTGCGCAGCTTCTCGGCGACCGACAGCGAGCCGCGCTTTTCCACTCTGCCGATAATGTCCAGCAGATGCGCGCGGGTGACGTCGTAGATGGTCAGGTGGCGCAGCACCGGAAACACGTCCTTCTTGAAAACGCGCTCGATCTGCTTCGGTGTGCTTTGGCGGCCTTCATCTTCCAGAGAAAGGCTACGGTGAGCCAGCCATTTGTCATAGATGGCCTTGAAGGCGTGCTCGCCCGCCAGGACGATGGCGTGGCGCTTGCGGTCGGAGTGCGGATTGACGCCCTTGGTCAGCATCGCCCGGGCCTCGTCGCGCAGATCACGGGCCTCTTTCAGGGAAAGGGCGGGATAGCCGCCGAAGGACATGCGCTCGCGCTTGCCGCCCCAGGTGAAGCGGAAGTGCAACGCCTTGAAGCCGTTGGCTGAAATGTGGAGGTAAAGGCCGTCGAAATCGGCAAGAGCATACGCCTTGCCGGTCGTCTTGGCCTGTCGAACCTGGAGGTCTGAAAGCATGAACCCAACTCCTGCGAAGCGAGTTGGATGCGATGTTCCCGAGGGGATCCCCGGCTCCTTCAGCAACAATACGGACTTGGGAACCTCCGCATTGCCGATGTACCACTCAATGTACCGTTTCGATGCGGCTGTGAGTGGATTTCGCTGGATGTCAGTGGATCGAGATCAGAAAAAATCCTCAATCCTGACAATGACTTACGGCGTTCCTTGGAGTTCGGTGGAAGTCCCTGGAAAGTCGAAGTGGAGCGGGCTAAGGGAATCGAACCCTCGTCATGAGCTTGGGAAGCTCAGGTAATACCATTATACGAAGCCCGCTTTTGCGTGGGCCTTTATACCGGAAGTCGCCTGTGAAATGAAGCCCGCGTCGGCCACAAATGTCACTGAGCCGGTGCGCGGGCCTGGTATTGCGGTGCTCATACGGCCATGGCGTGCTGCAGGCTAGGGTGGGCAGTGTAGCGTTTGCTACTGGTAGCGCTGCTCTGCAGAAAGTTGAGCAGGGTGTTCTGGGTTTGCAGCCAGGCGCCCTTGTGCTCCATGTCGATGAAGTGGCCGACATTGTCGACCGTGGCGAACTGGCAGTCATGGATGTGCTGGGCGATCAGGCGGGCATCCGCAGCCGAGGTGTATTCGTCGTGTTCGCCGTTGATGAACAGCAGCGGTATGTCGATGTTGCCCAGGCAGTCCATATGGCAGTGGGCTTCCATGCGCAGCACCTGTTGGATGTGGGCATTCATCTGCCGGTATTCGTGTTTGCTCAGGCTGCTGATGTGTTTGTGGTTGTAGCGTTTGAACAGCGAGGGCAGGTACTTGCCGATGGTGTCGTTGACCAGGTGGCCGACCTTGTCACCATCCTCCTGGTTCAGGCATACCAGCGCGCGGCCCAGATAGTCGAGCATGGGCTCGTTGAGGATCGGCGAGAAGGAAGCGAATACGGCCTTTTCCAGGGTGCGCGGGCGTTTGGCCAGGGCCAGCATGCTGCCGACACCGCCCCAGGAAAAGGACATCAGGTACTGCGCCTGATAGTGCTCGATCAGATCCAGCAGGATGGCCGCTTCGTCTTCCTTGCTGATGATGTGATCGTTGTGGTTATGCGGCCTGGAGCGGCCAGCGTAGGGCTGGTCGTAAAGCACCACGTTGAACTGCGTGACGAGGTATTTGACCGTTTGCGCGAAGGAAGCCGTTGTCGCCAGCGAGCCATTGACCAGGATGACGGTTTTTTTGGCCGTTGGGTTGGCATGAAACTCCGTGTGTACCTTGTACGTCCTGTGAACATCGACGACAGCGATTGCTGGCTTCATATGTATTCCTCCTGCGCAAAAGATGAACGCGGCTGACGGTCGGGGCCGTAAACCGGGCAAGTCGGATGATTAGGAAAGCGCCTGGACATGACAAACCGATGTCAGGCTGGAGGATCTTATGATTTATAAAATCAGATGGTTAGGGCTGTAATGGAACGACCCTTCCAAACGCCTTCGGCGTTGGAGCGTGTTCATCTCACCAGGCAGGAGCCCCTTTCGCGCTAGGCGCAAGCAACCAAAAAGCAGCTTGGATATCGCTTGCAGCCATGGAGCTGCATAACGACACCTGATTTCGAGTTAAGCAGCGGGTAAAACCACTGGCAAGGGTGCCGAAAAGATTTTGCATTACCGTTGATCGGCTGGTGCTTAGACGCTGGCAATTTCTGCCTGGGTGAGGGAACGGTAAGTGCCGGGCGGCAGGCTGGGATCGAGTTGAATGGCGCCAGAGCTCTCTCGATGCAGGCCGACGACCTTGTTCTGGAAGTGCCCGAACATCCGCTTGATCTGGTGGTAGCGGCCTTCGTGAAGTGTCAGCCGCGCGCGGCGCGGTGCTTCGATTTCCAGCAGTGCCGGGCGGGTGACGAGGTCTTCGTAAGCGAAGTACAGACCCTGGGCGAAAGCCTCGATACACGCGGGGGCGATGTCCTGCTCGGTCTCTACCCGATAGACCTTGGCATGGCTGCCGTCGGGCGCAGTGGCACGGCGTGACCAGAGGCCGTCGTTGGTGATGATCAGCAGGCCGCTGGTGTTGAGATCGAGCCGGCCAGCCAGGTGCAACTCGTGCTTGTCCGGTTCGTCCAGCAGATCGAGAACGGTGCGGTGTTCAGGGTGAGTGGTGGCGCTGACCACGCCGACCGGTTTGTGCAGCATGAAGTAGCGCGCTGGTTTGCCGGTCTGCAATACCTCGTCATCAAGCTCCACGCAGTGGAAGGTGCGAACCTCGAAGCGGCTGTCCCGACATATTTGTCCGTCGATCCGCACTCGGCCGGCGGCCAGCAACAGGCGGGAGTGTTGTCGATTGAAGCGCGGCAGGTTGCTGAGCAGACGGTCGATGCGCATGGGGCGCTCAGCTGTTTTCCACAGGTAGAGCTTGTGCGCAGCGCGGGCACAGGCAGGCGCGATCCAGTGCTTCGGGCGGCAGATCCTGCAGCGCCTTGGGTTCGACCTTCACCTCGAAGCACCAGCAGTGGCTGACCTCGCTGTCGCTCTCGGTCTGGGCACAGCGGTTGGGCTGGCCACAGGCGGGGCAAAGGTCGGTGTTCACTGGATATCTCCGCACATGCGATTGCGCTCGGTCTGCTTGGCCCGATACAGAGCATCATGCGGGCTGCTTTGGGGATGCCGCAATGCTAGGGTCTGTTGACGTTTCAGCGCAAGCTGCGCGGTGGTGAAAAGTGTCTGGGGGAAATGCGGGAGGGGCGTGACATTTCGGACATCGATTGATGGGTTACGGCGTTCGTGGGCTTGGTCGTTTCGTTAGAGGGTGGATACGCCTTATCCATCCTACGGGCGGCGGTGTTTGCGGAGAATGTATGTGGGAGCCACGATGGGGCCAATGCAATGGCCCCATCGTGGTTGGAGTTGCCTCAGTTCTGTTCGATCACGGCGACGCGTTGGCCGGCGCGAACGGGGGAGCCGGGTTGTACGCGAATGTCTCTGACCACCCCGGCGAAGGGCGCGAGCAGGGGGATTTCCATTTTCATGGATTCGAGGATGACCAGTACGTCGCCCGCTTGGACTTCGGTGCCTTCCGCGACCTGAACCTGCCAGAGGTTGCCGGCGATATGGCTGTCGACGCTGTGCTGACCGGCCCCCAGTGGTGCATTTTCGCTGGGCTCGACCACGCCTTCGTCGCTTTCGAAGTGCGCCTGGCCTGAATCGATCCAGCGCTGGCGCTCGGCGGCGAAGGCGCTGCGTTGCTGGTCGCGGAAGGCGGCGATGTCGTCGGCTTCGTCCACCAGGAATCGTTGATAGTCGGCCAGGGCCAGTTCGCTATCTTCGATGCGCAGGTCGAAGCGGCCCAAGGGGAAATCGCGGCGAATGCGCAGTAGCTCGTCCGGGCTGACCGGGTAGAAGCGGATCTGGTCGAAGAAGCGCAGCAGCCAGGGCTTGCCGTCGAAGGCGGCCACTTCACGGTAGCGGTTCCACATCTGCAGGGTGCGGCCAACGAACTGGTAACCGCCGGGACCCTCCATGCCATACACGCACAGGTAGGCGCCGCCGATACCCACCGAGTTTTCGGCCGTCCAGGTGCGTGCCGGGTTGTACTTGGTGGTGACCAGGCGGTGGCGCGGGTCGAGTGGCGTGGCCACCGGTGCGCCGAGGTAGACGTCGCCCAGGCCCATCACCAGGTAGCTGGCGTCGAACACCGTGCGATACACCTCGTGCAGATCAGGCAAATCGTTGATGCGGCGGATGAATTCCAGGTTGCTCGGGCACCAGGGCGCGTCCTTGCGCACGGTGGTCATGTATTTGTCGATGGCCAGCTGGCAGGCCGGATCGTCCCAGGACAGCGGCAGATGGACGATGCGCGACGGTACCTTGAGGTCGCCGGTTGCGCACACGGCGTCCCACTCGCCGGCGACGATATCGAGCAGACGTTGCAGCGACAGGGTTTCCGGCTGGTAATGCACCTGCAGGGAGCGAATGCCGGGCGTCAGATCCATCACCCCGTCGAGGTGCTTGGCCTGCAGTGCCTGCATCAGCGCATGGCCACGGAAACGCAGCACCAGATCCAGCTCGGGCTGGCCGATTTCCAGTAGCAGGTGCGTATCGCCGGAGAGACGCGCGACCAGGCGTTTATCGTTCTGACCGAGGTCGAGGTCGAGGACGATGGGGGAGGCGAGCTTTTCTGTAGGAGCTGGCTTGCCAGCGATCAGAGGAGGCAGTTGATCGCCGGCAAGCCTGCTCCTACAGAGGTCGGCGCACTCGAGGTTGGTTGCTTTCGCCAGTTTCCGCGCCGTGGCGATATCTACAGGCACGAAGCGTACCTTGTCGCCGGCCTTGAGCTGGCCGAGCTGCCAGAGGTCAGCTTCGATGATAGTCACCGGGCAGACGAAACCACCAAGGCTGGGGCCGTCCGGGCCGAGGATCACCGGCATGTCACCAGTGAAATCCACCGCGCCGATGGCATAGGGATTGTCGTGGATGTTGGACGGATGCAAGCCCGCTTCGCCGCCACTCTCACGCACCCACTCCGGCTTGGGGCCGATCAGCCTTACGCCGGTGCGGCTGGAGTTGAAGTGCACTTCCCAGTCGGTGCCGAGGAAGGTGTCGATATAGGCCGGGGTGAAATATTCCGGCGCGCCGTGGGGGCCATAGATCACCCGGATTTCGCGCACGCCGGACAGGTCGGGGCAGAGCTCGCCGGGCAGTTGCGCGCCGGTTTGCGTCGTGTCGAGCGGCGGCAGGTGCAGCACGTCGCCGGCACGCAGGGCGCGGCCGCCGTGGCCGCCGAACTGGCCGAGGGTGAAGGTGCTCTTGCTGCCCAGGTAATCCGGCACCTGAATGCCGCCACGTATGGTCAGGTAGCTGCGCGCACCGGCGCCGGCAATGGTGCCCAGGGCAAGGGTGCTACCGGCATTGATCAGTAGCGTGGTGTTCATCGGCTGGGCCACGCCATCCAGGGTGACGGGGATCTCGGCGCCGGTTACCGCCACCAGCGCGTCTGTGTTGAAGCGCAGCAGCGGGCCGGTCATGGTGATTTCCAGGCCGGCAGCGCCTTCTTCGTTGCCGAGCAGGCGGTTGCCCAGGCGCAGGGCGCGGCTGTCCATCGATCCGGACGGTGGCACGCCAACTGCCCAGTAGCCGAGGCGACCGGGGAAGTCCTGCACCGTGGTCTGGGTACCGGCGGATAGCACCTCGAAGGTGTTGGCCTGATAGACGAGCAGCTCCAGGCAGCGCGTCCAGGGTGAGCCGCTGGCGAAGGGCGTGTCCTTGATGATCTGGCGCAGGTAGTCGCGGTTCGACTCCACGCCGTACAGCAGAGATTCGCCCAGCGCGTTATCCAGCGCCGTGCAGGCCTGGTCGCGCGTCGGCGCCCAGGCGATAAGCTTGGCGATCATCGGGTCGAAGTAGGGCGGAATCTCGCAGCCGGCCTCGACCCAAGTGTCGATGCGCAGCGACTGGCCGTCGGCTGGCGGGAATTGCACGGCGGTGAGCAGGCCAGGGCTGGGCTGGAAGTCGCGGCCCGGATCTTCGGCGTACAGCCGCGCCTGGATGGCATGGCCGCTGGGTTTCAGATCCTTGGCCAGTTCGTGCAGGGGGGGCAGGTCGCCGGCTGCCAGTTCGATCATCCAGCGCACCAGATCGACGCCCCACACCTGCTCGGTGACGCCGTGCTCGACCTGCAGGCGGGTGTTCACTTCGAGGAAGTAGAAGCGTTCGGCCTCGCTGTCATAGACGAATTCGACGGTGCCGGCACTGCGGTAGCTGACCGCCTTGGCCAGCTTGATCGCGGCCGCGCAGAGCTCGTCAGCCATACCGGCTGGCAGGTTCGGTGCCGGGGTTTCTTCCAGCACTTTCTGATTGCGCCGCTGCACCGAGCAGTCGCGCACGCCGAGGGCGAGCACTTCGCCATTGCCGTCACCGAACACCTGCACTTCCAGGTGGCGTGCGCGCTGGATGTACTTCTCGATGAATACGCCGCTGTCGCTGAAGTTGTTCTGCCCCAGGCGCTTGACCGTTTCGAAGGCCTCGCTCAGTTCTTCGGCCGAACGGCACACGCGCATGCCGATGCCGCCGCCACCTGCAGTGCTCTTGAGCATCACCGGGTAGCCGACCTGCTCGCCAGCGATCAGCGCGGCGTCGAGGTTTTCCAGCAGTTCGGTGCCTTCGAGCATGGGTATGCCCTGTTGTTTGGCCAGCGCGCGTGCAGTGTGCTTGAGGCCGAATACGCGCAGTTGCTCGGGCGTGGGGCCGACGAAGACGATGCCTGCCGCTTCGCAGGCCTCGGCGAACGCGGCGTTCTCGGAGAGAAAGCCGTAGCCGGGATGGATCGCCCTGGCGCCACTGGTTTTGGCGGCCGCGAGGATCTTGTCCACCAGCAGATAGGTTTGCGCGGCGGGGCCGTCGCCGAGGGAGAAGGCTTCGTCGGCCTGCTGGATATGCAGGCTGGCCACGTCCGCCTCGGAGTAGACGGCGACGCTTTTCACGTCGAGCTCACGCAGGGTACGCAGAATGCGGCAGGCGATGGCACCGCGGTTGGCGATCAAAAGTTTTTCGAACATATCGGCTCCCGAGGCCGTTCGAAGCTGCTGCGCTCCATCACGCGGCGTTGGCAGCCAGTTCGAAATGCTCATTTGCTACAGCAAACTCCGCTTTCTCACTGGCTGCCGCCTTGCCTGATGTTCGCTCGCGACGCTTCGCTCCGGCCTCGTTGAACGTGGCGGGCCGTCCCGCCGGTAATGGGGCTGCGCCACGGTCGTCCGTAGTCAGCTACAAGCCTCAAGCGACAAGCTGTGAGAGGGGGGGGTCAATCAGTCCTGCGCTTGGTCTTTCCTCTCCAGGCACTGCCCGGCCCGGCTCTGGCAGAGTTGATACAGCCAGCGCCGTACCCCTTGCAGCTTGTGGCTTGCCGCTTGCCGCTGCTTCACGCCCATACCAGCACCTCCGCGGGAGTGGGGTTCCAGCCGTTGCAGGGGTTGTTGAGTTGCGGGCAGTTGGAGATCAGTACGATCACGTCGGTCTCGGCTTGCAGTTCGACGTATTTGCCAGGGGCGGAGATGCCGTCTTCGAAGGTCAGGCCGCCGTCCGGGGTGACTGGCACGTTCATGAAGAAATTGATGTTGGCGCCGATGTCGCGTTTCTCCAGGCGGCCTTCGTGCAGGCTGGCGCGCAGGAAGTTGTCGCGGCAACTGTGCATGAAGCGTTTGTCCAGGGCGTAGCGCACGGTGTTGCTCTCCTGGGCGCAGGCGCCGCCGAGGGTGTCGTGGCGCCCGCAGGTGTCGGCGACGATGGTCAGCAGCGGGTTGCCGAGGTTGGAATAGAGCACCGTGCCGGCAGTCAGGTAGACGTTGTTCTGCTTGCGCAGGGTGCGCTGCGGATCGAAGCGTTCGCGCGGGTTGCGGGCACTGTAGAACAGGGTGTCGATGGCCTGGTTGCCTTCCAGGTCGTGCAGGCGCAGGGTCTGCCCGGCCTTGACTTCGAACAGGTAGGGTTCGCCGGCCGGGATGGTGTGGCGGAACACAGCGGTCTCGGGATGCAGGTTGCTTTCGATCAGGCTCATGTCGGCACCCTCAGAGGTATTGACGTTCAGTGTTGTGGAAGGCGCGGCCGTTTTCCGGGCGCGAGGTGCGGCAGAGCACACTGATGCCGTCGCTCTCGACCTTGCTCCAGCTCAACTGCACCGGCTTGGGCGCGTATTGCGGATTGGGATCCATCGGGTGCTGCAGGGCGGTGAGCACCACCAGGGTGTCCATCGGCGCATACAGCTCGATGTAGTCGCCGGCCTGGCTGTTATCGCCGTGGAACCTGAAGGCGCCGTCGGCATCGACGCTGACCTTGCTGAACAGGTTGAGGGTCATCAGCAGGTCTTGCAGGTTGAGGTTCCACTTGCCCATCTCCACCAGCAGGTTGTCCATGCCGTTGCGGAAGAAGCCGTTGCGCAGTTCCTGATAGCGGCCCTGGCCGTATTTCTCGGTGACTTCACTGGCCGAGAGCACGCCGCCGAAGCTGTCGTGCCAGCCGCAGGTGTCGGCGGTGATCGCCGCGAGCACACGGCCCATGTCCGAGTACAGGCAGTGGCCGGCGGTGAGCTTGGCGGTGTGCTGGCCCTTGAGGGTGTCCGGCAGGTTGAGGCGCTCGCTTTTCTCCTGCGCGTTGAACAGCAGCAAGCTGACGTTGGCGTGGCCTTCAAGGTCGGTGATGCGCAGCAACTGGCCGCGCTTGAGGACGAACGAGGTGTGGCCGCCACCAGGGACGGTTTCCTCATAGAGGGTAGGGCGCAGGGTGAGGGCAGCTGTCATGGCAGTCTCCTTACAGGGCCGGTGCGAGGTGCGCCGGCAGTGCCGCGATGGCGCTTCGGCGATCGCTGTTCAGGGGGATGTCGTAGGTGATGCGCGCGCCGAAGGCATTCGGTGCGTGCGGGTCGATACGGGTCTTGTCGAACACCATCAGGCGGGTGCCGAGGCTGAAGCCTTCGGCGAGATCATGGGTGACCATGAACACCGTCAGCCCGGTTTCGCGCCACAGCTCCAGCAGCAGGGCGTGCATGTCCTTGCGGATGCCCGGGTCGAGGGCGCCGAAGGGTTCGTCGAGCAGCAGCACCCGGGGTTTCATGATCAGCGCCTGGGCGATGGCCAGACGCTGCTGCATGCCGCCAGAGAGCTGGCTGGGGTATTTGTCCTGGGCATGGCCGAGGCCGACCTTGCCGAGGATCGCCGCCGCCTGCTCGCGAGCGTCACGCTTGGCAGCGCCGAACAGGCGACCGAGCAGCGGCGCGCGGGGCAGTTCCAGGCCGATGGCGACGTTGTCCAGTACGCTCAGGTGCGGGAACACCGAGTAGCGTTGGAACACCACGCCACGGCTGGCATCCGGCTCGCCCACGAGTGGCTCGCCACCCAGCAGGATCTCGCCCTTGCTCGGTCGCTCCTGGCCCAGCAGCAGGCGCAGGAAGGTCGACTTGCCGCAGCCGGAGGCGCCGACCAGGGTGCAGAACTCGCCCTCGGCGATGGACAGATTCAGGCGCTCCAGAACGATCTGGTCGCCGTACGTCTGCCAGACATTTTTCACTTCAATGAAGCTCATGCCTTGGCCCCCTCGTACCAGGGGAAACACAGCCGCGTCAGCTGGCGCAGACCAAGATCCATCAGCCAGGCGAGCAGGGTGATCCACACCACGTAGGGCAGGATCACGTCCATGGCCATATAGCGGCGTACGAGGAAGATGCGGTAACCCAGGCCATCGGTGCTGGCGATGGCTTCGGCGGCGATCAGGAACAGCCAGGCGGAGCCCAGCACCAGGCGCAGGGCGATCAGCAGGCGCGGTAGCAGCTGTGGCAGTACCACCCGCAGGATCAGCGTCCAGGTGCTGGCGCCGAGGGTCTGGGCCTTGATCAGCAGTTCCTGGGGGATTTCCCGAGCGCGCTGCTCCAGGTCGCGGGCCAGGATCGGGGTGATGCCGATGACGATCAGCATCACCTTGGACAACTCGCCCAGGCCGAAGACGATGAACAGGATCGGCAGTATCGCCAGCGGTGGCACCATCGACAGCACGGTGAGCAGCGGTGACAGCGGCGCACGCAGCAGCGGCAGGATGCCGGCGGCGATGCCCAGGCAGAGACCCACCAGCGCAGCGATGCCGATGCCCATGCCGAGGCGCGTCAGGCTCGAGGCCGTATCCTGCCGGAAGGCGTAGCCACCGGTGCGCTTGTCTTCGGTGAAGGCCAGGCGGTCGACGGCGGCGATCATCTGGCTGGCGCTGGGCAGCAGCTTGTCGTTGGGGTTCTCCGCCAGGCGCTGCGCCGAGCCTACGAAGTAGGCGAACAGCAGCAGGGCGAAGGGCAGCAACACCAGCAGCAAGCGGCCGGCCCTGTCGGGATGTCGGTTGATCAGGCGCATAGATATCTCGTGGTCTGCGGTCGCGTCTCGAGGTGCGTGCCCACACCGAGCGTGGGCACGATCAGTCCTGCCTCAGAGTTGGCCGTCAGCGGCCATCTGCATGTAGGTCGGGTCGAAGCGCAGCTTGAGGTTGCCCTGGTCGCCGGTGGTCACGTCGTTGGCGAAAGCCATGCCGATGGCGTCGGCGCTCTGCGCGCCTTCCCCTAGCAAGCCGTGATCGAACGAGAATGCGGCGACCTTGCTCATGGTTTCCGGCAGGCGTGGGCTCTTGGTGAAGGCCACGGCATCCTTGGCGCTGTAGAACATCTTGGTAGTGGCCAGCTGCGCCTCGTAACCCGCGAGGTCGGTGCCGGAGGCCTTGGCCATGTGCTCGCGGGCAGCCTGACCGGCAGCTCCGCTATCGCCCATGGTCGCCATGATTTCGTACCAGGCACCGGTCAGCGCCTTGCCGAGGGCGGGGTTGTCCTTGAGGGTGTCGGTGTTGATCACCATCAGGTCGATGATTTCGCCCGGGATCTGGCTGGAGTCGAACACTTTGGTCACGCTAGGCGTGGCCTCGATCTCGGCGAGCAGCGGGTTCCAGGTGGTGACGGCGGTGACGTCCTGGGTCGCGAAGGCGGCGACCATGTCGGCGTCCGAGGTGTTGACCACTTTCAGGTCGCGCTCGCTGAGGCCGGCTTTTTCCAGGCCGCGGGCGAGCAGGTAGTGCGATACCGAGAGCTCCACCAGATTGACGTTCTGGCCCTTGAGGTCGCCAAGGGTCTTCTTCTCACCCTTGAGTACGATGCCGTCGTTGCCGTTGGAGAAGTCGCCGACGATCAGCGCCGTGCTGTCCACGCCGCCAGCGGCAGGGATGGTCAGGGCGTCCATGTTGGTCATGGTGCAGCCGTCGAACTGGCCGGCGCTGTACTGGTTGATCGACTCGACGTAGTCGTTGATCTGCACGACGTCGATGCTGATGCCGTACTTTTTCGCCCACTTGTCGACGATGCCTTGGGTGGCACCGTATTCCCAGGGCATCCAGCCGGCATAGATGGTCCAGCACACACTGAAGTTGTCCTTCTGAGCGGCCTGGCTATTGAAACTGATGGCGGCGACGAGGCCGGCGGCGAGAACGGAGAACAGACGGGGCTTGCGCATAGGGAACCTCCAGTTCGAGAAAGGGCGGGCAGGAGTGCGCGGCGATTTCCCCATCGCTGGGGGCGCGTTCTCCCGGGCTTTTGTCCCGCCGTGTAACCTCTCGAGGAGGTCGCCAACTCTCGGACCAGTCATTCGCCTGCTGATTGGCGAATCGGAACCCTAGTCGGCTATTGCAAATTGTGATGCCGCTATCCCGGGCCACGGCCAGGGACTTTCCTGCACGAAAGGGAGTAAGCGAGGATCGTGCCAGGCAGTGGCTGGTCGTCTAGCGCGCGGCTCCGGGCTTTTTCCTGACTATCTGTTGCGCTCTCGTGGTGCGCAAATGGTGCGAGGTGCGCGGTTTCGGCGCGTCGTTTCGTCCGTTCTCCGGGCAATACTGAAATCATTTGTAGTGACTCACCCGACGAGCGGGGCGGATTCGGCCTGCGTCGGGTTGTCTGAGGGATATTGGGAAGACTCCCGGCATCGGTAGCCGCCGATGTGCCTTTCGCGGTCGAAGGAGGCCGCCTCATGATCCGTAAATCCATGCTCGTCGCGTTGTTGGGTTTCTTGCTAACCGGTTGCGCCGTCTATGGCGACAGCGGCTATGGCGGTGGCTATCGCGATTATGATCGTCAGTACTACCCTGGTGCTCACGTGCAGCGCTCTCAGGTGTATGGGACGCCGCGAGTGTATGTCTACGAGGATCGGCGTTACGACCGTCGTTACGCTCCGCCGCGGCACTATGCACCGCCTCCACCACCCCGGTATTTCCATCAGCCGGGCTATGATTCCCGCTATCACAGCCGCCATGACCGCAATAGTCGCGATTACCGTCCCGCGCCGAGGCCGGGCTGGGAAGGGCAGCGCCATCACTACCAGCAGCAACAGCGCCAGCGCGGTGCTGCCTTGCAGTGGCAGCAGCGCGAAACGCCGCAACGCTTCCAGCGAAGCTGGGAGCAGCGTCGCTGAGATGCCGCCTTGCCTAGAACGGTTGTGCTTGCCCCAGGCCCTTCATGAATGACCTATCACCCTGGACGCAGGCCTGCACCCAGGGTTGCCTGCGCGCGATAGCCTCCAGCCCATGGTCCGGTTTCCACGACGCTAGTCGGCAGGCGCTGCCGTGTCGGCGTTCCTTCCGGCTATCCGCCATCGGCGGGTGCGATCCGGTTGTGCCTGGTTGCCCTCGACAGATAATAGTGGCTATTGCCGCAGCGGCACTCGACCCCCTGGCCGGCGCACAGCCGCCAGTAGCGCAGGGGCGGGCAAAATACTTGTTTCCGGGGATGGCGGCGTTCTCGCCTATCCCGTCTAATTCGACGTTCATCGGCGAGACCGTGACGTACGAAGAAAGTTCGATAAAAATCCCTGCCGGAAAAATGGAATCATATTGACATTATCTCAGCGATGCGCTGTAGAATTGACGGCATGTCAATTTGGCATACTCATTCGTTATTTTATTGACGGTTTAGCGTGACGTTATCTTGTCAGTGCTGTCACCACGCATCCGAGCAGATATGAGCACATCCAGCGATATATTGAGTTTGTTCAAGCAGTTTGGCGGGCGCTCTGACCAGTATCAGGAACTGACCCAGGCTGACGATAATCGCGAATCCCTCGATCGCTGGCCCGGCCTGGGCAAGGTCGAGAGGCCGGATCCCGTGGTGGCGAGCATGCCCAGGCCACTGGCTGAGGCAGACAGGGTCGAACCCGTGATCTCGACGCCTTTGCCCGAGCGCTACACGACCGAGGCCGCTCCCGTGGGGTGGGCAGGCGAGAGCCTGCAAAACCTGCTGGGCAAGCTGGCCCAGGAGTCCAGGGAACAGGCCCCCGTCGACTCGCCCAGGGCACCGGTTCGCAGCCGCCCACGGCTTGACAACATCAAGGTGATCGCCGTGGTCTCGGCCAAGGGCGGCGTGGGCAAGAGTACCCTGGCCGCCAACCTGTCGGCGGCCCTGCACCAGCAGGGGCGCATGCTGCTGACGATCGATCTCGATCCGCAGAATGCCCTGCAGCACCATTTCGCGGAGGTGGCCGGCGAAGCCCGGCCCAGGATGCTGGAAGGCGTATCCGCAGCCGACACGGACTGGAAGGCGATCTGCCAGCCCAGCACCGCAGGCGTCTTCTTCCTACCGTACGGCGCTGTCGAGGAAAAGCGCCGGCGCCTGTTCGAACAGGAACTGGAGCGGGATCAGGACTGGCTGGCTCGGCACTTGAGCGACCTGCACCTGGTCGATGATGCCATCGTCGTCATCGACACGCCCCCGGGGCCGTCTCCTTATCTGCAGCAGGCGCTTGCGGTCGCCAACCTGGCCCTGGTCGTCACCCTCTGCGACGCCGCGTCGTACACGGCGATGCCGATGATCGACGGCTTGATCCGGACCTATGCCGCCGAGCGCCCCGATTTTCTCGGCAGCGCCTACGTGATCAACCAGGTGGACAGCTCGCGTCAGCTCAGCAAGGACATCACCCAGATCATGCACAATATCCTGGGGCCGCAAATCCTGGGCATCGTGCATCGCGATCAGGCGATCAGCGAGGCCCTGGCCTACAACCGCGATGTACTGCGCTACGATCCGCACGGGCAGGGATGCCACGACATCCTCGAGTGCGCACGGGCCATTGCCGCACGACTGGCGGCCGATACGCGGCACGAGCAACGCTCATGAGTCGTGTGCAGGCCAGGCCCACCCGCTCGCAGCAGGTGGCCGAGGGAGTTCTCGGGCTGCTGTCCAGCCGCCCGGCCCGGGTGATCCTGGCGCTGCTCGCATTGGCAGTGCTCCTGGTCATCGTCTCGACGCCGCTGGATCTGCAGCAGCAACTGCTGTTCGCCGCGCTGTGCCTGGGCGGCACGCTGCTTTTGCGGCGTGCCGGAGGACGCCTGGCGATCCTGGCGATGATCGTGCTTTCGGTCATCGCATCGCTGCGCTACATGTACTGGCGCCTGACCTCCTCGCTGGGTTTCGAGAGCGGGATGGACATGCTGTTCGGCTATGGGCTGGTGCTGGCCGAGGTCTATGCCCTGCTGGTACTGCTCTTCGGCTATCTGCAGACGGCCTGGCCGCTGCGCCGCAAGCCTTACCCGTTGCCGCGGGACAGCCGGCTCTGGCCCACCGTGGACGTGTTCATTCCGACCTACAACGAGTCGCTGGATATCGTGAAACTCACGGTATTCGCCGCCCAGGCCATCGACTGGCCGAAGGACAAGTTGCGCGTGCACGTGCTCGACGATGGCCGGCGTGAGGCGTTCCGCGCCTTTTGCGCGTCAGCCGGCGTCGGCTACATCGTGCGCCCCGACAACAGCCATGCCAAGGCGGGAAACCTGAACTGGGCATTGCGCTGCACATCCGGCGAGTACATCGCGATCTTCGATGCCGACCACGTGCCGACCCGCTCCTTCCTGCAGATCGGCATGGGCTGGTTCCTCAAGGATCCGCAACTGGCGATGCTGCAGACGCCGCACTTCTTCTTCTCGCCCGATCCGTTCGAAAAGAACCTGAAGACCTTCCGCTCCGTGCCCAACGAGGGCGAGTTGTTCTATGGCCTGGTGCAGGACGGCAATGACCTGTGGAACGCGACGTTCTTCTGCGGTTCGTGCGCCATCATCAAGCGTGCGCCACTGGAGGAAGTGGGTGGGGTGGCGGTCGAAACCGTCACCGAGGACGCGCATACCGCGCTGAAGCTCAACCGCGTCGGCTACAACACGGCCTACCTGGCCATTCCCCAGGCGGCCGGGCTGGCCACCGAGAGCCTGTCGGGACACATCGGCCAGCGCATTCGCTGGGCGCGGGGCATGGCGCAGATTTTCCGTACCGATAATCCCCTGCTTGGCAAAGGCCTCAAGCTCGGCCAGCGGCTGTGCTACCTGAACGCCATGCTGCACTTCTTCTACGGCCTGCCGCGCCTGGTGTTTCTCACCGCGCCTCTGGCCTACCTGATATTTGGCGCGCAGATCTTCCAGGCGCCGGCGCTGATGATCGTGGCCTATGCGCTGCCGCACATCCTCAATGCCAACGTGACCAACTCGACCATCCAGGGGCGCTTCCGCCATTCGTTCTGGAACGAGGTCTACGAGACGGTGCTGGCCTGGTACATCATGCGCCCGGTGTTGCTGGCGCTGATCAACCCCAGGTTCGGCACGTTCAACGTGACGGCCAAGGGCGGGCTGATCGACCAGAGCTACTTCGACTGGAAGATGGCGCGCCCCTATATCGTCGTGCTGATGCTCAATCTGCTCGGCCTGCTGGTCGGTACCGCCAGGCTGGGCTTCGATGCCAATGCCGATGCCGTGATCCTGCTGATCAACCTCAGCTGGACGCTGTACAACATCATCATCTGTGCCGCGGCGGTCGCGGTGGCCAGCGAGGCACGGCAGATTCGCGCCGAGCCCCGCGTCTACGCGCAACTGGCGGCGACCATCGGCCTGGCCAATGGCCGGACCATCGCCTGCCGGACCAACGATTTCTCCCAGAGAGGGGTCGGCATCAATCTGCCCGAGGGCGTTGCGGTGCCGCAGGGGGAGGAGGTGCAGGTATCGCTGTTTCTCAACTACGAGGAGTGCGTGTTCCCGGCCACGGTGGTGTTCAGTCGCGGTAGAACCCTGGGCCTGAACTTCGCCCAACTGGATCTCCAGCAGCAAGGGGCGTTGGCCCGGCTGACCTTTTCCCGCGCCGACACCTGGGCCTCGACCTGGGGCCAGGGTTCCCTCGATACCCCCCTGGGCGCCCTGGGCGAAGTTTCCCGCATCGGCATACGCGGCATCGCCTTGCTTTCCAAGGCCACCCTGGCCGAGCTGATCCGTCGTGGCCGGCTTCTCTCTCCATCGACCAAAACCTCGCAGAGGCATCCATGAGCGTTCGAGGCAAGGCAGTATCATTCGGCAAATGCAGGAAAACGCTCGTGATTTCCACGTTGCTGGCCATTTTCGGGCAGCAGGTCAGTGCCGACGAGACGCCGGTCGTGGCACCGGAGGGTGAGAACCCGGCCGCGGCATTGCCGGTTGCGAACTATCGCTTCACCCTCAAGCAACTGGGGGCGAGCTACCCGATGAACCTGCGCGGTGTCGAGGGCAGCGACAGTGTCAGTTTCGATATCCGTGCCGATCAGGTGGTCACCCAGGCGCAACTGGCGCTGGAGTACAGCTATTCGCCGGCGCTGCTGAGCGAGTTGTCGCAGATCAACGTGCTGGTCAACGAGGAAGTGGCCGCCAGCCTGGCCCTGCCGAAGGAAAACGCCGGCACCCCGCAGAAACAGGTGGTCGAGATTCCGGCGCACCTGATCACCGAGTTCAACCGCTTGAGCCTGCAACTCATCGGCCACTACACCATGCAGTGCGAGGATCCTCAACACTCCAGCCTCTGGGCCAAGATCAGCAATGCCAGCCAGTTGCAGATCCAGACCGCGCCCCTGGCCCTGGCGGACGACCTGGCCAGCCTGCCGCTGCCGTTCTTCGACAAGCGCGATGCGCAGCCCCTGGCGTTGCCTTTCGTCTTTTCCGCCAGCCCGGACAATGCCGCGCTGGAGGCCGCGGGCGCACTCTCGTCGTGGTTCGGCGCCTTGGCCAGTTACCGCGGTGCGACCTTTCCGGTCAGCCTGGAGCAGTTGCCGGAGAAGGGCAACGCCGTCGTGCTGCTCAGCGGCGGCGCGGGGATCGCCGGTCTCGACCTGCCCGAGACGAACGGGCCGAGCCTGTCCCTGGTCGGCAATCCCAACGATGCCTTCGGCAAACTGCTGATCGTCGCCGGGCGCGACAGCCAGCAACTGAAACAGGCCGCCACGGCACTGGTGCTGGGCAGCCAGGCGCTATCCGGGCAGAGGGCGGTCATCAACCGCGTCGCCGGCCTGCAGCCACGCAAGCCCTACGATGCGCCGAACTGGCTGCCGAGCGATCGCCCGGTGCAGATTGGCGAACTGATCGAAGCCAAGCGGCTCGGCGTTTCCGGCTACGACCCCGGCACCATCAGCATACCGTTGCGGCTGCCGCCCGACCTGTTCAACTGGCGTGAGCAAGGCGTGCCGCTCAAGCTGAAATACCGCTACACGCCCCAGCCGGTATCGACCAACTCGTCCCTGCTGGTCAGCGTGAGCGGCAAATTCCTCAAGTCCATGGCCCTGCCTTCCCGCGAGAAGCTCGAGAGCGACGCGTCGCTGCTGGCCAGGCTCGGGCAGGGCGACAGCCTGGTCAGGGAGGCGACACTGCGCCTGCCCCTGGAAAGCATGCCGTTGCAGTCCTCGCTGCAGTTGCGCTTCATGTACGACTACATCAAGCAGGGCGAATGCCGGGACATCATCATCGATAACATGCGTGGCGCGATCGAACCGGACTCGACCATCGACCTGAGCGGTTATGACCACTTCATCGCCATGCCCAACCTGGGTGTGTTCCAGGGCAGCGGTTATCCCTTCACCCGGCTCGCCGACCTGTCCGAAACCGCGGTGATCCTGCCCGATGGCGCGGGGCCGGCCGAACTGTCGGCCTTCCTCACCGTGCTCGGCCGCTTCGGCGAATCCACCGGCTATCCGGGCACGGCGGTAACCGTGGCCCAGGCGCAACAGGTGGACGAGCTGCGCGACAAGGATCTGCTGGTGTTCGCCTCGGGCGCCAATCAGCCCCTGCTCCAGGCCTGGGCGGATCGGTTGCCGGCAAGCCTCGACGGCGAGCAGCAGCGCTTCGAGCTTTCCGACCTGGCGTTCCGGGTGCGCAACTGGATCAGCTCCGACCCGCAGGCCAACCTGCGGCGCAGCCGCAGCAGCCTGTCCCTCGGTGGCGAGGGCGCGGGTACCTACCTGGCCGGTTTCGAGTCGCCGCTGAAGAGCGGCCGCAGCGTGGTGGTCATCGCCGGCAGCGAGCCCGAGAAGCTTGCCGAAGCGACCGCGGCGCTGATCGGCGGGGAAGACTACGAACAATCGATCCAGGGCAGCCTGGCCATCGTGCAGGGCACCCGGATCCATTCGCTGGTCGCCGACGAGCAGTATCACGTCGGGCGCCTGGGGTGGTTCAAGTACCTGCAGTGGCTGTTCGCGCACCAGCTGTGGTGGATGCTGCTCGCCACCGCGCTGGGCGCCGCGATCGTCACCTGCCTGCTCTATGTCTCGCTGCGCGCCCGTGCCCGGCGCAGGTTGGGCGAATGAGCCGGGAACGCACGCGGGCCATGAGTCAGGAGGCGTCCGCCGCGGCTCGACCGCCACGCGGACGCCTGGCCCTGCTCGCCGCCACGGCCGTGACCGCGCTCTGGCCCGGCCTGGGCCTGGCCGACGAGGTCTGCAGTGCCGATGCCTGGCCGCACTGGCAGCGCTTCAGCGAGCGCTGGGTGCAGGATGACGGACGGGTTCTGGAATCGAGTCTGGAAGCGCACCACAGCACCTCGGAAGGGCAATCCTACGCCCTGTTCTTCGCCCTGGTCGCCAATGACCGGGCGCGCTTCGCGTCCATCTGGCGCTGGAGCCTGGAGAACCTGGCGGGCAACGACCTCGACAGCCAGTTGCCGGGCTGGTTGTGGGGCAAGGGCAAGGATGGCGTGTGGCAGATCCAGGACGCCAACTCGGCTGCCGATGCCGACCTCTGGTTCGCCTATGCCCTGCTCGAGGCGGCGCGCCTGTGGGACGAGCCGCGCTACCAGGCCGATGCGCAGCGTCTGCTGGCCACGGTCAAGGCGCGGGAAGTCGCCGACCTGCCGGGGCTGGGGCCGATGCTGATGCCGGGGCCGGTCGGTTTCGTCCAGCCCGACCACCTCTGGCGCCTGAACCCCAGCTATATGCCGCTGCCGCTGCTGCGACGTCTGGCCGGATTCGAGCCGGAGGGGCCCTGGCAGGCGATCGCCGAGAACACCGCGACCCTGATTCGCCAGGCCTCGCCCAAGGGCTTCGCTGCGGACTGGGTCGGTTATCGCGGCACCTCGCCGCAGACCGGCCTGTTCGTCGACGACCCGTTCAAGGGCGATGTCGGCAGCTATGACGCCATCCGCGTCTACCTGTGGGCCGGCATGACCGCGCCCGGCGACCCGCTGGCCAGGCCGATCCTCGACAGCCTGGGCGGCATGGCGACGGCCACCGCGTCCAGCGGTATCCCGCCGGAAAGCGTGCGGGTCGCCACGGGCAGGGCCGAGGGCGGCGGACCGTTCGGCTTTTCCGCGGCGCTGGTGCCCTACTTCCAGGCCAAGGGCCAGCCCTGGCTGGCCGACATGCAGCAGCGCAAGGCCGTCGAGGGCCTGGAGAAGGCGCTCGACGGCCGCGAGGCGCAGGATCATCCGGTTTATTACGATTACATGCTCAGCCTGTTCGGTCTCGGCTGGGCGGAAAAGCGCTACCGCTTTCTCGAGGATGGCAGCGTGCAACTGTTCTGGGAGTCCGCATGTTCCGGTACCACGCGCTGACCATCGGCCTATTGGCGGCCTTGACCCATGGCGCCGGTCTTGCCGAGGCGATCGATCCGCAGAGCCTGCTGATCCAGCAGGGGCATTTCTGGCAGGCCCAGGACAGGCCCCAGCGGGCGGCCGAAGCATGGAACAAGGTCCTGCAACTCGACCCGCGGCAGCCGGAGGCGCTGTACGGGCTCGGCGTGATCGAGCTGGAGGCCAAGCGCACGCAGAAGGCCGGCGACTACCTGAGCCGGCTCAAGGCCCTGCAGCCATTGCCCAGGCAGGCCCTGCAACTGGAGCAGGACATTGCCCTGGCCAGTGCCGCCAGCCAGAAGCAGCTGGAAGCGGCGCGTCTGCTGGTCGATTCCGGCGAGCGGGAAAAAGCCGTCGTGCAGTACCGGAAACTGCTGGCGGGGCGTGAGCCGCAAGGCCTGATCGCCCGCGAGTACTACAACAACCTGGCCTTTACCGAAGGCGGCTGGAGCGAGGGACGCGCCGGCCTGGAGCGCCTGGTCCGCGAGCGCCCGGACGATTCCATCGTCGCCCTGTTCCTGGCCAAGCACCTGGCCCGTCGCGAGGACACCCGCGCCGAGGGCATCAAGGCGCTTGCCGAGCTGTCCCGGCGGGTGGACATCGCCGGGGATGCCGATGAGAGCCGGCGCCTGGCCCTGACCTGGATGGGCGCGCCGAACAAGGCGCAGGCGCCGCTGTTCGAAGCCTTCCTCAAGGACCATCCGGAGGACGAGGAAATCCGCGCCTTGCTGGCCAAGGGGCGGGCACAGGGC
>NZ_QJUI01000032.1 GCF_004327285.1 Phytopseudomonas daroniae
CTTGGCTTGCCCAGGCAATGTGGCTCCATCTTCGCCCATTGGGCGTCGGTGAGTACAAGTCTAGTCATACCCAAAATTTCACCACAGGAAGGCGGGGTAGGGAAAGCTGTATCTCAACAAGCCCTAGTGGCCGTCTATCGCCCTGATCGGCTAGCATCGTCTCCTTACCTGCCAGAATCACCAGGATCGCTGCCATGAAACTCGTTTCCTTCAACATCAACGGCTTGCGGGCACGTCCGCATCAACTCGCTGCGCTGATCGAGAAGCACCAGCCAGATGTGATCGGCCTGCAGGAAACCAAGGTCAGCGACGATCAGTTTCCCGAAGCGGAAATCCGCGCCCTGGGTTATCACGTCCATTACCACGGTCAGAAGGGCCATTACGGTGTAGCGCTGCTCTCGCGCCAGGCGCCGCTGGAGTTGTTCAAGGGTTTTCCAAACGACGGCGAGGAATCCCAGCGGCGCTTCATCTACGGCACCTACGCCGACGCCCAGGGCAACCCGGTCACCGTGATGAATGGCTACTTCCCCCAAGGCGAGAGCCGCGACCATCCCACCAAGTTTCCCGCCAAGCAGCGCTTCTATGCCGATCTGCAAGCGTTGCTGACAGAGCGCTTTGCCCACAACCAGCCGCTGATCGTCATGGGCGATATCAATATCTCGCCCGAGGATTGCGATATCGGCATCGGCGAGGTCAACCGCAAACGCTGGCTGAAGACCGGAAAGTGCAGCTTCCTGCCGGAAGAACGCGAGTGGTTGGCAACACTCAAGAGCTGGGGGCTGGCCGACAGCTTCCGTCAGTTGCATCCGCAGGTCGATGACCGTTTCAGCTGGTTCGACTACCGCAGCCGCGGCTTCGAGGATGAGCCCAAACGCGGCCTGCGTATCGACGTGATTCTCGCCTCTCAGGTTCTACAGGAACGTCTCAAGGACGCGGGTATCGACTACGAATTGCGCGGTATGGAGAAGCCTTCTGATCACGCCCCTGTGTGGCTGGAGCTGAGCTGACCCGCCCAGTCATCTTATGGTCATTTTTCTGTCTTATCGTCGCAGCACTTCAGCCATCCCCTTCAAGGTGTTTGCCGCATGCTGCGTGCCCTCGTTTGTGACCGTGAAACCTGGAGCCGAACCGCAACCTTCCTGTTGCTCGGCTTCGTCTGCTACCTGAGTCCCTGGACGGCATTCGCCGCCCTGCCGCTACCAGCCGGGGATCGCCCGGCCCTGCGTATCCAGGGCTCCAACACCATTGGTGCCAGCCTGGGCCCTGCTCTGGTCAGGGGCCTGATGCAACAACAGGGCCTGAGCAATATCAACACGATCAACACCCAGGAAAACGAGCAAGTGATCTCCGCCACGAATGCAGCAGGCCGCACGCTGCGCGTGGAAATTGCCGCACATGGTTCGGGCACCGGTTTCAGTGCCATTGGGCAAGGCGACGCCGAACTCGCGGCCTCGTCACGGCCGATCAAGGACAATGAAGTGGCGATGCTCTCGTCGCTCGGCAACATGAAAAGCCGAGACGCCGAGCAGATCATCGGCATCGATGGATTGGCGATCATCCTGCATCCGGATAACCCGATCAGCGTCCTCAACATCGAGCAGTTGGCGCAGATATTCTCTGACGAAGTGAGTGACTGGGCGCAATTGGGCGGACGCTCCGGTGCCATCAGCCTGTACGCCCGAGACGACAATTCCGGCACCTTCGACACCTTCAAGGAGCTGGTACTGAGCGCCAATGGCAAGCAGTTGTCTGGCAAGGCCAAGCGTTTCGAATCCAGCGAACAGCTCTCCGATTCGGTCGCCCGTGATCCCCAGGGCATCGGCTTTATCGGCCTGCCCTATGTGCGCAAGGCCAAGGCCGTACCCATCGCTGCCGGTGAGTCGCAACCGATGCAGCCCAGCGTGACACTGATAGCCACCGAAGATTACCCGCTGTCACGGCGCCTGTTCCTCTACGCCCCCCCGAAAAACGCCAATCCGTGGGCCGAAGCTCTGCTGCAATTCGCCCAAAGCCCGCAAGGCCAGGCCATCGTCGCGCAGAACGGCTTCATTGCACAGACCGTGCAGGCGGTCAGCATCGAAGCCACGGCCGACATGCCGGCGGCTTATCAGGAATTGGCACGTGACGCCCAACGCCTGTCAGTGAACTTCCGCTTCCAGGAAGGCAGCGCCAGCCTCGACAACAAGGCCCAGCAGGATCTGCGCCGGGTACTCGATTACCTGAAGCAGCACGACAAGCTGCAGCAAAAGGTCGTGCTGGTTGGTTTCGGCGACCCGAAGGCCGCTTCGGCGCGAGCCGAACTGTTGTCCAAACTGCGCGCCATGGCGGTACGCCGCGAGCTGGTGCGCGAAGGTGTGGTGTTGCGTGAAGTCGCCGGCCTCGGTGATGAGTTACCGGTCGCCGACAACGAAGGCGACAGCGGCAGGATCAAGAATCGCCGCGTCGAAGTCTGGGTGTATTGAAATCTTTTGAGCGCGGCAGCCACTTGCCCTGCTGCGCGATTCATCCTAGCCTTATGCGCATGTGACGCCGGGCCCCTCTGGCGATGAGTCCATCTCATCGTGATGTCGGAGTCACTAAGTTGAATCTCAACTTAGGCATTAAACAGGGAGGGCCCATGACAGCTCTACATGCCTTTATGTCCACGCCGTTTCTCGGCACCCCATACTATTTCTGGATGGCGTTCGTCATCATCGTCTTTGCGCTGCTGGTCTTCGATCTCGGCGTCCTGCACCGTGACCAACACGAAATCGAAATGCGCGAAAGCCTGCTGCTCTACGCGGGTTATTTCAGCGTGGGCGTCGCGTTTGGCGGCTGGGTCTGGTGGGAACTTGGCGCAACCAAGGCGCTGGAGTTCTATACGGGCTTCCTGGTCGAACAGTCGCTATCGATGGACAACGTGTTCGTCATGGCGATGATCCTCGGCTTCTTCGGCATTCCCCGCAAGTATCAGCACCGCGTGCTGTTCTGGGGCATCCTCGGCGTCGTCGTGCTGCGGGCGATCATGATCGGCCTGGGAACGGCCCTGGTTCAGGAGTTCGACTGGATCCTCTATGTGTTCGGCGCGTTCCTGCTGTTTACCGGCATCAAGATGCTGTTCAGCAAGGATCACGAAGAGCATCCGGATCTGTCGCAAAACAAGCTGCTGATCTTCCTGCGCAAGCACATCCGTGTCACGGATGACCTGCATGGCGGCAAATTTCTGGTGCGCCAACGGGATCCGGGCAGTGGCAAGGTACTGTTGTTCGCCACCCCGCTGCTGCTCGCATTGGTGCTGATCGAACTGGCGGATCTGGTATTCGCTGTCGACAGCGTGCCGGCGGTGTTCGCCATCACCCAGGATCCATTTATCGTCTACACCTCGAACATCTTCGCGATTCTCGGGCTGCGGGCGCTGTACTTTGCCCTGGCAGCGCTGATGCACCGTTTCGTGTACCTCAAGTACGCGCTGGCGATCGTGCTGATATTCATCGGCAGCAAGATCTTCCTGCACGGTTTCATCAAGGTTCCCGCCTTGCTCTCGCTCAGCGTCACCATGGGCGTACTGGCCGGCGGCGTCATACTGTCGCTGCTGAAAACCCGTGACAAGAAGCCTGCAGAGACGACGTGACCCAGCAGGCAACGGCGCACGCTGGTACGTGCGTCTGGGCAAATGTACCCTCATATTCGATGGAGAGCTCGCTGCACGTACCTTCGCCGCACCACTGCATAGACGCTTGAATGGCGACAAACGGGCTCTGCTTCCAGAGCCCGACGAGCCGCCGGGCACCTGAGCCAGTCTCACTTCATGTACTTACCGAGTTCGTACTTGCCGATAGCCGCACGGTGTACTTCATCCGGGCCATCGGCGAGGCGCAAGGTGCGCTGCATGGCGTACCAGTAAGCCAGCGGAAAATCACCGCTGACCCCTGCCCCACCGTGCATCTGAATGGCACGATCAATTACTTTCAGTGCCACATTGGGCGCCACCACCTTGATCTGCGCGATCTCGCTGGCAGCCACCTTGTTGCCGACCGTATCCATCATGTACGCCGCGTTCAGGGTCAGCAGGCGCGCCATGTTGATCTCCATGCGCGACTCGGCGATCACATCGACATTGCCCCCCAGCCGCGCCAACGGTTTGCCGAAGGCACTTCGCTCCAGGGCTCGCTCGCACATCAGCTTGAGCGCCCGTTCGGCCATGCCGATGGAGCGCATGCAATGGTGGATGCGACCTGGGCCGAGGCGCCCCTGGGCAATCTCGAAACCGCGCCCCTCGCCTAGCAATACGTTGTCGTACGGCACCCGAACGTTTTCGAAAAGCACTTCCGCGTGGCCGTGGGGGGCATCGTCATAGCCGAACACCGGCAGCGGCCGAACCACCTTCACGCCGGGCGTATCCATGGGCACCAGAATCATCGAATGTTGCTGGTGACGATGACCATCGGGATTGGTGAGCCCCATGAAGATCATGACTTTGCAGCGCGGATCGCAGGCACCGGATGTCCACCACTTGCGCCCATTGATCACCCAGTGATCACCGTCATGCACGGCGCTCGCCTGCATGTTGGTCGCGTCCGAAGAAGCAACGTCCGGTTCGGTCATGGCGAACGCAGAACGAATTTCACCGGACAGCAACGGATCGAGCCACCGACGTTTTTGCTCTTCGCTGCCATAGCGCACCAATACTTCCATGTTGCCGGTATCTGGCGCCGCACAGTTGAACGGCTCGGCACCGATCAGCGAACTGCCCATGATCTCTGCCAAAGGCGCGTATTCGGTGTTGCTCAGCCCCGCCCCGCGATCGGAGTCAGGCAGGAACAGGTTCCATAAGCCTTCGGCTTTCGCCTTGTCCTTGAGCTGCTCCATGATCGCCGTTGGCTGCCAGCGATCGCCTTCGGCCACCTGACGCTCGAACACTGCTTCGGCCGGATAGACGTGAGCCTCCATGAACGCGCTGACGCGCTCACGTAGTTGCTGAACCTTGGGGGAATAGGCGAAATCCATGGCACACCTTCAGAGCTGCTTTTGTGTGCAAACGATGCTAGTGGACGCCGCATAATTTATCGAAGCTATTTTCAGCGTGTATTAACATTCATCACCGATATAAGATCACCCCACAAAAACAACACGCGGAGTCACTCGGGCATGAATCTGAACAAGGTGGATCTCAATCTCTTCGTCGTCTTCGATGCCATCTACAGTGAAGCCAACCTCACCCGCGCCGGACAGATCGTCGGCATCACCCAGCCGGCGGTATCCAACGCCCTGGCGCGCCTGCGGGAAACCTTCAACGACCCGCTGTTCGTACGCACCGCCCAGGGCATGGTGCCGACGCCCATGGCGCAGAACATCATCACGCCCGTGCGCAACGCCCTGCAGCAACTGCGTATCTCGGTTCAGGAAAGTCGTACCTTCAACCCAGCCCAGGCGAACAAAAGCTTTCGCATCTGCATGACGGATCTGACCGAAGCCGTGGTATTGCCACCACTGTTCCAGCGCCTGCGCCGCCAGGCGCCGAACGTGACCATCGAGAGCATGCTGGTACGTCGCCGGGAAACCACCAAGGAGCTGGCGGCCGGTCGCCTGGACTTCGCCGTCGACGCCCCGCTGAACATCGATCCACAGGTGCGCCACGTCAAACTGATGGAGGATCGTTATGTCTGCGCGATGCGCCACGGCCATCCGCTGGGCAAGGAAAAGCTGAGCCTGGAAGAGTATCTGTCGCTGACCCACATCCACATTTCCAGCCGTCGCAGCGGCCTGGGTTATATCGATCTGGCACTGGGCAAAATGGGCATTCAGCGGCGTATCGCCCTGCGCTCACAGCATTACCTGATGGCTTGCCGTGTGATGCGCGATACCGACATGGCGATCACCGTGCCGGAGCGTTTCGCGCGGGATAATGATCTGCATTTCAGCGAACTGCCGGTGGCCGATATTCCAGTGCTGGAAACCCATCTCTACTGGCACGAAAGCACTGATCAGGATCCTGCCAATCGCTGGATGCGTGAACAGATCATCGAGATATGCCAGCGTATCAGCGTCGAGGAGCGCAAGGCCTCCGCTACAGCAACCGGCCGCTAACGCGACTGGTCTCAGCTGGAATAATCGAGCACCGTCCAGACTCGGGTCAGCCCTTCACCAATTACACAGCCCGAAACGCCCAGTTGCTTGTTGTCATGCAAGGTCATGCGGGTGGTCACCCCGTCCGCGGCATCCTGGCGCTCGACCAGCCACTGCACCTTGCCGCAGTTCGGCGTATCGATCACGTAGCTGGCAGCGACTGGCGCATCGCTATTCGCCAGCTTGATGGCATCGACCACTACGCCGTGTTCCTCCACGCGTTTGCCGTCTGAAACCAGCACTGCCCAGGCCTGACTGTCTTCGATGATCAGGTAGTTGGCATTGACCCTGGGTTGCTCGACCTGCGGTTGCACGCAGCCTGTCAGCGTCACCAACAGCAAAATTGTCATGAGTATCTGTTGCATTGCTAGTAGCCCTCGGCATCGACCACGGGCGCTCTGCAGCGCTCGCGCACATGGGAGTCATGAAGCGTCGAAGACCACTATTACCGAATACTGTTTATTTGTACAGTATTTTTGATTTACCCTAGCAGCCGTCACCACACCGATCGCACATCGGGATTGACCCGACTAGATCAGGCGTAAAGCGGGAGTCTAATGATGCTGGACGTAATGCAACTCAAACACTCGATCAACCGGATGCCACTGGACAAGGTTCGCCCCATCGTCGAGGAACTGCACCTGGAGGGAATCGTTACCGAAGGTAAAACTCCCTTCAACCGCCTGCACTTCAATACCTGCTTCGCCGAGATCGAAGCCTTGCTGCAGCGTGCGGGTTATCACAGACAATTGGATGTGGTGGGCTACCAGGGCCTTGCCTATGCAATGTTCGACCCCAATCGCTGGGAAGCCGTAGACGTGCTGCGCTGGCTGAGGGACTACGTGGAAGAAGCCCAGGTGTGCCCCGCCTCATAGCGAACCATCCATGAGGCGGCAGTGCACAGCAATAGCTCACACCGTAGGGGTGGGTCAGGTCGAACCATTACGTTTTTTCCGCCTGCTAGCGATATGGCGTGATACTTGCTTTGGCATTACGACAATGAATCGGCGCCCTATTATCGGGAAGCCGGGTAACGAACACGGTGTCTGCCAGATCACCTTCCCCCATCGGGTGGTCTGGTAGATGCCGTTTTTATTTGCAACGCTCTGGCACTTTTTACGGGCAAAGAAAAACCCGGCCGAAGCCGGGTTTTCCTGAAACCTGAGCCTATTACTGGGCTTGGGCTTCTACTTCAGCTTCTACACGACGGTTGATCGCGCGGCCTTCTTCGGTAGCGTTGTCAGCAACCGGACGGGACTCACCGTAGCCAGCGGAGTTGACGCGCTGGGAATCAACACCGTACTGGTTGACCAGGACGTCACGAACAGCGCTTGCACGACGCTCGGACAGTTTCTGGTTGTAAGCGTCGGTACCAACGGAGTCGGTGTGACCTTCAACAGTAGTGCTGGTTTGCGGGTACTGGTTCATGAAGTCAGCCAGGTTCTTGATGTCACCATAGCTTTCTTCTTTGACAGCGGATTTGTCGAAGTCGAACTTGACGTCCAGCTCAACGCGGACGACCTGAGGCGCTTCTTCAACGACCGGAGCCGGCTCTGGGATCGGCTCTGGAGCCGGCTCAGTGACCTGGGCGACCTGACGGGTGCTGCCACCGAAGTTCAGACCGACACCAACGCCAGCTTGCCACTCGGTGTCACCCTGGTCGATGTTGTACAGGGCATCCACACCAGCGCGAGCGTAGAAGATTTCGGTGAAGTAGTACTTGGCACCAGCGCCGGCGATAGCCAGAGTGGAGTGGTTACGACCACCGCTGTTGGCGTCGCCGATGCTCTGATGACCGAAGCCACCGGAAACGTAGGGACGCAGGCCTACACCAGGCTGGCCGAAGTGGTAGATGGCCTTCAGATCAGTCAGGTTGCCCTTGATGTTCTTGCTGCCAGCAGCGCCTTCGCCACGCAGGTCGTGGTATTCGCCATAGGACAACGCCAGCTCGACATCGTCGGTCAGGTAGTAACCAACGCTGCCGCCGAACAGGTTGCCTTCGTCGTGAGCGAAGTCACGTTGGGTGTCGGTGAAATAGCGATTAGCAAAGCCTTCCACCTCGACAGCGCCTTGGCCTTGAGCCAGCACGCCCATGGAGGTAGCGGCTACCAAGGAGCCAATGACTACGCCTAAGGTGTTTTTCAGTTTCATCCGTTAAATCCCCATCTATGAGTGATTGATTCACATGCAGGTAGACATGCGAGTCGTCAGTAAGTTTAAAAAAACTCACCTATGCCAGTGAAAGTTCGCCCCGAACTAACTTTCGGTAACGCCTGCAAACTTCTCCCGCAATCTGTCTAACGCGCGTTTGTAGCGCATTTTCGTGGCGCTGAGCCCCATGTGCATGATGTCAGCAATTTCCTGAAATTCCAGTTCTGCAACAAAACGCAACACCAGAATTTCACGGTCAATCGGATTCACATGCACGAGCCAGCGATCCAGACCACCTCGATCCTCTATTTTAGGCGCCTTTTCTTCAGACGCCTCTTCCAGTGGATCCAAACTTAGCGCGTCCATTAAACGACGCTTGCGACGCTCCTTGCGATACTGCGTGATGCATTCATTGTAAGTAATGCTGTAGAGCCAGGTCTTGAACTTGGACTTCCCTTCGAAGTTCTTCAACCCATACAGAACTTTCAACATCACTTCCTGACAGACATCGTCCGCGTCGCGATCGTTCCCTAAATATCGTGCGCATACATTGAACAAGGTGCGCTGGTAACGCCGCATCAGCTCCTCGTATGCGCGAGTGATGTGGAACAGCTCGTCATGGGCACGCGCCACCAGCTCCTCGTCGGAGAGCTCGCGTGGGTCATAGCGCAGTGACGGTGATTGGGGTGCGTTCAAAACAGATCGGGCCAACGGTCAGGACGAAAACAGCCAGCACCTGATATTACAGGCCGCTGGCTGGGCGCACAGGGTAGCAGAAATGCCCTCTCAGCGGCTGCTTACCCGCTGCTCGAGCAGTATGCGGTTGGAGAACGAAACCAGCTCGCCGGAGCCCGTCAGCACTGTGGTTTTAACCGTACCGATCTCCTCGATCTGCCCTTCTATATCGCCCACTTCGATCTGCTGACCGACCTGATACAGCTCACGCACATAGATGCCGGCGAGAATCTGGCTGGCCAGTTCCTTGCTGCCCAGACCCAGCGCCAGCGCGACCGCCAGCCCCACGGAAATCAGCACGATGGCGATGACGTTGTTGAGCAGGTCGGTTTTCACTTCCAGTTGGCCGATGGCCACGGAGATGCTGATGATGATCACCAATCCCTGGGCCAGGCGTGCCAGGCCGTGGGCATAATCCAGTCCAACACCTTCCGCGGCGCCGCGCACCAGGCCACTGAGCAAGTGAGCCAGCACTACACCGGCCAGCAACACCAGCGCGGCACCGAACACCTTGGGCAGATAGAGGGCGAGTACGTCCAGGGTCGCGGAGACACGCTCCAGGCCCAGCGATTCGGCAGCGGACACCAGGAATACCAGCAGCACGAACCAGTAGACGATCTTGCCAATCAGAGTCGAAACCGGAACCTGGAAGCCAGCGCGACCCAGGATCTTGGTCAGACCGGTGCCGGCCATCAGACGGTCGAGGCCGAGCTTTCCGAGCAGTTTGGAGAGCAGCGTATCGAGCAGCTTGGCGACGACGAAGCCGAGCAGCACCAGTACCAGCGCAACGAACAGATTGGGAATGAAGCCGGCGACTTTCGTCCACAACGCCGTCATCGCGGCGACCAGGCTATGAGTCCAGGGATCGAGTTCCATTTCATTCAGCCTTATCAGAAGAGCGAGCAGAAGCACGGCGACGTGACACCGGTGCCACGTGGGAAGAGCCGTTGTTGAGGGCGATCATCAGGGCGCCGGCCCAGTGCCCCATCAAGCCGAACAGGTCGCCTGCGCCGACCTGGCGGTTGGCGGTCTTCAGGACGCGGTTCAGGCAGGCGTCGTCATCGCGCGATGGCGAGGACGAGGTTTTCAACAGATCACGCAGAGATTCTTCAAATGGATCGTGCATGGCAGACCTCACAGAACGTCTTCGCTAGACGAAGCGCCTGAGACGCAAGTCACATCAGACCCAACGCAAGCGCCGGAACAACAACCACTGCCCGAAGCCGATGGTGAGCATCAGCAGGCAGGCGACAAGGAACCCGTAGGGGTTATCGGCCCCTGGAATACCACCGACATTAATGCCCAGCAGACCGGTGACGAAGCTCATCGGCAGAAACACGCAGGTGATGATGCCGAAGCGGAACATGATGTGGTTCATGCGCACATCCATGCGCCGGTTTTCCGTTTCCAGCAGCAAGCCGATGCGTTCGCGAGTCAGTTCCAGCTCCTCGAGGTAACGCAGCAGTCGGTTGTTCAGCTCGTTCCAGTAGATGCTGTCCTCATGGCTCAACCAGGGAAGTTGGCTGCGCGTCAGCTGCGCATAGATATCGCGTTGCGGCGACAGGAAACGCCGCAAACCCGCCGCGCGGCGACGGATCTGCAGCAGCAGGCCATGATCGGGCAAGGTGCGCTCATCGGCATCGACCTTCTCTTCCTGGGCGTCGACCCGTTCGGAGAGCTCGGTTACCAGATCCTCGACCTTGTCCGTCAGGTAATCGCTGAGCTGCAGCACCAGTTCAGAGGCGCTCTTGGGCCCTTTGCCAGCTTGCAGCCGGTCGATCAGATCCTCGGTGGCGCGCAGCGGACGCAGGCGCAGAGAGATGATGCGCCGCGCCTCGGCGAAGATTCGCACCGAAACCATGTCCTCGGGCTCGGCACCGGGGTTGAGGTTGACGCCACGCAGAAACAGCAGCAGTTCGTCATTGGGCAGCGGCAATGCTCGGGGCCGGGTATTTTCCTCGAGCAGCAGGTCGCAGGCGAACTCGCTCAGGCCACTGTCGCGCCGCAACCAGCTTTGCGTCTGCGGATGACTACGATCCCAGTGCAGCCACAGGCTCTGTCCCTCATCCAGCTGCAATTCATCGAGTTGCTCGCGGGCCACTGCACGGGCACCACCTCTGCCATCCAGCACGAAGCCATGCACCAGGCCCCACTGCGCGTTGTCTTCCTCGTACATCAACACCCCTGATGATTCATGGCGACAGCCCGTTGAGCAACCGCACCCGGTTATTCGACTTGCAGCGCCTGCGGCGAGACGATGATGCCGTTGTTGTCGGCATACACGTATTCGCCCGGGCGAAAGGTCACGCCGCCGAAAGTGACCACCACGTTGAGGTCACCCAGACCGCGCTTTTCGGTCTTCATCGGATGACTACCGAGAGCCTGCACGCCGAGATGGGTCTGCGCCAGCACGTCGACGTCGCGCACGCAGCCGTAGATCACCATGCCTTCCCAGCCATTCTTTGCCGCTTTTTCCGCGATCATGTCGCCAAGCAGCGCACAGCGCAGGGACGCGCCGCCGTCGACCACCAGTACCTTGCCGGCGCCGGGCTGATCGGCCTGGGCCTTGACCAGCGAATTGTCCTCGAAGCATTTGACGGTGACGATCTGCCCAGCGAACGAGTCGCGGCCACCGAAATTACTGAACATCGGTTCCACGACGCTGACCAGCTCCGGGTTGGCGTCACACAAATCGGGCGTGATGTATTGCATGGCGAAGCTCCTGAATAGGTGATCGAGGCCTGCAGCATAGTCTGATCGACTGCGCACATGGCCCGTGACCAAGCATCGCAGCGATTGACGAGGGCAATCTTAGCCGGATCACGGCGTGGCAGGAATGCCCGCCCCGTTTTCCGCCTGCGGCGCAGCCCGTGGCGATTGCCGCTCACCGTCCAGCCAACGACGCACCAGCGGCCAGACTTCGTCCTGCGCCTCCTTGCTGATCAGCATCTGCACGTGGCCGTAGTCCTGCTGAAATCCCTGAGCACGTCCCAGGCTGATGAACTCGCGATCCTCCGATGCGAATTGCTCGAACAGTGCCCGGCATGCCGGAGGCGGACACTCGGCGTCGCCCTCGCCTGCGATCACCAGCACGGGCACCTGCACCTCACTCAAACCCGCCCACCAGTCACGCTCGGCATCGCCGAAACGTCCGAACAGCCGATACCAGCGCAGCGTTTCCAGGGCGATACCGATTGGCTCATCCTCAGGCCCGCGCTTGAGCCGCGAGCCGGACAGCACCGTAAAACGCTTGAGCAGCAAACGCGCCAGCCACTCGATTGGCGGTACCTTGAGCAACCAGTAGCGGCGACTGATTTCGGCCCCGAACAGGCCAACACTGGCTATCCCCACCTGCTGCAGATAGCCGCCTCCCAGTGCAGCGGCCAGGGTCAGGCCGCCCAGCGAATGGCCGAGCCAGTGAGCGGGCCGCGGATTCTTTTCAGCAACGAACGCCGCTATTGCCGGCAGGTCGTAACGCGCATAGTCAGCCACGCAGTTGTGACGATAGGCCAGGTTACGCGGCGACAGGCCGTGGCCGCGCATTTCCGCGATCCACACATCGAACCCCGCGCGAACCAGATATGGCGCCAGACCAATGCACTTGGGCGAATACCAGAAACGACGGTTCGAGAAACTGCCGTGCAGCAGGATAACCGGCTCACCACGCACACCCTCCTGGCCCGCCACCGCCAGGCGGGTAAGTGCCAGCTCGACGCTGAAATCCAGGCTGTTGCCAGGCTTGAGACGGTAGACATCTTCACTCAGGTCGCCACGCAGTTCGGCACCGATCAGCGCAACGGGAAACAACTCACTACTGCTTTGCATCTTCTTCGCTCTGGCACAGCCCGCTGCCGACTACGAAACATCCCCAGTCGGCAGGTCATAAAAAAGGGCAGGTAGAACCTGCCCTCGGATCAACATTCAAGGCATGCCGGTCAGCTTTGCTGACCCTCGGCCAGGAAGAACCAGGTTTCCAGCACCGAATCCGGGTTCAGGGAAACGCTTTCGATCCCCTGCTCCATCAACCACTTGGCCAGATCCGGGTGGTCGGAAGGCCCCTGGCCGCAGATACCGATGTACTTGCCCGCCTTGTTACAGGCGGCGATGGCATTGGCCAGCAGCTTCTTGACCGCCGGATTACGCTCGTCGAACAGGTGAGCGACGATACCGGAGTCACGATCCAGGCCCAAGGTCAGCTGAGTCAGGTCGTTGGAGCCGATGGAGAAGCCGTCGAAGTACTCGAGGAACTCTTCGGCGAGAATGGCGTTGGACGGCAGCTCGCACATCATGATGACTTTCAGGCCATCCTGACCGCGCGCCAGACCGTTCTCGGCGAGCAGATCGACCACCTGCTTGGCTTCGCCCAGGGTACGCACGAACGGCACCATGATCTCGACGTTGGTCAGGCCCATCTCGTTGCGGACTTTCTTCAACGCCCGGCATTCCAGCTCGAAGCAGTCGCGGAACGATTCGCTGATGTAGCGCGAAGCGCCGCGGAAACCGAGCATCGGATTCTCTTCTTCCGGCTCGTACAACTTGCCGCCGATCAGGTTGGCGTATTCGTTGGACTTGAAGTCGGACAGGCGCACGATGACCTTCTTCGGCCAGAACGCCGCGGCCAGGGTGCTGATGCCCTCGACCAGCTTTTCGACGTAGAAGCTCACCGGGTCATCGTAACCGGCGATGCGCTTCTCGACGCTTTCCCTGATTTCCGGCGGCAGGCCGTCCATGTTCAGCAGCGCCTTGGGGTGCACACCGATCATGCGGTTGATGATGAATTCCAGGCGCGCCAGACCGATGCCGGCGTTGGGCAACTGGGCGAAATCGAAGGCGCGATCCGGGTTGCCGACGTTCATCATGATCTTGAACGGCAGTTCGGGCATGGCGTCGACGGAGTTCTTGCGAATGTCGAAGCCCAGCTCGCCCTCGAAGATGAAGCCGGTGTCGCCCTCGGCGCAGGAAACGGTCACGCCCTGACCGTCACGCAATACGTGGGTGGCATTGCCGCAGCCGACCACGGCCGGAATGCCCAGCTCACGGGCGATGATCGCCGCGTGGCAGGTACGCCCGCCACGGTTGGTGACGATGGCGCTGGCGCGTTTCATCACCGGCTCCCAGTCCGGATCGGTCATGTCGGAAACCAGCACGTCGCCGGGCTGAACCTTGTCCATTTCCGACACGTCGTTGATGACCCGCACCTTGCCGGCGCCAATCTTCTGACCGATGGCGCGACCTTCGACCAGCACGGTGCCAGTCTCCTTGAGCAGGTAACGCTCCATCACGGTGACGTTGGCGCGACTCTTCACGGTCTCGGGGCGGGCCTGGACGATGTACAGCTTGCCGTCGTCACCGTCCTTGGCCCATTCGATGTCCATCGGCCGGCCGTAGTGCTTCTCGATGATCACGGCCTGCTTGGCCAGTTCGGTGACTTCGGCATCGCTCAGGCAGAAGCGCGCGCGCTCGGCGCGGTCGACGTCGACCACCTTGACCGACTTGCCGGCCTTGGCTTCGTCGCCGTAGATCATCTTGATCGCCTTGCTACCCAGGTTGCGGCGCAGGATCGCCGGGCGACCGGCCTCGAGGGTGTGCTTGTGCACGTAGAATTCGTCAGGGTTGACCGCGCCCTGCACGACGGTCTCACCCAGGCCGTAGGCGCCGGTGATGAACACCACGTCACGGAAGCCCGATTCGGTATCGAGGGTGAACATCACGCCGGCGGTGCCGGTTTCCGAACGCACCATGCGCTGCACGCCGGCAGACAGGGCGACCAGCTTGTGGTCGAAGCCCTGATGCACGCGGTAGGCGATGGCGCGGTCGTTGAACAGGGAAGCGAAGACTTCCTTGGCCGCACGAATGACGTTTTCCACGCCGCGGATATTGAGGAAGGTTTCCTGCTGGCCGGCGAAGGAAGCGTCCGGCAGATCCTCGGCGGTAGCCGAGGAGCGCACGGCCACGGCCATGTTGTCGTTGCCATTGGCCATGGCGGCGAAGGCGGTGCGGATCTGCTCATTGAGTTCGGTTGGGAACTCGGCGTCCATCACCCACTGACGAATCTGCGCGCCGGTCTTGGCCAGGGCGTTGACGTCGTCGACATCCAGGGCGTCCAGGGCTTCGTGGATCTGCGCGTTGAGCCCACTTTGCTCAAGGAAGTCGCGATAGGCCTGGGCCGTAGTGGCGAAACCACCGGGAACCGAGACACCCGCCCCCGCCAGATTGCTGATCATCTCGCCGAGGGAGGCGTTCTTGCCCCCTACATGCTCGACATCGTGATTGCCGAGCTTATCGAGGGAAACTACGTACTCTGCCAAGGTGATCTCTCCACTTCAGTGTTGGAAAAGCTCATGGGGCTGGAAAAGTCGACGGCTTGCGCCGTGCGGACAATGGCCTGGCCCTGGAAAATAAGTAACAATGCAAGCCCATCGGGGCCCGCAAAAACCGGCCCATCATAGCCAAGATTCGCTCTCAGCTTAAGGCCATTGTCGCAATGAATCGAACCGCGTACTTCATCTCGGACGGCACCGGCATCACAGCGGAAGCCCTGGGGCAGAGCCTGCTGGCACAGTTCGAGACCATCGGCTTCACCAAACTCACGCGGCCGTACGTCGACAGCGTGGAAAAAGCGCGCGCCATGGTACAACAAATCAATAACGCCGCCGACAAGGACGGCGCCAATCCGATCATCTTCGCCACCATCGTCAACCAGGAAATCCACGACATCCTGGCCGAGTCCCGCGGCTTCATGATCGACATCTTCTCGACCTTCCTGTCGCCTCTGGAACAGGAGCTGAACTCGCACTCCTCCTACTCGGTGGGCAAGTCGCACTCGATCAGCCATAACACCAACTACATGGAGCGGATCGAGGCGGTCAACTTCGCCCTCGACAACGACGATGGTGCCCGTACACATTACTACGACAAGGCAGATCTGATTTTGGTCGGTGTATCGCGCTGCGGGAAAACGCCGACCTGCCTGTACATGGCCATGCAGTACGGTATCCGCGCGGCCAACTACCCGCTCACCGAGGACGACATGGAGCGCCTGCAACTGCCTGCCTCGCTGAAGAAATACCGCGACAAGCTGTTCGGCCTGACCATCGACCCGGATCGGCTGACCGCCATCCGCAACGAGCGCAAACCCAACAGCCGCTATTCCAGCTACGCTCAATGCGAATTCGAAGTGCGCGAGGTGGAAAGCCTGTTCCGTCGCGAGTCGATCAATTTCATCGATTCCACTCACTTCTCGGTGGAAGAAATCTCCGCCAAGATCCTGGTGGAAAAAGGCGTCGAACGACGCTTCAAATAGCCTGCCCCCATTCTGGACGTGCCTCATGACCCTGCTCGATGCCGTGCTGTTCGCCCCAGTCGCCATGTTGATCGCCCTGACGCCAGGGCCGAACAACTTCTGCGCGATGAACAATGGCATTCGCCATGGCATTGGCGCAGCCGTGCTGGCTACCACAGGCCGCGTGCTGGCCTTCGCGATTTTCCTGAGCATTTCCGCGATCGGCCTGGGAGCGATGCTGCTGGCCTCGGAAACGGCGTTCACCGTGATCAAGTGGGTCGGCGCGGCCTACCTGCTGTACCTGGGTATCAGCGCCTGGCGAAGCCGTGAGTTCAGCGGCTTGAATCTGGACAACGCGACAATGCCGCCGGTACAGCCGCAACGGCAACTGCGCCGCTTGATGCTGCAGGAGTTTCTGGTCGGCATCAGCAACCCCAAGGCGATCCTGCTGTTCGCTGCGGTATTTCCACAGTTCATCAAGCCCGGCCAGCCGGCCATCGAACAGTTCATCTACCTGGGTGCTACGTATCTGCTGGCCGAATATGCGGCCTCGCTGGTTTATGCTCTGTTCGGCCGGCAGATTCGCCGCTTCATCCGCACCAGCCGCGGCGCGCAACGCCTGAACCGCACCACCGGCGCCTTTTTCATGGGCGCCGGCGGTTTGCTGTTGGGGGCGACTCAACACTGAGTCGCTCCGGCACGCGACGTCAGAGCACGAACAAATCCATGAAGCGATGTACCGCGGTGCCCTCCAGCGCCTGAGCGTCCTTGCACAGCGCAAAGATGCGGGCACTGCGCGAGGCGGTGAAGCGCGTAGCCAGGTTGGCCTTGAACTTCTCCTCCAGCAACGGAATGCCTTCGGCGCGGCGCCGACGGTGCCCGACCGGATACTCGACTTCGACTTTCTCGGTCGAGGAGCCATCGTTGAAGAACACCTGAATGGCGTTGGCGATGGAGCGCTTGTCGGCCTCCAGGTACTCCCGGGAATAACGGGGCTCCTCGACCACTTCCATCTTCTCGCGCAGACGATCGATCTGCGGATGGGCAGCGTGGAAGCCATCCTCGTAATGCTCGGCGACCAGGCCGCCGGTCAGCAGCGGCACGGCGATCATGTACTGCAGGCAATGGTCACGATCCGCCGAATTGGCCATGGGCCCGGACTTGGAAATGATGCGAATCGCCGACTCGTGGGTGGTGATCTCGATGCGTGCGATGTCATCCAGGCGCTCGCGAAGCTGCGGATGCAGGATCACCGCCGCCTCCACCGCCGTCTGTGCATGGAACTCGGCCGGGAAACTGATCTTGAACAGCACGTTTTCCATCACGTAACTGCCGAACCCCTGGGAAAAGCTGAAAACGCGCTTGCTCTCGGGCTTGCTCGCCAGATCCTTGTTGGTATGGCTGAAAGCCACGTCGTAGAAGCCCCACTGCGGCGCCGACAGCACACCGGGAATGCCCATCTCGTCGCGCAGGGCGATATCGGCCAGGCGCACCGCCCGGCTGGTGGCGTCGCCGGCGGCCCAGGACTTGCGCGAACCAGCGTTCGGCGCATGGCGATAGGTACGCAGCGCCTGGCCATCGACGAAAGCGTGGGAAAGCGCCGACAGCAACTGTTCGCGGCTGGCGCCCATGAGCTTGGCACAGACTGCCGTGGAGGCAACCTTGACCAGGATCACATGGTCGAGACCGACGCGGTTGAAGGCGTTCTCCAGCGCGAACACGCCCTGGATTTCGTGGGCCATGACCATGCCCTCGAGCACCTCGCGCATCAACAGCGGCGCTTCACCACGGGAAACCCGCAGCTGTGACAGATGATCGGCCACGGCCAGAATGCCGCCGAGGTTGTCCGAGGGATGGCCCCATTCGGCGGCCAGCCAGCAGTCGTTGTAATCCAGCCAACGGATGATGCAGCCGATGTCCCAGGCGGCCTTGACCGGATCGAGCCGATAGCTGGTGCCCGGCACCCGGGCGCCATGGGGCACCACGGTGCCTTCGACGATCGGCCCCAGATGCTTGGTGCACTCGGGGAAACGCAGCGACAGCAGGCCGCAGCCGAGGGTGTCCATCAGGCAGTTGCGTGCCGTATCCAATGCCTCGCGGGACTCGACCCGGTAGGTCAGCACGTAGTCGGCGACCTGCTGCAGCACGCTGTCGTAGTCCGGTCGCTCGTTACGGTCGGTATTGCTACTCATGAAATCGTTCCTTTTACGTAGGGTCTGTTGCCAGGCGAACCGGTGATGCGCCCGCTCTCCACTGGGAGGGGCGTCGTTATCGAAATCAGAAGGAATCGGCGGGCACCCTCACCCAGCCTTCCATCAGCACCCGTGCACTGCGGCTCATGATGGCCTTGGTCACCGTCCATTGCCCGCCGCCGCGACGGGCTTCGGCGCCAACCCGCAGGGTGCCCGAGGGGTGACCGAAACGCACCGCGCTGCGCTCACCGCCACCCGCCGCCAGATTGACCAGGGTGCCGGGAATGGCCGCAGCCGTGCCGATGGCCACCGCCGCGGTGCCCATCATGGCGTGGTGCAACTTGCCCATAGACAGCGCCCGCACCAGCAGATCGATGTCCTCGGCCTCCACTGACTTGCCGCTGGAGGACAGGTAAGGCTTCGGCGGCGCGAGGAAGGCCACCTTGGGCGTGTGCTGGCGGCTCTGCGCCTCGTCGAGAGTCTTGACCAGGCCCATGCGCAAGGCGCCATGGGCGCGGATCGCCTCGAACCGGGCCAGCGCCTCGGGATCGCCGTTGATGGCGTCCTGCAGCTCGGTGCCGCTGTAACCGACGTCCTCGGCGTTGATGAAAATAGTGGCGATGCCCGCATTGATCAGCGTCGCCTTGAAGGTGCCGACGCCGGGAACGGCCAGCTCATCGACCAGATTGCCGGTGGGGAACATGGCCCCGCCCTCGCCTTCATCCGCATCGGCCGGATCGAGAAACTCCAGCTGCACCTCGGCGGCGGGAAAGGTCACGCCATCGAGTTCGAAATCACCGGTTTCCTGCACGGCACCGGCGCTGATGGGTATATGGGCGACGATGCTCTTGCCAATATTGGCCTGCCAGATCCGCACCGTGCAGATGCCGTCGCGGGGGATACGCCCGGCGTCGACCAGCCCGGCCTGGATGGCGAAGGAACCCACAGCGGCTGACAGGTTGCCGCAGTTGCCGCTCCAGTCGACGAAGGCCTTGTCGATGGAAACCTGGCCGAACAGGTAGTCGACATCGTGCCCGGATCGGCTGCTGCGCGACAGGATCACCGCCTTGCTGGTACTGGAGGTGGCGCCGCCCATGCCGTCGATCTGCTTGCCATAGGGGTCGGGACTGCCGATCACCCGCAGCAGCAATGCATCGCGGACGGCGCCAGGCACCTGGCAGCGCTCGGGCAGATCGTCGAGACGGAAAAACACGCCCTTGCTGGTGCCGCCGCGCATGTAGGTAGCGGGAATCTTGATTTGAGGTGCATAAGCCATCGATGAATACCTGATCGTTAAACGAAAACGGCTTAACCAGCCACCTTTTGCGAAACATCGACACCCGCTTCCAGGAAGTCCTGGGCGAAACGTTGCAGCACACCACCAGCCTCGTAGATCGACACCTCCTCGGCGGTATCCAGTCGGCAGGTCATGGGGACTTCGAGGGTCTCGCCGTTGCGCCGATGGATGACCAGGGTCAGATCGGTGCACGGCGTGCGGGCGCCGAGCACATCGAAGGTTTCACTGCCGTCGATGCCCAGGGTCAGGCGCGTGGTGCCGGGTTTGAACTCCAGCGGCAGCACGCCCATGCCGATCAGGTTGGTGCGGTGGATGCGCTCGAAGCCTTCAGCCGCAATGGCCTCCACACCGGCCAGGCGCACGCCCTTGGCCGCCCAGTCACGGGACGAGCCCTGACCGTAGTCGGCGCCGGCGACGATGATCAGCGGCTGCTTGCGCTGCATGTAGGTCTCGATGCCCTCCCACATCCGCACCACCTGCCCCTCCGGTTCCAACCGGGTCAGCGAGCCTTTGCGCACCTGGCCATCGACCACGGCCATTTCGTTGACCAGTTGCGGGTTGGCGAAGGTGGCGCGCTGGGCGGTCAAATGGTCGCCACGGTGGGTGGCGTAGGAGTTGAAGTCCTCTTCCGGCAAGCCCATTTTCGCCAGGTATTCGCCAGCGGCGCTGTCGGCGAGGATGGCGTTGGATGGCGACAGGTGGTCGGTGGTGATGTTGTCCGGCAGCACCGCCAGCGGGCGCATGCCCTTGAGCGTGCGCTCGCCAGCCAGGGCACCCTCCCAGTAAGGCGGACGCCGGATGTAAGTGCTCATCGGCCGCCAGTCATACAGCGGGGTGATACGCTCGCCATTGTCCGGCTGCACGGCGAACATCGGGAAGTAGACCTTGTGGAACTGTTCCGGCTTGACGCTGGACGCCACCACGGCGTCGATGTCCTCGTCCGCCGGCCAGATGTCCTTGAGGCGGATTTCCCGCCCGTCGACCACGCCGAGCACATCCTTCTCGATGTCGAAGCGGATGGTGCCGGCGATGGCGTAGGCGATCACCAGTGGCGGCGAGGCCAGGAACGCCTGCCTGGCGTAGGGGTGGATGCGCCCATCAAAATTGCGGTTGCCCGACAGCACGGCGGTGGTATACAGGTCGCGCTCGATGATTTCCTGCTGGATCACCGGATCCAGCGCACCGCTCATGCCGTTGCAGGTGGTGCAGGCGAAGGCGACGATGCCGAAGCCGAGCTTTTCCAGTTCGGGCAGCAGGCCGGCAGCCTCGAGGTACAGCTGCACGGCCCGTGAACCCGGCGCCAGGGACGACTTGACCCAGGGTTTGCGCAGCAGGCCCAGTTGATTGGCCTTTTTCGCCAGCAGCCCGGCGGCGATCACGTTGCGCGGGTTGCTGGTGTTGGTGCAACTGGTGATGGCGGCGATGATCACCGCGCCGTCGGGCATCTGCCCGGGCACATCTTCCCAGGCACCGGCGATGCCGCGCTCGGCCAGCGCCGAGGTCGGCAGACGCTTGTGCGGGTTGGACGGGCCGGCCATGTTGCGTACCACGCTGGACAGATCGAAGCTCAGCACCCGCTCGTACTCGGCGCTGGCCAGGTCGTCCGCCCACAAGCCGGTAGCCTTGGCGTAGGTTTCCACCAGGCGAACCTGCTCATCCTCACGACCGGTCAGCCTGAGGTAGTCGATGGTTTGCTGGTCGATGGCGAACATCGCCGCCGTGGCGCCGAACTCCGGAGTCATATTGGAGATGGTCGCGCGGTCGCCCAGGGTCAGCGCCGCCGCCCCTTCGCCGAAGAATTCCAGATAGGCGCCGACCACCCTGGCCTGGCGCAGGTATTCGGTGAGCGCCAACACCACGTCGGTGGCGGTGATACCCGGCTGCGGCCGGCCGGTCAGCTCGACGCCGATGATATCGGGCAGGCGCATCCACGAGGCACGGCCAAGCATCACGCTCTCCGCCTCCAGGCCACCGACACCGATGGCGATCACCCCCAGGGCATCGACATGCGGGGTGTGGCTGTCGGTGCCGACGCAGGTGTCGGGAAAGGCCACGCCCTGCTGCACCTGCACCACCGGCGACATCTTCTCCAGGTTGATCTGGTGCATGATGCCGTTGCCCGGCGGGATCACGTCGACGTTCTTGAAGGCCTTCTTCGTCCACTCGATGAAGTGGAAGCGATCCTCGTTGCGGCGATCCTCGATGGCGCGGTTCTTGGCGAAGGCATCCGGGTCGAAACCGCCGCATTCCACGGCCAGTGAATGGTCGACGATCAACTGGGTCGGCACCACCGGATTGACCTGGGCGGGATCGCCCCCCTTGTCGGCAATGGCGTCGCGCAGACCGGCAAGATCCACCAGCGCGGTCTGACCAAGGATGTCATGGCACACCACTCGCGCCGGGAACCAGGGAAAATCCAGGTCACGACGCCGCTCGATCAGTTGCCTGAGCGAGTCGCGCAGAGTCGCCGGGTCGCAGCGACGCACCAGATTTTCCGCCAGCACCCGCGAGGTATAGGGCAGCGTGGCGTAGGCGCCGGGCTGGATGGCATCGACCGCAGCACGGGTATCGAAGAAGTCCAACGAGGTGCCGGGTAACGGCTTGCGGAATAGCTTGTTCATATTATGTTCAGGCTCGCTCACGGTATTCGGTAGGCAGCTTTCGCTGCCCTTTGTAGGAATTGCGGGGGCGCCAAGCCTTGTCCCCGATGTTCGATCATCAGCCCATCTGTCGTTCGATCCGACGCAATCGCGGGCAAGCCCGCTCCTACAGGTGGCGCTCTTTCAACGTCGCTCAAGTGGCACGAACGGACGCTGCTCGACGCCGGTGTACTCCGCACTCGGGCGGATGATGCGGTTGTTCGCCCGTTGCTCGAACACATGGGCCGTCCAGCCGGAAACCCGCGAGCAGACGAAGATCGGTGTGAACAGCTTGGTCGGAATGCCCATGAAGTGATACGCCGAGGCATGGTAGAAGTCGGCATTGGGGAACAGCTTCTTCTGCTCCCACATGACCCGGTCGATGGCCTCGGACACCGGAAATAGCACCGTGTCGCCGACTTCGTCGGCAAGCTGCCGGCTCCAGCCCTTGATCACCTCGTTGCGCGGGTCGGATTCCTTGTAGATCGCATGGCCGAAACCCATGATCTTGTCCTGGCGTTCCAGCATCGCCAGGGTGCCGGCGGAGGCTTCTTCGGCCGAGGCGAATTTCTCGATCATCTCCATCGCCGCCTCGTTGGCACCGCCATGCAGCGGTCCGCGCAGAGAGCCGATGGCCGCGGTGACGCAGGAAAAGATGTCGCTGAGCGTCGAGGCGCAAACCCGCGCAGTGAACGTCGAGGCATTGAATTCATGCTCGGCGTAGAGAATCAGCGACACGTTCATCACCTTGACGTGCAGCTCGCTGGGCTTCTTGCCATGCAGCAGCGCCAGGAAGTGACCGCCAATGGTCGGTTCAATGCTGTTGCAATCGATGCGCAGGCCTTCATGGCTGAAGCGATACCAGTAAGTCATGATCGCGGGAAAGGCGCCGAGCAACCGATCGGCCTGGTCGCGCTGCTGCTCGAAGCTCGTCTCGGGCTCGAGGTTACCCAGCACCGAGGCACCGGTGCGCATCACATCCATGGGATGAGCATCTTTCGGGATACGCTCCAGCACTTCCTTGAGCACTGTGGGCAGATCACGCTGGCCCTGCAGCTTCTTCAGGTACCCATCCAGCTGCGCCTGGTTGGGCAACTCGCCATACAGCAGCAGGTAGGCAACCTCTTCGAAGATCGCCCCCGCCGCCAGCTCACGCACGTCATAACCCCGATAGGTCAACCCGGAACCGGTCTTGCCCACGGTGCACAACTCGGTCTGCCCGGCGACCTGGCCACGCAGGCCTGCGCCACTCAACACTTTTGCTTCAGCCATGGGTTTTCTCCTTTTTTGGATTTGTTATAGATGTCTATCCGGCCACTTCGAGTGCATATATGCCGGAGCCATCGCCGGCAAGGCCGGCTCCTACGAGAGGGCTTTATGCCTGTAGGAGCTGGCTTGCCAGCGATGAGACCAGCATCGGTTCAGCCGTTCTTCTGCGCGAACAGCGCATCGAGGCGCTGCTCGAAGGCGTGGTAGTCGATACGTTCGTAAAGCTCCATACGGGTCTGCATGCTGTCGACCACGTTCTTTTGCGTACCGTCACGACGAATCGCCGTGTAGACGTTTTCCGCCGCCTTGTTCATGGCCCGGAATGCCGAGAGCGGATAGAGCACCAGGCCGACATCGGCCGAGGCCAGTTCGTCGGTGGTGAACAGCGGCGTGGCGCCGAACTCGGTGATATTGGCGAGAATCGGCGCTCTTACCCGCGCGGCGAAGGTCTTGTACATCTGCAGTTCGGTGATCGCTTCCGGAAAAACCATATCGGCGCCCGCTTCGACACAGGCCGCGGCCCGATCCAGAGCGGCGTCGAGTCCCTCCACGGCCAGGGCGTCGGTGCGCGCCATGATCACGAAACTGTCATCGGTACGCGCATCGACGGCGGCCTTGATGCGGTCGACCATTTCCTGCTGGGAAACGATCTCCTTGTTCGGCCGATGGCCACAGCGCTTGGCACCGACCTGATCCTCGATATGGATCGCGGCGGCGCCGAACTTGATCATCGACCTGACGGTGCGCGCCACATTGAATGCCGAACTGCCGAAGCCGGTGTCGACATCCACCAGCAGCGGCAGATCGCAGACATCGGTGATGCGACGCACGTCGGTGAGCACGTCATCCAGCCCGGTGATGCCCAGATCCGGTACTCCCAGGGAGCCGGCCGCCACGCCACCACCCGAAAGATAAATAGCCTTGAAACCGGCGCGCTTGGCCAACAACGCATGGTTGGCATTGATGGCGCCGACGACTTGCAACGGCTGCTCGTTGGCGACCGCATCGCGAAAGCGCTGGCCTGGCGTACTCTGACTCATGACTTGCCTCGGGTCTTGACGGTGGTGGGATGGGCGCTCTGGTAGTGGCGCTCGATGTTGCGCTTGGATGCGCCGATATGTCGGCGCATCAGCAATTCGGCCAGTTCGCCATCACGATCGGCGATGGCATCAAGAATGCGGTGATGTTCGGCAAAGGCCTGACGCGGACGATTGGGCGTTATCGCCGAGAACTGAATGCGGTACATGCGCACCAGTTGATAGAGCTCGCCGCAGAGCATCTTCACCAGGGTACGGTTACCACTGCCCTGGATGATCCGATAGTGAAAATCGAAATCGCCTTCCTGCTGGTAGTAACCCACGCCAGCCTGGAAGGCTTCGTCACGCTCATGGGTGTCGAGCACCCGGCGCAGATCATCGATCTCGGCCTGGGTCATGCGCTCGGCCGCCAGCTTGCAGGCCATCCCTTCGAGGGATTCGCGAATCTCGTACAGTTCGATCAGTTCCTCACGATCGAGCGATACCACCCGTGCCCCGACATGAGGAATGCGCACCAGCAGGCGCTGCCCTTCCAGGCGATGGATCGCCTCACGCAGCGGGCCACGACTGATGCCATAGGTACGCGCCAACTCCGGCTCGGAAATCTTGCTGCCTGGGGCGATCTCGCCTTTCACGATAGCCGCCTGGATACGGCGAAATACGTGTTCGGAGCGGGTTTCCGCATCTTGCTCGGCAGCCAGGACAAGCACACTGGGCTCTTGCATATTGTCGACACACCACTAGTAATTTGCCGCAAACCATAGGCAAAAAGCCAAATAAACACAAATTAAAAACAACATTGTCGACAATACAACCGTTCTCGCTGCAACTACGATAACCAGAAAAGCAGATACACAAAGGCAGACAACCGTCTGTCACCATGGAAAAACCCCATGTTAGAATGCGCGCCATTCAATGCCTGGAGGGGACGTCCCGGGGCGCCTGCTAGACTCCATGCCAGCGAATGGCGGCCCCGGCCCGAGATTCGCTCTACCGATCGCGATCCACCCGACAGGATTTATGAGACTCAAAACCTTCCCCCTGCTTTTCTGCCTATCGCTCCTGCCCGGTCTCGCGGCTGCGGCCGACAAGACCATTTATGGCCTGAACGAATACGTGAGCCTCGACCTCGACGTGATCGTGGCCGCCAAACTCGATACCGGCGCCCAGACCGCTTCGCTCAGCGCTCGTGACATCGAACGCTTCGAGCGTGATGGCGAACGCTGGGTGCGCTTCTACCTGGCCATCGACGATGCCCATGCCCATCCGATCGAGCGGCCGCTGGCGCGCATCAGCAAGATCAAGCGTCGCTCCGGCGATTTCGATCCGGAAGAAGAGAAAACCTACACCGCACGCCCGGTAGTCGAGCTGGATGTGTGCATGGGCGGCGCCAGGCGCCAGATCGAAGTGAACCTTACCGATCGCAGCGCCTTCCAATACCCACTTTTGATCGGCTCCGACGCGCTCAAACGCTTCGATGCACTGGTCGACCCCAGCTTAAAATACGCAGCAGGGAAACCTGCCTGTACCACCGCAAAATCCGGCGAGTAATCCCCATGCGCTCTCTTAACCTGCATCTGAAAATCCTGATCACCATCCTGGTGAGCCTGGGGATCGCGATTACGGCCTATCAGATCTTTGTCCTTGGCATTCCGGTCAGCAGTGACGAAACCGACGACCTGTGGAACATCGACACCCGTGTCGAATTCCAGGCCAACGGCCGCGACCCGATCAAGCTGCAGATGTTCGTACCGCCGCTGAACCAGGATTACGTCAGCCTCAATGAAAGTTTCATCTCCAATAACTACGGTGTGAGCATCAACCGTGCCGACAGCAACCGCAAGGTGACCTGGTCGGCGCGCCGCGCCAATGGCAAGCAGACGCTCTACTACCGCCTGGTGCTGACCAAGCGCTACAGCGGCGAACAGGCCAAGGCCAAAGGCCCGATCTTCCGCGACAGCATCCCGGTAGAAGGCCCCGAGAAGATCGCCGCCGAAGCCCTGCTGGCGCCGATTCGCCAGCACTCGGCCGATGTCGAGACCTTCATCAGCGAAACCATCAAACGGGTCAACAACAGCAACGACGACAACGCCAAGCTGCTGCTCGGCGGCGACGCCTCGACGCCGAACAAGGCGCAGGCGATCGAACTGCTGCTATCGATCGCCCACGTGCCGATGGAACGTGTGCACACCATCCGCCTGGCCGCCGACATCCAGCAGAGCCCGGAGTTGTGGCTGCGCAGCTTCAACGGCGACCGCTGGCTGTATTTCAACCCGGAAAGCGGTGAACAGGGTCTGCCGAACGACCGCCTGGTCTGGTGGACAGGTGACGAGCCGCTGATCACCCTCGATGGTGGTCGCCAGGCGACCACTACCTTCACCCTCAACAACAGCGAGATGAACGCCATCCGCCTCGCTCAGTTGACCGACGAGAACACCGACGCCGACTTCCTCGAGTACTCGCTGTACGGCCTGCCACTGCAGACCCAGCAAACCTTCATGATCATGGTGATGATCCCCATCGGCGTGCTGGTCATCCTGATCCTGCGCAACCTCGGCGGCCTGCAGACCCTGGGTACCTTCACCCCGGTGCTGATCGCCCTGGCCTTTCGCGAGACTCAGTTGGGCTTCGGTATCTTCCTGTTCACGGTGATCACCGCACTCGGCCTGTCGCTACGCTCCTACCTGGAACACCTGAAGCTACAGATGCTGCCGCGCCTGTCGGTGGTACTGACCTTCGTGGTCGTGCTGATCGCCACCATCAGCCTGTTCAGCCACAAGCTGGGCCTGGAACGTGGCCTGTCCGTAGCGCTGTTCCCGATGGTGATCCTGACCATGACCATCGAACGCCTGTCGATCACCTGGGAAGAACGTGGCGGTAGCCATGCCTTCAAGGTGGCCATCGGCACCCTGGTCGCCGCGACGCTGGCGCACCTGCTGATGAGCGTGCCGGAACTGGTCTACTTCGTCTTCACCTTCCCGGCGATTCTGCTGATTCTGGTGGGCTTCATGCTGGCGATGGGTCGCTACCGCGGCTACCGCCTGACCGAACTGTTCCGCTTCAAAGCCTTCCTGAAGGATTGAGCCAATGCTAGGTCTCTGGAAAACCTGGAAGGCCCTTGAAGCCAAAGGCATCATGGGTATCAACCGACGCAACGCGGACTACGTGCTGAAGTACAACAAACGGCACCTGTACCCGATCGTCGACGACAAGATCATCACCAAGGAGCGCGCCATCGAAGCCGGCATCCACGTGCCGGAAATGTATGGGGTGATCTCCACGGAAAAGGAAATCGACACCCTCGACAAGATCATCGGCGAGCGCAGCGATTTCGTCGTCAAGCCGGCCCAGGGCGCTGGCGGTGACGGCATCCTGGTGATCGCCGACCGTTTCGAGGATCGTTTCAAGACGGTATCGGGCAAGATCGTCAGCCACTCCGAAATCGAACAACAGATTTCCAGCATTCTCTCGGGTCTGTACTCCCTGGGCGGGCACCGGGATCGTGCGCTGATCGAATACCGGGTAACGCCAGACACCATCTTCAAGAGCATCAGCTACGAAGGCGTGCCGGACATTCGCATCATCGTGCTGATGGGTTATCCGGTGATGGCCATGCTGCGCTTGCCGACCCGACAGTCGGGCGGCAAGGCGAACCTGCACCAGGGCGCCATTGGCGTTGGTGTGGATCTGGCCACTGGTGTGACCCTGCGCGGCACCTGGCTGAACAACAAGATCAGCAAACACCCCGATACCACCAATGCGGTGGACGGCGTGCAACTGCCGAACTGGGATGGTTTCATGAGGCTCGCCGCTGGCTGCTACGAGCTATGCGGCCTCGGCTATATTGGCGTGGACATGGTGCTGGATCAGGAGAAGGGGCCGCTGATTCTCGAGCTCAACGCCCGCCCCGGCCTGAACATTCAGATCGCCAACGATTGCGGCCTGACCCACCGTACCCATGCGGTGGAAGCACGTCTGGAAGAGCTGGCCGCCAAAGGCATCCAGGAGAACGCCGAAGAGCGTATGCGCTTCTCTCAGGAACTGTTCGGCCATATCCCGGCCACAGAGATCTGAACCCTGCCCTGCTGCCGACACAGTCGGCAGCAGTCTTCCTCTCAAAACATCAAGTAACCAATTGATTTACAGGAGGTTAAAAATTGTAGGATGGGGCGGGCCGCGTAGGTGCTAACCCATCGCAATTGATGGGTTAGCACCCATCCTATTCTGTCTGCATCGACCTGTTTGCTGCGCGACAGCGCTGCGGCGAAGACGCCTCCTAAAGACTCAACTGACGATTCGATGCCTTCAGGAACTCGACCTTGAGGTCTGCGTAAGTGTGCACGGCCGGAAACTGCGGGAATTCGCGAATCACGTTTTCCGGCGCATGGAACAGGATGCCAGCATGGGCTTCGCTGAGCATGGTGGTGTCGTTGTACGAATCGCCGGCAGCGATCACGCGATAGTAGAGGCTCTTGAAGGCCAATACCGACTGACGCTTGGGATCCTTCTGGCGCAGCTGATAATCCACCACACGGTCGGTATCGTCGGTGATCAACCGATGGCACAGCAGCGTCGGAAAGCCCAACTGGCGCATCAGCGGCTGGGAGAACTCATAGAAGGTGTCTGACAGGATTACCACCTGAAAGCGTTCGCGCAGCCAGTCGACGAATTCGACGGCGCCGTCGAGCGGCTCCAGCGTGGCGATCACTTCCTGGATATCCGATAGCTTCAGGCCATGCTCGTCGAGGATTCGCAGACGCTGCTTCATCAGCACGTCGTAATCGGGAATGTCTCGGGTGGTCGCCTTGAGGGATTCGATTCCGGTCTTTTCCGCAAAGGCGATCCAGATCTCGGGAACCAGTACACCTTCCAGATCAAGGCAAGCAATTTCCACGGCACACTCCTAGGTTGGGCTTTAAAGTTGGCGGCAACTCTACAGAAGCCGCGCCGCTTTGACGATACGGCAGCCCCTGCAGCCACGCAGATTTGCTACCATCGCCCTCCTCACGCATATGCCCTGGAGCCTGCCATGGATCTCGATCTGGACACCCTCAACGCCGAATTCGCCAACCAGCCGGAGAAGCTGATCGAATGGGCGATCGGCCTGGGCAAACCGGCGATCTGCACGACCAACTTCCGCCCGTTCGAGGCGGTCATCCTGCACATGGTCAGCCAGGCCAAGGCCGACATCCCGATCGTGTGGATGGACAGCGGCTACAACACCGAAGCCACCTACAAGTTCGCCGATGAGGTCACGAGTCAGCTCGGTCTGAACCTGATCACCTACCTGCCCAAGCGCAGCCGTGCCCACCGTGAGGCCATCGACGGCCCGACGCCAGCACTGGACGATCCGCGCCATGCCGCCTTCACCGAAGAGGTTAAACTGGAGCCCTTCGCCCGCGCCCTGCGCGAAACCGCGCCGAGCGTCTGGTTCACCGCGCTGCGCGCCACCGACACCGCCGTGCGCGCGCAGATGCAGCCGGTGAGCATCAACCCGGACGGCCTGATAAAGGTCGCGCCGTTGCTGCACTGGTCATCCAAGGATCTGTATCAATACCTCACCGCCCACGGCCTGCCGAACAACTTCGACTACTTCGACCCAACCAAGGGTGAAGACAACCGTGAATGCGGTCTGCACCTGAGCCATTGAATCAAGCTGCAAGCTGCAAGTCAGAGGCCTCGTGCCCCCATGCTTCTACTTGCCGCTTGCCGCTAATGTTGTCAGTGCAGCGGCAGTTCCACGTCCTTGAACAGCTCTTCCAGCTCGACCTTGTTGTGACATTGCACGGCCTTGGCCAGCACCTCACGGGTCAGGTGCGGGGCGAACTTCTCGATGAAGTCGCACATGAAACCGCGCAGGAAAGTGCCACGGCGGAAGCCGATCTTGGTCACGCTAGATTCGAACAGCTCGCTGGCATCGAGCACCACCAGATCCGGATCCAGGGCCGGGTCGACGGCCATCTTGGCCACGATGCCCACACCGAGACCAAGACGCACGTAAGTCTTGATCACGTCGGCATCCGCCGCGGTGAACACGACCTTGGGCGTGAGACCACGGTGATTGAAGGCTTCATCGAGCTTGGAGCGGCCGGTGAAACCGAAGGTGTAGGTGACGATTTCGTGCTCGGCCAGGGCTTCCAGCGTCAACTTCGGCAGCTTGGCCAGCGGATGGCCCTGGGGCACGATCACGCAACGGTTCCAACGGTAGCAAGGCATCATCACCAGATCGTTGAACAGCTCCAGGCCTTCGGTGGCGATGGCAAAGTCCACGGTGCCGTCGGCGGCCATTTCGGAAATCTGCGTCGGCGTGCCCTGGTGCATGTGCAGGGCAACGTCCGGGTACTGCTTGATGAAGCTGCTGATCACTGGCGGCAGCGCATAACGTGCCTGGGTGTGAGTGGTAGCGATAGACAGGGTGCCCTTCTTCTCATTGGAGAATTCCTGGGCGATCTGCTTGATGCTTTCAACCTTGCGCAGGATTTCACCTGCCGTGGTTATGATGCGCTCACCCGCCGGCGTCACTCGCGTCAGGTGCTTACCGCTGCGGGCGAACACTTCCACACCCAACTCGTCTTCGAGCAAACGGATCTGCTTGCTGATACCTGGCTGCGAGGTATAAAGGCTCTGCGCCGTGGCTGAGACGTTGAGGTCATGGTGCGCGACTTCCCAGATGTAGCGCAGTTGCTGAAGCTTCATAGAAATCCCTCAAAGCGGATAGGCAGCCTGATCGTCGAACCGGTATATAACCATATTAATGGTTCAGACGGTAAATATAGATTTTTTATCTGGGTTGTGTAGCGATCATTCGTGACGGGAACGGTGTTGCAACATGGGTACCAGGTAGACTGGTACATCGGATAACTGCAGCAACCTCGACGCCGTCCTGCCCATCGGTACCTCCAACGCGGCACCATGGCTGTGACTGCCTACGACCAGCAAATCCACACCGAGTTTCTGCGCTTCTTCGAGAATGGCCAGTGGTGGATCGCCCCGCAGCACCCGCACCGAGCCGATCAGATCGAGGTCGTCGCGGTTTTCCCCCAACTCGTCGCGAAAGCCTTCGAGCACCCGCAGTTCGATGCTGTTCATCACGGTTTCCAGCCCCGTGCTGCGCAATTCCTTGAGGCGCGCCTCGTCGACATAGGTTTGCAAGACCGACTCGGCGAACAACCCCATCGGTTCCACCACATGCACCACATACAAACGGGCATTGAAACTGCGCGCCAGCGCTAGCGCGTGCTGCAGGACGTAGGGTGCGTAAAGACCGAGATCGGTTGCATAAAGAATCGAACGAATCATACGGCCTCCTCGACTGCCGACACGGCGGAGCCTCGCTTGAGCTTAGCAGCGTCATCCAAAAGTCAACGAAAACACTGGCAGTCAGGCGATGGCCATATACAACCCAAAGCCAAAGTCCGCATAGGAGATCCGGCCTCGGGAAGGGGATTCGATCATGGCCATCGCACCAAATCACGCGACTCCACCACTCGCTGCGAAGCCGCGGCTCCCGCAAGGCTCAGGGCAGTTCCTCGGGTGGACGAGCCAGCACACTGGCCAAGGCTCTTTCGAGATCGAGCGGCGCCAGACGACTATGCAGAGCCCCTAGGAACTGGCCGTCGCGCACGACGAACAATGCAGGCAGATGAAAGACCTCGTAGCGCCGAACCAGGCCGCCATTGGCACCTGCATCGATCCATGCCAGCCGCTCGACGGGCAGCGATAGCCTGGGCAATCGTTCACGGGCGTAGCGGCATGCGGCACAACCCTGGCTGGTGAAAATCACCAGCGAGGTACCCGGCAGACTCAGCAGCTGCTGATCGGCATCGAAATCGGACAACTCCAGATCGCTCGTCATACCCGGCGAGGCAATATCGATTTGCTGCCAGTTGCAGTGGTCGTTCATGCGTCGGCTTCTTCGTCATGGAGTGATTTACCGGTGGAGTACCGTTACGCAGAGCATGTCACTCGACGCGTCCCCTCTGTCAAGGCGCCGCAGCCGAGCCGCATATTCCGCTACCGAGTGAGCAGGGAGCCTATTCTGGCCCCCCACCTGGAGCAGTCAGCAGTCCGTCAGCGTCGCCTTCAGCGGACACGACACCGAGCCGCCGCATAGGACTACCGCAAGCACCGCGAACGACAAGTCGCTTAGGCGCTGCCTCTGGAGGGCACCGCAAAAGAGTGGCAGGGAGCAGCATACCGATAGCTTTACCACTCTCACGCCCTAAATATCATTGTCTAGCCGGGCGCTAACGCGCTAAGGTTCCGCTTCCCCGCTGTGCCCATACCGCTGTGCCCGCTGCACGGGGATCGCTGGCGGCCGGCTTCCGTGACCCGATGACGCAACTGATGAAAAGCACGATGGCTGATTTACCGATTAACGACCTTAACGTCGCCTCCAACGAAACCCTGATCACCCCGGAACAGATCAAGCTCGAGATTCCGCTGACCGAAAGCGCGCAGCGCACGGTTTCCGCCGGCCGCCAGGTCGTGCGCGATATCCTCGATGGCAAGGATCACCGTCTGTTCGTGGTCGTCGGCCCCTGCTCCATCCACGACATCAAGGCTGCTCATGAATACGCCGAGCGCCTGAAAGTACTGGCTGAGGAAGTATCCGACACGCTCTATCTGGTCATGCGTGTGTACTTCGAAAAGCCGCGTACCACCGTCGGCTGGAAAGGCCTGATCAACGATCCGTACCTCGACGACTCGTTCAAGATCCAGGATGGCCTGCACATCGGCCGCAAGCTGCTGCTCGATCTCGCGGAAATGGGGTTGCCCACCGCTACCGAAGCGCTGGATCCGATCTCGCCGCAGTACCTGCAGGATCTGATCAGTTGGTCCGCCATCGGCGCGCGTACCACCGAATCCCAGACCCACCGCGAAATGGCCTCGGGCCTGTCGTCGGCCGTGGGCTTCAAGAACGGCACCGACGGCGGCCTGACAGTTGCCATCAACGCCCTGCAATCGGTTTCCAGCCCGCACCGCTTCCTGGGTATCAATCAGCAAGGCGGTGTGTCCATCGTCACCACCAAGGGCAATGCCTACGGCCATGTGGTGCTGCGCGGTGGTAACGGCAAGCCGAATTACGACTCGGTAAGCGTGGCCGTCTGCGAACAGGAATTGAAGAAGGCCAGCATCAAGCCGAACATCATGGTCGACTGCAGCCACGCCAACTCCAACAAGGATCCGGCCCTGCAGCCACTGGTGATGGACAACGTCGCCAACCAGATCCTCGAAGGCAACCAATCGATCGTTGGCCTGATGGTCGAGAGCCACCTGGGCTGGGGCAGCCAGTCGATCCCGAAAGATCTGCAGCAGCTCAAGTACGGCGTGTCGATCACCGACGCCTGCATCGACTGGGAGAGCACCGAAAAGACCTTGCGCTCCATGCACGTCAAGCTCAAAGACGTACTGCCCAAGCGCCAGCGCGGTTGAGTCGACAGCAATGAAAACGCCGGGCATCTGCCCGGCGTTTTTGCTTGCAGCCTTTGCTTCAGCTCTGCTCGGTGGAACCCTCGCGGCGCGCCATGTAACGCTCCACATAGGAGCAGGATGGAATCACCGTATAGCCCGTGCGCTCGGCGTAATCGAGCGCGGCCCCGGTAAGGGCCGCGGCGATACCGCGACCACGCAGCGAATTGGGGACGAAAGTCCGATAGATATCCAGCGTCTGCTTACCCAGATCCATATAAGAGAGGTAAGCGCGATCACCATCCACTGTGGTCACGAACTGGTGACCGGCAAGGTCATGGTGAATGGACAGTGGCTCGCTCATTACTACTCCTCTCAATTGGGTCGGACATCGACATCCAGCCATTGCGGCCTGCGTACATCCGGTAACAATAGGATATAAAGCCATTCTAGAGGATAAAGGGCAAGGCAAAATCCGTTCTGCTCGGAACAGGCACAGCCCCTACCCAATTATCCTGATCGTTCGGCACTCATTCGCCTTGGCGTACCTGCTCAATAAACAACCAACATCGCGCGCTCGGTTAATTACCGACAGGCCCGTTGAACATGAAAAAAACCGGCGGCCTTGCTTCCCGTACGTTTACTTACTAAAAGTTACAGGTAGTATGTACGCCGGTCATTTTCCGGGTTCGGGATTTGGCTTCAACAAGCAAAAAACTTACCCCAAGGGGAACACGATGAACAACGTTCTGAAATTCTCTGCTCTGGCTCTGGCTGCAGTTCTGGCTACCGGTTGCAGCAGCGTTACCAAAGAAACCGAAGCTCGCCTGACTGCAACCGAAGACGCAGCAGCTCGCGCTCAGGCCCGTGCCGACGAAGCCTACCGCAAGGCTGACGAAGCGCTGGCCGCTGCTCAGAAGGCTCAGCAAACTGCTGATGAAGCCAACGAGCGTGCTCTGCGTATGCTGGAAAAAGCCAGCCGCAAGTAATAGCCCTTGGCTAATAAAAAAACCGGCCCCAGGGCCTAATGCCAGTCAGTTAAGCTGACTGGCATTTTTCTTTTTGGGGTATTTGGTCGGTTTAGGTTTCACGACGCGGGGATAGTGCCGTTCTCGCCTGGGTGGCAGGACGAAGTGACGGGCCTGGATT
>NZ_QJUI01000033.1 GCF_004327285.1 Phytopseudomonas daroniae
CTGGATTGAGTTCGGCGGTCTGCCGGAGTGCTTGCTGGATGGACATAAAAAAACAGGCTCATGGAAATCCAGGAGCCTGTTTCTATTACCGCAGCCTCGGAGTCAATGCCTTAACTGACTGGCATTAGGCCCCAGGGCCGGTTTTTTTATTGCTCTTAACAATTAGCGAACAATAAGAACCCCTGTTCTTTATTGCCGCCAACACACTCAGAGCGCGGACGATTGCGCCTGGATTACAGCATCTCGCGGCGCAGCGATCTCGATTGGCAGACCGTCTTGCGCCGCCACGACCTCACGCACTACATCCCAATCCAGGTTCTGTGCATTCAAGTCGCTGCGCTTGATCAGCGCGTTGACCACCGCGGCGTGCTGATCACCAGTCGGCACGCCCTCTTCCTCGTCGAGCGGCGCGTGAGCCTCAAGGTAGACCTTGCCGTTGCTCACGCCAAACTTGTAGGGCTCGTTGATGATGCGCACAGGCGTGCCGACCGGCACCTTGTCGGCCAGCTCGAGCACATTGTTATTGAGCATACGGAAGCAGCCATGGCTCACCCGCATGCCGATACCGAATTTCTTGTTCGAGCCATGAATCAGGTAACCCGGCACCGAAAGCGCCATCTTGTAGGGCCCCAGGGGGTTGTCCGGGCCTGGCGGCACGTAACTCGGCAACGGATCACCATCGGCGGCGTGTTCGTCGCGGATCGATTGCGGCGGGTACCAGCCGGGATTCGGCGTTTTCGCGGTGATGCGCGCTTCGGTAACGGGCGAGCTCCAACCTTCACGACCGATCCCCAGCGGATAGGTGTAAACGACGTTCTGGCCTTTCGGGAAGTAATACAGGCGGTACTCGGCCAGGTTGATCACGATGCCTTCTCGAGGGCCCGCCGGCAGAATGAAACGCGTTGGCAGCACGATATCGGTGCCCTCGCCAGGCAGCCAGGCATCCACACCCGGGTTGGCGGCGACCATTTCCAGATAGCCCAGATCATTGGCCGTACCCAGGTCGGCGAAGGTGTCTTCGTAACGCGCCTTGATCACCTGGATTTCACCAACCACATCCTCACCCGGCGGCGGCAGCGGCAGCTCCATCGCGACAGCAGAACCTGCCAGACAGAAAGCACACAACGACAGACAGCGGGCGAGAGCTGAAACGCGCGGCGACATGCAGGAAACCTTTGAGGTGGAAGTGGTAGATAGGAGGTGAAGTGTATACCGCCGCCAGGCTCAGCGTCCGGGCCAGGCCGGACGTTCTCCGCGCCGCTGCGCATCGAGCGTCGCCAGGCAAGCCGGGCACAGGCGCCGGTCTTGCAACATGGGGCGTTCCAGATCACGCCACAACGGCTGTGCAGGCAACAGACCGCCGCACAGCGTGCGATCGGCGTAACCGCCCAGCTCCAGCTGTCGAGCGACCAGGTGCACGCGTACCTCGCGACAGGCGAACAGGTCGAGCTGTTCATCCGGCTCGATCAGTTGATAGGCGTACAAAGACCAGACGGGTCGCAGCATCGGGGGCTCCAGGGCGGGGGCGCCACATTATCCGAAACGCCGTCAGTGGAAAAGCCCGTCAGAGCAACGGTTTCAGGGTTGGCCAGACATTCTCCAGCAGCATCTGCTGCGCCTCTATCGCAGGATGCACGCCGTCATCCTGCATCAACGCCTCGACACCGCCCACACCTTCGAGAAGAAACGGCACCAGCGCAACATTCTTCTCCGCCGCCAGCTCCTCATACACCTTGGCAAAGGCCGTGGTGTAGCGCTCACCATAGTTGGGCGGTATGCGCATGCCCAGCAACAACACCTTGGCACCCGCCTCACGGGACGCATCGATCATCGACGCAAGATTCTGTTGCAATTGACCAGGTGGCAAGCCGCGCAGCCCATCATTGCCGCCCAGCTCCACGATCACCAGATCCGGGTCATGCTCGGCAAGCAGCGCCGGCAGCCGCGCGGCACCGCCAGCACTGGTGTCGCCACTGATCGAGGCGTTGACCAACTGATGGTCGAAACCCTGCTCCAGCATGCGCTCATCGAGCAGATGAACCCAACCTTGCCGGGTATCCATGCCAAAAGCCGCGCTGATACTATCGCCGACTACCAGCACGGTACCCGCCTGCGCCATCTGCCCCGCAATCTGCCCCAGAAGCAGCAGGCCGAGAACGGTTCCTTTCCATATCGCACGCATCGGATTCCTCATGAGCTCAAGCATTCTGTCTGCGCAGAACCTTAACAAAGTGGTTTCCAGCGCGGAAGGCGAGTTGACCATCCTGCACGACCTTTCACTGGAATTGGAAAAAGGCGGTAGCCTGGCCATCGTCGGCAGCTCGGGATCCGGCAAATCCACCCTGCTCGGTCTGCTGGCCGGGCTCGATTTGCCCAGTAGCGGTCGCATCCTGCTGGCCGGCAACGACCTTGGCAACCTTGGCGAAGACGAACGTGCCCGCGTACGTGCCGAACATGTCGGGTTCGTGTTCCAGTCCTTCCAGTTGCTCGACAGCCTCAACGCCCTGGAAAACGTCATGCTGCCACTGGAGCTGGAAGGCCGTGGCGATGCCCGGCAGCGCGCCACGGAGCTGCTCGAGCGTGTTGGCCTAGGGGCACGCCTGAGCCACACACCGCGCCAGCTTTCCGGTGGCGAGCAACAGCGCGTGGCCATCGCTCGCGCCTTTGCCGCTGATCCCGACGTGCTGTTCGCCGATGAGCCGACCGGCAACCTCGACAGCCATACGGGCGAGCGCATCAGCGATCTGCTGTTCGAACTGAATCAGGAGCGCGGCGCTACCCTGGTGCTGGTCACCCACGATGAACGCCTGGCTACGCGCTGCCAGCGCCTGATCCGTCTGGAGGGTGGCCACCTCGTGGCACCGGTGAACGCCTGATGAAATCCCTGTCCTTCTTCAGCCTGCTGTCACTTGCAGGCCGCCAACTGCTGCGCGATGCCCGTGCCGGTGAGTTGCGCGTGCTGTTCTTCGCCTTGCTGATCGCGGTCGCGTCCAGCACCGCCATCGGCTATTTCGGGGCGCGCCTGAATGAAGGCATGACCTTGCGCGCTACCGAATTCCTCGGGGCCGACCTGATCCTGCGCGGCAGCGCGCCAGCGGCCGCCGAGCAGATTGACGAGGGTACTTCACGGGGCCTGGAACACGCGCAGGTCGTGGAGTTCTCCAGCGTGATCGCCAGCGACGCGGGCATCCAACTGGCCAGTGTCAAAGCTGCAGGCAATGGCTATCCGCTGCGTGGCGAACTGAAGAGCGCAGCCGAACCCTACGCCGAGGAGGCCGTCAGCGAGGGGCCTAAGCCTGGCGAAGTCTGGGCCGAGGCGCGACTGTTGGCAGCCCTGGATCTGAAAACCGGCGACGACATCGAAGTCGGCGCCAAGACCCTACGCCTGGCTCGGGTGCTCACCTACCTTCCGGATGAAGCCGGCGACTTCTACAGCCTGACGCCCCACGTGCTGATGCACCTGGATGATCTGCCGGCCACCCGCGTGGTGCAACCGGGCAGCCGGGTGCGCTACGTCGAACAATGGAACGGGCCGAGCGACGTACTGGCAAGCTATCGCCAGGCCGTCGAACCTGGCCTGGCAGCCCACCAGCGTTTCGACGATGCCCGTGATGGCAGCCGCAGCGTCGGCGGTGCCCTCGATCGCGCCGAGCGCTACCTGAATCTGGCCAGTCTGGCCGCCGTGCTGCTCGCCGGCGTTGCCGTCGCCCTGTCCGCGGCGCGTTTCGCCAGCCGGCGTTTCGATGCCAGCGCCCTGCTGCGTTGTCTGGGGCTGTCACGACGCCAGGCCCTTGGGCTGTTCAGTCTGCAGTTGGCGATTCTCGGGTTGCTTGCCAGCCTGAGCGGCGCCCTGCTCGGCTGGCTCGCCCAGCAGTTGCTGTTCCATCTACTGCAAGGCCTGCTGCCGACCCAGATTCCTCCTGGCGGCTTGTGGCCGGCCCTGGCGGGTATCGCCACCGGCCTGGTAGCCCTGGCCGGCTTCGCCCTGCCGCCACTGGCAGCGTTGGGCCGCGTGCCACCACTGCGGGTGCTGCGCCGCGACATGCTGCCGGTGCCGGCCAGTTCCTGGCTGGTATACGGTACCGCCCTGCTCGCCCTCGGGCTGATCATGTGGCGCCTGAGCCTGGATCTGCCATTGACCCTGGCACTGCTTGGCGGTGGCCTGGTAACCGCTCTGCTGCTTGGCGGCCTGCTTCTGCTCGGATTGCAAAGCCTGCGTCGCCTGCTGGCCCGCGCCTCACTACCCTGGCGCCTGGGGATCGGCCAGTTGCTGCGCCGCCCCCTGGCCGCCGCCGGGCAATCCCTGGCCTTCGGCCTGATCCTGCTGGCCATGGCGTTGATCGCTCTACTGCGCGGCGAACTGCTGGACACCTGGCAGGATCAGTTGCCCGCCGACGCACCCAACCATTTTGCCCTCAATGTACTGCCTGCCGAGCGGGACGCTTTCGCCACCCGCCTGACGGAACTGTCGCCCCACCCCGCGCCGCTCTACCCGGTGGTGCCAGGGCGGCTGATCATGGTCAACGGCGATCCGGTTCGCCAGTACGTCAGCAAGGATTCCCGTGGCGAGCGCGCCGTACGCCGCGACCTGAGCCTGACCTGGGGTGCCGACCTACCGGAAGGCAACACGCTCACTGCCGGCAAATGGTGGACAGGCGAGAAGGATCAGGAATTACCGGGCGTTTCGGTGGAAAGCGAACTGGCGGAAAGCCTGCACATCAAGCTGGGTGATCGGCTGACCTTCACCGTCGGTGGTGTCAACCGCGACGCCAGCGTGACCAGTCTGCGCGAAGTCGACTGGAACAACTTCCAGCCCAACTTCTTCATGATCTTCGAGCCAGGCACCTTGCAGGATCTGCCGGTCACCTACCTGACCAGCTTCTACCTGCCACCGCAGCAGGAGCGGCAACTGGTCGAGCTGTCACGGGCGTTCCCATCGGTCACCCTGCTGCAGGTGGAGGCGCTGCTCAATCAACTGCGCAGCATCCTCGCCCAGGTCACCATCGCCATCGAGTTCGTCTTGCTGTTCGTCCTCGCGGCGGGTCTGGCCGTGCTGTTCGCCGGATTGCAATCGACGCTGGACGAGCGCATTCATCAGGGCGCCTTGCTGCGCGCGCTGGGCGCCGAGCGCAGGCTGCTGATTCAGGCACGACGTGCCGAGTTCGGCCTGCTCGGCGCGACCAGCGGTCTGCTGGCCGCCCTTGGCTGCGAGTTGGTCAGTTTCCTGCTTTACCGCTACGCCTTCCAGATGGTCTGGCAGCCGCATCCGTGGTTGCTGTTGCTGCCACTGATCGGCGCCTTGCTGGTCGCGACTGCTGGCGTACTGGGCACGCGGCGCTCCCTGGATGCCAGCCCTCTCACCGTTCTGCGCGAGGGTTGATAGACTTGGCGCCCGCAACAGACTGAGCACAGCATGAGCCGATACCGTCCACCCCGCGCCGCCGGAACGCCTCTCATCACCCCCGAAGGTGAGGCGCGTCTGCGTGCCGAATTGCACGAGCTCTGGCACGTACGCCGCCCCGAAGTGACCCGTTCGGTCAGCGAGGCGGCGGCCCAGGGCGACCGCTCGGAAAACGCGGAATACACCTACGGCAAGAAAATGCTGCGGGAAATCGACAGTCGCGTGCGGTTTCTCACCAAGCGTCTCGAAAAACTCAAGGTGGTCGACACCCGTCCGAGTGATCCGAACAAGGTCTATTTCGGTGCCTGGGTCACCCTGGAAGATGAAGACGGCAACAGCTCACGCTACCGCATCGTCGGCCCTGACGAACTCGATCTGAAGCTCAACCTGATCAGCATCGACTCGCCACTGGCCCGCGCCGTGATCGGCAAGGGCCTGGATGCGGAAGTGCGTGTGCAGGCACCGACTGGCGACAGGTACTGGTACATCACCGCCATCGACTATCCCTGAGAGAGCCTATTCAAAGTCTGCTGCGCGTCGGCACTGCTGGCTCTGAGAGTTCTGAGCTCAGCGCAGAGTGATCAGTCCCTGGCGAGCGATGCGGGTCAGTTGGCCGAGCATCTCGGCACCTGGACGCTGTAGCACCGCGAAATCAAAACTGTCATCCGCGAAACGCTGCAGCGACTCGCCGTCTTCGGCGAACTGTACGAGAAAGGCGCGCTGCCCCTGACGACGGCTGGGCCAGCCATCCAGATAACGCAACAGAGTCGGCTGATGAGTGCCACCGAGCAGAATGCGCGGGTTGCGCCGGATCAGGCCGGTGGTGATGGGAGCGATACGAATCTGCGTGGCCTGGGGGCAGGTCATGGGTGTTTGTCTCCGCCTCGGAAATCCCGCTGGGCAGCGGTGAGAGGCAACACCGAACCAGCGCTTTAGCGGAATTTCGAGACTCATTGAAGAATCCCTGAGGCGCCCCGCAAGTAGCTGTTTAAATCGGCGCAGGTGGCAATCCTAGAGACTTGGAGTTCGCCCTGTCAATAAGCAAGAAAGCCCGCATCGGCGGGCTTCCCAGAAGCTTGTAGTACCTAGCCGGCGATGCGCTTGTCCAGAGACAGGCGACCAGCACCGTCGACCAGCAGCGCCAGGGTGGCGGCCATCAGCGCCAGGGCGAACTCATAGCCGTTGTCGCTCATGAAGAAACCGTTGCCGATGTGCACGGAGAAAATGGCAACCAGCAAGGTAAAGGTCAGCACTACCGCAGCCGGACGCACCAGCAAGCCAAGGATCAGCGCCAGGCCACCGAAGAACTCGGCGCTACCCGCCATCAACGCCATCAGGTATCCAGGAGCCAGGCCGATGCTTTCCATCCACTGCGCCACACCTGCCAGACCATAACCCCCGAACCAGCCGAACAACTTCTGCGAACCGTGGGCCACGAAAATAATACCAACCAGAACCCGCAGGATGGTCAGGCCATAGCCTGCGCGAGTGGTTGCCAGAGATTTGATGAGTGCGTTCATGCTGCGGGTCCTTTGCTGTGTGAGTAAGATGGCGCCATATTAATTAAATTATTGAATATAAAAACCGCATAAAACCGCTTAAATAAATCGAATATATCGATTATTTTCGCATGCTCATTTCTTGCCGTGCAGGCTCCAGGGAATAGCGTTCACGCGCATACGCCAGGTAGTACTTGTTCACCGCATTGACATAACTGACGACGCCCATACCGAGCTCTTCCATGGCAATGCGCTCCACCTGGAAAAACCACTGATCCGGGTTCAGGCCACGCCGCCGAGCCTCTGCGCGCAAGCTTTGCACCCGTTGCGGGCCCAGGTTGTAGCCGGCCAACACGAAAGCCATGCGCTCGCGCTCGTTCAGCCGAGGGCTATTGAAGAAAACGCGGCGAATCATCGACAGATACCTGGCACTGGCCTGCACGTTGTTTTCCACGCGGGAGATATCGGTGACACCGACACTGCGCGCGGCGGCGGGAGTGATCTGCATCAACCCGGTCGCCCCGCTGCTGCCGCGCGCGCTGGGGTTCAGGGTCGATTCCTTGAACGCCAGCGCGGCCAGCGCCAGCCAGTCGAAGTCATGCTGCTCAGCATAGCGCTGCAAGACCGGACGGACACGTTCCAGGCGCTGCCGTTCGGTTCGGCCCATGGGGGAATGCACCTTGTAGAGCCGCCGATAGACCCGCTGAAAGGCGGCATCCTGATCATCGGGTACCCGATAACCTTCCAGGAAACGGTCGACACTGGCACTGAGCAACGGCGCATCGCGACGCATGTACCAGCGCATGTCGCCCTGGTCATCGAGCACCAGATGCCGATCCACACGTAACTTGGGCATCACCTTGGCCCAGCGTTCGGCGATGTGCAGCTCCACAGCGGTGAAGTCGAAGATACCGGCCTGCACCATTTCCAGCACGTCCTCGACAGCAAGGGTCGGATCCACCCACTCGACCACGATAGGTGGCAGCTTGCGCTCCTGAAGCTTGAGATTGATGCCGTGCAGGGCCTCTTTGGCGATGCTGCCGACCGGCAGCGACAGACTACGTCCGGCCAATTGCTCGAGGCGCTGATAACGCCGATTACCCTGCCGCGCGACGATGACTACCGGCACGTCGCGACGAATCGCTGCGCTGGCGATGATACTTGCGCCACCCTTGCTGCTGAGCAATTCGCCGGGCGCTACCAGGTCGCCCTCGCCACGCTGCAGAGCGGCGAGCAACTGATCCTTGGCTTTGGGAATCATCTTCAGGCGCAGGCTGCGTCCGTCCCGCACATTACGGTTGAGGTACTGCTCCAGGGCACGCAGGCGCTGGTACTCGACACCGATGCTCTGCCCTTTGACCTCACCGGAACTGTTGCGGCTCTGATTGACCAATACCCGCAGTTCGCCATTTTTACGAATGCTGGGCAAGTCGCGCACTGCCGCCGGTCTGGTCACTTCTACCGGGCCGGCAATGCGCGCCACTGCCGAAATAGGCAGCGAGAGCAACATGCACAGCACAAGAAGGACACGCAATATCGAGGCTCCGGAAGCGGAAAACCGGCTGACGGCCTGTGGCAGTCAGCCGAAGCTGGGCGCGGAGGGTCGCACGGCCACAGTTCTGATGCCAATAACTGTTGGCTTTACATTACAAAGAACTCACAAGCATTTGTAATTAATGGCTTTTTATAAGCCATAAGAAGCTCTGTTATGCTGCGGCCCCCACGTTCTGCAGGTTCACACCATGCAACTCATCGACATCGGCGTCAATCTGACCCACGCAAGCTTCAATGATCAGCGCCAGGCTTTGCTCGAACGAGCCTTCAACGCGGGCATTTGCCAATTGGTGCTGACCGGCACCAGCCTGGCTGAAAGCCATCATGCGCTGAGCCTGTGCCGACAGTTGGATGAGAGCGGAGAACGGCTGTTCAGCACTGCCGGTGTGCATCCCCACGACGCCAAGAACTGGAATAGCGACGACACGCGACGCCTGCGCGCCCTGCTGATCGAGCCCCAGGTGCGAGCCGTGGGTGAATGTGGCCTGGATTTCAACCGAGACTTCTCGCCGCGGCCTCAGCAGGAAAAAGCCCTGGAGGAGCAGCTCAGCCTGGCGGTAGACCTGCAGATGCCGGTATTCCTGCACGAGCGCGACGCCCATCCCCGCTTCGTGCAGATACTGCGCAATTACCGCGACCGCCTGCCTGCAGCGGTCGTGCATTGTTTCACCGGCGAGCAACGCGCCCTGTTCGATTATCTGGATCTGGATCTGCACATCGGCATCACGGGCTGGATCTGCGATGAACGTCGCGGCGCTCATCTGCATCCCCTGGTCAGAGAAATTCCTGCTGGCCGCCTGATGCTGGAAAGCGATGCCCCCTATCTGCTTCCACGCAGCCTGCGGCCGAAGCCGAAAAGCGGCCGTAACGAGCCCGCCTACCTGGGTGAGGTACTGCGTGAAGTGGCGCTGCACCGCCGAGAGCCGGAAGACCAGGTCGCCAGGCACACCACCGCCTGCGCACGCTCCTTTTTCGGCTTGCCCTCGATCGTCGAGCAGGCTGACGAGCAGGAGATCGACTCCCCCTCAAGCCTGAGCGATCGCCGCCGTTAACCTGGGGGCAACCGCATCGCTTCCGGAGTCGTTCGAAACCGACTTTCATGTGGCCATTGATTCACATCAACGGATCGATACGTGGCCCGTGAAACAATGATGGCGCCTTGCCAGGGTCTGTTGCCGTTTCAGCACAAGCCGCGTTGCTGCGAGAAATCTCACCAGGCTAGGCGGAGGACGCAGGGAATGGCGTTCCCTTTTCAAGTCCTCCAACAACGCATGGTGAGATTTCCCGCGCAACCCGAAGGGCCGGGCCCGTTTTGTCGCGATGCTGCGTTTCTCGCCGGCTCATTTGGCCAGCCAAACTTCGCGGCTCGTGCCTTGCCTCGCGGCAAAACGGGCTCCGGCGCGGTCGTGCTGAAACGGCAACAGACCCTAGCCTCATTCATGTCGAGAGCAGAAAAACATGCCCGTCTGGATTCGCGATGTATCCCTGAAACACAAGTTCTGGGCGGTCAATGCCGTCGCGTTCTTCACCACCCTGTTGCTCGTCCTGTTCGCCATGCTTCAGGAGCAGGACACCTTTGCCCAGGCGGCCCGCGAAGGAGCGGACAAACAGGCGCGCCTGATCGCCGCCTGGCCAGCCGAAGGTGAGCTGCCTGGCAGCGCCGGCCTGATCCTGTTCACGGCGAGTGAACCGCCACGCCTGCCAGGCAATGTGGACGCCGGCGCATTGCGTAACGCGCGCGGCTGGATCGATCTCGCCCACGACGGAGTGTTCGGCAGCGATCCGCTGATCGGCGCCCAGGTTCTCGAACACGGCAACGACAAGCGCGTGGCGGTACCGGCATACGGCCGCAGTCTGGCCCAGGTGTTCGCCGAGCGTGCCGGCAGCTACGCGCTGACGGTCGCCCTGCTGATGCTCGCCCTGCTCGGCGCCTCGCAGGTTCTGATCCGCTTCCTGCTCACCCACCTCAACACCCTCAAGGACGTCATGCTGCACGTGGAGAAGAACGGCGACCTGTCGGCACGCGTTCCCTTGCAGAGCCGTGACGAAGTCGGGCAGATGGCCGGCGCCTTCAATGCCATGCAGGACGGCTACCAGCGTGTCGTCGGTACGGTCATCCAGGCGGCATCGAGGCTGGATGACGGCACCGCACGTCTGGCGCGAAGCATGAAAGACGTGCGCCAGGGCATGCTCGGCCAGCAGAGCGAAACCGATCAGGCCGCCACCGCTATCAACGAGATGTCGACCACCGTGCATCACATCGCCGAGCATGCGGCGACTACCCGTGACCAGTCGCAGACCGCCGACCAGCTCGCCGGCGCCGGGCAGGTGGTGGTCAGCCGTGTAGTGCACTCCATCACCGGCCTTTCCAGCGGCGTCCAGCAGACGGCGACGATGATCCAGCAGGTCGCCGGCGACAGCCAGAAGATCAGCGGTGTGGTGAACGTCATCCATGGCATCGCCGAACAGACCAACCTGCTGGCCCTCAACGCCGCCATCGAGGCAGCCCGCGCCGGCGAAATGGGTCGCGGTTTCGCCGTGGTGGCCGATGAAGTGCGCAACCTGGCCAAACGCGTGCAGGACTCCACCGACGAGATCACCAGCATGATCGGCACGCTGCAAGCGGGCACCCGCGATGCAGTGGAGTTCATGCAGGAAAGCTCGCTGAAGGCCGACGATTGCGTACAGGCCGCTCACGAAGCTGGTGAGGCCCTGGCTGCAATTACAGGCGCCGTGGCGCAGATGCGTGAGAGCAACACGCAGATCGCCGTTGCTGCCGAACAGCAGAGTCAGGTGGCCGAGGAAATGACCCGGTCGGTGGTGGGCATTCGCGATGTCACCGAGCGCACGGTTCAGCAGACCCTGGAATCGGCCACCACCAGCAGCGAACTGGCAGAACTGGCGGGCGAGCTATCGCGGGCCATCCGCCAGCTCAAACCCTAGGAGCCTGTCGGCTCCTAGTAATGGAACGATGCGTGCAGATAGCATAAAAGCTATCTGCCACATAGGAGGGATCAATTCGCTGCCCCGCATCGAGCGCCATAGACTGGGCTCATCTGATGCAGGAGATCTCTCATGAACACGCAAACCGCTCCCCTCGCCCGCTCAAGCAGCGTTGAATCGCTCGACATGCCATTGCTGGCCATCGCCTTGCCGCTGCTGCTGGTGTCGCTTGCCCTGGCTGGCAGTGGCACAGCCCCTCTGGCGCTGCTGTTGTCCGGGTTGGGCGCCATCGCCGCCTATGCCCTGGCACGCCAGGCGCTGGTGCCGACAACTCAGCCGAACACCGTGACCGTCTGACGGCTGATGGCCAGCAGCTCACCGCTGGGCGTCCAGAGTGCAGCCGCGACATGCCCGTACCCGTCGCGGGCATGCTCGATTTCCGCGCGGTAAAGGCACCATTGATCAGAAGTAACCGAGACCATCGGCTGGATGAACTCGATCGTCCAGGTCAGCGAACTGCCGGGCGCAGGCCCTTTAAGCAGCGACAGCACCGCCGGTGGCCAGGCATCGACCAGACCCAGCAGATGCGCTTCATCGAGGATCTCGACCCGTTCCTGATCGCGAAAGCGCACCCAGCCTCCCATCTCGCGCGACTGAGTGCCACTGAATGGCAAGCCGCCCAGCCCCCAACGCATTGCCAGTTGGCGAGTAAATTCCGGCGTGACCTGAGGGATATAAGGCAGTTCCTGACTGCTCTCCACGGCCTTGATGGTGGGCGCCGGTTGCGCGTCGACCTTGATCGAAGAGGAGCGTGGCGCACCGAAGCTGCCCTGCACCAATGCCACCACCGCGCCATTCTGTACCGCACGCCCCAATACCTGGCTGACAGCCTTGCCCTCGCGCAACACCTCAGCCTCGAAGCGCGTTGCGACACCAGACTCCACCGGCCCGACGAAGGTGATCGCCAACGACCGTGGTGGACGCTCCGCTGGCACCTTACCGCGCATCACGGCATAGACCAGTGCAGCCACCACACCACCAAAGCTGGCGCGGCCCTGGCCCCAGTTCTGGGGAATCGATAGCGCCTCGGGCGTGCGCTGCACTTCTTCCAGCAGTTCAAAGAAATCCATACTCACCTCCGGACAGGTCAGCCAGATAGTAAGAGACTCGCTCCCCCTCAGCGAGCCTGAGACACACGCCAGTTCGGTCATTTGTCAGCAGAAATGCAGCCGCGCTCATTCGAGCGCAGCGAGCAGACGCGCCTGAATCACGTCAGCCGACTGTTCGGCCTCCTGCATGGAGCGCCGCCACGACGCCTCGAACACTTGCAGATCCGCCTCTCGCTCTGCCTTTGCCAACCACTGCAGGTGATCATGCCAATCACCGAGAACCGCCTGCCCCTTTTTCAGCAGGCGGACTTGTTCGGCGGACAGCGGCGAAAGCTGCGGGTACGCCTCCGCCGTGTAGCGCACACGTTTGATCAGCAGACGGATGCGATGGCGATCGTGCTCATCATCGCGCAGGGCCTCTACCAGGCGCGCACGCTGCTTGCGCAGGTAGCGCCTGACCTGCTTGTGCAGGTCGTCCAGTTGACCACTCGCCTGCTGCCGAATCAGCTCCTGCGGCCAGTCGTCCAGCGCACGAAACAGCGCTGGCAGCGCGCGGCTGGCGAGCAGCAGCTTATCCCCCCGCGCCCGCTCGGAGATTCGCCTGTCGGCAGCGACATGCCCACCCTGCTGCCTTAACGTATCGATCAATACCTCAAGATCCCGTAACGGCCCGCTCAGACGCCCCAGCTCAGCGGCACGCTGCTGCAGCGGATCGCTGCCGGCCGCGCCCTTGAGTGGTTTCAGCAAGCTACGCAACCTGCGCAAGCACACCCGCAGGTCGTGCAGCGCCTCGCCATCGGTTCTGGCCTGCAGACGCTCGCGACAGGCGTAGAGCGCTACCTGCAAACGCAGCACTTCGCTGCGCAAATCACCGACGAAACCACTCATCACGGGTACTCCTGGAAACCATTCAATGGGTTCGACTCCAACGCCACGGCAATTGGCGGCGAAGCGCGTTCAGCTGTTGGAGTAGTGTTGTGGTGGATATGTTCTGTCCTGCATAACGCTGCGCCTCATAGGCCTGCACGAAGGCATTGATGGCATCGGCCTGCCCGGGCAGTGCCTGCACGGCACGCGCCGCGAAAGCCCTTGGCCCCTCGCCGGTATGGCGCTGCACGCCATGCTGCGCCAGCAGGCGCTCGAAGCGCAGGAACACCCGCAGCAGCGGATCACGCTCGGCGCGCCACGGCTTGAACAGCCACAACGACAGCAGCCCCAGTAGCAAGCCGCCACCGCCCACCAACGCCAGTATCAGGCGGCTGGCATCGACTTGACCGAACCAGCGCTGCAGCAGTTCGAACTGCTGGGCGCCCTGATAGCCCAGCACCCAGCGCTGCCAGCCGTAATTGAGATCATCCCAGGCCAGGCGCAGCTCGTTCAGCCAGGTCAGGTTGCGGTAACGCAGTGGCGAAAACGGCGAGTCGGCAAGGAAACTCTGCTCGCCCGCCAGCGCCTGCTCCAGGCCCTGCTCGATGCGTTCGGGGGCAACCTGAAAGGTCGGATCTACGCTCGTCCAGCCCTTTTCCGGCTGCCAGTACTCGACCCAGGCATGAGCATCGAACTGGCGTACCTGAACATAATCGCCGTTGCTACTCAGCTCGCCGCCCTGATAACCGGCGACCACACGACTGGGAATGCCGGCGGCGCGTAATACGAAGGTCATGGCGCCCGCGTAATGGGCGCAGAACCCGCTGCGCGTATCGAAGAGGAACTCGTCGATGGAGTCGGCACCCAATGGCACCGGGCGCAAGGTATAGACATAGGGCTGGCGATTGAAGTGACTCAGCAGTGCCGCGACCAACTGCTCGTCTTCTGGGTACTGTTGACGCAACGCCTCGGCCCACGCGCGGCTGCGCGAGTCGCCATCGGGCGGCAGACGCAGCCAGGTCTGCATGCCGCTCTGGCGTGCCTGCGGCTCGCGAACTGCCTGGGGCCAGGAGCTGACGCTATAGAGCAGCACACGATCCACCGGCCGGCGGTGCTGCAGGCGGAAGTCGCCCATCTGTCGCGTGCCCTGCAGATCGGTCTGCGCTACGTCGAGGGCGAACAGCCAGGGCCGGGTGGTCGGCTGCATTACGATGCTATAGCGCAATTCCTGTCCGCGCGGCTGCCATTGCGGCGGCGGCGAGAACTGCGCAGCCGGTGATTGCGACCAGCGCCGCCCATCGAACTGATCGAGCGTCAGCGCACGCCAGTACAACTCGTTGCGCGGTGGCACCTCACCTTCGAAGCTGGCGCGAAACGCCAGCTCACCGGAGCGGGTCAGTTCGGCGATATCCCCCGGTGCCATGCTGTCGGCGAGGCCGGTGACCGCCCCGCGCTCATTGGGCACCGGCAGTGACCACAGCGGCCCCAGCCGTGGAAAGAACAGAAACAGCAGCAACATCAATGGCAGTGCCTGCAGCAACAGGCTGGCCGACAAGCGAAGCGTGCGCCATGGGCGTGTCGCCGTACCGCTCTGCTGTAAACCGATCAGCGCCGCCAGCAAGGCACAGACCGGTAGCAGGCTGAAAAGCGCGACCAGAATGCTGTCGTCGAACAGATACCCGGTCACCACCACGAAGAAACCGAGGAAGATCAGCACCAGCGCATCGCGTCGCGTGCGCATCTCCAAAAGCTTGAGAATGAACGCAGCGATCAGCAGCACTACGCCGCCATCCAGCCCGACCAGCGTGCCACGGGAGAGGAACACGCCGAGCGCAGCTACAACGATCAAACCGATTCGCAGCGGCAGCGTGGGATAACCGGCACGCATGCGGAAGATCTGTACCCGCCAGAATGCGCAGCCGAGCCACAGGCCGATCACCCACAAGGGTAAATGGCCCAAATGCGGCACGATCACCAATGCTTGCGCCACCAGCAGCCAGGTCAGGCTGATGCGCGGAATACCCTGGATAGCGCTCATGCGCTGACTCCATGTAACGCCAGGGCCCGCAAGCATTGCTCGCGATGACGCTCACCAATATCCGCCGCAAACGCACTGCCCGGCAAATGCAGAGCAAACGGCTGCTGGCGCTCGGAAAGCACCAGCACCCAGTGACAAAGCAGCGATAGCCGGCTCTCCAGATCACCGCTGAGCACATCGAAATCCAGCAGCAGGTCGCGCCCGCTCTGGGCAGCGAAATCCTTGACCAGCAAGCCCTGGCCTCGCGAATAGGCTTTCCAGTGCAAACGTTTACGCGAGTCACCCGGCTGATAGGTACGCAGGCCCTGAAAGTCGTCGCTGCCCTGCCCCTGGGTCAGATGCCCAGGCTCCTGATCATCCTCGCTTCCCCCGGCAGCCAGCGGTAACTCGCCCTCCAGGGGACGTGGATAAACCAACACCGACTGATCCAGATCGATCAGACTCCAGGCCACCAGCAGGCCCAGAGGAAAGCGGCTTTCCACACGCAGCCGGTCTGGGCGCAGCCAGCCACGGCGTTCGGTGGGCAAGCTCAGCTCACATTCGGCAGCGCCGCCAGCAGCGACATCCTGCTGCAGCGTGTCTGCAGGCGGCCAGCCTAACGCGACGGCCTCATGGGCCCGCCCACGGCTTTCCAGACGTACCCGCAGACGTGCCTGTTCGCCGGCGAACACCGCCCCGGCACCACCAGCGTGCAGCACCAGCCCGGCCAGGTTGCGATAGGTATGCAGGATGGCCACCACGAACACCGAGGCCAGCAGAAAGGTCAGCGCATAGGCCAGGCTGCTCTGGTAATTGATTGCCGCCAGCAGCATCACCAGCAGCGCCACGATAAAAGCCAGACCGACACGCGTCGGCAGGATGAAGATGCGGCGCTGGTTGAGCTGAATACTGGCGGCAGCCGGAATGCGCCTGACCAGCCAGCGGCTCCTGCGCTGTTTGAATGCACTCGTCAAAGTGCAGGAACCTCGCGCAGCAGCCACTGCACCAGTGCCCCGCCGCCATGCCCGGCCGGGTCGGCCTGATCACGCAACCGGTGGCCGGCCACCGACGGCAATACCGCCTGCACATCCTCGGGAATCACGTAATCGCGCTGAGACAGCAGCGCCCAGGCACGCGCCGCCGCCAGCAATGCCAGACTGCCCCGTGGCGACAGGCCCCAGGCGAACTGCGGCTGGGTACGCGTGGCCTCGACCAGACGCAATACGTAGTCGACCAGCGCATCGCTGACCCGAACTTTCGGCACCTCGGCCTGCAGTTTTGCCAGTTCGGCATGATTGAGCACCGCATCCAGAGTTGGCAGCACCGAACGGCGTGGTTCACCGAGCAGCAGCGCCTTCTCCGCCGCACGGGCCGGATAGCCAAGTGACAGACGCATGAGGAATCGATCCAGTTGCGACTCTGGCAAGGCGAAGGTGCCGCTCTGGCTGATCGGGTTCTGCGTGGCGATGACGAAGAACGGATCCGGCAGTGGCCGGGTTGCCCCTTCGATGGTCACCTGCCCCTCCTCCATGGCCTCCAGCAGCGCACTCTGGCTCTTCGGCGTGGCGCGGTTGATTTCATCGGCCAGCACCAGCTCGGCGAAGATCGGCCCGGGATGAAAAAGGAATTGCCCGGTGTCCTTGTCGAACACCGAGGTGCCGAGGATGTCGCCCGGCAGCAGATCCGAGGTGAACTGAACACGTTGGAAGCTCAGGCCCAGCACCTTGGCCAGCGCGTGGCTGAGGGTGGTCTTGCCCATGCCTGGGAGATCCTCGATCAACAGATGGCCGCGCGCCAACAGGCAGGTCAGCGCCAGGCGCACCTGCGCCTCCTTGCCGAGCAGCACTTGGTTGACGGTGTCCAGGCAGGCGTCCAGTTTCGTGTGCATCGTCCACTCCTTATGCGGGTGGGGTGATGCTACTGGCCCTGTCGCAGCGGGCAAAGCATTGCGTAACCTTTACTGACGAAACTGTGGGCAATGCCCGGCTTTGAGCCTCTACAGACGAAAGTGTCCGGCCATACCCTGCAATTCGCGACCGAGCTCGACCAGCTGGATGCTGGAGCCGGCATTCTCCTCCATGGCCGTGGCCGACTGCTCGGCGATGTCGCGGATGGAGGTCACACTGCGGCTGATGTCTTCCGCTACGGCCGTCTGCTGTTCGGCCGCCGCCGCGATCTGCTGGTTCATCTCGTGAATCACCGCCACCGCACTGGCGATACCGGCCAGCGCCTCTTCGGTCTGCCGGGCACCCTGCACCACCTGCGCCACCCTTTCGCCGCTCTGGCGCATATCGGCCGCGGAACGGCGCGCGCCCTCGCGCAACACGCCCAGCAGCCCCTCGATCTCCTCGGTCGAATGCTGGGTTCGTTTGGCCAACGCGCGAACCTCGTCGGCCACCACGGCGAAGCCGCGGCCCTGCTCACCGGCGCGGGCCGCCTCGATCGCCGCGTTCAGCGCCAGCAGGTTGGTCTGCTGGGCCACGCTCTTGATCACCTCCAGCACCGAGTCGATGTGGCGGGTGTCATGGCTCAACTGCTCGATGCTTTGCGTGGTCACGGACACTGCGGCGGCCAGTTGTTCGATGCCCTGCAGGGTCTCGCGCACCACCTCGCCACCGCTGCCGACCCGCGCATCGGCCTGAGCCGCGGAGGCAGCCGCCGCCTCGGCGTTACGCGCGACCTCATGCACGGTGGCGGCCATCTGGCTCATGGCGGTGGCGACCTGGTCGGTCTCCTCTTTCTGCCCGTTCACGCCCTGGCGCGTCTGCTCGGTCACCGCTGACAATGCCTGGGCGGAGGCGGATATCTGCGACACGCCAGCCTGCAGGCGACCGACCATGCTGCGCAGATCCCGCGACATGCCCTGCATGGCCAGCAGTAGCTGGCCTATTTCATCACTGCGCTGTACGTCGATATCTCCGGTAAGGTCGCCACTGGCGATCCGTCGCGCGACATCGGTGACCTGCTTCAACGGCCTGACGATCAACAGGGTGATCAGCGCGGTCGCCAGCAAGCCGATCAGCAGGGCCAGTGCCGACGCGCCCAGGATCAGCCAGGCGCTGCTGCTCAGTTGCCCGTGCAGCGCCCGCTTCTGCCGCTGATAGGACTGCTCGACGAGCGCAACGATATGCTCGGCCTGTTCGACCAGTCGTACGTGCTCCTGCTTCTGCTGCTGCAACAGCTGGGTGTATTCCTGCAGGCGCTGATTGAACGAGTCGAGGTTACCGATGACCTCGACCAGCACGGCGCTGTAGCCAGGATCGTCCATGGCATCACGCAACTCGCCGGCCAGTTGCTGTGCGTCGGCGGCCTGCTGAATCTCGGTCTGCGGCACCTCGCCACTGCTGCGGCTCTGTTCCAGACGCATGCGCGCCTCATCCAGCGCCTGTAACAGCATCACATGCACCTGGCCGATCTGGCCGGCCTGCAACACCGAGTCGCCACCTTCGCTGCCCTGGCTGTTCTTCAGCGCATCGACACCGTCTTCGGCCAACCCCTCGCGCAATAGATCCAGGCTGTTGGACGCACTGACCACCAACCACTTGGCCGCATCCAGGGCCAGGCGCATGTTGTCGCTCTGATCGACATAACGATCGAAGGTTGCGCGGTACTCGGCAATCCCCTCTTGCACCTGTTGCAGGGCATCACGCTCCTCGGCGGACACCAGCTCCTGCAACTGCTGGGTGCTCTCGCCGACCTGCTGCGCCTGCTCGTGCAAGCGCGTGCTGTCCAGCTCGTCATTGCTCAGGGCGAAGGCCTGTTCACTGCGCCGCATGCGAGCGACCTGGTCATTGATTTCGCTCATCCGCTCGAGCAGCGCGAAGCGTGCGCCAACGTCACGCAGCGCCCAGAAGCCGGTAATGGCAACGACCAGTGTCAGTGCCAGTACCACGCCGAACCCCAGCGACAATTTGCTTGCCGTGCTGAGACTGGCCACCCCGCGTAGCGAAACCAAGCCCATACCCACTCCCCCGACGCAAGCATGGCCAGAAGCGGCCACTAAACCTGTATATCGCGCACATTGAAACAGCGAATTGATAGCGACAAGCCATCAATGCGCACAGGCAGTGCTTTTAGCTAAATACAGGTCGTTTTCAGGCTATAAGGTGGCTAGGTCGAGCGCCTGCAATCGCCATACTCATGCACCGGGCTTTATTGATAGACGAGCCTCAGCTCGGGCGTTGCAACTCGAAGGTGTCTCGGGTGCGGCTGTAAGCCATACCGCCAAGACGACCGACCAGATCCAGCTTGTGCGGGTCGATCCGTCCCTTCTCGGTCAACACGGCATCGTCGACATGCGCCAACAACACCTCGGCGAAGATCAGATGACAGGTCGGCGCATGCCGTGGATAGGGCATGAGTTCCGCCAGACGACATTCGTAGGCGATTGCAGCCCCCGCGACCCGAGGCGGCGCGATACGTTCGCTGGCCAGCTGTGCAATCGCGCAACGTTCGAATTCACTGACCTCGTGCGGCAGGATCGCCGCGCTGGCATTCATGGCTTCGGCCTGGGCGAAGGAAACCAGCTGGATCACCAGCTCACCGTTATCCTGTACATTGCGCAGGGTGTCCTTGAGGCTGCCGTCGTCACGGGTGCCGACGTTGACCATGAGCGTCGCCGGATCGTCGCTGATGACCTGAAAAAAGCTGAACGGCGCCAGATTGGCGACGCCGTCACGCGACAGGGTGGACACCCAGGCAATGGGCCTGGGGGTGACGGTTGAGGCAAGCCAGCGGTAACGCTCCAGCGGGGTCAGATCGGCAAAATCGAGCAGCATCCCATTCTCCAGAAAAGTCAGGTTGCTGCCAGCTTACTCCACTGCGCTGTCAGCGGCCTGCCCGGGACTCGCGGATATAGAAGCGAGCTTTCTCCGACTTGTTGGTGCAACCGCGAAACGCTTCGAACTGCTGCTGGGTTTTCGCTGCTGTCATCAACGATGCCGCCTTGGAGTAACTAACGGTACCGGCAAAGCCTTCGGCCTTGGCCAGGTCGAGTTCCTGCCAGGCGGCATCCAGTTGCCTGGCACAGCTATCGCGGTACGAGGTGGTCGCTGAGCAGCCCGCCAACAGCGCAATCGGTAAAAGGATCCAGGCTTTCATGTCGCATACTCCAGAGGTTGACCGGCAATCATGTTACCGGTGTGATTATGACGGTACGCCGGGAAAAAAGTGCCACTATCGCCGGCACGGCACGACGCGTTTTCAAGGGAGAGTTGGATGAGCAAGAAAGTAGCACTGGTGCTGGGCTCGGGTGGCGCACGCGGCTATGCCCACATTGGCGTTATCGAGGAGCTGGAATCGCGCGGTTACGAGATCGGCTGCATCGCCGGCTGTTCCATGGGCGCCGTGATCGGCGGCATCTATGCGGCCGGAAAGCTCAAGGATTACAGCGACTGGACGCAGAGTCTCGACTATCTGGACGTGCTGCGCCTGCTCGACGTGAGCTTTCGTCTTGGCGCCATACGCGGCGAGAAAGTCTTCGGGCGGATTCGCGATATCGTCGGCGAAATCAATATCGAGGAGCTGAACATCCCCTTCACGGCCGTGGCAACCGACCTCACCAACCAGCAGGAAATCTGGTTCCAGGAAGGCTGCCTGCACCAGGCGATGCGCGCTTCGGCGGCAATCCCCAGCCTGTTCACGCCGGTTATTCAGGGCAAACGCATGCTGGTCGATGGTGGGCTGCTCAATCCCCTGCCGATCGTGCCCGTCGTCTCCAGCCATTGCGACCTGATCATCGCAGTGAACCTCAACTCGGCGCAGCAACAGCATTATCAACTGCCGGTGATCGAACGCACGCCGGCGTTGAAAGGCCGCTTCGATCAATTGATGGCTTCATTGGGCTCGCGCCTGCCGTCGCTGCGACGCAAGGCAGGCGAGGATGACCAGCTTCTGTTGCTGGAAAACCGAGCGGAGTCGATTGCCCCGCAGCAACCCGACCTGTGGCTGCAGGATCCGGTGGATCCCCATGCCCAGCAACCTGCCGCCGCGCCGCAGAGCGATAGCGCGCCGAACTCGGCGAGCGGCTCCCGTGTCGCCAATATGGCCGGGCCGGCTTCGTTGCTGGAGTTGATAAACCAAAGTTTCGAGGTCATGCAGACCTCGCTTTCGCAGTACAAGATCGCCGGCTACCCGCCGGACATCCTGATCAACGTGCCCAAGCGGGTTTGCCGATTCTTCGAGTTCTACAAGGCGCCGGAGCTGATCATGCTTGGCCGGCAAATCGCCCGGGACACACTCGACAAATACGAGCGCGGCGACCACTGAGTCGCCTCTCCTTCAGTGTGGCGGCGTCCGCTCCTCGCGCGGTGGTAGCCCCACCGGCGCCTTGTGTGCGACCCAATCGCTGAGCAGGCTGTAGGCCACCGCCAGCAAGGTCGGCCCCAGGAACAGCCCCATGAAGCCGAAGGCCAGAATGCCGCCGAACACGCCGAGCAGTACCACCACCAGCGGCAGGTTACCGCCGCGACTGATGAGGTACGGCTTGAGGATGTTGTCCACGCCGCTGATGATGAAGAAGCCCCAGATACCGAGGAAGATCGCCATACCGATCTCACCTTGCCAGACCAACCAGGCGACGGCCGGCCCCCAGATCAGCGGCGGCACCATGATCAGGCTACAGGCGAAGGTCAGCAGCCCCAGCAACAGAGCCCCCGGAATGCCAGCGATCATGAAGCCGATATAGGCGAGGATCGCCTGCGCCACAGCGGTGCCCAGCACACCGTTCACCACTCGCTGCACCGTACCGGCGACCAACTCGAGGTAATGCTCCGCGCGATCACCAATCAGGCGTTCGAGCAGGCTTTCGACGAAGGCCGCCAGTCGCGGGCCGTCACGATAGAAGAAGAACACCAGAATCAGACTCAGGGCCAACTCGAGGATGCCACCGCCGATCTTGGCGCTGCGCACCAGCAGGAAGTTGCCGACCTGGCCCAGGTAGGGCTGAACCGTAGCGAACAGAGCCGAGCCCTGCTGATCCAGGGTTTCCCAAATGCTGACCAGGCGATTGCCCACCAAGGGAACGGATTCCAGCCAGGTTGGCGGTGGTGGCAGGCCTTCGACCTGGAAGCCCTTGATCATGGCGGTGGCATCGCGAATGTGGTCTGCGAGGTTGACGCCGAGCATCACCAGCGGCACGGCTACCAGCACGATCCATACGCCAGTCAACAGCCCGGCAGCGACGGATTGACGGCCCTTGAGCAGCCGCGTCAGCCAGCGCATCACCGGCCAACTGGCGAAGGAAAGAACGGCGGCCCAGAACAACGCCGACCAGAACGGCGCCAGCACCCACAGGCTGGCACCCAGTAACCCCAGTAGCAGGATCTGCACCAGCAAACGGTCGTTATTCGGCATTTTTCAGTGTTTCCAGAAAACCAGACTCAAGCCCGTAAACGGCGCATCAACGTAGCACGTTGATGCGCAGGCCGTCGCCGGTGCTTTCACCGATCTCCAGGCGCGCCGCCCTCACCCGCTGCTCGATCAGCGCCTCACGCCAGGCTTCAGCGTGAGCGCCGGAAAGGCTGACCCGCAAGGTGCTGTCCAGGTTGAGGCTCCGCGCCAGCAGCTCCGTCCACTCGTCCTGAGGCTCGTCTTGCCCGGGCACGCGTAGCTCACCGGTGCTCTTCAATTGCCGTGACAGCGTGGCAGGCGTTGGCAGAACCTTCGCCAGCGGCTCGTTGGCAGCCAGTAACTCGGCATGCAGATAGGCACGGCGATTACCGCGAGTGATGCTGTACAGCGCTACCAGGCTGTCCTGATTCGGTTCGGCCAGGCGCAGCAATGCATAGGCTTGCTGATCATCGGAGCCGTACAGGGTGGAGTTACCGAACACCGCGTTGGCCCACAGGCTGCTGGAACCGCACTCACGTCCTTCACACCAATAAAGCACATGGGCATCCTGATCCTGCAGCGCCTTGCGCGCTGCGGAGAACACTTCGTTGGCATTGTGGGTGCGGGGTAGTTCGTAGGTGATGGCGGTGAGTTGCCCTTCGGCGAGCACCTCACGCTCATAACGCAGGCGCCCGCTGATACGGCGGATTGTGCCCTGCGGGTAGAGACGTTCCTGATCCGCTTGTTCCTTGAACGTGACGATCTCACTGCCGGGGAAACGGGGCAGTACATCGAGATCGCGGCTGCCGGCTACATCGGCAGAGGCGGCAGTACTGGCCAACATCAGGGGAAGCAGGTAACTCAGACGCATGAAGCCCCTCGTTGCTCAGTCATGTCGAAGGTCTGCGAGGTAGATGGCAGAGCGTGAACATCAGCGGACGCGAGCAGCGCTTCCAGCGCGACGGTATACAAGTCGGTCATGCGGGTCTCCATGGCAATGCCGACACCTTTCCCCAGTTGCAGCAGGCCGTCAAGCGGCGTTCAGGAAAGGATTGAAACAGTCTGCTACGAGTTGCGCCCCCTGCTCATCGTCCAGGTGCAGATGATGCCCGCCGGGTAGCCGCTCGACGCTGATCGCCGTTTGCGCCAGCAATTCATCCAGACCGTCGCGATGCGCCAGCAAGCCGTGCTCGGCCAGCAGCAGTTTGGTGGGGCAACTCAGGCCCGCGACGAATGCCCGAACATGGCCGCGAGTCAGCCGCAGGGGCGTAGGCAACGTCAGGCGATTGTCCGTACGCCAGGTGTAGCCGCCAGGCACTGGCATCAGCCCACGCTGCGCCAGCAACTCGGCGGCCTCGAAACTGACCAGCCCTACTCCGCGCTGACGCACCTGGGCCGCTCGTTCCAGGCTTGGATAGACCGGCTTGTGCTTGGCTGGCAGGGCCAGTTGCGCACGCAGGGAATCGGCCAGCGTGGTCACCGCCGCATCGGCCTCGGTGGTCGGCGGGATCAGGCCGTCGATCAGCGCCAGGCGCTCCACTCGCTCGGGAAAGGTCGACGCCAGCAGCAACGAGACGATCGCGCCCATGGAATGGCCGAGCAGGCTGAAGCGCTGCCAGCCGAACTGTTCGGCGACCAGCAACACGTCATGCACGTAATCCCACAGTGCATAGCTGGCACCCGGCGGACGATGATCCGAATGACCATGACCGGCGAAATCCAGGGCGACGATGCGCAGGCCCGGCAACTTCGGTGCCAGCCGGGCGAAGCTCGCGGCATTGTCGAGCCAGCCATGCAGGGCGATCACCGGCATCCCATGCTCCGGGCCATGGATCTGAGCGGCCAGCTCGATATGTGGCAAGCGCAGGCGCACCTCTTCGAAACCGAGAGTCATCGAGCAACCTCGACGGGAACCTGCCAGCGCGTGAACAGCCCGCGAATTAGCTGCGCCGTATCGCCCGGGTACTCAAGAGGAAACATATGGCCGCCTGGCAGCGTCAGGAACTCTCCCCGCGGCGCACGGCGCGCCATGCGCCCATGGTGGGCGAGCACCACGCGGCTATGGGCGCCTTTCACCAATGCCAGGGGAACCTGCAACTGCTGCGGCCGCCCGGGGCTGGTGTGAGGGACGCTGCGATAGATTTTGATCTCGGTCGCTGCCTCGAAACGCAGACGAACGCCCTCGTCATGAGGATGCAGGCCATGCTCGACATAGGCATCCAGGCAATCGGGATCGAAGCGGCTGAACAGCGACCTTTCGGCAAAGTAACGTCGCGCCTCCAACGCATCGGCAAACGCCTCTCGTCGCCCGAGGGTTCGCCCTGCGGGTGTAAGACGGTCGATGAAACCAAAACGTTTGGCCGCGTGAATCACCAGTTGGTCGGTGCGGGTCAGCACCGGCGAGTCGAGCATCACCAAGCCGCGGTACAGATCAGGCCTGCGTAGCGCGGCGTGATAATGCAGCACGCCGCCCAGCGAATGGCCCACGCCCCAGACAGGTTCTGCGCACTGCTGCAGATGATGCAACAGTTCATCGACCAGATTGCTCCAGTTGTCATTCACCGGAAAGCGCGGATCGTGCGCGTGCTGCGGCAGATGCTGAACCTGGTACTCAGGTGCGAGCGCGGCGAACAGCTTGCCGTAGGTACCCGAGGGAAAACCGTTGGCATGGGCGAAAAAGATGAGCTGGGACATGGCATTGATACTGGTGGCAGGCAATGAACGGATTGTCAGCCAGCCCCCGGTGCACGGCAATGACCGTAACGGTCAGGAAGGACGACGCTCCGGCCAAATGTCGGACGCTAGCGCTCCGGCGGCTGGCTGCCGAGAGGCACGATGGCCATGGTCAGCCGCGATATGCAGCTGGTCTTGCCATCGTCACCACTCAGGCGGATATCCCACACGTGAGTGGTACGCCCCAGATGCACCGGTTTGGCCACCGCGGTGACGCGCCCCGAGCGCAAGCCGCGCAGGTGGTTGGCATTGACCTCCAGGCCGACGCAGAAGAACTTGCTGGTGTCGATGCACAGGTAACTGGCAGTGGAACCCAGGCTTTCCGCCAGCACCACCGAGGCGCCACCGTGCAGCAAGCCATAAGGCTGATGGGTACGCGCATCGACCGCCATACTGGCGGTGATGGATCCGTCATCGAAGGACTCGAAGCGAATGTCCAACAGTTCGCCGATGGTATTGCGCTGGGCGGCGTTGAGTTCGTCGAGGTTGGGGGGCTGACGCCAGAGACTCATGGACAATCCTTCTTGTTAGGGTCTGGCTCGCCAGTAACGGCAAGCATCTGATCGTGCCACACAAATGCCGAGCTCCGCAGCCAGTTCAGCTCAGATCTGGATGAGCCAGCAACTCCAGGGACATCAGCCCGGCGATCAGGTCTTCGCCCTCCAACAGTGCCAGGCTGGCCGTATGCATGGGCAATGGCTGCTGTCGATTGCCGTGCACCAGCAGCCCGCCGAGCGCGCCGATGAAGGGCTGATGCGAAACCAGCAGGATCTCGCTGCCCGCGAGGCGCTGCAGCTTCGCCAGGCTCTCACGTGGGTCACTTTCCGGCGTCAGCCAGGGAACAGTGTGCAACTCGTTGTTCAACGCCAGGCCATCACGTACCAGAGCAGCTGTCTGCTGAGCACGCACATAGGGGCTGACGAAGATGGCGTCCAGCGAGCGACCACGCAGGTGCTCGAGCGATTGACGCACTTCGCTCCGACCGTAATCCGTCAGTTCCCGTTCGGCATCACTGCGGGCCTCCGCATGGGCCTGCCCATGTCGCAGCAACCAGATTTTCATACGTGATGACTCACAGCTTCGGCTCCTCATCCCTTACTGGATGCTCGGCAGGTGGCACACTGTGCGCCATCTCGCCTTGCGGCGGGCGCGGCGTCGGCCAGTCGGCGAATGGCCAGGGTTTGGACTCGCTGTTGAAGGTACCGAAGCGGCCGATCTGAGCCAGATACTGACTGAGGCTGTCACCAAACCCCAGCAGCCCCGCATTTGGCGCGCCGTACACCAGGCGATAGATCAGTTGCAACAGCACGACCCCGGCCAGCAGCAGCTCGGCCAATTGCCAGACCAGCAGGAACAACAGCATCCAGACGATGCGCAGCCCGATGGGCTCGCCTTTTTGGTGCTCACTCATATTCGGATCCCCTCAGAAGCCAGTGGCTGGAATGAAATCGACATCGGTCTTCGGTTCTGCGCGCATCAGCGCCTCGATCACCTGATCCAGGGTGCGCCCCTCGAACAGGATCGCATGCAACCCGGCAACCAGTGGCATGTATACCTGCAATTCATCGGACTTGGCCTTGAGCACCTTGATGGTGTTCACCCCTTCAGCCACCTCACCGAGGCGCTCGACGGCATCCTCCAGGCTCAGACCTTCGCCGAGCGCGAAGCCGACCTGATAGTTGCGGCTTTTCGGCGACGAGCAGGTAACGATCAGATCGCCAACCCCGGCGAGGCCAAGGAAGGTCATGGGATTGGCCCCCAGGTGCACGGCAAAACGGGTCATTTCCGCCAGCGCACGGGTAATCAGCATGCTCTTGGTGTTCTCACCCATGCCCAGCGCCGCCGCCATGCCGGCGATGATGGCGTAGACATTCTTCAGCGCACCACCAAGCTCGACGCCAAAGCGATCGGCACTGGCGTAGACGCGGAAGGTACGACCGTGCAGCGCTGCCTGAACCTCACGGCACAGGGCTTCGTCTTCACTGGCCACGACCGTGGCGGTCAGCGTGTGAGCGGCAATTTCACGTGCCAGGTTCGGCCCGGACAGAACGCCGATTCGCGCCTGAGGGGCGACCTCTTCAAGAATCTGACTCATCAGCTTGAAGGTCTGCGCTTCGATGCCCTTGGTGGTACTGACCAGCATCTTGCCGGCCAGCAGCGTCGACACCGGCTGCAGCACCTGGCGCAAGGCACTGGATGGCAAAGCCACGAAGGCCAGTGCGCAACTGTTCAGCGCGCCAGGCAGATCGGTAGTCGGCTCGACAGCATCGAGTACTTTGACGCCCTTCAGGTAACGGGGATTTTCGCGATTGACCCGGATGGCCTCGGCTTGCACGGGGTCGCGCATCCAGTGCAGAACACGATGACCATTCTGCGCCAGCAGGTTAGCGATAGCGGTACCGAAGCTGCCGCCGCCAAGCACCGCGATAGGTTGCTGTTGAGTCATGACCGATCCGTAGTGAGCCTTGTGGCAATGGGGCATTATACGGCTCGCTCGCCCCACGGCCAGCCTTGCGGGTTTGCCACCGCTGCAGACTGGCCTCTGAACTAAAATTCGTCTTTTGCCGGCGTATGGCTGGCAACGATTCGCCGCTCGGTTAACATGCACCACACTGCGCGAACAGGGTCGTTGCGTGATCACCAAAGCCTCCCCTCCTCTCAGACTTCTGCTGCTGGCGCTTCTCGCGGCTGGCGACGCCATGGCCGACGATCTGTTCGGCGCAGGCCAGCTCGTTCCCGAGGTGCTGACGGCCACGCGTCTGAAGCAATCGCCCGCCGCGGTGCCCGGCAGTGTCACCGTGCTCGACAGCGCCCTGATCAAGGCCAGTGGTGCACGCGACATCACCGAATTGCTGCGCCTGGTTCCCGGCATGATGGTCGGCTACCGCAATGGCAATCAGCCGACACTCAACTACCACGGTTCCAGTGCCTCGGAAGCGCGGCGCCTGCAGGTGATGGTCGACGGTCGCTCGGTGTATCACCCCGGCTTGGCGACCGTCGACTGGTCGGATATTCCAGTGGCTATAGAAGATATCGAGCGCATCGAAGTATTTCGTGGCCCGAATACCGTGAGCTACGGCGCCAACGCACTGATGGGCGTGGTCAATATCTTTACCCGCCGCCCTGCCGATAGCCTTGGCACCCGGCTCAAGGTCACCCGGGGTCAGCGCGGGATTTCCGATCACTACGCCAGCCAGGGCAGCGGTTGGGATAATGGCGTCATGCGCCTGTCAATCAGCGGCCAGGAGGATGACGGCTTCGACCATAACGAATTCGGCGCCCCCTACCGGGACAGCCGCCGACTCGAACGGATCAGCCTTTCCGTCAATCATCAGTTGGATGAGCTCCAGAGCCTCGACTGGCAACTGGCGGCCAAAGAAGGCAGCAACCAGCGCCCCTATCTCTACGAGCCACTATTCCCAGGCATTGGCCTGGGCGACACCAACTCGGACATCAAGGCTCGTGACTACGCCGGTTCGCTGCGTTGGAATTTCGACCAGACGGCCAACCACAGCCTGTCGCTACAGAGCTCGATACAACACTGGGAGCGCCTCGAGCGCTGGCGTGCCTGCGAAGCGGAGATCGCATTCAGCCCTCAGCTCGCCGAGCTGTGGTCGCTCAATCCTGGATACGTCACACGCTTCACCCGCAATCCGTTTGGCAGCGTGCCCGCTGGCACCCATAAGGAGCAGGCTCTGGCTACACAGATCCAGCAGCAACTGGCCTCAGGTGCGGCCCGCGAAGTCTGTGGCACTGCCAACCAGAACATCCGCGAAACCCGCTATGACATCGAACTGCAGGACACCCTCAGCCTCTCCGATAACCTGCGCCTGCTCAGCGGCCTGGGTTACCGTTATGACCAGGCCGACTCGGAAACCTTCTTCGGCGGCCGGCTCAGCAACCAGATCTGGCGGCTGTTCGGCCACCTCGAATGGCAGGTGGACAACCATTGGCTGCTGCAAGGCGGTGCCATGCTCGAAGACGACCACCTCACTGGTTCATCGCTGACTCCGCGGCTCGCCCTCAACTACCTGATCACCCCGCGCCACGGCCTGCGCGCCGTCTATTCGGAAGCGCTACGTTCGCCCGACATGTACGAGAACAATGCCGACTGGCGCTACCGGATTCGCGGCCTGCAGCCACAGCCATTCGGCCAGAACGACGCCTACTACTTCATCAACGCACGTGGGCCGCGCAACCTCGAGCAGGAAGTCATCCGCTCCCATGAACTGGGTTACAACGGCCTGTTCGCCGAAGCCGGACTCAGCGTCGACGTAAAACTGTTCTACGACGAGATCCACAACATGATCAGCGAACCCTTGCGCGCTGATCGTTTCGCCCCCGACAACACCCATCGCATGCGTTTCAGCGGCGCGGAAACCCAACTGGACTGGCAGGTCAGCACTGACGACCGCCTGCGCCTGACCTATGCCTATGTCGACTTCAGCGCCACCAGCAAAACCGATCGACGCCTCACCGCCCGTAACAGCGGCTCTGCCGGCTGGCTGCGTGACTGGGGGCTGGGCTGGTCGAGTGGCATGTTCTATTACGGTGCGGATCGCCTCAACGAACGCCGCTTCGAGCGCGTGGATCTGCGCCTTGCCAAACGCACGGCAATTGGCCGCAGCAATCTGGAAATGGCTGGCGTGGTGCAGTGGCGTTTGGATGACGAAGCCCTGACCTGGCGCGAGAACAACTACGACAAGCGCCGCCTGTTCTATCTCAGCGCCGATCTCGAGTTCTAGATGGTCAGCAAGCGTTCGAGAACATGGCTGAGCAGCCGCGCGTGGATGCGCCGCACGCTGCTTCTGCTCTGCCTGCTGCAATCACCGCTGCAGGCGGCGGAGCTGCTGCTGAGCAGCGCCGGGGATACCAGCATTCTGCGGGGCTTCAGCACGGCGCTGGCGGCGGCGCGACCACAGGATCGCGTGCGCATCGTACCGCTGAACGATCTACCACCGTTGAACGAACTGTCGGCAGATACCCGCCTCGTCCTCTTCGGCCAACCGGCACTGGCCTGGCGCCTCAGCTCGCAGGACGGCCCACCGACCCTGGTGCTGCAGGTCAACAAGACCCAGGCGCGCGCGACCCTTGGCGACCGCACCCCGGCCAACCTCAGCGTGCTCTGGCAGGATCCCGCACCGCTGCGCCAACTGCGCCTGGCCAAACATCTGTTGCCGCATATCAGTCGGGTCGGCGTACTGCATGACCAACAGAGCGCGTTTCTGCTCGAAGAGATCCGGCAGGCCGCTACCAGCCTGGGCCTGGAGGTCGTGTCCGAGGATTGGCCGAGCACTCGCGACAACCGAACCTTGTTGCGCCTGCTGCGCAACAGCGATGTGCTGCTCGGCGTCGCCGACGACGATCTGTACAACCCGCAAACCGCCAAGAACCTGCTACTGACCAGCTACGGCCAGCAACGCGCCCTGATCGGCCCCAGTGCCGGCTTCGTGCGTGCCGGTAGCCTGGCCAGCACCTACAGCGACCAGAACGATTGGCTGGAAACGCTGGGCAGCCTGCTTGACCGGTCGCCGCAAAGCTGGCCTCACGGCACCTACTCGAGCGCATTCAAAGTGCTCGGCAATCCTCAGGTAGCCCGCGCATTGGCGGTGGATCTGCCCAGCGACGAGGATCTTGCCCAGCACCTATCAGAAGGAGAAACACCATGAAACTGTGGCGCGGCTGGAACATTCACATCCGCACCCAGCTCATCAGTGTCGGCCCGGCCCTGCTGCTGACGCTCCTGCTGACTGGGTTTCTGACCTTCAACCGCCTGCAGGATCTGCGAGTAGAGATCAACCACACCGGGCAATTGATCGCCAGCCAACTGGCGCCGGCCACTGAGTACGGGGTGATTTCAGGCAACCGCAAGGTGCTGAAGTCACTGCTGAAGGCAACCCTGAAAACACCTCACGTACGCTTCGTCGAAGTGCGCGACCGCGACGACAACATCCTGGTCTACCTCGAGCAACCCGAACACCTGCAGACGGGCCACGGTCATATCGACATTTTCCAATCCCCAATCCAGCAGCAGCAGGTCGATCTGGGTTCCGACTTCATTCAGGAAGGTGCCAACGCACTGGCGCCCCTGACCGGCGACTACCTGGGCCGCGTCGTCGTCGGCATGTCCAGCGAAGCCTTCAATACGCGCCAGCAGGAAATTCTGCTCAAGGTCGCGTTTCTGGTGTTGTTCGCCCTGCTGCTGACCTTCCTGCTGGCCCGGCGCCTCGCCAGCCGCCTGTCGCAGCCCCTGAGCGCGATGAGCGATGCCGTAACGGCGATCCAGGGCGGCGACTACCAGACCACACTCCCGGAAGTCGGCGGCGGCGAACTGGTCACCCTCGCGCGACATATCAACAACCTCGCCAACGGTCTGAACAACGCCGCCCTGGAACAACAGCAGGCCATGACCCTGCTGATCAAGGCACGTGAGGATTCAGAGCTGGCCAACCGCGCCAAATCGGATTTTCTGGCGATGATGAGCCACGAGCTACGCACCCCGATGAACGGTGTCCTGGGTATGCTGCAGCTACTGGAAACTACCGACATGAATCAGGAGCAACATGAATATGCTGCCCTGGCCACCGAGTCGACCGAACACCTGCTCAAGGTGATCAACGATATTCTCGATTTTTCCCGGATCGAACGTGGGGCACTGGAACTCGAACTCATCAGCTTCAATTTGTCCGCACTGCTGAAAACGGCACTGCAGGCCTTTCAGCACAGCGCGCAGCAGCGCGGCCTGGCGCTGCGCCTGGAGCTTGGCGAAGCCCTGCCATCGCTGCAGGTACAGGGCGATCCCACCCGTCTTCGACAGATTCTGGTCAACCTGATCGGCAATGCCCTGAAATTCACCGAGCATGGCGAGGTGCGGGTCGAGGCCCACTGGCAGGCGCTGGACAATCAAGTGCTGTGGTTTACCTGCCACGTACACGACACCGGCATAGGTATCAGCAAAGAACGCCTGGAGACCATGTTCGATGCCTTCCAGCAGGCCGACAATTCGATTTCCCGGCGTTACGGTGGCACCGGCCTGGGCTTGCCAATCGCCCGCACGCTGGCTGAGCGCATGGGTGGCACCCTGAAAGCACAGAGCCAATCGGGCCGCGGTTCCTGCTTTACCCTGGAGATTCCTTTGCCGTTTTCAGCGCAACAGCCACAATTGCTCCCCGAAGCTTCGACCTCTGAGCCTGCGGTGCAGCAAGCCCACTCAGTACTCCTGGTGGAAGACAACGCGGTCAATCAGACGGTAATCGAGGCCATGCTGCGCAGCCTGGGCTATCAAGTCACCCTGGTGGTCGATGGAGCACAGGCCGTTTCAGCGGTACGACAGGGACGATTCGCCGCCGTGTTGATGGACTGCCGCCTGCCGATCATGGACGGCTACGAGGCCACTCGCCGCATCCGCGAGCTGGGGCAGCAGGGCCAACTGCCGATTATCGCCTTGACAGCCAACGCCCTGCAGGGTGACCGCGAGGCCTGCTTGCAGGCTGGAATGAACGATTACCTCGCCAAGCCGTTCAAACGCATGGAACTGCAGGAATTGCTCGACCGCTGGCTGTCGCCTAGTCATTAGAGATAGGGGCTGCTCCCGTTTAGCGCGAACGCGCCACGCCCTACGGCCTGCGCCGAAACGTCAACAGACCCTAGTCATATCGACGGAAATGTTGCACGCTTGCGGGCTGAAGTGGGCGCCAAAGGAGCATCTGTGACACCATTGGCCACTGCAGAGTACAACTGTACTCGCCACACTGTGACTTTCACCACAACGCAACAGTCTATGACTAGGCTGCTGGCAGTCGCATTACTCATGCGCAGCCGGCCAGGACGATTTACCCAGCCGAGGCGCGTGGGGATTATTGAGGAGCTCGCATGACCAAACAAAACGCCTTCACCCAGGAAGATCTGTTGCGCTGCAGCCGCGGCGAACTGTTCGGCCCGGGTAATGCGCAACTGCCCGCCCCCAACATGTTGATGATCGACCGGATCGTCCACATCAGTGAAACGGGCGGCAAGTACGGCAAGGGCGAGATTGTCGCAGAGCTCGATATCAATCCTGATCTGTGGTTCTTCGGCTGCCATTTCGAAGGCGACCCGGTGATGCCTGGCTGCCTGGGCCTCGATGCCATGTGGCAGCTGGTTGGCTTCTTCCTCGGCTGGCAGGGCAACCCTGGCCGTGGTCGTGCCCTGGGTTCGGGCGAAGTGAAATTCTTCGGCCAGGTTCTGCCCACCGCCAAGAAAGTCACCTACAACATTCATATCAAACGCACCATTACCCGCTCGCTGATCCTGGCAATCGCCGATGGCAGCGTGAGTGTCGATGGTCGCGAGATCTACAGTGCCGAAAGCCTGCGCGTCGGCCTGTTCACTTCCACCGACAGTTTCTAAAGGATCCTTTCCATGCGTCGCGTCGTTATTACCGGTCTAGGCATCGTTTCCTGCCTGGGCAATGACAAAGAAACCGTCTCCGCCAACCTTCGCGCTGGCCGCCCCGGTATCCGCTTCAATCCGGAATACGCCGAAAAGGGTCTGCGCAGCCATGTATCGGGCTCCGTCGACCTGAACCTGGAAGAATTGATCGACCGCAAGCTGTTTCGCTTCATGGGTGATGCCGCGGCCTACGCCTACCTGGCGATGGATCAGGCGATCAAGGATTCCGGACTGGGCGAAGACCAGGTCTCGAACCCACGTACCGGCCTGATCGCGGGTTCCGGTGGTGCTTCCACGCTGAACCAGATGGAAGCCATCGACACCCTGCGCGAAAAAGGCGTCAAGCGTGTTGGCCCATACCGTGTAACCCGCACCATGGGTAGCACTGTCTCGGCCTGTCTGGCGACCCCCTTCAAGATCAAGGGCGTCAACTTCTCCATTTCCTCGGCCTGCGCCACCAGCGCGCATTGCATCGGCCAGGCCATGGAGCAGATCCAGCTCGGCAAGCAGGACGTCGTTTTCGCCGGTGGCGGTGAAGAAGAACACTGGAGCCAAAGCTGCCTGTTCGATGCCATGGGCGCCCTCTCCACCCAGTACAACGACACCCCGGAAAAGGCCTCCCGCGCCTACGACACCCATCGTGACGGTTTCGTCATCGCTGGCGGCGGCGGCATGGTGGTAGTCGAAGAGCTGGAGCATGCTCTGGCCCGTGGCGCCAAGATCTACGCTGAAATCGTTGGCTATGGTGCTACCTCGGACGGTTACGACATGGTTGCCCCGAGCGGTGAAGGCGCGGTTCGCTGCATGCAGCAGGCGCTGTCCACCGTCGACACACCGATCGACTACCTGAATACCCACGGCACTTCGACTCCAGTCGGCGACGTTGCGGAAATCAAGGGTGTGCGCGAAGTGTTTGGCGACAAGGCACCGGCCATCAGCTCCACCAAGAGCCTGTCCGGCCACAGCCTGGGTGCCGCTGGCGTGCATGAAGCGATCTACTGCCTGCTGATGATGGAAGGCAACTTCATCACCGCCTCGGCCAACATCGAAGAGCTGGATCCCGCGGTCGCTGACCTGCCGATCCTGCGTGAGACCCGTGAAAACGCCAAGCTGGACACCGTCATGTCCAACAGCTTCGGCTTCGGTGGCACCAACGCCACCCTGGTGCTGAAGCGCTGGGCCGGCAACTGATAACGGCCTGATACGGAAAACGGCGCCTTCTCAGACTGTGTGAAAACCTAGCAGTCTGAAGGCGAGTTGAAGACAATGCCTCTATCGGTTGATAGGGGCATTGTCGTTTATGGGCTATATCCAGGGCGAAGGTCGCGAGCAAAGCAGCCTGTTTCCGG
>NZ_QJUI01000034.1 GCF_004327285.1 Phytopseudomonas daroniae
AAAACGGGCCCGGCCCTGCGGGTTGCGCGGGAAATCTCGCCATGCGTTGTTGGAGGACTTGGCAAGGGAACAACCATTACCGGCGTCCTCCGCCTAGCCTGGCGAGATTTCTCGCAGCAACGCGGCTTGCGCTGAAACGTCAACAGACCCTTAAGTGGAGTGAGCGACCATTGCGGAGGTTCAGGGCATTTTCCGAGGCGACGAGGCACTGCAACCCGAGCCACTCCGAGCAAACACACGGGCCGCCTAGGCGCGAACCGCTCGTCTGGAGGTGCATAGGCGCCGTATCGGTTCAGCCGCCGGTCATGCTCATGAAGCGGATCACCTGCACCTGCTCGTCGGTTTCGAAATAGTGACGCTCAGGCTTGAGTTGCAGGGCATCGAGCAGCGCGCCGCGCAGCCGCTCGCTATTACCGGGATGAGCGCGCATCAGGGTGCGCAGATCCAGGGCGTTGTCGTGCCCCAGACAGAGCACCAGCTTGCCCTCTGCGGTGACTCGCACGCGATTGCAGTCGCCACAGAAGTTGTTGCTGTGCGGTGAGATGAAGCCGACTCGGGTTTCACTGCCGTTGACCTGCCAGTAGCGCGACGGGCCGCCAGTGACATGGCTGCTGCGCACCAGCGGGTAACGCTCTTCGATACGCGCGCGCACCACGTCACTGGAGCAGAAGGTCTGCTCGCGCTGGTGGCTGACCACGCTGCCCAGCGGCATTTCTTCGATGAAGCTGACGTCCAGTCCGCGGGCCATGGCGTACTCGACCAGGCCAAGCACTTCGTCGTCGTTACGCCCGGTTTGCACCACGCTATTGAGCTTGATGCGCCTGAAGCCCGCCGCCACCGCTGCGTCGATCCCGGCCAGCACCTGGTCGAGCTTGTCGCGGCGGGTGAAACTGGCGAATCGCTCGCGCTGCAGCGAGTCGAGGCTGACGTTCAAACGGGTGACGCCCGCCGCTCGCAGATCGTTCGCCATATGCGAGAGCTGTGAACCATTGGTGGTGATCGACAGATCGTCGAGTTCCGGTCGCTCGCCGAGGCGGCGCAGCAGGCTCAGCAGATTCTTGCGCACCAGCGGCTCGCCGCCAGTGATACGGATGCGTTTGACGCCCAGCCCGATGAAGGCATCGGCGACGGTATACAACTCTTCGAGGGTCAGTATCTGCGCGCGCGGAGCGAAGACCATGTCTTCGCTCATGCAATAGGTGCAGCGAAAATCGCAGCGATCGGTCACCGAAAGTCGCAGGTAGGTAATCCGCCGGCCGAAGGGATCGACCAACTGCGTCGTGTTCATAGAACCCATCTCCCGGCCCTGGAGGGCCAGCTATTCATGGCTGCCACGAGAGCGGCAGTGCGCAGCACATCTGGGGCTGCGAGATATGCCAAGTTTACCACGCCTGCCCCGCCACCGTGCCGGCACGGGGCCACACACCGTCGGATCGGACAGGTATATCCACACATCCGGTGACATAACCAGCGAGCGCCAATACCGCTCCACAGGGTGAGGCGTTAGCCGGCCGCTTCGCTACAGGCCAGGCGTGCCGGGGGCGTGGCGCTACAAGCAAAGATGATTCGGCATCCGAGTACGGCAGACAGAAAGGTCGAACCGCATTTCTCAACGGAGGGTCACACGGACAGACCCGGGACGACAGGCTATGGAGGGCAGCGATGCCACTGCTGAAACTGCTGCATTTCACTGCACTTATCGCCTGGTGCGGCGCCCTGCTCTATTTACCCGCCTTGATCGCCGCCAGTTGCCGCTCGGCGCAGACAGCGGAGCGGCCAGGGCACCCCGAACTCAATCGCACGATTTTCAATCTGGTCGCCACACCCGCGGCCATCGTCGCCATCGGTAGCGGCACTGCGCTGTTCCTGCGTGACGGCACCTTCGGCATCTGGCTGGTGTTCAAGCTCAGCGCGGTGGCCGTGATGGTCATCTGCCACGCGCTGTGCGGCCTGCTGATCCTGCAATGCGAACGCCACCCACGGCCGATCCTGAGCGTTGCCTGCGCCGCCCTGGGCGGCATCACGCTGGGCATGATCGCCGCCACCCTGTGGCTGGTGCTCGCCAAACCGTTTTGAATGAGGAGTCACCCACCCATGAATGCAGGCGGGCTCAAGTCGGATCTAATCGACATCGACACCCACGGCATGCTCGTAGACCAGGCGCCCGCCCAGATAGGCGGCGATCGCGATCAGGCCTGCAGTGAAGAGCGACAGGTAGAACGCCCACATTTCGAAGCCCTCGTCGCCGTGACGGTAGCGCAGCATCCAGTTCAGCGAAGCCAGGGACAGCATCATCACCGCGATGATGGCGTGACACCAGGCGCTGATCTTCTGGCGAATGCGCCGCACGGCGAGCAGGTCGATCATCCCGGCGATACTCGCTATCCAGCCCCCGACGGCACCGACGCCAGCCAACCACAAACTGGCCCTCGCCCAGAATGGGTCGGTCGTCCAGAAGTAGGCGAAATCGGTGGCCACCAGACCCAGCAAGGCGGCAACCGGGAAGTGGATCATCATCGGGTGCAAGGGGTGCCCGGCGATGGCCGCGCGACTGACGATGGATTCTTGTTGCTCAGCCATGACGGCCTCCCTGTCGATCTGAAAGTTGGCCGCATTTACCCGGCTCTACTCAAGTTGACCGCATTGGTGGCAGCAGTTCCGACTATCTCCGCCTGTAGTGGTGACCAATCAATTCTGGCCCCGGCAGGCCCGGTAGCGCGTGACGTCGCCCTACTGTGGTGGGCCATGTTCGGCTTCTTCGGCCTGGTACTGGTGGTGGTCAGCGCACTGTGGATCTACGCGATGCAGCGTAAACCGCGCGAGTATTCGGCCGATGAAGCCAAGCGCATCCAGCGTCGCTGGCTGATCGGCGGCGGCCTCGTGCTGCCGTCGGTGAGCATCGTGCTGCTGTTGCTGTTCGGCATCCCGGTGGGGCAGCGCATGCTGCCACTGCCTATCCTCGGCGAGCAGCCTTTGCGCATCGACGTGATCGGCCATCAGTGGTGGTGGGAGGTGCGTTACCCGGACAGCGGCGTGGTGACGGCCAATCAGTTGCACCTGCCCGCCGGCCGCCCGGTGGACATCACCGTCAGCAGCGCGGACGTGATCCACTCCTTCTGGGTACCGCGCCTGGGCGGCAAGATCGACATGATCCCCGGCCGCGAGAACCGCATCCGTCTGCAGGCCGACGCACCTGGCACCTTTCGTGGCCAGTGCACGGAGTTCTGTGGCACTCAGCACAGCCACATGATTCTCGATGTGCAGGCCCACAGCGAAGAAGATTTCGCCGCCTGGATCGACGCCCGCCGCAATCCTCAGGTCGAGGCGCTGCAGGGCCCGGCCGCAGACACTTTCCTGGCTCACTGCGGCATGTGCCACCGCGTAGCGGGTGTCAGCGCAGGCAACCGCGCACCGGATCTCACCGACCTGGCCAGCCGCCGCAACCTGGGCAGCGGCCTGCTGCCGAACGAGCCAGGCGCGATCCTGACCTGGCTACACGAGCACGGGCGCCTGAAACCGGGCACCGGCATGCCACTGACCGACGACCTCGATGCCGAGCACCTGCAGGCCATCGCCACCTGGCTGGAGAACCTCGACCATGAGTGACACGCGCGAAGCACAAGGCCGGGAAGATGCCGATACCCTGCACGATCAGTTCAACGACGTCTGGGGCAATCCGCGGGGCTGGCGGGCGCTGACCATCGTCAACCACACCACCCTGGGTCTGCGCTTCATGGCCACCGGCCTGGGCTTTTTCATCTTCGGCATCTTGCTGGCGATGCTGATCCGCACCCAACTGGCGCTACCGGGCAACGCTTTCATGGGCCCGGAAACGTTCAACCAGGTGTTCACCATGCACGGCACGGTGATGATGTTCCTGTTCGCCGTGCCGATGATGGAAGGCCTGGCGGTGTACCTGATCCCCAAGATGCTCGGTGCCCGGGATCTGGTCTTCCCGCGGCTGTCGGCCCTCGGTTACTGGTGCTACCTGTTCGGCGGACTGATCATCTGCTCCAGCCTGCTGTTCGGCGTCGCACCCAACGCCGGTTGGTTCATGTACACGCCGCTGTCCAGCGCGGCACACTCGCCGGGAATCAATGCAGATTTCTGGCTGCTGGGTATCACCTTCGTGGAGATCTCGGCAGTGTCGGCCGGGGTCGAACTGGTGGTGTCGATCCTGCGTACCCGCGCCGAAGGCATGGCACTGAACAAGATGCCGATCTACGCCTGGTACATCCTGACCATGGCGATGATGATCGTGATCGGCTTTCCGCCGCTGATTCTCGGCAGCATTCTGCTGGAACTGGAGCGTGCCGCCGGCCTGCCGTTCTTCGAGGTCGCCCGCGGCGGTGATCCGCTGCTCTGGCAGCACCTGTTCTGGCTGTTCGGCCATCCCGAGGTATACATCATCTTCCTGCCGGCCGCTGGCATCGTCTCGACCCTGCTGCCGGTGTTCTGTGGCCGCCCGCTGGTGGGCTACCGCGCCGTGGTGCTGGGCGTGCTCACCACCGGTTTCATCAGCTTCGGCCTATGGGTGCACCACATGTTCACCGTGGGCATCCCGCAGTTGGCTCAGGCATTCTTTTCCGCGGCTAGCATGCTGGTGGCGATACCCACGGCGATTCAGGTGTTCGCCTGGATCGCCACGCTGTGGCTCGGCAAGCCGCGCTACAACGTGCCAATGCTGTGGCTGGTGGGTTTTCTGATCATCTTCGTGTGCGGCGGACTGACCGGGGTGATGCTCGCCCTGGTGCCCTTCGACTGGCAGGTACACGACACCCAGTTCGTGGTCGCCCATTTCCACTACGTACTGATCGGCGGCATGCTCTTTCCGCTGATCGCCGGGCTGTATTACTGGCTACCGCACTTCTCCGGGCGCATGGCGTCCGAGCGCCTGGGCAAGTGGGGGTTCTGGTTGGTGTTCATCGGTTTCAACATGACCTTCCTGATCATGCACTGGACTGGCCTGCTGGGCATGCCGCGGCGCGTGTACACCTACGAGACCGGTCTTGGCTGGGACATGCCCAACCTGATCTCCTCGATAGGCAGCTTCATCATGGTGATCGGTATCGCCACCCTGCTGCTGGATCTGATCCTGCACTACCGGTACGGCAAACCCGCCGGGAAGAATCCGTGGCAGGCCGACACCCTCGAGTGGGCCACCAGCCTGCCGCCCAATCCCTACAACTTCGTCAGCCTACCCAAGATCACCGACCGCCACCCGCTTTGGCGCGAGCCGAATCTGGGGGAGAGCATCGCTCGTGGCGAACATGCCCTGACGGTGATCGACCACGGCCGCCGGGAAACCTGGGGCGTCGATCCGCTGACCGGCAAGGTCAGGGAGATCATCCACCTGCCCGGCAACAGCTGGCTGCCCTTCATCGCCGCCTGCTGCATCGCCGTGCTGTGCCTGAGCCTGCTGGCCAAGACCTACCTGTTGGCGCTGCTCGCCTGCTTCGCCTCGGTAGTGGTTCTGCTGCGCTGGAGCTGGGAGAACGGCGCCCATCCCAAAGCCGCGCCGGATGCCAAAACCCAGCCCCACGAACCACCGCTGCATTCGCGCACCTGCGATGGTCCGGGCCTGTGGGGCATGGGCGTGACGCTGCTGTCCAACGGCGCACTGTATCTGTCGCTGCTGTTCGGCTGGTTCTACCTGTGGACGGTGGCACCGAACTGGCAGGTGCCGGATGCACCGGTGTTCAACCACTGGCTGCTGCTCGCCAGCGCCCTGCTGCTTTCCCTGGCCACGCCCTGGCATCGACGAGTGCTCACCCGCCTGCGCCAAGGTGACGATCGAGGACTGTTCGCCTGCCAGGTCGGCCTTGCGCTGATTGGCCTGGTACAGGCCGCACTGTTGCTCTGGGCACTGCTCAGTGAGGCACTGGAGCCCACCGTGCGCGCCCATGATGCGGTGATCTTCGTGATGCTCGCCTACAGCTTCGGCCACGCCCTGCTCGCCGGCATTCTCAGCGGCTTGCAGGCGCTGCGGGTACGCATCGGCTACGTCAGCGCCGAGTCGCCCTACGAACCGCTGGTGGTCGCGCAATTCTGGTACTACAGCCTCGGCGTACTGTGGTGCAGCTACTTTGCCATCGCTCTCCTTCCACCCACTTTCGGAGGCTCGTGATGCAAAGCCTGCGCTCCGTCTACAACCCGATTCACATCATCACCGGCCTGAGCATCTGGGGCATCTGGTTCATAGCCCTCTATGGCGGCCAGTCCGTGGCCTGCTCGGTTGCGCCACCGCCGCTTGATCAAGGCCCCTGGAACTGGCTGAACCTGGCACTGGCGGTTCTGTCGTTGCTCACGGCCGGCCTGCTACTCGCGCTGGCACGCCTGTTTCTGCACGCAGCACGGCGCCCACACTGCAGCGACCGAGAACGCTTCGTCGCCAGCGTTTCCTCGGGAAGCAACCTGATTGGGGCAATCGCGGTGGCGTTCATGGCGCTGCCGATCATGGCGCTGCCGCCCTGCGCCTGATGTCGAGAAACCTGCTGAAACAGCTGCACTTGACCTTCAGGCCTCCTTGGGCCTCGAAGCTCGACACCGTGTAGATGGGAACGAGGTCAGAACAATGAGTGAGAAGAAACAAACCCACGGGGCGGTCATCGCCGCACGTATCGGCCTGTTCCTTGGCCCCATTTTGCTGTTGGCCTGCATACTCAGCGAACCACCCGCCGACCTGAGCAGGGAAGCCTGGCTGACTGCCGGCCTTATCGGCCTGATGGCTACCTGGTGGGCCACCGAGGCGATTCCCATCCCGGCCACCGCCCTGCTGCCCATCCCGATGATTCCGCTGCTCGGCATTGGTACTCCGCAGGAAGCCACCGGCCTCTAGGGTCTGTTGACGTTTCAGCGCAAGCCGCGTTGCCGCGAGAAATCTCGCCAGGCTAGGCGGAGGACGCCGGTAATGGTTGTTCCCTTGCCAAGTCCTCCAACAACGCGTGGCGAGATTTCCCGCGCAACCCGCAGGGCCGGGCCCGTTTTGCCGCGATGCTGCGTTTCTCGCCGGCTCATTTGGCCAGCCAAACTTCGCGGCTCGTGCCTTGCCTCGCGGCAAAACGGGCTCCGGCGCGGTCGTGCTGAAACGTCAACAGACCCTACGCCAACCCGGTGATTTTCCTGTTTCTCGGCGGTTTTCTGCTCGGCCTGTGCATGCAGCGCTGGGATCTGCACAAACGCATCGCGCTCAATACCCTGATCGCCGTCGGCAATCAGCCGACCCGACAGATTGGTGGGTTCATGCTCGCCACCGCGCTGATCGGCATGGGCGTGAGCAACACCGCCACGGCGATCATGATGCTGCCCATCGGCCTGTCGGTGATCACCATGCTCACCCAAAAGGGCGATGAGGCCGAACACGAGCGCTTCGCTACCGCCCTGCTGCTGGGTATCGCCTACGCCGCCAGCATCGGCGGTATCTCCACGCTGATCGGCACGCCACCCAATGCGCTGCTGGCGGCTTACCTGCGCGAGCATCACGACGTACACGTCGGCTTTGGCCAGTGGATGATGATCGGCATACCAGTCGCCACCTGCATGTTGCTGTTCGTCTGGTGGTGGCTGACCCGCGGCGGCTTCAAGCTCGAAGGCGACAGCCAGACGATGCTCAAGAAAGAACTGGGCAAGCTCGGTACCTGGTCGCCCGGCGAAAAGCGCATCGCCCTGGTGTTCGGTCTTGCCGCTCTGGCCTGGGTCACTCAGCCGCTGATCTCGAATTTCGTCAGTGCGGTCGATGACACCCTGATCGCCATGGTTGCCGCGCTCAGCCTGTTCCTGATTCCCGGCAAACGTGACGGCGACAAGCGGGTATTCCTGATGGATTGGGATACCGCCAACAAGGTGCCCTGGGGCATTCTGCTACTGTTTGGTGGTGGCCTGTCGCTGGCCGGCGCAATCACCGCCACCGGCCTGGCGGAATGGATCGGTGAAGGCCTGCAAGGCGTTGGTGCCTTGCACCTGATCCTGATCATCGGCGCGGTAACGCTGACCATCAACGTACTGACCGAGGTCACCTCGAACACCGCCACGGCAGCGGCTTTCATTCCCCTGGTTGGGGCGATGGCCGTGTCCCAGGGCATCCCGCCGGAACTGCTGGCCATCCCGGCGACCATCGCCGCCAGTTGCGCCTTCATGATGCCGGTGGCAACGCCGCCCAATGCTCTAGGGTCTGTTGACGTTTCAGCGCGAGCCGCGTTGCCGCGAGAAATCTCGCCAGGCTAGGCGGAGGACGCCGGGAATGGTATTCCCTTGCCAAGTCCTCCAACGACGCATGGCGAGATTTCCCGCGCAACCCGAAGGGCCGGGCCCGTTTTGCCGCGATGCTGCGTTTCTCGCCGGCTCATTTAGCCAGCTAAACTTCGCGGCTCGTGCCTTGTCTCGCGGCAAAACGGGCTCCGGCGCGGCCGTGCGTGAAACGTCAACAGACCCTTAGTGTTCGGCACCGGGATGATGCGCATCCAGTCGATGATCAAGGCGGGCTTCGTGATCAACATCTACAGCGTGGTTCTGGTGACCACGCTGTGCTACCTGCTGATCGGGGTGATCTGGAGCCACTGATCCGGACTGGTTGCCAGCTTGCAATGGTGGACGGAAAAAGCGCCGGCTACGCGCCCCGGCCCCCCCTACCCGCGCTCGGCAGGTGCCGAAGTCAGCTCGAAGGGGCTGTTGCTGCGCCGCTGGTTGCGATCTTCGCGCGGCGTGGCGCCAAAGAAATTGCGGTAGGCGCTCGAGAAATGCGGCCCCGAGGAAAAGCCGCAGGACAGACCGATCTGGATGATCGACTTGCTGGTCTGCATCAGCAGTTGCCGGGCCTTGTTCAGGCGCAGTTCCAGGTAGTACTGACTGGGCACACGGTTGAGGTACTGTTTGAAGATGCGTTCCAGTTGCCGCCGCGAGACGCACACATGCTGGGCGATTTCGTCGGTGGTCAGCGGCTCCTCGATGTTCGCCTCCATCAGCAGCACCGCCTGGGTGAGCTTGGGGTGGCTGGAGCCGAGGCGGTTCTGCAACGGAATGCGCTGGCGCTCGCCGCCCTCGCGGATACGCTCGACCACCAGTTCCTCGGACACCGCACCGGCCAACTCCGCACCATGATCGCGTGCGAGCAACGCCAGCAGCATATCCATCACCGCCATGCCGCCGCAGGCAGTCAGTCGATCACGATCCCAATCGAACAAGTGGCTGGTGGCGATCACCTTCGGAAAGCGCTCGGCGAAATCATCCTGCCAACGCCAGTGCACGGCAGCCCGGTAACCGTCGAGCAGGCCGAGCTGCGCCAGGGGATAAACGCCAGCGGCTACCGCGCCAACGCAGCAACCATTGCGCGCCACCTGCTTGAGGGCGGCGGCCAACGCAGGCGAAACGGCTGCCGGCGGCTCATCGGCGAGCAGAAACAGCTTGCGATACCCCTCCAGCCCACCGACCCAGGGAGTGCCCGGCAAACGCCAGGCGCCCTCGACAGGCTCCTCGGCCTGCAGGAACGACACCTCGTAAACCACCTCTGGATGGACGCGCTGAGCGACACTCAGGGCTTCTTCCGCCATCGCCAGGGTCAGGGGCTTGGTAGAGGGCCAAAGCAGGAAGCCGATTCGGTGGGCAGTCATGATGGGCAGGTTGGGCTCTGGGGGCAGTGGAAGGTCGAGGCGTGCAGGGATGATAACGCCAACTATTTGAGACTGCCGCTTAGGAACTGTTGCAGACGTTGAGATTGCGGGTTGGCCAGCACCTCACGGGGATCGCCCTGCTCCTCCACCAGCCCCTGATGCAGGAACAGCAACTGGTTGGAGACTTCGCGGGCAAAGCCCATTTCGTGGGTGACCACCACCATGGTACGCCCCTCGCCGGCCAGATCGCGCATGACCTTGAGCACATCGCCGACCAGTTCCGGATCCAGCGCCGAGGTGGGCTCGTCGAACAGCATCACTTCCGGCTCCATGGCCAGCGCCCGAGCGATCGCCACCCGTTGCTGCTCGCCACCGGACATGTGTGCCGGATAAGCATCCTTGCGGTGGGCCACGCCGACCTTCTGCAGATAGTGCTCGGCCTTCTCACGCGCTTCGGCCTTGCTCATGCCCAACACGTGCACCGGCGCTTCCATGACGTTTTCCAGCACGTTCATGTGCGACCACAGGTTGAAATGCTGAAACACCATGGCCAGGCGCGAGCGCAGGCGCTGCAACTGCTTGTCGTCGGCCGCACGCAAGGCACCGTCCTTGCCAGGCACCAGCTTGAGCGCTTCGCCATTGAGCAGGATCTGCCCGGCGTGGGGCTACTCGAGCAGGTTGATGCAACGCAGGAAGGTACTTTTGCCGGAGCCACTGGAGCCGATGATGCTGATCACGTCGCCCGCCTTGGCGGCCAGCGACACGCCCTTGAGCACTTCATGGCTGCCGTAGCGCTTGTGCAGATCCTTCACTTCGAGCTTGTACATGCTTTCCACTCTATTGAATCCGATGTCGTGCCGCGCGGCTTAGCTGCGCCGCGGTGCCAGGTAGGCCAACCAGCGGCGCTCGGCCAGCTTGAACAGGCGCACCAGGATGAAGGTCAGGCACAGATAGAACAGGCCAGCGGTGATGAACGCTTCGAACGGCAGGTAATACTGGGAACTGACCGTACGCGCCGCGCCGGTGATGTCGATCAGGGTGACGATGGACGCCAGGCTGGTGGTGTGCAGCATCATGATCACTTCGTTGCTGTACTGCGGCAACGCCCGGCGCAGCGCCGAAGGCAACAGGATGCGGCGGTACAACTTGATTCGCGACATACCCATTGCCTTGGCTGCTTCGATCTCGCCGTGAGGCGTAGTCTTGAGGCTGCCGGCGAGAATTTCGGCGCTGTACGCACTGGTGTTGATGGCGAACGCCAGGCAGGCGCAGAAGGTGGCGTTGGACAGGTACGGCCAGAGCACGCTCTCGCGCACCACCTCGAACTGGGCCAGGCCGTAATACACCAGAAACAGCTGTACCAGCATCGGCGTGCCGCGGATCACATAGGTGTACAGCCAGGCCGGCCCATTGATCAGCGGTGAGCGCGAAGTGCGCATCAGCGCCAGGGGCACGGCGATCAGCAGGCCGAAGAACAGCGCGATGGCCAGCAGCTTGAGGGTGAGCAGCACGCCGCCGAGATACAGCGGCATGCTGTCCCAGATGACGGTGTAATCGAAAATCATCGTTCGCCCTCGTTCACAGTTCGGCGGCCTTGGTGCCGACCGAGTAGCGCTTTTCCAGATAACGCAGGGCCAGTAAGGAGACACTGGTGATCAGCAGGTACAGGCCGGCCACCGCCAGGTAGAAGGTGAAGGGCTCGCGCGTGGCGTCGGCGGCGCTCTTGGCCTTGAACATCATGTCCTGCAGGCCGACCACGGAAATCAGCGCCGTGGCCTTGGTCAGCACCAGCCAGTTGTTGGTGAACCCGGGAATGGCGAAGCGGATCATCTGCGGCACCAGAATGCGCAGGAACACCTGCAGCCCGCTCATGCCATAGGCAGCGCCCGCCTCCGCCTGCCCCTTGGGAATGGCCATGAATGCGCCGCGGAAAGTCTCAGACAGGTAGGCGCCGAAGATGAAGCCCATGGTGAACACGCCGGCGACGAAGGGATTGATATCGATGTACTCGTCATAGCCGAGCAGCGGCATCACACGGTTCACCAGATCCTGGCCGCCGTAGAAGATCAGCAGGATCAGCACCAAGTCGGGAATACCGCGGATCACCGTCGAATAGGTCTCACCGAGCACCGCCAGCCAGCGCACCGGCGACAGACGAAACGCTGCACCAATCAGGCCGAGCACGATCGCCAGCGCCATCGAGGTCAGGGCCAGGATCAGGGTGAGCCAGGCGCCATCGAGAATGGACGAGCCGTAGCCATTGAGCATCCGCTTACCTCATGCGCGCGCCATCGGGCGCCGGAAATGCAACGCAAAAGTGGCACACGCCAAGGCATTCAGCGTGTGCCACTTTCGGTAAAGAACGCCTTATTTACCGTAGACGTCGAAGCTGAAGTATTTGTCCTGAACGGCCTGGTACTTGCCATTGGCGCGGATCGCCAGGATCGCGGCACTGATCTTCTCGGCCAGCGCCTTGTCACCCTTGCGCACGGCGATGCCCTGGCCTTCGCCAAAGTATTTCTCTTCGGTGAAATCCGGGCCAACGAAAGCGAAGCCCTTGCCGGCATCGGTCTTGAGGAAGCCGTCGTCGATGTTCACGGAGTCGGCGATGGTGCCATCGAGGCGACCTGCGCTCAGATCCAGGAACACTTCGTTCTGCGAGCTGTAGCGCACGATCTCGGCACCTGCTGGGCCGAAGACATCGGTGGCGTAGCGGTCATACACAGAGGAACGCTGCACGCCGATCTTCTTGCCTTTGAGGTCGGTGGCCACGTCGTTCATCACTGCACCGCTCTTCATCGCCAGCTTGGCGGGAGTGGCGTAGTACTTGCCGGTGAAGTCCACGGCACGCTTGCGTTCTTCGGTGATCGACATCGATGACAGTACGGCATCGAACTTGCGCACTTTCAGTGCCGGGATCAGGCCGTCGAACTCCTGCTCGATCCACTTGCACTCGACCTGCATTTCTTCACACAGGGCGACACCGATGTCGTAGTCGAAGCCGGTGATGTTGCCGTCGGGAGTCTTGTAGGCGAACGGCGGGTAAGCCGCTTCGATACCGATACGCAGCGCCTTGGCCTCCTGGGCCATGGTCAGCGGCGACAGCAGGGATAGTGCCAACGCGCCGAGCAGTGCGATCTTTTTCATGAGGAAAACTCCTGACATGGTGGGTTTCGCTGGCCCGGAGCGGATAGCCCGAGCCATGGAAAGGTGGCGCCGCCAGCGTAGCGCAGGGCTAGCGGGCGTCGCACGGAAGTGCGGCATTCTAGCGATAGCGTGGCAGGCGATATTTCCCAGATGCGACAACTAATTACAGAAGAAAGAGAGCGCCGAGGCGGCCATCTTGACAGAATAAAAATACGCGAGATCGGATTTATCCAGCTTCGCACCTGAATGGCAGGTCTGACACCCTGCTTTCAGCCTCCGTCACGTTGCCAGGCAGAGAACCACGGCGCAATGCAAACGCCCCACGCGGCCTTGCCGGTGTGGGGCGTTCGTGTTCAGGCGTCGGTCAGATCAGGCGCAGGCGCTCTGCATCGACTTGTGGGTGTCGATCAGATGTTGCACCACGCCCGGGTCGGCCAGGGTGGAGATATCGCCGAGGGAGTCGTACTCGGCCGTGGCGATCTTGCGCAGGATACGACGCATGATCTTGCCCGAACGGGTCTTCGGCAGCCCCGGCGCCCACTGGATCACGTCCGGCGTGGCGATCGGGCCGATTTCCTTGCGCACCCAGGCCTTGAGTTCCTGGCGCAGTTGCTCGGACGGCTCCTGCCCCTGGTTCAGCGTCACGTAGACATAGATGCCCTGCCCTTTGATGTCGTGCGGCACACCGACCACTGCCGCCTCGGCGACTTTCGGGTGGGCGACCATGGCACTCTCGACCTCGGCGGTGCCCATGCGGTGGCCGGAAACGTTGAGCACGTCGTCGACGCGGCCGGTGATCCACCAGTAGCCATCTTCGTCGCGGCGCGCACCGTCACCGGTGAAATACATCCCCTTGAAGGTCTTGAAGTAGGTGTCGACGAAACGGTCATGGTCGCCATACAGGCTGCGCGACTGGCCCGGCCAGGAATCGAGGATCACCAGGTTGCCCTCGGCGGCACCTTCGATCAGGTTGCCCAGGTTGTCCACCAGCGCCGGAACCACACCGAAGAACGGACGGGTGGCCGAGCCCGGCTTAAGCGCAGTCGCGCCCGGCAGCGGGCTGATCAGGATGCCGCCGGTCTCGGTCTGCCACCAGGTGTCGACAATCGGGCAGCGCTCCTTGCCGACGTTGCGGTGGTACCAGTCCCAGGCCTCGGGGTTGATCGGCTCGCCCACCGAACCGAGCAGTCGCAGGCTCGAACCGTCGGCGCCCTCCACGGCGGCGGTGCCCTGGGCCATCATGGCGCGGATCGCAGTCGGGGCGGTGTAGAGGATATTGACCTTGTGCTTGTCGATGATCTTCGACACGCGAGTCACGTCCGGGTAGTTGGGGATGCCTTCGAACAGCAGCGTGGTCGCACCGTTGGCCAGTGGGCCATAGACGATGTAGCTGTGGCCGGTGACCCAGCCGACGTCGGCGGTGCACCAGTAGATCTCGCCCGGCTTGTAATCGAACACACGCTCGTGGGTCAGCGCGGCGTACAGCAGGTAACCACCAGTGGTGTGCAGCACGCCCTTGGGTTTGCCGGTGGAACCGGAGGTGTAGAGGATGAACAGCGCTTCTTCGGCGCCCATTTCCTTCGGTGCGCAGACACTGCCGGCGACCTTCATCAGATCCTCGAACCAGATATCGCGGTGCTGGTTCCACTTGATCTCGGAACCGGTGCGCTGAACCACGATGACTTTCTGGATGCTGCGCGTCTCGGGGTTGGTCAGGGCGTCGTCGACGTTGGCTTTCAGCGGGATCTTCTTGCCGCCGCGCAGGCCTTCGTCCGCAGTGATCACCACCTTGGAGGCGCAATCGATGATGCGGCCGGCCAAGGCTTCCGGCGAGAAGCCGCCGAACACCACTGAGTGGATCGCGCCGATACGCGCGCACGCCAGCATGGCGACCACGGCTTCCGGGATCATCGGCATATAGATGGTCACCACGTCGCCGCGGTGCACGTCCTGGCCGCGCAGGGCGTTGGCGAACTTGCACACCTGCTCGTGCAGTTGGCGGTAGGTGATTTCCTTGTGCTCGGACGGATCGTCACCTTCCCAGATGATCGCAATCTGGTCGCCGCGCTCTTCCAGGTGGCGATCCAGACAGTTGTAGGAAACGTTGAGGGTGCCGTCGGCGAACCATTTGATGTCGACATGGTGATCGTCGAAAGAGGTCTGCTTGACCTTGGTGAACGGCTTGATCCAGTCGAGACGCTGAGCCTGCTCACGCCAGAAGCCATCCGGGTTGATCACGGACTGCTGGTACATGGCTTTGTAGGTGGCTTCGTCAGTCAACGAATTGGCCGCCACCTCGGGGCTCACGGGATACAGGGAAGCAGCACTCATTGAATCACCTCGGTTATTGATGTTGTTCTTCTATGGCCACATTTGTAACCATCCCCCCTCTTTACAACCATTCGACCATGGTCTTACCGCCTCTGGATCATGGTTGCAGCGCACCCTCCAGAGTGGCACAAGATCGCGAGTGCGCCAGAGCGCCCTCCTCTGCCAGCAATTCGAGACACAGCGGACATTCTTGTCGTACAACTTTCGTTAAGCTCACACAGCCACCCGAACCAAGTGATTTCCATGCCCTTTTCCACCCTCCGCTCCCGCGGGCGCGCTCTGCGTCTGACTACCTCGTTGGGTGTGGCGATACTGCCGTTGCTGCTTGGCATCCCGCTGATGTATTGGCAGGCGGCAACGCTATTGGCAAACCGTGCCGAGAAGAGCGCAACCGATGCCCAGGTACAACTGGAAGCCATGCTCGACGAGGCCTCCCGCGCCGCCAGCGCGGTGATCGACCTGTCCGGGCAGCCTTGCGGCGAGGTGGAACAGACCCTGCGCAGCCAGGCAGCCGCCAACCCATTTTCCCGCTCGGTCAACCTGGTGAACGGTGGCATGATCTACTGCACCTCGCTGATGGGCGCTTACGGCAACAGCGAAGACGCCAGTACCTACACTCGCGGCCAGCTGAGGCTGATGGCCGGCAATTCCGTCACACCGGATCGAGCGGTGCTGGTCTATCGCCAGGCCGTGGCCGACCGTGGCGTACTGATCGGTGTCGACGGCCAGCACCTGATCAACCTGCTACAGATCAACGGCCAGGAGGTGCCACTGCAGATCGCGGTTGGCCAGAACTGGATCGCCGCCAACGGCGCCGTGACCCCGGCGGCCTCGACAGCGAAGGCTGAATACCCCTTCGAAGCCAGCTCCCCGCGCTACCCATTCCAGGTGTTCGCTGGTTATCCGCAAGGCGCCACGCTGCAGTACATGCAGGTGCACTATCTGCCACAGTGGCTGTTGTTCCTGATATTGGGCGCCCTGGCGGGTGCTGGCACCTATCGACTCAGTCTGCGTTCGGTATCGCCTGGCACGGAGCTCGAGCGCGCGCTGGAGGCGGGTGAATTCGTGCCTTATTACCAGCCCGTCGTGGATGCCGAAAACGGCCGATGGCACGGTGTCGAAACGCTGATGCGCTGGCAGCATCCCACCGAAGGACTGGTGCCGCCGGATCAGTTCATCCCCCTGGCCGAGCGTCTCGGCCTGATCGTGCCGATGACCCGCACGCTGATGCGACAGATTCGCGAGGATTTCGCCAATAGCGTGGAGCAGCTTCCGGCGGGCTTTCACCTGAGCATCAATATCACTGCCGCCCATTGCCAGGATATGCACCTGGTCGACGAGTGCCGTGAGTTTCTTTCCGCGTTTCCTCCCGGGCACATCGTGCTGCTTCTCGAGCTGACCGAACGGCAGATGATCACCTCCACCGAGGTGACCGATCGGCTATTCACCGAGCTTCGCCAACTGGGTGTGCGCATCGCCATCGACGACTTCGGCACCGGCCACTCCAGCCTGGCCTACCTGCGCGAATTCCGCGTCGACTACCTGAAGATCGACCATAGTTTCGTCTCCATGATCGGCTCGGACGCTCTGTCGCGGCATATTCTCGACAACATCCTCGACCTGGCCATGCGCCTGGAGCTCGGTATAGTCGCCGAGGGCGTGGAGACCGCAGAGCAGCGGGATCACCTGATCCAACGAGGCATCCAGCTCCTGCAGGGCTACCTGTTTGCCAGCCCGATGCCCGCCGAAGCCCTGTTCAAGGTCTTGCAAACCCCGCCGGGCGCCGTGGTAACTGGTGACCATAACCTCTCCACTTATTAGCCAGCGTTGAGCAGCGAATCCCACGATGAAGCTGGTTCGGAAGCAGCAGTAGAAAGAAGCTGAAAGAGAGCCCGAATGTCGAGAATCAAACCGCCAGGGTCAACCTGTTAATCGTGGGCCGAACAATCGCCTGAAAGGTCTCGGGAGACCCGAATGCTCGGGCCGCCAGCATTGCCCCATGAACCGTGGCCATTACAGCCGTCGCTTCGACTGCCGGGCTATCGATCACGTGGAACTGCTTCGTGGCCACCCCCTTCTCCAGGACGGATGTAAGCCAGGTAGTCAGATCCTGAAAGTGCCCCCGAACCTGATCCGCTATTTCACTTGGAATTGTTGGAAGTTCGGCAGCAAGCATCGCGCAAATACAAAATGGAGAAGTGCCATCGAGAATGCAGGTAGACCAATAATCTACATATGCATTGATTTCTGCCAGGGGCTCGCCGAGCTGTTGCTCGAGCAGCGCCATGCCTTCCCGTGCCTCTTCTCTATATCGGGTGACCACGGTCTGCACCAGTTCCGCCTTGCTCGGAAAATGGTGGTGAATGCTGGCTTTGCTGATCCGCACCCGCTCGGAAATATCAGCGTAACTGAAACTGTTATAGCCGCCGGCGGCGAGCAGCAGTCGCGCATGCGCCATAATTTCGATGGCCTTCGGGGAAAGCGCTTCACTCATGGCAAAAGATCCATTGACAGGTTGCGAATGAATTCTGCGGTACAAATCTGCAGATCGAGATCGAATTTCCAACCTACTAGTTGGTAGCATAGCCGTCAAATGTTCTCTCATACCATTCGCGGTATCAGCCGGCCCGGCAGCCACTACCTAGAACCTGTTCACGATCTCGAACCAGATGATGAGGCTCTTCACCTTGGCCCTACCTGGGTTCTGCAACGGCTTCGGTACTGGAGTCGTGAAATAAAAAATGGTCGGGAGCCATTTTCAACATCGCTTGCGACGGCCCGCAGGGTGGCCGCCAGGGATGGCAGGCTATAAAAAACCCGGCGCCAGGGCCGGGTCGAGGAAAGTGGAGCATCGCCGCTAAACCGCCTCTTACGGAACGGGAAACGCAGCGTTTCGTGGGGTGATCATCAGCTCATGCCCAGCCAGTTCGGCAGGCCCAGCGAAATGAACGGCACGTAGGTCACCAGGATCAGGAACGCCAGCATCACCAGCAGCCATGGCGACACCGCGCGCACCACGCGGGTCAGCGGCATGCCGGTGACCGCCGAAGTGACGAACAGGTTGAGCCCGGTCGGCGGCGTGATCAGGCCGATCTCCATGTTCACCACCATGATGATGCCCAGGTGGATCGGGTCGATGCCCAACTGCATGGCGATCGGGAACAGGATCGGCGCGAGGATCAGGATGATCGCCGACGGCTCCATGAAGGTACCGGCGACCAGCAGCACGATGTTCACCACGATCAGGAACTCGATCGGGCTGAAGCCCTGCTCCACCACCCAGGCGGTGATCGACTGCGGGATCTGCTCGGTGGTCAGCACGTGGGCGAAGAGCATGGCGTTGGCGATGATGAACATCAGCACCACGCTCAGCTTGCCGGCCTCGATGAACACCTTCGGGCATTCGCGAACGGTCATGTCCTTGTAGATGAAGATCGCCACGAAGGCCGCGTACACCGCGGCCACTGCAGCGGCTTCGGTCGGCGTGAACATGCCCGAGTAGATGCCGCCGAGGATGATCACGATCAGCGCCAGGCCCCAGCCAGCCTTGCGCCCGGCCACCATGATCTCGGCGAAGGAGGCACGCGGCAGCGACGGCATGTTCTTCACGCGGGCGATGATGTAGATGGTGACCATCAGGAACACGCCCAGCAGCAGGCCCGGCACCACACCGGCCATGAACAGCTTGCCCACCGAGGTTTCGGTCGCTGTGGCATAGACCACCATGACGATCGACGGTGGAATCAGGATGCCCAGGGTACCGGCGTTACAGACGATGCCGGCAGCGAACTCCTTCTTGTAGCCCGAACGCACCATGCCGGCGATGACGATCGAACCGACCGCCGCTACCGTGGCCGGCGACGAGCCGCTCAGGGCGGCGAACAGCATGCACGCCAGGATCGCGGCAATGGCCAGGCCACCCTTGATGTGACCGACGCAGGCGTTGGCGAAATCGATCAGGCGACGGGCCACGCCGCCACTGGTCATGAAGGCGCCGGAGAGCAGGAAGAACGGAATCGCCAGCAGCGTGTAGTGCTCGCTGGTCTCGAACAGCTTGATCGCCAGCGAACGCACCGAGTCGTTGCTGAAGAGCAGGATGGTCATGGCCCCGGACAAACCCAGGGAAATCGCCACCGGAATGCCGATGAACATCAGCGCGAACAGGGCGACGAACAGAAATGCGATGGTCATCGTTTAGCCTCCGTTTCTTCGGCAAGTTTGATGGCGTCTTCGACTTCGCCGTGGCCACCAAAACCCAGTTGCTTGTTCTGAATCACACGCACCAGCACCTGGGCGAAACGCAGGAACATCAGGGTGAAACCGATCGGCACGATGATCACGATGTGCCACTGCTGGACGCCGAAACGATCCAGATCCTCGGCGCCAATACCGGCGCGCATCAGGGTGGCGACCCATTGCTCGCTGGAGTAGGCCATCAGCACGCAGTAGGCCAGGCAGATGACCAGCGCGAGGATCGCCACGGCCTTTTGCAGGGAGGGCTTGAACAGGCGCACCAGCAGATCGACGCCGATGTGCGCGCCGATGCGTACGCCCCAGGCCAGGCCGACGAAGATCAGCCAGCCGAACATGGCCTTGGTCAGGGCCACGCTCCAGGTCATTTCCTGGGCGACATAGAGGATGCCGTCGCCGATGCTGAACATGGCATCGTTGGCGAACGGCAGCGAATCGCCCAGAGCGTAGAAAACACCGTAGAGGTTGTTGAACACCACGTACGAGAAGGTGACCAGGGTCATCGCCGCAAGAAGAAACGCGACGGCGATTTCCTCGGCACGATCCCACAGGTTCCGCAAAGTAGCCATCAGCGGTCTCCCAGAGAGTTGTTGTAATTGTTTTGACGTAACGACTCTAACCCGGTGCCCCGCAGGCTGATATACGCCATTGATAAACGCGGCCTTCGGCCTGGGCGAATAGCTCACGCTGGCACGGAGGCTCAGGGGTATTGATGTTTCAGCATAGAGCAGGATCGAGGCGTAAGTAGACGCTCACCCCGTAGGGTGGATGACGCTTTTTTCATCCACCATTGCGATCACGGGGTGGTGGACGGATCGGGCCGCGTAGGTGAAGCGTCGGCTACGCGCCCCGGCCCACCCTACGAAAGGCTACTTTCGCCTTGTAAAGGCCTTGAAGCCTCAACCACACCCAGGCCTCAGGCCAGTTCGGAGATCTCGATCAGGTTCAGGTCGGGGTCACGCAGGTAGATCGAGCGAATCGGCCCGGTGGCGCCGGTGCGCATCACCGGCCCTTCGATGATCGGCCAGCCAAGCCGTTGCAGATGTTCGATCACCTGCGCCAGGGGCTGACTGGCGATAAAGCACAGATCCAGTGCCCCCGACACCGGCAGATGGGCCTTGGGCTCGAACTCCTGGCCACGTACATGCAGGTTGATCTTCTGGCTGCCGAAGCAGAACGCCTTGCGGCCACTGCCGAAGGTCTCCAGACGCATGCCCAGCACCTCGGTATAGAAGTAGGTGGTCGCTTCGGCGTCGGTGGCGGTCAGTACCAGATGATCCAGGTGATCGAGCATCGAGCGTCTCCGTTTCAGTCTATTGCGCTGCCGCGTTGGCAGCCTGGGCCGCTTCGATCAGATCGCTGCCGATCTTGCTTTCGTATTCCTTCCACACCGGGCGCATCACCTCGCGCCACTGCTGGCGTTCCTCGTCCGTGAGCACGATCAGCTCACGCTTGCCGTCCGCGAGGATCTGCTGCTTGTCCTTCTCGTTGAGCGCCAGGGCCTGACGGTTCACCTCGGCCGTGACCTCATCGATGATGGTCTTCAGTTCGCCGCGAACATCCTCGGGCAAGCCGTTCCAGAACGCCGCATTGGTGATCAGCATGTAGTTGCCGACCGCATGATTGGACTCGATCATGTACTGCTGCACTTCATAGTGACGCTGGCTGTAGATGTTAGACCAGGGGTTGTCGGAGGCGTTGATCACGCCAGTCTGCAGCCCCTGATAGATCTCGGCGAAGGCCATCTTGCGTGGCACGGCACGCAGAGCGCTGATCTGCGCAGCCTGAAGATCCGACGGCTGCACGCGGAATTTCATGCCACGGGCATCGCTCGGCACATGCAGTGGCTTGTTGGCGGTGAACTGGCGCATGCCGTTGAGCCAGTAGGCCAGGCCGATGATGCCGTTGTTCTCGAAGCTGTGCAGCAGTTCCTGGCCCTTGGGCGACTGCTCGAAACGCTGGGAAGCTGCCGCGTCATCGAACAGGAACATCAGGTCGAAGATCTGCACCCGTGGCTGATACTTCTCCAGTTTCACCGGCGCCGGAGCCAGCAGCTGGACGTCGCCGAGCAACAGGGCCTCCATCTCCTTGCCATCGCCGAACAGCGATGAATTCGGGTACACCTCGACCCGCGCCTTGCCGGCCAGGCGCTCCTTGACCAGCTTCTGCAACAGGCGCGCGCCCTGCCCCTTGGGCGTCTGGTCGGAAGCGACGTGGGCGAACTTGATGACGATTTCTTCGGCGAAGGCACTGCCACACAGTACCAGGGAGGCGCTGAGCAGAGCGCAGGACAAACTGCGGCGAAAGACGCGGGACATGAGGCAACTCCTGTTGTTATTGGTGTGGGTGTGACAGCGAACGTCAGACCCCTGCCTTGGTTTCTCGCGAACTCTACGCCAGCACGCCGTCGCCCCATATTCTTAATTGACCAAGCCCGCCTTCGGCAATTGCGAAGGCAGCATGGCTAATCGACTTCGCTGACGCGCAGGTGGTCGACCATCTGCCGGGCGATCAGCGACAGCGCATCGTACTGACGCACGCCGATATTCAACTGACGCCGAGCCCAGTCATCGCGGATGGCGACCACCTTGACGCCCATGGCCGGCAGATAACTGCCCAGCGCCTGTTCGGGGAGAATCCCGATGCCCATGCCGGTATGGATCATCCGGCAGATTGCCTCGAAGCTGCGCACCTGGATGCGCACTCGCAGATGCACACCCGCCTGCTGCGCAGCCTGGGTGATCAGGCTGTGCAGCGATGCCTCCTTCTGCAGGGCGATGTAGTCGTAGGCCACGGTCTCGCTCAACGCCACGCTATCGCGCTCGGCCAGCGGGTGACCATTGGGCACCACCAGCACCAGGCGGTCGCGCCGGTAGGGAAAGATCTGCAACCCTTCGGCGGCGACATGCCCGGCGAAGATGCCGATATCGGTAAGCCCCTCGCGCACGGCATGCACGATGTCACTGCTGACCCGCTCCTCGAGATCGATACGGATCTGCGGATGATCCGTGGCGAAGGCGCTGAGATCCTCGGGCAGAAAGGCGATCACTGCCGAGGTATTGGCATGGATGCGCACATGCCCGTTGATACCCTCGCTGAACTCGCTGAGATCGGCCTGCATGTGCTGGATGTCATCCAGCAGGTTGCGTGCATGGTGCAGCAGCGCGTCGCCTGCCGGTGTCAGCGAAACGCCCTTGGGGTGACGGTACAGCAGCGGCACGCGAAGATGCGCCTCGAGATCGCTGATGCGCTTGCTCACCGCCGCCAGCGCCAGGTGCTCGCGCTCGGCGGCGCGGGTCAGGCTGCGCTCGTCGGCGATCGCCACGAACAGTTTCAGGGTGAGGAAATCGACACGCATGCTCACTACTCCGCTGGTCACGCTTCGCCCACGACGAATCCATGGTCGACGCTGGCAGTTAGTAAGACACTCTAAGACTTCGTCATTGACGAAGCCAGCGTTGACCATTGACTGATTGCCGCCGCACGACGGCTGGGCCATGCTCAGCAGCCTGACCAAGCAGTGGAGTTTCGTTCATGACATCAGCAGCGCCAGTGCCGGCCATGGCACTCGAAGGCATCAGGGTCATCGAGATGGGCCAACTGATCGCCGGGCCCTTCGCCAGCAAGATGCTCGGTGAATTCGGCGCCGAGGTGATCAAGATCGAACCACCAGGTATCGGCGACCCCTTGCGCAAATGGCGCAAGATCAAGGACGGCACCTCGCTCTGGTGGCACGTGCAGTCACGCAACAAACAGTCGCTGACCCTCAATCTCAAGGAAGCGGAAGGTCAGGACATCGTCCGTCGGCTGGTCGCCGAAGCCGATATCCTGGTGGAGAACTTCCGCCCCGGCACCCTCGAGGCATGGGGCCTGGGCTGGGACGAGCTGTCACGCATCAACCCACGGCTGATCATGCTGCGCATCTCCGGCTACGGCCAGACCGGCCCCTACCGCGACCTGCCGGGCTTCGGCGTGATCGGCGAAGCCATGGGCGGCCTGCGCCACCTCTCCGGCTACCCCGGACAGGCGCCGGTACGAGTCGGCGTGAGTATCGGCGACTCGCTGTCCTCGCTGTACGGGGTGATCGGCGTGCTGCTCGCCCTGCAGGAACGGGCGCGCAGCGGCCAGGGCCAGCAGATCGACGTGGCCCTGTACGAGTCGGTGTTCGCCATGATGGAAAGCCTGGTGCCGGAATACGACGCCTTCGGCTATGTCCGTGAACCGGCGGGCAGCGCCCTGCCCGGCATCACCCCGTCCAACTCCTACCCGTGCAACGACGGCAGCTATGTACTGATCGCCGGCAATGGCGACAGCATCTACAAACGCCTGATGAACCTGATCGGTCGCCAGGATCTGGCCGACGACCCACGCCTGGCACACAACGACGGGCGCAGCCAGCACGCCGAAATGATCGATGTCGCCATCGGCGAGTGGACAGAACAGCGTGGCCGCGATGAAGTGATCGAAGCGCTCAAAGAAGCCCGCGTGCCGGCAGGCTACCCCTACACCGCCGCCGATATCGTCAGCGACCCGCATTACCTGGCCCGACAGATGATCGAGACGGTACAGACCAGCGCCGGCCCACTGAAGGTACCCGGCGTGCTGCCCAAACTCAGCCGCACCCCCGGGCGTATCGGCGAAGGCGGCCCGCAGCTGGGCGAGCACAGCGAGCAGGTGCTCGCCGGACTGGGCCTGACCGACGAACAGGTTCGCGGATTGCGCGAACGCGGAATTATCTAAGGCAGCTTGAAGCTTCAAGCTTCAAGCTTCAAGCCAACAGCGTAGAACTCTTACTTGTAGCTTGCCGCTTGCCGCTTGCCGCTTGCCGCTTGCGGCTTTAATCGTAGGATTCAACCATGAGCAAACGTCTCTACATTCAGGATGTCGCCACCCGCGACGGCTTCCAGATCGAATCGGCCTTCGTGCCGACCGACGACAAGATCGCCCTGATCGACCGCCTGTCCCTGACCGGCCTGGCGAAGATCGAGGTCACCTCTTTCACCTCGCCCAAGGCCATCCCCAATCTGCGCGACGCCGAAGAGGTGATGCGTGGCATCCAGCGTGTCGAAGGGGTGGAGTACACGGTACTGGTGCCCAACGTACGCGGTTGCGAGCGGGCGCTGTCGTGTTCCGTGGACGAGATCAACCTGGTGATGTCGGCCAGCGACACTCACGGCCTCGCCAACCTGCGCATGACGCCGCAGCAGTCCCTGGTGCAGTTCCGCGAGATCATCGAGGTCACCCGCGGCAGCGGCGTGTTCATCAATGCGTCGCTGTCCACCACCTTCGGCTGTCCGTTCGAAGGCGTAGTGAGCGAAGCACGGGTGTACGAACTGACTCAGCAGTTGCTGGATATCGGCGTGCAGGGCGTGACCCTGTGCGACACCACCGGCATGGCCGACCCGGCCCAGGTCGAACGTATCTGCCGCGAGTCGCTGCGCCGCTGGCCCGAGGCGGTGTTCACCGCCCACTTCCACAACACCCGTGGTATGGGCCTGGCCAATGCCCTGGCGGCGTTGAATGCCGGCATCGACCGCTTCGACGCCTCCCTCGGCGGCCTCGGTGGCTGCCCCTATGCGCCAGGCGCCAGCGGCAACATCTGCACCGAGGATCTGGTGCACATGTTCCAGCGCATGGGCCTGGATACCGGCGTGAACCTCGACGCCCTGCTCGACGCCGCCATCACCCTGCCCGGCCTGATCGGCCACGACGTGCCCGGCACCATTCTCAAGGCCGGCACATCGGAACGCCGCTACCCGAAACCGAAATGGATGAGCGAAGTGGACGCCTGATCGCGGTGGCGCGTTCGGCAGTCGTAGCCCGGTAGCGATGCAATCGCGGCCTGCCGGCAACCTGTAGGAGCCCGCTTGCGGGCGAAGCGATTGCAGCCATTCCGCAAAACCGCATCACGGCAACCAATCGCCGGCAAGCCGGCTCCTACGCAATAGTGTAGGAGCCCCGACCTCGGGGCGATGCGCTTGCGGCCATCACGCAGAACCGCATCGAGGCCAGCAATCGCCGTCCTACAGGATCGCACCCAGCACGCACTTCAATGCCCACCGCCAGACTCCGCGGCGCCCTTGGCCGAGAACGGTGGCTTGGCCAGCCAGATGACCAGGATCAGGCCGAGGAACAACCAACCCATCAGCGTGAAGTAATCCACGGTCGAGAGCATGTAGGCCTGACTTTCCACCACCTGATCGATCTGCGCATAGGCCGATTGCGAGGCGCCGCCGAGCTGATCCAGATATTGCTGGGTGGCTGGATCGTAGGGCGTGACATGCTCGGTCAGTTGCGCGTGGTGATGGATCTCCCGGCGATGCCAGATCCAGGTGGTCAGCGACGAGGCGAAGCTGCCGCCCAGCACGCGCAGGAAGGTCGCCAGCCCGGAGCCGTCGGCGATGTCCTTCGGCGGCAGGCTGGACAGCAGGATGCTGGTGGTCGGCATGAAGAACAGCGCGATGCCCAGGCCCATGAACACCTGCACCTCGGCGATATGCCGATAGTCCACCTCGGTATTGAACGACGCGCGCATGAAGCACGAGGCGCCCATCACCAGGAAGGAACCACCGGCCAGCAGGCGCAAATCGAACTTGTGCGCGTACTTGCCCACCAGCGGTGACAGGAACAACGGCAGGACACCGAGGGGCGCCGCCGCCAGACCGGCCCAGATCGGCGTATAGCCCAACTGGGTCTGCAGCCACTGCGGCAGCAGCAGGTTGATGCCGAAGAACCCCGAGTAACCGAGCACCAGTGCCAGGGTACCGAAGGTGAAGTTACGGTACATGAACAGGCGCAGGTTGATGATCGGGTGCTGATCGGTCAGTTCCCAGATCACCAGGGCCACCAGCGAGACCACCGACACGGCCGTGCCGATCTGGATGAAGGTCGACTCGAACCAGTCCAGGTCATTGCCCTTGTCCAGCACCACCTGCAGCATGCCGACGCCCACTATCAACAGCATCAGGCCGACATAGTCGATGGGCTGATGAACGATGCTCTCCGGCCGTTTGCGCAACTGCGCCCAGACCACCAGGGTGGCCAGGATGCCGATCGGCACGTTGATGAAGAAGATCCATGGCCAGCTGTAACTGTCGGTGATCCAGCCGCCGGCAATGGGCCCGATGATGGGCGCGACCACCGTGACCATCGCCAGCAGCGCCAGGGCCATACCCCGTTTGACACTGGGAAAGATCGCCAGCAGCAGGGTTTGCGCCATCGGGTACAGCGGCCCGGCGACCAGTCCCTGCAGGGCACGGAACGCCACCAGTTCGGGCATCGAACGGGCGATGCCGCAGAGGAACGAGGTGATCACGAACAACACCACCGCGGCGAGGAACAGCTTCACCTCGCCGAAGCGCCGCGCCAGCCAGCCGGTCAGCGGCAAGGCGATGGCGTTGCACACGGCGAACGAGGTAATCACCCAGGTGCCCTGCTCCGAGCTGACGCCCAGGTTGCCGGAAATGGTCGGCAAGGCGACGTTGGCGATAGTGGTGTCGAGCACCTGCATGAAGGTCGCCAGGGAGATGCCGATGGTAGCCAACAGCATGCTGGCCGGGCGAAAGTTGGCGTCGCTCATGTCAGCCCTGCTTTGCCTGAGTGACTGCCTGGGCAGGCCCGTTGGCGTGGATGATGCGTTCGATCAGCGCATCGGCCTCGACCAGCGGCGCGTCGTAGACAGCGGTGCTGAAGCGCGGCTCGCTCGGCATCTGCGTGGACAGTTGCGCACCGCTCTGGTCGTGCAGATCGACGGTCACCGCCGTAGACAGACCGATACGCAGCGGATGGCTTTGCAGTGCCTCTTCGTCCAGGCGGATTCGCACCGGCAGGCGCTGGACGATCTTGATCCAGTTGCCGCTGGCATTCTGCGCAGGCAGCAGCGAGAAGGCGCTGCCGGTACCCACGCCGAGGCTCTCGACATGGCCCTGATAGGTCACTTCGTCGCCGTACAGATCGGCTTCGACGGTCACCGGCTGGCCGATGCGCATCTCGCGCAGCTGGGTTTCCTTGAAGTTGGCATCGATCCAGATCTCGTGCAGCGGCACCACGGCCATCAGCGCGGCGCCAGGCTGGATGCGACTGCCGACCTGTACCGAGCGGCGCGCCACATAACCGCTGACCGGCGCCACCAGGGTGCTGCGCGCATTGTTGAGGAAGGCCTGACGCAGTTGCGCGGCGGCACTCTTCACGTCCGGATGGGAAGCGACCACGGTGTCGTCGGTCAGTGCCTGGTTGGTGTCCAGTTGCTGCTGGGCGGAGACCAGAGCGCTCTGTGCGCTGCTCAGGGTGTCCTGGGCATGAGCCAGTTCCTCGCGGGAGATCGCGCCCTTGCTCGCCAGGGTCACACGCCGCTGATAATCGGCCTTGGCGCGCTGTACGTCGATCTTGCGCGAGGCCACCTGGGCCTTGTAGCTGTCGACATTGCTGAACAGTCCGCGCACCTGGCGCACCGTCCGCGCCAGGTTGGCTTCGGCGCTCTGCTGGGCCACTTCGGTGTCGGCCGGATCCAGCCACACCAGAGGCTGGCCGGCCTCGACGTAGTCGCCGTCATCCACGGCGATACGCGTCACCGTGCCGGTGATCTGCGGGGTGATCTGTACCAGATTCCCACCCACATAGGCGTCGTCGGTCTCTTCATAGAAGCGCCCGTACAGTTCGTGATAGGCGAAGATCAAAGCGCAGCACAGCACGACGACAGCGCCGAGGCCTAGCAGCAGACGTTTGCGCTTGCCCGAATCGGGGGCAGCGGGAGTGGCTTGAGATTCGGTCATGACGAGTACTCAGCGTGCGGAAGTGGAAGATGGAGCGGCAGCTTCGAAGCCACCACCGAGGGCCTGCATCAGCATGACCGAGGCGTCGATACGCTCGGCACGCAGGCTGGCCAGTTGACGCTCGCTCTGCAGCAGTTGCTGCTCGACGCTCAGGGCGTCGAGGTAATTGCCGATGCCGTCGGCATAGCGCTGCATGGCGATGTCGTAAGAACTGCGGGCGATATCGCGAGCCCGTTGCTGCTGCCCGATCTGCTGCTCCAGGGAACGGATGCGGCTGATGCCATCACCGATATCGCCCAGGGCGCCGATCAGGGTCTGGTTGTACTGCGCCACGGCCAGATCGTAGTCGGCGTTGCGCCCGGCCAGCGCGGCGCGCCGGCTGCCACCGTCGAAGATCGGCAGGCTCAGGGCCGGGCCGACACTGAAAAAGCGGCTGGCACCGCCGAACATGGCATCCCCGAGCAGCGATTTGCTACCTGCCGCGACAGTCAGATTGAGGTTGGGGTAGAAATCGGCCTTACTGGCGGTGATGTCCCGAGTGGCAGCCTCGACGCGCCAGCGTGCAGCGACCAGATCAGGACGGCGGCCGAGCAGCTCGGCAGGCACATTGGCCGGCAGGCTGAGTGCCGTGGGCGCAATCAACTGCGGGTGCGGCAGCGTTTCACCGCGATCGGGCCCCTGCCCGAGCAATACCGCCAGGCGGATGCGCGCACTGTCCACCTGCTGCGCGGCAGCGGTCAGGCTGGCCTCGGCGGCCGCTTCCAGGCTCTGGGTCTGCTGCAGTTGATACTCACTGTCGAGCCCGGCATCGACCCGACTACTGGCCAGTTCGAGCATGTCGCGGCTGCGTTTGAGATCCTGTTCGGCCAGATTGTGGGTGGCGTAGGCCAGACCGAGGTCGTTGTAGGCGCGAGTCACTTCGGCGGCAAGCGTCAGGCGTGCCCCCTGGCGATCCACCTCACTGGCCCGGGCGCGCCCGAGAGCGGCTTCCCAGGCGGCACGTTCACCGCCCCAGAGATCGAAACGGTAACCGCCGTCCAGCGACAGGCTGCGCAGAGTGCCATAGCGCCCGCCCTGGCCGCTGGGGTCGTCGACCCGCGCGGAACGTGAACGGGTCACCCCGGCATTGGCGTCCAGCGTCGGCTGGCGCTGCGCGTCGGCGGCCAGCACTGCGGCACTGGCCTGGCGGGCACGGGCATCGGCGACCTGCAGATCGGGATTGCTGCGCAGGGCTTCTTCGATCAAGCCGTTCAACTGCTGATCACCCAGGCGGTTCCACCAGTCACTGGCGGGCCAGGCCGCAGGCGACAGATTGCCGGCGAAGGTGTGTTCGCCGCGCAGGCTGGCCGCATCCAAGGTATGGCCTTCGGTGTGCAGGCCATCGGGCGAGGTACAGGCCGCCAGCAGCAAGGCGCTGAAAAGCAGAGTCAGGGGGGTACGCAACGGCATGGTGTTCTTCATTCTCCCGGCATGCACGGCAAGGCGTCGGCAGCCATCAGTATCTTTTTCAGCAGGCGTTGTAATTCGTCGAGCTCGGGGCGGCTCAGGCAGCCGGTGAGGTCGTTGATCGCATCTGCAGCGATCTGCGGCACCAGCAGGCCCAGGGCACGACCGGAGTCGGTCAGGGTCAGGCATACCTGGCGGCGATCTTCGCTACTGCGCTCGCGGATGATCAGCGCCTTCTGCTCCAGGCGGTCGAGCATGCGGGTCATCGCCCCGCTGTCGAGGTTGAGCAAACGCACCAGATCGGCGGGAGTGCTGGCCAGCTTCTGGCTGATCAACAAAACCACCTTGAACTGCGCGGCAGTGATGCCGTGCTCGACCAGATGGCGCTCCAGCAGGCGATCCTTGAGCTGATTGGTCAGGGCAATGAGGTGGCCCGGTGAGTGCTGCAGCGAAAAACGCTCGCGGTCGAAATGTGGCATGTGGATTTCCTGCCCAGGCAGTGAATGCCGTGCAGATTACTGCCCAGGCAGCTAATAACCCAATTACATTTCGTAATACTCGATATCAATTTCAGAAATACTTTGAAATATTCAGGCATTCAGAAGTGACTCTCGAGGCGTGTTCCGGTTCAGGTGATTTAGGTGATTTCTGTTAGAGCCTGTTCACGATCTTCCGACAAGATCCCAGGTACGATGACCAGCAAACTGGCGGTAACGACGTAGGGTGGATCGGAGCGCGCAGCTGACGCTCTTTTCATCCACCTTTACGATTGTGGAGCCGGTGGACGGGTCGGTCGCGTAGGTGAAGCGTCTACCCTACGAGCGGCCGCTATCGCCTTATTGCCGCCGATCTATAGGGATCCGAGCTCCTGCTATGCACACAAAGATCGTGAACAGGTTTTTAGGAAGGTGGTTCCTGAGCCAGTGAGCGCAGCAACGCCTGGGCAATCGCCTTGCTCAATCCAGGCTGCGGACGGGATTCTTCTGACGGTTCTGCGCCCTGCTCACTCGACGAACGTACAGAACTCATCGAGCGGCAAACGCTTGCTGACCAGTCGATTGACCGGTGCCTCAGGGGCGGCGTAGCCCACGGCGATGGCGCAATGCAGCATGTAATCGGGTGGCGTCTGCAGGAAGGCCCTGACGCTCAGGTGATAGCGCGCCCAGCAGGCCTGAGGGCAACTATCCAGACCGTACTCCTTGAGCAGCAGCATCAGGCTCTGCTGGTACATGCCCAGGTCGGCCCACTGCCCCGGCCCCATACAGCGGTCGACGAAGAAGAACAACGCACAGGGCGCCTCGAAGAAGCGAAAGTTGCGGGCGAACCAGGCCAGGCGCGCCGCCTTGTCTTCGCGGCCGATACCAAGCAGAGCATACATCTGCTCACCCACTTCGAATCGTGCGGTGCGATAGGGCTCCTGCAAGGGTTGCGGGTAGACCGCGTAATCCGCAGGGTCGGGTTGCGGATCGTCCGTCAGTCGCTGTGCGATGTGCTGGCGAAAACGCTCCATCGCCTCGCCCTGCAACACGTGGATGCGCCAGGGTTGCAGGTTGCCGCTGGAGGGCGCACGGGCCGCCTGTTCGAGCAGCTCGCGCAGCAGCTCCGTATCCACCGGGCGCTCGAGAAAGGCGCGGATGCTATGGCGTTTACGCAGGGCCTGGCTGACCTTCATATCACCTCCTTGATTAACCCTGACGTCGATAACGCCCGCCGCCGCGGCTCTTCATGTTTGCCTGTCATTGCTCTGTTTTCGATGGTATCGGGCAGATGTGCATCGACACTGGCGAGGAAACGACCGATATCCAGTGGTTTGGTCAGATAGTCGGCAAAGCCAGCGGCCATGCCACGCTCGATGTCGCGGTGCATGGCGTTGGCCGACACGGCAATCACCGGCACATGGCGCAATTGCAGGTGCGACTGGAACACCTGCACAGCCTGATAGCCTTCCATCCCGGGAAGGTTGATGTCCAGCATGATAAGGTCAGGCTGATGCGCAAGTGCGAATTCGATCCCTAATTTTTCGGGCGCGTGCATGGTGACCAGACGGATGTGGCGCAGCCTGTCCAGAATCGGCGAGACCAGCTTGAGATTGACCGGATTGTCATCGGTATTGCGGTCGACACCACGCCGGCTGAAGGGTTGAAACGATTCGCCCGGCAGGAGTGCCTGCACCGGTATCTTAGAGCCTGTTCACGATCTTTGTGCACTTGGCAAACAGGAACCCGTATCCCTATAGATCGGCGGCAATGTGGCGCAAGCAGACGTTCGATTTGGTGGGTTTCATGACGTAGATACCGTCTTAACCTTCACCTCGCAATAGCGAGTTGCGGGTTAAAGGGTTGGCCGGATTTGAGCACCCCGTAAGCGATGCATAGCAGCTTGCGCATGGCCGCGCAGACGATCTGT
>NZ_QJUI01000035.1 GCF_004327285.1 Phytopseudomonas daroniae
GATCGAGCTGCTCGCCTGAAAAGTCCGGTGGTGACCTTCTGAATCGCACAAAAGAAAACGCCCCGAACGATGTCAGGGCGTTTGCCGGGTGCCAATACCTACATCAGCGGGTTTTCACACGCTCTGCAGGGCAGCCGTTTTTCGTTACGCAGCGGATCAGCGTACGGCGGCGACCAGGCCTGCTTGCTGCACCAGATCCAGCAGCGGCTGCGGGTAGACGCCGAGGATGAAGGCCAGAATGGTCACCAGGATCAGCATGATGCCACCGGCCCGCTGGCCCCAGTTGAACTGGGCGTCGTGGCGATGCAGATTGGGCTCGACCAGGAACAGCGTGACCATCACCCGCAGGTAGTAGAAAACCGCGATGGCACTGCCCAGAATCAGCGCGCCGATCAGCCACCACAATTGTGCCTGCACGCCGGCGGCGATGACGTAGAACTTGCCGATGAAGCCTGCGGTCAGCGGAATGCCGGCCAGCGACAGCATCATCACCGTGAGCACGGCGGTCAGGTACGGGCGACGCCAGAACAGGCCTCGGTATTCGTACAGCGCATCGGCGTCGCGGCCGTTGTAGGGCGTGGACATCAGGGTGATCACGCCGAACGCGCCCAGGCTGGTCAGCACGTAGGTGGCCATGTACACGCCGATGGCTTCCACGGCCAGGCCCTTGCTGGCGATCAGCGCCACCAGCAGATAACCGAAGTGGGCGATGGACGAATAACCGAGCAGGCGCTTGAGGTTGTTCTGCACCAGGGCCAGTAGGTTGCCGAACAGAATCGAGGCGATGGCGATGACCGTCAGCAGGTCGTTCAGCCAGCCGCCGGCGGTAGCCGGGGAGAGCTGATAGAGACGCAGCAGCACGGCGAACACCGCCACCTTGCTGGCCGTGGCCAGGAACGCGGCGACTGGCGCCGGGGCGCCTTCGTAGACGTCCGGTGTCCACAGGTGGAACGGCACCATGGACAGCTTGAACGCCAGGCCGATAAGCATCATGCCGATACCGATCTGCACCAACTGGCTACCGCTGGCGTTGGCCAGGCTGGCACCGATTTCGGCGAAGCTCAGGCTACCGGCGTCGGCATACAGCAGCGCCATGCCGAACAGCAGGAAGGCACTGCCTGCCGCCGACAGCACCATGTACTTGATACCGGCTTCCAGGGAGCGCTTGTTGAAATAGGCGTAGGCGATCATCCCGTAGGTCGGCACCGAGAGCAGCTCCAGACCGATGAACAGGCCCGCCAGGTGCTCGGTGCTGACCAGCACCAGGCCGCCTGCTGCGGAGAGCAACAGCAGCAGGTACATTTCCTCGCGATTACGCGGGTAGCCCTTGGTCTGCCCGTCGCTGACCGTCGCCTCGCCCAGGTAGGCGTGGGTCAGGGTCACACAGGCCAGCGTCGCGATCAGTACCAGCGCCATGTAGTAGCAGGCGAAGGTGTCGATCTGCATCAGCGGCGTGACCTGCAGCGGGGTGACGCCGAGGGTCGGTAACAGCGACAGCAGGGCCAGATTGAGGCCCAGCACCGAGAGGATGAAGGTCATCTCGTGGTTGCGCTTCCAGGCGATGGCCAGCATCACCACGACCACGGTGGCGCAGGTGACCAGCAGCGGTAGCAGGGCGATCAGGTGTTGGGTGGTGAATTCCACAGCGTGATGTTCCATAAAATTTGAACCCTTACCCTATCGGCCCGAAGCGAGTTGATTGAGGGCGCCGCTGAACCACTGCTGCACGCCTTGCATGCTGGCGGCGGAGGTGTCGAGCACCGGCTGCGGGTAAACACCGAGCAGGATCAGCAGCACGGCCAGGCACAGCACCATGCTCAGTTCACGAAATTGCAGGCCCGGCAGCGGACTGTCGTTCTTGACCGGGCCGAAGTGCGCGCGGTGGATCATGATCAGCGAATACACCGAGCCCAGTACCAGGCCGGTAGCCGCGATCACGGTGATCCAGGGGGCGGTCGGGAAGCTGCCGATCAGGATCAGGAACTCGCCGACGAAGTTGCCGGTGCCCGGCAGGCCCAGTGCGGCGGCTGCGAAGAACAGGCTCAATGCCGGCAGCCAGGACATGCGCGCCCAGATGCCGCCCATCTCGCGCATGTCACGGGTGTGCAGGCGTTCGTACAACTGGCCGCAGAGGATGAACAGCGCGGCAGCCGACAGGCCGTGAGCCATCATCTGCACCACCGCGCCCTGCAGGGCGATCTGGCTGCCGGAATAGATGGCGATCAGCACGAAACCCATATGCGACACGCTGGAATAAGCCACCAGGCGCTTGATGTCGGTCTGCGCGAAGGACAGCAGCGCACCGTAGATGATCGCGAACACGCCCAGGCACATGGCGATGGGCGCGAACTCTGCCGACGCATTGGGGAATAGCGGCAGAGCGAAGCGCAGCAAGCCGTAGGCCGCGGTTTTCAGCAGGATACCGGCCAGATCCACGGAGCCGGCGGTTGGCGCCTGAGCGTGAGCGTCCGGCAGCCAGGAGTGGAAGGGCACTACCGGGAACTTCACCGCGAAGGCGATGAAGAAGCCGAGCATCAGCAGGTACTCGGTGCTTTCCGACAGCTGGGTCTTGAGCAGGTCTGCATAGTTGAAGGTCAGCACGCCGGTCTGGTTGAAGTGCACGAATACCAGGCCGAGGATCGCCACCAGCATCACCAGACCGCTGGCCTGGGTGAAGATGAAGAACTTGGTGGCCGCGGTGATGCGGCTCTTGCCAGGGCTGCCGCTATGACCCCAGAGCGCGATGAGGAAATACATCGGCACCAGCATCATTTCCCAGAAGAAGAAGAACAGGAACAGGTCGATGGCCAGGAACACGCCGACCACGCCGCCGAGGATCCACATCAGGTTGAGGTGGAAGAACCCGACACGGTTGTGGATCTCGCTCCATGAGCAGAGCACCGAGAGCACACCGAGCAGACCGGTGAGGCTCACCATCAGCACCGACAGGCCGTCCATCGCCAGGTGGATGCTGATACCGAAACGCTCGATCCAGCGCACCTGGAACTCGTGGGCCCAGCGCGGCTCGGCACCCGGAGCGGGAGCCAGGCTGAAGTCGCCGGTGCCCCACAGCCACAGGCCGAGGCCGAACAGCAGAGACATGGTCAGCAGCGCGATCCAGCGCGGCAGGGTGGCGCCGAAACGCTCGCCTTGCCAGCACAACAGGCCGCCGATGAAGGGAATCAGGATTAGCCAAGGCAGAATCATGACGGACGGGATTCCTTAGAAAAAGTATGCGGGATCATCGGTCAGGCCATCAGCACGGCGGCGAGCACCAGCACGGCGCCCCCGGCGATGGAGATGGCGTACCAGCGCAGATGTCCGGTCTCGCTGCGGCTCAGGACACTATGACCACCACGCGCCAGGCGCGGGATGATGGCGATGGCACCATCGATGGGGTCATGGGCGAGCAGGCGGCAGAGGAACAGGTAGGGCTGCACGAAAATTTTGTCGTAGAGCCAGTCGAAGCCCCAGGCAGCGAACCACCAGGCCGACAGGAAACGCCCCGGCGCGCTGTTGGCGACCGCGGTAGCGAAGCTGCGTCTGCCGAGGAACAGCATGGCCGCCAGCAGGATGCCGGCCAGGGCGATGCAGGCCGAGACGATTTCCAGGCTGTGCTTGGCCTCGCCACCGGCGTGTCCGGCGCTCTGCGGCAACACGCCAGCCAGCGGCGGGGTGATCCAGGCGCCGATGAAGGTCGACAACACGATCAGCACGATCAGTGGCAGGTTGTGAGCGATGCCATGGCCGGCATGGGCTTCGGTCTTCTGCTCGCCATGGAAGGCGATGAAGATCAGCCGGAAAGTGTAGATCGAGGTCATGAAGGCGCCCAGCAGGCCGGCGTAGAGCAGACCGGAGCTACCGCTGGCGAAGGCTTCCCAGAGGATCTCGTCCTTGGAATAGAAGCCCACGGTGATCAGCGGCAGCGCCGCCAGGGCCGAGCCGCCGACGATGAAACTGGCGTAGGCCAGCGGCAGCTTCTTCCACAGGCCGCCCATCTTGAAGATGTTCTGCTCGTGATGGCAGGCATGGATCACCGAGCCGGAAGCGAGGAACAGCAGCGCCTTGAAGAAGGCGTGGGTCATCAGGTGGAAGATCGCCGCGTCCCAGGCACCCACGCCAAGGGCAAGGAACATGTAGCCGATCTGGCTCATGGTCGAGTAGGCGAGGATGCGCTTGATGTCGGTCTGCACCAATGCCGCGAAGCCCGCCAGCACCAACGTCACGCCACCGACGATGCCGACCAGGTGGAGAATCTCCGGGGTCAGCAGGAACAGGCCGTTGGTACGCGCGATCAGGTAGACACCCGCAGTGACCATGGTCGCGGCGTGGATCAGTGCCGATACCGGTGTAGGGCCGGCCATGGCGTCGGCCAGCCAGGTCTGCAGCGGCAGCTGGGCCGATTTGCCGACTGCGCCGCCGAGCAGCATCAGAGTCGCCAGCCACAGCCAGGTGTCGCCTGCCGCGTATTTCTGCGGTGCCAGCACCATCAACTCCTGAATGTTCAGGGTGCCGAGGTTGAGGAACAGCAGGAACAGGCCAATCATCAGGAACACGTCGCCGATGCGGGTGACGATGAAGGCTTTCAGTGCCGCGTTACCGTTGGGCACGTGCTTGTAGTAGAAGCCGATCAGCAGGTACGAACACAGGCCCACGCCTTCCCAGCCGAAGAACAGGGTCATCAGGTTGTCGCCCAGCACCAGCAGCAACATGCTGAAGATGAACAGATTGGTGTAGGAGAGGAAACGCGAGTAACCCTCTTCACCACGCATGTACCAACTGGCGAACATATGGATCAGGAAGCCCACACCGGTCACCACACCGAGCATGGTCAGCGACAGACCGTCCAGGTACAACGTGAAGCTCGGCGCCAGACCCTCGACGCTCATCCACTGCCAGAGGGTCTGGGTGTAGACGCCGCCTGCCGGTGGCGCGGTATTGAACTGCCACATGATCCAGGCGGTGGTCAGTGCCGACAGGCCGACCGAACCGACGCCGATCAGTGCCGCGCTACCTTCGCTCAGACGGCCGCGGGAGAAGGCCAGGATCAACCAGCCAAGCAGAGGAAACAGTAACGTCAGGAATAAGAAGTTCATCCGCGCATCTCGCTGGCTGCGTCGATATCGAGGGTGTGGAAGCGGCGATACAGCTGCAGCAGGATCGCCAGGCCGATGCTCGCTTCGGCAGCCGCCAGGGCGATGATCAGAATGAACATGATCTGCCCGTCAGCCTGGCCCCAGCGTGCACCCGCCACGACGAAGGCCAGGGCGGCGGCGTTCATCATCACTTCCAGACTCATCAGCACGAACAGGATGTTGCGACGCACCATCAGACCGACCAGACCGAGACTGAACAGCACGCCGGCCAGCGCCAGGCCGTGCTCCATTGGAATACCGTTCATGGCGTAGCGTCCTTGATGTCGTTGCGGCCCAGGTGATAGGCGGCGACCAGCGCGGCGAGCAGCAGCATGGAAGCCAGCTCCACGGCCAGCAGATAAGGGCCGAACAGATGAATGCCCACGGCTTTGGCATCGACCGTGGTGTGGCCGATGGTGACACCGCTCGGTACGGCGAACAGCACGTACAGCAACTGCCCCAGCAATACGGCGCAAAGCAGCGCCGGGCCGATCCAGATGCCCGGGGTCAGCCAGGTGCGTTCCTGCTGTACGGAGGCCGGGCCGAGGTTGAGCATCATCACCACGAAGACGAACAGCACCATGATGGCGCCGGCGTAAACGATGATTTCCAGTGCGCCGGCGAACGGCGCGCCGAGGCTGAAGAACACCATGGAAACGGCGAGCAGGGAAATGATCAGGTAGAGCAGGGCGTGCACCGGGTTCTTGCTGGTGATCACGCCCAGGGTCGAGGCAACCGCGACCCCCGCGGAGAAGTAGAAGGCGAATTCCATGGTCATGGCCTCGACGAACGAATGGCGGACGGGAGGATGAGACGGATCATGGCAGCAGCCCCTTGACGTTGATCGGCTCGGCTTCATCCTGCGCGGCGCCTTTGGGCTTGCCGGCGATGGCCATGCCGGCCACGCGATAGAAGTTGTAGTCCGGGTTCTTGCCGGGGCCGGAGATCAGTAGATCTTCCTTCTCGTAGACCAGATCCTGACGCTTGAACTCGCCCATCTCGAAATCCGGGGTGAGCTGGATCGCGGTGGTCGGGCAGGCTTCCTCGCACAGACCGCAGAAGATGCAGCGCGAGAAGTTGATACGGAAGAAGTCCGGATACCAGCGACCATCCTCGCTCTCGGCCTTCTGCAGCGAGATGCAGCCCACCGGGCAGGCCACCGCGCACAGGTTGCAGGCCACGCAGCGCTCCTCGCCGTCGGGGTCGCGAGTCAGCACGATGCGCCCGCGGTAGCGCGGCGGCAGGTACACCGGCTCCTCCGGGTATTGCAGGGTGTCGCGTTTGCGGAAGCCATGGCCGAAGACCATGACCAGGCTGCGCAATTGGGTCGCGGTACCGACCAGTACGTCCCAAATGTATTTGAACATCGTCTCTCTCCTAAGAGGGCATCTACAAATTGCTGCGCTCGGTCATGCCGCGTTGAAATCCGTCTCAAAATGCTCATGTACTGCTCGTACACTCCGCTTTTTCGACTGACTTCGCCTTGCCTGACCTTCGCTCGCTGCTTTGTAAATACCCCCTTACTGGGCCGCGGCCAGCACGACTGCGCCGGTCACCAGCAGGTTGATCAGGGTCAGCGGCAGACAGAACTTCCAGCTGAAGGCCATGACCTGGTCATACCGTGGGCGCGGGATGGAGGCGCGCAACAGAATGAAGATCATGATGAAGAAGCAGGTCTTGAGCGCGAACCAGATGAACGGGATTTGCGGCAGGATGCCGAACGGGCCGTGCCAGCCGCCGAAGAACAGGGTCACCAGCAGGGCGGAAATGGTCACGATGCCGATGTATTCACCGACGAAGAACATGCCCCATTTCATGCCGGCGTATTCGATGTGGTAGCCGTCGGCCAGTTCCTGCTCCGCTTCCGGCTGGTCGAAGGGGTGACGGTGGGTCACGGCGACGCCGGCGATGAAGAAGGTACAGAAGCCGAAGAACTGCGGAATGATGAACCACAGGTTCTCGGCCTGGTAGTCGACGATATCGCGCATGTTGAACGAGCCGACCTGGGCGACGATGCCCATCAGCGCCAGGGCCAGGAATACTTCGTAGGACACCGTCTGCGCCGAGGCGCGCAAGGCGCCGAGCAGGGCGAACTTGTTGTTGCTCGACCAGCCGGCGAACAGCACGGCGTACACCGACAGACCCGCCATGGCGAAGAAGAACAGGATGCCGATGTTCAGATCCGCCACGCCCCAGTTGGGAGTGATCGGAATGATCGCGAAGGCCATCAGCATCGCGGCCATGGCGATCACCGGGGCCAGGGTGAAGATCACCTTGTCGGCGAAGGGCGGCGTCCAGTCCTCCTTGAAGAACATCTTCAGCATGTCCGCAGCGATCTGGAACATGCCGAACGGACCAACCCGGTTGGGACCGTAGCGATCCTGCCACCAGCCGAGCAGACGCCGCTCGACGAAGCTCAGCAGCGCGCCGCACACCACCACGGCAAGCAGGATGACGACGGCCTTGAGCACTTCCTGGATGATGTCGAGCAGTTGTGGAGTCAGCCAGCTCATTGCGCGGCCTCCCCACTGCCTGTAATGGAGAGCGCAGTAACCGCAGCACCAGCAAGCGCTGGCGGAATGCCCGGCAGGCCGACTGGCAAGCCGATCAGGCCGACACCCAGCTCATCAATGACGCGCAGCGGCAGACGCAAGGCCTGACCGTTGACCTGCAGGTCGAGCAGGGCGCCATCGTTGACACCGAGGCGATCGGCTTCATCCTTGCACAGCGCGGCATAGGCAGCCGGCATGCGCTCGGCGATCGGTTCGGCACGCGAAGCCATCTCATCGCTGCCGAACAGATGATGCAGCGAGACGATCTGCCAGGTGCCCTGGGCCGGATTGAACGGCGCAGGAGCGGAGAACCAGCCCAGGCTTTCGCCCTTGGCTTCGATCAGGCGAACGCCCGGATCCCCGGCCCGCAGGTGACCACCGACTTCGTCCTGGAACTTGTTCCAGGCTTGTGGCGAGTTCCAGCCCGGCGACCAGGCGAAGGGGATCTGCTGGCGTGCCTCCTTGCTGCCGGAATAACCTTCCATGGAGAAGGAGAAGGCACTGTCGATGTCCTGGGATACACGCGGCTCGTGCACGTTGATATTGGCGCGCATGGCGGTACGGCCGCTGTAACGGTGCGGTTCGCGGGCCAGCTTCATGCCCTTGATACGGAACGAGGCGCTCGGCGCGGCATCACGGATGCCGGCCAACTGTGCGCTGCTGGCGGCGCAGGCGGCAGTGACATGATCCAGTTGCGTCCAGTCGACGGGGCGCCCCTGCAGCGTGCTGTGCAGCGCGTGCAGCCAGCGCCAGCCCTCGCGCACCAGCACCTTGGCGTCGTAATAGGCGGGGTCGTAGACCTGGAAGAAACGCTGGGCGCGGCCTTCCTGGCTGACCAGAGTGCCATCGCCCTCGGCGAAGCTGGCGGCCGGCAGCAACAGGTGCGCCTTGGCGCTGGTTGCGGTGTTCTGATGGTCAGCGACTATCACCACCTTGGTGGCGGCGAAGGCGGTATCCACCTTGCTGGCATCAGCACGGCGATAGAGGTCATTCTCCAGTACCACAAGGGCATCGGCCTGGCCGGAAGTCAGGGCCTCAAGGGCTTCGTCCAGGCTATGGCCGGAGAAGTTTTCACCCATCAGCAGGGACAGGCCCATGCTGTTGGCTTCCGGTACCACCAGGCTGATGGAGCCATTCTTCTCGCGATTCTTCAGGGCGCTGGCAATGTTCGCCGCTGCCTCGATCAGGGCTTTGCTGCCCAGGGACGAGCCGGAGACGATCAGCGGCCGCTTGGCGTTCAGCAGCGCCTTGGCGATGCGCTGCACCAACTCCGCCGCTTCGCTTTCCAGGCCGCTGACGGCCGGGGCGCTCGGGTCGATGGCGTGGGCCACGGCAAAACCGATACGGGCCAGGTCGTCCGGAGCGGCGTGCACGCACTGCTCGGCGACGTCATCCAGGCGGGTGGCGGTAACGCTGGCGATGAACAGTGGATTGAGGGCATTCTGGGCGACGTTCTGCACTGCTGCCATGTGCCAATCCTGAATCTTCGCACCGGCGGCGATCTCGGTGGCCTTGCCCTTGACCGACTGGCGCAGGGCCAGGGCGATGCGCGCGGCGGTCTGGGTCAGATCCTCACCGAGCACGAACACCGCGTCATGGCTTTCGATATCGCGCAGGGTCGGCACCGGCAGCGGGCCGTTCTGCAGGATGTCGCGGATCAGGCGGATATTGGCCTGCTCGGCGGCAGCGATACCGGAGTAGAAGTTGCCTTCGCCGACCAGCTCGCGCAGGGCGAAGTTGCTTTCCAGGCTGGCACGCGGCGAACCGATGCCGATCACCTTGCGGTTCTTCAGCAGCGCAGCGGCCTGATCCAGCGCGGCATCCAGGCCCATCTTCATCTTGCTGAGCACCATCAGCGGCTGACGCGGACGGTCTTCACGGTTGACGTAGCCATAGCCGAAGCGACCGCGGTCACACAGAAAGTAGCCGTTAACCGAACCGTTGAAGCGGTTCTCGATGCGGCGCACTTCGCCATAGCGTTCGCCCGGGCTGGTGTTGCAGCCGCTGGAGCAGCCATGGCAGATGCTCGGGGCGAACTGCATGTCCCACTTGCGGTTATAGCGCTCGGAGTGGGTCTTGTCGGTGAACACACCGGTCGGGCAGACCTCGACCAGGTTGCCGGAGAACTCGCTCTCCAGGGTGCCGTCTTCGACACGCCCGAAATACACGTTGTCGTGGGCGCCGTAGACGCCCAGATCGGTACCGCCGGCATAGTCCTTGTAGTAGCGCACGCAGCGGTAGCAGGCGATGCAGCGGTTCATCTCATGGGCGATGAACGGGCCGAGTTCCTGGTTCTGGTGGGTGCGCTTGGTGAAGCGATAACGACGGGCGTTGTGGCCGGTCATCACCGTCATGTCCTGCAGGTGGCAGTGGCCGCCTTCCTCACACACCGGGCAGTCGTGTGGGTGGTTGGTCATCAGCCATTCGACGACGCTCTTGCGAAAGGCCACGGCCTCTTCGTCGTCGATGGAGATCCAGCTATTGTCGGTGGCCGGCGTCATGCAGGACATGACCAGGCGGCCGCGCGTGTCGTTTTCGTCGGTGTACTGCTTCACCGCACACTGGCGGCAGGCGCCGACGCTGCCGAGCGCCGGGTGCCAGCAGAAGTAGGGGATATCGAGTCCGAGGGACAGACAGGCCTGCAGCAGGTTGTCCGCACCATCGACTTCGAGATCTTTGCCGTCTACGTGGATAGTGGCCATTTTCTTCAGTCTTCGTTTGCCCACCCGAAGGTGGACGGGCTAAGGGAATTCGTTGTCGTCATCCGGGCCGGACGGCGCATCGCGCCCACCTGTCCAGCCATCGGGTTCATACCGCGTGTGCCGCCACTGGCGGCTTGATCGAGTCGGCGATTACCCCGGCGTCGAACTCATCACGGAAATATTTGATCGCGCTGCCCAGCGGCTCCACGGCACCCGGCGCGTGAGCGCAGAAGGTCTTGCCGGGGCCGAGGAAATTGACCAGGCCTAGCAGGGTGTCGATGTCCTCGCGGCTACCCTGCTTGCATTCCAGGGCACGCAGAATCTTCACGCTCCACGGCAGACCATCACGGCACGGGGTGCACCAGCCGCAGGATTCGCGAGAGAAGAACTCTTCCATGTTGCGCAGCAACGACACCATGTTCACGGTGTTGTCGACGGCCAGGGCCAGGCCGGTTCCCATACGGGTGCCGACCTTGGCGATGCCGGCGGCATACATGGAGGCGTCCAGGTGCTCGGGAAGCAGGAAGCCAGTGCCGGCGCCGCCTGGCTGCCAGGCCTTGAGCGTGTAACCGTCGCGCATGCCGCCAGCATAGTCTTCGAACAGCTCGCGGGCGCTGATACCGAAGGGCAGCTCCCAGATGCCTGGCGTCTTGACCTTGCCGGAGAAGCCCATCAGCTTGGTGCCGTGGTCTTCGCTGCCTTCGCGGGCCAGGGATTTGTACCAGTCGACGCCATTGGCGACGATGGACGGCACGTTGCACAGGGTCTCGACGTTGTTGACACAGGTCGGCTTGCCCCATACGCCCACGGCGGCCGGGAATGGCGGCTTGGCACGCGGGTTGGCGCGGCGGCCTTCCAGGGAGTTGATCAGCGCGGTTTCCTCACCGCAGATGTAGCGACCGGCCCCGGTGTGCACGAACAGTTCGAAGTCGAAACCGCTGCCGAGGATGTTCTTGCCCAGCAGGCCGGCAGCTTTGGCTTCGTCGATTGCCCGGTTGAGGTTGGCGGCGGCGTCGACGTACTCGCCGCGCAGGAATATGTAGCCGCGATAGGCCTTCAAGGCCCGGGCGCTGATCAGCATGCCTTCCACCAGAAGGTGTGGCAGCTGTTCCATCAGCATGCGGTCTTTCCAGGTGTTGGGCTCCATCTCGTCCGCGTTGCACAACAGATAGCGGATGTTCAGGGATTCGTCGTTGGGCATCAGGCCCCACTTCACACCAGTGGGGAAGCCCGCGCCACCGCGCCCCTTGAGGCCGGAATCCTTGACCGTCTGCACGATGTCGGTCTGGGCCATCTCGGCCAGTGCCTTGCGCGCGGCGGCATAACCGTTCTTCTGCCGGTACTCCTCCAGCCAGACAGGTTGCCCGTCGTCGCGCAGGCGCCAGGTCAGCGGATGAGTCTCTTCGCTGCGGGGGATGCGATTCGCCGGGCCGAAGGAGGTGAGCAGGCTGGAACTGCGGCTGATCATTGGAAATTCTCCAGCAGTTGAGCGACGCCTTCGGGGTGAACGTCACCGAAGGTCTCGTCGTCGATCATCATCGCCGGCGCCTTGTCGCAGTTGCCCAGGCAGCACACGGGCAGCAGGGTGAAGCGACCGTCAGCGGTGGTCTGGCCGGGCGCGATGCCCAGCTCGGACTTGATGCTGCCGAGCACGTTTTCATGGCCACCGATGAAGCAGGTCATGCTGTCGCACACGCGGATGATGTGACGGCCGACGGGCTGGCGGAAAATCTGGCTATAGAAGGTGGCGACACCCTCCACGTCGCTGGCCGGAATCCCGAGAACCGCACCGATGGCATCGGCGGCACCGTCCGGCACCCAGCCGCGCGCCTTCTGCACGATCTTCAGGGCTTCGATGGACGCCGCCCGCGGATCCTCGTAGTGGTGCATCTCGTGCTCGATGGCCGAGCGCTCGGTTTCGCTGAGGGCGAAACGGTCGGTCTGAATCAGGGCTGCATTGCTCATGAGGTCTCCTCAGCGGTCCACGTCGGCCATAACGAAGTCGATACTGCCCAGATACGCGATCAGGTCAGCGACCATGCTGCCGCGGATCACCGAAGGGATCTGCTGCAGATGCGGGAAGCTCGGTGTGCGGATGCGCGTGCGGTAGCTCATGGTGCTGCCGTCGCTGGTCAGGTAATAGCTGTTGATACCCTTGGTCGCTTCGATCATCTGGAAGCTTTCGTTGGCTGGCATGACCGGGCCCCAGGAGACCTGCAGGAAGTGGGTGATCAGGGTTTCGATGTGCTGCAGCGTGCGCTCTTTCGGCGGCGGCGTGGTCAGCGGATGGTCTGCCTTGTACGGGCCTTCCGGCATGTTGCGCATGCACTGGTCGATGATCTTGATGCTCTGGCGCATTTCCTCGACGCGTACGATGCAGCGGTCATAGGCATCGCCATTGACCGCCAACGGCACTTCGAACTCGAAGTTCTCGTAGCCGGAGTAGGGGCGTGCCTTGCGCAGATCGAAATCGCAGCCAGTGGAACGCAGGCCGGCACCGGTGGTGCCCCATTCCAGCGCTTCCTTGGTGTTGTATTGCGCGACGCCGATGGTTCGGGCCTTGAGAATGCTGTTGCGCAGCGCGGCCTTTTCGTACTCGTCGAGGCGTTTGGGCAACCAGTCGACAAATTCCTTGACCAGCTTCTCCCAGCCACGCGGCAGATCGTGGGCGACACCGCCGATGCGATACCAGGCCGGGTGCAGGCGGAAGCCGGTGATGGCTTCGATCACCTTGTAGGCGCGCTGGCGGTCGGTGAAGGTGAAGAACACCGGGGTCATGGCGCCGACGTCCTGGATATAGGTGCCCAGGAACAGCAGGTGACTGGTGATGCGGAAGAACTCGGCCATCATGATGCGGATGGTGTCGACCTTCTGCGGCACCTTGATGCCCGCGAGCTTCTCGACCGAGAGCACGTACGGCAGGTTGTTCATCACCCCGCCGAGGTAGTCGATGCGGTCGGTGTAGGGGATGAAGCTGTGCCAGCTCTGCCGCTCGGCCATCTTCTCGGCGCCGCGGTGGTGGTAACCGACTTCCGGCACGCAGTCGACGATCTCTTCACCGTCGAGCTGCAGGATGATGCGGAATGCACCGTGGGCAGAGGGGTGGTTGGGGCCGAGGTTGAGGAACATGTAGTCCTCGTTCTCGCTCTGGCGTTTCATGCCCCAGTCTTCCGGGTTGAAACGCGCGGCTTCTTCCTCGAGCTGTTGCTTGGCCAGGGTCAGGCTGAACGGATCGAATTCGGTGGCGCGCGCCGGATAATCCTTGCGCAGCGGGTGACCTTCCCAGGTCGGCGGCATCATGATCCGGGTCAGGTGCGGGTGGCCGGTGAAATGGATGCCGTAGAGATCCCACACTTCGCGCTCGTACCAGTTGGCGTTCGGCCAGATTCCGGTTACGGAAGGCAGATTGAGGTCGCCTTCACGCAGGGCCACCTTGATCATCACGTCGCTGTTACGTTCCAGCGACATGAGGTGATAGAACACGGTGAAATCGGCGTCCGGCAGGCCGCGGCGCTGAGTACGCAGGCGCTCATCGACGCCGTGCAGGTCATACAGCATGACGTAGGGGCGCGAGGCCTGGCGCAGGAAGCGCAGCACCTCGACGAGCTTGTCGCGGCCGACCCAGATGACCGGCATGCCGGTGCGGGTGGCCTGCAGCGTGAAGCTGTCGGCGCCAAAACGGGATTGAAGCTCAACGACGACGTCTTGGTCGTCCGCCTTGTACGGCGCAATGGACACGGTGGTGTCTGCAGTCATGGTCTCGATCGCTATCGGTCAACGTAGAGAGTGAATCCGGCCTTGCTGGGAAAGCGGGACTCAGACTTCGTCAGGGGAACGCAGGTTGGTAACCGCAATGCGCTGCTCGCGACGCTGTTCTTTCTGCGAGGGCATCTCGGCGCGATAAACGCCTTGATCGCCAACGACCCAGGACAGCGGGCGGCGCTCCTGACCGATCGATTCCTGCAGCAGCATCAGCCCTTGCAGAAAGGCCTCGGGACGGGGCGGGCAACCGGGTATGTAGACGTCGACCGGGAGGAACTTGTCGACACCCTGAACAACCGAGTAGATGTCGTACATGCCGCCGGAGTTGGCGCACGAGCCCATGGAGATGACCCACTTGGGTTCGAGCATCTGCTCATAGAGACGCTGGATGACGGGCGCCATCTTGATGAAGCAGGTGCCGGCGATGACCATGAAATCGGCCTGCCGCGGGGATGCCCGGATAACCTCGGCACCGAAGCGCGCAACGTCGTGCGGGGCGGTGAAGGCGGTGGTCATTTCCACGTAGCAACACGATAGACCGAAGTTGTACGGCCACAGGGAGTTCTTGCGCCCCCAGTTGACAGCACCGTTGAGAACATCCTCGAGCTTGCCCAGGTAGATGTTCTTGTGAACTTCGTCTTCTAGCAGCGGGTCGGAAACGACCTCCCGTTTGCCGATCGGGTATTGCTCGTTGGGAGCATCCGGATCGATCCGAGTAAGTTTGTATTGCATCGCCAAAGCCTCATTGTTTTAGCTTCGCCTGCCGAGCCTTGCGGCCCTCGGGTGCCCAATCAAGCGCACCGATACGCCAAAGGTAGACAAGACCTGCCAACAGAATGTTTATGAAAACGGCTGCTTCGATAAAGCCGGCCCAGCCGCTTTCGCGAACAGAGATGGCCCAGGCGAAGAGAAAGAGGGCTTCGACGTCGAAGATCACGAAAAGCATCGCGACCAGATAGAATTTGGCGGACAGGCGCAGGCGAGCACTGCCGGTGGGAAGCATGCCTGATTCGAACGGCTCGTTCTTGCTGCGGCCCCATGCCTTGCTACCCAGCAGGCTGGATAAGCCCATCATGAATGCACAAAGGCCAGCGACCCCTAGCAGAAAAACGGCCAACGCCCAGTTATGGGACAGGGAACTGCTTGCTTCCAACATGCCGGGACTCCTCAGGCAAGGAACGGCTTCACGCGTAATTAAAAGTTATGGCAAGACAACGCAGGTCGCCTCGCAATCTATTTACATAATGTTATGCCTGTATTTGGTGTAAGTAAATTTTTCAGAGCAAAAAATTAATATTAAGCCGCTTGCCCTTGATCGATCAGGGAATGAAAATCCTTTTGAATCAATGATTTATAATGGTCTGTGGATTTGAAATGCCAGTAGTCAGGTGAATGTAGTGAATAATTAAATACACTTCAATGGGAATATTTATCATTTGAGAATTTATTCTTTTAAGCCTTTGTTTGTCGCTTAGTTATCCATCTATGGCGCACTTAAACAAACAGTGGTTATTGAATTTTTTCTTTGTACTAGTTGCGGGAATAAAAAAGCCCCGGCATCGCTGCCAGGGCTCAGGAGTTAATCACGCACCTTGCGGTGCGTTAGCCGCTCTCAGTGGAACTGGTTCATCGTGTTGTCCTTGCCGCCCGCCTTCAGCGCGGCTTCGCCGGCAAAGTACTCCTTGTGGTTGTCACCAATGTCCGAGCCAGCCATATTCTGATGCTTGACGCAGGCAATGCCCTGGCGGATCTCCTGACGCTGCACGCCTTTGACGTAAGCCAGCATGCCCTGATCGGCGAAGTACCCCTTGGCCAGGTTGTCGGTGGATAGGGCCGCGGTGTGGTAGGTCGGCAGGGTAATGAGGTGGTGGAAGATACCGGCGTTGGCCGAGCTGTCGCGCTGGAAGGTGCGGATCTTCTCGTCGGCAACCTGCGCCAGCTCGGTTTCATCGTACTCGGCGCTCATCAGCTTGGCGCGGTCGTAGCCAGAAACGTCCTTGCCTTCGGCGACGAACGCATCGAACACCTGCTGGCGGAAGCTCAGCGTCCAGTTGAACGACGGGCTGTTGTTGTAGACCAGCTTGGCGTTGGGAACGACTTCGCGAACGCGATCGACCATGGCCTTGATCTGCCCGACGTGAGGCTTCTCGGTTTCGATCCAGATCATGTCGGCACCGTTCTGCAGCGAGGTGATGCTGTCCAGCACGCAGCGGTCTTCACCCGTGCCCTTGCGGAACTGGAACAGGTTGGACGGCAGGCGCTTGGGTCGCAGCAGCTTGCCTTCGCGGTTGATCACCACGTCGCCGTTCTTCAGCTCTGCCGCACTGATTTCGTCGCAGTCGAGGAACGAGTTGTACTGATCGCCCAGATCGCCCGGCTCGTTGGTCACGGCGATCTGCTTGGTCAGGCCGGCACCCAGGGAGTCGGTACGGGCGACGATCACGCCGTCGTCCACGCCCAACTCGAGGAAGGCGTAGCGCACCGCGTTGATCTTGGCCAGAAAGTCGATGTGCGGAACGGTGACCTTGCCATCCTGATGGCCGCACTGTTTTTCGTCGGATACCTGGTTTTCGATCTGGATGCAGCAGGCGCCTGCCTCGATCATCTTCTTGGCCAGCAGGTAGGTGGCCTCGGGGTTACCGAAACCGGCGTCGATGTCGGCGATGATCGGCACCACGTGGGTTTCGAAATTGTCGATCTGCGCCTGGATTTCGCTCTGCTTGGCCCTGTCGCCGGAATCGCGTGCGGCGTCCAGCGCGCTGAACAGCTGATCCAGTTCGCGAGCGTCGGCCTGACGCAGGAAGGTGTAGAGCTCTTCGATCAGCGCGGCGACCGCGGTCTTCTCGTGCATCGACTGATCCGGCAGCGGGCCGAAATCGGAGCGCAGCGCGGCGATCATCCAGCCGGACAGGTAGAGGTAGCGCTTGTTGGTGGTCTTCAGGTGCTTCTTGATGGAAATCAGCTTCTGCTGGCCGATGAAACCATGCCAGCAACCGAGAGACTGGGTGTAGACGGAAGAGTCGGCGTCGTACTCGGCCATGTCCTTGCGCATGATGGCTGCGGTGTACTTGGCGACGTCCAGGCCGGTCTTGAAGCGGTTCTGGGCGCGCATGCGAGCGACGGATTCCGGGTTGATGGCGCTCCAGCTGCTGCCAGCAGCTTCTTTCAGGGCGGCAACGGCTTTGATGTCGTTTTCGTAAGCTGACATGGTCAATCCTTCAAGTGTGTGTTTGGTCGAGCACCGAGCGTCGCGCGCAGTCCAGGCGCAAGGCTCGGAGCGAGCTCACCGCAGACGTTGAGAGGAAACCGGAAGGAGGAGGGCACTTGGGCCGGGTGGACGAAACGCATCGGCAGGCACCACCCGCCGGATAGGCGAGTCGATGTGCTTATGGGCCCGTGGACGCCCGCGGCACTGTGCTGATCGATACGTGAAACGCTTCCCCGTCCCTCAGGACAACCTCGTTCCAGTCGCCATCTCGTCGAGCTGCCTTGTGGGCGTACAGGCTGTTGAAGAACGTTAGCGAGGCGGCTGATGCGAGGCGGAGGCAGACGAGAAGGCGGAGTGTACGAGCAGTACATGAGCACTTTGAGCCTGTTTCCAACGAAGCAGCAGCAACGTAGCTAGTTGTTCAGCAGCCTGCTAACAACACGAATCGATCCTGAGGTAGCTAGGATGCGACCCGGAGGCTCCGTTTCCAGAGCCCCTGATTAGCGGGAGCGAGGCCATCATGCGACCGACGAAAATGTTCGTCAATCGTTTTTGTAGTGTTTTTTTAGATCTACTACATAAGTCTTAGGTCGACCGTATGGTCACGTTTTACGGGCCTCTCAGTCGATTACGTCGACCTTCACGCGCATGCTCATATCTTCACGGCCTTCGGTGGAGTGGCGACGCAATACACCGCTGCTGTCGGCCTGACTTTGTTCACTGCTGCCACCAATGCTGATCCATTCGCCGATTCGGCCGCTGACGCGGGTATCGGCCTGCTGGATGTCGATCACACCAGGTTGCGTCTGGTTGACACGGTCACGATTGCTGCTGATCTCCAGGTGCACGACATCGCCGGCCAGGCTCGCGGTGACGTAGAAACCCTGGGTGACATTGCGATACTCGGTGTTGTTGTACACCTGGCCATAGGGCCCGCGACTGCTGGTGGTCACCGGTACGCTCTGGCCGACCTGAATCAGCGCCGGATAGCCTTCACTGGTCTGCACCTGCTGAGTGCCGCCGCCACGGCTGTCGGTACTACGGCGGATGATGCGCGCCTGATCGCGGCCATTGACTTCGCCACGGCCAATCTCCACGCGACCATTGCCGGCGCTGATGCTGCCATCCACGCCGTAACCCCGGTCATCGCGATAAGTGGACTCACTGGTGTCGACGCTGATCAGCAAGCGCCTCGGCTGAGTATCGAGTTGGCCGAGCAGGGCGCGGATTTCCTCGATCTTGGCCGCCGGCGCGTTGACGATGAGCTGGTTGCCATAGGCGCTGACGCGCCCCTCGTTACCTAATGCCGACTGCACCACGGGCAGCAGGTCGCCAGCGGTTCGGTAGTTGAGCGGGATGACTTCGGTGGCAGCCACCGCCGACAGGCTGAAAGCGAGCAGGGCAGCGCTGAGAAAATACCGTTTCATAGCAGAAAACTCCGCAAATCAGGATCAAGGATGCTGGTCTCCCAGGTTTGATCGAATAACCGCTGCAATTGGCGAACACGGGCCGGATCCTGGTATTTCGCATACCCGGCGAATTGATCCGGCTCAGGGCGCATCAACAGACCTTGATCGTCAGCCAGCAGAAAGGCGCCTTCGGGAAAAGGGTAATCCGGATGGCAGCGGCGCATCTGTACGTGGCTGGACAGTCTGCGCGATAACGCGATCAGCCGATGCCCGTCGCGAACCGCGCGGCCGCTATCACGCAGCAGAATGCGTAGCCGGCTATTGCGATGGCTCAGCAGGAAGCGCGTACACGCTTCCTGGATGCTGCTGTGGTGGTAGAGCCAGGGTTCGAGGTCAGGGCTGTAAAGGCACAGCGTGCGGCAGGCCTGTTGCATCAAGGCCAGGGCATGGCTGCGAGCCTGATCGGGAAGGCTGAAGCGCTGCAGCGCCCGCTCACTGCCCAGCACGTAGGGCGCCGGCTCCCAGGCGGCGGGTTGCGGCAGCTGGCTGTCGGGGTTGTGCAGGGCAAAACGCCCTGGCGACTCGAACTCGATCAGGTCGAGCTCAGTGTCGTCGGGCGCGTGTTCATCGTTCATGCTGACCTCTGTGGCACCGGCGTAACGTCGCACAGGCCACAGCTGATCATCAGCCGCTGCTGCGCACCATGTCGACGTGAGGAATGCCCGCTTCCAGGTATTCCTCACTCACTACAGTGAAGCCCAGCTTTTCATAGAACGGCGTTGCCTGCACCTGGGCGCTGAGCATTTGCTGACTCAGCCCACGTTTCTCCGCCTCGGCGATTACCGACTGCAGCAGCGCTTCGCCGACCTTCAGGCCGCGCCAATCCTTGAGTACCGATACCCGACCGATCTGGCCATCGGCCAGCAGGCGCGCGGTACCGATCGGGTAGTCGCCGTCGCAGGCGAGAAAATGCACGGCATCGCTGTCTTCGGCGTCCCATTCCAGTTCAGGCGGCACGGCCTGTTCGGCGACGAATACCGTTTCGCGGATGCGTCGCAGTTCTTCGTAATCCTTGTGCCAGTCGGCGATGCGTACGCGCAGGTCATTCATCGGCAAACTCCAGGCTGCCTTGCTTGGCCAGTTCGAGCAGCAGGGTACGCGCTTCGTCGTTTGCCAGCCATGGGCCGAGGTTTTCCAGGTGCAGGGCATCGGCCGAGCAGACCATTTTCAGCAATTCGCGCAGGCCTGCGGAAAGCAGGCGGCTATGGCCACTGGCGAACAGCACCAGGTCTTCGCCCACTTCGGACCAGGCCATGCGTGCGCTGGGGTTGCGGATCAGTACCGCGCCGTCTTCCAGTTGGTCGAGGAAACCATCCTCGTCGATCTCGATACCGGCGATCAGTTCCGGGTAGCGTGGCTCGGTCATGAACTGGCCGAACCAGGTCATCAGCAGGCGCTCGTCGCCCATATGTTCGGCGAGCAGCGCCTTGAGACGATCCAGAGCATCGCGCTGGATTTCGTGCGGATCGCTGGCAGGCGCAGTGCCGGCGTCGCTATAGCGCGTTTCATCGGGCAGGAACTGGCCGAGAAAATCGGTGAAATGGGTCAGTACTTCGGCCGCGCTGGGTGCGCGGAAACCCACGGAATAAGTCATGCAATCGTCCTCGGCGGTACCACAGTGGGCCAGGAGCGGCGGCAGATAGAGCATATCGCCGGGCTCGAGTACCCATTCTTCAGTTTGATCGAATTGAGCCAGGATCTTCAGATCCAGATCTTGCAGCAGGGGGCTTTGCGAGTCGCACATCTGGCCAATCTGCCAGCGGCGGCGGCCATGGCCCTGCAGGAGAAATACGTCGTAATTGTCGTAGTGCGGGCCAACGCCGCCGCCGGGGGCGGCAAAGCTGACCATCACATCGTCGATGCGCCATTTGGGTAGGAACTTGAACTGCTCCAGCAATTCGGCAACATCCGGCACGAACTGGTCGACGGCCTGTACCAGCAGCGTCCAGTCGCGCTCAGGCAACTGAGAGAAAGCGTCCTCGGCGAAGGGGCCGCGGCGCACTTCCCATGGCGTTTCGCCATGTTCGAGCACCAGGCGCGATTCGACTTCTTCCTCGAGGGCGAGGCCGGCCAGTTCGTCCGGAGAGATCGGGCTTTCGAAAGCGGGGATGGCCTGGCGCACCAGCAGGGGCTTCTTCTGCCAGTAATCACGCAGGAATTCGCGTGCGCTCAGGCCACCCAATAGCTGAAGAGGAGCATCAGGATTCATCTGTAAGTCCTTGATATTTATTGATGCGTATAAAAAGAAACGCCCGGCTTCAGCCGGGCGTCCTTGAGACTGAAGACAGCTTAGATGCGTTTGGCCTGGGCCACCGCGTTGCCGATGTAGTTGGCCGGAGTGAGCTGCTTGAGCTCTTCCTTGGTTTGCAATGGCATATCCAGGCCGTCGATGAAGGCCAGCAGCGCTTCTGGCGTGATGCCCTTGCCACGCGTGAGCTCCTTGAGTTTCTCGTAGGGATTCTCGATGGCGTAGCGACGCATCACCGTCTGGATCGGTTCGGCGAGCACTTCCCAGCAGGCGTTCAAGTCTTCAGCAATACGTTGAGTATTGAGCTCCAACTTACTGATTCCCTTGAGGCTTGCTTCGTAAGCGATCACGCTGTGAGCGAAGCCGACACCGAGGTTGCGCAGCACGGTGGAGTCGGTCAGGTCGCGCTGCCAGCGGGAAATAGGCAGCTTGCTGGCCAGGTGCTGGAACAGTGCGTTGGCGATCCCCAGGTTGCCTTCGGAGTTCTCGAAGTCGATCGGGTTGACCTTGTGCGGCATGGTCGAGGAGCCGATCTCGCCAGCCACGGTCTTCTGCTTGAAGTAGCCGAGGGAGATGTAGCCCCAGACGTCGCGATCGAAGTCGATGAGGATGGTGTTGAAACGGGCGATGGCATCGAACAGCTCGGCGATGTAGTCGTGAGGTTCGATCTGCGTGGTGTAGGGGTTCCACTGCAGGCCCAGATCGCTCTCGATGAACTGACGGGCGTTGGCTTCCCAGTCGATCTGCGGATAGGCGGACAGGTGGGCGTTGTAGTTGCCCACGGCACCATTGATCTTGCCGAGCAGCGGTACGGCGGCGACTTGGGTGACCTGCCGCTCCAGGCGGTAGACGACGTTGGCCAGCTCCTTGCCCAGGGTGGTCGGCGAGGCTGGCTGACCGTGGGTGCGCGACAGCATCGGCACGTCGGCGAATTTCACCGATAGTTCGCGGATTGCAGCGGCGATCTGGCGCATCAGCGGCAGCAGCACGTTGTCGCGGCCTTCGCGCAGCATCAGGGCGTGGGACAGGTTGTTGATGTCCTCGCTGGTGCAGGCGAAATGGATGAATTCACTGACCTTGTCCAGCTCTGGCAGCTTGGCGGCCTGTTCCTTGAGCAGGTACTCCACGGCTTTGACGTCGTGGTTGGTGGTGCGCTCGATTTCCTTGACGCGCTCGGCGTGCTCCACCGCGAAGTTCTCGGCCAGCTCGTTGAGCAGCGCATTGGCTTCGGCGGAGAAGGGCGCGACTTCGCTTACACCTTCATGGGCAGCGAGGCGCTGCAGCCAGCGGACTTCGACCTGAACACGGAAACGAATCAGGCCATATTCGCTGAAAATGGGGCGCAGGGCGCTGGTTTTGCCGGCATAGCGGCCATCTACGGGCGAAACCGCGGTGAGCGAGGAAAGCTGCATGGGAGGCGTTCTCGGACAGTCGGGCGTTGAAAAGGGCGCACATCATACACGAATTAGGGCAGCCATCGGCGGCGCCCCTAGGTCATTCGATGAACGAGATGCACATCAGAGAAGTAGCGCAGATTAACTGCGCAGCATCGGGTAAAGCTCTCGCAGCAATTTGCGGCGACTGAACACCAACTGCCAGCGATGCCCGCCCAGTTGCCGCCACAGGCGCCCCGAGCGGATGCCCGCGAGCAGCAGGGCGCGAATTTTCGAGGCATTGCCCGGCTGCTGCAGGAAGCGGCTGTCGCCCTGTACCTGAATACGCTGCCGGAAGGTGCTGATGGTGTCCTGATACAGCGCACCGCATGAAGACACCACGTTCTCGTGGCCGATCCCGAAGTGTTCGGCCTGGCTCTGGATCTGATCCAGGCGGCTGCCCATCAGTTGCAAGAGGTCTCCGCGCTTGTCGAGTTGCCGCTCCAGGCCCAGCAGGGCCAGGGCATAGCGCAGCGGCTCGCGCTGCAGGCTGGTAGGGTCGCGCTCCAGAGCGCTGACCAGGGCGCGGTAACCCTCGCGCAGATTGAGGTCATCACCACCGAACACATCCAGGGTGCCCTTGGAATCACGCACCAGCAGGCTGCCGATGAGGCATGTCACTTCGCTTTCGGCGGCCTGGCCGGTCTTGGCAATCTTGTCGACCATCACCGCAGCTTGAAATACGGCGCCAAGGGCGATCAGTTGTTCCTGTATCGAATTCATCGCGGGGCACCCTCGCTCCAGGGCTCGGCGCTTTCGATCACGCCACCGCCAAGACAGATATCGCCATCGTAGAACACCACGGACTGGCCGGGCGTGACGGCGCGTTGCGGCTGGTCGAACGTGGCACGGTAGCCATCAGCGCTGCGCTCCAGCGTGCAGGTCTGATCCGCCTGGCGGTAGCGAACCTTGGCGGTCAGTCGGCGCGGTGTGTCCAGTTCGACGGGGTTGACCCAGTAGATCTGCGACGTGTTCAGGGCGCGGGAGAACAGCCACGGGTGCTCGTTGCCCTGACCGACCACCAGCACGTTGCGAGTCAGATCCTTGTGCAGCACGTACCAGGGCTCGTCGCTGGCGTCTTTCAGGCCGCCGATGCCCAACCCCTGGCGCTGACCGATGGTGTGGTACATCAGACCGTGGTGGCGACCGATGACATCGCCCTCGGTGGTTTCGATATCGCCTGGCTGAGCTGGCAGATACTGCTTGAGAAAATCGCTGAAACGGCGCTCGCCAATAAAGCAGATGCCTGTCGAGTCTTTCTTCTTCGCGGTGGCCAACTCGTATTTCTCGGCAATCGCGCGCACCTGGGGCTTTTCCAGCTCGCCGACAGGAAACAGCGTCTTGCCAATTTGTTCACCGCCAACGGCATGCAGGAAGTAGCTCTGATCCTTGTTCGGGTCAAGGCCCTTGAGCAGCTCGCTACGTCCGTCGATATCGCGGCGACGCACATAGTGGCCGGTGGCAATCAGGTCGGCGCCAAGCATCAGGGCGTAGTCGAGGAACGCCTTGAACTTGATTTCGCGGTTGCACAGGATGTCCGGGTTCGGCGTGCGACCGGCCTTGTATTCGGCCAGAAAGTGCTCGAACACGTTGTCCCAGTACTCGGCGGCGAAGTTGGCGGTATGCAGCTTGATGCCGATGCGGTCGCACACGGCCTGAGCGTCCGCCAGGTCGTCCATGGCGGTGCAGTATTCGGTGCCGTCGTCCTCGTCCCAGTTCTTCATGAACAGGCCTTCGACCTGATAGCCCTGTTCGAGCAATAGCAGGGCCGATACGGAGGAGTCGACGCCGCCAGACATGCCGACGATGACGCGTTGAGTGGCTGGATCTTGCATGGTCAGGATCGATACGGGCTTCAAAGGGGCGGGATTCTAACAGGATGCGCACGACGTTTCAGCGCAGCCACGTTGATAGGCATTATCAAGCTTCGTTTACATGGGGGCGCGGATGATACTGAGCGGAAAGCGCTCGCCGCTGAGGTAATCGTCCAGGCAGCGCATTACCAGCTCACTGCGCAGGTGATCGGATTCGGCTTGCAATTCTGCATGAGTCAGCCAGCGGATGCCGCTGATGTCGGTATCCAGCGCGCGTTCGGGATCATGCCTGAGCAGGTTGGCGGTGAAGCAGATGCGTTGATAGGTCACGCCATTGCTGGGCGCCGTATACAGGTAGATACCGGTAACGCCGGTCAGCTCGACATCGCAGCCGGTTTCTTCCAGGGTTTCGCGTACAGCGGCCTGCTGCAGACTTTCCCGGGGCTCCAGATGGCCGGCGGGCTGGTTGAGCACCAGGCGGCCGCCCTTGAGTTCTTCGACGAACAGAAAGCGCCCGTTGTGCTCGACTATCGTCGCAACGGTGACGTGTGCGTACCAATCCATAAAGGCTCCTTTTCAGGGCTGAAAACAACAACCCCGGCGCTAGGCCGGGGTCGTTGGCGTTACATCAGCACATTACTCAGACCAGCGAGGCCAGAACAGTGTTGAGGGTATCGCTCGGGCGCATGACTTTTTCGGTCAGTGCCTTGTCAGGTGCATAGTAGCCGCCGATGTCAGCCGGCTTGCCCTGTACTGCACCCAGCTCGGCAACGATCTTGGCTTCGTTGTCGCTCAGGGCCTTGGCCAGCGGGGCGAACTGCGCTTGCAGCGCCGCGTCTTCGTTCTGTGCCGCCAGAGCCTGAGCCCAGTACAGCGCCAGGTAGAAGTGGCTGCCACGGTTGTCGATACCACCAACCTTGCGTGCCGGCGACTTGTCGTTGTCGAGGAATTGGCCGGTAGCCTCATCCAGGGTCTTGCTGAGCACCAACGCCTTGGGGTTGTCGTAGGTGTTGCCCAGATGCTCCAGAGAAGCGGCCAGAGCCAGGAACTCACCCAGGGAATCCCAGCGCAGGAAGTTTTCCTCGACCAGTTGCTGTACGTGCTTGGGCGCGGAGCCGCCAGCACCGGTTTCGAACAGACCGCCGCCGCTCATCAGCGGAACGATCGACAGCATCTTGGCGCTAGTGCCCAGCTCCATGATCGGGAACAGGTCGGTCAGGTAGTCGCGCAGTACGTTGCCGGTCACCGAGATGGTGTCCTTGCCTTCACGGATGCGCGCCAGGGAGAACTTGATGGCTTCGACCGGCGACAGCACGCGGATGTCCAGACCACTGGTGTCGTGATCCTTCAGGTATTTCTGTACCTTCTCGATCATCACGGCGTCGTGGGCGCGAGCCGGATCCAGCCAGAACACGGCGGGGGTGTTGCTCAGGCGGGCGCGGTTGACGGCGAGCTTGACCCAATCCTGGATCGGCGCGTCCTTGGCCTGGCACATGCGCCAGATATCGCCTTCTTCCACGTCCTGCTGCATCAGCACCTGGCCGTTGCTGTCGACCACGCGAACCACGCCGTTGGCCTGGATCTGGAAGGTCTTGTCGTGGGAGCCGTACTCTTCGGCTTTCTGCGCCATCAGGCCAACGTTCGGTACGCTGCCCATGGTGGTCGGGTCGAAGGCGCCATTGGCCTTGCAGTCCTCGATCACGGCCTGGTAGATGCTGGCGTAGCAACGATCCGGGATCACGGCCTTGGCATCTTGCAGCTCGCCAGCGGCGTTCCACATCTTGCCCGAATCACGAATCATCGCCGGCATCGAGGCGTCGACGATAACGTCGCTCGGCACGTGCAGGTTGGTGATGCCCTTGTCGGAGTTGACCATGGCCAGCGCCGGGCGCTCGGCATAGACAGCATTGATATCGGCTTCGATCTCTGCCTGCTTGTCGGCTGGCAGTTTTTTGATGCTGGAGTACAGGTCGCCAATGCCGTTGTTCAGGTTGAAGCCCGCTTCCTGCAGTGCAGCAGCGTGCTTCTCCAGGGCCGACTTGTAGAACTCGGCAACGATCTGGCCGAAGATGATTGGGTCGGAGACCTTCATCATGGTGGCTTTCAGGTGAACCGAGAACAGCACGCCCTGCTTCTTGGCGTCTTCGATTTCGGCAGCGATGAAGCTGCGCAGCGCCTTCTTGCTCAGAACCGAGCAATCCAGGACTTCGTTGGCCAGAACGGAGGTTTTCTCTTTCAGTACGGTAGTGCTGCCGTCGGCGGCAAGCAGCTCGATCTTCACGCTGCCATTGGCATCGATCAGCGCAGCCTTTTCGCTGCCGTAGAAATCGCCGCTGCTCATGTGAGCCACGTGAGACTTGGAGTCAGCGCTCCAGGCGCCCATCTTGTGCGGGTGCTTGCGGGCGTAGTTCTTGACCGACAGCGGTGCGCGGCGGTCAGAGTTGCCTTCGCGCAGTACCGGGTTCACGGCGCTGCCCTTGACCTTGTCGTAGCGGCTGCGGATGTCGCGCGCTTCGTCGCTGTCGCCGCTATCCGGATAGTCGGGCAGGGCGTAACCCTGGCTCTGCAACTCCTTGATCGCGGCCTTCAGTTGCGGAACCGAGGCACTGATGTTCGGCAATTTGATGATGTTGGCTTCTGGCGTGGTGGCCAGTGCGCCCAGCTCGGCCAGATGATCACCCTGTTTCTGAGCATCGGTCAGAAACTCGGGGAAGAGAGCCAGGATACGGCCGGCCAATGAGATATCGCGGGTTTCGACGGCGATATCCGAGGAGGCGGTAAAGGCTTTGACGACGGGGAGCAGGGAGTAGGTCGCGAGCGCAGGAGCTTCGTCGGTGAGGGTGTAGATAATCTTCGAGCGTGTGGTCATATTTGATTTAACTCTCTTTTTGCTGAACTTTTGCACAAGGCACTGATCCGGGTGAGGTGGCTTCTGGCCACAGCGCGGCATCAATGATGTGAATTCGAAGTTCCATCCCGATGATGTTGGGTGTCGCAATCGACCGATGGCGATAGCGGATCGCCTCTAAAGGTCGGCACGACAAGTGCTGGAAGCCGTACTCCAGGCGAATGCGCCTTTATGACTACTCAGTCAGCGCCCGAGTATATCAAACCAGCGGACTATGGCAGTGACCAAGTTGCTCGCGGCCATACTGAACGAGGCGCTCAGGCACCCTGGATAAACCTCTGGATAGGCCTATTCGGAGCGCAGATTGGTCGCAATGCAGGCGCGTATGAGAAGGTAGGCCGCGTATTTTACGCGGTTCGAGGGTCAATTCGACCAATGTCTAGGAAGAGCCCCCGCATACCCCGACAACGGAAGCGGAAACGAAAAAGCCGGTCGTGAGACCGGCCTTTAAGATGCAGATTAAGAGGTCAGACCTCGACCGGCTCCCCGCGCACTCTACTGGTGGCGGTGGCAGCGACCTCGGAGGTCGCCTGGGCTGCGCTGATATTCACGGCATGGAGGCCTTTGGGGCCCTGAATAATATCGAAGCTTACGGCTTGTCCGGCTTTCAGGGTTTTGTACCCGTCCATCTGGATGGCCGAATAATGGGCGAACAGGTCCTCATCTCGGCCGTCGGCCAGGATGAACCCATAGCCCTTGGCGTTGTTGAACCACTTGACCTTACCACTTAGCATGCTGATATCCCTCTGCAAGGAACCCCATTGCTGGAGTATCATCCACATTAGATCCCGCGTTCGTAAGATTGCTCATGCGAGCGCAAGCCCTTTGACCCCGTAGGGGTATCCTTTGGTTGTAACACCCTTTTGCCGATAGTCAAGGCAACGCACGAAGCAACGATAAACGGGTCATATTCTCTGCTACCCGCTTCCATTCACCCACGAACCTTTTAATCCAGCATGCATGCAAGTAGCCAGATTCGACTAACATTCAATCAGGATCGACCCGCACCGCATGAGGACGACTCTTCGGGACTTGCCGTCGAGGAATCCAAGCCGGCATTGCAGGCGCCTCCGCTCTATAAGGTGATCTTGTTCAATGATGACTACACCCCCATGGATTTCGTGGTCGAGATACTTGAGACGTTCTTCAACCTCAATCGCGAGGTGGCGACCAAGATCATGCTGACAGTGCATACCGAAGGTAGCGCCGTTTGTGGTCTCTATACCCGCGACATCGCCGAGACCAAGGCTACACAGGTCAATCAATACGCGCGGGAAAGCCAGCATCCATTACTCTGTGAAATCGAGAAGGACGGTTAACGCCGGCCGCTTGGGCATGAGGTGAAGCTATGTTAAATCGAGAGCTCGAAGTCACCCTCAACCTTGCCTTCAAGGAGGCACGCGCCAAGCGTCATGAATTCATGACGGTGGAGCACCTCCTGCTGGCTCTTCTGGATAACGAAGCAGCAGCCAGTGTGTTGCGCGCATGCGGTGCCAGCCTGGACAAGCTGCGCAACGATCTGCAGGAATTCATCGATTCGACGACCCCGCTGATTCCGCAGCATGACGAAGAGCGCGAAACCCAGCCTACGCTGGGTTTCCAGCGCGTACTGCAGCGCGCGGTGTTCCATGTGCAAAGCTCCGGCAAGCGCGAAGTGACCGGCGCCAACGTGCTGGTCGCGATCTTCAGCGAGCAGGAAAGCCAGGCCGTGTTTCTGCTCAAGCAGCAGAGCGTGGCACGCATCGACGTGGTCAATTTCATCGCCCACGGTATTTCCAAGGTGCCGGGGCAGGGTGCGTCTCCGGAAGCCGAGCAGGAAATGCAGGATGACGAGGGTGGCGAATCCTCGTCGTCAGGCAATCCGCTGGACGCCTACGCCAGCAATCTGAACGAACTGGCCCGCCAAGGGCGCATCGATCCACTGGTTGGCCGCGAGCACGAAGTCGAACGCGTGGCACAGATTCTCGCCCGGCGCCGCAAGAACAACCCATTGCTGGTCGGCGAGGCTGGCGTGGGCAAGACCGCCATCGCCGAAGGTCTGGCCAAGCGTATCGTCGACAACCAGGTACCGGATCTGCTCGCCGACAGCGTGGTCTACTCCCTCGACCTGGGGGCATTGCTGGCAGGCACCAAGTACCGCGGTGACTTCGAGAAGCGCCTCAAGGCGTTGCTGACCGAGTTGCGCAAGCGTCCCCATGCGATCCTCTTCATCGACGAAATCCACACCATCATTGGTGCCGGTGCGGCGTCCGGCGGTGTGATGGATGCCTCCAATCTGCTCAAGCCGGCGCTTTCGTCTGGCGAGATCCGCTGCATTGGCTCCACCACCTTCCAGGAGTTCCGCGGCATCTTCGAGAAGGATCGTGCCCTGGCGCGCCGCTTCCAGAAGGTCGATGTGGCCGAGCCTTCGGTGGAGGACACCATTGGCATCCTCAGGGGGCTCAAGGGGCGTTTCGAGCAGCACCATGATATCGAGTACAGCGATGAGGCATTGCGTGCTGCTGCCGAGCTTGCATCGCGCTACATCAATGACCGTCACATGCCTGACAAGGCCATCGATGTGATCGACGAAGCGGGTGCCTATCAGCGCCTGCAGCCGCAGGACAAGCGCCTCAAGCGCATTGATGTGCCTCAGGTCGAAGACATCGTCGCCAAGATCGCGCGGATTCCTCCGAAGCACGTCAGCAGTTCCGACAAGGAATTGTTGCGCAACCTGGAGCGCGACCTGAAGCTGACAGTATTCGGCCAGGATGCCGCCATCGACTCGCTGGCTACGGCCATCAAGCTGTCTCGTGCGGGCCTCAAGGCACCGGACAAGCCGGTTGGCTCGTTCCTGTTCGCCGGCCCGACTGGCGTCGGCAAGACCGAAGCCGCTCGTCAGCTATCCAAGGCGCTGGGTGTGGAGCTGGTGCGCTTCGACATGTCCGAGTACATGGAGCGGCACACCGTATCCCGCCTGATTGGTGCGCCACCTGGTTATGTCGGCTTTGATCAGGGCGGTCTGCTGACCGAGGCCATCACCAAACAGCCGCATTGCGTGCTGCTGCTCGACGAAATCGAAAAGGCCCACCCGGAAGTCTTCAACCTGCTACTGCAGGTGATGGATCACGGCACCCTGACCGACAACAACGGACGCAAGGCGGATTTCCGCAATGTCATCCTGATCATGACCACCAACGCTGGTGCCGAAACAGCGGCCCGGGCGTCGATCGGTTTCACTTATCAGGATCACTCGTCCGATGCCATGGAAGTGATCAAGAAGAGCTTCACGCCGGAGTTCCGCAACCGTCTGGATACCATCATCCAGTTCGGTCGACTCAGCCACGAAACGATCAAGAGCATCGTCGACAAGTTTCTCATCGAGTTGCAGGCGCAGCTCGAGGACAAGCGGGTCATGCTTGAGGTCAGCAACGCTGCACGGGACTGGCTGGCGGAGCAGGGCTATGACGTGCAAATGGGTGCGCGACCGATGTCGCGCCTCATCCAGGATCGGATCAAGCGCCCGCTGGCGGAGGAAATCCTCTTCGGCGAGCTGTCCGAGCATGGCGGCACCGTCCACGTGAATCTCGAGAATGGCGAACTGACGTTCGATTTCGAGACAGCGGCGGAAATGGCCTGAGGCGACCAAGGCGGACTCACTGAGTCCGCCAGTTGCCCGATGATTGCGGCAACGACGGAAACGAAAACGCCCGGCAGATGCCTAATGCCAGTCAGTTAAGGCATTGACTCCGAGGCTGCGGTAATAGAAACAGGCTCCTGGATTTCCATGAGCCTGTTTTTTTATGTCCATCCAGCAAGCACTCCGGCAGACCGCCGAACTCAATC